>CAWAYJ010000019.1:0-102054 GCA_963786235.1 uncultured Gemmatimonadales bacterium
CCCGGATGATCGTGGTGAGCCCTTCGTCCACCCTGACGAATTTGGTGTAGTAGTGGATGACGATGAAGAGCAGACTCATTCGACGAGGTAGTTCACCAGGTCCGCGCCGCGCCCCACGCCCGCCCAGCCGGCAGCAAGCTGCGTGATGTCAGGAAAGAGAACGGCGGCCGCCGCGAGGCCGAGAATCGCGAGGACGAGGATCGAATGACCGGGGAATCGGTGGCGACGCCGGATGACGTAGAGAGCCGTCACGGCCAGACCGAGCAGCAGGCCAACGCGAATGATCATGATCGGTGCTCTCCACAGGTAGATTCTCCGGACTCATCCTCGGACGAAGTAGTCGAACAGGATCCGCACGACGTCGTAGAAGCGTTGGCCCTTGGCACGACTATAATCTGAGTAATGCACGGTGACCGGGACCTCACGGTATCGAAGCCCGGCGTCATGAATGCGCCGGAGGAGTTCCGAGGCATGGGCCATTCGGTCGCGGCGGATACGGAGCATCGGCACGATCTCGACGCGCATGGCTCGAAGACCGCAATGGGCGTCCGTCAGCCGCAATCCACTCAGGAGGTTCGACACGCTGACCGCGCAGCGCAAGAGCAGGTATCTCCAACGGGAAGCGCCGATGACCTCGCCGAGGAATCGGGATCCCAGCGCCACGTCCGTGTCCTCCGCCACGGCATCGACAAGATCCTGGATGTCCGCGGGGCGGTGTTGTCCGTCCGCGTCGAAGGTGACCACAAATCGTGCGCCTCGCCGGACGGCATGGTCGATTCCCGTCTGGAGGGCCGCCCCCTGCCCCCGGTTCACGACGTGACGCAGGACGATCGCCCCCGCCCGTGCGGCGGCCCCTGACGTATCGTCATCCGAGCCGTCGTCGACGACGAGAACCCGCCAGCCGGCCTCGCGGACTCCCCGAACGGTCTCCCCCACCGTGCGCGACTCCTGGAACGCCGCGACGACGACCCACGTCTCCTCCCGCAGCGAGCCGATCGGCTTCTCAATGGTGGTCTGTGAATCCGTCATCGCTGCAGGACCCTCCACACGTCGAGCCGCTCGTCGCCCTCCCCGAACGAACGGTACAGGGTCAGCCGGTCCCGCACCCGCGCCAGGTTCGGCGCATCGTCGAGCGGTTTCCTCGACACGACGTAGTCCACGCCGATCAGGTCGAAGAACACCAGCATTCTGGGCTCGCGATGCATCCGGTTGAACATCGTGGAAACACCCCTCCGTGATCGCTCCCAGCGGATTGGCTCCGACCGTCGCGAACAGGGCATCCCCCGCTTCGCGGTGGATCCAGTCCGCCAGCTCCTGTTCGGCAATGCTTGGGGCGCCGTACAAGCTGTGTCGCTGAAATTCCTGGCGGTCCGCGGAGACGGAGTGCACGATCGATGAGGCGACCAGGACAAGCGCCGCGATCCGCAGCCACCGATTCCCCGTCAGCAACAGTGCGAGGCCAGCCACGATCAGGAGGATCAGGGGCAGGCCTTGACGAAACTGGAAGAACCACCCGCCGTACCGACTCGCCCGGACCATGTGGATCGGTGCGAGGAGAAACAACCCGGCCACCGCCACCACGATCGGCGCGATGTATCGGGTGCGCAACGAGAGCAAGGCGGATACTCGACCTGACTGCAAGCGGAAGAACCGCACCGCCAGGACAACGAGCGCGACGAAGGGGACATAGGCGACGTCCCCGAACGAGGCGATGTATGAGAATTGGCTGTTCCGCCAGAAGGCGACCGCCAGGCCCAGGACACGATCAGCGAGGTAGGGGCCGATGCCGTGCGTAGTGACCTTCCACTCGAAGGGATCCAGCTCCGGCGTCATCTGGTACTTCGTGAAGTCCAGGAGCATGCTCGCGTTCATCGCGGGTCCGAACTGGTGTCGGATGTAAAGGAGCCACGGAGCCACGATTCCCAGCGACCCGACAACGAAAAAGAGCGCGAGCCGGGGCCCTCTGCGGGCGCAGAGGGCGAGGACCAGCGGAACGGAGACCAGCGCGCCGAGCATCTCGGGACCGGGCGAGAAACGCCAGCCCCAGGAGTGCCCCTCCGCAGAGTGCGATCACTCCGCTGCTACGTGCAGCACCCGTGATGATCACGATCAGTGCGGCGAACAGCAGGCTGTACGCCAATCCCTCTGTGAACGGGAGGGACGTGTACTTGAAGAAGACCGGGTTGATTGCGAACACGGCCACGGTGATATGTCCGATGTCGACGATCCCGACCCCTCTGACGCGGAACACGACGGGATCCCCCAGCGGACGCGCAACGGAATTCACGACTGAATAGAGGAGAATCAGCGCGACGAAGTAGAGGATCTCCGGGACGATGACCGCGGCTCTCAGGAGGCCGATCGCGCGTCCCGTGTACCCCAGGACGAGGGGCCAGAGAGGATAGATGTGCGTCGCGTGCGGCAGCGGCCGGAGTCCGGCGTTGTACAACGAGACGCTCGTCTTCAAGCCGTCTCCGTTGGCGATGTGACGTGCGACCTGGAAGTAGAGTGATCCATCATCCGAGTGGCGCCCGATGGGATAGGGGTTGTATAGCAGCTTCACGCTTGCCAGGGCGCACAGCCCGAGAGCGAGCAGGAGCCACCGCGCGTATCGCTCGCGAGGATGCTCCGACCTCGAGACCGCCCCGATGCTGGATACGGAATCGTGGTCGGTGACGTCCCCGCTCATACATTCCCCCCTGCGAATCCCGACCGGGCTTCGGGATCCGACGTCGGGACCACGCCGTGTGCCTCACTCGGAGCCGTCTCGGGCCACTCCCGAGGCCGCTCCCCTGCGGGATCGGGTCGATCGCGGAGAACGCGGCGGACGCGAGACCGGAGTTCGATCGCGATACTGAGTCTCAAGGCGCCCTCCCGGCCCGTTCCGGCCTCGGCTACCGTGCGACGTTCAGGCAGGGTACCTGCCCCTCCCTGTTTCCCCGGTCCTCTCCCGGTTTTCCCAACTGCGGACACAACCGTCGCACGACCGGGGCGGGGCGCAGACTGCCGCTGGCGCCGCACAGCACGGATCAGCCGCTGAGTTCTTCGCGGTCTCGAGCCGCCCCGTCGCCTCCGCTGTCCTCCCTACACGCCCAGGACCAGCCGGACATTAACGAGCCTGACAGGCCGGATCAACGACCCGCCCGCGCGGCGGCCTGGTGTCCCCAACGGGCTCGCAACCGTGGAAGCCACGTCGCTGTACTAGGGCGTCGCGGGTTCATTAGGTCCGGCGGCACCGTGAACGCGGTCCGGGGTCCTTCGGGAGGACGCCCGTCGAAACGCGCGGAACGACGTCCTCGCTTTCACCACCGCGCCGCTGACGGAGCCGGTCGAGATCACGGGACCGATGACCGCGACGATCTGGGCCGCGACCGACGCGAAGGACACCGACTGGAACGTCATGATCCTCGAGGTGCACCCGGACGGCACGGCCTGGCGCATGCAGGACGGCATCATGCGCGCCCGCTTCCGGAATGGCTTCGACAAACCGACGCTGCTCGAGCCGGGCAGCATCAACCGGTACGACATCGACGTCTGGTTCACCAGCCGCGTGATCCCGGCCGGCAACCGGATCCGAGTCGTCGTCTCGTCCGCCGCGTTCCCGAAGTACGACCGCAACCTGAACACCGGCGGCGACAACGAGCGCGACACGACGTACGTCTCCGCGCACCAGCGCATCCTGCACGACGCGGAGCATCCGTCGCACGTCACGCTGCCGGTGATACCGAGGAGGTAAACGGCGGGCGACATGGGGCGGATCGGGAGCTCAATCGTACGGGTTCAGAACCGGGACGCCGCGCTCGGCGAAATCGCTCGTGTTCCGGGTGACCAGCGTGAGGTCGTGCACGCGCGCCGTCGCGAGCAGCAGTCCGTCCACCACGTGCAGCGGGCGGCCCAGCCTCCCGCTGCTCGTGGTGAGCGTCCCCCACGCGAGCGCCACCGCCGCGTCGACCGGCAGGACCCGCTCGGCAAACTGCCCGGGCAGCTGCGTGGCGAGCCACTCGATGAGCTCCGCCTTCCGACGACCGGACGCCATCCGCTCGACGCCGCGCTGGATCTCGCCAAGCGTCAGCACGCTCACCGCGAGGTCCCACGGATCCTGCGCTTCGATCCAGGCAAGCACCCCGCCGTCCGGCTTCGGCTTCGCCGGTTCCGACACCACCATTGTGTCGAGCAGAAACCTCAAAGATCGATCTCCCGCGGCAGGTCGCGCGTCCGCGTCAGCGAGATGTCGTCACGTGCGAGCGCCTTCGCCAGCGGTGAGTCACGCATGAACGCCACCAGCCCCGGCCCCTCTCGCGCCAGCTGCCGGTACCGCTCGATCGATACCACCACCACCTCCTCCCGGCCGTGCCGGGTCACAACCTGCGGCCGTCGCTTCGCCGCCCGCACCAACCGGCTGAACTGGTTCTTCGCGTCTTCCAGCTTCCACGTCGCCACGCCCGGTCCTCCCGTCTTGATCAAGCCAGACTAGCCAGATAATAGCAGGCGTATGAAGCTGGATCAATCGGGCGCCGGATTCGTGGGAGTCCCGGGGGCCCCCCCGGTTCCATGTTCGGCAATGATCGCGGGCGAGGCCATGGATTGGCGGGACAATCCGTATGTGGTGGCGGTCGGTGGCCCCAGCCGGTCGGAGCGCGTGGGACGATTCCGTGGACGGCTCCGGGAGCGTAGGATGGCGAGGGTGACGGGGGGCCATCGGCTCCGGTCTGTCGAGAACGAAGGAGGTATCGTGAGGCCATCGAGCGGCTGGTTGTTTCTGGGTCTGATCGCCGGTTGCACGGCGACATCTCCGCCGGCGCAGCCGCCGCCCTGGCCGACGGACGGCTGGGCGCACTCGTCGCCAGTGGAACAGGGGCTGGACGCGGCCCCGCTCGACTCGCTGCACGCCGGCATTCTTGCGGGGACGTACGGCAACGTCGACCGGATGGTCGTGATCCGGAACGGGTACCTCGTGCGGAGTGAGCGGTACCCGCGCGACTACGCGGAGATCGGTCGCGGACGCCGTTCGTACATCGGTTGCGGCGAGGGTGCGTGCGACGGTTTCGTCTCCCAGCCCGGCTTCAACTACTTCGACGCGGGCACGCACCCGTGGTACCAGGGCCGGGACATCCACTCGCTACAGTCGGTTACGAAGTCCGTGACGGCGACTGCGCTGGCCGCGGCCATCCACCAGGGCCTGATCTCCGGCGTCGATGTGCCGCTCCTCTCGTTCTTCGACGACTACGACCTCTCGCACATCGATCCGCGGCTCCGCCAGGCGACGTTGGAAGACCTGCTCACCATGCGTTCCGGCATCGAGTGGCACGAGCAGGACCGGCCGCTCGACGGCACGAACACGACCGCGCGGCTCGAGGCGAGCGAGGACTGGGTGCAGTTCACGCTGGACGAGCCGATGGACGCCGCGCCCGGCGAGAAGTGGGCGTACAACAGCGGCGGCAGCCATCTCATGTCGGCCATCATCCGGAAGGCGACCGGCACGACCGTCGATCAGTGGGCGGAACGACAACTGTTCGGCCCGCTCGGCATCACGGACTACTACTGGAAGCGGACGCCGACCGGGCTGCCGGACACCGAGGGCGGTCTGTACCTCGAGGCGGAGCAGCTCGCGAAGATCGGCTACCTGTACCTGCGCGACGGCGTCTGGGACGGGCAGCGCATCCTGCCGGAGGGCTGGGCGCGCGAGGCGACCTCGCGCATCGTCGAAGAGCCCATGTACGGCTACCAGTGGTGGCGCGTGGACACGGACAGCACGGAGGTCTTTGCCGGCCTGGGCTTCGGCGGCCAGTACCTGCTCGTGATGCCGGCCTACGACCTGATCGGCGTGCTCAACAGCTGGAACGTGTACGGCGACCTCGTCGGCTCGATCCTGCTGAAGTTCCGCGACGCGCTGATCGCTTCCGTGGCGGGCGGCGCATCGTGACGAACCCCCTGCTCCTCCTCGTTGCCGGCATCGCGATCGGTTTCGTGTTCGCCTGGCTGTACGCGCAGCTCTGGAAAGCGCGCTACACGCGGACCGTGCGCAAGGACGCGGTCCGGCGAAGTGAGGCCGTGACAACCGGCAAGGTAGTCGAGCAGCTCGTGCCGATCCTGCCGGACTTCCCGTTCAATCCACGGGACGCGCGCTTCCTCGGGTCACCGATCGACTTCGTCGTGTTCGACGGACTGAGCGAGGGCGACGTACGGCGCGTCGTGTTCGTCGAGGTCAAGACGGGCGCGGCGCAGCTCAGCACGCGGGAGCGACGCGTGCGCGACGCGGTGGAGGCGGGCCGCGTCGCGTTCATCGAGCACCGCGCCACCTCCCTCACCCGGTAGACCCACCGGGTCGCCCCGCCAACTCCCCGGGTTGTCACCGCAACCCGTCATGGCTATCGTTGTTCCATTCGCAATACGATATACCTATCGATCAAGGAATCGTAAATGTCCGTCGTGACCGTCTCGTCGAAATGGCAGGTCGTAATCCCGAGAGATGTCCGCGACAAGGTCGGAATCCGTCCGGGCCAGAAGGTGCATGCCTTTGCGGTCGGCGATCGGATCGAGCTGGTACCGGTCGTGCCGCTGGAGGAACTGAAGGGGTTCCTGTCCGGAGAGGTTCCCGAATTCGAGCGGGAGGCGGATCGGCTGTGAACGTCGTGGACTCCTCGGCGTGGATCGAGTACTTCACGGGTGGCTCGAACGCGCGGTATTTCGAGCGGGCGATCCTGTCGGGCGAAGAGCTGGTCCTGCCGGCGATCGTTCTCCTGGAAGTGTACCGGCATATCCGTCGCCACAAGGGACGGGATGCGGCCCTCAAGGCGATCGCGGCGATGAAGGCCGCCGAGGTCCAGGATCTCGATGAACGGCTTGCGCTGCTGGCGGTCGAGATCGGCGTCGAACATCGGTTGCCGTTGGCGGACAGCGTCGTGCTGGCAGCGGCGCGACTTCATCGTGCCACACTCTGGACGCAGGACGGGGATTTCGAGGGATTGCGGGGCGTGAAGTACCGGAAAAAGAAGGCCTGATCGGTACCCGGGCAGCCAACTGTCGATCCCCATCCCCAACGCGATAGTCGCCACCAACGATCGCCGGCCGCCGGATTCTCCTGTCCCGTCCCGGATTGGCCGGCGGCGCCAGGCGTCAAATTGCCACCCGCCTCCCTGGAGGGATCCTCGCGGATACTACTGCGAGGGTCGCGCTCGACCCGCCCTTCGCCTGACCCAAACCGCCATGGCGACGCCCCGGGTACGCGGGTATCGTTCCAATATGGAATACGTGACCAATGCGGACCTCGACCGCATGCTCGAGAAGATCGTCGGGCACCTCGAGGCCACGGGAATGCGAACCCACCAGCAACTGGCGGTGCTCGGATCGCGACTGGACAAGTTCGAGGCCAGGGTCGAGGCCGGGTTCGCGGCCATCGACGATCGATTCGCGGCCATCGACGATCGATTCGCGGCCATCGACGATCGATTCGCGGCCATCGACGATCGGTTCGCGGCCATCGACGATCGATTCGCGGCCATCGACGATCGGTTCACCACGATGGACGAGCGATTCGCGACGCTGGTGCTGCGGATCGAGCATTTCGAGAACCGGGTGGTGGCGGAGGTCCGCGAGGTGCGCGATCAGTTGGCGATCCTTGCGGAGCGGATCGACCTCCTCGAGGCGCGCGTGGGCGCTGTCGCGGGCCAGGTCGAGGAGTTGAACACGCGCGTCGAGGCTCTGGAGGCCGGTACGCTCGCACTCAGCGGGCGCCTCGACGGTGTCGGCGAGGACATGCGGCAGCGGTTCCGCGTCGTGAATGACCGCCTCGCACAGCTGGCCGCCTGACCCGAGCGGAGCGGCCGGCCGGCGCCCATCTCAGAACCGCGTCATTCGAATCCGCCGTCCGGATTCCCGGGCACTCCGGTATGCTCAGCGCCAGACGTTCTCGAGGAACTCCTGCACCTCGGGCACGCCACCCTGCAGCACGAGGTAACCGTCATGCGGCTCGCGCTCGGTCATCTCGCCGGCGACCTCGGGCCGCGGCCGGCTGGCACGCAGGCGTCGCCTGGTGCGTCCCCGCATCAACCCGGGCGACGGGGCAGGACAAATTCCCTTGACCCGAGCGCCCTGGCCCTTCTATAGTCGAAGAGTCCAACCCCCCTGCTTCCTGCTCGATTCCGTTCCACCAGCGGTCTGCCTCATCCGGCACCCGTGTTCCGCGTCCGCCACGGCGTGGGCAGCAGCAGGGCCGGAGGCCGGATCCCATCCACTCTCCGCAGGAGGTCCACCATGATCCGCAACAAGATCATCGCCGCGACCGCATGTACCCTGTTCTTCATCGCGTGTGACCAGCCGCAGCCCACGGCACCCGCCCGCGATCTCGAGCCGGCCTTCGGGCGGGCCGGCCACGGCCCGGCCCAGCTGTCGCAGCGCAAGCTCAACAAACACATCATGCCGCTCGCGCTATACCCGCTGGACCCGGACCGGGCGATGTACAATCCCTACCAGCAGAACCTGGTCCAGACCTTTACGGCACCGCGTGACGGGGTCTTCACCTTCCTGTACATGCCGATCGCGTGCGCATCCGGCGTGCAGGTCGAGATGCAGATTCGCGAAGGAGGCCCGGACGGTACGTTGCTCCTCCATATCACCACCGACCCCGCGACGACGATCGCGCGCGGCGCGTTCCTCACGTTCCAGATGGGCGCCACCGGCGTCCCCGTTACGAGCGGCTCGACGTACGCCATCGTGCTCTCGTCGTTCCCGGTAACCGGCCAGGAAATGACCTGCAGCATCATTGCCGGCCCGAGCGGGGACAGCTACGCGGGCGGCCAGGCGTACATGAACAACCCCGGCCCATACCCCAATGTACTGGGTGGACGTGCAAGTGCAGACGCCGGCCGGCACGTACGACATGGGTGACCTGCCTTTCGTCGTGCGGATCTCCTGACGCGCGTCCGCCGTTGCACGTCGTGAACGGGAGCCGCGTGCTCCCGGCGGCCTGACAGACCGGATCAGCGCCAGACCTTTTCCAGGAATTCCTGGACTTCGGGCACGCCGCCCTGCAGCACGAGGTAGCCGTCGTGCGGCTCGCGCTCCGTCATCTCGCCGGCGACGGTCGTCGTCATGAGCTCGCGCGCGGCCGCGGGGTCGTCGGGATGCATGCCGAGCGCCCAGCCGAGCTTTATGTAGGCGACCTCGGGCAGCATGTTGGCGAGCGGCACTACGCCCAGCTCGAGGATCTCCCTGCCGGTCTCGTACACGTGCATCTGCACGAAGCCCCAGAGGGTCTGCAGCGTCATGTAGACCTGGACGCCGGCGCGGCGCGCGTGCTCGAGCGCGGGGTACGTCTTGCGGTTGACGTGGCCGAGTCCGGTGCCGGCGAGCACGATTCCCTTGTACCCGCAGTCGATGAGGGCATCGATGACGTCGGCGTTCATGCCGGGATAGTACCAGGTCAGAGTGACGCGCTCCTCGAACGCGGCGTGGAGCGTGACATCGCGGTCGTGGCGCCGGGGTGCGCAGTCATCCTTGAGGGGCGTGAGCGTGCCCTTCTCCACCGTGGCCAGCGGGATGTCGCCGAGCGTGCGGAAGGTGCTGCGATACGAGCTGTGCATCTTGCGGACACGCGTGCCGCGGTGCAGCAGGTTGTAGCGGTCGGAGGTCGGGCCGAACATGCAGACCATGACCTCGGCGATGGGTCCGTGCGCCGCGGTCCAGGTCGCGTTGATCAGGTTCTGCGCGGCGTCGGACGAAGGCCGGTCCGACGACCGTTGGCTGCCCACCATCACGATCGGGACGGGCGGGTTCTGCACCATGAAGCTGAGCGCGGCCGCCGTGTGGTGCATGGTGTCGGTACCGTGGCCGATCACGACGCCGTCGTATCCCTCGCGGATCGCCTCGGCCGTCTTCTCCGCGAGGATCAGGTACTGCTCGGGACCCATGTTCTCGGAGAACACGCCGAACAGCTTCTCGGTGTCGAGGTTGCAGATGTCGGCCAGCTCGGGCACGGAGCCGTAGAGCTCGCCCGGGCTGAACGCGGGGATGACCGCGCCCGTCCGGTAGTCGAGCCGGGAAGCGATCGTGCCGCCGGTACCAAGCAGCTTGACGCGCGGCAGGTCCGGGTTGGTCGGGAACTCCTGCTCGGGGATCTTGTAGTGCGCTTCGCGATAGCCGGTCTGCGCGAGCGTCTCGATGATATCCCAGCGGAGCCCGACGTTGTATCCGCTGTCCAGCTTGAGCACGACGTGATTCGCGTCGCTGGTCTCGGAGCGCGGCAGGATCAACCCCGCGAACACGCCTCGCGATGTGCGCGCGACGACCTCGCTCCACACGGTCACGCCTTCCCGCTTCAACAGCTCGAGGCAGGGGCCGCGATAGCCCTTGAAGCGGTCGTTCGATTCCGCGCTCATGCGACCCTCCCGGCCACCGCCAACGACAGCTCGCGTTCGATCCGTTCGCGGACGGCCCTCGGGTCGAGTCTCCCGAGGAACACGCGCATGAGTTGGCCCATCGCCCAGCGCTGCCGCGTCTCCGGCGAGCGGCCGTCGAGCGCGGCGGCGTCACGGACGACTGTGGCAGCCAGCGAGCTCAACTCGACGTCGTCGCCTTCGCGTCGCCGGAACCGCTCGAGCACCACGTCCGCCGAATCGGTACCACGCAATAGCAGCGCGTCGAGCGCACGATCCGTCGCTTCGAGGCGGATCTCGCCGGTCTCGAGCGCACGCACGAGTGGCAGCAGTCGTTCCGCTTCGGGGACCGCATCGATGCTCCGGTTTCGCAGGTGCCATGGCAGCCTGCGCCCGAGAGCGCCCGCGACCCGGCGCGCGACCGGCCCCTCTCGCGGCGCGAGCGCATCGAACAGGTCGGCCCATGCGGAAGCGGCGAGCCGGCGCGCGGCTGTCGAACGGCAGACCGAGAGCCTCGTAGCGTTGCTCTCGGTCCCACGTCGTCTCGCGCGCGTTCAACCGGACGCTCTCGACGAGCGAGTCGGGAATCGGCAGCGGCGGGGTGTCGGTGTCCGGGTACATGCGGTCGGCGCCGGGCAGGATGCGCTCGAAGCCGTTCGTGCCGTCGCGGAACGCCTGCCGCGTCTCGGCGGGCACACCGGCGAGCGCGTCGCGTGCGCGGATGAGGATTTCGCGCGCGGCGGTCGCCATGTCGGCGTCGAGTCCCCAGACGACAATGACGGCATCGGCCTTATCCGCGCCGACCTGCTTCCGGATCGCGCGCCAGTGCTGGGCATCGAGCCCGTAGTCGCGGATGTCGGAGTGGATCATGAAGGGCCGGTGCTCGGGACAGGCGATGACGCGGACGCGGTCGGCGAACTCGCGCGCGAAGCGTGACGCCCGGCTGCGTCTTCCTCGAGAGCAGATCGGCGAAGCCGGGCAGGCGCACGGCGCACACGGTCTCGCCGCGCGTCAGCGCGTCGCGGATCGGCGCGAAGTCGCAGTCACGGAGCGCGGGCCCGGCATCGGTCGCGAGCGAGGAGACCTCCCAGAGCCTGCCCTTCTCGGGCGCGTCGAGCATCGACAGGACCACGCCGCGCCGGTCGAGCTCGGCACGGACGCGAAGCAGGTTCAGCTGGCGGAACGCCTCGACGTGCACGAGGCGGGGCAGGCCGCGGTGGTGGTACACGCCCTTGATCTCGACGCGACGGCCGCCCGCGACGGACACGTTCACGTCCTGGCGTGCGGCACCCGCACCACGTCGGACCTTCCCCGTCGAGCGCGCGATCCGCGCGAGCAGCCGGCCGGCCGCCTGCAGCTCGAGCGGTGTCAGCAGGTCGGGCTCCGTCACGGCCTCGGTCAGCGGCGTCCCCAGCCGGTCCGTGCGAAACGTGATGCGATGGCCGATGTCGGAGATCTCGCGGCAGGAGTCCTCTTCCAGCGAGAGCTGCCGGATGCGGAGCTCGCGGTCCACGCCCAGCTCGGGCACGCGGAACGGGATCGTCCCCGTCAGGCCGACCATGGCGGTGCGCTGGAACCCGGTCGGAATCGAGCCGTCGAGATACTGCTTGCGCATGACGTGCAGCTCGGAGACCAGGTTCAGATCGAAGCGGAGCGCCATCTCGACCGCGATGGCGACGGCCTCGGGATCGATCTCGAACGGCGGCGTGTCGTCGATCTCGTACGTGCAGACCGTGCTCCGGTTCAGCTCGTACACGATCTCCTTGCGGGTCTTGAACTCCATCAGCGCGGTGCCGTCGTACTCGCCCAGCTCGCTCAGCGTCGGCCGCATGTGACGCAGCACTTCGGCATCGCACGCGGCGACGCGGCGGCCGGCCGGACAGCGGCAGAAGAGCTTCGAGCGCGTGTCGAGCTGCTGGTGCACCTCGAGACCGGCCATGAAGCCGAGTTGCTCGTAGTCGGCTGCGGAGAGCTCGCCATAGTCACGGTCGGCGAAGTCGAGGGCCGCGTCCCGGCGGGGATTCAGGTCTGTCGGCGCGGGTTTCGCGAGGTGTTCGTTTGGCATCGGAGGAGGATGGGGGGTGGTCTCACGGTGGGCAAGGCAGGTTCTCAGCCGCCCGGGCTCGTCGCCGCCTTCTGCAGCCGGATGTAGGACGAGAAGTTGCCGTAGGACCGATCGGTCGTGAACTCGGTGGTGACGTAGCCGCTGAGGACATCGCCGTCCAGGAGCAGGCGGTAGCTGATGTCGTGCGGGTGCGCCCGCGCGTCGCTCGACGGGATGGTGCCGTAGCTCGTGCCGGTGAGGAAGCCGTCGGCGAAGCGGACCCGGTTCAGCAGCGTTTCCATCTGCCGTCCGATGCGCACGTGCACGTCGCTGTCCGGCTGGATCACGAGTCGCACGGGCACGGTCTCGTCGTACGTCGTCAGCTCGCCGGTCCACTCGCCCAGCAGCTCGGGCGGAGGCGCGAACGCTCCGGCCCGCTCCTCGGTCCGGTCCCGCACTTCTTTCCACTTTTCGCCGTAGTCGGGGAGCAGCGTCCCGATGATGTCGTTGGCGATCTTCACGCGCAGGTCGGAACTCGCATTGATGAGGACGACAAGGGCGATGTCCTCGGACGGCACGAACTTCAGCATCGTGTTCGTGCCCCGCATGCTGCCGGTGTGCCAGACCACGCCGTACCCGCGTTCGTCGGGGTTCAGGAACCATCCGAGCCCGTACCGGTTGTTGTCGGGATTCGGATCGCTGTCCCGCTTCATCAGGTCGATCGATGCTGGCGAGAGGATCTGCGTCTGCTCCGGCTGCGTGTGCCCGAGGTGGAAGAGGCCGAAGCGGATCAGGTCGTGGGCGCTGACGTACGCCTGCGACGCGCCGGGATGGTCGGAGACGTAGAACGGCACGGGCTCGCCGTCGCCGCCGTAGCGGATCGCAGCAACGTCCTCGAGCCCCGGGCCCGGGTCGATGCTGCTGTGCGTCATGCCGAGCGGCAGGAAGACCTCGTTCTTCATGAACTCCGCATAGGGCCTGCCCGAGACCTTCTCGATGATGTGGCTGGCGAGGCCGAAGGCGAAGTTCGAGTACTGGTAGACGGCGCCCGGCGGATGGACCAGGATGCCGTAGCGGCGGATGGACTCCGAGGCGGGCGGCGGCTGGCGCTCGGGTTCGTCCCGGTAGAAGACCGAGTAGTGGACCGGCAGTCCCGACGTGTGGTTGAGGATGTGCCGGACCGTAGCCGCGGAGGCGTCGCCCTCGAATGCCGTCAGCTTCGCGGGCGCGATGTAGCGGTCCACGGGCGCGTCCAGGTCGATGTCTCCGCGCTCGACCAGGATCATGAGCCCGGTCGTGGTGAGCGGCTTCGAGATGGACGCCATGGAATACATCGTGTTGGGCGTCGCCGGGATCATCCGTTCGCGATCGGCCCAGCCGAAGGACTCCTCCCAGATGACTCGCCCGTCCTTCGCGACGGCGACGGACATGGACGGGATCCCGCCGCCGGCCACGGCCTCGAGGATCGTCGCACGCACTTCGGCAAAGGCCGGGTTCGGGACGGTGGCGCTCGTCGGCAGCTGCGCGAAGACGGAGCCGACGGATGACAGGAGAAGGCAGGCGGCCGCGGCCGACGGGAGCGAAGCCCGGTGCGCGTTCATCGTTGCAGGTCCTCGAAGGCGGATCGTGAAGCGGCCGTCGATCAGGGCGACGCCGCCGCGGTGAGGGTAGGCCCGCCGGCGAGCGCGGGCAAGCGTGGCGCGCCGGTTCCAACGGTGAAGAGCGGTGCGGCTGTCCAACCCCGTGTCCCCCGCCGCCAAGGAGAAGCCCATGAGCGTATTGCTGCACGACATCCGCTACGCCATCCGCTCGCTGCGACGGAACCCGGGCTACACGATCGCGGGACTGCTCACGCTGGTGATCGGGATCGGCGCGACGGTGGCCGTGTTCAGCGTCGTGCGCGGCGTGCTGCTGGCGCCGCTGCCATACCCGCAGCCTGACCGGCTCGTCGCCCTGCTCGAGGAAAGCGGGACGGGCGGGCTGATGGGGTCGGCGTGGCGCAACTTCGTGGACTGGCGGGAGCGGCAGCGGTCGTTCGAGTCGATCGCGGCGTACAGCCGGTCGAACCAGACCACGATCCTGGGGCTGGGCCGGCCGGTCCGCGTGGGCGTGAGCGTCGTCAGCGACGGGTTCTTTGCGGCGCTCGGCGTCACTCCCGCGCGCGGGCGGGTCATGCTGCCGGAGGAGCACCGGCTCGGGGCGCCGCCGGCGGTGGTGGTGAGCGACGGGTTCTGGCGCACGTACCTCGGCTCGGATCCGGCGCTCGGGGAGCGTCAGATCGACGTGGGCGGCGCGCTGGCCCGGGTCGTCGGCGTGATGCCGCCCGGGTTCGCGTTCCCGGCCGGCGTGGACATCTGGGCGCCGGCGGAGCTGACGCCGCAGTCCGAGTCGCGCAGCGCACACAACTACCGCGCGGTTGGCCGGCTGGCGGCGGGCGTGGACGTGCAGCGCGCCGAGTCGGACCTGGCGGCGATCACCGCCACGTTCCTGCGCGAGGACCCGGGCGTGGCCGACGAGGACTGGTTCGAGGATTTCTATCCGCAAGGCGCGCACGCCGAACCGCTGCTCCAGTACCTGGTGGGCGACACGAGGCAGCCGCTGCTCATCCTGCTGGGCGCGTCCGTCCTCGTGTTGCTCGTCGCGTGCACCAACCTGGCGAGCGCGATGCTGGCGCGCGGCGCCGCCCGGGCGCGCGAGTACTCGCTGCGCCGCTCGATCGGGGCCGGCCACGTCCAGCTCGTGCGCCACGTCCTTACCGAGAGCGTCGTGCTCTCGCTGGGTGGAGCGGTGCTGGGCGTCGGCTTCGCGGCCCTGGCGATTCGCGCGCTGCCCGCGCTCGCGCCCGCCGGCATCCCGCGGCTCGACGAGGTCCGGCTTGATGGCGTGGTCCTCACCGTCGCGCTCGGGCTCGCGCTGCTGACCGCGCTGCTGTTCGGCCTGCTCCCCGCGCTCCGCTTGAGCGACGCCGACGCGAGCGAAGTGCTCCGGAGCGGCGGGCGCGGCGGCGTCTCGCGCGGCCGGCACCGCGTCTGGAACGCGCTCATCGCCATCGAGGTCGCGCTCGCACTCACGTTGCTCACCGGGTCCGGCCTGCTGCTCCGCAGCTTCCAGAGCGTGCTCGGCGTGCAGCCCGGGTTCCGCACGACCGACGTGCTCACCGCGACCGTGAACCCACCGGCGACGCGCTACCCGGACGGCGCGGCGCGGCTCGTCTACCTCGACAACCTGCTCCGTGAGATGGAGACGGTCCCCGACCTCGCGAGCGTCGGCCTCGTGTCGGCCGCGCCGATGACCGGCGTGTCGAATGGCGGCCTGTCGATCCGTGACGGCGCACGCAGCAACATCACGGCCGACTACCAGCTCGCGGATGCCGGCTACTTCGAGACCATCGGCATTCCACTGGTCAGCGGCCGGCTGTTCGACGCGCGCGACGCCGCGAGCACCGACCACGTCGTCGTCGTGAGCGAGGCGTTCGCGCGGGAGGCATGGCCGGGCGAGGACGCGATCGGCAAGCAGATGACGGGCGGCGGGATGGACAATTACTGGGACCAGGACAAGTGGGCGACCGTGATCGGCGTCGTCGGTGACATCCGGCAGACGGACCTGACGGCGGCGCCGGTGCCGGTCGCATACTTCCCGTACACGCAGCGGCCGTTCCGGACCTGGAGCATGACGATCACGGCCCGTCCCGGCCGCGGCGATGCCGCGAGCCTCGGCTCCGCCATCCGCGAGGTCGTCCGCCGCGTCGATTCCGACGTGCCCGTCACCTTCCGGACGATCGAGTCGCGCATCGCCGACTCGCTCGTGCCACGCCGCTTCACGATGCTGATCCTCGCCCTGTTCGCGGCGAGCGCGCTTGCGCTGGCGTGCGTCGGCATCTGGGGCGTCGTCGCGTACGCGGTCGCGAGACGGACCCGCGAGATCGGGATCCGCATGGCGCTGGGCGCCGACGCGGGCTCCGTCCGCCGGCTCGTGCAGCGCGGCTACCTGCGTGCGGCAACCATCGGCGCGGCCGCGGGGCTCGCCCTCGCGCTGGCGCTGACCCGGCTGCTGCAGAGCCTGCTGTACGAGGTGCGGCCGACGGATCCGGTGACGCTCGCCGCCGTGATCGCGTTGCTCGCGGCGGCGGCCTGGCTCGCGAGCTGGATGCCGGCACGCCGGACCGCCGCGATCAGCCCGGTCGAGACCATGAAGATCGAGTGAACATCCGGACAGCGGGTCGCGGGTGTGGCGGGCCGCGGTGGGCGCGACCATAACGCCACACTCGCCGCGGTCCGAGCGACGAGTCCCCGGAACTGGTCGATATTCGACCGGAACATCACACTCGCGCGAATGATGGAACCGAGTATGGTGTTGCGGGCGGTTCTGCCGGGGATCCGGCGTCCGGGATCGCGCGGACGTTGCTCGAGGAAGTGTGACAGACGTCTCTGACGTTGCAGGGCGGGTCGGGACAGCTGGGGGGAGGGCCGGCGGCGCGGGTGCGGCGCCGGCCCTCCGGAACGGCGGGTCATTACTGCCAGCAGATGCCGTTGTTGAAGCCACCGCGGCCGAAGCCGCCGCCGCCGCGGCCGGCCTGCTGGGGCGGGGCTGCGGGAATGGCGCTCTCCGGCCAGACGTTGTCGCGCGGGTTGTTGTCGGGGAAGCGGCACCAGGGATCGAAGGTGATCGACTGGATGCTGCGGCCGAAGTCGAGCTTCGCGTCGAACGTCTTGCTGCCGTTCCACCACACGTCCACGGGCCACGTCACCACGTACGACGTGTCATCCACCATCGTCGCGTTCTGCATCGGCCGGATGGGCGGGCCGTTGGCGGCGAGGCGAACGCCGAGCACGACGGGCGAAGGCATCTGGCCATCCTCGCGGACGGTGACGGTGGCGGCGGTGCCCGCGTTGGTCACGTTCTGGATCGAACCGTCCACGGCGTCCGTCGTAAACAGCCAGTAGTACCAGAACCAGCCGAGATCGCGGTGCAGCGCGTTGCTCATGAAGAACGCGTAGTCCCACGGTGACGGGTGCTTGAAGCGCCAGGCCTTGGCGTAGTCGCTCATGGCGCGGAGCATTGCGCTGTCGCCCACAACGCCGCCGAGCATGGACAGCATCATGGGCGCCTTGGAGTAGGCCTGGAAGGAGTACATCGGGCCGCCGTAGTTGGCGTCCCACATGAGCGGGGCCTCGGCCTCGTTGCCGCTGGTCCCGCCGTAGCGCTGGCCCTGGCCGTTGAGGTTGAACGGCTGCCCGTTCCGGTCCTGGCGGGAAAGGATGTTCATGTACTGGTTGAAGCCCTCGTCCATGAAGCCGTACCAGGTCTCGTTGGTGCCGACCATCATGGGCCACCACTCGTGGCCGGCCTCGTGGTCCGCTGCGCCGGTGGCCGACATGATGAACATCGGGTACTCCATCCCGGTGTCCGGACCGTCGGCCAGGGTGAGCAGCGGGAAGGCGTACGGCATCCACAGCTTCGAATAGAACTCGAGGGCGTGGCGCGAGGTGGGGCCTGCATCGGCGTACTGCTGCTCATGACCCGGCAGGTAGAGGATGTTGATCGGGATCGGGCCCTTGCCGGGGATCGTCGCGCGCGTCGCGTCCCAGATGTACTTGCTCGATGTCGCCCACGCGAAGTCGCCGACCGTGTCGGCGACGAAATGCCAGGTCAAGCGGCCTCCGGCGGCGGTCGCGGAACCCGCGCCGCGCTGGGCCTCCGTCACGATCGGGCGCGTCTCATCCGACTCCAGCACGTGCGAGAGCCGCTCGCGGACCGCGGGTGTGAGCACCTGATCGGGGTTCTGCAGCACGCCCGTCGCACCGACGATCCAGCCGGCGGGCGCCGTGATCCGGACATCGAAGTGGCCGAAGTTGTTGTAGAACTCCGACGGCCCCAGATACGGCTCCGTGTCCCAGCCCCGGAGGTCGTCGTACATCGCGACCCGCGGATACCACTGCGCCACCTGGTACAGCGTGTCCCCCCAAGCGCCCATCCGGAGACCGCGCTGGCCGTCCACGCGAGGTTCCTCGAAGTTCCAGTCCACCTCGAGCGTCCCGCTCGCGCCCGACGCGATCGGCGCCGGCAGCATCACGCGCGCTACCGTCTGATCGAGATTGAACGCCGCCAGCTCCGTCGGCGCGGCGGCGCCGCCGCCACGACCTCCACGTCCGCCGAATCGCGTCGCCTGCGGCGCCAGGTTCACGTTCTCGCCGTTGAACGCCATCCGCGTGATCTTCATGCCTTCCGTGATGTCCGGCATCGCCTCCGCACGCGGCACGTTCGGCGCATAGATGTTCTGGTCCAGACGCAACGTGATGTACGTCAGCGGGCCCGGACTCCGGTTGTTGATCACGACCTTCTCCCGGCCCGTCACCACCGACGTACCCGGGTCGATGCTCGCGTCGATGTCGTAATCCATCCACATCTGCCAGTAGTTCGGTCCCGGACGGCCCGTCGAGTCCCGCGTCCCGGCCGCCATCGCGCGCCGGATCATGTTCGTCATCGGGATGTCGTGCCGGATCGCGCGATCCGGGATCGACGCCGACCTCATCTGCGCCGACAGCCGCGCCGCAGACGTGCCACATGCCGCGCCGGCCAGACCGGCGACCAGCAGGAACCGTTGAAATCGTCGAACCGTCATGAGCAGACTCCTGGAAGAAACTGCGATCAGACTCACGGTTGGGCGGGCGGGGCGGGAGCGCGGGGCGGACGCGGTACGTTCGTCGGGCGCCGGGTGCGCCGGCCGCACCGTCCGTGAGGGGGGTTGGCTCGAATCCTTGGTGTTGAGCACGCTTTGATATAGCACAACCGGGTCCGGCTTGCGAGTGCCGACCCCCTCGCGTGATCGGGCGGGAGCCGGCATCTTGTGGGGCTCGAAACCGCGAAGGTCAGAACCCCCGGAGTTATTGCCATGCTGGTACCTCTTCTGTTGAGCGTGCTGTCGGCCGCGCCATCGGTCGGCGGCGCGGTTCCTCAACCCGCGCTGGCCGTGACGGCCGCCGACACGCTGCGCGGCCGGGTCACGGGCGCGGGCGGCGTCGGGCTCGCCGGCGCGCACGTGACGGTCGTCGAGCTGGGCTCCGGCGTGCGGACGGGCGAGGACGGGAGCTGGGCGCTGGCGTTGCCGGCGGGCCGGTACACGCTGCTGATCGAGCGGGACGGGTACGCGTCGGTGACGCGAACGGTGACGACGCCATCGTCGTCGGTGACGGTGTCGCTGGAGGAGAGTGTGTACGCGCTGGAGCCGGTGAACGTGACTGCGACGCGCTCGCCGATGGCGAGTCCGGAGTCGCCGTTGCCGGTAACGATCATGGGGCAGGAGACGCTGCGGCGGGAGCACGACGTGTCGCTGGCGCGTGCGGTGTCGTCGCTTGCGGGCGTTCATGTCGTCTCGACGGGTGAACAGATCGGGAAGCCGGTGGTGCGCGGGCTCTCGGGGCCGCGGGTGCTGGTGCTGGAGAACGGGCATCGGCTGGAGGACTATTCGTGGAGCGACGAGGACGGCCCGTCGATCGACTCGCGGCTGCAGCAGCGGATCGAGGTGATCCGGGGCCCGGCGAGCGTGCTGTACGGCTCGGATGCGATCGGCGGCGTGATCAACGCGGTGCCGGCGCCGCTGCCGGACGCGACGGTGGGCGGCTCGTACCGGCGCGGCCAGGCGGAGGTGCTGTTCGGGTCGAACAACATGGAGCTGGGCTCGGCGCTGCGGTACGAGGGCGCGTCGGGTCGGATCGGCTGGCGCGGCTTCGCGATCGGCCGCTTCGCGGAGGACCTGCACACGCCGGCGGGCAAGCTGGACAACACGGGGTTCGGCGCGCTGAACGGCGAGTTCGAGTTGGGGCTGCACTCGGCGACGGGAACGTCAGTGCTGCGCTACTCGCGCTACGGCGGCGAGTTCAAGCTGCTGGAGGCGAACGGGCCGGTGCCGGGCACGCAGCAGGAGGAGGGCGGCCCGGAGCGGAAGCTGTCGGACGACCGGGTGCAGTTCGACGGCAACTACCTGATCGGTCCGTTCCGGCTGGAGACGAAGGGGCAGTGGCAGCGGCACTTCATCGCGGAGCTGTCGGACGACCTGTCGCAACCCGGCCAGATGATCGAGACCGAGGTGTTCAACCTGGTGCTCAACACATTGACGGCCGACGTGATGCTGCACAACGCGGGCGACCGGCTGAACGGCACGATCGGCGGGTCGGTCTTCCGCCAGAACAACGACACGCGCGGGCTGGTGCCACTGGTGCCGGATGCGGACATCACGACGTTCGCGGGCTTCGTGTTCGAACAGTACGACATGGGCCGGCTCTCCCTGCTGGGCGGCGCACGCGGCGAGCACCGCGCGCTGGACGCGCAGGCCAACACCGACCTGCAGCTCGATGCGCAGTCCCTCGCCTGGAACGTCGTGGTCGGCGACTTCGGCGCGGTGCTGCGCGCCGTGAAGGGGCTGTCGCTGACGGCCAACGTCGGCCGGGCGTGGCGGGCGCCGAACCTGTTCGAGCTGTTCACGAACGGGCCGCGCCTGGGCGAGGCGCGCTACGAGATCGGCGACCCGAACCTGGTCGAGGAGACGAGCGTGAACGTGGACGGCTCCGTGCGCGTGAACCTGCCGCACCTGCGAGGCGAGGTGGCGGCGTACCGGAACCGGATCGGCAAGTACATCTTCGTGACGCCGACGACGCAGTTCCAGAACGGGCTCCGCGTCTACCGGTACGGCCAGGCGGACGCGACGCTGGTCGGCGGCGAGGCGTCGGTCGAGGTGCTGCCCACGGATGTGATCTCGCTGCGCGGCCGCTACGACGTGGTCAAGGCGACCAACGACGAGACCGATCAGCCGCTGCCGCTGATCCCCGCGCGGTCGGGCTCGCTCGAGGCCGAGGTGCACAAGGCGCGGCTGGGCGGATTCGACCAGACGTACGCCGGTCTCGAGGTCGAGATCGTGGCGAACAAGACACGGTGGGCGCCGGACGAGGTGCCGACCGATGGCTACACCCTGCTCAACCTCGAGGTGGGCGGCCGCCACACGTTCGGCACGCGCACGTTCCGTCTCGACCTGCTGGTCCGCAACCTCGCGGACGAGACGTACACGAACTTCCTGAGCCGCTACAAGGAATTCGCGTACGACCCCGGCCGCAACATCATGGTGCGGCTCTCGACCGACTTCTGACGCGGGAGCGGTGACGACGCCATCGCCATCGGTCACGGTCGCTCTGGAGGAGAGCGTGTTCTCTCTGGAGCCGGTGAACGTGACGGCGACGCGGTCGCCGATGGCGAGTCCGGAGTCGCCGTTGCCGGTGACGATCATGGGGCAGGAGACGCTGCGACGGGAACACGATGTTTCGCTGGCTCGCGCGGTCTCGGCGCTCGCGGGGGTACACGTCGTCTCGACGGGCGAACAGATCGGGAAGCCGGTGGTGCGCGGGCTGTCGGGGCCGCGGGTGCTGGTGCTGGAGAACGGGCATCGGTTGGAGGACTACTCGTGGAGCGATGAGGACGGGCCGTCGATCGACTCGCGGCTGCAACAGCGGATCGAAGTGATCCGGGGTCCGGCCAGCGTGCTGTACGGCTCGGACGCGATCGGCGGCGTGATCAACGCGGTGCCGGCGCCGCTGCCGGACGCGACCGTGGGTGGCTCGTACCGGCGCGGCCAGGCGGAGGTGCTGTTCGGGTCGAACAACATGGAGCTCGGGTCGGCGCTGCGGTACGAGGGCGCGTCGGGCCGGATCGGCTGGCGCGGCTTCGCGATCGGCCGTTTCGCCGAGGACCTGCACACGCCGGCGGGCAAGCTGGACAACACGGGGTTCGGCGCCTTGAACGGCGAGCTCGAGTTGGGCCTGCACTCGGCGACGGGCACCTCAGTGCTGCGCTACTCGCGCTATGGCGGCGAGTTCAAGCTGCTGGAGGCGAACGGGCCGGTCCCGGGGACGCAGATGGAGGAAGAGGACGGCGGACCGGAGCGGAAGCTGTCGGATGACCGGGTGCAGTTCGATGGCAACTACCTGTTCGGCCCGTTCCGGTTGGAGACGAAGGGGCAGTGGCAGCGGCACTTCATCGCGGAGCTGTCGGACGACCTGTCGCAACCCGGCCAGATGATCGAGACCGAAGTGTTCAACCTGGTGCTGAACACGTTCACGGCGGACGTGATGCTGCACAACGCGGGTGACCGGCTGAACGGTACGATCGGCGGGTCGGTCTTCCGGCAGAACAACGACACGCGCGGGCTGGTGCCACTGGTGCCGGATGCGAACATCACGACGTTCGCGGGCTTCGTGTTCGAACAGTACGACATGGGCCGGCTCTCCCTGCTGGGCGGCGCACGCGGCGAGCACCGCGCGCTGGACGCGCAGGCCAACACCGACCTCGCAGCTCGATGCGCAGTCCCTCGCCTGGAACGTCGTGGTCGGCGACTTCGGCGCGGTGCTGCGCGCCGTGAAGGGGCTGTCGCTGACGGCGAACGTCGGCCGGGCGTGGCGGGCGCCGAGACCTGTTCGAGCTGTTCACGAACGGGCCGCGCCTGGGCGAGGCGCGCTACGAGATCGGCGATCCGGACCTGGTCGAGGAGAGCAGCGTGAACGTGGACGGCTCCGTGCGCGTGGACCTGCCGCACCTGCGGGGCGAGGTCGCCGCGTACCGGAACCGGATCGACAAGTACATTTTCGTGACGCCGACGGCGCAGTTCCAGGATGGGCTGCGCGTGTACCGGTACGGCCAGGCCGACGCGACGCTGATCGGTGGCGAGGCGTCGGTCGAGGTGCGGCCCACGGATGCGATCTCGCTGCGCGGCCGCTACGACGTGGTCAAGGCGACCAACAATGAGACCGATCAGCCGCTGCCGCTGATCCCGGCCCGATCCGGCTCGGTCGAGGCCGAGCTGCACAAGGCGCGGCTGGGCGGGTTCGACCAGACGTACGCCGGCCTCGAGGTCGAGATCGTGGCGGACAAGACGCGCTGGGCGCCGGACGAGGTGCCGACCGATGGCTACACCCTGCTCAACCTCGAGGTCGGCGGGCGCCACACGTTCGGCACGCGCACGTTCCGCCTCGACCTGATGGTCCGCAACCTCGCGGACGAGACGTACACGAACTTCCTGAGCCGCTACAAGGAGTTCGCGTACGACCCCGGCCGCAACATCATGGTCCGGCTCTCGACGGACTTCTGACGCGGGAGCGGAGGCGGGGGCGTTCGCGTTTCCGGGAGAGGGAGCGGCGGCGGGGGCTGTCGGGCCTCGGGATCCGGGTCCAGCGGCGGCCGGCTCCGGCTGATCGGCTGGGGCCGGTCGCGCAGCGCTTTTCTGCAATGCGACGAGTGCCGCCGCGAGTTCCGGTGTGGTCGACATGGTTCCTCCTGTTTGCGTCCACACGGATGAAGGCGCAGGATCCTGACCGGGTGGCTCACGCGGCTCGCCCCGCGAGTTGACCCACGCGAGTGAGCCGAATCCGGCTCAGGGGGGCCGCGGCGACGACGATCACGGAATACGGACGCATATGGCGGACAGGCGGCGCACAGCTCCATCCGAATATGCCTCGAGGGCAGAGCCGTTCGTCATCCCGGTACTGTTGTTCGTGATCGCCGAGTTGCTGGTGGTCTGGGCCTGGCATCAGTACTTCCACACGGCCTGGACGTACGAGTTTTCTCACTACGGTGACATCGCGCGGAGTTTGTCCAGGGGCAGCTATTCGTCCCATTTCATCCTTCCCGCGGAGCTTGCGCAACTCGATGCCGCGGGGCAGGGCGGCCCGCCCTGGCCTGTGGCGCAACGGTTTCCCCTGTTTCCGCTCTGGGTTGCGGTCTTCTTCCGGATGTTCGGGCCGAGCGACGGCGTGCTCGTGCTGGCGGGCGCCATTCTCGGGGGGCTTTTCGTCGTGGCGGTGTATCTTGCCGGTCGTGCGCTCTTCCCGGCTCCTCGAGCCAGCGGCACGCTGGCCGCCGGCATTATGCTGGCCACTCCGGTCTTCTGGGTCTTCTTCGTCCTGTGGGGATATGCCTGTTTCCTCTTCGGTCTGTTGCTGCTCGGCCACCACGTTTTCCTGGCGCGGGCCATCGCGTCCAAAGCCAGGGCTCGATCGTTCCTCCTGCTCGGACTTCTGGGGGGAGCCTCTTACCTGAGTCGTTTCAATTTCGTGCTCTTCGTTCCCGTAGCGCTCGTTCTCATTGTGAGGGAGTCCAGCGGCGAAGGACGGGTCCGGAGCAGTCTCGCGTACTGCGCGGGATTCTGTGCCGTTTCCCTGCCGTTCTACTACTGGCAACACGCGAGGGTCGGGCTGCTCCAGTCGCTGACCTTTTCCGGCAACCTGGCCAACTACCGAGATGACCATCTCTCCTGGCTCGACTACGCCATCACTCCTTCCGCATGGGAGGTATTCGCTCAGCACGGCGGTGCCGTGCTGCAGAAATGGGTTCGCGACTTCCTGTCCCAACTGCTGTGGCTCGTTCGCCAGTTCGGGTACAACCTGCTCATACCCTTCGCCGTATTCGGATACTACCGCATTACTATGAGGCCCTCACGACCCGCCTTGAGGCTCTTCGTCCAAGTGTACACAGGGTGTGCTTTCGTTCAGCTGACCGTGTTCTCGCTGCTCAGGGTGGAGACAATCGGCCGATACTGGGTTTGGTTGGTTCCATGCACTACACTCCTGGCCGCCCACGGTCTGCTCCGGCTACGAGACGAGTTCGGGAACGTGTCGGCCGTGAAGCGCTACGGTGCCCCCGCCATCGTGGTGCTGATGTCCCTTCACTTGTTCATGCAGATCCACTTCCGTCTTGAGCCAACCAATGTGGGGGCGTGGACGCAACAGCCGCCTCAGGAACTCGAGTGGAAACAGATCGCGCGCATCGTCCCGCCGGAAGCCCTCACTGTCAGCAACGTCGGCGTTCACATGGCCTGGTACACGGGCCGATCGGCCATCGATCTGCCGAACACGGTCGAACAGCTGGAAGCGCTGATGCGAAATCACCGTATCGGGTTCCTGTTCATTGCGAATTGGCCCAACGGTGAATTGACCAACCGCCCGGCCTGGCTGCAGCTGATGCGGGATCCCGGTTGGCAGAACCGGCTGGCCCGGCGCCTCTCGGCAGCGCGAATCGTGGAGATGCGAAACGCATACCTGTTCGTCCTACCGGCGACGTGAGCAAGAACGTTGGTACGCCTTCACTCGCCGCGGTATTTCTTGAGCTTCTCGTAGAGCGTACGGAGTCCGATGCCGAGCCGCTCTGCGGCGGCCCGACGGTTCCCGCCCACTTCGGCGAGCACGCGCTCGATCGCGGCACGCTCGAGCTGGTCGAGGGTAGCGGGGGTGGAGGCGGAGGCGGACCCGGGAGCGGGGGCGGGTGCGGGCAACAAATGCGATGCGGTTATGACGTCGCTATCCGAAAGGATCGCGGCCGCCCAATCCCGGTCCACGGACCTGGGGTTCACGCCGAGCGCGCCCGCGGCTTCGGGCACGCTGAGGCCGGCGAAGTAGCGCAGCTCCACTACGCGGGCCTGCCGAGGCGACAGCTGCTCGAGTTCCGTCAGCGCCCGATCGAGGTCCAGCAAGTCGGCCGACTGCTCTCCCGTCATGGCGATCGCTTCGTCCAGTGGAATCGAGGCGCGCTCGCCGCGGCGCTTCTGCGCATTCCGCGAGCGAGCGTGGTCCACAAGGACTCGGCGCATGATGTTGGCGCTGGCGGCGAAGAAGTGTGCGCGGCTTTCCCAGGTGTGTTGCTCGTGTGCGACCAACCGTATGTAGGCCTCGTGCACGAGAGCCGTCGGCTGCAGGTCGTAATCTTCCCGCTCGTGCTGGAGTCGGCTCCGGGCGATTCTCTTCAATTCCGGATAGATCAACGCGATCAGACGCGAGGCAGCTTCCCCGTCGCCTGGCTGGAACTCGCGCAGGAGACGCGTTACGTCGCCCGGTACGCCGGTCATCGTATCGGACAGTCCGGAGCCCGTCCCGCTGCCATCACGACGTCCTTGCCGGCCGCCATGCCGGGGATCCTGTGGCGTGGCCGGGAGACTGGCGGGCAGGCGCGCAGCCGCGTGCAGAACGGTACGGAACCTTCTGGACACAGATCAACTGCATCGAATGACGTCGCAATGGGCGTCGTGCAGGCGCATGGCCGTCCGTATTGCCGGTCGTGAATCGAGCGAACGAGTGTCCGCCGGGTCAAGGCCGTGCAGGTCCACGCCAGGACCATCACACGGACGAATGGCTCAGTATCCGGGACAATGGGGTCCATGCGCGAACCGCGCGATTTCGAGCCCGTCGTACCTGCTCCGGCCGGCAGAGAGCATACCGCCCTGCCACGATAGCGAACGAAAGGTTCCCGCAATTGAGGTCGCTGATAATGGACTGTGTCGGTTGTTTCGCCGACAGGAGAGGCAGTATCCTCCAGAGTATTCTCTTCGCACTGTTCCCGGGAGCCTTCCCCACTCCAGCGATTCAATCTCGCACATTGAGTGGCATTCGGGGCACAACGCAGGCCATCCCGGACAAATGCCACGGCCCTGAAGCGGCCCGGGTCCGGTACACTGTTCCTCCGGTCCGGTTCCTGTCTGCCCAGCCTGGACCCTCGCCTCGACGATCCCCGCCAGCAACTGCGGATCCCGCGGCAGAGCGCTGACCGACTATCGCCTCGTACGGATCCGGCTCCGCCAGCCGCGGCGACCGGTGCCGGAAGCGGGGAGCTTCTTCGATGTCCCGGTGGAGGCTCCCCCACCATGATCCAGCGGTTGGCCATGAGCCGGTCGATTTCCGGTCTCCGCGCGATGGCGCTCCTCGTGAATCCGTGATCCGGCAGGATGTCGTGATCTTCCCCGGTTCTGCGCCACCGACAGGGAATGGCCACGTCCGCTCGACGGAGGACACCGTGGAAACAGCCAGCGTTCCGACCCCGACCGCCGTTGACCCTTCACATTGTCGAACCTCCATCGGCGGCCGATTTCCGCTTTTCCGGTGCCCCCGGGCTGGAGTTCGGCCGGAACAACACGCTCGAGCCGGGACGGGTCGACGGACCGGAGCGCTGACGGCGGGACTGCTCGCGCTCGTTCTCAGCTCCGGCTGTTCGGACGACAGCGTGGAGGCGCCGGCCCGGGTGGCAACCGTTGTCGCCCTCTCTTCTTCCGCGGTCACACTCGCTTCTCTCGGAGACACCGTCCGGCTCGAAGCCGTCGTGAAGGACCAGGACGGCGTCGAGCTCAGCGCAAACGTCGCGTGGTCCACAGCGGATGCGCAGGTCGCCTCGGTCTCGGGCCAGGGAACGGTCACGGCAGTCGGCAACGGCACGACCGCCATCACGGCCGCCGCGGGTTCGGCCACTGCGAGCGCAACGATTACCGTGAGTCAACGACCCAGCACCATCACCGTGACACCGGAAAGTGTCATGCTCAGGAAACTCGGTGATACCGCCACTGTGGAAGCGACCATGCACGACGCTGCCGGCGCGGAGATCCGCGGCACGGCCATTACCTGGGCATCGGCCGACTCGACGGTGGCTACTGTCTCGACAAGCGGCACCGTCACGGCCGCAGGTGGCGGGACGACAACAGTCACGGCAAGCGGGGGCGGCCTGGTGGCGATGGCGTCCGTGCAGGTAACCGTCGAGCCGGACGGACTCATATACCGGTGGACCTTCTCGGAAGAGGGAGGAGCAGGCACCGTCTTCCACGACGACATCCGCGGGGCTGCGGCCTCCATCGTGCACGTCGGCGCGTCCACTGCCTCAGCCCTGGCGGGCCAGGTGACGCTCACGGGCGGCAACCAGGCTTCCGCCGACTACGTGGCCCTGCCGAGCGGACTCCTGCACCAGCTCGACGACGCGACCATCGAAGTCTGGGCCACGGTGCACTCACTGAAGTTCTGGAGCCGGGTCTTCGAAGTCGGCGCCGGTCCATCCAACAACCTGTTCTTGGCATGGTCCCAAGGAACCACCGCCAGCACGGACCGCACAGCCTTCACCGTCGGGGGCACCGAAGACCATGTGGACAACGCACTGGCGCCATTCACCCTCGATCTCGAGCACCACATCGTGGTCGCGATCGATGGGGACGGCGGACCCGGTGGAGCCACCACGGTGAAGCTGTACCTAGACGGACAACCTCGAGCGCAGCTCACGACCGGGTTTCACCTCGAGGATCTGATGGACAACGATTTCTGGCTCGGCCGTTCGCATTACGGTGATGAGACAGCCAACGCATCCTACGATGAAGTGCGCATCCATGATCGAGTCTACAGCGACGCGGAAATCCGCGAGTTCTATCTCCGGGGCCCGATCCGATCCAACCCAATCGCGTCGATCGACATTCTCCGTCCGGCGGGCATGCGGGACACGATACGCGGGATCGACGTGCGCTTCCCGCTCCGCGCGATCGGTCGGGACACGCAGGGGCGCAGTTTCCCCATTGCCGGCGCTGTCTGGACGAGCGACGATCCGTCGGTCGCCACGATCGATTCCTCCGGTGTTGTACACGCGGTTGCCGAGGGACACGCCGGGATCAGGCTCGCTGTGTCCGGCGAGACGGCGAATTGGAATGCGGAGGTCGTCCGGATCCGACACGTAGACGTCGATCCCTATCTCGCGACGCCGATACCGGGAGCTCTCTGGGAAGTGCCAGTGGTGCTGGTCGAGTACCTGCCGACCGCGGACGGATTCAGCCTCGACACGCTGAGGGCGCCGGATTTCTACACCTTCGGACCGTCGTCTCTCGACTCAATGGAGACGCGGATCCTGAGATTTGCCAGGCGGCGGAAGATGATGGTCGAGGAGGGCAGCCGTTTCCGTGGCTATAACGAATCGGGGGCGCTTCCGAGCCTGGGCTATCGCGTCGTGGAGCACATCATCGTCTACGACCAGATCCCGCCGCATCCGACCAAACGGTCGGACCTTCCGGGCAACCCTCGATTCGAGGACTGGTTCTCCGTGTTCGCCAGCCTGCAGCTCGGGCCTCTGATGGAAGCTCGCAACGTGCGGGAGCTCTGGGTGGCCTGGAGCGCGTTCAATGGCGGGTTCC
This sequence comes from uncultured Gemmatimonadales bacterium, assembly GCA_963786235.1. Classification (GTDB taxonomy): domain Bacteria; phylum Gemmatimonadota; class Gemmatimonadetes; order Longimicrobiales; family RSA9; genus CAWAYJ01. Next base: position 29,378 of record CAWAYJ010000019.1, read on the forward strand.
CCGTGTACGATCCGGCCGTCTTCAAGACGGAAGACATGCGAGTCGGCTGGGAGTCGAACATGTCGAGTCCGATCACCGGTGACATCTCGAACAGCGATCGCGATTCGGGCGACGCCCCCGTCCTGTCCCATACGTACATCATCTACGACATCAATTTCAGGCGCAGCCAGTCGGAAGCCGTCCACAACGTCGGCCATCAGCTCGAGGCGATGATGTCCTACGTGGCCACCCGTCAGGATGGCAACGATCGACTGTTCTGGCGCGACTTCGTCGGCCAGAACGCGCAGGGTCAGTTCATTACGGGTCGCGCGGGCTGGACCCACATGCCTCCCAACACGACGGAGAACTATGACTACCTGAATCCGACACTTGTCGACTCCGACATTGAAGACTGGCGTCCTGACAACTCGGGCATGAAACAACCGGTCAACGTCGACACGTGGGGAAAGCTCGCCTATCCGTGGCCGGGTGAAATGGACTTCCCGGGGCGAGTGGAATCGCAGTGGTACACGTTCTGGTTCCAGAACTTCCCGGGGCGGGGCAACAACATCCCGCACGGCACCGGGTGGATGAGCAACTGGTGGGCATTCGTCGCCGATTGGGATGCGGCCATCCAATCCGGTCTCGGACTCTACGGTGGGTCGCCGGCCATGAGCGCAGGCTCGCACAAGGCCTATCCCTATCCGGCGTCGGCGTTCCTCCGCGCGCAGGCGAAAGGAGGCGGTGCCGTCTTCGCGGCCGAAGCAACACACCGGGCACGCGTGTCCAGGCGTTGACACCGCGGCTGCCGACGGCTCGCCGTGCACAACCTGAAAACCACGTCATTGACATTGGCGCTCATGTTCAGGTATCGGCGCCTCCGGAGGTTCGGTCGCGCTCGCGGCCGGTTCGACCGAGCCCTGCCCGGCATGGGTTGCACCACCGGAATGTCGTGATTGCTCCCGGTCCTGCGCCACGAGAAGAAGAAGGCCCGGGCCGCCTGAGGCGTTGGGCAAGGGCAGCCGTTCCGCTGCAGCACCCGCAAGGAGAGTGTCCATGAAGTCCGCGAGTCGTGCAGTCCTGCTGATCCCGTTGCTGGCCGTGGCGTGTCTGGATGCGGAGTCGCCGGTCGCGCCAGCGCTTCCGGACGTCGAAGCGGCATTCGCCGTGACGCCGCCCGCCGGGGTCGGCGGGCTTCCGGGTTTCCATTTCCGGCCGCCGATCGTGAACGGTCCGACCGACACCGGCGACCTCGACACCTCGCTGCTCGACCTGCTCACGGTTCAGATCTGCGAGTGGACAGGCACGGCATGCCTGCTGCCGGCGCTCCACGAGTACACGAAGGACACGCCGGCGCCAGCGCGGCTGCATGCGAACGCGAAGTCGTACTCGACGGTATGGAACACGCGGCCCGACGACCTGGACCCGTCGAAGGCGTACCGGATCCGGGTGCTGGCGAACGGCGGCGAGATCGGGTACGCGGACGTGGTTGTCGTGGAGACGGCGACGGGGAACGATCCGACGAATGGCGGCCCGCTCGAGGTGGTGAAGGGCTCGGCGCTGCCGATCTCGTTCCGGGTGGACAAGGGGTTGGGAGAACGGGCCGGCCCGACGGCCTCGGAGCTGACGCTGGGCGACGGAGTGGTGCGCCTGTCGCTGCCGGACGGGGCGCTGCCGGAGGACGTGTTCATCACGGCGGTGCCGGCGACGAACCTGCCAACGGGCGGGCCGCCGGTGGTACCGGGCACGGCGTGGGATTTCGGTCCGAACGGGCTGCACTTCGCGCACCCGGTGGTGATGACGATCGCGTACGACCCGGCGCAGCTGCCGCCGGGGGTGGACGAAAGCGAGCTGCGGATTCACAAGCTGGTGAACGGTACGTACGAGCAGCAGAACGCGGGGCTGGTGGACCTCGTCAATCACACGGTGTCGGCCGAGGTCAACGGCTTTAGCCTGTACGTGGTGATCCCGCGCGACCCGAACAACCCGGAGGACGTCGTAGCACCCGACGTTCGGGCCGTCGAGTTCCTCGACCCGGGGACGGGGACGTACGGCCCGTCGCTGACGCTGGATGTGAGTTCGGGTGATGCAACGTATACCACCCGCGTGCACATCACCGACAACATCACCGGTGTCGCGTACCTGGACGTCCAGTTCATCAGTCCCACGGGGCGTCAGGCTCTTTCGCCGTGCCGCACGGCTGCACCGCCCACGAGTGGGAACGACACCAACGGGATGTGGGAGTGTCAGAACGACTTCGCGCAGTTCTCCGAGGCCGGGACCTGGAGCCTCATTGGCGTGTACGTGACCGACAAGATCAACAACTACACGATCTACAACCAGCAGAACGGGTTCTGCGACACCCAGAGCGGCCAGTGCATCCCGGTCCTGCCGCAGCTCACGATCGTGGATGCCACGCCGGACATCGATCCGCCAGTGCTGCTTTCCATGGATGTCAGTCTGGACACGCAGCCGCGGGCCTTCCTGCCGTCGGTTTCCGTGGACGCGGCTGCGGGAGGACAGACGATATGGTTCGGCATGCACGCGACTGACAACCTCTCCGGAGTCGGTACCTTCCTTTCGCCGTACGACTTCGTGCTCACGCTCGAAGGACCGAGCGGCCAGTCAACCACGTGGTACAACGCCTGCTATCTGACGTCGGGAACGCCGCAGGATGGATTCTGGGAGTGCTATGCCTACCTGCCCGCGCAGGCCGAGCCGGGTGCGTGGCACGTGTCGTTCATGCATTTCCCGGACCGCGTGGGCAACGGCGGGGGTTCGGGCTACTCGTACTTCGTCCCGGACGGCAATGGCCAGCTCTGCAATCAGACGGGGAATTGCGTGGCGTCGCCGACGATCCTGGTGACGAGCGCCGGCGACAACGAGGCTCCCCGGCTCCAGTCGCTGAGCCTAACGGAGAACACGCCGGATGTGACAACGACGATGACTGTGACGGACAACGCCAGCGGCGTCTCGTACATCTATGTCAGGTACGGCAGCACGACCAGCAGTCAGGGCCAGGATTGCTACGCCGGGCTCACCGCCGGCACGACGACGAACGGCACCTGGTCCTGCACGATTACCTTCTCCCAGTACGCGGCGCTAGGCCAGTGGATCCTGAGCTTGGCGCTGTACGACGTCGCCGGCAATGCCCGGTACTACTACCGCCGGGCGTCCGACGGCTACCTCTGCTACGACGACCAGTCGACCGGCACGCCGGTCTGCCAGAACTTCGGAGACACGGACCTCGTTCTGCAGTGACGCCTGCTGTCGCGGCGGTGACCCTCGCGGGTCGCCCGTCGCGGCACCCGTCCATCGATTGCGGAGGACGTACAGGCCATTCGCGGGGACCAGCGCACAGAGTGCAGGCCCGTGTGCCGGAGGGCTCACGGGCCTGCGGGACAAGGTGGCCGGTCGATGCGGATCGGGGGGGTCGCCTTCACTCGCCGCGGTATTTCTTCAACTTCTCGTAGAGCGTGCGGAGCCCGATGCCCAGACGCTCGGCGGCCGCGCGACGGTTGCCGCCGGCATCGGCGAGCGCGCGCTCGATGGCTTCCTTCTCGATCTCGTCCAGGGTGCGAGCTGGCGCCGGTTCCGTTCCCGTCCCGGGTGTCGCGAGCAGGTACTCCGCCGTGATGCGCTCGCCGCCGGCGAGGATCGCGGCGCGTTCGAGCGAGTTGGCGAGCTCGCGGATGTTGCCGGGCCACGTCGCATCGAGGATCAGTCGTTTCGCGTCGTCCGAGAGCTCCATGTTGGGCCGGCCGAGGTCGGCGCCGATCCGGCCGAGCAGCGAGGCGGCGAGCGGGAGCAGGTCGGTGCGGCGGTTGCGGAGCGGCGGCATGTGGATGGGGAAGACCGCGAGCCGGTGGTAGAGGTCGGTGCGGAACTCGCCGGCGTCCTGCAGTCTGCGGATGTCGTGGTTGGTGGCGGCGACCCAGCGGACATCGACCTCGATGCTGCGCGAGCCGCCGATCCGCTCGAAGCGCCGGTCCTGCAGCACGCGGAGCAGGCGCGCCTGCAGCTCCGTCTTCATCTCGGCGATCTCGTCGAGGAAGAACGTGCCGCCGTCGGCGAGCTCGATGCGGCCGCGCCGCTGCGCGGACGCGCCGGTGAACGAACCCTTCTCGTGGCCGAACAGCTCGCTCTCGAGCAACGTTTCGGGGATCGCGGCGCAGTTCACGGCCACGAACGGGCCGTCCGCGCGCTGGCTCCACGCGTGCAGCGTGCGCGCGGCGACTTCCTTGCCGGTCCCGCTCTCGCCGGTGAACAGCACGGACGCATTGGTGGGCGCGACCTTGCGCAACGCTTCGACGACCGGCTCCATCGCGGGGTCGCCGAAGCTGAGCGGCGGCAGGTCCGAGGACTCGCGCGCGGCCCGGTCGCGGAACCCGCGCAGCGTCCTCCGCTCGAGCGCGCGGGCGACCACGAGCCGGAGCGCGTCCGGACTGCTGATCGGCTTCTCGAGGTAGTCGAACGCGCCCAGCCGCATCGCCTCGACCGCGGTCTCGACCGAGCCGTACGCGGTCAGCACGACGACTTCCATTTCCGGCTGCTCCGCGCGCACCTTGCGCAGCAGCGTCATGCCGTCGACGCGCGGCATGCGCAGGTCCGTGACGAGCAGGTCGAAGCTTTCGCGTGCGAGGATCGCAGCGGCTTCCTCGCCGTCCACGGCCGTCTTCACGACGTGGTCGGCCCCGAGGAGCACGTCCGCGACGAACTCGCGCAGCCCCATCTCGTCATCCGCAACCAGGATCCTGGCCATGTGCTCCGCTTCTACGGCCGGGGAATCACGATCTCGAACACGGCGCCACCGGCCGGATGGTTCGAGGCCGTGATCCGGCCATCGTGCAATTCCGCGATGCGACGGGCCACCGCCAGGCCGAGGCCCGTGCCCGTGGTCCGCGTGGTGTAGAACGGTTCGAAGATGCGCGACTCCTCGCCCGCCGGGATGCCGGGCCCGAAGTCACGCACCGTGAAGACCAGCTCATCGTTCTTCACCGCCAGGCCGACTTCCGACGTGGTGCCTTCCGGCGACGCCTGCGCCGCGTTGCGCAACAGGTTCGTCAGCGCGCGCCGCATGTGGTCCGCGTCCAGCGGCCAGGGCGGCAGGTCTGCCGTGCGCAGGCGGAACGAGTCCCGCCCGACCTCTTCGAGCGCCGCTTTGAGCAAGGAGCCCGGGTCGGTCGGCGCCAGCTCGAGCTTGCCGCCGCGCGCGAACTCGAGCAGGTCGGCGATCAGCGCCTCGAGCCGCACCGCTTCCGTGACGATGCGCTCCGCCTTGCGGTGCTCGCCCTCGTCCATGCCCTTGCGTTCGACGAGCAGCTGCGCGGCGCCCTTGAGCGAGGCGAGCGGGTTGCGGATCTCGTGGGCGAGGACGGCGGACATCTCGCCGAGCGAGGCGAGGCGGCGCTCCTGCTCGATGCGGTGCTGCGCCTGCTCGCGCAGCACGGAGAGGCGGAAGAAGGCGAGCCCGGCCGCGAGCAGCGCGGCGGCCACGATCGCGGCGACGAAGAACGTGCGGTTGGCGCTGCCCGTCAGCTCTTCCGCGACGACCGGCTCGAACTCGAGCACGGAAGAGGCGGGCGCGAAGCCGGAGCGGCCACTGCACGGAGGATTCGCGCAGATCAGGACCGGACTCTCCAACCGGACGCGATCGCCGACGGCGCGCGGTCCGGTCGGTCCGCCGCGGCCGCCGCCCCGGCCGCCGCGGCTGCCGTCGTCGCGCGCGGGTGGGTCACCGAGCGGGACGCCCGACTGTATCGGGTCATCGCCGTCGACTCGGATCCCGACGTAGCGGACGCCGGCATCGCGCCGGTCGGCGACGAAGGTGTCGAGCGTGGCGACAAGCGGCACACCCGGCCGAGCGCGCGTGAACTCGCGGAACGCCTCCATGAGGACATCGCTCTGGCCGCGGACCAGCGTGTCGGAGGCGCGGGCGGCGCCGCGCTGGCTGGACCACGCGGTGGCGAGCAGGGCGACGACCAGTGCGAGCGTCGTCGCCATCCAGCCCCAGCGGGTGATGAGGAGTGCCCGTGATCTCATGCCGCGTGCTCGCTCATTCGTGGCGCAGCGCCTGGATCGGATCGAGCGCGGCCGCGCGCCGCGCGGGATAGAAGCCGAAGAAGATGCCGACCGCGGCGGAGAACCCGATCGCGATGATCGGCATGGTGGTCGCAATGGCCGTGCTCCAGCCGGTGATCCGGCCGACCAGCTCGGCGCTGGCGAAGCCGAGGCCGAGCCCGATCGCGCCGCCCAGCACGCTCATGACCACGCTCTCGACGAGGAACTGCTTCATGACGTCGCCGCCGCGTGCGCCGACCGCCATCCGGATTCCGATCTCGTACGTCCGCTCGGTCACGGAAACGAGCATGATGTTCATGATACCGATCCCGCCCACGAGCAGCGAGATGCTGGCGATCGCGGCGAGCAGCAGCGTCATGACCTCGGCCGTGCCCTGCGCCGCGGTGGCCAGGTCCGCCTGGTTCCGGACCGTGAAGTCGTCCGCGTCGTAGCTGGCCAGCTTGTGCGCGTCGCGCAGGATCCCCCGGATCTCTTCCTCCGCGGCCGGGATGTCCTGGCGTGAGCCGGTGCTGGCCAGGATCTGGGCAATGAACTGCCGGCCCGCGAGCCGCGTCTGCACGGTCGTGTACGGCGCGAGGATCACGTCGTCCTGGTCGCGGCCCTCCGCCGTCTGCCCCTTGGTCGCGAGCACGCCGATGATGTCGAACGGCACGTCGCGGAGCCGGATCTGCTGACCGACCGGGTCCTCATTCGGGAACAGCGCGTTCGCCACGGTCGCGCCCACCACCGCGACGCGGCGCATGGTGCGCGTGTCGTTCTGGTCGAAGAAGGCGCCGCTCGTGACCTGCCAGTCGCGGATCGTCGCGTAGTCGGGCGACACGCCGTTGATCTGCGTGCGCCAGTTGCCCTGCCCGCCCACGACCTGCGCGCCGGACATGATCACCGGCGATGTCGCCGTGACCAGGAAGCTCTGGTCGCGGATCGCCTCGTAATCCGCGACGGACAGGCGGGTGAACGTGCCGGCGCCCATGCTCACGCCGCCGGTGTTGGCCGCGCCCGCCGTGATCACGATCAGGTTGGTGCCCAGGCTGTCGATCTGCTTCTGGATGTGCGTCTTGGCACCCTGTCCGATCGCGACCATCACGATCACGGCGCCCACGCCGATGATGATGCCGAGCATGGTGAGCAGCGTCCGCATCTTGTTCTTGCGGATGCTCGCCAGCGCGATGCTGATCAGTCGCTTCGATTTCATGCCTTACCTGCCACTTCCACGAGCTCGTCCGCCAGCTCGTCGTCGTCCTCGTCGATAGCCGCGAGCTTCGCCTGGTCGGCGTTCGCGTCGCGCCAGTCGGTGACCGGATGGTCGCGCACGATGCGGCCGTCCCGCATCTCGACGATCCGCTTCGTGTAGCGCGCAATGTCCGGCTCGTGCGTCACCAGCAGGATCGTGATGCCCTGCCGGTTCAGCTCCTGGAACAGCGCCATCACCTCGACCGACGTGTGGCTGTCGAGGTTGCCGGTCGGCTCGTCCGCCAGGATCAGCGCGGGCTTCGTCACCAGTGCGCGCGCGATCGCCACCCGCTGCTGCTGCCCGCCCGACAGCTCGCTCGGCTCGTGGTCCATCCGATCGCCCAGGCCGACCCGCTCCAGCGCCTCGCGCGCCAGTGCCTTCGTGTCCATGTGCTGGCCGCTCCGGTCGTAGAACAGCGGCAGCTCCACGTTCTCGAGCGCCGTCGTCCGCGCCAGCAGGTTGAAGCCCTGGAAGACGAACCCGAGCTTCCGGTTCCGGATGTCCGCCCGCTCGTCGCGGCTGAGTCCGTCCACCCGGATCCCGTCCAGCTCGTACGTCCCCTCGGTCGGCGTGTCGAGGCAGCCGAGAATGTTCATCAGCGTCGACTTGCCCGAACCCGACGCGCCCATGATCGCGACCATCTCGCCCGGCTCGATCGTGAGGTCCGCGCCCCGGAGCGCGCGAACCTCCGTCTTCCCGGTCGAGTAGACCCGGGTCAGATCTCGCGTGCGGATGACCGTTGGTTGCGACGTCGTCATCAGAAACCTCTCCCCGGGCCGCCACGCCCACCCTGCTGCGGCTCGAACGGGTTCGCGTTCGACGCGGCCGGCGCCGCACTGCCGCCATCCGTCACCGCCGCGATCACTTCCATGCCGTCCTTCAGCTCCGGCGCCGTGATCTCCGTGACCTGGCCATCCGTCAGACCCGTCCGCGCCCGTGTCACCCGCAGCGCGCCCGAATCATCGAGGTACCAGAGCTGCGCGAATCCGCCCGACTGCGCGCCGCCCGCGGCCTGTCCGCGGCCCGCGCCGCGCGCGCCCTGGCCACGGCCCGAAGCCGCCGCCTGCGCGCCGCCCGCGGCACTCGCCGAGTCGGTCGGGGCCGTGCCCCGGCCACTCGCGCCCTGCTGCATCTCGCTCTGGACTTCCGCCTGCATCGCCGTCGTCGCCCGGAACCGGAGCGCCGCGTTCGGCACCATCAGCACGTCCTTCGCCTGCGCCAGGATGAACTCCACCGTGGCCGTCATGCCCGGCAGCAGCTTCTTCTCCGGGTTCGACACCTCGACCACCACCGTGTAGTTGACCACGTTCTCCTGCGACGTGGACTGCAGGCGCACCTGCTTCACCACGCCCGAGAAATGCTCATCCGGATACGCCTGCACCGTGAAGCGGACCTCCTGCCCCTCGTGGATCTCGCCGATGTCGCTCTCATCCACCGACACCAGGATCTGCATCCGCGACAGGTCCTCCGCGATCAGGAACAGCTGCGGCGCCGAAAGGCTCGCCGCCACCGTCTGGCCCACGTCCACGTTGCGCTCGATCACCGTGCCGTCGATCGGCGCGTAGATCTTCGTGTACGCCAGGTTCCGCTGCGCCCGCTCCAGACCCGTCTCCGCCGACGTCAGGCTCGACTTCGACATCGCCAGGTTGTATTCCGCCGTGCGGTACTCCGTCTCCGTCACCAGCTTCTGGGACCACAGGTCCTTCGTCTGGTCGAAGTTGTACTGCTTCTGCGCCAGGTCCGCGCGCGCCCGGTCCAGGCTCGCCTGCGCGTCCTTCACCGCCTGCTCCTGCAGCGTCGGGTCGATCCGCGCCAGCAACTGCCCCTTCTTGACCTGGCTGTTGAAGTCCGCGTGGATCTCCGCGACCTGCCCGCTCACCTGCGTGCCCACCTGCACGGTGCTCACCGCGTTCAGGGCGCCCGTCGCGCTCACCGTCGACTCCACATCGCCGCGGCTGATCGTCACGAACCGGTAGGTGCCCGTCTCGCCGTTCCCCCGGCCCCTGACCAGGAGCACGGCCGCAACGGCGAGAACCACCACGCCCAGCCCGATCATCGTTTTTTTCGTCATGGTCATGCTTCCCACGGTTCCGGCGAGCCCTCATGCTCGGGGCTCGCGCCACCCGGTATCATGGCATGGGCTGTGCCGTATCTTATCTTGTTGTTATGTAACCAGTTATGATTTGCGACGTCGGGGGTCGAGTGCGCTTCCCGCACTCCAGGAATGCGGTTTCCGCAGTGATCCGGCAGTGAGTTCGCCGCCCTTCAGGCGCGGAACAGCGAGGCGACCGGGACGCGGAGGCCGGGCAGGAGGTCCCGGCCGTCGAGATGATCGTCGGAGGTCAGGTGGCGGGTCGGCCCGTCCGGCTCGTGGACGGTGGCGGAGCGGGACCCGGGGTCGATGACCCACACGAGCCGGGCACCGGCGTGGAGGAAGTCGGCGACGCGCTCCCGGATGTCCGCGGCCCGGTTCGAAGGCGAGACGATCTCGATCACGAGCTCCGGCGCGCCCTCGACGAATCCGGGGTGGTCGGCCGCCGGGAAGCGGCGCGTGGCGAGCACGGCGAGATCGGGCCCGCGGACGGTGGCGGGATGGCGACCGAGGACGAACCCGATCGGACCCACGCACGCCAGATCGGGCCGGTGCTCGTCGATCCAGCGGACCAGAACCGCGGCGAGCCGGGCCTGGATGTCTCCATGCCGGAGCCCAGGCTGCGGCTCGCGCACGACGGTCCCGCGGACCAGCTCTGCGCGGTATCCGTCGTCCGGCAGCCGCGCGTACTCGTCGACACCCATCGTCCCTTCCTCGTCCCGCGTCGCGATCATCGCCTTCCTCCGGCTGCTGGACGATAAACGGGCGCCGCGCGGAAGGACATGGCCAGTTGGGACGACGGTTCCGACAGCCTGCTGCGGGCGGGCAACTATTGTCATAGTTTGTCTGCGGAGGCGAATGCGCCGGTCGTGCGCGTGTTTTCGGCGGCGGAGGAGTGCGGGTTGATGGCAAGTTCGCTCGCAGGATCGGTGCGCCACGGGTCGGAGGATCCGTGCTGTTCCTTACGGGAGGCCGGGTGTTGTGGGTTTCGACGACGGGCACGTCGGGCGAGCTCGAGCGCCGGACCGTCGCGGCCGGCGGCGAGTCCGGCGCCACGATCACGTAGTCGACGGTGGCCAGACCGTTGTGGTCCACAGTGGCGCGATCACGGCCAACGCGCGGGTTCTTCGATCCACGCTGATCGGGCCTTCAGCTGTCGAACACACGTCCACCGCAGGCAGCGCGGTCTCAGCCAAGGCGGTTCATGGCGGCCACGAGGGTGATTAGCCCCAACACCAGGCAGACATACGTCGCCCGGTCTCCGAGCGCCAGGTCCATCGGATCGCTGCCGCCTTCCTGCCGATTCGCTCGCATCCAGAGCCGCGTGACCCAATAGAAGAGGATGATGCAGAGCAACCAGAGGTAGTCAGGGGATGGATACAGCTCCGTGATCACCGGCTGGCCGATGTACAGGGCAAGCACGAGCACGGACATCAGCGAACTGCCGTAGCCCATGTGCCGCAGCATGTCCGTATCCCGCGCGAGATACCCGCGCCCCGGCAGCAACTCGCGGTCATCCGACGGGAGCCGGGCGAGCTCGTTGAAGCGCTTCACGCAGGCGAGTCCGATGAAGAAGAACAAGGCGAACGCCATCAGCCACGCGGTAAGGTTGATGCCGATGGCAGTGCCGCCGACCACAATTCGATTGCAGTAGAGCAGGCCGAGCCAGATCACATCCATGATGGGCAAGGCCTTGACCTTTCCCGAGTAAAGCAGGCTCCCGATCATCTGTCCGCCGAGGAACCATGCCGCCGGCCTGCCGATCCGAATCGCACCTGCGACCCAGAGCAGTAGAAGCACGAGCAGTGCCGCGGACGCCTGCCGAACCGAGATCGCCCCGAAGGCAAGCGGACGCATTCGCTTGCTCGGATGCCGTCGGTCGGCACTCAAGTCGCTGAGATCGTTGCACAGGTAGATGAATGACGAACCGACGCACAGCGTGGCGAACACCAGCAACGCCGAAGTCCACACATGCGCGTCGCCCCATCGATGACCGGCAAGCACAGGGACGATGCAGAGGAGGTTCTTGATCCAGTGCCGTACGCGAAAAGCCCTCAGCCACGCCTTAATGTCCGCGGACTCGCTCCCGAGGTCCGCGAGGTCGATGTGGTCGCGTTGGGCCATCCGACGGACCGCCGAAGCCAAGTTGACGCCGTACGCGTGCCGCGCCGCCTTCCAGATCCGGAAGTCGTCCCGCGAGTTGCCCACGTAGTCGAAACCACCGATGCCGAACTCTCCAATGAGGCGATCGGCCTTCTGCGATCGAGTCAGGTTCGTGTCCGGCGCGCTCCCGAAGCCGCGCCGGAAGACATCATCCCTGGCTACCAGGGCGTTCACCATGTCCTGCGGTGCATCGGACACGAGGATCAATTCGCGCGAATCACCCTCGCGGCGAAGCCATTCCGCCACCAACGGATTTCGCGGGAGCGACGAGACATCGACCGGAGCCACACGCCACAGTTGGGCCTTCAGAACCTCCCTCCCCTTCACCAGCCACCATAACACGCGCGCCCCGGCCAAAGGCGACCGGAGGAGGTAGGCACCGAGCATTTCCCAGGTCGTGTCAGAGCGCACGTACGTACCGTCAAGGTCGACGCACAGCGGGACTCTGACGGCTTGTTCCGACGGACCGCTCATGCCAGGACCTCCGAGCGTATCTTCCACATGAAATAACCGCCATCGATCACGGTGATAAGACCGAGAATTGTGAGTTGGGCGAGCACGACCACCTGTGGAGGTCCCACGATGTGCCAGATGACCAACGGCATGTAGAGCACGGATATCAGGACGTACCATCTGCGCGCCGGCGCTTCGGGAACGCAAAGCGCAAAGCAGAGCGGCCAGAGTACGTACCATTCCGTCATGCTTGGCATAACAAAGTACTGCGCCAGCAGCAGGACCTCAAAGCAACCCACGACGACGAATAGCTGAGGTTGGGCCCGATACTTACGGAGGTTGAGCCATAGCACCAGCGCCGCCGGTGGCGAGAAAGGCCACCTTTCCCACCAGCCATGGAGTCAAGGCCGAGCGGATTGCCGATTGCGGCGAGCACCGGAGACAGGATGAGGTGCACGCTGCTTCGAAAGGCGGAGCGATCGATCACCGTCCTGAAAAACCGAATGGACTCCGGATTGATCAACAGACCGCCTACGGTGCTCAGCGTCACTCCGGTCAGCGCCAGCGACCAGCCCTTCAAGCGCCTCGGCCAATCCTCGACGAGCAGAACGTAGCCGGCCAGGACCGGGAGCAGGAAGATCCCGGCAAGCTTGAAACTGATCGAAACGCCAACGCAGACGCCAGCCCAGAAAGAATGGCCGCGAAATAGTGCGAGTACCGCCCCTAGAAGCAGGAGCATCAGCAGCACGTCGTTATGCGCCGCAGTCAAGAAATTGAACAGCAGCAATGGATTGAGCAGGAACCAGCGATCGAGATTCGGATCGTTCTGTCCGGCCAGAGTCGCGAGACGTCGAACCAGTATGAAGCACCCAATCAAACCGGCAGCGAATATCCCCTTGAAGAGGAGAAGTCCAGCTACCGGACTGCCAATTGAGGCGAACGCTACCAGCGAACTCAGCTTCTGGAACGCCGGACCATAATTCCCGAGCAAGAAGGTGAGCGACGGCGCAACGCCAGCCAACATGGGATCGGAGGCGTAGGACGGAACAGAGCCGATTGCCACAACGTAGGGGTCGAGGCCGTACTTTGTTTCCATCCAGCCCTTCGCGAGGTAGAACATCACGTCAGGGCTGACCCAGGGTACGGCGCCGAAGAAGATGGTCCAGCTGGCAGGAACGAGCCACCGGGGAATTGCCTCGGAGCGGCGGCAGATCATCACATACAGCACGCCTAGCGTGGCGAACAATACCGTGTGGACGATCCGCCCAGGCAACTGCACCGGTAGCAACCCCAGCCAGGTGTCGAACTCGACGGCTCCAATGTTAAATGGTCGTTTGAACCAAGCAGCGTATGATGGAGCGCACAAGAGCACTGATGTCGTCAGGAATCCAGCGGCGAGGCGACGCATGGTCAGCCCGGGAACAAGTCGTCGCATTCGAGTATCTGCCAGTGCTCCGCGTCCTTGCATCGGTATTGCCAGGGACACTCTGGAACGAGTCCGAATATCGTGCACGGCTGGCAATCGAGGCCGGTGCGCTTGATGATCCGGCTTCCGACGCTCCACGGCAACCACTTGCGGTCTCGACCGGCCGTGAACACTGCGTCCACCGGCACGCCGTAGTATGACGCGACGTGCACCATACCGCCGTCGACGGTGAAGACATGCCGCGCCGATTTCACCGCCGCGATGACGTCCTCCCACGTGCGTGCGAAACCGCAGGACTCTCTCCCGAGCGCCGCGGTGATGGCATTACCGAGTTGCCGGTCGGAGGGGGAGGTCACGAGGATCTTCCTCCCGGCACCTGCATAACGCCGGATCATACGCACCCACTCCGAGCAGCTCCAACGACGGGCCGGGCTTCCAGTGCCAGCCACGGCGACCACCACATGGTCGCCGGCCGGCTCAGCCCGGGACCGCGCCCGAAGCGGTTGACGGGGCACTCCGATCGCGTCCGCAAAGAGAGCTTGCGTTGCGTCCAGTTCATGCTGATCAAGGGGGTCGTATGGTGTTGTGCGATCGTATGCGGACGCGCCCCGATTCGACGCGAAGCCAGCCAGCATGCCGTGTCGAGCGACAGCAGCTCGCGCGAATGCCGCCGCCAATCCGTAACGTTGTTCGAGGTTGATACATAACGTGCGCGACCCCGCAAGCCCTAGCAAAGGAAGAACGCCGGCCTCATCGTAGCACCAGAAGCTGAGACCGAGGTGGGCAGCCCACACGGCTGAACGCCGTTCCACGACCCAGTCGAATGCGGCAAGATCCAGGCCCAGGTCAGCGAGCGCTGCGGTCGCGACGATCAGATCGCCGAGGCCGCCGGGTCGAACGATCAGCGTTCGGTTCGATGACCGTTTCAGGCTGCCGAGGGCGGAGAGTCCGCGTGCAACCACAAGGGCGGGAGGCGAGAGGAATGGGTCCAGCGCAATGAGCCGGCTCATCAGTCCGCGCCCGCTGCATCCAGCCGTGGATTCCGCCAAGGGCAATACCATGCGCCCAGTGTCATAATGATCGCAAGACGTATGTTGCGTCGGCGCGTGAAGGGGCCTTTGTGAGCAGCCACAGGTTCTTGCCGTCGTCGCACCGATAAACCAATCCCATCTCTTCGAGGAGCATCGAAAGCTGATTGAGAAAGAGGGTCTCGATAATCAGGATTGGGCGATGGCGTCTGAGCAATGCAACCGCGCCTCGCAATGCACTGATTTCACCTCCTTCGATGTCGATCTTCAGGAGATCCAGTTTTGGCACATCCCCCAGGGCGTGATCGAGCGTCAGGCTCTGCACCGTCAGTCCATCGGGCTGTCCCTGCGAACTGACCGCTGCCAGTGCCGGTTCCGGCGCGCCACCTTCAATTCGGGGCACCGTAAGCACCATTGAGGCATTGCGATCCGAGACGGCCACCGAGTGAATCACGAGCCGAGGGTCATCCACAGCGAGGCGCTGAAGAAAGGGAAGGTAGGTGGGGTTGGGCTCAAAAGCGTGGACTCTGCCAGCCTCACCGAGGCACTCCAGAAACCGTTTCGTGTAGACGCCGCAGTTAGCGCCGAGGTCAACCGCGACAGCGTCACCTCCCAGCAATCCCGGAATCCGCGAGTAGACGTGCGGTTCGTAGAGTCGAGAGCGAGCGGCCAGCAAGACCAATCGCGACTTGATTCGTACGTATCGATCATCCGAACGTCCGAGGATCAAGTAAAGAACTGCCTTGATCCAGCGGACGATACGCGCCGCGCCAGCGCGAACTGCGTATTTCGGTGTGTGTCGCAAGTGCCTATCTGCGAGAATGCGGTGTATGCACCATACGGACAGTGGTCAATTCCAGTTTCGTCCTTTCCCGCCTGAAAGTGTTCGAGCACTTCTGCACGAGCGCGCCGGGGAAATCGCATATTGCTGACAGTCTGGCGATGTTAACCTCTCCTCCGTCGTTCGTCTTGCCGGGGCCGAAACCCATTCCAGCGAGATCCTGTCTGAAAATACGGCAGCCCGGAACTCGTACAATAGTGGTGTCGAGCCGACATGCGGCTCCGCCGCCGCCGCCGGCCGAGTCGATCGCCGCCTGCACGGAGTCCGGGTTTGGGCGCCCGCTCGGAATGCGGAAGTCGGCGCCGACAACGCCTCGTTCGTCGGCCACGCTGGCACCAGCTCCGAGCGGACCGCGTTGGTGGCAATGAGCGCGGCGATTCCGTTTCATGAGCGCTTTGCCTCATCGCTATCGTCCGGTCACCGACTCATCCCGGTGTGGAGGAACTCGTCACCGCTCGCGAACCTGAGCAATGCCGAATGCCTTGAGCTTGTCCACGGTCGGGCGAAGTTGCTTGAGCGCGCTCAAGGCTGATGGGCCGTTCAGAGGTCGTTGCGTTCCCATGGATCCAGCGCAAGATCATACAGCTCCTCTGTACCATCACCGTTGCGGACATAGTGCCATTGCCCCAGAGAGCCAATGCCATCGGCCCCGCCGCGACCGGTACGCTCGGGAGGTCTATCGGTCTCTCTTTCACAAAAGACAAGCCGGATAATTAGCGGCCTGGGTGGCGCCGTGATCGTCGAATTCAGCGGCAATCGAGCGCCCCGGGAAGATGATCAAATTGGCGCCGTCAATCAACTGACGAATCGTCCCGGCAATGCGAGCAGTGCTTACAGTCCGTCTTATCCGAGCTCCAGCCGGAACTCGTCCTGGCGCCCGGATCAACAAGGGAACAACAAGCGAGGAGGCGTACAAGCTATTGCCGTGACCGATGAGGTTCGCCGCGCGCTCGCCGAGTTGTTCGCCATGGTCCGCAGTCACGATGAGGATCGTGTGGTCCAGAACACCCCAATCATTCAAGGTATCGACGATACGTCCAATCTCCTGATCGATGTATGCAATGGCCGCGTCATACGCGCTGTGGAGATCGCGGAGCTGACTGGTCCAAGCGCTTCACCAAACACGAAGTTGTTGACAGGTCGGTGATCGACAAAACGATAGAGGATCGAGTCGGGTGATAGATACGGCGTGTGAGCGTCCTTGAAATTGAGCATCGCGAAGTATGGCCGATCCTGGCCCCTGACCCAGCGAAGAAACGCGTCACTGATGTTCTCTGCGTCACGCTGCGGATGGACGGGGATCCGAAAGAACCAACGAGACAAGGCAAACGTCACGCCAAACAGCCAGCAGTTCTCCGACGCCATGTCAAGGGATATGGGTGCGTCGACGAAGTGGCTGAATCCTCTGGCGATACCAGCTTTTCGGCTCGCGAAGGTGTAATTCGCAGAGAAGCCACCGGTGGCATAGCCGCGATTCGACAGTTCTTCCGCTACCGTGGGATAGTCGTTCCCCAGAGGCTTCGTCCAGTCCACGTTCAGCGCCGAGGAAAGCTGTCCGGTGAGCATGGCGGCGTGTGAAGGGAGTGTCCAGGAAGAAACGGCAACCGCGCCGTCCACCACGGCGCTCGTATTGGCGAGCTCTACAAGGCGCGGTGTGGTCGGGTGTTCGTGACCGTAGAGACTGAGATTGCTGGCCCTCACTGTATCGAGGATGAAGAGTATGACGCTCGGTTGATCGGGACTTGCGGCCGGGCGGCGCGTCGAGGTCCATTCGCGAAGCGCGCGCCCACCGTGAAGGAGAGCTGCAGAAGTCAGGATCCAGAGCAAACCTCCGCCGACAAGTACTGGTAGCCGACGGCGGAAGGCCTCTGCCCGAGCAGATACCAATCGTCCAAGCTGAATCGAAAAGCCGATCGCCAGGAGCCATGCGGGCACCGGGGCGATTCCGATGCGCAAGGACCGTATAATGCCGTATGCGGCGAGGGAACCGAACAGTAGGACGACGAGGCGCCAGGCCACCGGACGACGCCATGCCCGAGTGACAATGGCGAGCGCAATTGCGAGCGCGGCCATACTGACAGATTCGCCGATCGGCGCCATCCATATGGCTTCTGTTGACCGATAGAGGGTGGCTTCAGTCAGGCCGCGAAATGCAATCGAAAGCAGGGTGTGAAGTCCTTGGACCATTCCACTTGCAAGCCCGAAAACAGCCGCCGTCGCAATAATGTCCCAGGAATTCGCTCCGGATTCCCGATGGACAAGACGATTCCAAACTCGCGCGACGGGCCTGCGTGAAACATACAAAAGGGCGGCATAGGCCAAGAGAATGTCGAGCTTCCAGGCATGGGCGTTCCAAGTGAGAAGATGGTAACGCATTGACGCCGGCTCGTCTCCGGGCGTGAGAACGGCAGACCAGCCAAGTGTGCGCGACGCGTCAACTACCCCAAGGACCACTGGCACGAAAACGTGTATCACGAGGAGCGCCAATGCGGCAGCCACGGAGAGGCGAACCCTCTTGCTGATTCTCAGCCGTGATGCGTTCTCCATGTCGGGCTCTGTCCTTGGTTGCTCTGCTGGTCTCGGCATTGGAATCCCGTCCGTGGGCGGCCACGATTAGCGCAAGGTAAAGGTAGTATCGGCGCCGCGAAGCCAAGGCACAATGTCGAGTCCATGCACGTGGTTTCTCCTCTTGCGCGTGTAAGGTGCCGATGGGTTGGACGGAAATTCGTCGGAAAGAAGCCGTTGGCTGACCGGGTACTGCGAGGTGGAGTGGGCAAGGAATGTTCTTGTGGAGGAGCG
Organism: uncultured Gemmatimonadales bacterium; assembly: GCA_963786235.1. Lineage (GTDB taxonomy): Bacteria > Gemmatimonadota > Gemmatimonadetes > Longimicrobiales > RSA9 > CAWAYJ01. Next base: position 47,471 of record CAWAYJ010000019.1, read on the forward strand.
GTGAATGTGCCGCGGCTGCAGGAGTAGGACCAAATCTCATACTCACGGTTGGAAGGGCTGCCCGGGGGAGAGTGGTTTGGTGGGGCAACGCCGTCTTACTCGCCGGCCTCGCGGAGCGCGGCGAGGGGCGGGCGGTCGAGGAGCCCGCGGCTGCTGAGCGAGCCGACGAGCATGGCGAGCCCGGCAATGCCGGCCCAGATACGCCCAGCGCGAGGACCGGCAGCCGGAACGGCACCTCGAAGACCCACCGCGTCATGGCCCAGGCGGCGACCGAGCCGAGGGCAACGCCGGTGAGGCCGGCAAGAGTCCCGAGCGCCGCGTACTCCGTGAGCAGGATCCGCGACGTCTGACGACGCGTCGCACCGAGCGTGCGGAGCAGCGCCGACTCGCGGGCGCGCTGGAAGCGGCCGGCGGCGATGGCGCCGGTCAGGACGACGATCCCGCCGACGAGCGCGAACACGGCAATGAAGCGGATGGCCCAGGCGACGCGGCGGATGATGCCGGAGATGGTCTCCTGCACGACGGCGATGTCGATGGTCGAGATGTTGGGCAACTCGCGCGCAATGTCGCGCTGGATGGCCGCGCGGGTCGTGGCATCGGGCACGCGAGTGAGCGTGACGAAGGTCATGGGCACGTTGCCGATCGCGCCGGGCTCGAAGACGAAGAAGAAGTTGGTCTCGAGGCGGGCCCAGTCGACCTGGCGGATGCTGGTGACGCGGGACTCGATGCGGACGCCCTGCACGTCCCAGCGTGATGGTGTCGCCAATGTGCAGGTCGAGCGCCTTCGCGATGTCCTCCTCGGCGGAGACGCGGACGATGCCGCTGTCGCGCGGGGCGGTGTCCCACCACTCGCCCTCGAGCAGCTTCTCGGAGCCGCTCAGCCGGGCGCGGAAGGTGTTGCGGTGCTCGCGGCGGAGCGCCCACGGCTCGATGTCGCGGGCCTCGGGTCCGTTCAGGATCTCGTCCACGGGCTTCCCGCGGAGCGCGACGATGCGGGCGGGCACGATGGGGACGAGCTCGGGCGGCGGCGCGCCGGCGGCGGCGAAGATGGCGGTCAGGCTGTCGGTCTGGTCGGGCTGGATGTCGAAGGCGACGAGGTCGGGCTGGTCACCGGCGGTCCTCGGACGGATCGTCTCGAGCAGGTTCGTCTGCACGGTCCAGTTGGCCGCGATGAGGTAGACGCCGAAGCCGAGCGCGACGATGACGGCGGCCGTCTGGTTGGCGGGCCGGAACAGGTTGCCGACGCCCTGCCGCAGCACGAACGTGGCGCGGTGCGGGAACCAACGCCGGGTCGCTTTCATGAGCAGTGCCGCGGCGCCGCGCAGGACGGCGAGTCCGGCGAGCAGCGCGCCGGTGTAGGCGAAGCCGATGCGGGCCATGGGCGCCTGCATGACGGCGAGCAGCGCGACGCTGGCGATGAGCGCGACCAGCGACGGCCCAGCGGACCGGGTCTCGAGGCGAGGCTTCCGGCTGGACGTCGTGGCGCAGCGCCTGGAGCGGCGAGACCGTCCGCACCTCGAGCAGAGGCAGCAGCGCGAACACGGTCGCGACCCACACGCCGATGGCGAGCCCGCCGAGAAGCTGGAGCGGGTTCACGCGGAAGTGCACGTCCACGGGGATCATCGGGCCGAACACGGCGGGCAGAAACGCCTGCACAACGAGCCCGACCATGATGCCGGCGATGGAGCCGATCAGCCCGAGCAGCGCCGCCTGGAGCAGGTAGGCGAGGAAGGCGGTGCGCGGCGTGGCGCCGAGGCAGCGCAGTGTGGCGATGGTCGCCCGCTTCTGCTTGACGAACACGTTGACCGCGCTGGCCACGCCGAGGCCGCCGAGCAGGAGCGCGGTCAGTCCGATGAGCCCGAGGAACCGGGTCATCCACTCGAAGCCCTCGCCGATCTCCCGGCTCTGTTCCTCCGCCGTCGTCTGACGCACCTGTTGGCGGCGGAAGAAGTCGTGGTACCGGTCACCGAACCGCTGAAGCGCGTCCGCGTCCGGGATGCGCAGGAACGTCCGGTAGGTGACGAGGCTGCCGAACTGGATCAGCCCGGCATCGGCGAGGCCGGCGCGCGAGATCCAGACGCGCGGCGCGATCAGGCTCTGCGGCCCCAGCTCGACGGGCCCTTTCGCGAGCGTGCCGGCGATGCGGAACGAGGCCTGCCCGATGCGGAGCGAGTCGCCGACGCGCGCCTCGAGCGCGAGCAGCAGCGAGGGATCGACCAGCGCGTCGTGCGTACCGGCGAACGTGCCCCAGAGCCCTGCCGGCTCCGTGACGATCGTGCCGTAGAACGGGTACGCGCCTTCGACGCCGCGCACCTGCACGAGGCGCGTGAGACCGGACGGCGCGAGCGCGACGGAGACGGTGCCCGTGACGGTCGCGACCGGAACGCCCGCGGCCGTGGCCGAGTCCACCACGGCCTGCACGGAATCGGGCAGCGGTCGGCCGCTCGAGATGCGAAGGTCGGCGCCGAGCAGCCCGCGCGACTCGTCGGCCACGCTCCGCACGAGCTCCGAGCGGAACGAGTTGATGGCGACGAGCGCGGCAATGCCCGCGGCGATGGCGACGGTGTACGCGCCCAGCCTGCGCACCGTGGAGCGGGCCTCGCGCGCGGCGAGCCGGAACGCGAACGGTACCTTCATGCGCCGGCGTTCTTCCGGTTCTCGATGACCGTGCCGCTCCGCAGCCGGACGATGCGGCCGGCCATCTCCGCGAGCGCCGGGTCGTGCGTGACGAGGACCAGCGTCGAGCCCTCGACCGCGTTCAGCTCGACCAGCAGGTCAATGATCGTCCGGCCGGTGTCCGCATCGAGGTTGCCCGTCGGCTCATCGGCGAACAGGATCCGGGGCCGGTTGGCGAACGCGCGCGCGATCGCGACCCGCTGCTGCTCGCCCCCGCTGAGCTGCGCGGGGTAATGGTCGAGCCGGTCGCCGAGCCCGACCCGGCCGAGCAGCTCCGAGGCGCGCGCGGCCGCTTCCGGGCCGCCCGCGCCGGTCAGCTCGAGCGGGACCAGCACGTTCTCGAGCGCGGTCAGCGTCGGGATCAGCTGGAAGGTCTGGAAGACGAAGCCGACGTGCGCCGCACGAAACCTGGCGCGGCCGTCCTCGGTAAGAGCGGCGAGGTCCTGGCCGTCGAGGGCGACACTGCCCGACGTCGGCAGGTCCAGCCCGGCCAGCAGGCCGAGCAGCGTCGTCTTGCCGCTGCCCGACGGACCGACCACGGCGACGAACTCGCCCGTCCCGATGTCGAGATCGACATCGTGGAGAACGCGCAGCGGACGGCCGCCGCTGCGGTACGACTTCTCGAGGCCTTTTACGGTGATCGACATGGGTGGGAAGATAGCACTGGCGGTTGCGGTGGCGCTCTCGGGGTGCGCGGGCGGGGAGCGTGCCGGGCTGGCCGCTCGTGACTCGGCATCGGAGACGGCAACCGCCAGTGCGGGAGCGGAGGCGGAGGCGTTTGCGGGGGCGGGTGCGGGGGCGGCGGGAGCGGTGGGGGGAGCGGATGCGGGGGTGGTGTTGTTTCTCGGGACGAGTCTTGACGGCGGGGTTGGGGGTGGGGGCGGAGAACGCGTATCCGGCGGTGATCCAGACGCTCATCGATTCGGCGGGGCTGCCGTTCCGCGTAGTGAACGCGGGGCTGAGCGGGGAGACGTCGGCGGGTGGGCTGCGGCGGCTGGAGTGGTCGCTGCAGGAGCCGGTATCGGTGCTGGTCGTGGAGTTGGGCGCGAACGACGGGCTGCGCGGGCTGGGCGTGGACGCGATGCGGAGCAACCTCGAGGCGGTCATCGAGCGCACCCGGAAGCGCTATCCGGATGCGGACATCGTGCTCGCGGGGATGGAGGCGCCGCCCAACATGGGCGAAACCTACACGCGGGCCTTCCACGCGGTGTTTCCCGAGCTCGCGAAGAAGTACGGCGCGGCGCTCGTCCCGTTCCTGCTCGAGGGCGTGGCGGGCGACCCGGCGCTGAACCAGGACGACCGCATCCACCCGACCGTCGAGGGCAGAAGATCGTGGCGCGGAACGTGTGGCGCGTGCTCGCGCCGCTGCTCGAGAAACGGGCGGTGGCGAAGATCCGCTGATCGTCGGTCAGAAGCGGAAGCCGACGCCGACCGCAACCGCGCGGCCCACCGCCAGGTCGACGCCCGGCGCGATGACGTCCGCAAGCCTGACGAGGGCGACGTCGAGATTGAAACGCGTTCCGGGCGTCAGGCGCACGAAGCCGGTTGCCGTTGCCGGAATCGTGGCGGTGGGCACGCCGTCCAGATGGTCCGGCTGCTGCGTCCACTCGGCGCCCGCGAAGATGCGGCCGGACAGGAGCACGCCACCGGACGCGAAGGCGCGCGCCTCCCACGACGGCGCGTTGCCGGCCATGCCGAAGAACACGGCGCGGGTTCCCCGGACGCCGGCATTGGCCACGAGCGCGAACGCAGCCGCGATATCGATCCTGCGCGTCGCGACGAGGTAGAGGTCGATGTTCTTCGTCGGGTCCGACGCGACGATCGCGGCGCCGATGTGCTCGTGCTGCCAACGGTAGATGCCGCCGATCGACACCGCGGGGAGCGGCGTCCCACCCGCGCGCTCGCGCACCAGGTTCAGCTTCGCGTGCAGGGACGTGAAGCCGCGGTCGAACAGCGAGCTCAGGGCCTCCGTTTCCTCGACGGTCACGGCGGACCGCGTGATCCCCGCCTCCAGCCTGCCGCCCAGCCCGATCGTCGCGGACAGCTGGAAGTGCGTACCGACCACGTCGCCGGCCGAGAGCACGTGGAACGCGGCCGCGACCCTGCCCGCGCCGCCGTCCGCCGAGCCGGCCGTCCACGCGAAAGGCGTCACGAAGCCTCCGGTCCGACCTTCCCAGTCGAGAGACTGGGCCCGCGCCCTGCCCGTCGTACTCAGGAAAGCGATTGCGAGAACCAGGAATGCGGCCAGGATGCGCAAAGACCGGACAGTCAGCATTGCGGTTCCTCCCTCTTGGGTGGCAACCGTTGTTGCGGCATATGTCGGGCCCGAACGGCTCGACGGCGGCGTTGACTAAGGGATTGTGGATGCGGGAGTTCCGCTTGCGCGACAAATCAGCGGGGGAAGCGGCGGTCGCGGAAGAATGACGGACCGGGACATGCGGTGCGCAGGCAGTCGGCGCGGTCAGCCGCTGACTGACCTCCCAGATCGCCACGCGGTGGTCGGACGATGACGGCGGAAGCCTTCTCAGCCAGTACGGGGGGTGCCCTGTCTGCAGTGCGTGGTAGAGCGTACCCTCCGCATCGGGCCGAACGAGCGGATACCACGCCGCATTTTTGCACACGGCGATGAATCGAATACCCCGAGTGGCCGCGACTCGCCGGGCCTCCTCGAAGTCGGTCGCGGCCATGATCGCGTAGCTGTCATGCGTGCCGGCGGCATTCCTGTGGTACGGGCCGATCACGACATCGAAGTCGGTCCGGTACAGGATCTCGGGACCCCTGGAAGACACTGGCCAGCACGATGTCGTGGCTGTGGTGAGGGGTGGCACGGAGCGCGGCGGCCACATTGGCCGGCCCACAGACCGGCTGGCCGCGGGCGTCCGTGGATTCACCCAGCACGATGAACGTGAGTGGCGGCGCCAGCAGAAAGAGTACCACCATCATCACCTGTGCAAGCGCCACAACCACGCCCGGGCGGAGCGAACGTGCTGCTTTCAGCAGGACCGCCAGCAACGCGGCCAGAGCAATCGGATAGAGCGAGTGCAGGTAGTAGGTCCAGCGAATCTGCTCGAACGCGGCGAGTGCGCCGAACCAGAGGTACGCCGCGAGGAGGAAGCCCCAGAGCATGCGATCGGACATCGCGCCTCGCGCGGTCCGCAATGCGCAAAATGGCAGGACCGCCAGGAGCGGCCCCAACGTGATAACCTGCATGACAACAGGATGTTTGAGGACCGGTCTGAATTCGTGGTTGCATTCGATCCAGAGGGGAAACAGCTCAGGCGCCGTCAACGCATGTGGACCGCGTGCGAATGCGGGAAAGACAACAATGGTAAGCCCGACCACGGCCACCAAGCCGAGAGCGGCCAGCAGCGCGCGCCGTAACGCGGTCCGGGAAGGGACTGCGGCGGCTCCGACCCAGAACGTCGTCACGAGCGCGAACAGCAGCACGTGCACAATGGACAGGCGGTCGTATTCGGCGGCGAAGCGGTGCGGCTTGGGGCCGTCAATGAACAGCGCGACGACGAGCACAAGAGTGGCCACCGCGAACAGGGTGCGGTGGAAGCGGGCCAGCCCGGGACGCCCCCGGACTATCCACTGCACGCCGAGGGCGCCCACCAACGGCACGGCTGCCGCCAGCACTTCGATACTCTCCCACATGCCCACGCCGACCGCGATGCCGGTCCACACAGCGGCCCGCCCTGTATCCTCTTCGCCACTCAGGGCCGGCAGGGCGGCGGCCACCGCGAGGACGAACAGAAGCGCCATGAACCCGTGGTGATCCACGGCGGGCGGCGCGAAGCCGAGCAGCACCCAGAGCCCGGTTGGCAGGAGCAGACCCACCAGCCACAGGAACTCGGTCGGTACGAGGCGCGCGGCGATGCGCACCAGGCCGATGACCAGGAGGATCGAGAGCAGCGGACCCCAGAGGTAGCCGGCGACGACCACGGCCTGCCGGAACGGGAGCACGAGGCGCAAGGGCGCCGCAATCCCGAGCAGCAACCAGTCCTCGAGGAAGGGCCAGTGCAGCACTTCGCCAAAGGGTGCGTTGCTGCGCAGTACCAGTCCCCCGGGACAGCGGCCATGGCACTCCAGCACGCGCACGAGACGCATGTAGGAATCCGCGCCGTCGAGCGTGCCGTCCAGCGGCGGCGCGGCGCCGATTGCGATGCGGAGGGCCTGCACCCCGAATAGAAAAGCAATCCCGATCAGGACCGCGAAGGCGACCGGGTTGGACCGTGGGGAGAGGATCCGTCGCATCAGCGAGCGATAATGCTCTTCAGCACGAACCAGACGTTCGCCGGCCGTTCCGCGAGCCGGCGCACGTACCACGGGAACCACTGCTCGCCGTAGCTGACCAGGACGCGGACGCGGTGGCCCTCGCCCGCGAGCCGGCGCTGTTCGGCGCTCCGGATGCCGTAGAGCATGTGGATCTCGTACGCGTCCCGCGCGATGCCCTCCGCGTCGGCGAAGTTCGCGAGCCGGCCGATGAGCGCGATGTCGTGCGTGCCGAACACCGGCTTCGGCTTGTCCGGGTGGTCGGCCACGGCCCGCAGCATCATCTGCCCGAGCCGGAAGAAGTTCTCATCGACGTCGCTCTTTTTCGGGAACGCCATCGTCGCGGGCTCCATGTACGCGCCCTTGACCAGCCGGATCGCGGCCGTCTCGAGGAGCAGGTCGGAGAGGTCCGTCTCGGTGCGGAAGAGGTAGGCCTGCATGCAGAGGCCGACGTTGCGGTTGGAGTGGAGTGCCGAGCGGAACAGGTCGATGGTGCGGTCGACGTAGCTCGAGTCCTCCATGTCGACGAAGATCGCCGTTTCCCGTTCCTCGGCGCGCGCGGCGAGCGTGCGCAGGTTGTCCGCCGTCGCGGCCGGGTCGATGTCGAGACCGAGGTGGGTCAGCTTGACCGAGACCTGCGTGCCCAGGCCCAGCTCCGCGACCCGGTCCAGCACGCCCAGGTAGTGGTCCACCTCGGCGCGCGCTTCCTCCAGGTTCTCCAGGTTCTCGCCGACCTGCGTAAAGACCGTCCCGATCCCGTGCGGCTGCAGCGTCTTCGCCGCCTCGATCGCGGCATCGACCGTGGTCCCCGGCATGAAGCGCCGCACCGCCGCCTGCGCGAACCGGTAGCGCGGGAAGTGCCGGGACAGCCATTCATTGCGGGACGCCCACAACAGTGCGTTTCGCGCCAGGGACATCGCTCCGTCTCCTCGGATCGTTGGGCGGGCTGGTTGCGCGGCTGGCCGGCGGCGCCAATGTAGAGACGAGGGTGGACCCGGGAAAGATGGACGGTGGCCCGCGGCTTGCCCGAACCCGCACGCGCGTTCCCACGTATGTGAGAGACGATGACCGAACCGAAGCCGATCACGATGCGCCTGCAGGTGGCGGGCGCCAAGCCGCAGGATGTCGGGACCGCGACCGCCCGTCTCAGCCGGAAGACGCTGAAGGCGCTCGGTATCGGTGAAGGCGACGTCCTCGAGGTGCGCGGCAAGCGGCTCACGGCCGTGCTCTCTCTCGCCTCCTACCCCGAGGATGAGGGCCTCGACGTCATCCGCCTCGATGGCTTGCAGCGCGCCAACGCCGGCGTCGGCATCGGCGACACGGTCGAGGCGAGGGCCGCGGAATCGCGCAGCGCGCGGCGCGTCCAGCTGGCGCCCGCGCAGCCCAACCTGCGCCTCGTCGGTTCCGGCGACACGCTCCGCCAGACGCTGAACCAGCGGCCCGTCGTGCGGGGCGACGTCCTCTCGACCTCCGTCTACCGGCGCAATTCGTCCGCCGAGCGGGGCGCGATCCCCGACGACCTGTTCCGCCTCTTCTTCGAGCAACCGACGTTCGGCCTTCAGGAGATCCGGCTCCGGGTCCTGTCCACCTCGCCCAAGGGCGTCGTCCGCATAGACCCCGACACGGACATCGAGCTCGTCCCCGAGTTCGCCGAGCAGGAGGAGAAGCGGCGCGCCGACGTCACCTACGACGATGTCGGCGGCCTCGGCGACACGGTCGGCGAGGTGCGCGAGCTGATCGAGCTGCCGCTCAAGCATCCCGAGCTGTTCCAACGCCTCGGCATCGATCCGCCCAAGGGAGTCCTGCTTTGCGGCCCGCCCGGTACCGGCAAAACCCTGCTCGCCCGCGCCGTCGCCAACGAGTGCGACGCCAGCTTCTACCACATCGCCGGCCCCGAGATCATGGGCCGCTACTACGGCGAGTCCGAGCAGCGGCTGCGCGAGATCTTCCACGAGGCCGAACAGAACGCGCCCTCCATCGTGTTCATCGACGAGATCGATTCCATCGCGGCCAAGCGCGAGAACGTCATCGGCGAGGTCGAGCGGCGCGTCGTCGCACAGCTGCTCACCCTCATGGACGGGCTCGAGCCGCGCCGCAACGTGGTGGTCATCGGCGCGACCAACCGCATCGATGCGCTCGATGAGGCGCTCCGCCGCCCCGGCCGCTTCGACCGCGAGATCGTGGCCGGCGTGCCCGACACGCCAGGCCGCCGCGAGATCCTGCAGATCCACACCCGCGGCATGCCGCTCGATGCCGACGTCGACCTCGACGACATCGCACGCATCACGCACGGATTCGTCGGCGCCGACATGGCGGCGCTCGCGCGCGAGGCGGCCATGGAGACGCTCCGCCGCAGCCTGCCCGGCCTCGAGCTGGACGCCGACGAGATCTCGACCGGCCGGCTCACCATCCTGCGCGTCAATCGCGACGACTTCACGCAGGCGCTCCGCCGCGTCCAGCCGTCCGCGCTCCGCGAGATCATGATCGAGGTGCCACGCGTCCGCTGGGAGGACGTCGGCGGCCTCGAAGACGTCAAGGAACGGCTCCGTGAGGGCATCGAGATGCCGCTCCGGAATCCCGACGCGTTCCGCCGGCTCGGCATCCGGCCCGCGCGCGGGTTCCTGCTCTTCGGCCCGCCCGGTACCGGAAAGACGCTGCTGGCGCGCGCGGTCGCACGGGAGGCCGAGGCCAACTTCATTGCGGTCCGCTCTTCGGATCTGCTCTCCAAGTGGTTCGGCGAGTCGGAGAAGCAGGTCGCGCGGATCTTCGCCCGCGCCCGCCAGGTCGCGCCCGCCATCCTCTTCTTCGACGAGCTCGACTCGCTCGCACCCGAACGCGGCGGCGGCCTCGGCGAGCCCGCCGTCACCGAGCGCGTCGTGAACGCGCTCCTCGCCGAGATGGACGGACTCGAGGACCTGCGTGGCGTCATCGTCATCGCCGCGAGCAACCGGCCCGCCCTCATCGATCCCGCGCTGCTCCGGCCCGGCCGCATCGACGAGCTCCTCTACGTCCCCGTGCCCGACGGCGACGGCCGGCTCCACATCCTCCGTGTCCTCACCACCGCGACCCCGCTCGCAACCGGCGTGGACCTCGAGGCGATTGCCCGCCGAACGACCGGATTCACCGGCGCCGACCTCGCCGACCTGGTCCGGCGCGCCGGCATGAGCGCGCTTCGGTCCGACCCGGGCGCCGAGTCCATCCACCCGGCCCACTTCGAATCCGCGCTCGCCAATGCCCGCGCCTCCGTCACCGAGGAGATGGACCGCGAGTACCGCCAGATCGCCGAGACGCTCAAGCGCGAACGGCCCGGCGGGCCCAGGCGCATCGGCTTCGATTCGACCCATCGAGGCGCCCTCTTTCGGGCGTTGCATCGATGTCACGGGTTCGTGGCGTCACTCCATCGGGATCAGGCTCCAACTTCGGCGCGGGGGTTCGGCCGGACCCGAACAGACACCGGCGGGTGTGGACGTGCGGCGCCACCGGATCGAGGGGTTGCGACCGCCCTTGCTGAAGGCGCCACAGCGACTTCCGTGATTTGTGGCGGCAACGTCAGACGCCGGATCACGAACCAGACGTTCGCCGGCCGTTCCGCGAGCCGCCGCACGTACCACGGGAACCACTGCTCGCCGTAGCTGACCAGAACGCGGACGCGGTGGCCCTCGCTCGCGAGCCGCCGCTGGTCGGCCGTCCGGATGCCGTAGAGCATGTGAATCTCGTATGCGTCGCGCGCGATGCCTTCATTATCGGCGAACTTCGCGAGCCGGTCGAGGAGCGCGATGTCGTGCGTACCGAATACCGGCTTCGGCTTGTCCGGGTGGTCGGCCACGGCCCGGAGCATCATTTGCCCGAGCCGGAAGAAGTTGTCATCGACATCGCTCTTCTTCGGGAACGCCACCGTCGCGGGCTCCATGTAGGCGCCCTTGACCAGCCGGATCGCGGCCGTCTCCATGAGCAGGTCAGAAAGGTCGGTTTCGGTCCGGAACAGGTAGGCCTGAAGGCAGAGGCCGACGTTCCGGTGCGTGTGCAGCGCGGAGCGGAACAGGTCGATGGTTCGGTCGACGTAGCCGGAGTCCTCCATGTCCACGAAGATCGGGGTGTCGCGTTCCTCGGCGCGGGCGGCGAGCATGCGCAGGTTGTCGGCGGTCGCGGCCGGGTCGATGTCGAGCCCGAGGTGGGTCAGCTTGACCGAGACCTGCGTTCCGAGGCCCAGCTCCGCGACCCGGTCCAGCACGCCCAGGTAGTGGTCCACCTCGGCGCGCGCTTCCTCCAGGTTCTCCAGGTTCTCGCCGACCTGCGTGAAGACCGTCCCGATCCCGTGCGGCTGCAGCGTCTTCGCCGCCTCGATCGCGGCATCGACCGTGGTCCCCGGCATGAAGCGCCGCACCGCCGCCTGCGCGAACCGGTAGCGCGGGAAGTGCTTCGACAGCCATTCATTGCGGGACGCCCACAACAGTGCGTTTCGCGCCAGGGACATCGCTCCGTCTCCTCGGATCGTTGGGCGGGCTGGTTGCGCGGCTGGCCGGCGGCGCCAATGTAGAGACGAGGGTGGACCCGGGAAAGATGGACGGTGGCCCGCGGCTTGCCCGAACCCGCACGCGCGTTCCCACGTATGTGAGAGACGATGACCGAACCGAAGCCGATCACGATGCGCCTGCAGGTGGCGGGCGCCAAGCCGCAGGATGTCGGGACCGCGACCGCCCGTCTCAGCCGGAAGACGCTGAAGGCGCTCGGTATCGGTGAAGGCGACGTCCTCGAGGTGCGCGGCAAGCGGCTCACAGCCGTGCTCTCTCTCGCCTCCTACCCCGAGGATGAGGGCCTCGACGTCATCCGCCTCGATGGCTTGCAGCGCGCCAACGCCGGCGTCGGTATCGGCGACACGGTCGAGGCGAGGGCCGCGGAATCGCGCAGCGCGCGGCGCGTCCAGCTGGCGCCCGCGCAGCCCAACCTGCGCCTCGTCGGTTCCGGCGACACGCTCCGCCAGACGCTGAACCAGCGGCCGGTCGTGCGGGGCGACGTCCTCTCGACCTCCGTCTACCGGCGCAATTCGTCCGCCGAGCGGGGCGCGATCCCCGACGACCTGTTCCGCCTCTTCTTCGAGCAACCGACGTTCGGCCTTCAGGAGATCCGGCTCCGGGTCCTGTCCACCTCGCCCAAGGGCGTCGTCCGCATAGACCCCGACACGGACATCGAGCTCGTCCCCGAGTTCGCCGAGCAGGAGGAGAAGCGGCGCGCCGACGTCACCTACGACGATGTCGGCGGCCTCGGCGACACGGTCGGCGAGGTGCGCGAGCTGATCGAGCTGCCGCTCAAGCATCCCGAGCTGTTCCAACGCCTCGGCATCGATCCGCCCAAGGGAGTCCTGCTTTGCGGCCCGCCCGGTACCGGCAAAACCCTGCTCGCCCGCGCCGTCGCCAACGAGTGCGACGCCAGCTTCTACCACATCGCCGGCCCCGAGATCATGGGCCGCTACTACGGCGAGTCCGAGCAGCGGCTGCGCGAGATCTTCCACGAGGCCGAACAGAACGCGCCCTCCATCGTGTTCATCGACGAGATCGACTCCATCGCGGCCAAGCGCGAGAACGTCATCGGCGAGGTCGAGCGGCGCGTCGTCGCGCAGCTGCTCACGCTCATGGACGGGCTCGAGCCGCGCCGCAACGTGGTGGTCATCGGCGCGACCAACCGCATCGATGCGCTCGATGAGGCGCTCCGCCGCCCCGGCCGCTTCGACCGCGAGATCGTGGCCGGCGTGCCCGACACGCCCGGCCGCCGCGAGATCCTGCAGATCCACACCCGCGGCATGCCGCTCGACGCCGACGTCGACCTCGACGACATCGCACGCATCACGCACGGCTTCGTCGGCGCCGACATGGCGGCGCTCGCGCGCGAGGCGGCCATGGAGACGCTCCGCCGCAGCCTGCCCGGCCTCGAGCTGGACGCCGACGAGATCTCGACCGGCCGGCTCACCATCCTGCGCGTCAATCGCGACGACTTCACGCAGGCGCTCCGCCGCGTCCAGCCGTCCGCGCTCCGCGAGATCATGATCGAGGTGCCACGCGTCCGCTGGGAGGACGTCGGCGGCCTCGAAGACGTCAAGGAACGGCTCCGTGAGGGCATCGAGATGCCGCTCCGGAATCCCGACGCGTTCCGCCGGCTCGGCATCCGGCCCGCGCGCGGGTTCCTGCTCTTCGGCCCGCCCGGTACCGGAAAGACGCTGCTGGCGCGCGCGGTCGCACGGGAGGCTGAGGCCAACTTCATTGCGGTCCGCTCTTCGGATCTGCTCTCCAAGTGGTTCGGCGAGTCGGAGAAGCAGGTCGCGCGGATCTTCGCCCGCGCCCGCCAGGTCGCGCCCGCCATCCTCTTCTTCGACGAGCTCGACTCGCTCGCACCCGAACGCGGCGGCGGCCTCGGCGAGCCCGCCGTCACCGAGCGCGTCGTGAACGCGCTCCTCGCCGAGATGGACGGACTCGAGGACCTGCGCGGCGTCATCGTCATTGCCGCGAGCAACCGCCCCGCACTCATCGATCCCGCGCTGCTCCGGCCCGGCCGCATCGACGAGCTCCTCTACGTCCCCGTGCCCGACGGCGACGGCCGGCTCCACATCCTCCGTGTCCTCACCACCGCGACCCCGCTCGCAACCGGCGTGGACCTCGAGGCGATTGCCCGCCGAACGACCGGATTCACCGGCGCCGACCTCGCCGACCTCGTCCGGCGCGCCGGCATGAGCGCGCTTCGGTCCGACCCGGACGCCGAGTCCATCCACCCGGCCCACTTCGAATCCGCGCTCGCCGATGCCCGCGCCTCCGTCACCGAGGAGATGGACCGCGAGTACCGCCAGATCGCCGAGACGCTCAAGCGCGAACGGCCCGGCGGGCCGAGGCGGATCGGCTTCGATTCGACCCATTGAGGCGCCCTCTTTCGGGCGTTGCATCGATGTCACGGGTTCGTGGCGTCACTCCATCGGGATCAGGCTCCAACTTCGGCGCGGGGGTTCGGCCGGACCCGAACAGACACCGGCGGGTGTGGACGTGCGGCGCCACCGGATCCAGGGGTTGCGACCGCCCTTGCTGAAGGCGCCACAGCGACTTCCGTGATTTGTGGCGGCAACGTCAGACGCCGGATTGACGGTCGATTCACGTCCCCCCCTTTCGCTGGCCCGGCAATGGCAGTACAAAACGTTACAACGGTGCTGCGCGCTGCCCCCACATCCGGTTGTGAATGCGCCGATCCGGGTTTCTCTTCCGAATTGGCACGGACGGGGGCCACAGCACCGATTTTCGCCGGAAGAGGGAAGTCGATGTCGAACGTGATTTGCGGGCGGAACGCGCTGCCGCCTGCCACTCCCTGAATGTCGCTGCGCACGAAGATCCTCGGGCTGTTTCTCGCCCTGATGCTCATTCCGATGCTGGGTGTGAGCGTGGGGAACTACGCGCAGTCGATGCGCTCGCTGCGCGGTCTGATCGAAACGAAGCTGGAAGCGACAAGCGACCGGGCGGCGACGGCGATCGACACTCGGCGACAGGCATCGCAGGAGCTGTTGACGCGGGTCGCCGAATCGGCGTATACGAAGCGGCTCTATGGCACGCGGGCACCGCGGCAGACGGAATCGGGCAATCTGGAAGCGGGCATTGGCTCGGTCCTCGGGTCTTCGTTCGAGGCCGTGGAATTCCATGACGGTCACGGCAAGCCGATCGAGACCGCGGAATTCGACCCGGGCGCGGGAGACGGACGCGGGGTCTGTACGAACGCGTCGGCTCCGGCGCTCCAGATGCGGGCGCCGGTGATCTTCGAAGATGAAACAGTCCCGCGGGGCGACGTGGTGGGACGCATGCCGGTTTCCTCGGCCATCCCGGAGGAAGCGCTGCGGAGCTGGTTCGGCCGCAACGGGCAGCAACTCGTCGTAGACCGCGAGACGGGCACCGTGGTGTTCGACGCGCGCTGTGCCGGAGGTCTCGGTCGTTCCCCGCGGTCCCCGGTCGCGGACTGGAGCTGGGTGACGACCGGGCCCGGTCGGGGCCGGGTGACGTTGAACGAGGACGGGATCGAGAAGGTCGGCCGGTTCGTGGAACTCGCGTCGCTGCCGCTCGTGGTGGTGACCGTGGCGGACATGGAGGAATTTCTGGGTCCGTACCGCCGGGGGCAGGTGCTCTATCTCGTGTTCGTGATGTTCCTGGTGGTGGCGGCGGGCGGCGCGTTCGTGATTCTCGCGCAGGAAACGATGAGCTCGCTGGAGGAACTGACGCTGGCATCGGAGCGAATCGGCGAAGGGGAGCTGACGCCATGGCTTCCGCCGCCGGGGCCGGACGAGGTCGGCCGGCTCTCCCAGGCATTCAGCCTGATGCTCGGCCGCCTGAAGGCCATGATGCGGCAGAACGAAGTGGCCCGCCGCATGGCCGTGGCCGGGGAAGTGACGGCGCAGCTGTCGCACGAGATCCGGAATCCGCTGAGCTCGATCCGGCTCAACCTGCAGAGCCTGGATCGCGAGATCCGTCAGGGCTCCGTGCCCACCGACCTGCCGGAGGTGCTCCGGCTGTGCCTGCGCGAGATCGACCGCCTCGACGAGGCCGTAGGCAGCGTGCTCGAGCTGGGCCAGCCCAGGCCGCCCGCGTTCCAGCCGTGCGAGCTGAACGAGGTCGTGGCGGAATCGTTGCGCGTCGTGGCACCGCGCTTCAAGGCCCGCCGGATCAAGGTCGCATTCGACAGCCGCACGGAATGTGACCGCGTTCTGGGCGATGAAGGGCAGCTGAGAGGCGTCTTTCTCAACCTCTTCCTGAACGCGTTCGACGCAATGCCGGCCGGAGGCGAACTGAACGTCTGGACGCACTGTCAACCCGACGACACGGGCGGCGTCGAGGCGCAGGTCCACATCCTCGATTCCGGAGCGGGTATCCGTGAGGAGATCCGGAATCTCGTCTTCGAGCCGTTCTTTACGACGAAGGCCGGCGGATCCGGCATCGGTCTTTCAGTCGCGTCGCAGACCCTGGCCGCGCATGGAGGCAGGCTCATCCTTGCCGAGCCACGGAGGAACGGGTGCGGCGCTCATTTCGTGGTCGGACTGCCCGCCGTGCTGGCCGAACCGGCCGGAAACGGCACGGGCGAGGCCCGTGCCGGGGTGAAATCGCGAAGCGGGCCGTGGCGGTCCGCGGCAGGAGTCAGGGAACGGACGGAAGGATGAACGACCTTCGAATCCTGCTGGTGGAAGATGACGACGGTCATCGTCACACCCTCGAGCGGCACCTGACGCGGTCGGGCTGGAAGGTCACGGCCGCCGAGGACGGTGATCGCGGGCTTGGCGCCTTTTCCGACTCGCGCGCGGATGTGGTGCTGACGGACGTGCGAATGCCGGGGATGGACGGTCTCCATCTGCTGCAGCGAGTCCGCGAGCACAGCCGGGTGCCAGTCATCGTGATGACTGCGTTCAGCGATATGCGGAGCGCGATCGACGCCATGAAGCTCGGCGCCTACGACTACCTGACCAAGCCGCTCGACCTCGATGCGCTGGACGAAGTCCTGCGCCGCTGCGTCGACGAGCATCATCGAATGACAGGAAGCGGAACCGGCCCGAGCCGCCCGCATCCTACGACGATCTCGTGGGCACCGATCCCCGGATGCTGAACATCTACAAGACGATCGGCTCCATTGCGGGGACCCGGGCTCCGGTCCTGATCCGCGGTGAGACCGGGACCGGCAAGGAACTCATCGCACGGACCATCCACTCCAATTCGCCGACCGCCGGCGACCCGTTCGTCGCCATCAACTGCACCGCCGTCCCCGAGAACCTGCTCGAGTCCGAGCTTTTCGGGCACGTCCGCGGCAGCTTCACGGGCGCCGTCGGCGACCGGAAAGGCCGCTTCGAGCTGGCCGGCAAGGGCACTATCTTCCTCGACGAGATCGGCGACACCAGCCTCGCCTTTCAGTCCAAGCTGCTCCGTGTGCTGCAGGAGAAGGAGTTCTACCCGGTCGGCGGCGAACGCCCCCGCGAGACCAACGCACGCGTGATCGCGGCCACACACCGGCCCGTCGAGCAGCTGATCCGGGCCGGCACGTTCCGGGAGGACCTCTATTTCCGGCTCCGTGTCGTCGAAATCGTGATCCCGCCCTTGCGCGAGCGTTGCGGCGACATTCCGTTGCTCGTGCGCCACATCATCGGGCGGGTCGAGGCCGAGATGGGGCGCACGCTGCACGTGCCGGACGACGTCATGAAGGCGCTGCTTACCCACGACTGGCCCGGCAATGTCCGGGAATTGGAGAACGCGCTGGTCAGGGCCGCCGTGATGGCGCGCGGTCCGGCGATTGCGTTGGAGCATCTCGGACTGGGCGCCGACGAGGCACCGGTGCAACAGGAGGAAGACAGCAGCCTCGAGGCCGTGGAAAAGGCGCACGTACAACGGGTTCTGCTGATGGCGGGAAGCAACAAGAGCCGGGCGGCGCGGATGCTCGGCGTTTCACGGCCCCGACTGGACCGGATCATAGCCCGGCACGGGCTGACGGTATGAGTCCTCGAACAGTGGCACTACGGGACAACGCGGTTATGGCGATGATGCGGAAAATCGGCTGGAGCGGCAGCGGGCGCGTCGCACCGTTGCTGGGGGGTGTGGTGCTGGCACTCATCGGGTTGGGCGCGTGCAACGGCGACACGCTGTACGACGCGGCGACGAACCAGGGCAATGGACATCCGAGATCGCGTTCAGCCGTCCGACGGATGGCGCCGACGTCCGGGTGGGCCGGCCGGTGCCGATCCGGATCGAGGCGTCGGACTCGCTCGGCGTCTCGCAGATCGACCTGACGTGGACGGGCGTGGCGTCCGGCGTGATCCACTTCGAGTTCGTGCCGCCGAGGACGAACGTCGTGGTGGATACGGTGATCGACCTGGGCACGGGACGACGGGAAAGCTGCGGCTGGAGGCGGCATCGAAGAACGGGCTCGGTGCGATCGGCCGGTCCGGCGCCGTCACGGTCAACGTGACGCGGACCGACACGGTCATCCCGGCCGGTGGCCGTTGCCGTCAATGCGGCGCTCGCGTTCGGAACTGACGGACTCGATCCGCATCCGGGTCGCCGCCGCCGACAACGATGGCGGAAGCGGCCTCACGGCGCTGGGCTTCACGGCGCTGGTCGTCGCGTCCACGGGCTCGGACACGCTGGTGTTCGACGGAAGTGCGCAGCTTGCCTCGCCCGCGGTGGACCCCGTGGTCCGCGACTTCGTCATCGCGCCGTCGTTCGTGGACGCGCGCACGCTGCCGGTCGATCTCAGCATCGAGGTCCACGCCTGGGCGCTCGACGATGGCGGCAACTGCGCGGCGGCGGTGACGGCGGCCGGCCAGCGGCTGGCCTGCACCACGTTCCGTGGCCACCGGATCGCGGTGGGTGCTCCCCAAGCGGTGACGACGACCGTAGTGGCCGGCCGCAGCCACGCGCTCGAGGCGGGATCGGTCATCGCGGATGCGGTGGCGGACTACACGCGGGACCGGCTGTTCCTGTCGGACCCGGCGCGGAACCGGATCGACGTGCTCGACGTGCGGACGCATACGTTCGGCGCACCGGTCGTCACCGGATCGCAGCCGTGGGGCCTGGCGCTGAACCGGGGAGGCGACACGCTGCTCGTGGCGAACTCGGGCGGAACGAGCCTGTCCTCGGTGCCGCTCGTCGGCTTGCCGGTCGAGACGGTCTCGCGCCGCGTCCACACGCCGAACACCGTACTGTACACGGTCGAGCGGCAGACCGACATCGACGGGTTCGATCGATTGCAGGTCCGCTTCTTCGACTTCAGCGACCGGCCTCAGTTCCTGGCGCAGGACGCCGCCGGTCGGCTGCTGTACTCGACGGTGCCGACCGCCGCGGCACCCGATGGCACGATCCGGCTCGCCGAGAACCAGCCGGGTTGGGAGCAACCGGAAGTCCGGATCCTCATCGGTCGCGGCGTCTACGAGGCGGACTCCACGAACATCTCGATCCTGAACGTGGACAGCATGCGGGTCTTCTCGTCCACGACCATGGGCGACGTGATCGAGATCTACGACCACAAGCTCGGCTTCCCGAGCCAGGTCATCAGCAGCGGAAAGCTGCCCCTGCTGCAGGCGATCGGCGTGCTCAGCGCGAATCCGGACTCGGACATCGAATGGGCGCCGGGCCGTTACGTACTCGACCTGATCGGCCTGAGCGACACGACGTTCGTCGCGGCTTCGGGCGACCACCAGAAGATCGTGTTCGGCGAGGGAGCGACGAGCGCGGGCCGGGTGATCATGTGGCGGTCGTCGACGTCGTCGATCTCGAACGAGATCACCGTCGCGGACCTGGTCGGCAACACCTCCGAGCACATCATCGGGATCGACCTCAACGACGACGGCACGTTCGGCGCGGCCCGCGGGCTGAAGGCCGCCTAGTTCTTCAAGGATGATCTCCGGCTCCAGGGCCACTACGGCGCTCCGGTGAAGGGCGCCGGGTCCGGCGCGGCACTTCATCCGCGAACACCCGAGCTACGCGACGTATCCGCTGCCGGGTCCGGCGACGCTGGCGTTCGTCGCGGACGGCAACACGGTCCGCATCGTGGATACCGTGCACTTCTCGGATCGCGGCAGCATCGCGATTCGGGACGACATCGTCGGTCCGCTCCGGGTCTCGCCGCCGCTGCCCGGCGACAATGCGAGCTGCTCGGGCGTGGACTGCATCGTGGCGCGACTCTACGGAGTGACGAGCGCGGGCGCCGTCGTGGTCGTGGACGTGCACGGACGAGACATCAAATGAGACCGCTGAAAGGCACCGTGAGAATGAGAAAGACGGCAACGACCGTATCGACGGCTCTGCTCCTGGCCGTCGCCGCGCTCGCGGCGGCGAACCCGGCTGCCGCCCAGGACTACCGCTTCGGTGCCGGCTGGTACGTCGGCGGCGCATGGTTCAGCCCGTTGAACGGTGGCGCGACCGGAACGGCCGACGATCTCAAGTTCGATCCCGGCTGGATGGCCGGCCTGCAATTCGAGGAATGGCTCGGGACCACCGGCCGCCTCGGCATCCGCGTGAACGGCGCGGTCTCCCAACGGCCGTTGAGCACGCCGGATGGGAAGCGGGACATCGGGCTCTGGCTCCTCGATGCCGATTTCCTGATCCGGTTCCTCCCGGCCGATGCCGACCGCCTGGTGAACGTGTTCTTCAGCGGGGGCGCCGGGCTGGCCCGCTACTCGCTCGGCAGAGGCAGCAGCGTGGTATGGGAATCGGCCGACGCGAGCTACGACGGGAACCCCAGCGTCCAGCTCGCGGCCGCGGGTGGGTTCGGCGTGGACGCACTGACGCCGCTGACCTGGGATGACGAGCCGATCGGTGTCCGCTTCGAGCTGGTCGACCACGTGGTGTTCAACTCGCCTTTCGATCCGATTTCCGGTGGCGGGTTCGACCCGATCCACAACATCCGGTTCGTGATCGGTGTCTTCACCGGTTTCGGGTTGAGGCGATAGGGATGCGCGTTCTCCGGGTTGCCGTACCGGTGCAACGGATCGAGGTCCGCCATGCGACGGATCGTGGCAGAACGGCCGCGTCCGGCAGGCTCATCGAAATCGGTAACTACTTGATGCATTTGGCGTTGCCGGGCCGCGTGCTTGTTGGTACGCGATTTGACCAGCGTGAGGATCGACCCGCGTCTCTCGTTGGGCTTTCGAGGCGGGTCGGGGCCGGCGCCAGAGCGGCGCTTCAGGCCGTTCAGCGGGGCGACGCTTCGTGCCCGCGACAAATCCAGGAGTCGCCGGCTCTCCCGGCGCAAAAGGAGGTTCCACATGTCCATGTTGAAGGCGCTGATGGAGCGCTTCCGGACGGACGAGTCCGGCCAGGGTCTCGTCGAGTACGTCCTGATCATCGCGCTGATCGCGATCGGTCTGACGGCCATCATGCTCGTCTTCCGGAACAGCATCGGCGACACGTTCAACAACGTGTCGCAGGCAGCTGAACAACGCGCCGGCGAGCGGGTACGGCAGCTGACGCAGAGCTACACCGGGAACGGGGGGGGATCGGTCCCCCCCCGTACCGGAAACAGGGAAGTCTGAGGCGGCCGGCCATGGGATACCATGCTCTCGCATCGGCCGCCTTCGTGCTGTTCATGGGCACCGCCATGTTCTGGGATGTGACCCGCCGGAGAATCCCCAACGCACTCGTCCTGTCCGGGCTACTGGCCGGACTGCTGTTGCGGTTGCCGGCGGGTTGGGGCCCGCTCGGCGGTGGTCTCGCCGGGGTCGGCCTGGCCCTGGCCTTGACGTTCCCCCTCTTCGCGCTTCGCGGTCTCGGTGGCGGTGACGTGAAGCTGTTCGCCGCGGCCGGCGCGTTCCTCGGTCCCATGGGGTTCATCGCCGCACTGCTCGCCTCCGCCATCATCGGCGGAGCTGCTGGCGCTGGTGCTGGCGATTCGGCGCGGCGTGCTGCTTGCCATGCTTCTGGGCATGAAGGACCTGGCGGTGAACGCCGCGACCCTGGGCAGGGTGGGAGAGCGGAAGACGCTCGACACGCCGGGTGCGCTCACCATACCCTATGGCGCGGCAATTGCCCTCGGCTCTCTCGCGGTCTGGTTCCTCCGAACGAGTGGTGTGCCATGGTGACGCGGATCATTGCGGCTTTGCTGCGGCCGTTGAACAAGCGGTCGGAAGGCCAGGCGCTGGTGGAGTTCGCGCTGGTCGCGCCGATCTTCCTGTTGCTGGTGCTCGGCGTCGTGGAGTTCGGCCGTGCCTGGCAGGTGTCGCAGACACTGACGGACGCCGCCCGGGCAGGCTGCCGGACCGCCGTGGTCTACAATACCAGCACGACCATGAACACCGTCGCCGGCCGGATGAACGCCAACATGGCGGCCGCGCGCCTGGACACGGTGAGCGCGGTCAAGGATGTCACAGCGTTTGACCCGCAAGCAGGCGGGGCGCCAATCCGGCGTTCGACACGAACTCCCCCTACGGTCTCAAGCCGGCGGTAGGGCCGGGATGGGCAGCGGTTTGCTCGATCACGTACCCGTACCAGCTGCGCTGGATACAGGGATTGATGAGATGGACCGGCGCGCAGGCGGCATTGACCATGAAAACCTCCGTTACGTTCCGGTTCGAGTAGGGGAAGGCGGCCTGGATGAGAAATCGTACTCTGATCGTGTTGCTCCTGGCCATCGCGTGTGGCGCGGTTGCCGGGTACTCGGCACTGCAACTTCTTCAGCGCCGTCCCACGCCGGTACAGACGGACCAGCCGAGCAGCCGCATGCAGGTCGTCGTCGCACGACTGGATCTGCCGGTGGGTCACGTCGTGGGCGAGGAGGATGTGCGCCTCGTGGACTGGCCGAGCGACGCGGTTCCCGAAGGGTACGCGCGCACGATTGCCGATGTGGTAGGACGGGGCGTGATCCGGGATGTGCTGCTGAACGAGCCGCTGCTGGAGACGAACATGGCGGGCCGCGGCAACGGCGGCGGCCTGCCGATCGTGATTCCCGAGGGTATGCGAGGGTTCACGATCCGGGTGGACGAGGCGACGGGCGTCGCCGGCTTCATCGACCAGGGCACCCACGTGGACGTGATCGTATCCATGCAGCCGCCCAACGACAGTCGCAACGACGTGGTCACCCGGATCGTTCTCCAGAACGTGGAAATCCTTTCGCGCGGCCAGGATACATGCGGGACGAGCAGGGACAGCCCATGCTCGTGCCCACTGTGACGGTGGCTGTCACGCCCGAGGAAGCGGAAAGGATGGCGGCGATCAGCATGAACGCCCGCTTCAGCCTCGCCCTCCGCAACATGATGGACGTCAAGGAAGTGCGGACTCCGGGCATCCGGATGTCGGCCGTGCTGACCCCGCCGGGCGCCGCGCGCACGCCGTCGTCGCGGTCCACGTCCCGCGTCGCCGCTCCGCAGCCGGACGACAGCCAGACGGGCATCTTGATCTTCAAGGGCGGAAAACGCGCCCTGATCCGTTTCTGAGGCAGGGGGATACCTTGGGTCAGCAGAGAGTGAGAGAACCAATGATGCCGCGATTCCCGCGATTCGGAAACGGGTCCCGGCTCGTGCTGGTACTGGCGTTCCTCGCCATGGCGGGACCGGTCATCGGCGCAGGACTTCCTGAATCGAGCCGATTCGACATTCCGGGTGGAGAAGGGCAAGACCGCGCTGTTGCGATTTCCGCTCGATCTGACCCAGCTTTCCGTGGGTGACTCCACCATCGCGAATGTCACGCTCCTCGACCCGCAGCAGATGCTGATCAACGGATTTCAGATCGGCGCGACGACGCTCATCGCGTGGCAGGCGGGTGTACCGCATCTGTACAACATCGAGGTGACGGCCAATGCGACCGCGCTCCAGACACAGCTGAGAACGCTCTTCCCCGGCGCCGACATCACCGCGACCACGAGCGGCGGCGCCGTGATCCTGTCCGGGACGGTGCAGAACCCGACCATCGCCCGTCGCGCGGCGGCGCTCGCAGCCCAGACCGGCGCTCAGGTGATCAACAACCTGCAGGCGCCTTCGGGCGAGCAGATCCTGCTGCAGGTTCGTTTCGCGGAAGTACGACGGACCGCCGGGTCGAACCTGGGCGTGGACCTGGCCGGCAACAACGTCGGCGAGCTGGACCAGGTCTTCGGGGAAGGCTCGACGGCGAACATCGAGACGCTGTCGCAGGGCCTGATGCGCCTGTTCCTGGTGGGGAAGACCGCCGACCTCGAGGCCACGATCCGGGCCCTCAAGTCGAAGGGCGAGTACCGGAGCCTGGCGGAACCCAACCTGGTCACGATGGAGGGTCAGGAGGCGTCCTTCCTCGCGGGTGGCGAGTTCCCGTATCCCACGGTGCAGGCGGGTGGCGGGCAGGGCAATAACAACGGTCAAGTCTCGATCGTCTTCAAGGAGTTCGGAATCCGGCTGACGTTCACGCCGACGGTGACGAACAGCGGCACCATCGTGCTGAAGGTGGCGCCCGAAGTCTCCTCGCTCGATTTCGCGAACGGGTTGAGCTTTGCCGGCTACCAGATCCCGAGCCTGCTGACCCGGCGCGCGGAGAGCACGGTGGAGCTCCGGCCGGGCCAGCACCTGGCGATCGCGGGACTGCTCGACAACGTCCTGTCGGACAACGTCAACAAGATCCCGTTCCTCGGAGACCTGCCGGTCCTGGGCGCGCTGTTCCGCAGCAAGTCGGGCGACCAGGCCCGGACCGAGCTGCTGGTGCTGGTGACGCCGCACCTGGTGGAAGCGTCGGACGTGGCGCCGGGCCTGCCGACCGGCGAGCCGGCCACGTGGCGCTGGGACCGCAACATGAAAGTGGACACGACGCGCGAGATCCTCCCGGCGCGGCGTCGGTCCGGAGGTGACTGAACATGAGCCTGCCGCGCCTCGTCCGTGACGAAGAGGGGTCCACCCTCGCCCTGACCGCCGTGATGATCGCCGGCGTGCTGGCGATGCTCTCCCTCGCTATCGACCTGGGAATGCTGCGATCGGCACGGGCCGAGGCGCAGAGGGCGGCGGACGCGTCCGCGCTGGCCGGCGCGGGCCTGTACATGGTGTACCCTCCGCCAGCGACCTCGACCGTCCACGACACGGCCATGTACTTCGCGCGGCAGAACGTCATCCGCAACACCGCGATCGACTCGTCGGAGGTCACGATCCAGATCTTTCCCACGCAGCGGAAGGTCTGGGTGCGTGTCGAGCGGTCCGGGATCGGCCTCTGGTTCGCGCGCTTCCTCGGACAGACGCTGGGGACCGTGAGCGCGGCGGCTGCAGCCGCCGCCTCGCCCGCCGGCTCTGCGGACTGCCTCGCGCCGTTCGCGGTGCCCGACATCTGGGACGAGCACGATCCGACCGAAGATGTCAGCAACCCCAGGATCTGGGACACGGGCGAGTCGTGGACGTTCGACCCGGCGGGCGACGGCGACCTGTACGTGCCGCACACCGCAGGAGGAACCGGCGAGACCGGCTATGGCAGCACGTTCCGCAATGGCCTGGTTAGCGGAGTAACGAACGACTTCGGCCTGCCCATGGTCCTGAAGGTGCAGGATCCGAACAACGCTCCGGTCTCGGGCTTCTTCTATCCGTTCCGGATCGGCACGAACACGGGTGCGAGCGACTACCGGAACGCGATCGAGAACTGTGATACGCAGGTCGTACCGCTCAACACGCCGGTTCCGCTGGAGATGGGCAACATGGTGGGGCCGACGCGCCAGGGCGTGCTGAACCTGATCGCGCAGGATCCGAGCGCGACCTGGGATCCGAACGGCGCGGGCGTGATCAATTCGGCATTCGGAAGCAACAGCCCGCGCATCAAAACCGTGCCGCTCTACAATCCGGACTTCATCTCGCAGGTCGTTGGCGGCAACCACAACCTGACGTTCAACAACTTCGCCGAGGTCTTCATCGAGGGCATCCAGAAGCAGGGCAGGGACGAGTTCGTCATCGGCCGATTCCTGTACTACGCGCAGGGCATCGGCGGGGGGGGAGTGGCGGCCAGACCGGCTCGCTCAGCCTCGTTCTGCGTCTCGTGGAGTAGCAATGGCAGAGCATCACATCGATTGCCTGGTGATCTCGGCGGATCGCGTCTTCGTCGCGAGGGCCATCCGCCTGATCGCGGCGCCGGAGCGGGGCCTCAAGCTGGTCCGCGAGTTCACGCAGCCGCTCACCGACCTGCCGAAGACCGAGGCGGAGGAGCTGCGGACGTCCACGGCGCAGATCATCCTGCTCGACATCGGGGACGATCCGGGCGTGGGTCTCCGGCTGGCCCGGTTCCTGTCCGAGGACAACCCGGGCCGCACGTTCGTGCTCACCGGCCCGACCGTCGCGCCCGAGGTGCTGCTGGAGGCCATGCGGGTCGGTGCCTCGGAGTACCTGCCGCGGCCGGTGGAGGAACCGGACCTGTCGGCGGCGCTGGGCCGCGCCATGCGGCGGTTGGGCACCGGCACGGAGCAGCGCGACTGGGCGCCGCAAGGTAAGGTCATCGCCGTCTACGCGGCCAAGGGTGGCGCCGGCGCGACGACGACGGCGGCGAACCTCGCGGTCGAGATGTGTCGTCATGGGGAGAAGCCGACCGTGCTGGTGGATTTCGATCTCGAGCACGGCTCGACCTCCATCGTGCTGGGATTGCGGCCCCGGTACAGCGTGCTGGACGTCGTGAAGAACCTGCACCGCATGGACCGGGACCTGCTCGCCTCGTTCGTCGAGCGGCACGACTCCGGCCTCTCCGTCCTTGCCTCGCCGGCCCTGATCGGGCCCGGCGAAACGGTGACTCGCGAGCAGGCGCGGGCGGTGATCCAGTTCCTGCGCCGCCAGTACGAGTACGTGGTGGTGGACCTCGAGAAGTCGTTCACCCCGTTGACCGGCGCGGCGGTCGAGACCGCCGACGACGTGCTCATGGTCACCACGCCGGACCTGGCCTCCCTGCGCAACACGAAGAAGGCCTTGCCCTTCGTCGAGCGTTCGATGACGAATCCCAAGCACCTGCGGCTCGTGGTCAACCGTCGCCGAAACGTCGATGTGATCACGTCCGAGGACGTGCAGAAGTCCATCGGCCACGACGTGTTCGCGACGCTCACCGCCGATGACGGCGCGGTGTCGGACGCCATGAACACGGGCAAGCCGGCCGTTCTGTCGCGGAAATCGAACTATGCCCGCGACGTCCGGGCGATGGCGGCCCAGCTCCTCGGAACCTTCTCCACGAACGGCAAGTCGCCGAAGCCGAAGAAGTCACTGTTCGGCCGGTCCGCCAAGACGAGCAAGAAGAAGTCCTGAAGCATCGGAGGCCAGCCTGTGCCGGAACGTGTTGATTCCAAGCGAGTGATCCAGCCGGAGGGTGGTGACACCCCGGTCCCCGATGGCCGGGATGGCGCCTGGTTGACGGACGGTGGCAACGTACCCGGCTGGACGGCGTTCCAGCAGTCGACGCTGCTGGACGTCAAGTCCCGGGTGCATAGGAAGGTGCTGGAGCGCCTCAACCTCTCGAATCTCGAGCAGGTGGATCGGGAGCAGGCGGAGCTGGCGATCCGGCGCGTCGTCCAGGACCTGCTGCAGCAGGAGCACGTCGCGCTCAACACCGACGAGCGGGACAAGGTCGTCCAGCAGATCCTCGACGAGATCTTCGGCCTGGGTCCGCTCGAGGAACTGGTGCACGATCCCGAAGTGAGCGACATCCTGGTCAATACCTTCGACCAGGTCTTCATCGAGAAGCACGGCAAGCTCGAGCTGAGCCAGGTCCGGTTCAAGGATGACCGGCACCTGCTCCAGGTGATCGACCGCATCGTATCCGCCGTCGGCCGCCGCATTGATGACTCGTCGCCCATGGTCGATGCGCGTCTGCCGGACGGCTCCCGCGTGAACGCCATCATTCCGCCACTGGCGATCGACGGTCCGCACCTCTCGATCCGGAAGTTCCGGCGCGATACGCTCTCCGGGCACGACCTGATCCGGTACGCGAGCCTCACGGACCCCATGCTGGAGTTGCTCGAAGGCTGCGTGAAGGCCCGGCTCAACGTCCTCATATCGGGCGGCACGGGTGCGGGCAAGACGACCCTGCTCAACGTCCTCTCCTCCTGCATCCCGCACACCGAGCGGATCGTCACGATCGAAGACTCGGCGGAGCTCCAGCTGCGCCAGCCCCACGTGGTTCGCCTGGAGACGCGGCCGCCCAATATCGAAGGACACGGCGCGGTCACGCAGCGGTCCCTGCTGGTCAACTCGCTTCGCATGCGGCCGGACCGGATCGTGATCGGCGAGGTCCGGGCCGCGGAGGCGATCGACATGCTCCAGGCCATGAACACCGGTCACGACGGCTCGCTGACGACGGTGCACGCGAACACGCCGCGCGACGCGCTGTCACGCCTCGAGACGATGGTCGCGATGGCCAACCTGAGCCTGCCCGAGAAGGCGATCCGCCAGCAAGTCGCCAGCGCCATCCAGGTCGTCATCCAGGTCAGCCGCCTGTCGGACGGCGCGCGCAAGGTGATCGCCATTTCCGAAATCGTGGGCATGGAAGGCGACGTCGTCACGATGCAGGACATCTTCGTGTTCGACCGGACCGGTGTGGGCGAGGGAGGCGCGGTACTGGGCGAGTTCCGCGCCACCGGGATCCGGCCGAAGTTTACGGATCGTCTGAAGCGGTACGGCATTGCGCTGCCGCAGCTGATGTTCGCCAAGGCGCCGGAAGCGCGGGCGGGAGGTGCTTGGTGACCAACTGGGTAATGCTCTTCCCGGCGCTCCTGACGTTCGCGGCGGTGTCGTTCGGCACGCTCGCGATCGTGTTCGGCATCGAGGGGATCCGGACGAGCCGGCGACGCCGTCGGATCCTGGAACGGATCCAGCCGACGAGGCCGATCGAGGAAGGCGAAAGCTCGGACCTGATCCGGCCGGGCGACATCCGGACCCGGCTCCCGCTACTGCTCGACCGGGTCCCCTATTTCCGCGATGCCGCGCTCCGCTTGCGCCAGGCGGGAATCAAGATGAGCGCGCCCTCCTTCATGCTCCTGATGACCGGACTCGGAGTCGCGTTCGGATTGCTCGTGTGGGTGGCCAGCCACTCCCTGTTGCTCGCCGTTCCGGCGGGTTTGCTCGGCGGGGCGATCCCGGAGGTGTGGCTGCGCGCGCGGCGGCGGACGCGAGTCCGGAAGTTCGAGGAGCAATTCCCCGAGGCCATCGATCTTCTGGGCCGGGCCATCCGGGCCGGGCATCCGCTTTCGGCCGGCATCGGAATGGTGGCGGACGAGGCGCCGGAGCCAATCGCGAGCGAATTCCGCCAGGCCTTCGAGGAGCAGCGCTTCGGGTTACCGTTCGATGACGCGCTGTTGGGCCTGGCCGACCGCAACGACCTGATGGATGTCCGGATCTTCGTGAGCGCCGTGCTGATCCAGCGCGAAGTGGGCGGCAACCTCGCCGAAGTGCTGGACAAGATCGCGCAGACCGTGCGGGCCCGGTTCACGATCCTGCGCCAGCTGCGCGTCTTCACGGCGCAGGGCCGGCTGAGCGGCTACGTGCTGGGCGCCATGCCGATCGTGGTGGCCGGCGGCATCTTCGCGCTCAACCCGGAGTACGCCACGAAGCTGATAACCGAGCCCGTCGGCCGGATGATGGTCGTGGCCGCGCTCGTGATGCAGATCGTCGGATACCTCTGGATCCGACGCATCGTGGACATCGAAATCTGAGACTGGACGCGCCAACATGACCGCTATCCTCATCGCGAGTCTCGCCGTGACGGTCGGCCTTGCCGTCTACCTGATCGCCGAGGTCATCCCGGCGCGGAACCGCGAGGTGGACCGACGGCTCGCTGACATTCGCGCCATCGGTCCCGACCCCATGGAGGGGCTGCAGCGCCGCCGCCGCCTGCTCCAGGGCGAGTGGATCATGGCCATCCTCCAGGAGCTCGGGGCCCGGCTCCGACCCGGGCCCAAGGGCGCCCGGAGCGACGCGCAGATGCTGATCCAGGCCGGCTATCGCCGGAGCGGGGCGCCGGCCATCTACTGGGGCACCCGGCTGGCGCTGGGCGGAGGGCTGTTCGCGGCGGGTATGGCAGGCCTCCCGGCCACGGATCTCTCCTCGACGCTCGTGCTCCTGTTCTCGGTGTACCTCGGCGCGGTCGGCTACATCCTGCCGTTTCTCCGCGTCCGGATGCAACGGCGCCGGCGGCAGAAGGAGATCCAGCATGCCCTCCCGGACACGCTGGATCTGCTCGTCGTCTGCGTCGAATCCGGTCTCGGCCTCAACCAGGCCCTGGTCCGGGTCTCCGACGACATCCGGCACATGAGCCCGCTGATGAGCACGGAACTGCTCTACACGAACGCGGAGATCCGGGCGGGCACGCCGCGCGAAGAAGCGCTGCGCCACCTCGCGGATCGTACCGGCGTCGAGGACCTGGGATCGCTGGTGACGATGCTGATCCAGACGGATCGGTTCGGCACCTCGATTGCCCGGTCGCTGCGCGTGCACTCCGATGTGATGCGTCAGAAGCGGCGCCAGCGGGCCGAGGAGGCGGCGGCGAAGACGGCTATCAGGATGGTGTTTCCCCTGGTGTTCTGCATCTTTCCCGGCCATGTTCGTGGTCATCCTCGGACCGGGCCTCATCGACATCCTGCGCACGCTGAGCGGTCTGTCCTGATGAAGTACCTGCGCATCGTGAATCGCACGCGGAATCGTGTCCTGGGCTCGCACGTCGGACTCGCGAACCGGTGGTGGCTTCGCGCGCGCGGCTTCATGGGCCGGGCCCAGCCCGGACCCGGTGAAGGTCTGCTGCTGAGCCCGTGCCGGGCCGTGCACATGCACGGCATGAAGTATCCGCTGGACGTGCTCTTTCTCGGTCGGGAGGGTCAGGTCATGGCGGCCTATCCCGACCTCGAGCCGGGGCGCCGGACGGCGTGGCACGCCAGGGCCCGCCATGCGCTCGAGGTTCCCGCGGGGACGATCGCCGAATCGGAAACCTGTGAGGGTGATCTCGTCGCCTGGCTTCTGATCCCGGAGTACGGCGAGGACGAGAAACACGCGGTGACGGTGGATCCGCTGTTCACCACTGCCGCCGACGACCGGGAGGCCAGGTGACATGAGCACAGCCGTGAATGACTCGACCGTCGTGCGGGTACCGCCGGCACCCGCGACCCTGGAGGACACCGGCCTGACCGCCGAGGCCGTCACCGAGCTCATCCTGAAGGTCCTGCTGGTCCAGGGCGCCCAGACCGGGCAGCAGATCACGCGGACCATCTGCCTGCCGTTCGACATCGTGGACGCGCAATTGCTCGCGCTCCAGTCGCGACGCTTCGTCGAGGTCATCCGCACACAGGGACCCGCGCGCGGCAACTACATCTTCGATGTCGTGGGCGCCGGGCGCGAACGCGCTTCCGCCGCCCTCGCGGCGAGCCAGTACGTCGGCGCGGCGCCGGTCCCGCTCCCGGTATTCCGGGACTGGCTGGAGCAGCAGTCCGTCCGCACGCTGCATGCCGGGCGGGAGCAGATCCGGCGCGGATTCTCCCACCTGACCCTGGGCGAGGATGTCCTGGAATCACTGGGACCCGCGATCAACTCGGCCAGCTCGCTGTTCCTCTACGGGGATCCCGGCAACGGAAAGACCGTGATCGCGGAGGCGATCGCCGGTCTGCTCGGTGGGGATATCTACATCCCGTTCGCCGTGGAGGTCGGGGGCCAGACCATCGTCCTGTTCGACCCGGTCCATCACAGACCGGTCGAGGAGGAGGGGCTGGCGCAGGACGACGATGCCAGCCCCTGGCTACACATCGGTGCGCAGCACGACCGCCGCTTCGTGCGTATCCGGAGACCCGTCATCTTTGTGGGCGGAGAGCTGTCGCTGGACCAGCTGGATCTCCAGTACGACACCTACTCGAAGATCTACCAGGCGCCCTTCCAGTTGAAAGCGGGTGGCGGCGTCCTGATCATCGATGACTTCGGCCGTCAGCTGGTCCCGCCGCGTGACCTGCTCAACCGCTGGATCGTGCCGCTCGAGAAACGCGTCGACTTCCTGACGCTGCACACGGGCGTGAAGTTTCCCGTGCCCTTCGACTGCCTGCTAGTCTTCGCGACCAACCTGAACCCGCACGAGCTGGTGGACGAAGCGTTCCTCCGCCGCATCCAGTACAAGATCAACATTCACGGCCCGGACCCGAAAGCGTACCGCGATATCTTCCAGGCCGTGTGCGAGACCAACAGCATTCGCTACGACCCGGCCGCCGTCGACTACGTCTACGACCACTACTACGAGGCGCGCGAGATTCCGCCGCGGGCGTGTCATCCGCGTGACATCATTGACCACCTGATTCACGCGGCGCGGTACGAGCAGCGGGAGCCCCGATTCACGTTCGACCTGCTGGAGCGGGCCTGTCACAGCTATTTCCTGGTCATGGCGCATGATGCCCTGGAGCGGAACCCGGAGAGGAACGGATAATGGACGAGCCCAGGATCGATCACTCGACGTTCGAGGAATCGCTGCACCAGCGGGTCAGCGAGCTGGAGGAGCTGGCGGTGCGGCAGAAACGCACCATTCTCCTCCTGGTCATTGGCATGGTGGGCGCGGTGGCCATCGGGACCGCCGGGCTGGCGAGCGCGCGCGCGATCGCCGGTTCCGGCTCGATCGTGGCGCGAGAGTTCGTCCTGCGTGCTGATGACGGGATCCCGCACGGGTCGTGGCGGATCAACGATGACATGTCCTCATCGTTCTCGCTCAACGACAGGAACGGCGTCGAGCGGCTTCGCATGCGGATTCTCGACAACGGAGCTCCCGGCTTCGCCCTCGCCAATGCCAAGGGCCGTCCCCGGGTGGTTCTCAGCCTTCTCCCCGAGCTGACGGGGACGCTGGTGTTCGCCGATGAGGACGGCAATGCGAGGTCCGTGCTCGGTCTCGACGCGAATGGCGAGTCGACCCTGGTGTTCTCCAATTCACTGGGCGACCCGAAGGTCGCTATCGGGGTGGAGGCGGACGGTCATGCCACGCTCAACGTCGCGCAGGATGGGGAGGGTTCGAATCCTCCGGATTCCAGCAGCGCATCCAGGTAGTCGGCGCTTCCGTTCGCCGGATCCGAGGAACTCTCTGTCCATGGCTTCGCCCAACCGGCTTCGCGCATCGGTCATCGACCTCACGTTCATCATGTGGGCGTTGACCGTGCCCCTGCTGCTCCGGACGCGGGTGCTGAACGGCGACGGTGACTTTCCGCGTCACGTGACGATGGGCGAATTCATCCTGCATGGCGGCATCGGCAAGGTCGATTCGCTGGCCTACACGCACACCGGCCCGTTCCTCACGACGGAATGGCTGAGCCAGGTCGCGCTCGCGCTTACGCACCGGATCGGTGGCGTGGCCGGCGTCGCGGTGCTGGCGGGCATCCTCATGGGCCTGACCTACGCCCTGCTCGTCTTCTACATGCGACGACAGGGCGTGGAGACGTTCCTTGCCTTCGCTACAGGCGTGGTCGCGGCCATGTTCGGTGCGGTGCACTGGGTCGCCCGGCCGCACCTGTTCACGTTCCTGGCGCTGGTGGTCCTGCTGCACCTGGCCAGCAGAGAAACCCGGTGGTGGTTGTACCTTCTGTTCTTCGTGGTCTGGGCGAATTTCCATAGCGGCTTCGTGCTCGGCCTGGTTCTGCTCACCGCCATGGCGGCGGGCGATCTCGTCGAGTGGCGCCTGGCCGCGGACCCGGGCATCCGGGGGCAGTGGCTGCGACGAGCCCGGCACCACGGTGGCGGCGTGCTGGCCGGCGCGCTCGGTGCATCGCTCAACCCGATGGGACCGGGTCTGCTGTTCCGGATACGGCACATCCTCGGGAACCAGTACCTGCTCAGCAACACGGCCGAATTCCTGCCCATCGACTTCCATGGCTGGTATGGCCGCGCGTTCCTGGTGCTGATCCTGCTGATCCTCACGGCCCTGACGCTCCGGCCGCGGCGATTGTCGGCGCCCACGCTGTTCGTGGTCTGCCTGATGCTGGCGGGTGCTCTCGTATCGCGCCGGAACATGCCTCTGTTCGCGCTGGTGGCGCTGCCCCTGCTGGCGGTGGAGTTCGACTCGACGTGGCGTTCTCTTCGCGTGCCGGGCATGGTACGGATGCGAGCGGTCTTCGAGGAAGGAGAGAGGATCGCGTTGCCCGGGCGCTTGGCGCCGTGGTGCGCCGCGCTGCTGCTGGCGCTCGGTCTGAGCCACGGTTCGGTGGCGGGGGCGCGGCTGGTGCCGGACGATTTCGATGCGCGCAGGTTCCCCGTCGAAGCCGTACACGCGGCTCGCGCCGCGAATCTGGAAGGCAGGATCTACAATCAGTTCATCTGGGGCGGCTACCTGGTCTACGCCTGGCCGGAGCAGCGGATCTTCATCGATGGCATGACCGACTTTCTCGGGAACGACGTGCTCCGTTCGTACATCCAGATCGAGCGCCTCGATACCGGCTGGGAGGAGGAGCTCGAGCGCTGGGGGGTCAACGTCGTGATCATGCCACCGAAGGCCCGGCTGGTGTCGGCGCTGCGCTCGCACGGCGGTTGGCTGACGTGGTACGAGGACGAAACCGCCGCGATCCTGGTCCAGGACCGTGTTCGACCGTAGCGGCATCCCGAGCCGGCGCCGACGCGCCGTCGTCGCGGTCGCACTCGGTCTCGTCGCCGCGGCGGCCGTGGTCATCAGCTACATGACGTACTCGCGCTCCAACAGCGATTTCGACCAGAGCTGGGTCGCCGCGCGCGCACTGCTTTCGGGGGCGGATCCGTACGCGGCCGTGACCCACTGGGGCTGGCCGTGGCCGTTCTACTATCCGCTGCCGGCCGCGGTCGTGGCATTCCCGCTCGCGCTCGTCCCCCTCGCGGTGGCGCGATCGCTGTTCGCGGGCACAGGCGTCGGCGTGCTGGTGTACCTCGCCACCCGCCGCGGCTGGTGGCCGCTGGCCTTCCTGGCGAGCGCGCCGTTTCTGCAGGCGCTGGCCACCGTGCAGTGGTCTCCGTGGCTGACGGCCGGCTTCATGACGCCCGCGATCGCGGCGCTGTGGGTGGTCAAGCCGAGCCTGGGCGTGCCGCTTCTCGTGGCCCGGCCTTCACGCACGGCGCTGGTCGCGGGCATGGCGTTGCTGCTGTTGAGCATCGCGATCCGGCCCGGCTGGCCGGCCTCGTGGCTTGCCGCGCTGCGGGAGTCCATTCACGTCGCCCCGCTCCTCAGGCCGGGCGGCGTCGTACTGCTGCTCGCCTTCATTCGTTGGAAGCGGCCCGAGGCCCGATTCCTCGGAGCGCTCGCGTGCGTTCCGCACCGGCCGGCATTCTACGAACTGCTGCCGTTGCTGGTCATCGTGCCCCGTACGCTGAGACAGGCGTTCGTTCTCGTGGCCGCGGCCGATCTCGCCTACGTGGTCTACGTCCTGGTTCCGCATGGGACGCTGCCGGAACTCGACCGAACGATGTGGCCCGTCATGCTGCTGCTGGTGTACCTGCCATCGTTGATCCTGATCCTGCGCCGACCGAACGAAGGCGACCGGCTCGCGTCGCTCTGGAAGGCGGCCCCCGGCGCACCGGGTTCGAGCCGGCAGCCCGGAGCAGAGCCATGATGCGTACGCGATCGCTGGCAGACGGCATGACCACACGACTGCTGTCGCTGCAGAACCCGGATGGCGGGTGGGGCGCGACCGCGAGCCGTCCGTCCAACACGGAAGCGACCGCGCTCTCGGTGCTCGCGCTCGCGGGGAACGAGGCGACGGAAGCCGGGCTCGAGTGGCTCGCGTCGCACCAGCGGCAGGACGGCAGCTGGCCGTGGACGAGCGAAATCGATGCGCCGAGCTGGTCGTCGAGCCAGGCAGTGCTCGCGTTGGCGGCGTCCGGCGCAGCGCCGGAGGCGATCGACCGGGGCGTGGACTGGCTGGCTCGCCTGAAAGGCCGGACCTTCGATTGGCGGACGCGGTTGCGGGACTGGCTGCGCGGCCGCGAGGCGGTCGACCTGGACTCCACGCTCCAGGGCTGGCCGTGGGCGGCCGGCACGTTCAGCTGGATCGAGCCGACCGCCTTCGCGGTGCTCGCGCTCGAGAGCGCGTCACGGGGCCACCCGCCGAGGCACGTGCGCTCCCGGATCCGCGAGGCCCAGAAGATGATCGTCGATCGCGAATGCCCGGGTGGGGGCTGGAACTACGGTAACAGCCGCGTTCTCGGTATCGACATGGAGCCCTTTCCCGACACCACCGCGCTCGCCCTGCTCGGCCTGCAGGGCTCGGGCGCCGATGCCGTCGTCGATCGGGGCTTCCAGGTCCTCGACCGTCTCGTCGATGCGACGAAGTCCGGATTGGCGTTTTCCCTCGCCGCCCTCTGTCGCCAGGCCTGGGGTCTCGACGCGACGCCGCTCCTCGACGGGCTGGCCGCGCGGTTCGAGGAGGACGGGTTCCTGGACGAGACGAGAGTGATCGCGCTCGCGATCCTCGCCGGTCGAGAGACGGACGCCCTGAAGGTGCCCGGCGATGACTGACCGCCGCACGTTCCTGAAGGCGGCGGCCGCGACGGTCGCGGTGCCCGCTCTCGCGGGTTGCCGGCGGCAACCGGAGCTGCCGGCGGAACCCTGGACGACGAGGGCGTTCGCCAAGCAGCCTCGCTCGGAGGCGGCGATCCTCGCGGCCGATGCGTACGACGGCCGCCTGGTGGATGTCGTGCGCCGCGGCCTCGAGCTGTTCGCGGTCGACGTCCGCGGCAAGAGGGTCGTCCTCAAACCGAATTTCGTGGAGTTCGATCCGGCGGCGGCGATCAACACGAACCCGGCGCTCATTGCGGCGGCCATCGAGGCGTTCCGCCTGGGCGGCGCGCGCGAAGTGATCGTCGCGGAAGGGACGGGCCACCGCCGGGACGCCGAGTACATCCTGACCGCATCCGGGCTGCTCGACGTCCTGCGTGACACGGGAACCCGTTTCGTCGATCTGAACTGCGACCGGATCCGGACCGTGACGGCTGCCGCGGCGTGGACCTCGCTCGGCTCGCTCCACATGCCCGAGACAGTGGTCGGCGCCGATCTCCTCGTGTCCATGCCGAAGCTGAAGACCCATCACTGGGCGGGCGTCACGCTTTCCCTCAAGAACTTGTTCGGGATCATGCCGGGCGCGATCTACGGCTGGCCGAAGAACGTGCTGCACTGGCAGGGAATCGAGCAGAGCATCCTCGACATCAACGCGACGCTGCCGGTGCCCCGGTTCAACATCGTGGATGGAATCGTGGGTATGGAAGGCAACGGTCCGATCCAGGGGACGGCTCGCCGGAGCGGCGTCGTCCTGTTCGGCGCGGATCCGGTGGCCGTGGACGCGACCGCAACGCGGCTAATGGGTCTGGAGCCGGAACGGATCTGGTATCTCGCCCAGGCGGACCGGTTCCTAGGCAACTCGGCCGACGACCGGATCGACCAGCTCGGGGAAGATCTCGTGAAGTTCAGCCAGGAATACGAGGTTCCTCCCGGGCTCCAGCATCTGCGTCCCGGGCTGGCCGGTTCTGGCTGATACCGCCTGTGCGTTCATCGCAACCGCATCATCCGACGCAGGAGGCCGCTGCCCCCCGTCGAGCCCACGACGGCCCTCGTCAGCCTGAGCGGGCTCCGACTCGCCGCCCTCGGCGTACTGCGGGCCGGAGCGCTCATCGTCCTCGCCCTCTGCTTCTTCGCGCTCTGGTTCTTCAATCCGACCGCCGGGCGGTCCATCCTCGTGGGTGTGCCCATCGTCGTCCTGCTCCTGATCACGGGATTGCGGCGCGACTTCTTCACCTGGGCCATCTACATCGTCGGCTTCCTGGTGTTCGTTGACCTGCGGATGATCTCCGCGGAGGTGCTCTTCCCGGCGCGGTTCAGTTACGTAATCGCCGCCGAGAAGGCTCTCTTCGCGGGCGCGATCCCGACCGTCTGGCTGCAGCAGCGGCTCTACACGCTCGGCTCGCCCGGCGTGCTGGAGTTCGCCCTGATCGGCGTCCACTTCAGCTTCTTCCTGGTGCCCCACGTTCTCGCGATCGTGCTGTGGAAGGTCGATCGACGGTTGTTCCGGCGCTACGTGCTGGCGCTCGTCGCAACGTGCTACGTCGGCCTGATCGTGGCGTTTCTGGTGCCCACCGCGCCCCCGTGGCTTGCCGGGTCCGAGGGAAGGATCGAACCCGTCTACCGCATCATCCGGGACGTGATGATGGGAATGACGCCCGAGAACTACAGCGCGGCGTACCGCGGCGTCGGCGAGAACGCCGTGGCCGCGATGCCCTCACTGCATACCGCCTTGACGTTCCTCGTCGCTCTGGGGATGGCCTCCGGCGTGCCACGGCTGCGCTTCCTGGGATGGGCGTATCTGGGCGTGATGATGTTTGCGCTTGTCTACCTGGGCGAGCACTACTTCGTGGACATCGCGGCCGGCATCGCGGCCGCATGGGCGTGCTGGTGGTTGGGCGGACGGGTGCTGCGAGCCATCTCGTCTGTCGAGCGTTCAGGCTCAACTGCGACGACCGGGACTGATAGCTCGAAGATATCGGCCGCGATTCGCGGCGCCGACCTTTAGATTGTGTATGCGGCGCGGTCGGTCAGTCGAGGACACATTACTCCGCTGGTCAACGGACCGACAGTGGCTTTCGTCAAGGGCATCGGTGATCCAGCCGCATGTGACATGAAATCCGTGCCCCGCATGGTCACCGTTCCCGCCTCAAGGTTGTGGCGTGATGGTCCGCCTGAATGGTCGGGCCCGGGATCTCCGCAACGCATTGCGGCCGCGTACGGACGCAACTCCAGGTGTGGGACGGGCATGACATCGCACATACCCTCGAGTTCATTTGAACGGTTACGAAAGAACCGCCTTCTCCATGGGTGACCATCACGTGAGCGTCCCTTCAGAAAAGGCAACGGCCCTACCCAGGTCTTCTGGGTCAGGCCTATCCTTCTCCTCAACGCTTGCGCTCCTTTCCATCCTGGTCGCCTCCGTTTTGATCCGGTGGCCGTTTTTCCACGTGCCCATGATCACCGATGAGGGCGGGTATGCCTACGTGGCGCATTTCTGGTCTTCGGATTACGAGTTGTATCGTGATATTCCGTTTAACCGGCTACAGGCGATCTTTCTTCTCTACAAGACGATCTTCCTGACCCTCGGAGAGGGCGTCTTCGCGTTCAGACTTTTCGCAGCTCTGTACAACGGTGCGACTCTTGTCGTGCTATTCTGGCTGGTGAGACGCGCGTACTCCGACTCCGCTGCAATAGCCTCAACAGCCATCTTCGCGGTTTTTAGCGTGGGCCCCAGCATGGAGGGTTTCACGGCCAACGCGGAGATTTTCGCGCAGTTGCCGATCGTCGCCTCCGCGCTATTCACCTGGCGCAGGCAGTGGGCCTGGGCTGGGGTTGCGGCGGCGGCAGCGGTCCTGATGAAACCCAGTGGCCTGTCAGCCTTGGTGCTCACAGTTGGGTGGGCGTTCGTGACGGGTGCCGCCGTGCGGGGAACCGCCATCGCTGTCCTTACGTTCATCTTGGGGCTGGTCCCGTCGGTCCTCCACGGCATATGGGTTGGATGGGAGTTCTACGTCGGGTCCATGATTGGCCAACGAGTCCTCTTCGCATCTCAGGGGTCTCTCAGTATCGGTACACAGCTTGACAGGTTGGGCAGAAGCACTCTCCTGACTATGCCCTCCTGGGGCATTCCCGCCGTACTGTCGCTGACCGCTCTTTCGAGGCGGTTCCAACGGCCGCAGTTGTTCGGGCTACTTTGGTTGGGCAGTTCAGTCTTTGGAATGGCGATGGGAGGATTCTGGTTCCTGCATTATTTCATTCAGCTAATGCCGCCTCTTGCCTTTCTGGGGGGCGCTGGGTTGCTGGGCCTGGGGCGTCAACGGTTCCGCTGGGTATGGACCCTCCTGTTGCTGCTTGTGACACTCCCGTTTACCCGCGATCTGCTCTTGTGGACAAGTCCCCCCAGCCAGATTTCCTGGGACCTTTACCGCAGGTCCGGCTACCTGGTCGCCACAGAGGTCGCCGACTATATCGCCGCAAACACGAGCATGGACGAGAGCGTCTTCATCGCGTTCAGCCAGGCTGAGATCTACTATCTCTCGAGGCGGCGAGCGGCAATTCCATATATGTATTACGCCTACTATGAGTATTCCCCAGATATTTTCGACCAGGCGGTGGACGCCATACGGGAGGCTGAGCCCGCCATTGTCGTGGTGGCTCAGCCCCCACCGAGTAACCGTATGAGCTCTGACGAGTTCGAAAATATCCTGTTGAATCGGTATGAGTTGGTCAAAGAGGTGCAGCCGGCCATCGCCACCGCGCGTCCTCTGCTGCTCTATCGCCGGAAGGGAAACTCCTGATCACAGGAGGACGGAGAAAGCCCAGGGGATCGAGCGGCTTCGTGCGGAGCTGGCGAAGAGCCGGATTATCGCGGAAGTGATCGAGCAGAACCTGGTGCTGAGAAAAAGACTCTGAGGCTGGGGGCCAGGACCCGCTACAGGGCGGAAGAGAAGGCGGCGGTGCTCGAGATGGTCGAGCAGGCGGTCGAACGCAGCTGGTGGAGTGTCCGTCGCGTACTGAAGCTGCTGGGCATCCGGCGTTCGGTCTACTACGAGTGGTGTCAGCGGGCGGCAGCACGGCGGCTCGATGATCGGGTGCCGGGCGGGCGCTGCCTTTCGGCGATTCTGCCGGAGGAGAAGGCGGCGGTGATCGGCTACGCCCTGGCCCACCCGAAGGAGGGGTACCGGCGTCTGAGCTGGATGATGGTGGACGCCGATGTGGCGTACCTGAGCCCGGCCACCGTGTACCGAGTGCTCGACGATGCGGATCTGCTGTACCGCTGGAAGCGGAGTGAGCGGGTGGGAGAGAAGCCGGCGCCGCCGACGGGCCCGAACCAGCGCTGGGCACACGGACCTCATGTACCTGCGGGTGGGCGACGCCTGGTACTTCCTGGTGAGCGTGCTGGACGGCTACAGCCGGTACGTGGTTCACTGGGAACTGCTGACGTCGATGCGGGCGGCCGATGTCCGACTCGTGATTCAACATGCGCTCGAGGCGAACGGGCTGACGGACGTGGAGATCGTGAGCGACAACGGACCCCAGTTCACCGCGGCGGACTTCAAGGAACTGGTGCGGCAATTCGAGCTGCATCACATCCGGATCCGGACGTACCATCCGGAATCGAATGGCGCCATCAGAGCGGTTCCACCGCAGCACCCGGGAGGCGCTGGCCGACGAGGACCTTCGGAACCTGGCCCGGGCCCGCGAGCGGATTGCGCGCTGGGTCCGGCACTACAACGAGGACCGGCTTCATGCTTCGCTCCAGTACCTGCCGCCCGCCGAGTACTACCGGGGCCGGCCGGAGCACCGGGTCGCCGAACGGCGGACGAAGCTGGAGCGCGCCCGTCGTGTCCGTGAAGGCATCAACCGCGAGCGCCTGGCGAAGGCCGCATGACCATCAACCGGAGGAGTGTCACTTCCCGACGCGCCCGAATTGTTCGGAAAAGTTTGAGGCGCTACGTTGGGACGTTCGAATGGGTACTGGATCGAAATCACCCGCGCTGATGCCGGAGATGTCCCTGACGCCGCTCCGAAGGTTCGCAGGTGGGGTGGAGGGCATGCACAACGGGGGAACGGGTGGACTCAGCCAGGCCGTGCCCACGTCTGACCTGCTCCAAACACGGACCTGCCGGCTCCAATGGGTGGGCCTTGCCGGCCAGACCTCATGTTACTGCCCTGGCCTTCGCCGGTTTTGTTTGTCCGTTTCTCCCAAACCGTGAAAGCACTTCCATGCCCAAAGAAGTCGAATGTTGCCGGATGTGTCAGAATGAAAGGCTGGCCCCGGTGCTTGCCCTTGGAAGGCAACACCTGACGGGAGTATTCCCACGCAACCTTGACCAGACAATCACGTGCGGCCCGCTCGAACTTGTGAAATGTCAGGGTGCGGGCTCCTGCGGGTTACTCCAACTTGGGCATTCCTACGACCTGAATGAAATGTACGGCAGTAACTATGGCTACCGGTCCGGGCTGAACACATTGATGGTCGAACATCTCGCCAGGAAAAGCGACCTACTGCAAACTCTCGTCCCTTTGGCTCCAGATGACCTGGTCCTCGACATAGGGAGCAATGACGGGACGTTGTTATCGAACTTTCCGGAGACGAGTACCCGTGCTGGGATGGACCCAACCGGGGAGAAATTCCGCCGCTTCTATCCATCAGGAGTGGAACTCGTTGCCGATTTCTTTTCTGAAGAGGTCTTTCTAAGTCATTTTGGGCCGAGGAAGGCGAAGATCATCACCTCCATCGCAATGTTTTACGACCTTGAGAGGCCCGTTGACTTCGCAGGTCAGGTTGCCCGCGTCCTTGCGGACGACGGTGTCTGGCACTTCGAACAGAGCTACATGCCTTCAATGCTGGAAAAGAACGCGTACGACACCGTATGCCATGAGCATCTTGAGTATTACGGCCTTTGGCAGGTCAAGTGGATCACGGACCGGTGCGGCATGAGGATCCTTGACGTCGAATTCAATGACATCAACGGGGGGAGCTTTGGCGTTACGGCGGCGCACGCGGATTCAGGATTTCCGTCTAATGACGGTGTCATCGAACGGATCCTCGATGAGGAACGGCGCGCTGCCCTCGATACTCTCGGCCCGTACCAAGCGTTCAGCAAGAGGGTGTTTGAACATCGGGACAACCTGAGGGCTGCCGTCGACGGCCTGCACCGGCAAGGCGCCAATATCTTCGGCTACGGTGCTTCCACAAAGGGGAATGTCATCCTTCAGTTCTGCGGGTTCTCCCCCTCCGAGATCCCCTACATTGTGGAGGTCAACCCTGACAAGTTCGGCTCATTCAGCCCGGGTACAGGAATTCCAATCATATCCGAGGCGGAATCCCGGGCTATGAATCCGGATGTCCTACTGGTCCTGCCATGGCACCTGCGACCCAACGTTCTCCAACGTGAGGCGGCGTTCATGGATAGTGGCGGGGAGATTTTGTTCCCACTTCCCGAGATCGAGCTCGTAGGCCGGTGAAGCGAGCGATCATCGTCGGTGCGAGCGGCCAGGATGGCCGCCTCTTGACGCAGGCACTTGCCCGGCGGGGCCGGGAAGTCATTGGAATTGGTCGTTCCTCTGTGCACGGTGCGGTAGACTCCGATTCGCTCCGTATCGAATGTGGCGCGGCCAGACCAGGTCCTGGAAGTATGCCGGAAATGGAGTCCTGCAGAGGTCTATTACCTACCGGCAGTCCATCATTCCTCCGAGGGTCGTGCGTCGAACAACCCGTCCGAATCGTTCCGAAGGAGCTATGAAGTCCATGTTGATGGGTTGCTAAATTTCCTCGAAGGAATCCGGCTCACCTCGTTGCACACCCGCCTCTTCTACGCCGGGTCATGTCTGGTCTTCGGAGAATCCATGACTCAAGCGCAGAATGAGGACACGCCCTTCAATCCTCAATGCATCTACGGCATCACCAAGACAGCGGGCATTCATTGCTGCCGCTTCTTCAGGCGGGCGCACGGAATCTTCGCAGCGGCCGGCATCCTTTTCAACCACGAGTCCAACTACAGGGGCGAAGGCTATGTCTCTAGGAAGATCATTTCCGGGGCCGTGCGGATTTGGCGGGGGGAGGAGCATGTTCTGGTTCTCGGCGATCTGACGGCCCAGATCGACTGGGGATACGCCGCCGACTATGTCGGCGCCATGGAACAGATCCTTGCTCTTGAGAGACCCGACGATTTCATCATCGCGACAGGGGAACTGCACTCTGTCCAGGAGTTCGTCGAAATTGCGTTCGGAACCCTTGGACTCGACTGGCGCGACCACGTAAGGGAGGATCCCTCGCTGATCACCCGAGCCCGACCCCGACAGGTCGGCGACGCGTCCAAACTCAGGGCTCTGACAGGATGGAGGCCGAGCGTTCAGTTCCGTGAGATGGTGGAGATCCTCGTGAAGGAGGAACGGGATGCCCGTTAGGGTCCTGATTTTCGTTCCAACCTTCAACGAGCGTGAGAACGCCCCGCGGATGTGCGAGGACCTTCACCAAGTCGGTGTCGATGCAGACGTGCTTTTCATGGATGACAACTCTCCCGACGGCACCGGGGAACTTCTCGAAGGACTCAAATCGCGATTTCCGAGGCTCGTGGTCCACCATCGTCGAGAAAAGTTAGGAATCGGGAGCGCCCATGCTGAAGCGGTTCAATGGGCCTACGACAATGGATACCATCTCCTGGTCACCATGGACTGCGACTTCACTCATTCGCCGGCAGACATCCCCCGTCTAATCGGTGCTGCCGAGAAACATGACGTCGTGGTGGGTTCGCGCTGGGCGCAACCAGGGAGCCTGCCGGGCTGGAACCTGTACCGCCGATCCATGACGCTGTTTGGCCACCTTCTCACGAGAACCCTCCTTGGCATCCCCCAGGACGCCACTGGGGCATTCCGGGCCTACCGACTAGACCGGATACACCGAGGTGTCTTCCGTCTTGTTCGCTCACGCGGATACTCATTCTTCTTTGAGAGCCTCTTTGTCCTACGGAAAAACGGATCCTCCATCGGCGAAGTGCCCATCGTTCTACCAGCCCGAACGTACGGCTCATCAAAGA
Organism: uncultured Gemmatimonadales bacterium; assembly: GCA_963786235.1. Classification (GTDB taxonomy): domain Bacteria; phylum Gemmatimonadota; class Gemmatimonadetes; order Longimicrobiales; family RSA9; genus CAWAYJ01. The sequence continues at coordinate 91,383 of CAWAYJ010000019.1, forward strand.
TGACAACCGGAGCCGCATGGAGAAGTGCGCGTTTTGCTTTCGAGTTGTTCTTCGTGAACCAGCGGCGGCCTGAGGAATTCCTCTTCGATCGACGCCCTCCTGACTTGAATCATACCCTTATCGATCCGCAGGACTGGGACACCTACTGGAACCCCAAAGAAGATACCGCGGGGGCTATCTACGAGTTGGCTGCCGGCATCTATCGGAGGGTATTGATCAAGCGGAACCTTGACCGGGTCATCAACGGGACCTTCAAGCCGGGCGCTAAACTGCTTCACGCGGGATGTGGAAGTGGACAGGTCGATACCGATTTGCAGGAGACCATGCGCATCACCGGCCTCGATATATCTCCAGGTGCCCTCAGGCTCTACTCTCGCAACAATCCCGCTGCCGCCCTGGTCAAGCACGGCAGTCTATTCGATCTGCCATTCAGCGATGCCACTTTCGATGGAATCTACAATCTTGGCGTAATGGAACACTTCCTTGAGGGTGAAATCGAGGAGATCTTCCGTGAGTTCCGCCGGGTTCTGGAGCCTTCTGGGAAGCTGGTCATCTTCTGGCCGATGAAATCTGCCCCGAGTGTGACAGTGCTGAAAGCCACACATTTTCTCCTCAACAAGCTGCTGAGACGGTCGAGGAACCTTCATCCGGCGGAAGTTTCACTCCTCGGCTCTCGCCGGGAAGCCGAAGCGTTCTTCAAGGGCGGCGGATTCATCATCGAATACTTCTATTACGGGTTCCGCGATCTTTACACCCAGGCGATGATTGTCGCGTCAAGAGATGACGACTTCGATCCTGCAGTGCCCGAACCCAATCCTGACGACGGGATGGATCCGAGCTTGGGTGCCTGAACCCACAACCCCTCTTACCCTTTTCCAGCCCATGTTGCGGTCCCGGTTTCCTGGACGCAAACGCGGCAATGAACCGTGCACTCGGCCGGAGCCTTGCTCTGGCGGGGGGTCCAGACGAGAATGGTCCAAGGATAGGAAGGGCTCTCTGTCGGTGGCCGATGTCCGAGCCGAGCGGCGTGAGAAGCAGACCATGTCAACGATGCGCCGAGGTTTGTGATGCGGGATCGTAAAGCGCTCATTTCAGGGATCACGGGCCAGGATGGTTCCTTCCTGGCCGACCTATTGCTGGACAAAGGGTATGAAGTCCACGGGATCATCCGCCGATCAAGCTCGTTCAACACTCAACGGATCGAACATATCTACCACGAGCCGCACACGCCGGGAGAACGCCTGTTCCTGCATTTCGGGGATCTCACCGATTCTTCGAATCTGTCGAGGATCATCGAGAAAATCGAGCGTGTCCCATCTTTAGTTGAAACTTGAGTGGCCCCCGACCTCGGGGTAAGGTGGAGTTGGGAAGACAACCACCGAACCGAGAAGAGGAAGGAGGCCACCGATGGGAAGGGTGCCACAGCTGGTCGCGGCACGCAAGAAGGACCGCCGGTTGGGGGAGCCGCGGGACCTGGATTGGCGGGCGATCGAGACGCTGGAAATGGACGCGCGGATTGAGTTGATCCGGGAGCTGATCCCGCTCGGTCTGGCGGAGGTCGGCCGAATGCTGGACGAGGAAGTGGCGCGGCTGGCCGGGCCACGGCACGGGAGGAAGGAAGCGCTCGGGGTTGCGTACCGACACGGAAGCAATCCGGGCTCGGTGCGCCTGGGCGGGCAGCGCCTTCCGGTCCGGGTGCCGCGCGTGCGGGACGAGGCAGGGGAGGTGCGGCTGAGCAGCTACGCGCAGCTGCACGGGGGCGCGGGAGAAGTGGACGACGGACTGTTCCGGAAGGTGCTGCTGGGGATCTCGTGCCGGGATTACGAGGCGGCCGTGGAAGCGGTGCCGGGAGCGATCGGGCTGTCGAAGTCCACGGTGTCGCGGGCGTTTCAGGCGGCTACGCGTACGAAGCTGAGGGCGTTTCAGGAGCGAGACCTGAGCGGTCTGGATGTGGTGGCCCTCTTCCTGGATGGCAAGACGTTCGCCGACGACACGATCGTCCTCGCCCTGGGTGTGACATTGGCGGGCGAGAAGCACTTCCTGGGGTTTGTTCAGACCGCGACCGAGAACGAGCGGGCCCTTACCGGCTTCCTCCGATCATTGGTCGACCGGGGGTTGGACTTGTCGGCCGGCGCCCTGGTGGTGATCGATGGCGCGAAGGGCCTGCGAGCGGCCGTGAAGAAGACGTCGGGCAGCCAGGTGCTGATCCAGCGCTGCCAGTGGCACAAACGCGAGAACGTGGTCGCGCACCTGCCCCGCACGGAGCAGAAGCACTGGCGCCGAAAGCTCCAGAGCGCCTACCAGAGGCCGACGTACAAGGAGGCTGCGCACGACCTGAAGACGATCCGCCGCGAGCTCGAGGCCTTGAACCAGTCGGCGGTGGCCAGTCTGGACGAGGGCTTCGAAGAGACGCTCACGCTGCACCGGCTCGGGCTCTTCCCGCTGCTCGGCCGCTCGCTCAAGACCACCAACGTGCTCGAGTCCGTGAATGCGCAGGCCGAGCAGCGCTGCGGCCGGGTCGATCACTGGAAGAACTCCAACCAGAAGCAGCGCTGGCTCGCTGCCGCGCTGCTCGACATTGAACCGCGACTCCGCCGCCTGATCGGGTACCAACACCTGCCCCGGTTGCGGGCCGCCATTCAGAAGGAGCTCGGCATTACCGCTCCTGAAAGCGCCGTTCGTTCCACCGCAGCCTGAGAACGGGAGGCCGCTCGAGTTTCAACTAGCTTTGGGATTGACTCAGAAAATCGAACCGGACGAGATCTACAATCTCGCCGCACAAAGCCATGTCCGGGTCTCCTTCGATTTGCCCGAATACACAGCCGAGGCGACGGGTCTCGGGGCGCTCAGGCTGCTCGACGCCATCAAGAGAACCGGTGTTAGTACAAGGTTTTATCAGGCGTCCTCGAGTGAGCTCTACGGGCAGGTGCAGGAGGTGCCCCAAAACGAAAAGACGCCGTTCTACCCGCGGTCTCCTTACGCAGCTGCGAAGCTGTACTCGCACTGGATTACAATCAACTACAGAGAAGCGTACGGCATCCATGCCTCGAACGGGATCCTCTTCAACCATGAGAGCGAGCGACGCGGCAAGACATTCGTTACACGAAAGATCACCAGGGCCGTGGCCCGTATCAGGAACGACCTTCAGGAGTGCCTCTATCTCGGCAATCTGGATGCAATGCGCGATTGGGGTTATGCGCCCGAGTATGTCGAAGGAATGTGGCGAATCCTCCAGCAGGATAAGCCAGACGACTATGTCCTGGCCACAGGCGTAACAACTTCAGTGCGGGAATTTGCCACAATGGCCTTCGAGTACGCCGGTCTGCCCATTGAATGGGAGGGATCGGGTTCCAACGAACAAGGAATTTCGACGGAAACCGGTCGGGTGCTGGTAGGAATCGACCCGTACTACTATCGACCGACCGAGGTCGAGCTATTGATTGGGGATCCCACGAAAGCGAAACAGAAACTGGGTTGGGCTGCCAGTACGAGCGTGCAGAAGCTCGTTGAGATCATGGTAGATCATGACCTGGATATGGTTTCCCGCCTGGTTGCGCTTCGAGCCGCCGGCTACAACGTGAAGGAACAGGGGCTCGACTACGATGTTCCCATTGACTAGAACTAGAGCTGTACAATGATGGTATTCCCCTGACACTCGGCCCTCGCCGGAGCTACGTCTAGGCTGCCTTCTTCTCCGGTGCCTCCTTCCTGGCCTTGGCGGCCTGCTTGGCGATCTTCAGAGCGGCCTTGAAGACCGTATAGGGTGTGCGGCCGTCCATGCCTCGGCCACGGTGTGGACGCTTCCGGTTGTAGCCTTCCAGATAGGCGTCCAGGTGCACCTGCATTTCTTCGACCGTCTCGTACCAGGTCGTTCTGTTCGTTCTCTAAATTCTGTCGCCCATCCCTCTAAACCTCCGTTATTCACCAGAACACAGTTGATGTGTAGTGGGGTGTGAAAGACCACATGGCGTATCTCTCGACCCGGTGCTAGGATGGGGTGCGAACCAACCACCTTGCACGCGGAGCCGAGCGACACGCCATGGGTGAATCTCAAGCTACACTTTTCCAGCCGGATTTCAACCGGTCTATCGAGGTCGAGGCGCGGCCGCAGCGGCTGAGTTCGGACAGCGGTGCGTTGCTGCTGCGTGAGCTGATGGAGCGGATGGGCTGGACGCAGCTGATCCGGAGGTACCTGACGGATGCTCGGGATCCGCGGCGCGTGACGCATCCCTGGGTAGAGTTGGTGCGCACCACCGTGCTGCTGCAGGCGCAGGGGTGGAGTGACCAGGACGATGTGAAGGGGTTGCACGACGACCCGGTGCTGGCGCTCGCCGTGTCCGGACGTCGGGGGCAACGGCCGGTGCGCCCGACGCAAGGTCGCGAACCGGAAGGGCTGTGCTCTCAGCCGACGCTGTCGCGCGTCTACGCCACGTTGGCGACGCCAGAGAACCGTACGGCGCTGGGCGAACTCCTGCGTGCGACCGCGGAGCGACGCGCGGCGCCGAGTGGAAAGCGGCGACTGAGCGAAGTCACGGTCGATCTGGATTCGCTGCCCATCGAGGTCCACGGCGAGCAGCCCGGCAGTGTCTACAACGGGCATTACGGCGTGCGTTGTTACCATCCGCTGGTAGTGTCCTGGGACCGCGGCGACTACCTGGGCGCGAAGCTGCGCGCGGGGAACGTGCACACGGCCGACGGCGGACAGGAGTTCGTAACGCCGATCCTGAAATGGGCGAAAGAGCAAGCGGTGCGTGTCTGGTTGCGCATGGATGCCGGCTTTCCGGAAGCAAGCTTTCTGGACCATTTGGAAGCGGAGGAGATCCGGTACGTGGCGCGGCTGCGCGGCAACGCCGTGCTCGAACGTTTGGCGGAGCCGTATCTGAGGCGGCCGCCGGGGCGCCCGCCGCTCGAAGGACGCACCTGGTTGCACGAGCTCGAGTACGGGGCGCGGAGCTGGGGACAGCCGCGTCGGGTCGTGCTCGTCGTCCTGGAACGCCCGGGGGAGCAGGGACACCTCTTCCTCGATCATTTCTTCCTGCTCACGAACACTCCCGAGGAGCAAGAGGACGCCGCGGCTCTGCTGGACCGCTACCGCCAGCGTGGCAAGGCCGAGAAGGACTTTGGCGAGTGGCAGAACGCTCTCGACCTCTCACTCTCCTCGACCCCTCGGCCGAAGAGCCACTATCGCGAACGCCCGGTTGTGGCGCCGTACGATCCAGCCGACAGCTTCGGCGCCAACGAGGCGCGCTTGCTCGTGAGCCTGCTGGCAGCGAATCTGCTGCACGCGGGCCGCGAGCTTCTCGAACGTGCGCTCCGTCAACGCTTCAGCCGGCAACGTTTCCGTCAGCTGATCCTCAAAGCTGCGGGTCGCGTGCTCCTGAGCGGGCGGTATGTCCGGGTGGTGATCAATGCCGCTCACGCACGGTCTGGAACCGCTTCTGCAAGCAGCTCGATACGCTGTACCCTCCCCGTGGCTCACCGCGCTGCAATGCCCTGCCCGCGTCCGCGTAGTGCCAGGGTGGGGAGATCCCAAGTTGTGCACCCCCCGCATCGACCGGGGAAGGGGGCTGGTCTCTTCAACACTGACGAATCACGACTTCTGCACGATTATGCGGCTGCAAACAGCTCTCCACGGCACATGCTATGAGCTGGTGAATAACCGAGGGCTAAATTCTGTCGCCTCCTGAGGGCCTCCCTGTGGACTTGGCGCCTTCGCCAGCAGGTCCATCACCTGTGCTGCCGGAGGCTGAGGAGGATTGCCGCTGAAACGGGCTCGCGCCGGGACGTTCACGCACGACTACAAGCGTCACGGTACGACGACGCTCTTCGCCGCCTTGGAAGTTGGCACCGGGCGCGTGATCCACGAGTGCATGCCACGGCACCGGCACCAGGAACTGCTCCGCTTCCTTCGTCGAGTGGAACGGAGCGTGCCCCTCGATCTGGATATCCACGTGATCGTCGACAACTACGGCACGCGTAGGCACCCCAAGGTCCAAGCCTGGCTGGCAAGCATCCACGCGTTCAGTTCCACTTCGTTCCCACGTCTGCCTCGTGGTTGAATCAAGTGGAGCGCCTATTCAGCGAACTCACGACCCGTCAGATTCGGCGTCTCGCCGTTACAAGCGTCCACCAGCTCGAGGTTGCCATTCAGGAGTATCTCGATCGCCGCAACGAGAACCCTGAGCCCTTCACCTGGACGGCAAGCGTCCAACACATCCTCCGCAAGGTGAAACGCGGTAATAGGACTTTGGCGACACTACACTAGATGGGCGTCCACGCCGTTACGCCCCTACGCCTCCCGTAGCCACCGCGCCAGCTCCGCCATGGTCGGCCGCTTGCCGGTGGACAGGATCCCGATCCGGTAGACCTTCCCCGCCAGCCACGCGATCACGAACAGCCCGGCCACCAGCAGCCCGAGCGACGCGGCGATCTGGATCGGCGGGATCGAGACGGTCGCGATGCGGATGGGCATGGCGATCGGCGCGGTGAGCGGGAAGATGCCGAGCACCGTGGAGAGGCGGGAGAGCGGTTCGCCCGTGAGCTGGAACAGGAAGAGCAGTGGCAGGAAGAGCGGAATCATGAGCACCATCTGCATGGACTGCGCTTCCTGCTCCGTGGTCATGGAGGCGCCGAGCGCAGCGAATAGCGCCGCGAACTCGAGGAATCCGAGAGCGAAGTAGGCGAGGAAGAGAGCGGCCTGGCCGGGTGGCAGGGTCAGGCCCGCGAGCAGCTCCGTGGGAACGCCGAACCTGCTGACGATGCTCGACTGCGTCGTGATGAGCACGACGGCGCCGATCCAGACGGCGACCTGCAGCAGCGCGGCCGAGCCGACGCCCACGATCTTGCCCAACATCAGGTGCGTGCCGCGGACGGAGCTGACCATGACCTCGGCGATCCGGTTCGTCTTCTCCTCGATCACGCTCCGCAGCACGTTCATGCCGTAGATCGCGGTGATGAAGTAGATCAGGAAGCCGACGAGGTAGGCGAAGAGGAACGTGGATTCGGCGCCGCGCCCCTCTTCGCCGGTATCGGTGATCGCGGCCTCGTCGACGTCCACGCGCTTCACGAGCTCGGCCAGGTCGGTGACCTCGAGACCGGCCCGCTCGAGGCGGGCGCCCAGGACAGCGGCAGACGCGGCGGTGCGGATGTCACGCAGGACGAACTGGTTCGCGATGTTGCCGGCGCGGTAGACGATCTCGTTGCTCGTCACCACGTCCGCGGGCAGCACGACGAACCCGTCCAGCGAGTCGGCCCGGACCCGGCGGATCAGTTCCGCTCGGGCGGACTCGAACGGACCGGGCACCTCCTCGACCTCGTACCGATTGGTGGCATCGCTGTCGGCAGCGGCCGTGAGCGCGGCGATGAACCGGTCGCCGATGCCTTCCGGTGCCTCGTCCACGAGCGCCAGTCGCTTCACGGAGCCGTCGCCACCGATCATGGTCGGGAGCCAGAGGACGGCGAACATGAAGACGGGGAAGATGAAGGTGCCGATCAGGAAGGCGCGGGTGCGCACCCGTTCCAGGAACTCGCGCTTGACTATGATCCAGATTTCACGCATCGGACCCCGCTCCCATCGCGGTGGCGTTCGCCTCGCCGACCCGCCGGACGAAGATCTCATGCAGCGAAGGCTCGACGTGCTCGAACCGGGTCAAGGGCGCGTCGAGCGCCGCGAGTTCCGTGACGAGACGGCCGGAATCGACGCCCGCCCGCGGCTCGATCTCCCAGGCTGGGCCGTTGCGGGTTCGACGAGCCAGCAGCGGGCTCGTCTCCATGAAGCGGTCCACGCTGCCCGACGCGAAATCGAACTCGACGGAGTAGTGATCGCCGCGGTGCGCGCGGCGCAGTTCATGGACCCGGCCGTCCAGGATCTTGCGGCCGTTCGCGATGATGCAGACGTGCTCGCACATCGCTTCGGCCTGGCTCATATTGTGGGTGCTGAGAACGACGGTTCGGCCATCGTTCCGCGCCTCGAGGATCGTATCGCGCAGCACTTCCTGGTTGACGGGGTCCAGTCCCGACTGCGGCTCATCGAGGATCAGCATGTCGGGGCGGTGCAGAACGGTCGCGATGAACTGGACCTTCTGCTGCATGCCTTTCGACAGCGTCTCGACCTTCGACTGCGCCCGGTCCGCCAGCCCCATCCGCTCGAGCCAGACGCCGGCCTCCGACGCCGCGGTCTTCGCGTCCATCCCCTTGAGCTGCGCGAAGAATACGATCACGTCGAGCACCTTCATCTTGCGGTGCAGGCCCCGCTCCTCCGGGAGGTAGCCGACCCGGTTCAACACCTTCCGATCGGTGGTCGGGTCCACGCCCAGCAGCCGGATCTCCCCGGAATCCGGGAGCAGTATGTTCATGACCATACGGAGCGTCGTCGTCTTGCCGGCGCCGTTCGGTCCGAGGATCCCGTAGATCGTACCGGTCGGGACCGAGAGGCTGAGGTCGGCGACGGCCGTTTGTGCGCCGTACCGCTTGGTGAGTCCGCTGAGCTCGAGGGCTTCGGTCACGGGTGGTCATCCTCCCGGAAGCTGGGCGACGAATCGGTGGAACATAGCGGCGGAGGTCGGGATGGGCATCCGGAAAATGCCCCGCCGCCGGGACCGGGATCCGGACGCGTGCCGACAATTGATAACATGCGCCGCATTCGCCATCCATGAGAGCGCGTTCGGGATCGCCGGCCGGAAGACTGAGGAGATCCGTCGATGAGTACGACCCGGGGGTGAGCATGATTCACGGTGCGCGCGGCACCGGGGGACGGTGGCCGACCTGGCGCGGAGACCTCGTCTTCGCGGCGGCGGCGGTGGCGCTGTTCGCGCTTCTCGTGATCCGGTTCCTGCCCGGCCTGATGCACGGGGCCCTCGTGGACCCGGACGGCTACATGCGGCTGGTACGCGTCCGGCGGCTGGCGGAAACGCGGGCGTGGTTCGACGGCACGATCCCGCGCAGCAACGCGCCATGGGGTGACACGCTCCACTGGACCCGCCCGATGGACGTGCTCATCCTGCTGGGCGCATGGGCCCTCGAACCGTTCGTCAGGTTCCAGGTGGCGCTCCACTGGTCCGGCGTCGCTGTGGCGCCGCTCCTCCTCATCGCGGTGTGCTTCGTCACCGCTTGGGCCGTGCGCCCGTTGGTGGGCGCGGGACTGCGTTACGTCACGATGCTGGCCGTGCTGGCGCAGGCCGGGATCATGGGCTACGCGCTGCCGGGCCGCGCCGACCATAACATGCTGATCCTGCTCGCATTCGCGGCGATGTTCGGATCGGCGTTGCGCCTGCTCCTGGAACCGGAGGCCCGCTGGGCGAGCTGGGCGACGGGCGCATGGGCCGGCTTCGGGCTGTGGCTGACCGTGGAATCGCTGGCGCCGCTGTTCGTGCTCCTCGTATCACTCGCCGGCCTCTGGGTGGTGAAGGGTGAGGTCGCTGGCGCGGCGAGATCGGTGGCCCTCGGGACGGTGGCGGTCGTCGCGGTCGCCGTGGTCCTCGAGCATCCGCCGGGGGCGTTGCTGATGGTGGAATACGACCGCGTTTCCGTGGTCCAGCTCTTCGCGGTCGCGCTGGTCCTGGCGTTCTGGGCAGTGGCGGCGTCCCCGTGGGCGGCGCGACTCGGTGTGGTCGGCCGGGCCGCGCTGGCCACCGCGAGGCGTCGTCGTCGCCGTGGCGGTCATGCTCGCGGTCTTGCCCCGGTTCTTCGGGAATCCGATGGAGACAGCACACCCGGAGCTGAAGCCCATATGGCTCGACTTCGTCTCGGAGATGCAGGCGTACCTGGTCCCGCGAAGCCTCGCCGGTGTTGGCCGGCTCGTTGCCTACCTGGGCAACGCGCTGCTCGCGCTCGGGATGGTGGTTCACGGCATGCGGAGGGACCCGACACAGACCGCTCCTCGGGGTCTGGGTCCTGCTCGGCGCAGGCCTGATCCTCTTCATCGCGCTCGGGATCCGCTGGGTCCGCTTCGCCATGTACGCCGAGCTGCTCGGCGTCATCGGAACCGTGGCGCTTCTTTCCAATGTGCTGCGGCGGGCGAACGAGCGAGCCACCGGGTCCCGCCGGTCGGTGATCCGCGTCCTCGTCACGGTCGGCCTCGTGGCCGGGCCCCTGTTCGTCGGCAGCGCGGTGTCGGCCCTCGGAGGCGAAGCCGGCGGGAAGGCACGCGGAGCCGCGGCCAGCGGAGTCGAGAGTTGTCCGGTCGGGCCGCTGCTTTCGATGCTCGACGATCCGGCCGGCCTGGGGGACCATCCGCGGACGGTGCTGGCGCACATGGACCTCGGACCGGTCCTGCTCTATCGGACCGCCGACTCGGTGATCGGCACGCCGTACCAACGGAACTGGCAGGGGATCACGGACTGGCACCGCATCATGACCGCGCGCGATCCCGAGGAGGCGCGGCGCCTGATCCGGGCCCGGGGCGTGGACGTCGTTGTCAGCTGCGGCGACGTTCCGGACGCCGCGGCGGCAACGGACCCCAGGCCGTCTTTCGACACGCTCCTGCGGGACGGGAAGGTGCCCGGCTGGCTCGTGCCGGTCCGCCTGCCGGAGAACGTCCGTGGGCTCCGGGTCTACGAAGTCCTCGACGCGGGCGAATCGGCGGGCACCGGTCGAGCTCCCTCTTCCTCTCCGGCCCGGCTACCCTGACGCCGGCCGCACGTCCGCCTCGTCTCACACACCACTCCGCAGCACC
>CAWAYJ010000020.1:0-109820 GCA_963786235.1 uncultured Gemmatimonadales bacterium
CGGGTCTTCGCCGAGCGTCTCGAAGTTACGCCCCGCCCTGGGTACCCGGACGATGTTCACCATGGGCGCCAGCAGGACGTCCTGGTTCCGCGCCCGGCCTTCGTGGCCGGCGGTCGCGCCGTAGCGGCGGGCCAGCGCCGGGTCGAAAGAGGCCGCCAGCGCCACCGGCGCGGGCAGGGCCGTGGCGGGGAGTCTGGTGCGCACACCCGCCGGCCCGTCGGTCAGGCGCAGGGGCGGGATGCCGAGTCGCGCCACGCCGGGCATGTACCCCGCCTGACCCTCGCCTCCGGGGTCCCGCTCACCGCGCAGGAAGGTGGCTTTCTCCTCGAGCGTCATGGACCGGACCAGCGAATCCACACGGGTCCCGGATGCCTGACCCAGGACGACACCGGGGAGGAGAAGAGTAGCCGCGAAGATGGACGCGATCCGTGCAATCAGGCGACCGTTCACGAACTCGTTCTTCATGATGCGCCTCCAGAGGTGTACCGCGGTTCCGCTGCCCGTCGATCCCGTCGCTTGATCGTCACCTTCCTCCGCTTCCCGGCGCCCGATTCGGCGGCGTCGGCCTGGTCGGCAAGTGCTTCGGGTGCTCCTGGATGAGCTTCAGGATCTCCTGCACGCCGCGCTCGAGCTGGGGATCGCGTCCCTCGAGGACGGACTTCGGGTCGTTCTGCACCTCGATATCCGGATCCACGCCGTGACCCTCGATGATCCACGTGCCGTCAACGCTGGTGAAGCCGAACTCCGGCACGTTCACCTGGCCGCCGTCGATGAGCGGGCCGTGGCTGGTGATCCCGGTGACGCCGCCCCACGAGCGCACGCCGATGAGCGGGCCGAGGCCCGCCTGCTTGAACATGGCCGGGAAGATGTCGCCGTCCGACGCCGACGTGCCGTTGAGCAGGCTCACCAGCGAACCGTAAAAGACGGGCCCGCGCGGGTACTGGGCCGGGAACTCGCTGTTGCGCGAGTAGCCGCTGGCCAGCAGCTCCCGGCTCAGCCGCTCGATGAGCATGGACGAGACGTTGCCGCCTCCGTTGCCCCGCACGTCGATGACGAGGCCTTCCTTGCGGATCTGCGGATAGAACCACTTGATGAACTCGGACAGCCCGTCGGCGCCCATGTCCGGCACGTGCAGGTAGCCCACCGTGCCGTGGGTCATGGAGTCCACGCGCGCACGGTTGCCGTCTACCCACGCCTTGTAGACGAGCTTGGTCTCGCTGGTGACAGGCTGGTAGCTCACGTCACGGGCGCCGTCCATGGAAGGCCGGCCGTTCAGGGTGAGCGTCACCGGATTGCCCGATTTGTACTGAAGCAACTCGTACGGATTTCGCGGAGCCTTCAGCTCGGTGCCGTCGATGGCCATGACGTAGTCGCCGACATGGGCGTCCACGCCGATCTGCGTCAGTGGCGAGCGATACACGGGCTCGGCGTTGTCCCCCTCGAAGATCTTCGCGATGCGATAGCGCCCCGACGCCCGGTCCAGCGCGAAGCGTGCGCCGGGCAGCGCCACGTCCGGCCGCCGGGGGATGTCGTAGTCACCGCCGGCGATGTAGGTGTGGGAGTTGCTGAGCTCGGCGATCATCTCGTTCATGACGTAGTCGAGATCCGAGCGATGGCCCACGTACTGGAGGAGCGGCTCGTAGCGGGCGCGAATGGCCTTCCAGTCGTACCCGTTCATGTTGGGCACGTAGAAGTAGTCCCGGAACCTCCGCCACACTTCGTCGAAGACCTCGGCCCACTCCTGCCGGGGATCGATGTCCGCCTGCAGGCCAGCGGTCGAGACCGTCCGGGCCGACGCGCCCCCCTGGGGTTTGGCGTCCGCCAGCTTCCACTGGCCGCCCTGATTCGCCAGCAGCTTCGCTCCGTCCGCCGACAGCGTGTAGCCGCCCGCGCCCTCCAGAAGGGCGGAGGCCTTCCGGTCGGCGAGGTTGAAGATCATGAGATCCGGCTGGCGCGCCGGCGCCCGCCCATACACGTAAGGCGTCCCCTTCACATAGATGAGGTTGCCTTTCACGGCGGTGAGGCCGCGGTAGTCGTCGGCACTCACGGGCACCCGGGCCACGCGCTCCGCGAGGCCGTCGAAGTCGATGGCCACGTCCGCTGCCGTGCCAGACGAGCCGGGCCGGTCACCACCTGCGGGCTTCGCCGACGAACTGTCTCCGGCAGCCGAGGAGGTCGAGTCGATCTTCGCCTCGTCGCTCCGGGGCGGGAACGGCGCCGGCACGTCCTTGCGCAGTGCCAGCGCGAAGATCCCCGTGGTGCGGTCGGTGGCGTAGTCCCACTCGACGGAGCTCACCTGCGGCGCGTAATCCCGGTCGCTCAGGAAATACAGGTACTTCCCCTCGGCGCCGAAGACGGGCTCGGTGGCGTTGTGCATGAGGCTCGTCACCGGGTGCAGCGTGCCGTCCTCGACGCTCCAGATGTAGATGGAGCGGAAGCCGCTCCGGTGGCTCAGGCTGAACGTCAGCCAGCGGGAGTCCGGAGACCACGTCTGGTCGGACATGTTGCCGGTCGAGTCCCGGGCCACCTTCGTGAGCTTTCTGTTGGCCACCTCCAGCATCCAGAGTTGGCCGGACTTGTCGGCAAAGGCGAGACGCATGCCGTCCGGCGACCACGACGGGGGGAAGCGCATCTGATCGCCGTTGGTGGTCAGGCGCTCGGGCGTGCCGCTGCCGTCCTGGTCGATGAGGTACAGCTCCTCCTCACCGCTCATGTCGGAGATGAACGCGATCTTGCGCCCGTCGGGCGACCAGCGCGCGCCCTTGTCGTGGGCGTTGGAGCTGCGGGTGAGGTTGCGTGTCGGGCCGTGCTCCGCCGGCGCGGTGAAAATATCGCCACGGGCGGTAAAGAGCGCGCGGCGCCCATCGGGGCTCAGCGCCGCGTCCTCGATGTTGCTGGCCACCGATTTGTGGACCGGTCGCGCCGCCAGCTGATCGTCGGGCACGACGATGTCCAGCTTGTGGTCGGCCCGGGTGCGGGTGTCGAAGACGTGCAGCTCACCTGCCAACTGGTAAACGATGTTGCCGGTCTCGTCGGCGCTGGGCCAGCGCACGTCCCACGTCGTCTCGTGGGTGAGCTGGACCAGGTCGGTGCCGTCGGGCTTCACCGAGTAGAGGTTGAGCTTGTCGTCGCGGTCGGAGTCGAAGTAGATGCGGTCCCCGATCCACATCGGGTCGCGGTCGGTGCGTATGTTGTCGGTGATGTTCTTCGCGTCGTGCGTGGCGAGGTCGAAGACCCACAGGTCCTCGGCCCAGCCGCCCTGGTAGCGCTTCCACGCGCGGAAGTCCCGGAAGAGGGGGGAGTACACGACCTTGGTGCCGTCGGGCGACAGGTCGCCGGCGCCGGACTCCGGCATGGGGTAGGCGACCGGCAGGCCGCCGGTCACCGGCACGCTGTAGAGCCGGTTGTCGCCCAGGTCCCAGCCGTCACGGAGCGAGCGGAAGACCACGGACGTGCCGTCGGGCGTCCACCCGTAGACCTGGTTGTCGTAGCCCCAGCGCGGCGGCAGCGGACCCTGGGCCGGGAAGAACGTGAGCTGCTTCGGCACACCGCCGGTGGCGGGGATGACATAGACCTGCTCGTCGCCGTCGTACTGACCGGTGAAGGCGATCCACGCCCCATCCGGTGAGTACTTGCCGAACAGCTCCAGTCCGGGGTGTGCCGTGAGGCGCGCGGCCGTACCGCCGCCGGCCGGCGACGTCCAAAGGTCGCCCGCGTAGGTGAAGACGACGTGATCGCCGTGGATGTCGGGGAAACGGAGGAGCTTCGTCTGTGCCGCTACCGGCGCGGTGAGGCCGAACCCGAGGAAGACCGCCAGGCGCAGCGTCCGGCTGGCCCGGCAGCGGAAGGGGTGCTTCATGACTTCGTCTCCTTCAGAAGCGCATCACGTTGATGGGTCAGTTTTTCGAGGTACACCGAGAGTACCGTCAGCGGAGAGGCGGGTCAACGACGGCGCGGGCCTCTCCTCCTCCCGGCCGGTGCTACGGGCGCTCGCGGCGGTTTCAGCGTTCGATCGCGTACGCGACGACGTGCTCGACGCCGAGATCGTCGGTCGCGCGGCCGATCAGCCGGTCGTGCGTCGCCGCCATCAGGCGGAACCCGGCCGGCACGGTGACGAGGGTCACGATCCGGCCCTCGGGATCGAACACGAGCCACCGCGTGACCATCGACGAGAGGATCCCGAATCCCGCGACCCAGAGGTGGCCGTCGGCATCGACGAGGAACGCCGAGTACGCGGGTGCGGTTTCCGGCAGTTTCATCTCGGCAAGCTCTCGCTCGGCGTCGGGCCGCGCCTCCGGTGGCAGTTCCGCGACGCGTGCGCGCAAGCTCTCGAGATAGGCATCGCGGGAATCAGGCGCGATCGAGAGATCGGTATCGAGGGCGCGGGTGGAACGCATGAGCTGGCCATCGGGCGCCAACTCATCGATGACGAAGCGGTCGGCCGTGCCGACGTAGATCCGTATCCGATCGGCCGCGTATGTGAAGCTCTTCGCGAAATGGGGCGCACCGATCGTGAAGCCGCGGGCCGTCTCGCGAACCTCGACCTCCATGCCCGGGAACATCCCGACCGTGTCCACCGCGGAGCCATCCGCTGCGAGGCGCAGAAGCGGCGAGGGGAGGCGCATGACGCCGGGTTCGGTCCGCTCTCCGAGCTGTGTCGTGCTGAATCCGCTCGCGCCCATCACGAGCGATCCGTCCGCCAGGCTGTAGACCGGGCCCGGTGGAGCGGCAAGGCCTTCGAATCTCCGGGTCTTGCCGAGCGCGCCATCCGGCGCGAACGACACGATACGCCGCCCCGTCCAGTCCACCGCGATGATCGTGTCCGCGGTCCCGAGTGTGATTCGGCCCAGGCGCGAGAACTCGCCCGGGCCCTCACCTGCGCCGCCGCGCTGGAACAGGAACGCGCCGTTCGCATCGAACCAGCGGAGTGTCTGGTCCCCGCTGTTGGCAACGACGAGGCGGCCATCGCCGAGAGCCACGATTCCGGCCACGCCGTCCAGCAGGTACGGGTCCTCGCCTTCGGCCACGCCGATGCTCAGGACCGGCTCGGCGGAGACCCGCCACGCTTCCCGCGCCGACCAGATGTTGCCCGCGTGCTCGACGATCTCGATGCCGGCACTGTCGCGGACGGTGACGCCGGCCTGCCCGCCGGGCCCAGCGTCGGCGCAAGCGGCCACCAGAAGGCATCCGAAGAAGCCACGGCTCACCAGGTGTGCGCGAGTCATGCCGGCTCCCTTCCCGTCGTTCGATGCTGTGACGATCGGGTGTGTGTCGACGCCGACACCGGCAGCCCCCGATCCGCGACGTGGTTCGTCTATTCGCTCGCCGCCGCCAAGTGATCCACCATGGCCCGGAACGCGGGCCCGTGCCAGGTGCGGTTGGCTCCCCAGTACAGCCGGTTGTCTTCGTTCTTCAGCAGGTCGCTGACCCACGCCTCGACGACACCGGGCGTGTTGCCGTACTGGTAGTCCGCTTCGAGCCCCATCCAGAGGAGCGTCAGGTGACGGTCCCAGAGCACCGCCTCCTCCGGCGAGAGGCCGTAGCGATCCATGAAGGCCTGTTCTCCCGGCAGCGTGCCATCGACCGCCTTGATCTTCACGAGGACGGATGCCAGCTCCGGTGCGGAGAAGAACGGGTTGTTCACGGTGCTGACCCGGTCCAGCGTGATCTGTCGTTCGAGCGCCCGCGTGTTCCCGCGCACCTCCTGGATCAGGAAGAGCAGCGTCGCCACGACCGCGACGCTGGACACGACCTCCGCCCAGTGCGCCCATTTCTCCAGTCTCATGATCGGTCTCCGGTGGTGTCCCCTCGTTCGTGCGCGTCGGTCAGGATGCCTGTAGCGGTGCCCCGGGCAGCGACCGGATGAATCGGCCGACCAGGTTGATGACGGCGCCCTCGTACGGCCACGCTTCCTCCTCCGGCCGCTCGTACTGCGGGTCCGCGGCGGTGACGACGATCATGTCGAGGTCGTGGAGCAGAATGATCAGGTTGCCTCCGTGTCCCCAGGCGAAGTCGAAGGCGTGATCGCCGACCGTGGCCGACCACCACTGGTAGCCGTATCCGACGTCGTGGAAATATGGGCCCAGGTAGTGACTCGAGTCATTCTGCCAGGTCTCATCGTACATGCCGTCCGAATAGCGCTCGAACGATGCATCGAGCCACGCGGCGGGCAGGACCCGCTCCCCGCGGAACTCGCCGCGACCGAGGTAGAGCGATCCGAACCGGGCCATGTCGCGGGCCGTGAAGGAGATCTCGAAGGTGCCGAAGTTGTACCCGTCCGCGTCGCGGCTCCAGTCGCCCACCTCGGCGCCGATCGCGGAAAAGAGGTTCGCCTGCCCCCACGCGCGAAGGTCCGCGTCACAGGCGCGCGCCAGGATCACGGCGAGAACGTGCGAGGTGAGGTTGCTGTATCCGAACCGGGTTCCCGGATCGGCGCTGAGCGCGAAGTCGGCGACGTGTGTGACCCAGTGATAATCGTCCTGCTGGAAGAGGCGATCGAAGTACGGCGGCTCGCGCGCCTCCCACGGGTAGCCCGCCCGCATCTGGAGTAGCTGCCGGATCGTGATCTCGTTCTTCCGCGGATCCTCGATCTTTGCGGTGAGCTCCGGGAAGAACTCCATCATGCGCTGGTCGACGCTCGTCAGGCAGCCATGCTCGAGGGCGACGCCGGTCAATGCCGAGACGTAGCTCTTCGTCACCGACTGCACGACGTTCATGCGGTCGACGGCGCCCTCGTTGAAGTAGCCTTCACCGATCAGCTTGCCGTTCCGCACGACCAGCAGGGCGTAGAGATTGGACAGGTGGACAGCGTCGTCGTAGAGCGCGGCCAGCAGCAGCGGATCGAGCCCCTCCATCTCGGGCGTCGAGACCGGCCAGTCGTCGGCCGGAAGCGGCGCGAAGGACGTGTCCTCGAGGTCCTTCGGGCTCGGCTCGAGCAGCGCCGCGATACGCGGGCGTGTGGTGCGGATCCGTTCGTAGTCCAGCTCCACGCCGAGCGGCGCCAGCGCTTCCGAGAAGACGTCGTAGATGCCCCGGACATCCTCGAACGGGGCGGTAGCCGCATCCAGCGGCGTGTTCCCCGAATCGTCGCGCAGGTGCCGGTCCGCGCCGCCCTCGAGCAGCGCCTCGACGATCGGCTCGCGGCAGAAGAACGCCGCGATGTGGAGCGCCGTCGCGCCATCGCTGTTGCGCAGGCTCAGGTCCGCGCCGCCCTCAATCAGCGCACGGGCCGCGGCGACCCGGTCGAACGTGATCGCGACGAAGAGCGGCGTCGAGCCGTAGGCGTCCCTGGCGTCCAGGTCGGTGCCGGCCGCGATGTGACCGCGGATCGCTTCGAGGTCGCCCGTCAGCGCAGCCTCGTGTATGCCGACGGTGGGTGGGGGTGGGGGCGGGCGCGATTCGCCACAGGCGGCAATCAGCAGAACGAGAACACCGAGTGTCTTCCTGCCCATATTCTCCTTCACTTCCTCGAGAGGTCGAAGTCGTCGCGTCGTGTCGGCGACCTTCACGAGCGTTGCCACCTGCAATACGTGCAATACTCAACGCTTCTTTCCGACCGATCAAGGAAGATGGGCATGCTATGAACGGCGCGATCGTCGCCGACCGGCCTGTCCATGGAGGGAAGGGAAGGAACGGGTCGAACTCGAGCCCCACGAGTCCGCGTGGAGGCAACGTCCCTGCCGGGGATTCAGCCCCGGAGTCGCTTGAGCCCGCCGATCAGTCGATCACCGAGAGTGCGCTTGACCAGGCCCCGGGCGCGGATCATGCGCAATTCCGGCGCCTCCTGTGCCGGAATCACCACGAGGGTCACGCCGGGCAAGGCGAAGGCGTCCGCGAGGTCGCGCTCCAGGTCGGTACCCACCTGCACGTAGTGGCAGCCGAGGGCCCTGGCCAGCGAGGCGTAGTCCGGATTGAGCAGGTCACTCCCGGGCGCCGTACCCCAGGCTGCGAGCTGGCCGCGCTTGATCAGTCCGTACGATCCATCATCGAGCACGATCGCCGTCAGGGTCAGGCCCGTGCGCACGGCGGTCAGAAGTTCGAGACCCGACATGAGTAGTCCGCCATCTCCCAACAGGGCAACGACACGTCGGTCGGGTGCCGCCAGGCGTGCGCCGATGGCTGCCGCGATGGCAAAGCTCATGGACTGCAGATTGGTGGGGACCACCAGCCCGCGTGGCGCCAGTACCCGGTAGTAGCGACGCGCGAGCATCTGGTGTTGCCCGGAGTCGGTCACCAGAATCGCATCCCGCGGCAGTAGTGCGCGGAGGGTTTGCATGAGCTCCGCCGCCGAGCGCGAGCCTGCCGGGCGTGGTTCGGGGTGGTCGGGCCAGGAACCGGAGAACCCCTGTTGGCGGAAGTCGTCGAGTTCCGCGGCGGACCAACCGGCTGCGGGCCTGATGCGGTCGACCAGGCGGGAAAGGAGGGTCGTGGCGTCGGCGACCACTGCAAGGCGGGCGGGGTAGTTGGCGCCGAGGACGTCCGCGGCCGCGTCCACATGGATCAGCTTCGCGGGCGGGATCCGCAGGTCGAATCCGCGACTGCCGTTGTGCGAGAACTTGCAGCCGATGGCGAGAACGATGTCGCTCGCCGCGATCAGGGCGTTGAGGGGCGCTGCGATCGTGCCGGCCAGCTCGAAGCCGAGCGACAGGCGATGGTCTTCGGGGACCACACCGCGCCCCGATGTCGTCGTGACCACTGCGCCGCCCACGCGCTCGGCGAGCGCCGTGAGTTCATCGCCGCCGGCGGCTGCGCCCTGGCCGGCGAGCAACACCACCCGCCGGGCACCCTCCAGCAGGGCGGCTACCTCGTCGACGACTGCATCATCCGGGGGCGACGGGGCTGCATGGTCGGGCGTCGCCGGGACCAGGTCCGGCTCGCGATCGATCTGCAGTAGAACGGGTCCGGGCTCACCGACGGTGGCCAGCTCCCTCGCCGCGAGCACGGCGGCGGCGAAGTCGCCGCCAACGGGGACGGTGAATACTCCCTTCACCAGGGGTCCGGCAATCGCCGCCTGGTCAACGGCCTGCAGTTGGAAGGCACTGCCTGGCGAGCGCGCCGGCGCCACGGTCAGGTGAACCAGCGCGACCGAGTCGAGTCGAGCCTCGGCGAGGCCGGTCAGGGCATAGGTGAAGCCGGGCCCCGGGATGGTCACCAGGAGCGCCGGTTCGCCGACGGCGCGGTAGTAGCCGTTCGCCATGAACGCGGCGCCCAGCTCGTGGCTGGCTACCACCAGTCGCAGCGAGGAGCGGCGCAGCGCTTCGAAGACATCGAGGTTCTGGGTGCCCGGCAAGCCGAAAGCGGTGCGGAAGCCGGCGGCGTCAAGCGCGCGGGCAATGACATCGGGCCCGTCGCTCACGGAACGACCCGGCGCAATCGCCGGGCGGCGAAGCCGGCCGCTCGCTTGACGAAGCTTGTGGCGTCCTGTCCCGACTGGCGGACCCGCCACGCCGGCGAAGGCGGCCGTGTCACCACCAGCGACAGCTTGAGGTCGCCGCCGAGTTGGCTCTTGAAGTGCGTGACAGGTCCCAGCGCCGCGTCGGTCAGGTCATTGCCCGCATAGCCGTCCTCGGCGAGAGCCTCCAGCGCCTTCCACCGCAGGAACACCGAGGCTCCAGAGCTGAGGTGCTCGGCGGTCGCGCCGGCACAGACGGTGTGGGTGATCGGATGCGGACCCAGCAACACGAGTTGGGATGCGGCGGTCGTGCCATCCGGCAGACGCGCGTGGTACAGTCGGGCGAGGTCGCGCCGGTGCAGTTCCTGCCAGTAGCTGCGGAATCGCTCACGCGGCAGATACAGCGGCGCCGACTTGCGTTCGTGGATCGCACGGTGCAACGCGTAGAACGTGTCGAAGTCCTCGTCACGGGCCAGCTGAAAGCCCTCCCGCTCGCAACGCCGCACCAGGCGACGGAAGTTGCTCTCCACCCTGTCCCAGGCCGCCGCGATATCGGCGATCGACACCTCGTACGAGTAGTCGGGGTGGGTGGACCAGCCGCGCCCCAGAAAGGGACGCACATCGGCGAGGTCGCTGCGGCTGCGGAAACAGACGTGGGCGTAGCGCTGGCGGTCGAGCCAGCCGGTCAGCGCCTCGACGAGCTTCAGGTGCAACGACGTGCGCTCGGAGGGATAGCGCGAGGCTCCACGGGCGAGCACCGGTCCGTTGTAGTACAGCAACAGGCGAGGGGCCACGTACCGGCCGGCCACGCTGTTTCGCTCGTACAGCGCCACGCCACCGAGCAACTCGCCGCCCCTGCTCGCGGCGACCACACGCAACCGCGCGTTCGTGACCTCACAGAGCACCTCGAGGTAGCGCGGTAGCGCATACACGCTACCACCGGGTGCGTCGGCCACGAACCGCTCCCAGGCGGGATAGTCCGTTGCGGCCAGCTCGTCGATCTCGATCTTGCCGCTCAACGGTTCATTCCATGCCGCAGCATCCGCAGGGCCGCAGCGGGCATCCGCGCCAGCATGTGAGCTGTGGGACCCAGGTCGTTCAGGGCAAACACGGGGTGTTCGGCCAGCAGCCAGGTCTTCACCAAAGCCGGCGCCGTCAGCCGACCGGCACGCAGGTCGGCGAGACCCGGTTGGATGTCCATTCGGTGGAAGACACACCAGCGCCCAACCCGGTAGTCCGTCACGGTCGGGACGTCGTGGTCCAGAGCGTCCCAGTAGGCCATCGCCGCCACGTTCACGCCACACGCGGTGGCGAAACCGATATACCACCAGGGGCGCGCGTTGATCTCGAGCAACTTGAAGACGCCGTCGCGCGGGTCACGCTTGAACTCGGCACTGAAGACACCGCGGTAGTGCAGATCGGCGAGGATGCGGTCGAGGGACGCAACCGCCGGTGCGACTTCGCCGAGCGGGATCGACACCATTGCCGAGCTGTTGCCCACGTCAGGCGGATTCACGCGGATCCGGCGGCGGGCGAAGCGCGCGCGGACCTCGCCATGGCGGTCCACGAAACCGTCTACGAAGTAGTGGCACGTAGGTGGACCAGTGATGAACTCCTGCAGCACGAAGGTGGTCCGTTCATCGGCCAGCCGCTCGTACAGAGCCAGGGCCTGGGCCTTGCTGGTGTACCGGCACGCCTTGACGCCGTGCCGTATGCTGAAGGACTCGGAGTCGACGGGCTTGAGGAAGAAGTGGGAGAGGCGTTCCTCGGTCACCGACGCGATGTCATCGATCGATGTGATCTCGATGGTCTCGGGGTGCTGGACATCGAGGCGACGCAACAGTTCGGCAAACCGCCGTTTGTCCGCCAGAAGGATCTGGACGTCGACCGCCGGGCAGCTGGACCGGAACCGGTCAGTCAGCGGTGATGTCAGGCTCGCCACGGCCACCGCCTCGCTGTCCGAGCAGGGAAACAGGACAGCCTCCTGAAGCGGCAGGCGCTCCAGGTCGGCGGCCAGTGAGGCAGTGCTATCCGTTCGGATGTCCGGGCCGCCCGCGCGGCGGTAATAGCGGGACCAACGGACGAAGTCTCCGCTGTCGACACCCACGCGCACCGAGACGCCGGCGCGGGCCAGGCTCCGGAGTACGCCCAGCAGAGTGATACCACGCCCCAGCGCGAGGGCGGGGACCGTGGGCGGCGGCAGGCCCGGTTCGGCGCGCTTCAACGTAGACGCCTCACGTCGCCTCTCCGGAGCGACCGGTTTCGGTTCGCCGGATGGCATGGCGATCCAATGGGCATGCTACGTCCTCTGCTCCCACGCTGCCGTCGGTCGAGAACGGGCATCCGGCGGTACGCCGGATACGGTCGTCCCCGTTGTGCGAGACCCGTGCCATTACGGCCTGCTACCGCCTCGCGAGTCCGGAGGCCGCGTTGTCCCGGGGAAGTGCCGTCGGGAGAACGAACGGCGTATCGGTCACGGCGACGGGAGTGACGGTAATCCGACGCCATGCCCCGTGCCGAGCGCGGCGACAATGTGGTGATGCGTCTACGAAAAGTCGAGTGAGGACGCTGATGCGAGCGACCCGTGGCGTCACCTTGCCACGGCCCGCACGGGGCGCTGACGGGGCGGGCGACCCGCATGTTCGAGCGCGCAGTCCGGTGGGCGGCATCCAGATCGAGTCCGGGAATCATCAATCGGTCTCCGGACCTGCGCCGGTTTCGGCCGGCTCGAGCAACCCCTTCTCGTGAAGTGACCGCGCGGCTTCAGCCATGACGGGGATCGGCATCCCGGCTCGAATCGCGATATCGAGGAGAGAAGATCCGCCGTCGGATTCGCTCAACATCCACAACATGGCACGTGTCGCTTGCCCCGGGTCCGCCAGACCGCCGACCGAGTGGTAGATGCCGCGCCGGCCGAGCTGCGGCTCCCCTTGCGGGGCACAATTGAGCCAGCGCCGGTCGTGCTCGAGCGCTTCGACGACCTCGAGAATCACGATCAGTGACTCCGCAAGCGCGTCCGGGCGGATGAAGTCGAGGTCGTCCGCGGACGTGTGGTATTCCGGGAATTTCCCGTTCTCGGCGCGGGAGAGGCGTCCGACCGGAAGACGGAATCCGGGCGAATTGTACTGGCGCTCGTCGTACCCGTACGGATCGAATGGGCGAATCCCGTGGGCCTGCCCGGAGTGGGCCAGGACGTGCTCCGCGGTGCGATCGATCGGCGCCGTCCCGGATCGGGTGCGCTTGTAATGAAATGGGCCCGTATCGCCGAGACAGGTCAGGACCAGCCCGTGATCGATGGTCTCGAGCCGGTCCCGGTTGCGCGCGAGCCAGGTAATGGCACCGATCGTTCCGGGCGCGATGAGCCAGTGGTAGGTGTATCGCGTCCGGATCGCCGAGAGCAGCGAGGCCAGGCGTGTCCCCACGACCAGGGCGGACAGATTGTCGTTGGCAAGCGACGGGTGGCAACCGTGAATCGAGAAGAGGACCGTCCGTGGCGTCGTCCCTTCAATCCGGTGCTCGGCGTAGGTCAGTGAGCCCGGGTCGAGGGTCGTGTCGATCCACACCTCGTAGTCCCCGTCCGGCAGCGAGCGACGGACCCGGTCCGGCAGACAGAAGCCCCAATCCTCTTCGTAGTATGAGGTCCGGTACGGTATCCAGTCGGGCCGGTCTTCCAGGCTGTGCAGATGGGGCTGGAGCTCCGTGAGCGAGAGCCGACCGCGGAAGGGAACGCTGTAGTTGACGAGGTGCAGAGTATGATCCCTGAAGTCGACGATGCTCGAACCGTCGGGGCCGCGAAGCCAGGCACCGCGCACATTCCACTCGCGAGGCACGATCCAATCCAGTACCCGCTCGCCCGTGGGGACTTCCGTCCGCTGCAGCGGGACGACCCGCTCCAGCAGGTCCAGCGTCTGGCGGAACCCGTTGCCGGTGATGCTGCGGCAGATCGGATACAACTCGGCCGCGAGCGCGTGCATTTCACGCCCGGCGCTCTCCCTGTCGAGTGACTCGATCAGCGCGCGAACCGTCATGGCGATGGATGGTCCGGATACGAAGCATCACGCGCGGATATGACGCGCACCGGAAGCGGCCAGTCGATCCCGAACGAGGAATCGTTCCACCGAACCCCCGTGCCGTGGTCCGGGACATACGCCGTCGACATCTGATACAGGACCTCGGTCTCGTCATCCAGCGTCTGGAAGCCGTGGTACACGCCCCGTGGCACGTACAACGCCCGCCGGTTCTCCGCCGTCAACTCGACGGCCACGTGCCGGAGAAGGGTCGGTGAATCCGGTCGGAGATCGAGCGCAACATCGAAGATGGACCCCCGGGTGCAACGTATGAGCTTGGCCTCCTCATGCGGGGGGCGCTGGCTGTGGAGACCCCGAAGCGTGCCCCGTAGCCGATTGAACGACACGTTGCACTGCACGAACGCCGATTCCAGACCGTGATCCGCGAACTCCCGACTGCAGAAGGTGCGGGCGAACATCCCGCGTTCGTCCTGGTACGGGTCGATGTCGACGATCATGACCCCGATCACCTCCGTAGACAGGAACTTCATTCCTCGATGCTCGCCCCGGGTATCGGAACGATGAACCGACCGCCCCACGACCTGATGTCCTTCATCTGCTCCTTGATTTCTTCCTTGAAGTTCCACGGCAGAATCAACACGTAGTCCGGTTCCTCTCGCTCGATCCAGTCGGGTGAAAGGATCGGGATATGCGTTCCTGGCAGAAACCTGCCCTGCTTGTACGGATTCCGGTCGACCGTGAAGTCAAGGAAGTCCTTGCCAATGCCGCAGTAGTTGAGCAGCGTGTTGCCCTTGCCCGGTGCTCCGTACCCCGCGATGCGGCCGCCGCGGCGCTTGATCCCGATCAGGAGCTCGAGCAGGGCCCGCTTTGTCTCTCGCACGCGCTCGTCGAATCCCCGGTACTTGCCGATGTCCAGGTACCCGGCGGACTGCTCCCGGGCGAGCAGATCGCGAACCCTCGCCGAGCACTCCTCGGGGCCCGGTTGCGCTGTCCGTCGCGTATACCCTCAGCGAGCCGCCGTGAGTCGGGATCTCTTCCACGTCATAGACGGTGAGTCCGTGCGTTGCGAGGATATTGCGCACGGCCGTCGCGGAGAAGTACGAGAAATGCTCGTGGTAGATCGTATCGAACTGGTTCTGCTCGATCAGATTCACCAGGTGCGGGAACTCCAGCGTGATCGTCCCCCGCGGTTTCAGGAGCAACGCAAGGCCGGCGACGAAATCGTTCAGGTCCGGCACCTGGGCAAGGACGTTGTTGCCGATCACGAGGTCCGCGCGCCCCGGTTCCGCCAGGCGCCTCGCCAGGTCCGTCCCGAAGAACTCGACGAGTGTCGGGACGTTTCGTTCCTGCGCGGCCCGCGCAACATTGGCTGCGGGCTCCACTCCGAGCACGGGGATTCCGAGGGGCAGAAAGTGCTGGAGCAGGTAGCCGTCATTGCTTGCGATCTCGATCACCCTGCTGTGCTCGTCAAGCTTCAATTTCCGGACGATCTCTTCGACGAAACGTCGGGCGTGCTCTACCCACGACGCGGCGTACGACGAGAAGTACGCGTACTCCGAGAAGATCTCGCCGGGCTCGACGTACTGGTCGAGCTGGACGAGCCAGCAATTCCGGCAGACCAGGACGACCAGTGGGTAGAACCGTTCCATGTGGTTCAGCTGGTCGCGGGACAGATAGCTTTCACAGAGCGGGTGCATGCCGAGATCGATCACAACGTCATGCACCGGCGCGGCGCAATGGCGGCAGGGGGTGTCGAATGTGGCGTCGAGATCAGCGCCCATCGGCGTCTCCGGGTGTATCGGAGGGAGACGCTGGCTGGCGTTCGGCTTCGTCCTCCAGCGGAACGCCGGCCGCGGATCCGTGTTCGTCACGTGTTGGCGAGGCCGCGAACCGAAAGGAGCCGGCAGTCGTTGCCGGGATCGGGCTGTCCGCCGCCAGTTGATTGTCGCTGTCCACTATCAGACCTGTGCCTGGATTCCCCGACGGTACATCGAGCAATGCGGTGCGCCGGAGCATGTTGTCATCCCTGAAGCATCGGCAGGAGCGGCGTCTCTGTGCAATCCCCTGGCCCGAATGCCCGTCTCGGCGGAGGCGTTCGTCCGTCATTCGTCGCCAGCACGCCTGCCCCGCGGCCGGCCATGTCGCCGGCAATGCCAACGATGGAACGCGCCCGTTCCGGGAAGGTCCGGCCCGCATCCGCTGCAAAGATAACGGGCCCGCAGGGCCGATCAACTGTCCCCGCGGGCGACGGAAACGCCATGCCGCGCAACCACGACCCGGTGACATCGCCGCGGCCGGGCCGACACCGGTCGGGTCGCGTCAAATGACTTCCTGGCAATACTTTGACGCCGCCGTCGCAGGTCGATTTTCGAGCCACGTGTCCGGATGTGTGTCGTCGATTCCGGTCCGAGCCGTCCCAGGAAATCGCACATCGCTCCGGTCGGTTCGGTGCGCCCGCCGAGTGCTTTGGTCAGGGTTCCCTGGACCGGATCAGCGCTTCCGCTTTCGCGCGAGCTTCCGCGACGACCTGGTCCGCGCGCCGGTCGGCTTCCGCGGTGACGTCGTTGGCGCGCTCATCGGCTTCGCGGCGCAGCGTGTCGGCGGCGCGCTGGGCAGCGAGGCGCGCGATGGGCGAGTTGGCACGCGCGACGAGCGAGTCCGCCTGCTGGTTCGCCTTGCTCCGGATGGTGTCGGCGAGCTGCTTCGCTTCGGTGCGGATCGCGGCGGCGCGCTGTTCGGCTTCGTCGACGATCTGTTGCGCTTCGGCTTCCGCGCGTTGACGCGCTTCGTCGCGGGCCGAGTCGGCGCGGGCCTCGACCGTCTGTCGGGCCTGGTCCACCGTCGCCTGCGCCGCCTGTCCGAGGGACTGGGCGGCCGTCTCGACGCCGCGCCCGACGTCGAGGCTGACGGAGGGGTCGTCGATGGTGCCGGTCAGCTTCACGCCGACGCGGATCACGCTCGCGCTGTCGAGGCCGGCAGCGGCGGCGCCGGCCCGCGCGAACAGGTCGTTCACGGCTTGGCGCATCGTGCCTTCGAGCGCGGACTGCGGCAGGGCGAGGACCAGGTCGTAGTCGAGCGAGCGATCGAGGCCGTTCGAGCCGCCGACGGTCAGTGTCGTGCCCCCGACGCCGACGTCGAAAGGACGCACGTGCAGGCGACCGTCGCGGATGTCGATCACCGTCGAGATGGCCCGGAGCGCCGGGTTCTCCAGGCGGCTGCTCTTCAGCGCGGCAGCGATCCGGTCCATCGGCGGGAAGTCGCGCAGCACGAGCTGCGAGGTTTCGAGCGCGCCGCGTCCGCTGAGCGCCGAGAGGATCGGCGACAGGTCGCCGCGCAACGCTCCCGTCAGGTGCATGCTCGTCGAAAAGCGGCCCTCCGCGTAGCGCGCGACGGGCGCGAACGACCGCACGGTGGTCAGCGCCTCGGATGATGCAGCCAGGCCGGCGTCGGTGATCGCGACGTCGACGTCGAACGCGGCGTGCTCGGGATCGGTGGTGTCGTAGAACCCGCTGACGCGGAGTGAGCCACCCAGTGCGTTCATGCGCAGGCTGTCGAGCGTCAGACGTTCGTCCTTCACGCGGATCGTGCCGCGCGCGTCCGTCATGTCGAGCCGCCCGCGGGAGAGCTCCGCGAATGCCGCCTGCAGCACGAAGTCGAGCCGGGGTGGGATACGGACCGCGGTCAGGCTGTCCTCGGATTGCCACTCGGCCAGGTCGAAGTGATCGCTCTCGAGCGAGGCGCGGCCTCGCAGGTCGCCCTCGCCCAGGGCGTAGCCCAGCAGGTTGTCGAGCGTCCCCGCGATGCGCAGGTCGCTGCTGCCGACGGTGCCGCGGTAGGAGCGGAGCTCGGCCGCGCGGGGTGAAAGCCGCAGGTCCAGCGCGTCGATCGTCAGGGGCTGCGGCAACGCCGCCGAACGGAAGGCGACGCCCGTCGCCCCGACGGTGCCGTGCGCCTCGATCCGGTCGTATTCCTCGCGCAGGACCGCCGACTTTCGCGCGTGCACGGCCACGTCCGCGCTCACTATGCCGGCAAGCTCTTCGATGCCTTCAAGCTTGAGCGTCCGGCCGGCCGCGCCGAGATCGACGGTGCCGTTCATGGCGAGGGCCACGTCCGGATCGGACATCGGGGTGCGCACGATCAGCGTCGCCACGATCGGGTCGTCGCCGATGCGCGCCTGGAATCGGCGCACGTTCACCACCGTGCTGTCGGCGTCGCCGCCGGGATTCTCGACCGCGAGATCGAGGAAGATGTCGCGCGCCGGCAGCGGCAGGTCCGGGTAGCGGAACGATGCGCTGTCGAGCCGGGCGAGCAGGCTGAACGCGGGGAACGACCGCTCGCCGAACCGCCCGTCGATGCGGCCGGACACGGAGAGGCGGCCGGTCGTTTCGAGCGATGCGAAGTCGTGCTGGCGCAGCGCCGGCACCAGCGAGAGCAGGCTCCGGCTCTCGTTGTCCGGCGACTCGAACGTGACGTCGAGCGTGACATCGCCGTCGTCGCCCGCGGCCACGCTGCCCGTGAAAGCGAGGGCGAGGTCGTTCAGCCGGATCCGGTTCTCGCCCAGCGTGAAGGTCCGGTTCGCGAGATCGGCGTCGATGCCGACGTCGGCCTCGAGCTGCACGCCGTCGAGCCACGGGACCCCGCCGGCGCGAACCGTCACCCGGCCGGCGCGCGTGCTGGTGCCGATGTCGAAGCGGTCGCGGGTGAAATCGCCGCGCAGCGAGTGGTCGAGATCCTCGATCGAGGCCTGGAGGCCGGCCTGCCGGTTGTCGAAGGTGACCGTCGCTCCGGTCACGCTCAGTGCGCGGAGGCCGACGTCGAACGTCGCGGCCTCCGTTTCCGGCGTCGCGGCGGTGTCGGAGCGCACGATGTCCCAGTTGGCGGCGCCATCAGCGAGAACGATGAGGTGCAGCGTCGGCGCGTTCACGTCGATGGAGCGGATGACGGTCTGGTCGCCGAACAGCAGGCTGCGGAGGTCGAGCACGAGCCGGAACCCGGGGACGGCGGCCAGGGTGTCGCCGTCGAACGGGCCGGTGCCGCGCACGGTGAGGTCCTGCAGCGTGAGCGTCAGGTTCGGGAAATGCCGGAAGAACGACAGGCCGACCGACCGCCAGTCCACGTGCGCGTCCACGGCGCTCTCGATTGCGGTCTTCGCGCGCACCTCGATCCGGTCCCGGAAGAGGACCGGTGCGAGGATCAGCGCGAGGAGGATCAGCGCCAGCGTCGCACCGAACCCGATGCCGATCTTTCTTCCCGCTCTCACCCACGGCCTCCGCGTGATGCCGGCCGCCTCCGGGGCAGGCCGGTCCGGTCTCCGCTGCAATAATCGATCCGGCCTCGCGGCGAGCCAGCCGGACGTCGCGCCTACGGGCGCCTGTCGAGCACCGGCTTCACGTCGAGGATGGGCGTACCGTCCAGCGCCTCGAGGTCGCCGACCCGGAACGTCAGCGCGTCCCGCTTTTCCAGCACGCGTACGCGGTGGATGCCGATCGGGTTCGGCCGGTCCGGCGAGCGGGAGCTGAACACGCCACGCAGCACGTCCGGCTCGCGCCTGCGATGCACGCGGAGCACCGTACGGTCGGCGCGGTCCAGCCACGTCAACACCAGGACGTCCTGGCCGGCGTCGACGTCGGTCAGGCCGTCCGCGTATGCCGCGTGGAAGTGGAGCCACGCATCCGGTGCGCCGTCGGTGCCCTGCTTCGGCGCGGTCTTCCGATCGCCGAGCGGTGAGCGCACGATCCCGATCGGCTCGAGCGTCATGTTCATGGCTGTCGATCCGCTTGGCCCGCCTCGTCCCCGGATCCCGGCCCGATCCGGTCGGCGCCGTGGCCGACGCTCCGCACGTGGACTTCGGCGAAGCCGAACAGGGCGCGGCCCGTGATGTGCACGACGCGCCGGCTCGCCGGGTCCGACGAGCCGACGCCGTTGACCGCGAAGTAGCCGAAGAGACCGTGGCCGTCGCTTTCGACTCGTACGCCGGGAGGCAGGATCACTTTCACATAGCCCATCATCGCGCGCACGTTGATCCGCGTGATGCCGGGCTCGAACGTCGCGCGGCTCAGGTCCAGCTCGATGTAGCCGAGGAGGGCGCGGACCCGGACCTTCTCCGGCACGACGCCGGTCACGCTCTGCTCGCGGCCGGAGAGCAGGGCACGGAATCGGCGGGGCATGGGGAGCATGGACGCTTCGGTGCGCCGCGCGACGGTCGCGGAGCGGGCGGCCGCTTCGGCGGCGGGAGGCGCTGCCAGGTCGGCGACGATGGCGTTCAGCTCGGGAAGCGTCGAGACGCGGTAGACACGGTCGAGCCGAGCCTCCAGGTCCTCGTCGCTCAGCCGGTCCTCGGTGTAGTGGCGCGTCAGAACCTGCACCACCCGGTCCCGGTCGGCGGGAGAGACCGGCGCCGACGGCACGCCGGCGTTGGACCCGTCGCCTGATTCACTCATGCGCCGAGCTTACGTCCGGTACCGCGACGCGTCAACGTCGCCTGTACTTGTCGAACACGGTGATCACGGGCCGTGCGTTGCAGTCCGCGTCGAAGTAGTCGCGGTCGCATGCGCTGGCAGGCTCCCACCAGAAGATCCCCTTGAGCCGCCGGTCGGAGATCGACAGCACCGTTTGCGTCACCGCCTCGAGGAATGCCTTGCGCGGGCCGCCCGGCGCATCGACCGGGTAGGGTGGCAGCAGGCTGTCGCCGTACACCCCCGGCCGGTAGCCGACCTCCGCCAGGATCACGTCCTTGTCCGGGTAGGCGTGCAGCAGCGAGAGCAGGTTGTCGCGCAGCTCGAGCAGGTTGCCGTGCCACCACGGGTAGTACGAGAGCCCGATGATGTCGTACGGGATGCCGTACGCGTTGAAACGGTCGAAGAACGCGCGGTTCCCCGCCGCGTCGGCGCCGTTGTCGTAGTGCACCATGATCAGAGGACGCGGCGCCCGGCCACGGCCCGCGTCGATCCCGTCCAGTGCCGCCTTGAACAGCGCCGCGAAATTGTCCCAGTGCTCCGGCAGATGCCCGAGCGGCCACATCATCCCGTTCCGCACCTCGTTGCCGATCTGCACCATCTCCGGCATCACGCCCGCCTCGCGGAACGCGCGGATCGTCGCCTGCGTGTAGTTGAACACCGAATCGAGCAGCACGTCGATGTCCGTCGTCGCCCACGCCGCCGGCGTGGGCTGCTGCTGCGGGTCCGCCCAGCTGTCCGCGAAGTGGTAGTCGAGCAGGAAGTGGAAGCCGCGCGCTTTCGCGTCCTGCGCCAGCGCGATCGTGTACTCGAGGCTGTTCGGCAGTTGCGTCGGCGCGTGGAATACACGCAGCCGGATCCAGTCGTACCCATGGTCGTGGAAGATGTCGAGGCCCGGCTTCACCACGCCGCCATCCCTGAACCGGATGCCCCGGTCCTCCGCGGACTTCAGGAACGAGAGGTCCGCTCCCACCGCGAACGTGAGCTGCACGCCGCGCGTCGAGTCCGGCGCCTGCGCGGCGAGTGCGCCGGAACGAAGCACGAGAAGGCCGACCAGCGGCATTGTACGGCGGATCAGGCGACGCATGGCGATGGTCCGGTTTCCAGGACGCAGTTCGCCTGTTGAATACGCGCGCGCTGCCGCACGCGCAACGTGGCGGATTCCCGATCACCCCGGATCGCCGCGATCCGGGTTCGCCTGCAAGGTCTCCGGCGCCGACTTCTTCATCACCCACTTCGAGATCGTCGCCGACGAACACGGCGCCGTACCCCGACATCTCGCCGCCCGGCAGAGTCGACACGGTTGCGTGTCGATCCGGGTCTCGCCTATTTTGTTGACGTTGTTTCTTTGACCCGATCATCGAGTCCGCGCGGGAGCGCGGTGCAGGGGAGCGGTATGTCACACCAGGGGCTGGGCGAATTCGAGCAGATGGTCCTCCTCGCGATTCTTCGTCTGGACGGCGACGTGTACGGGGTGCGGATCGTGGAGGAGATCGAGGCGAGGACGGGCCGGTCGGTGTCGCGGCCCGCGGTCTATGTGACGCTGCGGCGGCTGGAGCAGAAGGGGCTCGTGTCGTCGTGGATGAGCGAACCGGTGCCGGAGCGCGGCGGGAAGCCACGGCGGTTCGTGCGGGTGGAGGCGGAAGGCGAGCGTCTGCTGCGGGAGTCGCGCCGCGCGCTGGAGCGCATGTGGCAGGGCCTGTCTCCGGCGCTGCGGGACACGCGTTGAAGAGCCCGCCGATCCCGCCCCGGATCGCTCGGCGTCTGCTGGAGGTGATGTTGCCCGCGGACGCGCGGGATTACGTCGCGGGAGATCTGTTGGAGATGTACGCGGGGCGGATCCGGAGCCGGGGCCGGTTGCGTGCCGGGCTCTGGTACTGGGGTCAGGCGTTGTCGTTCTCCGGGCTGTTTCTGCGGGAACGGGTGCGGGATCGACGCGCGTCTCCGGGTGCGGACGCGTCGGGCGTCGAGTCGGCGCGGCGGCTGGGGCCGCCGCTGTTCGGGGGGCCGGTGGGTAGGCGTGGATACTGGCGATGGAAGGTGGTCCGGATGCTGGAGTCCTGGATGCGGGATCTCGCGCAGGCGACGCGGAGCCTTCTGCGCGCGCCGGCGTTCACGGCGGTCGTGGTGGCGACGCTGGCGCTGGCGATCGGGTCGAACACGGCGATCTTCAGCGTGATCGAGGCGGTGCTGATCGATCCGCTCGCGTTCTCGGACGCGGATCGGCTGGTGACGATCCGGGCGTCGGCGCCGGGCTCCGACCTGCCCGCGGAGTTTGGTGTGGCGCCGGAGTTCTGGGTGCAGTACAAGGAGAACGCGTCGGATCTCGAGGACGTGGGGATGTTCCAACAGGTCCAGTCGACGATCCGCTTCGAGGGCCAGGTCGAACACCCGTTCATGGCGGTAGTGACGCCGTCGCTCTTCACGACGCTCGGCTCGTCTCCGGTGATCGGTCGTCTGCCGACGGAGGAAGACGACGACAACGTCGTGGTGATGAGTTATGCGTTCTGGACGACGTGGTTTGGCCGGGATCCGGGAGTATTGGGGAAGACGTACGACGTCGCGGGCGCCCAGCGCACGGTGATCGGCGTGATGGGCCCCGACTTCCGGTTCCCGATCGACAAGACCGCGTTCTGGATCCGTGGCAAGCTGGGCGACCGCATCACGCCGGGTCGGTTCGGGTACGGGCTGATCGGGCGGATGACGCCGGGTATGGACGCCACGACACTGGCGACGCAGCTGAACGAGCTTGCGCGCCGGCTCCCGGAGAGGTTCGGCGGCTCGGCCGCTTACGCGCGCATCATCGAGCAGCATCGCGCGGTTGTGCGCTCGCTGGAGGAGGATCTGGTCGGGGCGGTCGAGCGTCCGCTCTGGGTGCTGCTCGGCACGGTCGGCATCGTGCTGCTGATCGCGTGCGCCAACGTGGCGAACCTGTTGATCGTCCGGGCGGAGAGCCGGCGGCGGGACCTGGCGGTGCGGCGGGCGCTCGGCGCCGGACGGCTCGGCCTGGTCCGCTCACAGATGTCGGAAGCGCTGATCCTGGCGCTGTTGGGTGGGGTCGGTGGCGCCCTGCTCACGTGGGTCGGGGTGCCGTTGCTCGTGCACGCGGCGCCCGAGAGTATCCCGCGGCTCGACACCGTCCGGCTCGATCGCACGGCCCTGCTCTTCGCGGCTGGTGTCTCGATGCTCGCCGCGCTGCTCGCGGGCCTGTTGCCGGCGATCCGGTTCTCGAATCCGCGTCTCTCGGCCTTCCGTCTGGCGGGCCGGATCGGGTCGGGGCCGGACCACGTCACGCGGGATGCGCTGGTTGTGGTGCAGACGGCGGCGGCGCTCGTGCTGCTGGTGGGTTCCGGTCTGCTCGTACAGAGCTTTCGCGCTCTGAGCCACGTGGACCCCGGCTTTGACACGGCGGACATCTTCTCCTTCCAGATGGCGCCGACGATTCCGGAGTTCGGCGGAACCGACGGGCCGGCGATCGCGCGCTTCCAGTACGCGTTCATGGACCGCCTGAAGGCGTTGCCCGGTGTGGAGTCGGTCGGCCTCGTGAACTCGCTCCCCCTCGATGAAGGTGCCGGGACGACCCGCTTCGCGAGCGAGCGAACGGAGGTCATGAACGGCGAGGCGCCGCTGCTCCGCTTCACGTATGCGGGCGGCGACTACTTCCAGACGATGGGGATCCGGCTGCTCGGCGGCCGCTACTTCGAGCGGCTCGACCGGGCCACGGGCGAGGTGGGCGTCATCGTGAGCCGTGCCGCTGCCGACGTGCTCTGGCCCGGTGAGGACGCCGTGGGCAAGCTGGTGAAATCCGCTGCGGACAGCGCGAAGTGGATGACCGTCATCGGCGTCGTCGAAGACGTCATGCTGAAGGATTTCCGGCAGGCGGCACCGGACCCCATGGTCTACCTCCCGCTGATCGGCTCCACGCCGACGAGCTGGAGAGTCGGCGGGCCCGCGTACGTCGTGAAGACCGCGCGCGCGGAGACGATCGCACCCGAGATCCGCGGGATAATCCGCGAGGTCGCGCCCGACGCGCCGATGTACCGGATCTTCACGATGGCCGGACTCGCCGCGCGCTCTTATGCGCAACTGTCGTTCACCATGCTGACGCTCGGCATCGCGGCTGCGCTCGCGCTCGTCCTTGGCGCGGTCGGTCTCTACGGCGTGCTCTCCTACGTGGTTTCGCAGCGCACGCGCGAGCTCGGAATCCGGATGGCGCTCGGCGCGGAGGCCCGCGAGCTCCAGCGCATGGTGGTCGCGCAGGGAAGTCGCGTGGCGTTGGTCGGGGTGGCGATCGGCGTCGTAGCCGCATTGTGGCTGACGCGCGCGCTCGGGAGCCTGCTGTTCGGCGTGCGTGCCGTCGATGCGACCACGTTCGTGACCATGTCCGTTCTCATGCTTGCCGTCGCGCTCCTGGCCAGCTTCATCCCGGCGCGACGGGCTTCAGCGGTTGATCCCATGTGCTCGCTGCGGGCGGACTAGCCGTCATCTCGAACGGGGCCGGCGCGTTCACTCGAAACTCCCGGGTGCGGAACGACGTACCGTTCCCGAGGGGATGGGCCGCGGACAACCACCGGTCGAACGCGACTACATGCAAATACCGATGTTCCGGACCGACAACCTGCGCATGGCCCGGCGTTTCGCTCGCGCGGACGCGCCGGACCGCGCATGGTCGCACCCCCTGTTCTCCGCCTGCTCGAAGACCCGCGCGGCTGGCCTGCGCCGAATCCTGTTCGCCGCGGCACTCCTGGCTCTCGCCGGCTGCAACCCGGGTGCGCCCGAGGCCCGGCGGCTGCGCAGCGCCTGCGAGACCGGCGACCTGGCAGCCTGCGACGACTTCGCGTTCAAGCTGCTCAAGGGCGACCACGTGCTGAAGGACGAGGCCCGTGCGGCCGGCCTGTTCGGGGACGCGTGTGAAGGCGACGTCGCCCGGGCCTGCGTCCGGCTCGGCCTCATGCACCGCGATGGAGCGGGCATGCCCGCGAACGACACGATCGCGGTGGAACTGTTCGAGCAGGGCTGCGAGGGCGGTGCGATGGCTGGGTGCACGCATCTCGGCGTGCTCTACCGGGACAGCGCGGGCGTGGCGCAGGATCTCACGCGGGCGGTCGGCCTGTTCGAGCGCGCGTGCGAGGGTGGCGATCCGGCCGGCTGCGCGGACGCCGGAAACCTGTACCTCGCGGGCGAGGGCATCGGTCCGGACACCGCGCGCGCCGTCCGTTTCTTCGAACGATCCTGCGACGGCGAAGCCGTGTTCGGCTGCGTCGAGCTGGGCCGGCTGTACGCCGCGGGCACGGTGGTCACGCGCGACGTGGCCCGGGCCGCGACACTCTACGAGCAGGCCTGCGAGGAGGATGCGGCCGGGTGCTTCGAGCTGGCCGACCTGTACGCGTCCGGCGAAGGTGTGATACAGGACTACGAAAAGGCCGCCACCCTCTATCGACAGGCCTGCAACCGGAGGTACGGCGCCGGCTGCTACGGGCTCGCGGTCCTGTATCAGAACGGCACCGGCGTTCCCCGTCAGAGGGGGTCGGCCGCGGCGTATTCGAGCCGCGCCTGCAACTTCGGTTACCAGCCGGCCTGCCCAAAGCAACCTGGCTCGTGATGGCGAACGTGGACGCCCTGCTCGTCGCTGACAACCTCACGAAACACTACGGGAACGTCGTCGCATTGAACGACGTCAGCTTCAGCGTTTCGGAGGGAATCACCGGCATTCTCGGTGAAAACGGCGCGGGCAAGAGCACGGCGATCAAGATCTTCCTGGGCCTGCTCCGGCCGACGTCCGGGACCGCGCTGGTCCTCGGTCAGAACGCATCGGAGAACGTCGATGTCCGCGCGAGGCTCGGGTACATGCCGGAGCATGACTGTCTGCCGAGCCACGTGAGCGCGGCGGAATTCCTGACGCACATGGCGGAGGTCAGCGGGCTGCCACCGGCCACGGCCCGCACGCGCGCGGCGGACACGCTGCGGCACACGGGCCTCTTCGAGGAACGGTACCGCGCGATGGGCGGCTACTCGACGGGCATGAAGCAGCGGGTGAAGCTGGGCCAGGCGCTGGTGCACGATCCCGCCATGGTGTTCCTCGACGAGCCGACCGCCGGCCTCGATCCGGTCGGCCGCGAGGAGATGCTGGCGCTGGTCCGGAAGACGCACCGCGAGTTCGGCATCAGCGTCCTCATCTCGTCGCACCTGATGGCCGACGTCGAACGGACGTGCGACCGGATCCTGGTCCTGCAGGGCGGCCGGCTGGTCCAGTCCGGCGAGGTCGGTCACTTCACGAAGGAAACGGAGACCGTGTTCATCGAGGTCGACACCCATCGCGAGCGAGCTGGTGGCCGCGCTCGAGAAGCGAGGTGTGGTCGTGAAGGCGGACCTTGGCGGACTCACCATCGAGGGGCCCGACGAGTCGGTTTACGACCACGTGCGTGATGCGCTGGTCGAGGCCGAAGCTCCGCTGCGCCGCATGGCGCCGCGCCGGCGGGCGCTGGCCGAGCTGTTCCAGCACGAGGGCGACGACTTCGCGGAAGGAGCGGCCCCATGACCGCGGAGGCGAGCGGACGGACGGCAAGCGGCGGCACCGTCTTCGACATCGGGTATCAGAACTACACCGGTCCGCGCGAGGGCCGGAACCGGGCGCGCCTCGCCGTCTTCAAGGATGGCGTGAGGACGGCGTTGGGACTGGGCCGCGGCGTGCGCGCCAAGATCCTGCCCTGGCTCTTCATCGCCATCCTCGCGTTGATCGCCCTCATCATGGCGCTCGTGATCGGGGCCGTGAACCGCCTCGGCGGGGCGGGTGCGGCGGATCAGGCCAACCTCCCCTCGCACAGCGACTACTACGGGATCGCTTCGATCGTCTTCTTCGTGTTCGCCGCGGTCGTCGCGCCGGAGTTGTTGTGCCGGGACCGTCGCGAGGGCGTGATCAACCTGTATCTGGTGCGTCCATTGACCGGCTCCGACTACATCGCCGCCCGCTGGGCCGCGTTCCTGACCGTCATGGTGGCCGCGGCATGGCTGCCCCAGCTCATTCTTCTGGCAGGGCTGTCCATGAGCGATCCCGCTCCGGCCCTCTACCTGCGCGCCCACTGGCTCGACATCCCGCGATTCCTGGCGTCGGGCGTGGCCATCACGGCGTACACGACGACGCTCGCGCTGCTCACCGCTTCGTTCACCAACCGGCGCGCGTACGCGTCCGTGTTCCTCGTCGGGCTGTTCATCATCACGACCCCGTTCACCACGGGCCTCGCCATGCAGATCGGGGGTACGGCCGGCCAGTGGATTTCGATGTTCAACCTCACCAACATCCCGGTGCACGTGAACGATGTGATCTTCGGCGAGGTCAGCGTGATTACGCGGGGCGCACCGGCCGGCGAGTTCCCGGCCTGGGCGCTCATCAGCTGGTACTTCCTGTGGACGCTCGTGCCGGCCGGCCTCCTGTGGTCCCGCTACCGGAGGTTGACCCCGTGAGCGACGTCTCCGCTCCGGTCATCCGGGTCGACGGCGTGTCCCGCTGGTTCGGCAGCGTCGTCGCCGTCAGCGATGTCACGTTCGGAGTCTCGCCGGGCATCACCGGCCTGCTCGGTCCCAACGGCGCGGGCAAGACGACACTGCTCCGCATGATCACGGGACTCGCGGCCACGTCCACCGGCTCGATCACGGTCTTCGATCAGCCCGTGCGCGACAATCCGCCGCTGTACCGGCGGATGGGCGTGATGTCGGAGCACGAGACCGTGTACGGCTTCATGACGGGTCGCGAATTCGTGCGGATGATGGGCCGGCTCAGGGGCGTGAACGACATCGACGCCGCGGTGGACCGGGCCATCGCGTTTGTCGATCTCGCCGACGCAGCCAGCCGGCCGATGAGCACCTACTCGCGCGGGATGCGCCAGCGGATGCGGCTCGCGGCCACGCTGGTGCACGATCCGGAGCTGCTCATCCTCGACGAGCCGCTGAACGGTGCCGACCCGAGGCAGCGCGTGCACTTCCAGCGCCTGCTCCGGCAGCTGGCCGCCGCTGGCCGCACCATCGTTCTCTCCTCCCACATCCTCGAGGAAGTCGAGCAGCTCGCCGACACGGTGCTGCTCGTCGTCAATGGCAAGCTGGCGGCGTCGGGCGGGTTTCGCGCCATCCGGGCCGCACTGAATGAACGGCCCTATCACGTCCGCATCCTGTGTGACGCACCCCGCACGCTGGCCTCGGCCGTCGTGGCGCTCGAGTCGGTGGACGCCGTGAACGTCGATCCCGACGGCGCGATCGTCGTGTTGAGCCGCAATGTGCGCGACCTCCAGATCGAGCTGCCGCGCCTCGCTCAGGCCGCTTCGATCAGCCTGCGAAGGGTGGAGCCGCTCGATGACTCGCTGGAGAGCGTCTTCGGATACCTGGTGGAGCGGTAGCGTCATGGGTGAAGTCTATCGGCTCACGCTGCGCCAGCTGTCCGGACGGTGGCGACTCGTGATCATGGCGGTGCTGGCTTCGCTGCCGGTGCTCGTCGCAGTGCTCGTCGTGCGCTCCTCGAGCGCGCCTTCCGTGGCGGAATTCGAGGGGATCGTGTTCAGCGCGATGCTGTCCGGTTCCATCACGCCGCTCGTGGTCCTCGCCATCGCGACCGCCGCGTTCGCGAACGAGATCGAGGATCGCACCCTCGCGAACCTGACCCTCTCGCCCATCCCGCGCTGGCGGATCGTGGTGCCGAAGCTGCTGGCGGTGATCACGATTGCCGCGCCCTTCATCGTTGTGAGCGCGTTCGTGACCGGCCAGGTGGCGTTCCTCGACGACGCCGTCGCGACGTTCGCGGTCACGGCCGCCGCGCTCGTCGGCGTCGTGCTGTACGCGTCCGCCTTCGTCTGGCTCGGCCTCGTTTCCACCCAGGCGATCGGCATCGGCTTGCTCTACATCGTGCTCTGGGAAGGATTCTTCTCCGGGTTCGTGTCGGGCGTCCGGCTGCTGAGCATCCGGCACTACTCGATCGCGGTCATGCACGCGCTGGACGAGCGCCGCTTCGCTGCGTCAACCCACCTCGGCGGCGGGCTCGTGACCGCCGTATCGGTCGTCGTGTTCGCCGGGTTCCTGCTGCTGTCCGTCCGACGACTGCGCCGCATGGACGTGCCGTAGGGCCATGCCCGAGGGCCGGACCCGGGACGGTCACGCCGCCCGCGCCGGCAGGTCCGTGAACCGTATGGCCCGTCGAACGTCGGGCTGCAACGAGTCAGGAGCCCGTGCGACGACGGGGCCGCTCGAACCGGTTCCGCTCCCATCCGCCGAGGTCCGCGGCCGCCTCCCACGTGCTCTGGAAGAACTCCAGCGCCATGCGGTCCGGGTCCCCGGCGGTCCGCACCGCGTCGTACGGCAGCACCCATTCCCTCAGCGCCATGTCGTAGCGGCCGGCCGCGGGTCCGATCGTGGCGTCCGGACACCCGGGCGGCTCCGGATACGCGTACGCGTAGAAGGCGGGCTCGGCCACCGGGCCATCGGCGTTGCCGGGCCACCAACCCGCGCTGATGCACTCGTGCGAGTAAGCCTCGCGCGTCACCCGGTCGGACAGATTCGGGAAGCCGCCCGGATGCTCCGGCGCCTCCCGCCCGGAGAACCGGGTGCACGCGAGGTCGAAGCTGCCCCAGAAGAAATGCACCGGACTGCACTTTCCGTTGAAGCGGCCGCGGAACCGGTTCAGCACGCGGTCCGCCTGCGCCAGCGCGCGCCAGAATCGGTTGGCGGCCTCCGCATCGTAGGCCATGTGCTTGTCGTCCCGATCGAACGGGATCGCTTCGAGCACCTCGACCGGGTGCGGCCATATGCGGACATCGAGACCGAGCGACCGCAGTCCGGCCATGTACTCGCGCTGAAACGCGGCGACCGTACGGGGAGCGAGGTCGAGCGTCCAGCGCCCGCCGTCATCGGTGTCGATCGTCAGCTCGTGCGCGATGAAGTCGAGTGCGACTTCGAAGCCGCGCATGCCGAACGGGATGCGCGACGTCGTGAGCCCGCGCGCCGAAACGTAGAGCGGCACGTGCCACCAGTGGTTCACGGCGGGAGCGAGCGCGAGGCGCGTCTTCCCCACGATCTGCATCCACATGTGCAGCGTATCCATCGTGTCCCGCCATTGCGCGAGCGGGAGAGCGGGCCAGGCGTAGGTCGGGCGTACGGATGTCGAATGTCGCGATGCTTCCATCGGGATACCTGCGGGGTTCGGGAACATCGTGAGGTGGCCTCGAACCGTCGCGGTCCCGGGCGTGCGGCGCAAGCCTGCCGGCCCGGACCATTCGGCGCGGCGGTTCGACGGTGCCCCGGCGTGGAGCCCGCAGCGCGGTTGCCAGCGCGGCCTCGGGAACCGGCGTCGAACCCGCGCCGGCCGGCGTGGTACAAGGACGTCGCATCCTCGATCCCGTTTCCCCCGGCCATGGAGCCCGACATGCGGCGCATCCGGTACGTCGTGGCGGCAAGTCTCGATGGCTTCATTGCCGGTCCCGGCGGTGAGGCGGACTGGATCATCATGGATCCCGAAATCGATTTCGGGGCGCTCTTCGCCCAGTTCGACACCTTCCTCATGGGTCGCCGTACCTGGGAGTCGATGCCGGCCGGTGGGACGGGCGGAATGAGCGGCCGGATCGTCGTCTTCTCTCGAACGCTGCCGCAGGACGACCATCCGGAGATCACCGTCGTGTCCGACGACGTCGATCCCACGGTCACCGCGCTCAAAGCGGAGGCCGGGAAGGACATCTGGCTGTTCGGCGGCGGCGTGCTTTTCCGCAGCCTGCTCGAGCGTGGTCACGTCGATACCGTCGAGGTCGCCGTGATCCCGGTCCTGCTCGGCGACGGGATCCCCCTCCTGCCCGGCCCCTCGCTCCGCCGCAGCCTGACACTGACCGGCCACCGCCGGTACGACACCGGCATCATGATGCTCGAGTACGACGTCGCAGCCTCCACCACGCAATCGGCGA
Source organism: uncultured Gemmatimonadales bacterium (assembly GCA_963786235.1). Taxonomy (GTDB): domain Bacteria; phylum Gemmatimonadota; class Gemmatimonadetes; order Longimicrobiales; family RSA9; genus CAWAYJ01. Next base: position 30,806 of record CAWAYJ010000020.1, read on the forward strand.
CGACCGACCGCCACCCTTGACCCGCGTCGCAACCCGCTCCCGCCCCCGCTCCCGCAAACGCCTCCGCCTCCACTCCCGCCCCCCGCTCCTTGCTCATTCCGGTTCCCGCGCCTAACCTGATCCCCGACGCGGATGTCCCCATCCAACCTGGAGTCCGCACGTGTCCGCCCTCGAGCTCAGACCCCGCCTCGCGTCCGAGATCGTCGATGGCGCGTTCCAACTGTACCGGCGCCATTTCCCGGCGCTGGTCACGCTGAGCGCCGTCGTGTTCGCCCCGTACGTGGTTCTGCAGCTCCTGCTCGTCGGAGGCGTGGACGCGACGCCTTCGATCACGGAGACACTGATTCTGGCCGCGCTGGCGTGGGTGTTCGGCTCGATCGCGGACGCGGCCATCGTGCTGAGCGTGTCGAACAGCTACCTGCGCGACGATCCCGATGCGGGCGGCGCGCTCCGTCAGACGATCGCGCGCATGGGAACCGTGCTGCTCGCGGTGGGCGCGAAGTGGGGCATCATTGCCGGGGGCATGGCGGTGACGCTGATCGCCGGCTCCATCGTCAGCGCGCTCGTCGTCGGCGGGACCGCCGCGGCCGGTTCGGTGGCGCCAACGGCGCTGCTCGGTCTCGCCGTCGTCGGCCTGATGTTCCTGATCAGTGTGCCGCTCGCGCTCTTCTTCTGGGCCCGCTATTTCGCGGTACCGGCAACCGTGATGCTGGAGGGTGTGGGGGTGCGCGCCGGGTTGCGCCGTTCCAAGGCGCTTTCGCGCGGCTACAAGCGGAAGGTGCTCGGCGCGCTCGGAATCTCCACGCTGGTGCTGCTGGTCATGCAGATCGCTCTCGGCGCGGCCTTCAGCCTCGTGCCGGGGCCGTCCGTGATCCGGTTCCTGCTCGGCCAGAGCGTTACAGTCATTGCGTATCCCGTGCTCAGCATCATCGCGACGCTGCTCTACTACGACGCGCGAATCCGGAAGGAGGGATTCGACATCGAGGTGATGGCGGCCGAGCTCGGCGCACCGGGCACGGTACCCGTGGAGGCGCCGTCGGCGTGAGCTTGACGCAGATCCCGGCGGGGATGATCCGCGACACGGTCGCGGCCGTGTTCCGTGAGCCGGCGTACAACCGCACTTCGCTGCTCCAGATCGTGGGAGCGTGGTTGCGAGACTTCGTTGACGCCATCCTGCTCCGCATCCGGCCGGGCCGCATGCCGGCGCCTTTCTTCTGGTTCGTTGTTCTGGTCTGTCTGCTGGTGGCCGCCGGCGTGGTGGCGCGGACGGCGACGATCCTGGTCCGCCAGCGGGCCGTCCGCCAGGGCAGGAACGGCGCTGCCGGCACGGCTGCCGAGGACGCCTGGAGTGTCGCTCGCCGCCTCGCCGCCGCCGGCGACTACACGGCGGCGGCGCACGCATTGTACGCGGGTATCCTCGCCCTGATCGCGCGACGGGGCGAGGTCGAGCTGCACGAATCGAAGACGATCGGCGACTACGCCCGCGACCTGGCCGTCCGCTCATCGACCCTGCTCGACCGGTTCCGTGATTTCGCGCGCACCTACGAGGTCGTGATCTACGGCATCGGCAACTGTGACCGCGACCGCTACGAGCGGCTCGACGTGCTCGCCCTGCGCATCCTCGATTCCGGTGCCTGAAGTCGCGCGCCGGTCCGCTCCCATCCTGTCCCCGCGCAGGGTGCTCATCGTCATCGCCGTGCTCGTGGTGGTCGCCGCGCTCGTGGCGCCTCTCCCCGACGACACGAAGGCACCCGGTCTCAGCTCATACGGCACCGCCCCGGGCGGCGCCCGCGGCCTGTACGAGACGCTCGACCGCCTCGGCTACCGCGTCCATCGCTCGCTCGATCCGATGCGCGGCGAGCTGGACACGCTCGCCGTCTGGCTCGTGCTCGCGCCCGACATCCAGCCGACGGCCACCGAGGTGCACCGCCTGCTCGAGGCGGTCCGGGCGGGTGCCGGCCTGCTCGTCATTCCGGCCGACGGCTCCCGGCTCGCCGACTCGCTCGGGATGCGCCAGGCCCCGACCGTCCAGCTGCGGGGCAGGGGAGCGCGGGCTGCGGTGCCGCAGGACTCCGGTATCGTGTTCGGACGTGGCCTCCTCTCCTGGGTGCTGCGTCCTCTGCAGAGCGCGGCGGACACCGTCCTGTCGCCGCCTTCCCGGGTCCGGCGTTTTCTCACCATCACGACCCGTCGTGGCGGCGAGCCGGTGATTCTCGGCATTCCGCTGGGACGCGGCCGAATGGTCGTCGCGGCCAACGCCGAGCTCTTCTCCAACTTCGTCGTGCGCGAGGGCGATCCGGCCGTCCGGGTCGTCGGCCTGGTCGATTGGCTGCTGGATGGCAATGGCACCCGCCGGACCCTCGTGTTCGACGAGTACCACCACGGCTTCGGAACCCACGCCTCCGCGATCCGGGTGGCGCGGCGCGCGCTGCTGCACACGCCCGCGGGTCGTCTCCTCCTGCAGCTGGCTGCCGCCGCCCTGATTCTCCTCATCGCCATCGCCGTGCGGCCGATCCGCCCGAGCCCCCGTATTCGCATCGAGCGACGGTCCCCGCTCGAGCACGTCACCGCGCTCGCCCGCGCCTACCGGGAAGCCCGCGCATCGGACCGCGCAACCCGACTGCTCGTGCGCGGGGTGCGGCGACGGCACGGTGGCCTGCAGGCGCGGTTCGACGACGCGGAGTACCTGCGCACGCTCGCCAGGCGGCATCCCGCGGTCGCGACCGACGTCGACTCCTTGCTCGCCGGAATGGAAGAGGGCGCCGAGGCGCGCGCCCCCGGGACCATCACGGCGGCGATCCGGCACATTGAACAGGTGATCTCGTCATGACGACAGCAGAAATCGCGGAGCGGCTCGGACAGGTCCGGGCGGCCGTCGCCGAACGCGTGATCGGGCAGGACGCGGTGATCGACCAGGCGCTCATCGTGTTCCTCGCGCGCGGCCACGCGCTGCTCGAAGGCGTGCCCGGGACCGCAAAGACGTTGCTGATCCGCGTCCTCGCGAGCGCGCTCGACGTCGACTTCGGCCGCATCCAGTTCACGCCCGACCTCATGCCCGCCGACATCACGGGAACGAGCGTCCTGCGCGAGGGCGGCCGGACCAGCGAGTTCCGGCGCGGACCCGTCTTCACCGACCTGCTGTTGGGCGATGAGATCAACCGGGCGCCCGCCAAGACCCAGGCCGCACTGCTCGAGGCCATGCAGGAACGCCAGGTCACCAACGACGGCGTGACCCACGAGCTGAGCCCCTTCTTCACCGTGTTCGCCACGCAGAATCCCATCGAGTACGAAGGGACGTACCCGTTGCCCGAAGCGCAGCTCGACCGGTTCCTCGTCAAGATCCGCGTCGAGTATCCCTCGCTCGACGCCGAGCTGAAGATGCTCGAGAACTACGAGCGCGGTTTCGATGCCGAACGCGCGGAGACTCTGCTTCCGGCCGCGCTGCTCGACGCGACGGCCTGCGCCACCATCCGCGCCGCCGTCGAGCAGGTCCGCGTCGAGCCGGACGTGCGCGAGTACATCGCGGCCATCGTCCGCTCGACTCGCGAGGACAACGCGCTCACCCTCGGCGGATCGCCACGCGCATCGGTTTCGCTGTTCCGCGTCGCGCGCGCGGCCGCGGTCCTCGCCGGCCGGGATTTCGTGACGCCCGACGACGTCAAGGGCCTCGCACCGGCCGTACTCCGTCACCGCATCCTCGTCGCGCCCGAACTCGAGGTCGAGGGCCGCTCCAGTGACGACGTGATCGACGCGTTGCTCACCCGCGTGCCCGCGCCTCAATGATGATGGGTTCGGCCGGCTCCGACGCATCGCCCGCCGTCCGCCAACGGAGCAGGTTCCGGCGAACGCTCGCGCGGCTCCGCTACTCGCCTTCACGCCGCTTCGCCGTCGTGCTCGCCGCTACCGCGCCCTGCTGGTTGCTCTCCGGCAGCTCCGCCGGCGCCCTGTTCGCTGCCGCCGTCACCGTCATCGCTTTCGCGGTGGCGGTCGCCGACGCCCTGGCGCTCCCCGACCCGGCCGGCCTCGACGTCCGCCGCGTGCAGCCGGAATCGATCGGCTTCGGCGACCGCGCCGAGATCCGCTATCGCGTCACGTCGCGCTGGAATGTGCGCCTGGACGTCGAGATTCACGACGCGCTGGGCCGGGGAATCGAAGCGGACAGGCACCCGGGCGGCGACTCGCTGCACACGCCCACGCCGTGGCGCATCGGCCGGGTCCGCGTGCCGGCCCGCGGACAGGCACAGGTCCACGTCGCTGTCACCGGACGGACCCGGGGCGTGCATGCGCTCGGGCCCGTCGTGCTCCGCATCCGCGGACCGCTCGGCCTCGTACGCCGGTCGCTCGAGTACCCGCTCGGCGGCACGATCGCGGTGGTCCCCTCGCTCGCCGGCATCCGTCACTACCGCCTGCTGACCCTGCAGCACCGACTGCGCGATGCCGGCATCCGCACCATCCGGCGCAGGGGAGAAGGCGCGACGTTCGCCAATCTGCGCGAGTACGTGGAGGGCGACGATCCGCGGCGGGTCGACTGGAAGGCGACGGCGAAACGCGGCAAGCTGATTACGCGCGAATACTCGATCGAGCAGGGCCAGACCGTCGTCATCGCCATCGACGCCGGCCGCATCATGACCCAGCTATCCGACGGCGTGCCCCGCTTCGAGCACGCGCTCGCCTCCGCCATCGTGCTCGCCGACGTCGCGACCCGGTCCGGCGACCACGTCTCGCTGCTCGTCTTCAACGACGAGGTGCGCGCGTTCGTGCCCGCCGCGAAGGGCGGCCTCGCCGTGCGCCGCATCCGCGAGGTCGTGCTCCCGCTGCACGCCAACATGATGGAGCCGGACTACGCGGGCGCCTTCCGCACGCTCGCCGCACGCCATCGGAAACGCTCGCTCATCGTGTTGTACACGGATGTCATCGATGCCCGCGCGTCGCGGGCCCTGATCGCGCACACCGCGCGCAGCGCGCTCCGGCACCTGCCGCTCGTCGTCGCCCTGCGCAACGATGAACTCGTCGCAGCCGCGCTGCCGGGCGCGGCGGCGGAGCCGGCGTTCTTCGAAAGCGCGGCCGCCGAGGAGCTGCTGCTCGAGCGGGAGGATGCGCTGGCGCGCATGCGGCGGTCAGGCGTGTCCGTGCTCGATGTATCGCCACGCGTCATGAGCGCGGCTGTCGTGAACCGCTACCTCGCCATCAAGGCTCGCTCGTCCCTGTAGCCGGCTCCGTGTCACCGTCGGTCGCAGGCAGGTTCCGGCCCAGCGAGACGTACAGAGCGAGGAGCAGCACGCAGGTCACGGCCACGCCGACCTTGAATCCGGAACCGAGGTCCGCGCGCGGCGAGATGAGTCCTTCGATGGCGCCGGCGAACAGCAGCAGCATCGTCGCGCCGGCCAGCAGTCGCAGCGAGCGACGCCCCTCCAGCACCAGCGCTTCGCGTCGGGTCCGTGCGCCGGGCAGCAGTATCGCCCCGGCGATGATGAAGCCGGCGCCGGCCGCGATGCAGATCGCGCTCAGCTCGAACACGCTGTGCGCGACGACGAAGTCGAGGATCAGCCGCGCGATTCCCTTGCTCTGGAACAGGCCGATGGCGGATCCGATGCCGATCCCGTTCATGAGCAGGATCCACACCGTCAGCACGCCCGCCGTCAGGCCCGAGGCGAAGGCGAAGAATGTGACCTGCACGTTGTTCCGGATCACGGTGCTCGCGACGATCGGGCGAGTGTAGTCCTCCACGTCAATGTAGCGGGCGTCGCCGGACCGCGCCCGTGCGGCGTCCACCTCGGCCCGGTCGATCATGCCCGCCGGCAGCAGCTCCTGCACCAGCTCCGGGTCGCGCACCACGCTGATCCAGGATGCGGCCGCCGAGCCGAAGAAGAGGAAGGCCGCGCCCAGGATCGGGAGCGCCGATCGGCGCAGCTCGCCCGGGATCGCAACGAACAGGAAATGCCGGATCGCGCGCGGCGCCGCCCGATCGCGACGGTACAGCAGATTGTGCCCCGCCGCCACCAGTCGGCTCAGGCGGAACCGCGCATCGATCTCGCGATCCCGCGCCGCCGTCGACAGCCGCGCCAGGTCCGTCGCGATCTCCCGGTACGCGCCCACGAACTCCGCGACTTCGTCCCCCGACATGTGGCCCAGACCCCGGCGTCGCGCTTCCTCCACCGTGCTCGCGAACCGGCTCCACCGCGCCTCGCCTTCCGCGATCAGCGCGTACCGCTCCCGCGCCGCACCCGTCACGCCGCGAGCGCTCACTCCGCTGCCGCGTGCGCCAAGCTCCGCGTCGCGCAGCGCTCGTAGTCCCGTCAACAGGTCGCCCGTCGGCGGCAGATGCGCACGGAATCGCACCGCGAACTGGTCCGACAGCGCATCCCGATGAGCCGCGTCCAGCCCGCCCACACGCTCCAGGAACCGGTCGAGCAGCTCCAGCTCCTCGTCCGTGAGCGTCGTCGTGAGACTGGCTCCGCGTCCACCCTCCGCTGTCAGCGGCTCCACCGGCACGCGGAGCAGGCGCTCCCGAACCACCAGCGTCCCCGCAAGGTGGTCGCCGAGCCGCTTGCCCGTCTTCGACACCGCCACCGCCACCAGTCCGACGATGTACAGGAGGATCGGTTGCTGGTCGAGCACGCGCGCAACGTTCCGCGCCGCCGACGACGCGAACGTGATCGAGTAGCCGCCATCCCGCACCACGCGCAGACCGAGCCAGCGTTTGCCCGGTGTCTGCCCATCCGCGAACGCCTCGAACAGCACGTAGTAGCCCCACTGCTCCACGAACAGCAGCAGCAGCAGCACGGCCGCTGCCCAACCACCCGCCCGCCGGATCAGCATCGATGCGTTCGACACGTGCAGATACGACGGAAGCAGGAACAGGTAGACCGCCACCAGCAGGAGCGAGACTCCGATGATCACGCCGTAGTCCACCAGGGCCGCCGCCGCCCGCGAGCCGATCCCCGCGACCGTGTACGTGAAGACCACCTGTTCCGGTGTCTCGACGTCCACGACCTGGTCGAGGCCGCGCGTCACGCGCGTCTGCGTCGCGAACGTCGCCCGAGTTGTTTCCAGTACCGACTCCCGGTCACGGTGCCTGCTCCCGCCAATATCGGCCCTCGCGGCCCGCGCGGCCACGAACCCGCTCATTCCCCTTGACCCGCCTCCGTTCGTGGATTAGGGTACGGTTCGTACAGGTACGGTTCGTACTTAAACGGAGTCGCGTTCATGGGCCGGGACAACGATGTCGAGGCATGGCTGCCGCTGAAGCCGGTGGTCTTCCACATCCTGCTGGCGCTCGCGGAGGGGGATTCCCACGGGTACGGCGTGATCCGGTCGGTGCGGGAGAGGTCGGAGGGGCGGATCCACCTGGAGACGGGTCCGTTCTACCGGCATTTGCGGAAACTGCTGGATGATGGGCTGGTTGCGGAGTCGGAAACGCGGCCGGAGGACGATGATCCGCGCCGGGGCGCGTACTACCATCTGACGGTTTCGGGGCGGGCGGTTCTGTCAGCGGAGAGTCGTCGGTTGGCAGGTCTGGTGCGGGCGACGCGGACGTTGGGTCTGCTTCCGGATCGGCGGGTCCCGTGAGCGGGGCGACTCCGGGGCGGCGGAGCTGGACGGGACGTGTTCTGCGGTGGTTGTCTAGGGCCTACCCGGAGTCCTTCCGAGCGCGTTTCGGGGAAGGCATCGTGTACGCGCTGGAGCGGGATCTCGAAGCGTCGCGCGGGCGCGGTCGTCTGGCGGTATCGGGGTTCTGGGTTCGCACGCTGTTCGGCACGTTGCGCCATGGGCTGGCGGAGCGCTGGGGAGTGAGTGGCGGCGAACCCGGTCGCGGTGGGGTGGCGCGTCGCGCCGGTGCGCTGGTGGACGGGATCGTGAGGGAAGTGAGGCAGGCGGTGCGGCGGCTGTCGCGCCGGCCGGGCTTCACGGCCACGGTGGTAGCGACGCTCGCGCTCGGGATCGGCGGCACGACGGCGCTGTTCAGCGTGATCGACCGCGTGGTCCTGCGACCGCTACCGTACGGGGATGCGGGGCGACTGGTGCTGGTGAGTCACGAATCGCCGACGGACCGGCTGGGGATGACGGACGGTGGCTATCTGGAGTACGTCGCGCGCTCGAAGACGTTGTCGGAGATGGGGCTCTACATTGAGATGTCGTCGCCGGTGGCTGGAACGGGAGCGCCGCTGGAGCCGGGCATTATCATGGCGTCGCCGTCACTGTTGCCGCTGCTGCGTGTGTCGCCGGTGCTGGGTCGCGGCTTCACGGAGGAAGACACGGACCCGGACGCGGATCCGGTGGCGATCGTGACGTACGGCTACTGGACGCGCCAGCTCGGGGCGGATCCCGATGTGCTCGGAAAACCGGTGGTGCCCGGCTCGACCCGCCTGGTGGTGGGCGTGCTTCCGCGAGGGTTCGAGTTCCTGCGTCCGGAGGCGACGGTCGTCTTCGGCAACCGCTTCGCTGGGCCGGACTACTTCATCCCGCTCGAGCGGCTGGACCCGTCGGCAGCGCGGTTCGGCAACTTCATGTACCAGAGCCTGGCCCGGCTCGCGCCGGGAGCGACGACCGCCGATGCGCAGCGCGAGCTCGAGTCGCTGATGCACGACGCGGCGGTGGACTATCCCGGCGGCTTCACGGTCACGAGCCTCGAAGAAGGTGGCTATCACCCGGTGGTCGAGCGACTGTCGGACGCGCTGGTGGGCGACGTCGCACACGTGCTCTGGATCCTGATGGGCGCGGTCGGGTTCGTCCTGCTCATCGCGACGGCAAACGTGGCGAACCTGTTCCTCGTCCGGGCCGAATCGCGGAGCCGGGAACTGGCGGTCCGGCGGGCGCTGGGCGCGAGCGCTCCGTCGATCGCCGCGGCGTTCCTGTCGGAGAGCCTGCTTCTGGCCGGTCTCGGTGGCGCACTCGGCCTCGCGCTGGCGAGGGCCGGAACGGTCTGGCTGATTCGCCTGATCCCGGGTGATGTGCCCCGGCTGGATCAGGTCGGCCTCGATGCCCGGGTGCTCGGTTTCGCCTTTGCCGTGTCGCTACTCACGGGTCTCGCGTTCGGCGTTGCTCCTCTCGTGCGTGCGCGCCGGACGGAGCCGCGTCCGGACCCGGGCGACGAGTCCCGGGGCGGGACCGCGCCGGTGAGCCGGCTCCGGACCCGGAGCGCGCTCGTCGTGGTGCAGGTCGCGTTCGCGCTTGTGCTGCTGGTCGGCTCCGGGCTGCTGCTCCGCACATTCGTGAACCTGCGCGATGTCGATCCCGGATTCGATCCCGCGCACGTGCTGACGCTCCGTCTTTCGCTTTCCCGGTCGATCCTGGCGGAAGCCGGTCACACGGAAGAACACGGCGACGCCGCCCGTAGCGCCTTCATGCAGGATATCGTGGACCGGCTCGCTGCCGTTCCCGGCGTGGAGCGCGCGGCGTACAGCGCGGACCTGCCGCTGGACGGCGACGAATGGCACGACTACGTGGCGACCGAAGGTGCCTTCCCGCGGGACCTGGCGTCGGCGATCAAGGCCGCGCGCGTCTTCATCGGGCCGGGATACCTCGAGGCGATCGGAGCGCGGCTCGCGCGCGGCCGCGAGTTCGAGCGAGTCGATTTCGCTGACCAGCCGCGCGTCGCGGTCGTCAACGAGTCGTTCGCCGCCGAGCGCTGGCCGGGCCGGGATCCGATCGGCCGCCGCATCGCGCAATACTCGCCCGGCGTCGACCCGTCGGCAGACATCTGGTACACGGTCGTCGGCGTCGTCCGCGACGTCCGGGAGACGAGCCTGATGCAGCCGGCCGAGCCGACCGTGTACCTGCCCACCGTGTTTCTGCCGGAAGGCAACTTCGCCATGTTCGTCTCCAACATGGTGGCCGTGATCCGCACGGCCGGCGATCCCGCGGCCCTGCTGCCGTCGATCCGGAGCGCGATCCTCGGCCTGCGGTCCGACGTCCCGATCAACGATGTCGAAACCCTGCGTCATCTGACCGCCCGTTCGTTCCAGGACGTAACGCTCGCCATGACGCTGCTGCTCATCGCCGCTTCCGTCTCGCTCGTCCTCGGACTCATCGGCGTCTACGGCACCGTCTCGTACGTCGTGAGCCGGCGAACGCGGGAGTTCGGGCTGCGTATCGCGCTGGGCGCGTCCGCGCGCGACTTGTGGAGCGGCGTGCTGCGCCAGGGCGCCGTCCTCGGCATCCTCGGCGTCGGCGCCGGCATTGCCATCGCGCTCGCCGGCGGCCGCCTCCTCCGCTCCATGCTCTTCGGCGTCACCGCCGGACAGCCCGGCATTTACGCCGCCGTCGCCGTCGCCCTGCTGTTGGTGGTGCTCATCGCGTCGCTCATCCCCGCGCTTCGCGCCGCCGCCGTCGATCCGGTCCGCGCCATCCGCACCGAGTGATCGCGCGAAGAGCGGGTACTCCCTCCGGCACCCGGTCCCTTCGAGCGATCTTGTCGCTCGCCCTCCTCCCGCGTACCATGAGCCGCTGATCCTTCTCGTGCGGTGGGAGCCATCATGAAGTACGTGCAACTCGGAAGCAGCGGTCTCAGGGTTTCCCGGATCTGCCTCGGCTGCATGACCTACGGCACGTCGAAATGGCGACCGTGGGTACTCGACGAGGTCGATGCCCATCCGTTCTACCGGCAGGCTGTCGACGCCGGCATCAACTTCTTCGACACGGCCGACATGTACTCGCTCGGCGTCAGCGAGGAAGTGACCGGTCGTGCGCTCCGCGAGTTCACGAACCGCGAGGAGACCGTGCTCGCGACCAAGGTCCACTTTCCCATGAGCAAAGCGCCCAACATGGGCGGCCTCTCGCGCAAGCACATCGTCCAGGCCTGCGACGCGAGCCTGCGGCGCCTCGGCATTGAGTACATCGACCTCTACCAGATCCACCGCTTCGATCCCGCCGTAGCCATCGACGAGACGCTCGCGGCGCTCGACCATCTCGTGCGCCAGGGCAAGGTCCTGCACATCGGCGCCAGCTCGGGCTCCGCATGGAGAATGGCGCAGGCTCTCTCGACGTCCGAGCGGAACGGCTGGGCCCGGTTCATCTCCATGCAGAACCACTACAACCTGATCTATCGCGAGGAAGAGCGAGAGATGGTGCCGCTCTGCCTGCACGAAGGCATCGGCATGATCCCGTGGAGTCCGCTCGGCCGCGGGCTGCTGGCCCGGCCGCGCCCGGCCGACAGCCGCATCCCGAGCGCCGGCACTGCCCGCGCCCAGAGCGACGACTACTCGCACAAACTGTACGATGCGTCGAGCGACTGGGATGTCGTCGACGCGGTCGAGCGTATCGCGAAAGCGCGCGGCGTAACCATGGCCGAGATCGCGCTGGCCTGGCTGCTCGCCCGCCCCGGTGTCGCGGCCCCGATCGTCGGCGCGTCGAAGACCGGCCACCTCGACGCCGCCATTCGCGCGGTCGACATCGAGCTGTCCGCCGATGAGTGCGCGGCGCTCGAGGCGCCGTACGCGACGCACGACGTGCGCGGCTTCAGGTCCTGACGCGATTTCACCGCGGCGCGACGGGCGGGAACCCCGCGCCCGCCTCGTGACACCGTGCGGGCGACCGCGCCGCGGGCTTCCGGTTGCTGCGCGAGAACGATCTTCCCGCATCGTCTCCGGCCGACGCGCGGACCTCATCGTAGCGACCCCGAGTCCGCGTGACACGCTCGGAACCTCAAGCCGCGATCGCGTCTCCAATTCTCACCCTGATCGGAGGTATGGAACGTTGATGGTGAAGCAATGGCTGGGAATGCTGCTCCTTGCGAGCGCCGCGCTTCCGCGCCCGGCCACGGCCCAACAGGAGCTGTCGCTTGCCGAGGCGCTGCGCCGGGCCGATGCGGAGGCGTACGCCAACCGCATCGCGGACGGCAACGCGGCGGCGAGCGCGGCCGGCAGCATGGCCGCGTTGCGCGGCGTGCTGCCCACCCTGCGCGTCGAGAGTGGCTGGGCCCGGACAACGGATCCGATCGGCGCGTTCGGGACGACGCTCCGCCAGCGGAGCATCACCCAGGCCGACTTCGATCCCGCTCGCCTGAACTTCCCGTCGCCCGTGAGCAACTACGCGAGCGCACTGGTCCTCGAGCAGCCGATCATCAACCTCGATGCGCACCTCGGCCGTGCGGCCGCATCACGCGCCGCCGACGCCGCCAGTGCGTCGGCGGATTGGACCCGTGCTTCCACCCGGCTCGATGTGGTGAGGGCGTACTTTGGCGCCGTGCTCGCCGCCGAGCGTGTCGCCACGCTGGAAGCCGCATCCCGCGCGGCCGCCGCTCACGTCCGCCAGGCCGAGGCCATGGTCGAGTCCGGCATGGTCACGCGTTCCGATGTACTGCTTGCGCGGGTGAAGGCCGGCCAGATCGAGACGCAGCTCGCATCCGCGAGCGGTGACGCCATTCTCGCGCGCCGCCAACTCGCGTTGTTGCTCGGTGCGCCCGGCGACACTTCACTCGCCGTTCCCGAGCAGCTTCCGGACACGGCCGCGGTGCGCGCCGCTCTGGCCGCTGAGCTCGATGCCGCGCCGGCGCCGCGCGGTGACGTTCGTGCGGCCCGCTTCGGTCTCGCGGCCGCTCGCTCCGACCTCGCGCGCGCACGCTCGCTATACCTCCCGCGCATCAACGCGTTCGCCCGCCTCGACTGGTACTCGGCCAGCGCGCCGTTCGCCGGCCGCGACAACTGGACGGCGGGCGTCATGGCGACGTGGACACCCTTCGCCGGCGCCTCGCAGATCGCTGAGATGCGCGCGGCGGCGGGCAGGAAGGAAGCGGCGGAGGCGGGCGCCGATGCGGCGGAAGCGCAGGCGCGGCTCGAAGTGGAACGGTCCGACATCGAGCGGCGTGTCGCGCTGGCGCGTCTCGACATCGCGCGCGACGCCGTGGTGCAGAGCGCGGAAGCGCACCGCATCGTCGCACAGAAGTACGATGGTGGACTCGCGACGGTGGTCGAGCTGCTCGACGCCGCCGCCGTGGAAACGAGCAGCGGGCTCGGCCTCTCGTTCGCCGTCTACGAAGCGATCGTTGCCGAAGCGGAGCGCCGTCAGGCGCGCGGACTCGATGTCGGCGCCCTCGGCACGCTGGAAACCGAACGGACGATGAATCGATGACGAGAAGTGGAATCGGAGTCTTGCTGCTCCTGGGCATCACCGCCGCAGCCTGCGGGTCGGCGGAACCGGCGACGACCGGTGAGCCGGCCAGCGAGGCGGAGGGTCCGGCCTTCGAGGTCGCCGTGGCGTCCCGGCCCTCGATCCTCGAGGCGAGTGGAACCGCGGGCCCCTGGGCCGAGGCCACGCTCAGCACCAAGCTGATGGGCACCGTGACGGAGGTCGCGGTTCGCGAGGGCGATCACGTCCGGCGCGGCCAGCCGCTGGTCCGTATCGACAGCCGGGACCTCGAGGCGAAGGCCGCCCAGGTCGCGGCATCCGTCGCCGACGCCGAGGCCAATCACCAGCTCGCGCTTACCCACGCGGGCCGCATTCGCGACCTCTATGCGAAGGAAGCCGCGCCCAAGGCCATGCTCGACGCCGCGGAAGCCGCGCTCGCCTCCGCGGAATCGCACGTCAATGCCGCACGCGCTGCCGCCGACGAGTTGGCTGCGACACGCGAGTACGCGGTCGTGCGCGCGCCGTTCGACGGCGTCGTCACCTCGCGCATGGTCGATCCCGGTGCCTTCGCCGCACCGGGCGCGCCGCTCGTGACCGTGCAGGACTTCTCCCGGCTCCGGCTCTCCGTGAGCGTCGCGCCCGCCGCAGTCCGAGGCCTCGCTCGCGGCGACACCATCGGCGCATCCGTTGAGGGTGTGACGACAATGGCTCGCGTCGAAGGCATCGTTCCCGCGCCGGGCGGCAACGTCTATACCGTGAACGCCACACTCGACAACGGCGAGGGCCGCTTCCTCGCGGGAAGCGCGGCCACTCTCTCGCTGCCCCAGGGCGAACATTCGTCCATTCTGGTGCCCGCGTCCGCGGTCGTGCGGCGGGGCGACCTGACCGGCGTTCGCGTCCTCACCGGCGGCGGCTCCGAGCTGCGCTGGGTGCGCGTCGTCGATTTTTCGGCCGACTCCGTGGAAGTGCTCTCGGGCCTCCGCGCCGGTGAGCGCATCGCGGTCACCGCTCCCGCAACAGAGGCCAGGTAGACGTGGGCGCTTCCGGACGCATTGCGAGCGCGTTCCTCCGCTCCAAGCTCACGCCGCTCTTGACCATCGCGTCACTCGGCGTCGGGGCGCTTGCCATCGTCGCGACCCCGCGCGAGGAGGAGCCGCAGATCTCGGTGCCGATGATCGACGTGATCGCGGTGCTGCCGGGCGCGGGCCCGGAGGAGACCGAGAACCTGCTGGCTCGTCCCATCGAGAAGCACATGTGGGAGATCCCGGGTGTGGACTACGTCTACGCCATGGCGGGCGAAGGCATGGCCCTCGTGACCGTTCGCTTCGATGTCGGCGAGAACCAGGAAGAGAGCATCACCAAGGTCCACGCCCGCCTCGCCGCGGCCATGGACGAGACGCCGCCCGGAGCCCTGCCCCCGATCGTCAAGCCGCACTCGATCGACGACGTCCCGATCCTGACCCTCACGCTCCATTCGGAGCGCTACGGCAGCAACGAGCTGCGCCAGCTCGCCGTCCACCTCGAGGACGACATCCGGACCCTGCCCGACGTCGCGCAGACCGTGATCGTGGGCGGGCAGCCGCGCCAGATCATGGTCACGCTCGATCCGGCCCGCCTCGCGTCGAGTGGCGTGACCGCGGGCGAGGTCGCGATGGCATTGCGTGGCGCGAACAGCCGGCTGCAGGCGGGCGAGTTCGCCCGCGCCGACAGCGTGTTCCGCGTCGATGTCGGCGCGCCACTCTCGACCCCGGGCGATGTCGGCAGCGTCGTGGTCACGGCGCGCGGCGGCAACCCGGTCTACGTGCGCAACGTCGCCGAGGTGCGCGAGGACTTTGCCGAGCCGGTCGACTACGTGAGCCACGCGGCGGCGGGCGCGATCGCGGAAGCAGCGGTCACCATCAGCGTCGCGAAGCGGAAGGGCGCCAACGCGACGCGCGTCGCGGAAGCGGTCCTCGAGCGCGTCGACCAGGCGGAAGGACGGCTGCTGCCCGCCGACGTGAACGTCGCGGTCACCCGCGACTACGGCGAGACCGCGGCGGAGAAGGCGAGCGAGCTGATCACGCACCTGGCCATCGCGACGCTCTCGGTCACGCTGTTGATCGGGCTGTTCCTCGGCTGGCGCGAGGCGCTGGTCGTGCTGGTGGCCGTGCCCGTCACGCTCGCCCTCACGCTCTTCGTCTACTACGCGCTCGGCTACACGCTCAACCGCATCACCTTGTTCGCGCTCATCTTCTCGATCGGCATCCTCGTCGATGATGCGATCGTCGTCGTCGAGAACATCTATCGCCACCTGAAGATGGCGGACCGAACGCCGGAGACCGCCGCCGTCGAAGCCGTCGACGAGGTCGGCAACCCGACCATCCTCGCCACGCTCACCGTGATCGCCGCGATCCTGCCCATGGCTTTCGTGTCCGGCCTCATGGGTCCGTACATGCGGCCCATCCCCGTGGGCGCGTCCGTGGCCATGATCGCATCCCTCGCCGTCGCCTTCATCGTCACGCCGTGGCTCGGGCTCCGACTGCTGCGTGGCCACGTCGGCCGCGAGGCGACGCCGCACGACCGCGCGCACGAGCCCGAGGAGAAGGGCCGGTTCGCCCGCATCTACGCCCGCATCATGCTGCCGCTCATGGAGCGGCGCACGCGCCGGCTCGGCTTCTACGCCGGCGTGGTCATCCTGCTCTTCCTGTCAATGGGGTTGGTCGCCGTACGGTTGGTGTCCGTCAAGATGCTGCCCTTCGACAACAAGAACGAGTTCCAGGTCGTGCTCGACCTGCCCGAAGGCACGACGCTCGAGACCACGAACGTCGCCGCACAACAGATCGCCGACTACCTGCGCACGGTACCCGAAGTCGAGAGCACCGAGACGTACGCGGGCACCGCCGCACCCTTCAACTTCAACGGTCTCGTCCGCCATTACTTCATGCGACGCGGCGCCAACGTCGCCGACGTCCAGGTCAACCTCGTGGGCAAGGGAGACCGCGACCGGCAGAGCCACGACATCGCGGTCGCCGTCCGCCCCGGTGTGGACTCGATCGCTGCCCTCTTCGGGGCCCGCGCCAAGATTGCCGAGATCCCGCCCGGCCCGCCCGTCCTCTCGACGCTGGTCGCCGAAATCTACGGGCCGGACCAGGCGACCCGGATCGAGACCGCGCGCAAGGTCATGGACGTCTTCGAGTCGACGGACGGCGTCGTCGATGTGGACTGGACGGTCGAGGATCCCGCCGCGAAGCGCGTGTTCCGGGTGGACCGCGTCCGCGCGGCGGACGCCGGCGCGAGCGTCGAGCAGATCACGCAGACGCTCGCGCTCGCGCTGTCCGGCGCGCCCGTCGGCATCGCGCCGTCGGCCACGGCGCGCGAGGGTGTCGCGATCGTGCCGCGCCTGGCGCTCGGCCAGCGTTCCTCGGTCGAAGCGCTGCTCGCCATGCCGATCGCAACCGCGCGCGGACCCGAGCCGCTCCAGCGTTTCGTCCACGTCGAGGACCGCACCCTCGAGCCGTCCCGCAACCGCAAGAACCTGCGGCCGGTGATCTACGTCACGGGCGATGTCGCGGGCTCCATCGAGTCGCCGGTGTACGCGATTCTCGCCATGAACCGGAAGCTCGACGACGTCCGCGTGAACGGCGTACCCATTGCGCGCTACAACGCGGTCCAGCCCGAGCGCCTCGATGAGGTCGCCATCAAGTGGGACGGCGAGTGGCAGGTCACCATCGAAGTCTTCCGCGACCTCGGCCTCGCCTTCGCCGCCGTGCTGCTGCTGATCTACGTGCTCGTCGTCGGCTGGTTCCAGTCCTTCAAGGTGCCGCTCGTCATCATGGCGCCGATCCCGCTCACGCTCATCGGGATCCTGCCCGGCCACGCCATCACCGGCGCCTTCTTTACCGCGACGTCGATGATCGGGATGATCGCCCTCGCCGGCATCATCGTTCGCAACTCGATCCTGCTCGTCGACTTCATCCAGCTCGCCGAGGAACGCGGCCGCACGTTGAAGGACGCCGTGCTCGAGGCGGGCGCCGTCCGCTTCCGGCCCATCGCGCTGACCGCCGCGGCCGTCGT
Source organism: uncultured Gemmatimonadales bacterium (assembly GCA_963786235.1). Lineage (GTDB taxonomy): Bacteria > Gemmatimonadota > Gemmatimonadetes > Longimicrobiales > RSA9 > CAWAYJ01. Next base: position 47,924 of record CAWAYJ010000020.1, read on the forward strand.
CGCGGGCGGCATCGTCATGGTGCTGGATCCGATCTTCCAGGGCCTCGCCGTCGCCCTCATCAGCGGCGCCGTTGTCGCTACCCTGCTCACCATGATCGTCGTGCCGCTCCTCTACTGGGAGCTGCGGCGGCGCGAGACGCCGGAGGTCAGGATCCCATGAAACTGCTGCTGATCATCTACAGCGGCGCGGACCGCCACCTCGTACCCGGCCTGCTCGATCGGCACAACGCGGGCGGGTTCTCGGAGCTGCCGCAGGTGCACGGCGCGGGCACTACCGGCCGGCGCGCGGGAACCCGCGCCTGGCCCGGCGACGCGTCTATCTACTTCAGCGTCGTACCGGCTGACCAGGCGGAGGCGCTGACTGTCGCCATGAAGGATGCGGCGAGCAACCTGGCGGAAGGCGAACGGCTGCACGCCGCCGTTCTGCCCATCGAGGAGTTCTTCTGAGCCGCGGACGCCCTGCGGTCACCCGAGACTTTCTTTCAAGGACGATGAAGAGAAATGTGCCCCGAATCCATCATTCGACGGTTTGCCGGCGTCTTCCTGCTCGCCTCCATCGCGTTGGCCGTCTGGGTCAGCCCATGGTGGCTCGCATTCACCGCGTTCGTCGGCTTCAATCTGCTGCAGTCGAGCTTCTCCGCGTTCTGTCCGCTCGAGAAGATGCTCGGCCGGTTCGGTCTCTGCGGTTGTACGCCCGCAGACGCCGACCCGATCAGTGAATCATGAGGCCGAGCCGCACCGCATACGGATTCCCCGAGAAGATCTTCGACGGCCGGTACCGGACATCGACGAATGGGCGGAACGACTTCAGCGCCAGCGCCACGCCGACGCCGACGACGAGCTCCCGCTTCGTCGCAGTCTGACCATCCACTTTGCTCTGGCGGATCGACCAACCCACCCCGACGAATGGCTGCACCAGCGGCACCGCGACCGTGTAGTTCGCGTCGATCGTCAGGCCCTTCTGGCTGCAGTCGCTCCCGCCGCAGTCCGGGAAGAACCATTCGCCGTTCAGCGCGAGGCTCACCGGCAGCAGCGGGGCGCCGATCTCCAGGCGCCCACCCACACCGTCACTTTCGCCGAACGGATCCGATGTGCGCACGAAGTAGCCGCCCGCGCTGACCTGCGCCCGGGCCGGCGCCGACGCCGCCAGCAGCGCAGCGACTGCGAAACTCGCGATTCCCAGACCTTTCATTCCGCCACTCGCCTTTTCCTTTTCGCCCTCGGGACCGCGTCGCGACCTCGCATCCCAATGCCACGATCCCGGCCTCCACCGGTTGACCACAAGGTCCCACGGTCGCCTCGTCCGATACGCATGTATCCGGCCAGTACCCCGGCCGATCCTGTAACCACTTGCCTCTGAACCGGTTGCGCGTGGCATCCCGTTCGTGAGCTCCCACGAGCGGCCCCGCAGCCGGTGTCCGGCCGTCCCGCAAGGGCGCAGGTCGACGGTTCGGTATACCATGTCGAGAGCGGAAATGTACGCGCCACAACGAGTTGCGCGATGGCATCGGATGAGAAAATACTGGAACTTTGAGCACCAAACCGACTATATTAGGCAAGACAAAAGACTGTGCGTGCCGGGGCTCCCGGCGCTCGCACACGTCGGGTCAGCATGCCCCGGGGGATCCATGAGGTACGAAGATTCCGGCCGGATGCGCGGTGCCAGCCGACTGAGTGTCCTGACCGCAGCCACCGCTCTCCTGGTTTCGTTTCAGCCGGCCGCGTCGCAGTCCGTCACCGATCCGGGCGTCATGCCAGCCGGGTCGGCCGAGACTACCCAGCAGAGAGGCGGGCGGGATTTCCTGTTCGGCGCGCCTGCGGTGACGCTGAGCCTGCGCGGAGGGTACAACTTTGCGCGCGCCGGTGGCGACGTGTTCGATCACACGCGCCAGTTCCTGACGGTGAATCGCCGGGACTTCGGCGCGTTCGCGGTGGCGGCGGATCTCGGTGTGCGGGTGACGCCGCGCCTGGATGTCCTGTTCAGCTTCGCGCACGAGGGAACGAGCGTGCGATCGGAGTTCAAGGACTGGGTGGACCAGAACGAGCTGCCGATCGAGCAGCGGACACGGTTCTCACAGACGCCATTGACGGCGGGATTGCGGTACTATCTGGTGCCTCGGGGACGCGAGATAGGGCGGTTCGTCTGGATTCCGACACGGGTGGTGCCCTACATTGGGGTAGCGATCGGTGGCGTGTATTACAGCTTCGACCAGACGGGGGACTGGGTGGACTTCCAGGACCTGGCGGTCTTTACCGACCAGCTCGAGTCGAGCGGGTGGACGGGAATCGGTCAGGCGATGGGTGGTGTCGACGTGGCGTTGACGCCGTGGATGGGGCTGGTGGCGGAAGGCCGGTTCTCGATGGCGAACGCGTCGCCGGGTTCCGATTTCAGGGGATTCGATGGGATCGATCTTACGGGCTTGCAGTTCACCGTGGGCCTCAGCTTTCGCATGTAGCCGGAGGGATCCATGAGAAGCAAAGGCGCATTTCTGACGCTGCTCGCGGTAGCGGCGTTCGTGCCGGCGCGGTTGGCCGCGCAGGAGTCTGTGGATCCGCGCTGGCTGCCGTGGCTCGGCTGCTGGGAGCCCGTCGAGAACATGGCGGCGCCGGTCGGGGAGGACGGGCAGGCCCGCCAGGCGTACTTCTGCGTGCGTCCGGCCGCGGGCGGCGTCGAGATCGCGACGGTGGTCGATGGCGCGTCCGTGTCGAGTCGCACGATGGTGGCGGACGCGGCGCGTCACCCGATCTCGGAAGACGGCTGCAACGGCTATCAGACGGCGCAGTGGTCGGCCGATGGGCAGCGGTTGTTCGTCTCGTCCGAGGTCACGTGTGAAGGCAACATCCGGCGCACGGGATCGGGACTGATGGCGATGATCTCGCCGACGGAGTGGATCGACGCGCACGCGATCGGCCTGGGCGATGAGCGCGTCCCGCGCGCGGTCCGCTACCGGCCCGCGCCGACCAACGTCGAGGAGTCGGCGGGATTCGACCTGCGGACGCGCTACGCCGTGGTCGCCGATGCGCGCCGCATCGCGGCCGCGGACCTCTCGGTCGACGACGTGGCGGAGGCGTCGGAGCGGGTCGACGGCACCGCGCTCCAGGCGTTCCTCTACGAGCGTGGTCAGGGCTTCGACCTCGACGCGGCCAACATCGCCGCGCTCGCGGACGACGGCGTCTCGAATGATGTGATCGACCTGATGGTGGCGCTCTCGTACCCGACCAAGTTCACTCTCGATCGCGCTTCGATGGAAGGTGAGCCGAGCGTCGGCGAGCCGGGCTATCGCGCCGACGACCGCTACGGCTACTACGGGCGCGGCAGCAACATGGACTACTGCGGCCGCGGCTCCTACTCGTACTCCAACTGCAGCCCCTACGCCTACTACTCGCCGCTCGGCTGGAGCTACGGCTACTACAACCCCTACTACTACGGCGGCTACGGTTACGGCGGCTACGGCTACGGCGGCTACGGCTACGGCGGCTACGGCTACGGCAACCCGGTCATCGTCATCAATCCGGACAACGGCTTCGGGTCGGTGGGCGGCAGGGCGGTGAAGGGTCAGGGCTACACGCGGATTAACCGTGGCACCGCGTCCGGCGGAGGCAGCAGCTCGTCCACCGGCCGTACCGCAGTCGGCCGGTCCGGCGCGACGTCCGGTTCCTCGCGGAGCGGCGGAAGCGCCGTCGGCCGTTCCGGCGGCTCCACCACCGGATCCGCCTCCGGCTCGTCCGGCGGCAGCAGCTCGAGCACTGGCCGCACCGCCAAGCGTCGTGGTGGTGGCGGCGGCTGATCACCTCGCGCAACCCTTGCTCAGGCGGGAGGCCCTCCGAGGGCCTCCCGCCTTTTCTTTTCCCCGCACCCCCGCACCCCGCCGCCCCCGCTCCCCCATCCCCAAACGCCTCCGCCTCCGCTCCCGCCTCCCGCATTCAGTTGCGCATTCCCTCGCAACCCCCGATTCTCCCCGTTCCCGACCCCGGGTCCGTTCCCGACCTGCAGCGAAACCCCGAGAACCGCGGAGGTTGATGCCCACGACGGAGCTCGTGTCGGCCCCGGCAGCGCCTGCCCGCTGGGCGAAAGTGATCGACCACTCGCGCTGCATCGGCTGCCACGCGTGCACGACGGCGTGCAAGTCGGAGAACCTCGTGCCGCTGTCAGTGACGCGGACCTACGTGAAGTACGTCGACGTCGGCGTGTTCCCGGAAACGCGGCGCGCGTTCCAGGTCACGCGCTGCAACCAGTGCGAGGACGCGCCCTGCGTGACCGCGTGTCCGACTGCGGCGATGTACCGGCGGCCGGATGGGATCGTCGACTTCGACAAGAGCGCGTGCATCGGCTGCAAGGCCTGCATCGCCGCGTGTCCGTACGACGCCATCTTCATCAATCCCGATGACCGCTCGGCGGAGAAGTGCAACTTCTGCGCGCACCGGATCGACGTCGGTCTCGAGCCGGCGTGCGTGGTGGTGTGTCCGACGGAGGCGATCGTGGTCGGCGACCTGTCCGCGCCCGACTCCCGTGTGGCGCGGCTTGTCGGTCGCGATGCGGTGACGGTGCGGCGGCCGGAGAAGGGGACGCGGCCCGCACTGTTCTACAAGGGCGCCCACCAGGCGACCCTCGACCCGATCGCCGCGCAGCGGCCCGATGGCGGGCTCTTTCTGTGGGGCGAGCAGGGCAGCGTTCCGCACGGTGTGACGTCCGGCCACCCGGGTGCCTGGAACAGCAGCGCGGCGGCCGTGCTGGCGTACGACGTGCCGCATCGCGCACCGTGGGACGGTCGGGTCAGCCTGTACACGTGGACGAAGAGCATCGCGTCCGGCGCGTGGCTCGCGGCGCTGCTGGTAGCATGGCTGGGCTCCGCGGCGTGGACGGGACCGTTGTGGCTGCGCGCCGCTCCACTCACCGCCGGTATCTTCCTCGCGCTCACCGGCGCGATCCTGGTGTGGGACCTCGAGCACCCGGAGCGTTTCCACTACATCTTCCTGCGACCGCAGTGGAAGAGCTGGCTCGTACGTGGCGGCTTCATCATCGCGATCTACTCCATCGTGCTGGCGGTCCACTTCGGCGCGGGCATCGCCGGCAATGCCGCGGTGACGCGGCTCATGGCCTGGGTGGGTGTCCCGTTCGCCGTCGCGACCGCCGTCTACACCGCCTACCTGTTCGCGCAGGCCCGGGCCCGCGATCTCTGGCAGAACCCGCTCTCGCCGACGCACCTGCTCGTGCAGGCCGTGCTGGCGGGGAGCGCCGTGCTCGCGCCCCTGTCCGCGCGCCTCGAGCCGTCCGCCACCGACGCGCTGCTCCTCGCCATCGCGGTGTCGGGTGGACTGCACCTGCTCCTGGTCGCTGGCGAGAGCACGCTCACGCACGGCACGGCGCACGAGCGCCTGGCGTGGTGGGAGCTCGTGCGCGGCCGCTGGCGCGCGTTCTTCCTCGCGGGTCTCGCTCTGGTCGCGCCCGCCGTCCTTGCGCCGTGGCTCGGCGTCTGGGTCGCGCTGCCGGTGCTGCTCGGCCTGCTCGCGCACGAACACGCCTGGGTACAGGCCGGACAGTCGGTGCCGCTCGCGTGAGCGGGAGCGGAGAAACCCGGCCTGCGGGAGGAAAGATGGATGGCAATCCGGATGGACGCGTGTCGGCGGCCCGCGCGGATGTGGAAGCGCGCGGCGAGACCTTCTATCCGGGTCCGAGCCGGAGCCCGCTGGCATCGTTCCCGCCGAAGGAGCGGTGGGACAACTGGATCGAGCTCGACTCGCGCGCCTGGCCGCGGCGCGTGGAGCGGCGTTACGCCCTCGTTCCCACGACCTGCTTCAACTGCGAGAGCGCGTGCGGCCTGCTCGCCTACGTGGACCGCGACCGTCTGACGATCCGGAAGTTCGAGGGCAACCCGGAGCACCCGGGATCGCGAGGGCGCAACTGCGCCAAGGGACCGGCCACGCTGAACCAGGTCGAGGACGCCGACCGCATCCTGAAGCCGCTGAAACGGTCGGGCCCACGAGGCGGCGGCGCGTGGAGGGAGGTGTCGTGGGACGAGGCGCTGGCGGACATCGCGGACCGGATCCGCAAGGCGATTCTGGAGGACCGGCGCGACGAGGTCATGTACCACGTCGGCCGGCCGGGCGAGGATGGCTTCACCGAGCGGGTGCTGGCGGCGTGGGGCATCGACGGCCACAACTCGCACACCAATATCTGCTCGAGCGGCGCGCGCGCCGGCTACCACTTCTGGATGGGGTACGACCGGCCCAGCCCCGACTACGCGAACGCCGCGGCGATCCTGTTGGTCAGCAGCCACCTCGAGGCCGGTCACTACTTCAACCCGCACGCGCAGCGCGTCATGGAGGCGAAACAGAAGGGCGCCAAGCTGATCGTGTTCGATACGCGCCTCTCCAACACCGCCACGCACGCCGACTGGTGGGTCGCGCCCTACCCGGGCTCAGAGGCCGCGATCCTGCTCGCCATCGCGCGCCACCTGATCCGCGAACGCCTCTACGACCGCGAGTTCGTGCGCCGCTGGTGGAACTGGCGCGAGTTCATGGCGCACGAGCGGCCGGACGTCGAGCCGGACTTCGAAGCCTTCGAACGGATCCTCGCCGAGCGGTACGACGACTACACCTTCGAGTTCGCTGCGCGCGAGTCGGGCGTGGACGCCGCGACGCTCGAGGAGATCGCGCGCGCCGTCGCGTCCGCCGGCACGCGCTTCGCCGCGCACAACTGGCGCAGCGCGTCGGCCGGCAACCTGGGCGGCTGGCAGGTGGCGCGCGCGCTGCTGATGATCAGCGCCCTGCTCGGCGCGATCGGGACGGAGGGCGGGACCGCGCCCAACGCGTGGAACAAGTTTGTGCCGCGGCCCATCCACATGCCGCCGCATCCCGACATGTGGAACGACCTGACGTGGCCGGACCAGTACCCGCTCGCGATGTTCGAGATGTCGTTCCTGCTGCCCCACCTGTTGAAGGAACGGCAGCGGCACCTCGCCGTCTACTTCAGCCGTGTCTACAACCCGGTGTGGACCAACCCGAACGGGTTCGCGTGGATCGAGGCGCTCTCCGACGAGGCGCGGATCGAACTGCACATCGCGCTCACGCCGTCCTGGAACGAGACGGCCGCGTTCGCCGACTACGTGCTGCCCATGGGCGGGGGCGCGGAACGTCACGACACGCACTCCTACGAGCAGTACGACGGTCAGTGGATCGGCTTCCGCCAGCCGGTGTTGCGCGCATTGCGCGAGCGTCTCGGCGAAACGGTCGGCGACAGCCGCGAGACCAATCCCGGCGAGGTCTGGGAGGAGAACGAGTTCTGGATCGAGCTGTCGTGGCGCATCGATCCCGATGGCGCGCTCGGCATCCGTCGCCACTTCGAGTCGCGCGCGCGGCCGGGCGAGAAGCTCGGCATCGACGAGTACTACGCCTGGATGTTCGAGAACTCGGTGCCCGGTCTGCCCGAGGCCGCGGCCGCGGAAGGGCTCGACCCGCTCGCCTGGATGCGTCGCTACGGCGCGTTCGAGATTGCGCGTGGCATGGGCGCGATGCACGAGAGGCCGCTCTCCGACGCCGAGCTCTCCGCGGCGCACGTCGACGCGGACGGCCGCGTCTTCACGGCTGCGCCGAAGCCGGACTCGCCCAACATCGTCCCGACGCCGGCGCCGGGGCCCGACGCCGAAGGCCGGCGAGCGGCGGGCGTGATGATCGACGGCGTCGCACGGACCGGCTTCCCGACCCCGAGCGGCCGCCTCGAGTTCTGGTCCCGCACGCTGGTCGAGTGGGGCTGGCCGGAGTACGGGTTGCCCACGTACATCCGGAGCCAGATCCATCCGGACTCCCTCGAGCCGGGGCAGCTGCCCCTGATCTCGACGTTCCGGTTGCCGGTTCACGTGCACACGCGCAGCGCCAACGCGAAATGGCTCGACGAGATCGCGCACTCCAATCCGCTGTGGCTGCACCCCTCCGACGCGGCGCGCACAGGCGTCCGGACCGGCGACCTCGTCCGGGTCGAAACCGCGATCGGCCATTTCGTCGTGAAGGCGTGGGTCACGGAGGGGATCCGACCCGGCGTCGTCGCCTGCAGCCACCACATGGGCCGCTGGAAGCTGCCCGGTCCGGGTCAGCGCCAGTCGATGGCCACGGTCGGGCTCGAGCGCGACGGTGCGGCCTGGAGCCTGCGCCGGAAACAGGGCGTGCGGCCGTTCCCGTCCGCCGACCCCGATACCTCCCGCGTCTGGTGGTCGGACACCGGCGTGCACCAGAACCTCGCGTTCGCCGCCCAGCCGGACCCGGTCTCCGGCGCCCACTGCTGGCACCAGGCCGTTCGCATCCGCCGCGCGGAACCGGGTGACGCCTACGGCGACGTCCGCGTAGACACCGACCGGGCGCACGAAATATTCCGGCGGTGGCTGGAGCGCACGCGCCCGGCCAGCTCGTGCTCGCCGGACGGCACGCGGAGACCCTGGTGGCTGATGCGCCCGTTGCGGCCGACGCGTGAGGCCTACAAGCTATCCGGCACCATGAACACGAAACGGACATGAAGACCCGCAACCCCGGCAACGAACGGCAGGCCCGGCTGGTCCTGACCAACGTAGTCGCCGGGGTCAGCATCGCGCTCGTCGCCATTCCGCAATCGATGGCGTACGCGCAAGTCGCGGGGTTGCCCGCCTACATCGGGCTCTACGCGAAAGCGCTTCCAGTCATCGCCGCCGCGTTCTTCGCGTCGTCGCCCTATCTGCAGTCCGGACCGGCGGCCGTGACGTCGATGCTGACGGCCGGTGCCCTGGCCGGCCTCGCGATCCCGGGCTCGCCCGAGTACATCGGACTCGCCGCGCTGCTCGCCCTGATCGTGGGCGTCGTCCGCATCGGGATCGGCGCGTTCCGGTTCGGGAAGGTCGTCTACCTGATGTCGGAGCCGGTGCTCCGCGGCTTCACCGTCGGCGCCGCCATCCTGATCGTGTCCTCGCAGATCCCCGGCCTGCTGGGGGTCGCCGGGGGCGACGTCCCGATCCCCGCGGCGTGGCGCGCCCTAACTCACGTGGCGTCCTGGGACCTCGAGACGGTCGGGATCTCCGTGGCGACCGTGCTGACCATCGCGATCTCGCGCCGCATCCACCCGCTCGTCCCCTGGGCCCTGATCGTGGCGGCCGGCGGCATCGTGTACAGCCGGATGACCGGCTACAGCGGCGCCGTAGTCGGCAACATCCCCGAGGGGTTCATCCGGCTTTCGCTCGCCCTGCCCTGGGGCTCGGGCCCGCTCCTGACGCTGCCCGGCGTCGTGATCGCGCTCGTCGGCTTCACCGAGGCGGCGTCGATCGCCCGGACCTTCGCCGCCGAGGAGCGGCAGCATTGGGATCCCGACCGCGAGTTCGTCAGCCAGGGCGCCGCCAACGTCGCGGCCGCCATCAGCGGCGGCTTCCCCGTGGGCGGCTCCTTCTCGCGCAGCACCATGATCCGGATGCTGGGGGCCACGTCCCGGTGGAGCGGCGCCGTCGCCGGCGTCACCGTGCTGCTCTTCATTCCGTTCGCGAACGTGCTCAGCGTCCTGCCGGTCGGCGTCCTCAGCGCGATGGTGATCACGGCCGTCGTCGGCCTGATCAAGGTCCGCTCCATCCTCAGCATGTGGAAGCTGTCCAGGCCCCAGTTCGCCATCGCCGGCGCGACTCTCGCCTGGACCCTGCTCCTTTCCCCGCGCATCGACCACGCCGTCGTGCTCGGCATCGGCCTCGCCATCGCCGTCCACCTCTGGCGCGAGTTCGACGTCAAGCTCGTCACCTGGCTCGATGGCGACGTCCTTCACGTCCGACCCGAAGGCGTACTCTGGTTCGGCTCCGCCGAGGCGCTCAAGCAGGACGTCCAGGAACTGCTCGCCGAAAACACGATCGCCCGGCTCGTGCTCCACATGGAGCGAGCCGGGCGCGTCGACCTGACCGCCTCCCTCGTCCTCGAACACCTCGTCGACCAGGCCAGGACCGCCGGGATCGAAGTCGAAGTGCTCGCCGCCGATCCGGATTCCGCCCGTGCACTGCACCGCGTGCTCGCGCCGCGCCGGACCGCGGGCAGCGAGAATCTCCGTTGACGGCGGGCCGGCCGGAGCCCTCCGGCCGGGTCCGTCCGCGTCGTGCTACGTCCCCTTCGTCGTGTCGGCGGCAGCCCGCAGGTCTTCCAGGATGTAGCGCGCCACCGCGTCCATGTCCCGCACCTTGAAGTTCGGCACGAAGCCCCAGTGCGGCATGCCCACCGCGTTGCCGGTGAACACGGCTTTCCGGAGCCCGTTCAGGTCGTTCGCGTACTTCCAGTCGGGGGCCAGGAACGACGGCGGATGGAGCGTGTCACCGCGGAACACGAAGCCGGCATCGCCCGCCCCCGTGTTGCCATGGCATTTCTGGCAACTCCACACGTACGTGGTGTAACCGCGGTTGAGCGCGGCCGTATCGCCGTTCCACGTCACGGTATCGAAGACGGACGCGTCGAACTGCTCCGCGGCCAGCGCCGCGGAATCCGCCTGGATCTTGTCGGCGGCGCGCGTCTGATCGCCTCCTCCAACGCACCCCGCCAAGACCATCAAGGCAGTCAGGGCGACTGCACCTCCACGCATCAGGACCTCCCGAGCGAGGGTATGCGCGGCACTGCGCCTGTCCATCAGGTGGTGCCCGCCGCGCGTGAAGCGCACGGGCAACAATCGCAAAATGGGACGCCGGCGTCTGTCCGGCAACGGCTGAGGCGGGTAGGTGCGAACGCGGTTCCGGAGTGCGCCGCTACCCGACACGATCTGTCGAACCGGCGCCCGCGCACCGGGTTACTGCCACTGTTACAGGTCCTGGTGCGCAAGGCCGGCAGGTTCTCGTGGCACGCCGGCTGCAAAACGGGAGGGCAGTCGCGAGCGGTGGCGACCGTCGCCACCGACGCGGGGAGAAGGGAACAGGAATTGACCATGCCAACAAGAAGGAGGCTGACCATGATTCCGGTGATCCGGCGTCGTCAGGGCGCCACTCCGTTCGACGCGCTGTGGGACATCCGGCGCGACATGGACCGGATCTTCGACACGCTGTCCGTCCCGTCCGATGCGGTATCGACGCTACCGGCCGAGGTGCTGGAGACGGACTCCGACGTCCGTTTCATGATCGAGATCCCGGGCATGAAGCCCGAGGCGATCGAGCTGACGGTGGAGAACAACGTGCTCACGGTGTCGGGCGAAAAGCGCTGGCAGAAGGAGGAAGGCAAGTCGGAAGGCGATTACCACCTGCTCGAGCGGCGGTACGGCAAGTTCTCGCGTTCGTTCACGCTGCCGCAGCGCGTGAATGCGTCGGCGATCGACGCGATGTACGAGCAGGGCGTGCTGACGATCTCGCTGCCGAAGGCGGAAGAGGCGAAGCCCCGCCGTATCGAGGTCCGTTCGAGCGGCAACGGGCGGCAGCTCGACGCGAAGTAGGGCGTTTCCGGCCCGATGTTCGAAGCGCCGGTCCGGCATCAGGCCGGACCGGCGCTTCGCCGGTCAGAGCCGGGCGGGAGGCATCAGCCCCCGCTCATCCTCGCGGCCGCGGCCGAGGTGATGCGGTAGAGCGAGTCCGCGTACTCGGTCACCATCCGATCGGTGTTGAAGAACGGGCAGAGCTGGGCGATCGAGGCCTGGATGCGCCGGATCCAGCCGGAGGGCACACCATCGGCGTCGCGCTCGTAGAAGAGTGGCAGCACCTCGTTCTCGAGGATGTCGTAGAGCGACGCCGCGTCGTGTTCGTCCTGGGCCGTGTCGACCTGCCCCTCCCCGTCGATCCGCCAGCCGATCGCATCCTGCCAGGCGTTGTGCTGGTCCCATGCCTCGGCCCACCAGCCGTCGGCGATGCTCAGGTTGAGCCCGCCGTTCGCGGCCGCCTTCATCCCGCTCGTGCCGCTCGCCTCGTGGGGCCGGCGCGGCACGTTGAGCCAGACGTCGGCGCCGCGGGTCAGATACCGTGCGAGCTCGACGTCGTAGTTCTCGATGAACATGATCTTGCCGTGAAACTCCGGCCGGCGTCCGAGCTCGAACACCTGGTGGACCAGCTGTTTGCCGCCGTCGTCGCGTGGATGGGCCTTGCCCGCGAACACGATCTGGACCGGCCGGTCCGGATTGCCGACGATGCGGGCCAGTCGATCGAGGTCGGACAGCAGCAGCGTCGCGCGCTTGTAGGTCGCGAAGCGACGGGCGAAGGCAATGGTCAGCGCGTCCTCGTCCAGCTTGGTCCAGGCGTCATCCCCCGGCTCGCCGCGTGTCCGCGCCTGCACGGCTATCGTGCCGCGGAGACGGTCCACCAGCCAGGCCCGCTGCTCCTGGCGCGCCGCCCAGATCCGGTCCGGCGGCGCCGACCCGACCCGGGCCCAGTCCACGCTGCCGCTGCGCACGACCCATTCCGGATCCACGTACTGCGAGTAGAGCCGGCCCATGACGGGTCCGACCCACGTGGGCAGGTGGACCCCGTTCGTGATGTGTCCGATGGGGACGTCGGCTTCCGATTCGACGTCCCACAGCTTCCGCCACATTTCCCGCGACACGTGGCCGTGCAGCCGGCTCACGCCGTTGGCCGCGCGCGAGCCGCGGAGCGCCAGCGCCGTCATGCAGAACTGGCCGGCGCGGGCCGGTTCCGGCGACTCGCCCAGGTGGAAGAACCATTCCCAGGACACGCCCGTCGCTTCCGTGAATGGCCCGAAGTAGCGACGCACCAGGTCGACGGGGAAGTAGTCGTGACCGGCTTCGACCGGCGTGTGGGTGGTGAAGACCGTCGCCTCGGCGATGGCCTCGAGCGCGGCTTCTGCGTCGCCGCCGTGCCGCTGCAGCTCGGGGCTCAGCCGCTCGACGATCGCGAACGCCGCGTGGCCTTCGTTCAGGTGGAACGCCTCGATCGGATGCCCGAGCGCCTCGACCGCGCGGACCCCACCGACCCCGAGGATCAGTTCCTGCTTGAGGCGGTGCTCCACGTCCCCGCCGTACAGCCGGTCCGTGATCTGGCGGTCCTCCGCAACGTTGCCCTCCGTGTCCGTGTCGAGCAGGTAGAGGGGGATCGCGCCGACGTCCGCGCGCCAGACGCGCGCGAACACGGACCGGCCCGGGAACGGGATGCGGATGCGGAGCGGCTCGCCGCCGGGACCGACCTGTTCGGTAAGCGGCAGCGCGTCCGGCTCGAGACGCCGGTACGTCTCGTGCTGCCAGCCCTCGCTGTCGACCTGCTGCGTGAAGTAGCCGTCCTTGTACAGGAGGCCGATCCCGACGAGCGGGACCCCGAGGTCGCTGGCCGACTTGAGGTGGTCACCCGCCAGGACTCCAAGACCGCCCGAGAACACGCGGATGCACTCCGTGATCGCGAACTCGGCCGAGAAATACGCGACACGCCGGGCGTCGGGCGCGCCCTCGCGAGCGCCACGCGCCGCAAGGTAGGCCCGCAGCTCCGCGGCGGCGTCACGGACCCGTTCCACGTAGGCGCTATCGGCGGCGGCCTCGATCAGGCGTTCCGGCCGGACTTCCGAGAGCAGGCGGATCGGGTTCCGTCGCGACCGCATCCACAGCTCGGGATCCAACCAGCGGAACAGCGCCCGGGTCGGCCGGTGCCAGGACCAGCGGAGATTGTACGCGAGTAGTTCGAGGTCGGCGATCGCGGAGGGCAGATGCAATTGGGGTCCTGACATTTCTGTTCGTGTTTCCATCCATGCGCAAACGCCCCGGGGCATACCCACCGGGGCGCGTGCACGAAGGTAAAGCGATCCAGACGTCCTGTCGACGCTTCTCCCGAAAGTGGGCTCAGGTCTCCGGCTGCTCGCGGCCGCCCGGATCGACCGCCGCGGCGGCGATCCGCCTGCGAACACCCGCAATCAGTTTCGGCGCGAGCAGCAGCGGCGTGAACAGCAGCCCTTCCACGAGGATGACGGAGATGCCCCGGCCGGAAAGAAGTGCGTGGACGAAGCTCCCGTTCTGCATACCCACCTGCAGGTCCAGGAACGCCCGCAGCGCGTGGGGCAGGGGAATGGGCGCCGCGAACAGATGGTCCGAGACCGGCCAGAAGAGTCGCATCCCGGCCGCCCCGCGTGTATCCGGCATGACCAGGTCCAGCACCAGATGCGCGCAGTACGTGGGCATGATGATCGCGAACCACCAGCCCGTGCCGTGCCCGCCGGCCCCCCGCCTTGCCGAGAGCCGGGCCAGCAGCCAGGAAAGCGCCAGCGAAACAATGAAAGCGCCGGCCAGCGAATGCGTTGGACCCCGGTGGAAGGCGCTCGGCCGGTTCACGAGCATGCCCGGCAGGAAATCGAGATCCGGCGCGATCGCCAGGAACGCGACCAGGGCGAACAGTCGGGGACCGCGAAGCGCTCGGGGCTCCGCGGTCCGTGCCGTGGCCCAGGCGGCCACACCGTGCGCGAGCGGGGTCGGCATCAGGCTCCTGCGTTGTCGTGAACGGGCGTCCTCCGGTGGCCGGGCCCGTGCGGGCCGGCCAGGGCCGGCCATTCACGGCAAACCCGGTGCCAGCCCGTTCGTCCGCCGCTCCCCATCCCCGATGCCGCCCGAACCGCCGCTCTGGTCGGACCGGCGCGCCCCGAACCGCTGGACAGCCTCGGTCGGGGTTCAGGCCGGAGCGACCGCCAGGGCCTCGAGCCGCTTCCGGTCCAGGCGCCGTTCGAGCAGGAAGTAGAGCGCGGGCGTCACGCTCAGCACCAGGATCGTCGAGCTGGCCAGCCCGCCGATCAGCGTGTACGCGAGCGCGTTCCAGATGTTGGCGTTCGCGCTCGGACTGAAGAGCACGAGCGGGAGCAGCCCGCAGATCGTGGTGAGGCTTGTCATGAGGATCGGCCGGACCCGTTCGAGCGTGCCTTTCACCAGTGCGTCCTTCAGCGCCATGCCGTGTTTTCGCCGGAGCTGGTTCACATGGTCCACCAGCAGGATCGCGTTGTTCACCACGATGCCCGCCATCATGATCACGCCAATGTAGGCCTCGCGCGTGAAGCTCGCGTTCGCGTAGAAGAACACGAGGAACACGCCGACCAGTGCCATCGGTACCGTCAGCAGCACGCAGAACGGCTGCCGTAGCGACTCGAATACCGCCGCCGTCACCATGTAGATCAGGATGATGGCAACGATGGTCACGCCCCAGATCGCTTGCTTCTCCTCCGCGGACCAACTCCAGACCTGGCGCTCCTCGATGGTGTAACCGGGCGGCAGGCTGGTGGCGTCGAGCACGGTCTCGAGGACCTTGTCGCCCAGCTTGTTCGGGCCGCGGAACTCGTAGCTCACGATGCGCTGGTACTGCTGGTTTTCGCGGATGACCTGGTTCAGGACCTGGCGCTCGGTGATCGTCGCGATGTCGGAGAGCCGCACGCCTTCTCGCGCTGACATGGTCGGGATCAGCAGCTCCTGCAGCTTGTGCACGTCGAGGTCGCGCGCGCCGTTGAGCTTGACCTCCAGCCGCATCTCGTCGCCCGCCACCCGCATGTTTCCGGTCTGGTTGCGACCGTAGATGGCGGCGGCGACGTAGCGGACCACGTCCTGCGTGGTCAGGTCGTGGAGCGCCACGCGGGACCGGTCCACCTGCACCACGATCTCCGTGGCCTTGTCCCGGTTGAAGAAGCTGCCCGCGGAATTGGTGTCCACATCGCGGATCCGCGAGAAGCGGCGCAGGCGGCTCGCGATGTCCTCCGCGATCAGCCGGACTTCCTCGTAGTTGTAGCCCAGGATCTTGATCGAGTAGTTGGGCGAGGTGCCGCCGCTGCTGCCGTAGAACGACGGCCCGAATCCCTGCACGCGCACGTCGGTGCCACCGAACTGCAGGCTGTACTGGACCAGCTGCTCCTTGATGGCCGGCGGAATCGCCGAGTACTGGAGCGAGTCCGGGAACGTGACGTGGATGGTCGCCCGCTGGGGGGAGATCTGCGAGGTGAACTGGTCGATCTCCGGCATCTGACGGAGGCGGGCCTCGAAGAAGCGCGCAAGGTCGTCCGTCTCGGCCAGCTCCTCGCCCCGCGGCTGCATGATGTAGATATCGATCGCGTCCTTTTGATCGCCCCAGCTGCCCCAGATCACGCCGCGGTTCACGTACTTGTCGAACAGGTGCCAGGACAAGCCCAGCGCCACCAGGGCGATGGTCACCGTGATCCACGGCCGCTTCAGCGAAAAGCGGATCAGACCGCCGTAGATGCGGCGGTAGAGAGGCGGGCGCGCGTCCGGCCCCGCGCCGTGCAGTCCGGGTGGGCGAGTGAGAATGCGCGCGGCGAGGGACGGGATGAAGGTGAAGGCCACGGCCATGCTGGCGAGCAGGCTGATCCCGACGACGAGGGCGAGCGGCAGGTAGTAGATGCGCAATTCGCCCTGGAGGTACACGAACGGGATGAGCACTACGACCGTCGTTCCGGTGGCGGCCAGCACCGCCAGCAGGACCTCGCCGGCGCCGTGCGTTGCGGCATCGACCGGTCCCTCTCCCGCCATGCGTTTCCGGTAGGTGTTCTCGAGCACAACGATCGCGTTGTCCACGACCAGCCCGAACCCCATCGCCAGGCCCATCAGTGTCAGCAGGTTCAGCGTGAACCCCGCGAAGTACATCACGTTGACCGTGATGAGAACGGCGAAGCCGACGGTGGCGAAGACGATGCCGGCGGCGCTGAGGGATTGGAGGAACAGGATCAGCACGAGGAACACGATCGCGGCGGAAATGAGCGCGCGTGTGCGGAGATCACTCAGCTGCTTCCGGATGTCCTTGCTCTGGTCGTAGTCGAGCAGGATGCGTGTGCTCGGCGGATGCGCGTTCTCCATCTGCGCCAGCCGTTCCTTGACCTTGTCGGCGGTGGCGACGGCGTTTGAGCGGGGCGCCCGGATGATCTGGAACGACACCGCTGGTTGGCCGTCGATCCGGTAGTAGCTGATCGGCTCCTCGTACGTCTCGCGCACCTCGCCGACGTCGGCGATCCGTACGACCCGGCCCGCGTCCATGAGGACCGGCAGGTTTCGCACCTGCTCCGCGGACTCGGTGCGGTCGCGGATCGACAGGGTGCGGAGCAGCCCGTCCCCCGTCAGCACCGAGCCGGCCTCTGCTACGATCTCCATCGCCTGGACCCGGGCCCGGACGACCTCGGGCCGCAGACCGAGCGCGCGGATCTTGTTCTCATCCAGCTCGACCTCGAGGATGCGGGCGCGACCGCCGTACGCACGCACCTCGCCCACACCCTCAACCTGCCTGAGCTCGGGCTCGATCACGTCATCAATGTGTTGCCGCAGCGCCTCCAGCGTGTAGGGCCCCGTCATCGTGTACGAGAGGAGCGGCTGGTACATCTTCTGGAACTCGTCCGGAACGTACGGCTGGACGTTGGTCCGGACGCCGACCGGGAGCTGCTCCTCGACGGACGCGATCCGCTCGGACAGCTCGAGCCGCGCGAACTCCATGTCGGTGTCGAGGCCGAACTCCATCGTGATGGTGGCTGTGCCCTCGCTCGACGTGGACGTCACCTTCTCCACACCCCGGACCTGCTGCACGGCCGCCTCGAGCGGCGCCGTGGCCAGCGCCTCGACGACCTCGGGCGAGCTGCCCGCCCACGAGAGGTTGACCGAGAGCTTCGGCAGATCCGCATCGGGCAACTGCTCGAGCGGGATGTTTCGCCAGGATGCGATGCCCAGCGCGGCGACCGTCAGGTACGCCATGGTGACCGTGACCGGCCGTCTGATGATGGTCTTGATCATCATCCCTCCGCGACCGGCTCGGGCGGGGTGCCCGACGGTACCGCCGCGGTTGCGACGCCCCGCTTCGCCAGCTGTCGCTCGCGGAAATCCTCGATCGTCACATAGACGACCGGGATCACGATCAGCGTGAGCGTGGTCGAGGTCACGAGCCCACCGAAGACGGCCACGGCGAGCGGAGCCTGGAGTCCGCCACCGGCACCGATCCCGAGCATCATGGGCAGGACGCCCCCCATCGTGGTCAGCGACGTCATGAGGATGGGCCGGAGCCGGGCGCGGCCGGCTTCGACGATCGCCTCGTGCGTGGACAGGCCCCGGGCCTTCAGCTGGATGGTGTAGTCGATCTTCACCACGGCGTCGTTCACGCAGATCCCGATGAGGATCACGATGCCGATCATGCTGATCGTGTTGATGCCGGCGCCGGCGATCCAGAGCGCCACCAGCGCGCCGATCAGCGAGAGCGGCACGCTGAGCAGGATCGTGAACGGGTGGACGAACGACTCGAACTCGGCGGCCAGGATCATGTAGACCAGCAACAGCGCCAGCATGAACGCGAAGGCGAGGTCGCGGAAGCTCTGCCGCATCTCCTCGTTCTCGCCGCCGATGTCCACGCGGAGCCCCTGCGGCACCGGCGTCGCGGCCAGCGCGGTCCGCACCGCGGTCACCGCGCCGTCCACGTCGCCCGTGGTCACGTCCGCCAGCACGGGCACGACCCGCTTCTGGTCAATGCGCTGGATCTCGAGCGGGCCGACCGACGGATCGACCGTCACCAGGTCGCGGAGCGGAATGCCGTTCACGAAGAGCGTGTTCAGCGTCTCGAGCGAGCGACGCTGCTCCTCCGGGAGCCGGACCACCACGTCGATCTTGCGGTCGAATGCGACGAACTTGGTCGCCACGCGCCCGCGCATGTGGTCTTCGATGGTGCGCGCGATCGTGCCGGCCTCGAGGCCGAACGTCGCCGCCCGGTCCCGGTCGATGCGGATCAGGTACTCCGGCTGTCCGAGCTCGGTCGCGATCCGCACGTTCGTCACTTCCGAGACCGGCTCCAGCTCCTTCCGCACGACCTCCGCGTACGCCAGCGCGGCATCCAGGTCGTCGCCCTGGATCCGGACGGACAGGTCCGCCTCGCTGCTGCCGAGCAGTTGCCCCAGCTGTGTCGCCTGCCCGGTTTCCAGCGTGAGCGCCGCCGTCGGCACGTGGTCCAGCTTCGGCCGCAGCCGGGGGAGCACCTTCGAGGCGCCCACGCCCTGCCTCAGCACGACCTCGAGCGTCGCCGTATTGAGGTCCGACTCCTCGTCCTGCACTCCCGCGATCGCCGTCTGTTTGCCGACCCGGACGAAGACCGCCTCCACGTCCGGATCCATCCGGATGATGCTGTCCAGCCGCTCCGCCGTCGCGCGCGTCACTTCGAGCGGTGTGCCGCGCGGCAGCTCGAGCTGTGCCCGGAACGAGCTCTGGTCCACGTCCGGCAGGACGGACCGGTTCAGGCTCAGTGCGAGCGGGATCACGAGCACGAACGCCGCCGCCGCCATCAGCATCACGCGCCGCCGGTGGCTGAGGGCCGCCTGCAGCGTCCGCTCGTACCAATCGGTGAACCGCGCGAACGCCCGGTCGAACGCGTCGAGCGGACGTGCCAGCCGGCGGCCGAAGCTCGTCCGCGCGTGCGCGGCCCGCGTTTCGCCCCGGGCCAGCTCGCGTTGCCACCGGGCGGCCATCATCGGGAGCAGCGAGATCGCCACCACGAGGCTGGCGAGGAGCGAGAAGGCGACCGCGAAGGAGAGCGCCCGGAACAGCTGGCCGGCCACCCCCTGTACGTAGATCACGGGGCCGAACACCGCCACCGTGGTCAGGGTCGAGGCGAGCAGCGCCCGCTGCAGCTCCTCCGTGCTGACCGCGGCCGCGGCGGCGGCCGCGAGGCCCTTCTCCTCGCGGTGCCGCACGAAGTTCTCCAGCACCACGATCGAATTGTCCACCAGCATGCCGGCGCCCAGCGCCAGGCCGCCAAGGCTCATGATGTTGAGCGTCACGTTCGCGGCGTCGAGTAGCGCGAACGTTGCGATCACGGAGATCGGGATGGCCAGCGCGATCGCGATCGGGTAGCGCAGGTCACGCAGGAACAGGAAGAGCACGAGGAAGGCGAGCACCGAGCCGAGAACCAGGTTCTGCACCAGGTTCGAGATGGCGGACGTGATGAATCCGGCCTGGTTCATCGCCGTCTCGATCGTGACCTGGTCGAACTGCTGGCGCAGCTCGGCCACGACGTTGTCGACCTCGTGCGTCACGCTTACCGTGTTCGCGCCCGCTTCCTTGAAGATCAGCAGCCCGAGCGCCTCCTTGCCGTTGTACGTCGCGCTGGACTCGCGATCCTTGAACCCGTCCTCGACCGTGGCGACATCGCGCACGAGCACCCGGCCGCGGGTCGAGCCGTCGGTCCCCTGCGCGCCCTGGAGCAGCACGATGTTCTGGATGCTCTCGACGGCCTGCAGCTGGCCGAGCGTGCGCAGCGGATAGCGGAACTGGCCGCGCCGGATGGTGCCGCTCCCGCCCTGCGCGTTGGCGGCGTCGAGCGCCTGCGAGAGCTGGTCGATAGTAAGGCCATAGCTGTCCAGCCGCTGCTGGTTCACGTCCACGTGGATCTCGCGCTCAAGCCCGCCCGTGAGGGAGGCCTGCGCCACGCCGTCGATCTGCTCGAGCCGGCGCCGGAACACGTTTTCCGTCAGGTCCTGCAGCTCGGCCAGGTCGAAGTCCGCCGCGATGCTGAGCGCCATGATCGGCTCGCTGCGCGGGTCCTGGCGCAGCACCGTGGGCCGCTCGGCCGTCTCCGGGAGCGAGGACCGGAGGCCGTCCACTTTCTCCCGCACGTTGAGCGCGGCGAAGTCCATGTCCGTGCCCCAGGCGAAGCGCAGGAACACGAGTGACAGGCCCTCACGAGTGAAGCTCTCCACCCGCTCGATGCCGGGCACCGTGCTGACCGCACGTTCGACCGGCTCGGTGATGAAGTGTTCGACCTCCGCCGGACCGACCTCCGGGTAACTCGTGTGCACGACCAGCCGCGGGTACGCGACGTCCGGCAGCAGATCCACCGGCAGGCGGCGGAAGGACAGGAGGCCGAGGAACACCACCGCGATGAAGAACATCGAGACGGCGACGGGCCGCGCAATGGAAGTGCGGGGAATCGACATGGTTCAGTTTCCGATCGGGGCGCCGAGCTTCTCTTCGAGACCGACACGGACGTTCAGGAACGTGAAGCGAGCCTCGACCACCTGGCGCTGCGCGGTCGCGTCGTTGTTGATGACCTGCTGGAACTGCAGGAAGGTGAGCGACCCAGCCCGTAGCTGCTCCTCGGCCAGGCTGACCTGCTGGGCGCTGATCGTGGCGATTTCCTCGTTGGCGCGGAGCCGGCGGTACGCCTGCTCCAGGTCGGCGAGTCCGGCGCGGACGTCGTGCTCGATGGACAGCCGGGCGCTACGCAGATCCTGAGCCCTGTCTTCGGCCGTCGCCTCGGCGTTCGCGATCTGCGACGAGGTCTGGAAGCGGGTGAAGAGAGGCAGGCTGATCGACAGGCCGAACCCGTAGCCGTGGTTCAGCGGGTTGAACTCGCCAATGGCGCCGTATCCGGTCTGGCTGGTCGACCGGCTGTAGCCGAAGTTGCCCGTGATGGATGGCCACCGGCTCCCGCGCGCCGCACCGGCCTGGCTCCTCGCCGCGGCCAGCGCCGCTTCGTTCTGCCGGACCATGGGGCTCACCGAGCGGGCTCGCTCGACGAGCGCGTCCGCATCGAGCGCGCTCGCGTCGAAGACGGCGGGCTGATCGTCGGCGAGGTCGAACTCGACGTCGCTCTCGAGTCCGATCACCTGGCGGAGCGCGAGCCGCGACTTCCGCGCCTCGGTCTCGGCCGCGAGCAGCGACTGCTCCGCGTTGATCACGGAGCGCCGCGCCTCGAGCAGATCGACCTGGCTGGCCACCGCGAGCCGGAACCGATCCTCCGTGTTCTGCAGCCTGCTCCGCGCCGCCTCCAGGTTGTTGCGCTCGACCTCGGCCAGCATGTCCCGCCGCACCGCGTCGTAGAACGTGCGCGTCACGCCCGCGTCGAGCGAAGCGACCGTGGCGTTGATCGTGGCTTCGGCCTGCCGTTCTCCCGCCCGCGCGGCCGAGAGTTGCCGGAACATCCGGCCGCCATCGAAGAGCGTGAACCCGAGGCTCACGCTCTGGCTCGCGCTGCTGCCCTGGTAGGTGATCGGATCCGCGAGCCGGACCGGCTGGCCGTAGTCGTTGTCGCCGGTCACTCTCGTCGACGAATTGCCATTGAACCCCAGCGAGGCGCTGAGGCTCGGCATGAACGCGCCCCAGCTCTGCCGGACCTGCGCCGACGCGACATCGAGGTCGTTCGACACCTTCCGATAGTCGGGCCCGTACTGCCGGGCCACCCGGATCGCGTCCTGCAGCGTCAGGACGGCGGGCACCTCCTGGCCGACTTCCTGCGCGGAAACCGGATCGAGCGCGGCGAACGTGCAGGCGAGCACGGCCGCGAATGCGCTGCGTCGCATCATGACGGATTCTCCTTGGGACGGATCGTCAACGGGGGCGGCCGCCCTCGACCGCGGCGTTCTCGGTCAGCCGGACCGGGGTGCCGTGCTGGAGCGTGTTCTGGCCGCCGACCAGCACGATCTCGCCGGCCTTGACGGTGCCGATGCCGGGCTCGGGATTCTCGATGATCTGGACGTACTTCGAATTGCGCTGGCCGGGCGTCACGTAGCGCCACTCCGCCGTCCCCTCCGTGCCCTCGCCATTGAACACGAAGAGCATCGTGCGGCGGTCGACCTCACGCTCGAGGATCGCGCTCACCGGCACCAGGAGGCAGTCGGGAATGTGGCGTGCGTCGAGGACCACGTTCGCGTACATGCCCGGCAGGATCCGGGCATCCGGGTTCGGCAGGGACACCGTGACCTTGCCGTGCCGCAGCACGTCGTCCACCAGGGGGTTGATGGTCTCGATGCGGCCGTGGAATGTCTCGCCCGGGAACGCCGAGAACGTGAGGACCGCGCCGCCCCCGGCCTTCAGCTTGCCGACATCGGCCTCCAGCACGTCCACCTCGACCCGGATCGGGTTGAGGTCGAGCACCGTCATCAACTCGTCGCCGACGTTGACCTGCTGACCCGGCACGACCTTGACGCTGGCGACTCGCCCGCCGAACGGTGCGGTGACGTGCGTACGCGCGAGCGCGAGCTCGCTCCGGCGTACCGCGATCTCGGCCTGGTCGATCCCGGCCTTGATCCGCGCGTTCCGCTGGCGCTCCGCCTTGATCAGCGTGTCCGCGCCCACCAGCTGGTCATCCCCAATGGTCAGCTCCCGGAACGTTGACTGGGCCCGCTCCAGACTCGCCCGAGCCTCGTCGAGCGAAAGCCGGCTCTCCGTCGAGTCGATCAGCACCAGGAGCGAGCCCGTCCCGACCGGCGTATTGTCACGCACCGGCACCGCCTGGACCTGGCCGCCCACCTGCGCCTTGATGACCGCGCTTCGCGGGGAAACGGCTTGCCCGGACGCCTGCACTTCGAGAATCAGATCGCCCCGGACCACCTGGGCGCCTTCTACCGGGATCGCCATGTCGGTCGAGAACGCATCCGTGGCCGAGTTCGCCACCGCCTCCCCGTTGTCCGATGACGAGTCGCCGCCCGCCGCGGGGGTGGGCGCGGGCCTCAGCCGCCACCACACGCCGGCGCCGGCCAGACCGAGGATCACTATGACGATCAGGAAGCCGAACAGCTTTCGCGGGAACCTCATTGTGCGGTCCGTTCGAGAGTGTGGAACTCGCGGTCGGCCCGGGTTCTCCGGACCTCGTCCGTGGCTGCAACTATAATGATCATTGATGGCCTCCGCCGAAAGTGCGGATCGGGGTCGATTCCATGCCCCGCGCGGTCATCAGCTTCGTCGGCCGGGAACGGCCGGACCTCGACGTGCCCGATGCCCGGTTCCGGGTCCGTTTCGAACCGTTCGGCGACTCCCCACGCCGCCTCCATCTCCCCTTCCTCGAGCCCCCGTGGCGCCCGCGGACTCGCCCTTCCGTTCGCTTCGCCGACAGCCAACCCACCCCTTTGATGCCGCGAGGCGCCCCCCACGTTGCCGGCGCCGATCCGCCAGGCCTGCCGCCGCCCGACATGCGCCTCATCAGGGAGGCCGTAAGCGTTTACATATAAGGCACTTACCGGATTCGTCCGAAACCGGCTGGCCCCGATAGACAACAGGGGTCGACGACGGCGCCGAATTCCACGAACGGATACGTGTGCGTCGGTCGTTTCATTCGATCGCACGACGATGCGATGGGTTCGTGGTGCGCGCTGCATCACGATGCGCGGAGTTGCGCCCGACGGCGTCGCGCTCCGACGTCGCGGTGGAACGTGATGCCACTGCAGGTGCGGTGGATGTTCACTCACTCCAACAAGGAGAGAAGCCGTGAAGAAGCCGGCGAACAAGGCGACGAAGAAGGCCGCCGCGGCGCCGGTCGCGCCCCCGCTCCGGCGATGCAGGACGCTTCGTCGAACGAAAGGAGAGCAGCGCGCGAAAGCGCCGCGGCCTGGCCGTGGCGCTTTCGTGTCGCCGGTCGGGTGCCGCGAGCGGGGTTCGCGGGTACACGTTGCGGACGAAGACGAACGTGGCGGTAACGAGGAGCTGGCTGTGACGGACTCGATGCTGGATGTACCCGGTGCCGATTTCGGGCGGACCGTGGCGGAGCGATTCGCGCGGCGTGTCGAGATCAACGTGCCAGCGCGCTCGGGCCAGCGGCTGCAGGCGCTGATTGCGCGAGTGAACGCGGACGACGACTTGTACGCGTCCTGGCTCGTGGCCAATGTCAACGCGATCGAGCGCCTCGGCATGACGGACCACGGGCCGGTCCACGTGAAGATCGTGATGAACCTGGCGACGAAGCTCTACCGGTTGCTCGTCGAGGGAGGCGTCCAGCCCGGTGTGGTCACGAACTGGGGAATGGACGCGGCGGACGGCGAGGTCGTGGTGGCGGCAGCGGCGCTGCTGCACGACACCGGCATGAGCATCCACCGGCCCGACCACGAGACGTTCTCGCTCTTCCTCGCCCACGCCAAGCTCGGCGAGCTGCTGAAAGGCATCTACGGCGCGCGCGAAGCGACCATCATCCGCTCCGAGGTGCTGCACGCGATCATCGCGCACCGCTCGGGCGGCAAGCCGCTCACCCTGGAGGCCGGCGTGGTGCGCGTCGCCGATGCGCTGGACATGGCGAAGGGTCGTTCCCGCATCCCGTTCGCGGCGGGTTCCTCGAGCATCCACTCCATCTCGGCCGCGGCCATCGAGGCCGTGTCGCTCGAGCACGGCGACGACCTGCCCGTGCGTGTGCGCATCGAGATGTCCAATTCAGCGGGCGTGTTCCAGCTCGACCAGCTGTTCCGCGAGAAGCTGTCGGGCAGCGGCCTCGAAGCCTACGTGGAGCTGGTGGCGAACATCTCGGGCGAGGGGGAGAAATCGCTGGTCACGGAGTTCAGGATTTGAGGGGATTCGGGAGGCGGAGGCGGAGGCGTTCGCGGGAGGGTTTGCGTTGGCGGGAGCGGGAAGGATGAGTGGGCAATTCGAGCGGTACGAGGGTGGGGAAGTGGTGGCGGACGATGTGATGCGGGAGCGGGGGCGGGCGGTGCTGGAGGAGATGCGGCGGCGACGCACGGTGCGGGACTTCGCGTCGACGCCGGTTCCGCGCGCGGCGATCGAGACGTGCCTGCTGGCGGCGGGGACGGCGCCGAACGGGGCGAACCGGCAGCCCTGGCATTTCGTGGTGGTGACGGATGCGGCGCGGAAGCGGCAGATCCGGGAGGCGGCGGAGCGGGAAGAGCGCGAGTTCTACGAGACCCGGGCGCCGGCGGAATGGCTGGAGGCGCTGGCGCCGCTGGGCACGGGCCCGGAGAAGCCGTTCCTCGAGGCCGCGCCGGTGCTGATCGCGGTGTTCGCGCAGAGCTACGCCGTGCTGCCGGATGGCGGTCGGGCGAAGAACTACTACGTGACGGAGTCCGTCGGCATTGCCACGGGGCTGCTGATCTCGGCCTTGCACCGCTGCGGCTTGGCGACGCTCACGCACACGCCGAGCCCGATGGGCTTCCTGAACCGGCTGCTCGGCCGGCCGGCCAACGAGCGGCCGTTCCTTCTGCTCGTGGTGGGTCACGCGGCGCCCGATGCGCGCGTTCCGGTCATCGCGAAGAAGCGGCTCGAGGAAATCGCGACGTTCCTCGACTGATGCGCGGAACGCCCGACCCCGTCCCGATCCGCGCGCAGCCCACCGGCGCCGCGCCGCGGTTTGCCGCCGGCCGTGGGCGCGCCTACATTGCCGACAACCTTCTGCGCCGGTGGACGATGACTCTCCCCCCCGACGAACCGACCGGGCCGAGCCCCGCGCCTGCCGAGGGTGAACGTCGCCTGCATCCCGGAATCTACATCGCTCGTCGCCGGGCCCGCCTCGAGACGATCCTCATGCAGCCGCTGGTCGTGCCGCGCGGTAACGGCGTCTCGGAAGAGAGCCGCACGTTCCTGCTGGAGGAAGCGGAGGAGCTCTTCTGGAACGAGTTGGAGTGGGAGAAGCTCACGTCGGAGGAGATGTCGGAGGGTGGCAGTTCGCTGGTCGAACGCACGTTCCCCGGCTTCCTCGCGTTCATCGACGGTCTGCTGCTCAAGGAAGTGCACGAATCCTCACCGGAGCCCGCCCGTCCGAAGCCCGAGGTCGTCGAGGAGATCCTGGTGTTCCTCGCCCAACGTTACCTCGAACTGTTGCCGTGGACGGAGCCCGAGGCGCGGCTCGAGCGGGCCTGGACGGAGCGTCTGATCGACCTCGTGCTGTACCGGCTGCACGGCCTGAGCGTCGATCGGGTCCTGGTGTTCGAACCGCCGCCGACGGGCACGGAGGAGGAGGGCACGTCGTGACCGCGCGCGAGGCGCTGCGCTCGGGGCCGCTGCTGATCGCGCATCGGGGTGGTTCGGGGCTCGCGCCGGAGAACACGATGACCGCGTTCGAAAGCGCCGTGCACGACTGGGCCGCCGACATGATCGAACTGGACGTGCGCGTCACCGCGGACGGTGCCTGCGTCGTGATCCACGACGCGACGGTCGACCGCACCACGGATGGCAGCGGCGCCGTCGCCGAAATGAGCCTGGCTGAGCTGCAGAGCCTCGACGCGGGCTACCGCTTCACGCCCGACGCCGGTCGCAGCTTCCCGTTCCGGGACCGTGGTATCCGGGTCTCGACGTTCGCCGAAGTACTGGAGCGGATTCCCGGCATCCCGCTCACCGTCGAAGTGAAGACGGGTGCGGCGCAGGCTCCGCTGTTCGAGGCGATACGCCGTCACGGCGCGACCGACCGGATCATCGCGGCCGGCATGTATGACGCCGACCGCACCCTCTTCGTGAACTGGTCGGGGGGGGTGAGCGCGTCGGCGGAGACCATCACCCGGTTCTTCGTCCTGCACCTGCTGCGCCTGGCCCGGTTCCGCCGGCCTCCCGCCGACGTGTTTCAGGTGCCGGAGACGCACGAGGGCCGCCGCATCGTGACTCCGCGCTTCGTTCGCGACCTCGCGCGCCACGGCATTCCCGTGCACGTCTGGACCGTCGACGATGAGTCCGACATGCGTCGTTTGCTCGATTGGGGCGTCGGAGGCCTGATCAGCGACCGGCCCGACCGGCTCGCACCAGTCCTCAACGAGCATGTCGGGCGGCCGCTCCCGCCCGGCGCGGCGCCCGCGACGGAACCCGCCGGCGGAGCGTCATGATGCACCCCGTGAGCGGCGAGACACTGGACCGCGCGTTCCATGCGCACCTCGCCAGGTCCCGGCTGATCGCGCCCGGGTCGGCCGTACTGGTCGCGCTCTCGGGAGGGCTCGATTCGGTCGTCCTGCTCGACCTCCTCCGGGGCGAGGCGATGGGGGGTGCGCTACGCCTGCACGCCGCCCATTTCGACCATCACATGCGTCCGGACAGTGGCGGCAATGCCGCCTGGGTGCGCGGGCTCTGCCGCGGCTGGGACATCCCGCTCGTCTCGGCCGTCGCGGCCACGCCGCCGCGCTCGGAATCGACCGCGCGCGAGGCCCGCTACGCGTTCCTGTACGACGCCGCCCGCGAGACGGGTGCGGACCAGATCGCCACCGCGCACCACGCCGATGACCAGGCGGAGACCGTGCTGTTCCGTCTCGCCCGGGGGACCGGCGTGGGCGGGCTCGCGGGGATTCCCGCCCGCCGCGGCCGGCTGGTCCGTCCGCTGCTTCCGTTCCACCGCGCCGTCCTGGCCGCGTACGCCGGATTTCGCGGCCTCCGCTACCGCGACGATCCCTCGAATCGCGACCTGCGCTTCGCCCGCAACCGGATCCGCCTCGAGGTGCTGCCGGCCCTCGAGACGGCACGTCCGGGAGCCACCGCCTCGATCGTCCGGCTGGCCCGCGAGGCGGCCCGGGCCGAAACGGCCTGGAACCAGATCACCGACGACCTGCTCGAAACCCTTGCGATCCGCGCGTCCGACGGGTCCGTTCAGCTTGCCCGGGAGGGGCTGCTCGGGTATCATCCGCACATTCGCGCGCGTCTCGTGCGGCGCGCGTTCGGCAGGCTCGGGCGCATGCCCGGCCGCGCAGGAACGCTCGCCGCGCTTGCGTTTATTACTTCGGGCGCGAGCGGAGGAGAGATCGAGTTGTCCGGCGGCCTGCGTCTGGAGCGCCAGTTCGACCGGATCGTCATCCGCCGCGGGGCCGACCGAGCGGAGCCGAACCGCCCGCTCCTGATTCCCGAGTCGGGGACCGGCCGTGGCGAGGCGGTGATCGGAGGACGCGGGCTGCGGGTGCACTGGTCGCTCGAGCCCGGGGGCGGCGAGTCCTTCGACCCCGGCTCTCTCCGGTTCCCCCTCGAATTGCGCGAGTGGCGGCCGGGCGACCGGATCCGCCTCGCATCGGGAACGAAGAAGCTGAAGAAGTTGTTCGTGGAACGAAGAGTCCCGAAACCCGAGCGACGCCGGATTCCAGTGCTGGCGGAGCGGAACGGGATCGTCCTCTGGATTGCGGATGTCGCCCGCGCCGCCGGCCTCGAGCCGACCCCCGGGGGCCCGGTCTTCCGGATCGTGATGAGGGATGGAAGAGACGATTGAGATCAGGGCCCGTACGGGTGGCCAGCCGCTCGAGCGGATCGTGTACCCGGCTGACCGCATTGCCGCGCGCGTCGCGGAGATGGGGCGCGCGATCGCGGCCGCCTATCCGGCCGATGAGGAGTTGCTCGTCATAGGACTGCTCAAGGGATCGTTCATCTTCGTGGCCGACCTGGTGCGCGAGACCCCCCGGCCCCTGAAGGTGGACTTTCTCGTCGCCGCCAGCTACGGGGCGGGCACCACGAGCAGCGGCACGGTACGGCTCGCGTACGATCCGCACGTGGACCTGTCGGACTGCCACGTATTGCTGGTCGAGGACATCATTGACAGCGGCAACACTATCGAACGGCTCGTGCCAATGCTTCGTGCAAGAGGCCCGAAGAGCCTCGAGATGTGCGCCCTGCTGCACAAGCACCTGGCCCCGCCGCTGACGCTCGAACCGCGGTGGATCGGATTCGATGCGCCGCCCGACTTCCTCGTCGGCTACGGCCTCGACCATGGTGAGGAC
The DNA here is from genome assembly GCA_963786235.1 of uncultured Gemmatimonadales bacterium. GTDB lineage: Bacteria > Gemmatimonadota > Gemmatimonadetes > Longimicrobiales > RSA9 > CAWAYJ01. The sequence continues at coordinate 77,210 of CAWAYJ010000020.1, forward strand.
TTCAGGAGTCTCCCGTTCATTGCGGCCCTCGCGGGCCCACGATGAGCGGGGGGAATCGGAATATGCAGGATCGAGAAAAGAACAGGCCGGGCAAGGAAGGCTCGCGGTTCGCGCGTTTTTCGCGCGGTGCGTCGTTCTGGATCATCATCTTCCTGATCCCGCTGTTCATCATCAACGTGCTCACCTCGCGCCGCACGGACTCGACCGAGTTGACGTATACCGAGTTCGAGCAGCAGCTGCAGAACGGCAACATCTCGGAAGTCACGATCACGGATGGCAAACGCGTGGACGGCAAGCTGCGCGCGCCGATCGCCGGGAAGGAGGGCCAGGTCCAGGAATTCTGGACGCTGCTTCCCGTCAAGGACAGCGAGCAGATCCTGAACTCGCTCACCGAGCACAACGTGAACGTGGCCGCGGCGCAGCAGCACCAGAACTGGTGGACGCTGCTGATCGGGTTCCTGCCCTGGCTGCTGATCATCGGCTTCTGGTTCTTCATGCTGCGCCAGATGCAGGCGGGCGGCTCGAAAGCGTTCCAGTTCGGCAAGTCGAAGGCGCGGCTGCTGACCGGCGACACGCCCAAGGTCACGTTCGCCAATGTCGCGGGCGCCGATGAGGCGAAGGACGAGCTGCAGGAGATCATCGAGTTCCTGAAGGACCCGCAGAAGTTCAGCCGGCTGGGCGGTCGGTTGCCGAAAGGCGTGCTGCTGGTCGGGCCTCCGGGTACGGGCAAGACGCTGCTGGGCCGGGCGGTCGCGGGCGAGGCGGGCCGGCCCTTCTTCTCGATGTCCGGCTCGGATTTCGTCGAGATGTTCGTGGGCGTCGGCGCGTCGCGCGTGCGGGACCTGTTCGAGCAGGGTAAGGCGCACGCGCCCTGCATCATCTTCATCGACGAGATCGACGCGGTGGGCCGTCATCGAGGCGCGGGCCTGGGCGGCGGCCACGACGAGCGCGAGCAGACGCTGAATCAGCTGCTCGTCGAGATGGATGGCTTCGAGTCCAACGAAGGCGTGATCCTGCTGGCCGCGACCAACCGGCCGGACGTCCTCGATCCGGCGCTGTTGCGCCCCGGCCGCTTCGACCGGCAGGTCGTGGTCGATGCGCCGGACGTGAAGGGACGCGAAGGGATCCTGCGGGTACACCTGCGCAAGGTCCCCATCTCGGACGACGTGGAGGTGAGCGTGCTGGCGCGGGCGACACCCGGGATGAGCGGCGCCGATCTTGCCAACCTGATCAACGAAGGCGCTCTGCTGGCGGCCCGTCGGGACCACGACCGCGTGAACATGATCGACCTCGAGGACGCCAAGGACAAGGTGATGCTGGGCGCGGAACGGCGGAGCATGGTGCTGACCGACGCCGAGAAGACCCTGACTGCGTACCACGAAGCCGGCCATGCCGTTGTCGCCCTGCGGATTCCCGGCCTGGATCCGATCCACAAGATCACGATCGTGCCCCGCGGCCGGGCGCTGGGCGTAACGGCGTCACTGCCCGAAACGGATCGCCACTCCTACTCGCGCGATTACCTGATCGCGCAGTTGGCCATGCTGTACGGTGGCCGCGCGGCCGAGGAGATGATCTTCGGCAAGGAGAAGATCACGACGGGCGCGGGCAACGACATCGAGCGCGCCACCATCATGGCGCGCCGGATGGTCACGCAGTTCGGGATGAGCGACGAGATCGGTCCGATGGCGGTGGGCGACGCGGAGCACGAGGTCTTCCTCGGCCGCGAGATCGTGCAGCGAAGGGCCGTTTCGGAAGACGTCGCGGAGCGCGTGGACAACGAAGTGAAGCGCATGCTGGATGACGCCTACGAGTCGGCGATTGACGCGCTCGAGGCCAACCGGTCGCTGCTCGAGCAGATCGCCGACGCGCTGCTCGAGCGGGAGACGCTCGACCGCGAGGAGGTCGAGCTGCTGGCCGCCGGTGAGCCCCTGCCCGAGATCAAGGTGGTCAAGGCCGCCCGCGAGTTCGCCGAGGCGCTCCGTCGCGACGCCCATGCCACGCCGGCTGCGGAGGATGGCGACCCGACCGCTTCCAATCCCGACGACGGCGTCGAGGTGGCCGTGTCCGTCGACCGGGACGCCGAGCCCGCGTCCTGATGAGCGGGGCGACCGCGGGCGTGTTCTGGCGCACTGCCCGCGGCGCCGTCTCCACCGACCGCGCTCTCGTCGCGGCCATCCTCAACCTCACCCCCGATTCCTTCTGGAGCGGCAGCCGACAGGCCGACCTGGCCGCCGCGATCGCCGCGGCCGAACGCGCGCTCCGGGACGGAGCCGACCTGCTCGACGTGGGCGGCGAGTCCACCCGCCCGGGCGCCGTGCCGGTTGCGGAATCGGAGGAACGGGCGCGCGTGGTGCCGTTCGTGCGCGAGGCGGCGCGGCGCTGGCCGGCCGTGCCGGTCTCGGTCGACACCGTGAAGAGCGGCGTCGCCGATGCGGCGCTCGGGGAAGGCGCGTGGATCGTGAACGACGTCTCCGGCCTCCGGCTCGATCCGGAGCTCGGCGCGGTCACGGCGCGGCACGGCGCCGGGCTGGTGCTGATGCACTCGCGCGGAGGCGTGGATCGAATGGCCAGCTACGAGCTGGCCGACTACGACGACGATCCGGCCGGAGTCGTCCGAAGCGAGCTCGAGGTCGCCCTGGAGCGCGCCCGCGCCGCCGGCGTCGAGCCGGACCGGGTGGTGCTCGATCCGGGCCTCGGCTTCGCGAAGCGGACGACGGACAGCGTGGCGGTGCTCTCCGGCCTCGCCCGGATTGTCGAGCTCGGCCGGCCCGTGATGGTCGGCCCGTCGCGAAAACGCTTCGTCGGCGAGCTCGGCGGCGGATTGCCGCCCGAGGACCGGCTCGAGGGCACCATCGCCGTATGCGTCGTGGCCCTGTCGCGCGGCGCCCGTATCTTCCGCGTCCACGATCCCGGCCCGGTCCGCCGCGCGCTCGACGTCGCGGAGGCGCTCGGCACGGTGAGCCTCCACGGCAACGGAACCCCGGCACGGTAACGGCATGCAGGTACCCGGGCTGCTCGACCTCTTCCAGATCCTGATCGTGGCCGCGGCCCTCTATTACGTGCTGCGCGTCCTCGCCCGGACCCGCGCGATCCAGATGCTCGTCGGCCTGCTGCTGCTCGTGCTCGTCTATTTCGCCGCACGGATCCTGAACCTCGACCTGATCACCTACATCCTCGAGAAGGTGTTCCAGTACGGCGCGATCGCGGCGCTCATCGTGTTCCACCCGGAACTCCGGAACGCGCTCGCCCGCCTCGGCCAGAGCCGCATGCTGCGACTGTTCAACCGGTTGGAGAGCCGCGAGGTGGAGGAGGAGCTGATCGTCACCATCGAGCGGCTGGCCCGCGCCGGGACCGGTGCGATCATCGCCGTCCAGCGCGAGATGGGGCTCGATGAGTACGCCGAGTCGGGGACCCGGCTCCAGGCCCGCGTCTCCGCCGACCTGATCGTCTCGCTCTTCTCGCCCTACGGCCCGCTCCACGACGGCGCGGTCCTCGTCCGTGATGACACCATCATCGCCGCCGGCGTCATTCTGCCGCTCACCCAGTTTCCCGTGCCGGACCGGACCCTGGGCACCCGGCACCGGGCGGCCATCGGGCTGGCCGAGGAGACCGATGCGCTCGTCATCGTCGTGAGCGAGGAGACCTCCTGGATCTCGCTCGCGCACCGCGGTCGGATCGAGCGCAACGTCGGACTCGACCGCGTGCGCCAGGCGCTGGCCGGTGGGCCGGCCGAAACCGCCCGCATACCGGCCTGACGTATTTGACACTCGCCCCGAGAGAAACATATACTCCCGGGATCCGATTTTCCGGCCGTTTCACGGTCCCGGCGATCACGCCCAACCCCGGAGCGTAGCTTGCAAGGCGGAGAAACCACGGGCACGTCGTTCACGCTGCTCAACATGTTCGCCGACGGCGGGGAGTTCATGTACCCGCTGATCCTCTGCTCGCTGTTCGCCCTCGGCGTCATCATCGCGAAGTTCTGGGCGCTGTTCGAGGCACGCCGCAACTCGAAGCGAGTGCTCAGCGAGGCCGAAGCGCTGATCAAGGCCCACAAGGTCGACGAGGCGATCACCCTCGCGGAGAACACGCCCGGACCCGTGGCCGCGATCCTGCTCGCCGGGTTGCGCCGTGTCCAGGCGGGGGACATGGCGGTCGGCGACGTCGAGAAGGCCATCAAGACGACGGGTACGATCGAGCTCGGCTTCCTCGAACGCGGCCTGTCGGTCCTCGCCACCGTGTCCAGCGTGGCGCCCCTGCTCGGCTTCCTCGGCACGGTCGCCGGCATGATCTCGGCTTTCGGCGCCATCGCCGCCGCCGGCCAGGTGGAAGCATCTCTGGTCGCCGGGGGTATCAAGATCGCACTCATCACGACGGCCACCGGCCTGATCATAGCGGTGCCCGTGAACGTGTTCTACAACTACTTCGTGACGCGGATCGACGTCCTGATCATGGACATGGAGCACGGTGCGGCCCGGGTGTTCAATCTGATCTGGGACCTGACCGACGCCCGGGCTTCGGGTTGACGAGGAGAACGAGACATGGCTGTCATGCACAGAAGGAAGAGGACGGAGAGCGAGATTCCGACCGCGTCCATGGCCGACATCGCGTTCCTCCTCCTCATCTTCTTCCTCACGACCACGGTGTTCGACGAAGAGAAGGGCCTGCCGATCGTGCTCCCCGAGGCGCGGGAGACGGTCGAGGTCTCGCAGAAGAACATCCTGCACCTGATCATCGAAGCGGACGGTGTGGTCCGGGTCAAGGCCGGCGAGAGCCCGCAGGAGCAGACGGTCAGGGCCAATGACGTCGGCTCCCTCTGGCGGATCAACGCCGCCCAGAACCCGAATCTGATCGCGGCCGTGAACACGGCGCCCAATGCGCCGTACCGGCTGATGATCGACGTCCTGGACGCGCTGCAGACCGCCGGCGCTACGAAGATCTCGCTCCAAATCCTGGAGGAATAGCCGCCATGCAACAGGGTGGATTCCAGCGGAAGTCGAAGGCGGCGATGGAGATCCCGACCTCCTCGCTCGCCGACATGGCATTCCTCTTGCTGATCTTCTTCATGGTCAGCACGACGTTCCCGAGCGAGCGCCCGCGGAAACTGCCGTTCCCGCAGGCCGAGGCGACCGAGAAGCTGGACGCGCCGCGAAAGGATGTCCTGCACCTGTACCTCGAGAAGGACGGCCGGGTATTCATCAACGACGCCAACATCCCGATGGGCGATGTCAGCGCGATTGTTGCGCCGAAATACGCGGAGAACCGGGCCTTGATCGTGATGATCCGGGCCGATGAGAACGTCCCGTACTCGTACGTGGATGCGGTCCAGAAGGAGTTGCAGGAGGCGGGAGCGATTCGTGTCACCTTCTACACGAATCTCGAACGCCGGATCACCCGCGAGAGGAGGTAGGATCCCATGGCGGAGGTGACGAAGAAAGGCACCATGGTGACGGCGAACGACCGGTTCAAGCGCAAGTTCGGTGACTGGTTCTGGGGCGCAATGGCGGTCGCCGCTCTCCTCCACGGCGCGATGTTCGCGCTCTTCCCGAAGATGACGTCGGGCGACGTCTCGTTCACGACCGAAGAGCTGCAGACGGTCGACCTGCCGCCGGAGGTCGACATCCCGCCGCCGCCGGAGGCGATCTCGCGTCCGGCCACGCCGGTGGTCGGCAGTGCGAACATCAGCGAGGACATCACGATCGCCTCGACGACGTTCGAGGAAAACCCGGTGAACAACCTGCCGCCGCCGCCGACGACGGGCGCGGGCGTGATGTCGGAGGACATCGCCAAGGCGCCGACGTTCACGCCGTTCACGGTCGCGCCGCACCTGAAGAACACGGCCGACGTCCAGCGCGCGCTCGAGCGCAACTATCCGCCGCTTCTGCGTGATGCGGGCATTGGCGGTGAGGTCAACCTCTGGTTCTTCATCGACGAACAGGGCAAGGTCCTGAACACGAAGGTCAACCAGTCGAGCGGCTATCCGGCGATGGACGAAGCCGCGGTCAAGGTGGGCCAGATGATGCAGTTCACGCCGGCGCAGAACCGCGACAAGGTCGTTCAGGTCTGGGTGTCGATTCCGATCAAGTTCAACACGAAGTAAGTCCGGTCCGACCGGTGCTCGGACGAGCACGAGCGAGGGGGAACCGGCGACGGTTCCCCCTCGTATTTCTTGGGGTGAGAAGCGGGTATCGGCGTCGTTGATCTTTGGGTGGACCGCGGATACGTTTGCGGCCATGTATGCAGCACGGTTGCGCGAGAGCCTGCCGCAGGTCCGGGAGCGGATCGCGGGGGCGGTGGCACGGTCGAGCCGGGGCGAGCCGGTCGGCATCGTCGCGGTGACGAAGGGGCACCCTGTGACGGCGGTCCGGGCCGCGGTCGAAGCGGGCCTGGTGGACTGCGGCGAGAACCGTGTGGCGGAACTGGCGTCGAAGCGAGCCGAGCTGGGCGATCTCGCGCGGTGGCATCTGATCGGTCACCTTCAGCGGAACAAGGTCCGGCAGGCGCTTCCGTTGTTCCGGCTGGTTCACTCGCTGGACTCGTTGCGGCTGGCGCGAGAAGTGTCAAAGGAAGCGGAGCGGGCGGGCATCGAGATCCGGGCGCTGGTTCAGGTGAACGCGTCGGGGGAGGGTGCCAAAGGTGGTTTCGAGGTTGCGGCGGGAACGAAAGCCATCACGGAAGTGGCTTCCCTGCCGAAACTCCGGATCGAGGGCCTCATGACGATGGCCCCGTTGACGGACGATGAGGAAGTGCTGAGGGCGACGTTCCGGCGAACGCGGGCTCTGTTTGAGGAGTGCGCGCGTTCGGTGTCCGGATTCGATCCCCGGTTTCTCTCGATGGGCATGTCGAACGATTTCGAGATCGCCGTCGAGGAGGGCGCCAACCTCGTCCGTCTGGGCACGATCCTATTCGGGGAGCGGTCAGAATGATGGAACTGACGCCGCTGGATGTACGCAAGAAAAAGGGCGATTTCCGCCGGACCCTGCGCGGATACGATCCGGCTGTGGTCGACGATTTCCTGGACCTCGTGGCCGACCGGATGGAGACGCTGGTCCGCGGCGCGGCGGGCGTGAACGAGAAGATCGCCCGGCTCGAGCAGCAGGTCGCGGATTACCGCGACCGGGAAAAGGCGCTGACCGAAGCGCTGGTGACGGCGCAGGAGATGCGCGAGGAGATGCGATCCCAGTCGACCCGCGAAGTCGACCTGCTGCGTCGCCAGGCGGAAGCGGACGCGGAGTCGATCCGGGGCGAAGCGGTGCGCGCGCGGGAGCGCGAGGAGGGGGCGCTCAGCTCCTTGCGTTCGAAGCAGCTCCAGTTCCTCGCGAGCTACCGCACCTTCCTCGAGCAGGAACTGTCCGACCTCGCGGCCCACTCCCGTGCGCTCGAGATGCAGGCGGGCCGTGTCGGTGCTGCCCCGGCCCCCCGGCCCCCGTTCCGGCAGCAGGCGCCGGCGGCGTCGCCCGCGGAATCGAGGTCGACGCCGGCGCCGGAGGCAGCCCTGGCGGAATCGCGTCCGTCGCCCGGACCGCCCGTGGCACCGCAGGCCTCGAGCGCCGCCCCACCGGCCGCGATCGCGCCGGTCGTGGCGCCAGCCGTGCCGCCGATTCCAGCGGCCGAGCCGGAACCGGCCGGCGCGGGCAGCGATTCCGAGAGCGGCGAAGGGGACATCGACGCGCACGTGGGTGCGGCGCTTGCCGAGTGGACGACGGAATTCGACGACCTGCTCAAGGGCGCAAACGAAGCGGAGTCCGAGGCGGAGACGGAGTTGATCCTGTCCGACGACGACGTGGTGGCGGAGGAACCGGAGCTGCTGCTCGACGATGGCGAAATCGCGTCGTCGGCGGCGCCGGAGCCGGTGCAGTCGGAACCGGAGCCCGAACCGGAACCGGAGCCGAAGTACGACGAGAAGGCGTTCAAGCAGGAGGTCAGCGCGGCGTTCTCCGACACGGACGCGCCGGACGACGATCTGCTCGATCTCGACTCGTTCGACTCGCTCCGGGGCGGAGTGGACCCCGCGCTCGGCGAATCGATCGTGGGACCGCCACCGGTGATTCCTCCGGACGAGTTGACGATCAACCCCGTTTTCCTCGAGCGGGCGACGCCGGAAGGTGAGCCGGAGGGCGGGTCGGACGAGGGCGAACGGCGGGAGCCGTCCCCTCGAGGGGACATGTTTTCGTCCATGTTCGAGGACGACGGGTGACGAGTGAGCGGGAAGAGGTCACGAAGGCAATAGAGGAAGCAGCAGCCACGATTCGAGGCCGGTCAGACACCCGGCCCGAAGTGGCGATCATCCTGGGAACGGGACTCGGGCATGCGGCGCGCGAGATCCGTGACCCGGTCGTAATACCCTACCCCGAGATCCCGCATTTCCCGGAGCCGTCGATCGAGACGCACGACGGACGGCTCCTGCTCGGCGAGCTCGGCGGCCGCCGGGTCGCAGCCCTCCAGGGCCGGTTCCACCGCTACGAAGGATACGACCTGGGGCAGGTGACGTTCCCGGTCCGGGTCCTGGGCGTGCTGGGCGCCCGATCCCTGATCGTGTCGAATGCCGGCGGCGGGCTGAACCCGTTGTGGTGCCCGGGTGACATCGTGGTTCTCGACGACCACATCAACCTGTTGGGTGGGAACCCGCTCATGGGTCCGAACCTGGACGCGCTCGGTCCGCGCTTTCCGGACATGTCGGAGCCGTACGACCGGGAGCTGCAGCGCCTGGCGGAGACGGTCGCGCTGGAAGCGGGATTCCCGCTGCGGCGTGGCGTGTACGTGGCGGTGGCGGGCCCGAACCTCGAGACGAGGGCGGAGTACCGGATGCTCCGGCGTCTGGGCGCGGACGTCGTCGGGATGAGCACGGTCCCGGAAGTGATCGTGGCGCGTCACATGGGCATGAGGGTACTGGGTCTGAGCATCATCACGGATGCGTGCCTGCCGGACGCGCTGGAGCCGGCGGCGATCGATACCATCATCGAGACGGCCAGGATGGCCGAGCCGCGGCTCACGGAGCTGATCACACAAGTCCTGAGGCGGTGGCCGGGTGGAGGGAGCAAGGATGCCTGAGGAGGCGGAAAAGCAGCCGGGTTCCCGGCCGTCCGCGACGACGTATCCGGAGTATCCGGCGTCGCCGCAGGCGCTGGAGGAGTCGATCCTCCAGCTCTGGCGGGCGGAGGAGACGTTCCGCCGCACGCTCGCGGCGACCGCGGACTCGCCCGAGTTCGTGTTCTACGAGGGACCGCCGACGGCGAACGGCCGGCCGGGGATCCATCACGTCATCAGCCGGACCATCAAGGACCTGGTGTGCCGGTACCAGACGATGCTGGGCCGGCACGTGACGCGGATCGCGGGCTGGGACACGCACGGGCTGCCGGTCGAGATCGAGGCGGAGAAGAAGCTCGGCATAAGCGGCAAGCGGCAGATCGAGGCGCTGGGCATCGAGCGCTTCAACGCGGTCTGCCGGGAGAGCGTGTTCACGTACAAGGAGGAGTGGGAGCGGCTGTCCGAGCGCATCGGCTACTGGCTCGACTACTCGAATCCGTACGTCACGTTCGCCACGCCCTACATCGAGTCCGTGTGGTGGATCCTGCGCCAGCTGCACGACCGCGGGCTCATCTACCGTGGCTACAAGAGCGTGCCCTACTGCCCGCGCTGTGGCACGGCGCTCAGCTCGCACGAGGTCGCGCAGGGCTACGAGGATGTCGAAGACCCATCGATCTACTTTCTCGCCCCGTTCCTGAACGCGGACGGGTCCGAGGACGCGGAGGGCCGGTCGTTCGTGGTCTGGACGACGACGCCGTGGACGCTGCCGTCCAACGTCGCGCTCGCGCTGAACGCCGACCTCGCGTACGTCGAAGTCGAGCACGAGGGCCGGCGGCTGGTGCTCGCCGAGCCGCGAATGCGCGCGGTGTTGGGCGATGATGCGCGCATCCTGCGCGTGTACGGCGCCTCGGAGCTGAAGGGCCAGCGCTACCGCCGGCCGTTCGACCTGGTCCCTGCGGAAGACACGGGAACGGCGTGGCGCGTAGTGCTGGAGCCCTTCGTGACGGCGGAAGACGGCACCGGCATCGTGCACCTCGCGCCGGCGTTCGGCGCGGACGACTTCGCGGCGGGCCAGAAGTACGACCTGCCGATGCTGCGGCCCGTGGATGATGCGGGCCGGTTCGGCGCGGAAGTCCCGCTCGTGGGCGGGCAGTTCGTGAAGGATGCGGATCCCGCGTTGGTGGAGGATCTGGAATCGCGCGGGCTGGTGTTCCGCTTCCTCTACGAAGTGCACAACTACCCGCACTGCTGGCGCTGCCGGAGCCCGCTGCTCTACATGGCGCGTGACTCCTGGTACATCCGGACGACGGCCGTACGCGACGCCATGCTGGAGAACAACGCGGCGGTCGGCTGGCACCCGCCCGAGATGGGCTCGGGCCGTTTCGGCGAGTGGCTGGCGGGCAACGTGGACTGGGCGCTGTCGCGCGAGCGGTACTGGGGCACGCCGCTGCCGGTCTGGGTGTGCGAGAGCGACGCGGAGCACATCGAGGTCATCGGCTCCCTCGCCGAGTTGGCGGATCGGGCGGGCCCGCTGGGCGCCGACTTCGATCCGCACCGCCCCTGGATCGACGCGCTGACCTGGGACTGCGGCACCTGTGGCGGCGCCATGCGGCGCACGCCCGAGGTCATCGACGCCTGGTTCGACTCGGGCTCCATGCCCTACGCCCAGTGGCACTACCCGTTCGAGAACGACAAAGTCTGGCGCCGCCATTTCCCGGCCGACTTCATCTGCGAGGGCGTGGACCAGACGCGCGGCTGGTTCTACTCGCTGATGGCGATTTCGACGATGCTCGGACACGGTCCGGCCTATCGCGCGGTCGTGGTCAACGACCTTCTGCTCGACGCCGAAGGCCTGAAGATGTCGAAATCGCGCGGCAACGTCGTGAACCCGTGGGACGCGATCGATGAGTTCGGCGCGGACGTCGTGCGCTGGTACCTGCTCACGGTGAGCCAGCCGTGGGTGCCCAAGCGCTTCGATCCGGCCGCGCTCGCGGAGAACGCGCGTCGCACGTTCGACACGCTGGCGCACACGTACCGCTTCTTCACGCTGTACGCGAACCTCGAGGGCTGGACGCCAGCTCCGGCCGATCCAGCGGCCGGCGACCGCGGCATCCTCGACCGCTGGATCCTGTCGCGGGCGGCGGGTCTGGCGGCGGGCGTGAAGGCGGATCTCGATGCGTACGAGGTCACGCGAGCGGCGCGCTCGATCGGCGACTTCGTCGTGGACGACCTCTCGAACTGGTACGTGCGGAGAGGGCGGGACCGCTTCTGGGGCAGCGCGGACGCGGCCGACACGCGCGCCGCCTTTGCGACGCTGCACGACGTGCTGCTCGTCGTCGCGCGGCTGCTGGCGCCGTTCACGCCGTTCCACGCCGACTGGCTCTTCCGCGGCCTCACGGGAGCCGGCCGCAGCGTGCATCTCGAGCGCTTCCCCGGCGCCGACGGCGGGGCCGCGCTTCCGGTGCGCGATCCACGCCTGGAAGCGGGGATGGAGGCGGTGCGCGAGCTGGTCCGGCTCGGCCGCGCGGCGCGCGAGCGGGCGCGGATCCGCGTGCGGCAGCCACTCCGTACACTGTACGCGGTGGCGCCGGACCGGGGCGTGGTGAGCGCCGACCTGCTGGTGCTGCTGCAGGACGAGTTGAACATCAAGGACGTGCAGTTCCTCGACCGTGCGGAGGAGCTGCTCACCTACCGCGCGATCCCGAACTTCCGGGTGGTAGGCAAGCGGTTCGGCGGGCGGACGCAACGCGCGGCCGACCGGATCCGGGCGCTGGAGTCGGACGCGCTGCTCGCGTTCCGGAGCGGCGCGCCGCTGGACATCGAGCTGGATGGCGAGCGTTTCGCGCTGAGCGCAGACGAGGTCGAGTTGCGCGAGGAGCCGCGCGGCGAGCTGGTAGTGGAGACGGACGGCGGCTTCACCGTCGCGCTGGACACGAACATTGACGAAGCGCTCCGGCTGGAGGGCCTGGCGCGCGAGCTGGTGAACCGGATCCAGCGGCTGCGCCGCGAGGCGGGACTGCACGTGAGTGACCGGATCCGGGTCCACATCCACGGCGACGCGCAGCTCGCGGCGACCACCGCGGTCCACGGCGAATGGATCGCGGGCGAGACGCTCGCGGTCGAGCTGGGCACGGAGCAGTCGCTGCCCCCGGCCGACGCGGGGCTGCAGCAGCTGGACATCGATGGTGTCGCGGTATGGATCGGAGTCAGCCGGGTCGCAACATGAGCACCAGGGTCGAGAAGGTCCGTCTGCTCGCGGTCGTGCTTGCAACCGTGGTCCTGCTGGACCTGGTCACGAAGACGCTCGTGCAGAGCAACTTCACGCTCGACCAGCAGGTGGACGTGCTGGGAAGTGTGATCCGCCTCACCTACATCCAAAATCCGGGCGCCGCGTTCGGTCTGTATTTCGGACCGTGGTCGCGCCAGATCTTCCTCGCGCTCTCGCTGGTCGCGCTGGTCGTGCTCGCGGCGCTCTACTGGTACACGCCCGCGCCGGACAAGGCGCGGCTGCTGGCGATCGCGCTCCTCTGCGGCGGTGCGCTCGGCAACCTCGTCGACCGGATGCGCTCGCCGCGCGGCGTCGTCGACTTCGTCGATGTCGGCCTGGGCGCGATCCGCTGGCCCGTGTTCAACGTCGCCGACATCGCGGTGACGACGGGCGCGATCGTGCTGGCGCTTTCGCTCTGGCGGGAGGATCGGCGCATTGAGCAGGGACAGTGAACCGGTCCGCCACCGGCTGATCGTCGGACCGGAGCCGGCCCGCCGGCTCGACGTCTGGATCGCGGAGCGGCTGCCGGATCTCTCGCGGAGCCGCGTCGCGCAGCTGGTCGAGCAAGGTCGCGTAACACGGAACGGCCGCGTTCCGAAGAAGCGGGATGCGCCCGAACCGGGCGACGTGATCGAGATCGAGATTCCGCCGCCCGAACCTTCCGCGCTGCTTGCCGAAGCGATCCCGCTCGACATCGTGCACGAGGACGATGACCTGCTCGTCATCGACAAGCCCGCCGGACTCGTGGTGCACCCCGCGCCCGGGCACCGCACCGGAACGCTCGTCAACGCGCTGCTGCACCATGTCGGCGAGCTCACATCGATCGGCGGCGTCCGCCGCCCCGGCATTGTTCATCGGCTCGACAAGGAGACGTCCGGCCTCATGCTCGTGGCGCGGACCGACTTCGCGCACCGCGCGCTGTCCGCCGCGCTGAAGCGGCGCGCCGTGCGACGCGCGTACCTCGCCGCCGCGTGGGGGCACGTGGCGAGCGACGAGTTGACCGTCGATGCACCCATCGGCCGCTCCGCCAATGATCGCAAGCGCATGGGCGTCGTGGCCGGCGGCAGATCGGCCGTGACCCATTTCCGCCGCCTCGAGCGCTGGGTCGCGGCCGATCTGCTCGAGGCCCGGCTCGAAACCGGTCGCACCCACCAGATCCGCGTCCACCTCATGTCCATCGGACACCCCGTCGTCGGCGATCCCGAGTACGGCGGCGGTGGAGACCGAGGAATGAGTGGGCCCGGCCGGGCGTGGGCCCGAGAGCTCGCCCGCCGCGTACCACGCCAGTTCCTGCACGCGTACGAGCTGGAGTTCCGACACCCGCGGACGGGCGAGACGCTCCGCTTCCGTTCCCCGCTTCCGCCCGACCTGGCCGCTGCCGCCGATTGGGCCCGGGCGGACCCGAACCGTTGACCCCGGAGAGGCGCCATGACTACTGTTGGGAACCCCCACCCGCCTTTCTCCCCGAAACGCGTACAGCGGTGATGGACGACCGCGAGCAGGCTCAGCCCCGGGCGCCGAGCCCCGAGTTCCGCCGCGTCCTCGCGCGATGCGGGTCGCGTTCGGTGCTGATTGCGCTCGACAGAGTCTCGGAAATACTTATGCCTCAGCCCTTTACAAGGATCCCGGGGGCCGGGCCCGAGGTTTGCGGCCTGATCGGGGTCCGCGGCCGCGTCCTGACGGTGTTCGACCTCTGTGGGTTGCTCGGCGAGAAGCCCATCGACACGGCTCGGGACCACCGGATCCTGGTCGTGAGGGCCGCCGACCGGGTCGTCGGGCTGGCCGTCCCCGACGTCGCGACGGTGGCGGAGGACGAAGCGGGCGACGTGGCGGAGGCGGCGCCCGGAACGGCAAAGGCGGAGGAACTGGATCTCGATCGGCTGATCCGCTCGAAGCTTGCGTGAGCAACAGCCGATATTTGAAAAGAGAAAGAGGAAACAATGGCTCGACGAATTCTGATATGCGACAATGCGCTGTTCATGCGCACGATGCTGGCCGAGATCCTGGAACAGGCGGGATTCGAGGTGTCGGGGCAGGCGGCGAGCGGGACGGAGGCGGTGCGCCTGTATCGCGAGCTGCAGCCGGACCTGGTGACGATGGACATCATCATGCCGGACATGGGTGGGATCGACGCGGTGAAGGAGATCATGCGGCAGAACCCGGACGCGAACATCGTGATGTGCAGCGCGATGGGCCAGCAGAGCCTGGTGATCGAGGCGATCCAGGCCGGTGCCCGTGACTTCGTCGTGAAGCCGTTCCAACCGTCGCGCGTTCTGGAGGCGGTCCAGCGGGTCCTGGGCTGAGCGTTGTGCCGTCCGAGCGTTTCCTCGAACTCTACCGAGCCGAGTCCCGTGATTGCCTGCGCAGGCTGACGGGAAACGCACTGGCGCTGGAACGCGGCGAGCCGGGCGCGCTCGAGGAAGCGTTCCGCGCCGCCCACACACTCAAGGGCATGGCCGCGGCGATGGGTCACCGGGAAGTGGCCGAGACCGCGCACGGCATCGAGGATCGGCTCGCGGAGGTCCGCGACGCGAAGCGCACGGCCGACGGTGCCCTCATCGACGACCTCCTCCTGCGTGCGGATGCCATGGAAGCGGCGCTTTCGGGCGATGCCGACATGGGAGTGGCGCCAGTCGAGGACCCGCGGGCGTCGCCGGGGCGGGAATCCGGCTGGCGCCCCTCGCCGCCGCGCGTGGAGGGTGCCGAAGCGGTCGTGTCGGCCCGTATCCGCCCGGACGCGGCGCTGCCGGCTGCGCGGGCGCTGGCGCTGGCCGGGGCGGCCCGGCGCTCGGGCGGTGTGGTGGCGGTCCGGCCGGAGACGCCGGCCGAGGAATTCGATGATGTCCTGCACGTATACCTCGAGTCGGCCGGAGCCGCGCAGGCGCTGGCGGCGCGGTGGCGCGAGGAGCGGGACATCGCGGCGGTGCACGTGGAGGGGAAGGGAACGGTGGCCTCGCCGCCGGTCCCCGCCCAGCCGAACGGGTCCGCCGGACCCACGATCCGGGTTGACCGGGAGCGGCTCGACCGTCTGGCGGAGGGCATCGCGGAGCTGGCCGTGCATTTCGCGACGTCGGACCGCGGTGCGGCGGGAAACGGCCAGGAGCGGGCGAGCGCGGTGGTGGCGGCCCTGCAGCGGACGATTCTCGAGCTGCGTACGGTTCCGGTCCGCGTCGTCCACGACCGTGCGCTGCGGGTGGTGCGCGACGCGGCGCGGGCCGTGGGGAAGGAGGTCGATCTCGAGTTCGGCGGCGGCGAGATCGAGATCGACCAGGCGGTGCTGGACGCGGTGACCGACCCGCTGATGCACCTGTTGCGGAACGCGGTGGATCACGGCATCGAGGCGGCTCCCGATCGGGGAACGGCCGGCAAGCCGAGACGGGGCCGGATCCGGCTGGAGGCGGAGCGTGAGCGGACGAGCGTCCGGATCACGGTGAGCGACGACGGCCGGGGCGTGGATGCGGAGCGGGTCCTCGCGAAGGCGGCCGCCCTCGGCATCGCGGCGGCGGATTCGCGCGACGAGACGCTGCTCCGCGTCATGATGCAGCCGGGGTTCACGACCGCAAGCTCGGTCTCCAAGGTGTCGGGGCGCGGTGTCGGGCTGGATGCCGTGAGCGCGCAGATCCGCGGTCTGGGCGGCGCGATCGACATGACGAACATGCCCGGGGCGGGAACGACCTTTACTCTTCGTGTCCCGTTCACGCTCGCCATCGTGCCCGGACTCCGGGTCCGGATCGCGGGCGACGAGTACGCGATGCCACTGACGCACGTGGCGGAAGTCGCCTCCCTGGGCCGCGATCTCGTCGGCCGGGACGGCGACCGCGAGTTCGTGCGAGTCCGCGGCGTGGCGGTCCCGCTGGTACGGCTGCGCGGGATCCTGGGCGCGGAACCGTCGGGGGACGAGCCGGCCGCGGTGGTGGTGGAGCTGGGCGAGCGGCGGATCGCGCTGGCCGTCGATGAAGTGCTGGAACACGAACCGATCGTGGTGAAGTCGTTCGACGCGCCCGTGGGCGCGCCGCCGATCTTCACCGGAGCGACGGTCCGGCCGGACGGCCGACCCGTGCTCCTGCTCGATCCGATGAGCGTGGGCTGATTGATGCGACCGGAACGACTGGGCGAACTGCACCTCGATGCCTTGCGGGAGACCGCCAACATCGGCGCAGGCCACGCGGCCACGGCGCTGTCCGACCTGAGCGGGCGCCGGGTCATGGTTGACGTGCCGGACGTCGCGATCCGCCCGATCGACGAGGTCGCCGAGCTGCTCGGGGATCCGACCCAACCGGTGGCCGCGGTCATCGTCCGGGTATCGGGCGACCTGAACGGCCGGGTATTGCAGGTCTTCGAGGGACGGGCGGCCGTCACGCTGGTGCACCTGCTCCGGGGTGGCGCCGAACCGGACTTCCCGGCCGGCTTCGACACGGTCGAACGGTCGGCCATGAAGGAGATCGGAAACGTCCTGGTCGGGACCTACCTGAGTGCCCTCTCCGCCCTCACCGGACTGAGCGCGACCATGACCATTCCGTCTTTCGCGCTCGACATGGCAGGTGCCATTCTGGTCGCAGGCTACGTCGATCCGGCCGTCGAGGAGGACTACGTCATTTCCATCGCGACCCGCCTGGGTGTGGACGGGAGCGAGGATCTGCGCGCACATTTCCTCCTGATACCGGATGAAGCGTCGCTCGTGAGGATCCTCAAAGCGCTGCACGTCGAATAGATGGAAATTGAACGGCAAGGAAGCCAGCAGCCCGCGGCGCTCCCGTGGCGAGACCGGCCGGACCCGCGGCCGGCGCCGGGCACGCACCGCTCTTCGAGGGACGCCGACATCCTGCGTGCCCTCGCCCAGCGGATCCCGTCCGGCGACGCCGCCGCGAACAACAACCTCGGCGTCGTCTACTTCCAGAAAGGCCTGCTACCGGAAGCGGTCTCGCAGTTCGAGCGCGCGCTCCAGATCGATCCCATCCTCGAGGTCGCCGAACGGAACCTGCAGATCGCCTACTTCAGCGGCGACTTCTACGACGCGTCCGTGCGTTCGCTGCACGTCATGCTCAGGCGCGATCCGAGCGACACGTCGGCGCGGCGACGCCTGGCCCGCATGTACCTGTGGGGTGGCGACGCGGCCGCCGCACTGCGCGAGCTGCACCAGCTGCGAGCCGCGTTCCCGCGTGATCCCGGCATCTGGCACGAGGTCGCCCGCGCCGAGGAACGGACGGGCGATCTCGACGCCGCGCTGCAGGCGCTGGCGGAGGCGGACCGGATCGCGCCGGGCAACGCGAAGACCGGCCTGCGCATGGGCGAGGTGTTGTACCGTCACGGTCATCTCGAGGATGCGAGAGGACGGCTGGAGCTCGTGCTCCAGGCCGATGACACCAACGCGGAAGCGCACCATCTGCTCGCGCGCGTCTTCGATGCGCTGGGCGAAACGGATGCGGCGCGGCGGGAGGCGGGCTTCGCCGCGGCACTGAATCCGGCGTGGGATCGAGCCGACGGTGGTCTGGCGCTCGACGTGGAGGAAGAGCGGGAAGCGGCCGCGGCGCGCCAGCTCGGCGTCGACGAGACCGGCACGCTGGCGCGCTACAACGTCGGCATCGCACTGCGCCAGAAGGGCCGCTACGGGGAGGCGGAGCAGGAGCTGGAGCGGGCGTTGCAGCAGGGTGAGGACCCGTTCCTCGTACGTCAGGCGCTGGCGGAGCTGCGCCTGTTGCGCGGCGATGAAGAGGCGCCTTCCGCGTACGCGGACCTGCTCGAACTCGAGCCGGCGAGTCCGAAGTTGTGGAACGAGCTGGGCGTGTCGCACCACCTGCAGGGGCGGCTGGCGGAGGCGCAGGACGGGTACGAACGGGCGCTGGCGTTGGATGCCGGATACGCGCTGGCCTGGAATAACCTCGGCGTGGTGCGCCACGACCGGCGCGAAGGCGATGCGGGCGCCGCGCTGGAGTCGGCGCTGCAGACGGGCCGGGCTCTGGGCGAGGTCTGGCGCAACCTCGGCTGGCTGCGTCACCGCGAACAGCAGATCAGTGAAGCCGAGCACGCGTACCGGCGCGCGTTGGACGCCAATCCGGAATCGGCGGGGGCGTGGACGGGTCTCGGCATGCTGTTCCTCGAACGGGGCGACACGGAATCGGCGCGGGCGGCGCTGGCGCGTGCGGTCGAGGCCGATCCGGACCTCGCCGAAGCCCGCTACCACCTCGCTTTCGCGTTGTCCGCGTCGGGGGATTATCACGGAGCGCTCCGCGAGACGGGCCGGGCGCTCGAGCTCAGCCCGTACCTGACGACGCCCCGGTTCCGGCTGCTCGTCGAACTGCAGTTCGAGGACGCCGCCGTCTCCGCGCCGGACCTCGGAAGCGGGACGCAGGTGGGGGCCGGTGAGAGGGTCGAGCGGTTCGACTTCGAGCCGGATCTGATCGAGACGCTGCTGCAGCCGGACGGCGGTGCGGGCGCGCCGGACGCGAACGGCGCTGTCGAGCCATCGGCGCGGAACGCGACGCCGTCGGCTCCGGCTTCGATCGAATGGCTGGCGGCCGCGCGCGCGACGCTCGAGTCGGGGCAGTACACACAGGCAATGTCGGACGTGCAGCGAGCGGGCGCGCTCGGCGCCAATCCGATCGAGGTCCAGCTTCTGCAGGGCGAGATCTTCCTGGCGGGCGGTGCCGCGGGCGAGGCCGTGGAGCGGTTCGCTTCGGTGCTGGACGGTCTGCAGCGATTGGGCGATCCGGCCAACGCCCCGATCGACGTGCGTGATCTGGTGATCCGCGCGCTTGATGGCATTGCGCGCGCCAACCTCGATCTGGACCGTGCCTCCGTGGCGCGCCGCTACGCGGAACAGCTTCACGCGTTCGCGCCCGACACGCCCGGCGTCGCCGAACTGTTGGCCGAGGCACTCGAAGCGGCGGGCGATCCGGCGCGTGCGGCGGCAGTCATCGAGTCGGCGCTGGAGAGCGCACCGGGCCAGGTCAGCCTGCTCGCCCGGCTCGGCATGGCCTACTTCGAGATGGGCGACGCCGCGGCCGCCGAACCCGTGCTGCGCCAGGTCGCGGAGGCCGCCGGGGGAATGCCGGCGGCGCGGGCGACGCTGGCCCGGCTGCTTGTCGGCCAGAACCGGTTCGACGAAGCGGAATCGCAGTACCGCATGGCGCTCGACGCGGTGCCGAGCTACGGCGAGGCGGCGGTCGGCCTGGCGGACCTGTTCGCGGAGACCGGCCGCTTCGACGACGCGGTGGACGTGCTCGCCGGTTTCCTGGGGGCAGACCCGTACCACAAGGGCGCGCTGGTCCGGCTCGGCAATGTGTTGTGGCAGGCGGGCCGGCACGAGGAGGCGAGCTTCGCGTACCGACGCGTTCTGCGCTACGAGCCGGGACACGAAGCGGCGCGGGAAGCGCTGGAGCGTCTCGAGCCGGAGGAACCCATGGCGCTGATGACGGGATCGGAGTCGTGACATGGCGATAGAGGGACCTCTCCGTGAACTCGGCATCCAGGATGTGCTGCAGCTGCTCGAGCTGGCCGGCAAGACGGGAGTCCTGACGGTCCGCTCGGAACGGCTCAATGACGAGGCCATCGTCCATTTCAAGAACGGCGAGATCGTGTTCGCGGTCCGCCGGCGCTCGACCCGCCGCATCGGTCAACTCCTGATCCGCGCGGGCCAGCTCACGCGGCCGGAGCTGGAGCAGGCGCTCGAAACGCAGCGTTCCGATCCGACGCGCCGTCTCGCCGAGATCCTGCTCGAGACCCGGGTCGTCTCGCAGACGGAACTGGAACGGCAGCTCCGGTTCCAGATGGAGGAAACCGTCTACGAGCTGATGACGTGGGAGGAAGGCTACTTCAAGTTCGAGGAGCGCGACGAGGTCGGCCGGCAACCGCTGATCTCGCGGGTGCGCGTCGACTCGCTGTTGATGGAAGGCGCGCGCCGCCTCGATGAATGGACACGGCTGGAATCGAAGGTGCCGAGCGCCGAAGCGATTCCGGTGCTCGCACCCGCCAGTGATCGCGATGTCGCGCCGCTCGACCTGACCGTCGAGCAGTGGGAGCTGTTGGCCGAGGTGGACGGCGAACGCGATATTCGGCAACTTGCGGCGGACCTCGGACGTAGCGCGTTCGACATCGCCAAGACGGTGTTCGCGCTCGTGTCCGTCGGGATCGTGCAGGTGCAGGAGCAGACCACACAGCTGCCCGAGGAGCAGTTGCGTCGGTCCGTGCTCGAAGTACACGCCCTGCTCGGCGCCGGCCAGCTCGAGCGCGCACGAAAGCTCGCGATGGATCTCGAGTCGGCGCATTCGGACCGGGCGGAACTGGCCGTGCTCACCGGCCGCGTGCTGGCCACGCAGGGCCGGCTTCGCGCCGCCGCCGACGCGTTTGCGCGCGGCGTGAACCTGGATCCGTTGGCCGCGGAAGCGCACCTCGAGCTCGGGTTCGCGTCCGTCCGGACCGGTAACTTCGACCGGGCCGTGCGCGCCTGGGAAACGTACCTGCGACTGACGCCCGATGGCGAACACCGTGATTCCGTGGCGGGTGCGCTGGACGCCGCCCGCACCCTTTCTTCGATCCTGGAGCTGGCACCGGCACCCGCATGAAAACTCCTGCCCCCGCCGATCTGCATCGCTGGAGCGAGGAACTCGCGCGCAATCCTGCGTCGTTGGCGTTCCTGCCTCTGGCACGGGCCTATCGCCGGCTGGGACGCCGCGACCTGGCCCTGCAACTCTGCCTGCGTGGCCTCGACCATCACCCGACTCACGTCGAGGCGCATGCACTGCTCGCGCTGCTCCACTTCGAGGCGGGCGACCGCTCGCGCGCGGCCGAGGAATGGGCCACCGTGCTCCGCCTCAAGCCGGGCAACTTCGAGGCGCTGCGCGGAATGGGGTTCCGCTACCTCGAGCAGAATGATGTCACCCGCGCACGGCAACATCTCGAACGCGCCGCCCTGATCCGGCCCGACGACACGACGGTGCAGGAGGCGCTCCGCCTCATCCGGCACCGCGAGGGCACGGCAGCGCGAGGACGGCCCGAGCCCACGATCGTTCGCCCGCCACGCGCCGCGCCGGCGGCCGCGGAGCCTGCGCGTGCCGCACCGCTGCCGCCGCCGGCTGCGTCGGCACCCGCACCACCCGGCGCGCCGCCCGCAACCCGGACACCACCTGCGGTCGCAGCGGCACCGCCGCCGCCCGCTCCGCCCGCTCCGCCGCCGGCGCGCCCGACCGCGCCGCTGGAGTTGCCGCCGGATCCGACGACACTGTTCGATCCGCTCATGGGCGCGGGCCCGCTGCTCGGCGTGCTGCTGCTGGACCGGCGCGGGCTGGTGCTGGCGGGCAGCATGCGCACGGAGGGCGCGACCATGGAGGACCTGGGCGCGATCATCGGCGCGGCGATCGACGAAGCGATCCGCACGGTCGAACACCTCGCGCTGGGTGAATGGCAGAGCCTGGTGCTGCAGAGCGAGGGGGCCGTGCTGCAGGTGGCGCCGGTCACGGATGAGGCGCTGATTATCATGGCGGCGCGGCACGGCACGCCGATGGGCTGGATCCTGCGCGCATCGGCGCAGGCTGCCGCCCTGGCCGAGCGGTATGTGGGAGCGGGCGTATGACGGACGAATACCGGGAGACGATTGCCGGACTGAGCCGTGTGCCGGGCGTGACCGGCGCCCTCGTGGTGGACCCGGACGCCGGCGTGCCGGTGGTCGAGGAGTTGCGTCCCGATGTCGCGGGGCCGGCGACTGCGGCGCTCACGGCCGCGCTCTTCCGGCGGACGGCGCAGGCGGCGGAGGCGGCCGGATTCCAGCGGCTGGACAGCCTGCAGCTCGAGGCGACGGGCGGCCAGGTCCTGATCACGGATGCTGGCGGACTCGTGGTGATCGCGCTCATCGAAGACGACGCCCAGATGGGCCGGGTCCGGCTGGAGTCCAATCGGGCGGCGCGCGCGCTACGCCGTATCGCGGAGCGGGAAATATGAGAAGCTCCGATCTGCCCGGGCTGGTCGCGGCGCTGAAAGGCCCGGTCGATGAGTTCGTGCGCGATGCGCGCGTCCGCATCTCGATCGTGATCACCGGCAGCGGCCAGGTGCTCGGCCGGCACGGATTCACGAGCAGCTACGAGGTCATGAACGTCGCCTCGCTGGCCGCGGCCGCGTACGCGTCGGCCCGCGCCCTCGCCGAGCTGACACAGACCGGACACTGGACGCACATGCACCACGCGGGGCGGAACCAGCAGCTGTTCCTGGCCCCGCTCGAAACGCCCGTCGAGAAGCTGATCCTGGTCGCGATCTTCGACGCGGAGTCGTCGCTCGGACTGGTGCAGTTCTTCTTCGCCCGGCTGGCGGAACGAGTGAAGTCGATGCCGGCGTGGACCGGCGCCCGCGGTTCGACGGACGCGCGCACGTTCGAACGCGACCTGGATGCGGGGCTCGATCGGATCTTCGCGCCGGGAGGCGGCGAAGCCTGATGTCGCTCGTCAACTACACGTCTCGCGAGATCACCTGCAAGATCGTCTACTACGGGGCGGGTCGCTCCGGCAAGACGAGCAACCTGCAGTTCATCCATGCGTTCGTGCCGGCGGAACGGCGCGGCGCGATGGTGTCCCTTGCCACCGAAACGGACCGCACGCTCTTCTTCGACTACCTGCCGCTCGAGCTGGGACTCATCTCGGGATTCCGTACGCGGCTGCAACTCTACACGGTGCCGGGCCAGGTCTTCTACGACGCGACGCGCCGGCTGGTGCTGCGCGGCGCGGACGGCGTCGTGTTCGTGGTCGATTCGCAACGCGAGCGGTTCACCGACAATCTCGAGAGCTTCCGCAGCCTGCACGAGAACCTGCTGGCGGAAGGCGTGGACCCGCGCGGCATCCCGCTGGTGGTGCAGTTCAACAAGCGGGACCTGCCCGGTACCATGCCGCTGCCCGAGCTGGAAGACGCCTTCAACTACCGGGACGGCCCGTCGTTTGCGGCCGTCGCGGTCCAGGGTGAAGGGGTTTTCGAGACGCTCCGCATGGTGAGTGCCCGGGTCCTGGAGAGCCTCTCGCAGCGAGTCGGATCGGCGGGCGGGGTCGCCAGCGGCCGCTGAGGCCCCGATGTCCGGCCTCGACTCGCGGTATACGTTCGACAACTTCATCGTCGGGGCCACCAACCGGCTGGCCGCGGCTTCGGCCCGCCGTGTCGCGGAGACTCCGGGCGCCACGTACAACCCGCTCTACATCTACGCCGCATCGGGCCTGGGCAAGACGCACCTGCTGCTGGCGATCGGCAACCACGCGACCCGGCTGCAACCGGCCATGCGCGTCGTGTTCGATACGCTCGAGCGCGCGATCGGCCGGATCCCGCTCGGCGGCAGCGGCGAGGAAGAGTTGTCGTCCGTGCAACTGCTGCTGCTCGACGACGTGCAGTATCTCGGAGGCGACCGCAAGGCCCAGGAGACGCTGCTCGCCTGGTGGGATGACCTCGCGGGTCGTGGCGTGCAGATCGTGCTGGCCGCCGACCGCCCGCCGTCCGAGATCGATGCGCTCGATCACCGCCTGCTCTCGCGCTTCGCCGCCGGCCTCGTCGCCGACCTCGCGCCGCCGGACTACGAGACGCGCGTTGCGCTGGTCCGGCGCAAGGCGGATGAACGCGGGCACGCGCTGGCCGATGGCGTGGCCGAGGCGGTGGCACGGGTGGCGTACGGCAACGTGCGCGAGCTGCAGGGCGGACTGAACCGTGTGCTTGCGGCACAGGAGATGGACGGCGCGGCGGTCGAGGCGGAAGGCGTGCCGGCGCTGCTCGGCTTCGCGCCGGAGAAGCGGGAGACGGTCGAATTCGACTCGTTCTACACGGAGGTCGCGGGCGCCGTCGCGGAGATCGCCACGCATTCGGGGCGTGAGCAGCGGCTGGTCGACGCGATCATGCGGTTCGAGAGCGAGGGCGTGCGCACGTTCCGGCTCGAGGTGGCGCTGCGGAACCCACCGACGGAGGCGGAGGTCGTGGACCTGATCGACCGGTTCACGACGGACGTCGACCGATTGAAGGCGATCGCGGACGAGATCCGGGTGCTCGACCCGGAAGCGCCCGAGCTGGCGCGCGCCGACCTGCTTCGCAATCCCGACCGCGTGCTCGAGGCGGAAGCGCTCGTCGCCCAGGTGCACGAGCGGCTGCGCCCGTTGCCCGAGCCCGACTCGGGCCCGGGCTTCGAGGGCCTTGACCTGCCCACGACGAGTCCGGCGCTGGCCGCCGCGCGAGCCGTAGCGCGCAGGCCGGGCGCGAAAACGGGTCCGCTCTACATCCGTGGGGCGCGGGGAGCGGGGAAGTCGGCGCTGCTCCGCGCTTTGGCGCAGCAGCTCCGGGCGGAGATGCCGATGCTGCCCGTCGCACTCGTGCGCGGGCCCGACTTCGCGGCGGAACTGCTCGAGGTGGTCGGTCATGACCGGGCGGACTCGTGGCGCGCGCGATTCCGCCGGGCGCGCGTCCTGATGGTGGACGACTTCGACCGCATCGCGGCGCCGGAAGTCGTGCGCGACGAGCTGTACCGGCTGTTCGACGGGATCCGTCGCTCGGGCGGCCAGATCGTGCTTTCCGGCGAGCGCGAGCCGACACTCCTTGATGGGGCGGGCGATCGCCTGGCCGCCATCGTCGCGGAGGCGGATGTGTCGGAGATCTCCGCGGCGGCGGCCCAGGAACAGCGGGCCGCGCCGCAGTCGAAGAGCGCGCACCCGGAAGTTCGCGATTCGTGGTTCCTGCATCGCGAGAAGGCGCTGCCCCGCTGGCCGATCATCGAGGATTGGCTGGTCACGGAGATGGACTGACGAATGCCGATCAAGGGAAGCCTGAAGGAAGCGAGTCTGGCGGAAGTCTGCCAGCTGCTGGCGCTCGGTCAGAAGACGGGCAGTCTGTCCGTCGCTGACCGGTCGCGCTTCGGGCAGGTCTTCTTCGATCGCGGTCGCATCTGCTTCGCCCGCGTCGTGAACCGGCGCGACCGGCTCGGCGATCTGCTCCTGGCCGACGGCGTCCTCACGCAGGAGCAGCTGGACGAGATGCTCGAGTTGCAGAAGAAGACGCCGGAACGGCGGCTCGGCGAGTTTCTGATCGAGCGTGACCTGCTGAAGCGTGACGACCTGCGGCGCTACATCCAGATGCAGATCGAGGAAGCGGTCTACCATCTCTTCACGTGGACCCGCGGGCAGTTCTACTTCGAGGTCGGCGAGCGGCCCGAGCCGGGCGAGACGCTGGTCTCGGTGCACGCCGAGAGCCTGCTGCTCGAGGCCGCGCGCCGTATCGACGAGTGGAGCCTGGTCGAGAAGCGGATCCCCTCGCTCGACCTGAGCTTCGAGCTCGACCGTGAACGCGTTGCCGCGGCCGGTGCCGCGCTGACCGCCGAGCAACGGGCGGTGGCCGGGCTGCTCGACGGCCATCGCACGGTCCAGGACATCATCGACCGCTCCGACCTCGGCGAGTTCGAGGTCGGCAAGGCGCTATTCGGACTGATCCAGGCCGGCTTCGCGCGGCGCGTCGAACGCCACACCGACGCCGAGCGGCCGCGGGAATCGGAGGCGACCGAGCGGCTCAACCTCGGCATCGCATTCTTCCGCACGGGCATGCTGGAAGACGCGGCCCGTGAGTTCCGCCGCGTCCTCGAGGTCTCCGATGACGACCCCCGCGCCCGCTTCCACCTGGCCCTCATCTCAATGCGGCAGGAGGAGTTCCGCGAGGCCGCCAGGGAACTGGTCCTGCTCGCGCGCAAGAATGGCCCACAATTCGCCGTATTCCTCAATCTTGCCACCGCATTTCGCCACATGGGCCGGATGGAGGACGCCCTGCTCGCACTCGATGAAGCCGAAGCGATCCGTCCCGGCGCACCCTCCGTCGCGCTGGCGCGTGCGGTCACGCTGGTCGAGGCGCGCCGCCTCGCGGAATCGAAGCCGCACTTCGACGAGTACCGGAAACGGCTCAGGGATGGCGAGCGGCCGGAGCCGGCGTGGTACTACTACTTCGCCCTCGCCGTCGCGCTCGAAGGCGATGCGGACCGGGCGCAGGGCGTCTGCTGGGAAGGCCTCGAGTCCTACTCGGACTCGGCGCCGCTGCTCCAGCTCGCCGGGCTCGCGGCCGAGCGCATGGGCGACCTCGACGGCGCCGCCCTCTTCTATCGCCGCGCCATCGAGGTCGAGCCCGGTATGCCGCAGGCGCACAAGGGCATGGGCGACGTCGCCTACGTACGCGGCGCGACCGAGGAAGCCGTCCGCCTGTTCCAGCGCGCGATCGAGCTCGCGCCCGATCTGGGCGACGACGTCTACGCCAAACTCGGCGCGCTGCATTACCGTGCCCGGAACCGGGAAGCCGCCGTGCGCTGCTGGGTCCGCGCGCTCGAGCTGAACCCGGCCAACGCCTGGGTGCGCACGCAGCTGGAGGTGCTTCGCAATGCGGTCGGCTGAGCGACCGCCCCGGCCGGACCCGGTACCGGCCGAGCCCGTGCGCCCGTTGCGCGATCCGGCCGCGGTGCCGGGCCGCCGCGAGCTCACGGCCGACGAGACGCTCAAGTGGAAGGCGCTCAAGCGGCAGATCCAGCTGCGCGCCGGCCTCTTCTGCGATGGCTACAAGGACCGCGTCCTGCAGCGTCGCGTCGCGGTGCGCATGCGGGCCCGCAGCGTCGAGAGCCACGCCGAGTACTCGGTGCTGCTCGAGCGCGATCCGGACGAGTACGTCGAGTTGCTCGACGCGGTGACGATCAACGTCAGCAAGTTCTTCCGGAACGCCAGCATGTGGGTGTTGCTGCGCGACCGTGTGCTGCCTGATCTGGCGCGGCGCGACGACAAGGAGATCCGCATCTGGAGTGCGGGCTGCGCGGCCGGTGAAGAGCCCTACTCCATCGCGATTCTCGTCCGCCAGCTGGCCGAGGCGCGCCGCATCGACGCCGATCGCGTCCGCATCCTCGCAACCGATGTGGATCCGGTCGCGCTCGATGCCGCGCGTCGCGCCGAATACGGCGCGTTCGCCTTCACCGAGATGTCGGACTCGACGCGCACGCGCTGGTTCGTCGGCCCGAAGCGCGACCGTCTCCGGCCCGAGATCGGCTCGATGGTCCGCTTCGAGCGGAGCGACCTGATGAGTGGCGCCCAGCCGCCCGACCAGCACCTCGTCCTGTGCCGCAACGTGTTGATCTACTTCGAGCGAGCGGTCCAGCTCGGCCTCTTCGAACGATTCCACGAGGCGCTCGTGCCCGGCGGCTACCTGCAGCTGGGCAAGGTCGAGACCCTGTTCGGCGCGACGTCGGGCATGTTCACTACGGTGTCGGCCCGGGAGCGCCTGTTCCAGCGGCCATGACGAGCATGAATCGCGAACCGGTGACGATCGGCCAGACCAGGGTCGCGGGCGCGGATACCATCCTGTACGCGCTCGGCCTCGGCTCGTGTGTCGCCATCGTGCTCTACGACAGCGCGCTGCGCCTTGGCGGAATGGCGCATGCCCTCCTGCCCCATCCATCCAACGGGAAGCCGCCCGCGACGCCCGGCCGCTACGTGTCGACGGCCGTCGATGCGCTGCTGCGTGCGATGGAGGAGGCGGGCGCGACCCGCCGCTCCATACGTGCCCGCATCGCGGGCGGCGCCTCCATGTTCGACGCCGCCGTGGCCGGCGATGTCCGTCAGCTCGGCATGCGCAATGTCCTCGCGGCGCGGGCCGCGCTGGCCGCCGCCGGCATCCCCGTGGACCGCGAGGATGTGGGCGGCGGACACGGCCGTTCCGTGTACCTGCACGTGGACCGGGGCAGGGTGGTGGTCTCGGCCCTGGCGAAGGCCGATGTCGTCCTCTGAGACGAACCGGCCCGGGGAAACGCGGACCTCCGTTCTCGTCGTGCAGGACGACGACAGGCTGCGCGCCCGCATCGTCGCGCGGCTTGCGGAATCGCCGGAATTCGTGCTGGCCGCAGACCTGCGCAGCGGCTACGAGGCGATCCGGCTCATCCACGAGTTGAGTCCGGATGTCGTCGCGCTCGATCTGGGGGAGCCCGACTCGCGTGCCGGCGACGTGCTGTCGTACGTCGCTCACGAGGCGCCGCGGCTGGTCGTGATCATGGCCGACCACGGCCGCATCCGCGATGATCTCGCACTCGCGCAGGTGGATTTCGGCAACGTCGAGTTCGTCGTCAAGCCATCCGATCACGACGTCGAGACCTTCACCCGTCGGTTCATTGCCGCGCTCAATGCCATCACCAGCGCGCAGATCGGCGGTATGCGCATGAACCGCGCGAAACGCGCGGCGGCGCGGGCGAGCCGGGCCGCGCAACGGGCGGCACGGGCCGGCCTCTACCCCGGCGGCAAGCCGGCGACGGTTGCGGTCGCGGTCGCGGCTTCGACCGGCGGGCCGCGCGCCCTGCTCCAGGTCATCCCGTTCCTGCCCGCGGGATTCGAGGCCTCCGTGCTCATCGTCCAGCACATGCCCGAGGTGTTCACGTCGCTGCTGGCCGACCGGCTCGATCGCATGAGCGCGCTGGAGGTGCGGGAGGCGAGCGGGGGCGAGCTCCTCAAGGCCGGTACGGTGTACCTGGCTAGGGGCGGCTACCACATGGGACTGCAACGGGTGGCCGCGGGTATCTGCATCACGCTGGAAGATGGCGAGCCCGTCTGGGGTCTCCGGCCCGCGGCCGATATCATGTTCGCGGCCGTGGCCCGGCACTTCGGCCCGCGCAGCCTGGGCGTCGTGCTCACCGGCATGGGCAAGGACGGGGCCGCGGGACTGCGCGCGATCCGGGAGGTCGGCGGTTGGACGGCAGTTCAGGAAAGCGAAACGGCGTTGCTCGGCAGCATGCCGAGGGCGGCCCGGCCGTGGGCTCAGGTGGAGCTGCCCCTGGCCAGGCTGCCGCGCGTGTTGAGCGACCAGGTCGCGAGCCGGCACAAGGCCGGCGCCTGACCAGGGCCGAACCCCGCCGCCGCCACGCTTCGGCCGGAACCGGCCGCGCGAGCCGGCGTGTCGTGTGGGCCCTGCTCGCGTTCGTGCTCGTGCCCGGCTTCCTGCCGGGTCCAGTTGCCGCCCAGGAGCAGAGCCTCGCCGCCGGTGACGTGCACTTTCTGTTCGAGCCCTCCCAGCAGGGTCTGGCGAACGAGCTCGCGACCGTCGCCGCCACCTTCCAGCCGCCGGAGATCCCGCGGACCGTCTTCGCCGGCGAACCCGCCGTCCGCGTTTTCCTCGCGCCCGACGAGGTCGCCTTCGATTCCCTGACCGGCGGTCGCGCGCCCGACTGGGGCGCCGGCGTCGCGTTCCCGGGAACCGGCGTGATCGTCCTGCCCGCGTTCGCGTCCGCCAACCGCGGCGGCCAGCAGGCGCTCGGCCAGGTGCTGCTGCACGAGCTCGCCCACCTCGCGCTCCAGCGCTACCTCGGACCCGTCCAGGTGCCCCACTGGTTCTCGGAAGGGTACGCCACGTGGGCGGCCGGCCAGTTCGACGACGCCGCCGGCTGGATGCTCCGCCTCGCATTCCTGACCGGCAGCGCGCCACCCCTCGACTCGCTCTCGCTCGACTGGCCGAGCGGCACCGCGGACGCGCGCATCGCCTACATGCTTTCCGCGAGCGCCGTCTCCTGGATGTACACGAACGGCGGCCAGCGCGCCTTTGGCCTTTTCCTCCAACGCTGGCGCGACGGCCACGACTTCGAACGCGCCATCCGCGCCACCTACGGAATGACCGCTGGACAACTCGAGGCCTACTGGATCAAGGTCGTGAAACGGCGCTATGGCTGGCTCGTCTTCGCCGCCCAGTCCGCGGTCATCTGGGCGATCGTCGCGGTCTTCGTCATCGCGCTCGTCGCCGTCCGCCGCCGCCGCGACCGCGCACGACTTGAACACCTGAAAGCGACGGAGCCGCCCGACGATCCCGCGTACTGGCTCGAGCGTCCCGATGAGGTGCCGCTCCCGGGTTCCAGCGTCGAGCCCGACGACGGGGACGCGGCGACGTCGCACTCGACCGACGCCGGCGGCACAGCGTCACCCGGTTGACGCCCTCCGCGCCCCGGGTCATCTTCCAGCCACCATGGCCAAAGCCACCACGAAGGAAGTTCGCCCGACCGGCTCGCTCCGGTTCTCGCCGATCAACGGCGTGCTCATAGTGCTCGGCCTCGCCGTGATCGCGGCCGGCTACGTGCTGCTGGCGAAGGGCTCGATCACCGCAGCGCCGCTCCTGCTCGTGCTCGGTTACGGCGTGCTCATTCCGCTCGGCATCATCCTCTGACGGGCGCGGCCGCCCGGCCGCACTGCCCGGACCGGGGCGCTTAGCTCAGTTGGTCGAGAGCGCCTGCCTTACAAGTAGCTTCCTACCGTTCCATGCCGTTCCTTCCCGTCCCGCTTAACCCTTGCGTACACGGCAGTTTGCGCCTACCCTAGTCCCATGCGGTTTCACCGTGTTCCGTCCTTGACCGCGGATTTTGCACCCTAGAATGCACCCTAATTGGAGCGGCTGCCATGAAAACAGTGCTCACGGCGAAGGGGGTTGAGGCCGCCCGAACCGACCGCGCACAGCTCGACATCTACAATGTGCTCGTGCCCGGTCTCGCGCTCCGCGTGGGCCGCGGCGGGACGAAGACGTGGCTGGTCCGCTACCGGGCGTCCGGGCGGTACCGGCGGCTCAAGCTCGGCCGCTACCCCACGCTCTCGCTCGCGAAGGCGCGGGAGAAGGCCCGGGACAAGCTCGTCGTCGTGTCGGACGGGGGAGACCCCGCCGCAGAGGCGAAGGTCCTGCGCAGCGACGAGGCCACCTTCCGCGCGCTGACCGATGAGGTGCTGAAGGCGAAGGGCGCGGGCTGGCGGGACGCGACACGCACGGAGCGGACCCGGATCATCAACACCGAACTGATCCCGGTGTGGGGCTCGCGGCCGGCGGCGTCCATCGGTCGGCGCGACGTGGTGCTGCTGCTCGACCGGATCGAGGAGCGGGGCGCCACGGTCATGCGGAACCGCGTGCTGGCGACGATCAAGATGGTGTTCAACGTGGGCATCCGGCGCGGCTTCCCGGGCGTTGAAGCGAATCCTGCGGCCCTGCTCGACCCCCTGGCCGAAGGCGGTCGCGACCGCTTCCTGACGCCGGACCGAGATCAAGACCGTGTGGAAGGCGACGGAATGGGAGACGCCCGTCACGCGGGGCATCTTCCGGCTCGCGCTGCTCACCGCGCAACGGGTCGGGTAGTGTGTGTGCGCTCCGCTGGTCGGACATCGACGACGCCGACGTATGGCACATCCCGGCAATCGCCTTCAAGGGCAAGCGCCCCCATCTGGTCCCGCTGTCCGGCGAGGCGCGAGACGTAATCGAGGCGATGCGCACGCTGTCGGGCAAGGGCGAGTACGTCTTCCCGGGCCGTGGCACCCCGCACGCCATGACGCCGAACAAGGCGCTGCAGCGGATCCGGGAGCGGACCGAGCTGCCGAACTGGACCGTGCACGACTTCCGCACGACGTTCCGCACGCACGCCACCCGGGCGCGGAAACCGGCCGACAAGCGCGATCCTGCGGGCCTGGGCGTGGCGCCGCACGTCGCCGACGCCGTGCTCGGTCACCGCGAAGCGTCCTTGGGATTCGCGCGCTACACGGGAGACGCCGGAGCGGTACCTGCTCTCCGAGAAGCGCGACGCGCTCCGCGCTTGGGGTGCGTTCGTGGCGAAGGCGGTCGCATGAGCGGCCCCGGTTTCTGGTTCCCGTTCTGGGAAGATGACGCGCACGAGGACGACGTTGAAGATGGCGTCCGCGGCATCAACAACCCGGCGCTGCAACACCGATTCCTCGCCGTCTACGCGACGCTCTTCGAGGAAGTGCTTGAGACGCTGCGCGAGCGATGTGCTGCCGGCGTTCGCCGACTTGGCGTGTGCAAGACGAGTTTGCCGCTCTGCTCGCGTGGGGAGACTCGTTCGGACTATGGGATGACTGGGCGTTATACGCTGCGCTGGACACGGTGCAATGGTGGGCCGACAACCCGGACGCCGACGGCTGGAAGCCGCTCCAGGTCGAAGGCATCCACCCGCTCGATCCTCAACCGCCCGTCTATCGGCCTGATATCGAATCCCGCGCCGACTTCGAGCGTCGGCTGGATGCGTTCGAGCGCGCGCTCGCGTTGGATGGCTGGCAACCGGTCCCGCTCCGTCACGGACATCATCTGGAATGGCTGGCCCGATTCCAGTGGGGCGAAGTCGATCCGCAGCATCGCCGCATCACCCGTTCACGGGCGGGAAAGCGGGCCCTGCGAGCGTCGCACCGTCGAGATTGCGAACAGGAATATGGCCGCGCTCCTGAATCTCACCAAACGAAACCGCTGGGGTCGCCGACCCTCTCTCCCCTAGACAGCCTACCCGAAAGACAAAACCGCAAACGAGTTTCGGTAAAGGTCGGTGGCCCGCGCTGTATC
>CAWAYJ010000021.1:0-177134 GCA_963786235.1 uncultured Gemmatimonadales bacterium
TATCTGCAATGGTTCCTTGTCGCATGAATAGCAGATCTTTGGTTCTTATCGGAGCTCTTGCCCTGGGCTGCGGAGGAGACGTCGCGCTTCAGCGCGCAACTGCGGTCCGGGATAGCTCAGGGGTCCGCATCGTTGAAAATCGCGGCCCGGCGTGGACAGCGGCAACTCAGTGGCGTGTCGATTCCGTTCCTGCACTGATCATCGGAGCTCAGGGATCGGGCCCAGAGTATGAGTTATATCGTGTCCGCGGCGCGGTACGGACGGCCTCGGGAGACATCGTCGTCGCGAGTATGGGCACTCACGAGCTTCGGTTCTTCGACCCATCCGGGACGTTCCTAACACGAGTCGGTGGTCAGGGACAGGGGCCTGGCGAGTTCGGGCAGTTGGAATCGCTCCACCGGTTCCCGGGCGATTCACTGCTCGCCATGGACTGGGTGCAGAGTCGGCTGTCGATCTTTACCCCAGAAGGTGATTTCGTCCGGTCAGCCTTGCTCCAACCCGGCGGACCCGGTCTGCCGCAGGTCATTGGCGTCCTGGAGGATGGGACCCTCGTAGCCATCATCCGGTCGTTGCAACCGCAGTCTCCCAGGGGTGCAGGATTCATCCGGGAGCCTTCGCTGTACCTTGCATATGACTCACACGGGATGCTCGTGGATACGATAGGTGAGTTGCCCGACTATGAGGTGTATGTGCAGGCGGAATGGGTCGTCGACGTCCCCATCTTCACCCTTCAACCGTTGGGCGGGGACGGCCGCCGCTGGCCGGTACTTCTACTACGGTTCCGGCTCAGCCAATGAGGTCCAGATTCTCACGAGATCCGGGATCTTGGCGGGCATCGTCCGTTGGTCTGCCGAGCCTCGACCGGTTGGCAAGGAAGATGTTGAGGAGTACCGGCGCCGTCGACTCAAAGATGTGACGGACCCGGACCGGCGACGGGATATCCAACGCGAACTTGCTAGAACAGAGCACCCGGCCTTCATGCCGGCGCACCGAAGTTTGGAGGTCGACACCGAAGGATACCTGTGGGTGGAGAGCTTTCGGCCATCAGAAGCAACTCCGGCCCTGTGGAACGTCTTCAATCCCGAAGGCACGTGGCTCGGTGAGGTCGAAATACCGTCGGGGCTCCAGGTCCTCGACATCGGCCCGGCCTACATCTTGGGGCGGTGGGTCGACGAGCAGGGCGTGGAGCAGATTCGGTTGTATCGCCTACACGGCCGCGACAAATGACCACTCATTCGACACAAGCGTATACCGGAAGTGTGTAGGTCCTCCGGAAGGAGCGGAACCACTGCAGATAACAGACTGGGTTCATGTAACGCGGCCTGCGGCCGCTACCGGCACAGGCCCAGAAAGGTACAACTTGGGAAAGGCGGCGGACACCCCTCGCTCACCTGACGGTGAGCTCTCGGGGCGTCATGAACCGTCGAACGTTATCTGAAA
Organism: uncultured Gemmatimonadales bacterium; assembly: GCA_963786235.1. Classification (GTDB taxonomy): domain Bacteria; phylum Gemmatimonadota; class Gemmatimonadetes; order Longimicrobiales; family RSA9; genus CAWAYJ01. The sequence goes on from CAWAYJ010000021.1 coordinate 1,441, forward strand.
CCGGCTCCTGGCTTCAGAAGACCAAAGTCTGGTGATCTTCGGGAACGTGGGTAAAATCCGCTGAACTCCCCGTCCCTTGTGTTAAAATATCGCGCCAAATATTTTAATGGCGTGGTCGGCCGTTCAAACGCCCTTTACCCATCCCGTAACGCATGAAACCAGAATCATTTGGCGAGGCGAGGACGGGCAAGGTGATAGCGGTCGATGGCCCTGGGGTCAGCCATGCTTTCCTGCCCGATGACCTGCCGCCTGATTGGCCGTGGCCGGAAGATCTCTGGCCCATTTTGCTCGAAGCCCACAAAGCGCTGGCAACGCTCGACGGCACCGGAAAACACCTCCCGAACCCGGAACTCCTTCTTCGACCGCTCCAGAACCGCGAAGCGCAGAAATCGTCAAGTCTCGAAGGAACCATCACCGACCCGCACGAGCAAATGCTCTTCGAACTGGACCCGGACCTGCCGCAGGCCTCGAAAGATCGCCTCAACGCATTCCGGGAAGTCGCGAACTACGGACGAGCCCTTCGCATGCACCGGCTCCGCGGTGACTCACTGCCTCTTTCCCTCCGACTCATCAAGGACCTCCACGAAGAGTTGCTGGCAGGGGTACGCGGGTCAGACCAGAATCCCGGGCACTTTCGTCGCACGCAGAATCAGATCGGACGCCCAGCTCGTTTCGTACCGCCACCGCCACAGCATCTCCCCGGATTGCTCGACTCATTCGAGAAGTACCTTCATGCCGAGCGACGCTATGATCCACTCGTCGAAGCCTTCCTGGCCCACTACCAGTTCGAGGCTATCCATCCATTCATGGACGGGAATGGACGCGTGGGCCGGCTGCTCCTCTCCCTGACCGTAGAAGACTGGTGCGGTCTCTCGAATCAATGGCTGTACATGAGCGCCTATTTCGACCGAAACAAGGATGAGTATATCGACCGGCTTTTCAGAGTAAGTACGCACGGTGCGTGGAGCGACTGGATCGCGTTCTGTCTCGCGGGTGTCATCGAACAATCGCTCGACACCCTGCGTCGCTGCGATCGCCTCATCACCGCTCACCGCAGATTCCACGACGTGATCAGCGAAGCCGGTGGAAGTGTACGCCTATCCTCGATCGTGGACGACCTCTTTGTGCAGCCCGTGCTGGCCGTCACAACGGTACGAGACAAGTTTGGAGTTACCTACCCCACAGCACGAAGCGATCTCAAATCCCTTGAGACTCTGGGCCTGGTGACCCTCGTCCCCGAGGCGGAGAAGATCACCTATTATGCACCCGAGATCTTTGCCATCGTCTACTTCGATGACGGGACGTGATGGACACGCGTACCCCAGCGGGAGCCGGCAGCGTATAACAGCGCGATGCGGGCCGTGTGGCGATCGCCGGGCCGCGTGACGACGAACGGGACCCCGGAGCACCGCCCCGGGGTCCCGTCGTCATTCGGGTCCGCGCCGGCTAGCGCGTCGGCGCGCTGTCCGCGTTCCGGACCGTCAGCTTCTGCGTCAGCGTCTGCCCGCCGACGGTCATGCTGATCGTGTACACGCCGGGCGCCGCCATCGGGGCCGGGCCCGCGTTCCGGCGCGGGAACAGGCCACCACCGCCGAACCCGCGGCCGCGGCCGCCGCCGGACTCACCGCGCACCAGCTGCATGATCTGCTGACTCAGGTTCGGCGCGCCGCCGGCCCTGCCTCCACCGAACCCGCCGCGGCCGCCGCCGGCCGCGCCCTCGGCCGGCCGTTCCACCCACTGCGTCGCCTGCGCCTGGCCTCCGCCGCGGCCACCGCGGCCGCCGAACGCAGCGCTACCCGCGCCACGCAACTGTTCGACCGCACGATCGACGTCGGCCTTCGCCGTACCCGCTTTCACCAGCGAGTCCGTCACCTGCGCGAGGCGCCGCTCGGTATTGATGCTGTCCCGCTTCTCGGACGGCGAGAGCGGGAGCTCCTCCGCGTTGCCGCGCAGGTTCCACACGGCCCGGTTCAGGCCCTTTGCTCCGGACCCGTTCACTGTCTGCACCGTGTCGCCGCGGCTGTCCAGGATCGCGATGCGGACCTGGCCGGACTGTGCGGAACCCAGCCAGTAGCGGATCTCCGCGCCGCCGCCAGGCTGCTGCGCCTCGAAATAGAGCTGCGCGGTGAACTCGCCGCCGGTCGGCGGGGTGCCGAAGTGGAATGCGGGCGAGGGCTCGAACAAGAAGGCGTTCGAGGCCAGCACGTTCGCGTTCATCTGCTGCAACGGCGCCACGTCCACGATCCAGAACGAGCGGCCGTGCGTCGCCGCGATCAGCTCGCGGTCACGCGGGTGGATCTTGAGGTCGCGCACCGGCACGGTCGGCAGCCCGCTCATGAACTTCTGCCAGCTGCCGCCGCGGTTGAACGAGACGTACACGCCGACGTCCGTGCCCAGGTACAGCAGGTCCGGGTTGACCGGGTCCTCGCGCACCACGTGCACGTAGTCCGGCGCGCCCGTCGGCAGGTTGCTGGCGATCGAGCGGAAGGTCTGCCCGCCGTCATCCGTCGCGAACACGTACGGCATGAAGTCGCCGCGACGGTGGTTGTCGAACGTCACGTAGAACCGGTCCGCGCTCACGCGCGACGGCTCGATCCGCGTGACATAGGTGCCGTCCGGCACCTTGCCCGCGAAGCGCGCCGTGATGTCGTTCCATGTGCCGCCGTCATCCGGTGAGATCCAGACGTTGCCGTCGTCGGTGCCGGCGAACAGCATGCCGCGCTTCACGGGCGACTCCGCCAGCGACACGATCGTCGCGAACGTCTCCGCGCCGGTCACGTCCCGCGTGATCCCGCCCGTCGTCTGCGTGCTGACCCGGATCATCATCGTGTCCTGCCGGGAGAGGTCCGGCGAGATCGGCTCCAGGTCGTCGCCTCGCTTCGTCGACTTGAGCACACGGTTCGAGCCGGCGTAGAACACGTCCGGATTGTGCGGCGAGAGGAAGAACGGCGTGTTCCAGTTCCAGCGCAGCTGGAGCGCGGCCGAGTCGGCCGTCGCCCGGCGCCGGAACTCCGCTACGCGACGTCGCACGTCATTGGAAGGCCGCACCGTCGTGTCGGGCCAGAGCAGCGCGATCGAGTCCTGCCACATGCGGTACGGGTCGCGCCAGTTCGGCTTCTGCAGGCTGATCCGCTCGCCCGTCGCGTAGTTCAGCCGGCCCATGTTCCCGCCCTGCGACTCCGAGTAGATGATGTTCGGGTCGCGCGGGTCCTGTGCGGTCACGAAGCCATCGCCGCCGCTCACGCTGAACCAGTCGTGGTTGGTGATGGCGCCGCCGTCCTTCCGGCTCGGGCCGCACCAGCTGTAGTTGTCCTGCAGCCCGCCGCACACGCGGTAGGGCACGCCCATGTCGTAGCTGACCGCGTAGAACTGGCTGATCGGCACGACGTTCGGGTAGATGTAGTTGCCGCCCCGATCGAACGTGATCGCGATGCCGCCGTCATTGCCGGTCACGAAACGGTCCGGGTCCTTCGGGTCGATCCACTGCGCGTGATGATCCACGTGCACGCCCTGCGCCGCGCCCCGCACCGTCTTCCCGCCATCCTCGCTGAAGCTGAACGACGAGAAGTAGACGCGGTCCGGGTCCTGCGGATCGACCCGCACCTGCGAGTAGTAGAACGGGCGCGAGTCCGTCGTGTTCATGTGCGTCCACGTCTGGCCGCCGTCCTGCGAGCGGTAGAGCCCCGTCATCGTCGAGTCGCCCTGCGCCTCCGCCTCGATTTCCGCGTACATCGTCCGCGGCTGGCTGAGCGAAATGGCGATGTCGATCCGGCCCAGCATGGTCGTCGGCAAGCCGCCGCCCGTCACCTTCGTCCACGTCTCGCCCGCGTCCGTGCTCTTCCAGAGCGCGCTGCCCGGACCGCCGCTGTCGAGGAAGTAGGGGCCGCGGATCCGCTCCCAGCTCGAGGCCCACAGCACGTTCGGGTTGCTGGGATCGATGGCCACGTCGATGAAGCCGGCCTTGTCACTGACGAACTTCACCAGACGCCAGGTCTTCCCGCCGTCCGTCGTCTTGTAGAGCCCGCGCTCCGGGTTGGTGCGCCACATGGCGCCCGAGGCCGCCACCCAGACGATGTCCGGGTTCGTCGGGTGCACGACGATGCGCGCGATGTGCTCCGTCTTCTCCAGGCCCATCAGCGTCCACGTCAGCCCGCCATCGGTGGACTTGTAGATGCCGTGGCCCGGTGAAATCGAGTTGCGCGCGTCCTCCTCGCCCGTCCCCGCCCAGATCTGCAGCGTGTCGCTCGGCGCGATCGCCAGATCGCCCATCGCAGCGACCCGCTCATGCTGGAACAACGGACGGAAGGTCGTCCCGTTGTTCGTCGTCTTCCAGATGCCGCCCGCAACCGCCGCGAAGTAGAACGTCTTCGACGGGCTCGGCAGGCCTTCGATGTCCGTGACGCGGCCCATGGTGTTGGCCGGGCCGATCGAGCGCCAGGCGAATCCGGCGAGCCAGGTCGAGTCCAGCTGCGGTGCGGTCTGCGCGGACGCCGATGCCGCCCACATCAGCGCGAGCGAGGCCGCCTGGATCGCGTGACGGCTGTGCCTCATGGTGTTCCCTCCGGATCGGGTCTGTCGGGGTTCGGGTCCCTCGGAATGCCGCGTCAAGATGCGCATTCGCCGGCGCAGGGGCCACCGGCGCCGCGGCATTGGACCCCGGATAGGGGGACGGACCGGACCGGCGGAACGTTGGGAGGATGCCCGGGCGGCCCCGGACGGGTGTGCTTCAGCCGGCGAGGGCCGCCAGCGTCGTGTCGCGGAAGAAGGCCGCAACGTCTCCCGTTGCCTCCGTCCACAGCCCGTGCGCCCGGCACGGCTCCGCCGGGTTGCACCGCCCCGGCCGCGTCAGGCACTGCGGATGCTCCAGCACCGTCTCGAACGGCTCGATCACTTCCGCGAGCCGGATCGCCTCGGCCGGACGGGCCAGCCGGAACCCGCCCTTCACGCCGCGCGAAGACTCCAGCACGCCAGCCCGGGCGAGCGCGGCGAGCACACGGGCCAGGTACTTCTCGGGGATGACCAGGTCCCGTGCCATCTCGCTCGCGCTCACCCGCTGCGCTTCCGGCCGCGACGCCATGTGGATCGTCGCTCGCAGCGCATACTCACCCGTCTGTGTCAGGAACCGCCACATCGGTCGCCCTCCGCGCGGGGTGACGGGGAGCGACACCGCTCCACCGCGGCCCCGTCTTCATCAGTTCGCCGCGTCCGCCACCACCGCGCTGCTCGCATGCACCAGACCGACCGCGCCCTTCTCCGCATCCGCGAACGAATGCGTCACGAACGCGTACGTGCCCGGGCCGAACGTCGTCTCGAAAACCGCACCACCACCCGCCGGGATCAGCCACGTCTGCACCCCGTTCAGGGCGTGCGCCGGATCACCGTCCGGGTACACCCGGTCGAAGATCGTCCCCACGATGTGGAAGTCGCTCGTCAGGTTCGGGCCGGCGTTCACCACGAAGAACCGCACCCGCTCGCCCGCCTTCACCTCCAGCGGGTTCGCCTTGTACTGGAACGCCCGCCCGTTGAACACCACCCAGCTCGGCTGCTTCGACGTCGCCGCCTGCCAGTCCGGGCCCTCCGCGCCGTCCGGCCCATCCTTCGCGTAGAACTCGCTCTGCACCAGCACGAACTCGCGGTCCGCCTTCGTGCCCCAGCCGCCACGCGGCTCCACGATGATCGCCATGTACATCCCCTGCATGATGTGCATCAGCACCGGCGGCGTCCCGCAGTGCACCATGAACGCGCCCGGCTCCGTCGCCTCGAACTCGAACGACGTCTCCTCGCCCGGGCCGATCGTCCGGAACGCATCGTCCATCGCCACCCGCGCCGCGTGCAGATCGATCGAATGCGGCATGTTCGACTCGTTCACCAGCGTGATCCGGACCCGGTCGCCCTGGCGCACACGCAGAACCGGACCCGGCACCGTACCGCCGAATGTCCAGCCGTCGTACATCACACCATCCGCGATCTCGATCCGCTCATGCTTCACCGGGATCCGGAACTCCTTCACCGCCGCCTTCGACGTTGACGTCAGCTCCGCAGCCCACGCCGGCTCCGTCGCGCGCTGCGTCACCCCGAAATCCACTCGCTCCACCGCCGGTGCGTCGTTCCCCGCGAACCCGTACGCCCCGACCCCCGCCACGCACACCGCCGCGATCGCGACAACCACATTCTTCCTCGTCATCTCTCTCTTCCTCCCTGAACCCCGGCGCACCCGGCGCCGCCAAATTGCTACCTCAAGATCGGAATTGAGCCCCCCACCCGCGTCGGGAAGGTTCCGCAATCTGCCTGGGAAAAATCCTACAACCAAGTAGGGTTTGCGGTCCTCTGCCGCCGCGGTCGGTGCCCTGCCCACGAGAGCACGGGCAAAGCGACACCACGCGCGTTCCGGAGGCGTGCCGGTGTGCTTCCTCCTGCTCCACGCGCGGGCGAAGTGTAACCGACGGCGGGTACGGAGTCGGCCGGGGTCATTCAGACCGCTCCAGGAGCAGGGAGAGTCGCTCCGCGGTGTCGCGTGGGACGGAAAATGGCCGGTTTCCGGCGGGCAACCCTGGCCGTCGCCGCCGCACGCCCGGCCTTCCGCCGGGCGTGCGGGTCCTGTCAGTGGCCGCGGTCGGGCAGCCTGCCCGCGATCCAGACGGTGCGGTAGACGGCGGTTGCGACGGTGCCGAGGGCGACGAGGGTGACGACGACGCCGAGGAGTGTGCCGGGCGGACGTCGCAGGAGACCGGACACGGTGGGATCGAAGATGGCGCCGAACCCGAGGAGGAGCAGGCGTTCGGCGCGCTGCATGATGCCCTTGTTGCAGAGGACGCCCTGACTTTCGCCGCGGGCGCGGGTGTAGCTGACGAGGAGCGAGCCGCCGAGAGCGAGGGCGACGAGCACGATGAGGAACGGCGAGTGGCGGAAGAAGACGGCGAGGCCGACGAAGGCGCCGACCTCGGCGAAGCGGTCGAGGGTGGAGTCGATGAAGGCGCCGCGCGGGGACGCGAGGTCGCGGGCGCGGGCGATACGGCCGTCCATGATGTCGGCGACGCCGCCGAGCAGAATCCCCCAGCCACCGAGCACGGGGCGGTCGTACGCGAAGGCGAAGCCGGCGGCGATGCCGAAGGCGACGCCGAGCAGGTTGAAGAAGAGGGGGGTGAGTCCGAGCGCGAGCGATGTCTTCACGACGGGCGCGATGAACCAGTAGAACCAGGAGCGGACGAAGGGTCCGAGCACGAAGGTTCCACGGCTGGCGGACTCGAGCGGGTCGCGGGCGCGCCGTGCGCCGGTGATGGCGTAGACGGGCATACTGGCGAAGGCGACGGCGAGTCCGATGGAGACGATCGCCAGGTCGGTTCTCATGCGGAGGACGCGCCCCCCGTCGGGTCGCTGGAATGGCGGATGCGACGGAGCTCGCGGAGCACGACGAAGAGTTTGGGCCAGAGGAAGACGAAGGGCCAGCGTTTCTCGCGCTCGGTGACCTCGACGCTGAGACCCGCGCGTCGTTCGAGCTTGCGGACGATGTAGAAGGGCCAATCCTCGAAGGTCGCGATGTGCTTGCCCCAGCGGAGCGTGGCGCGGGCCTTGGAGCGGGTGAAGTAGCCGGCGGTCGCGGCGCGGGCCCAGAAGCCGGGCGGTCGGCGCCATGCCCAGGCGCCGTCGCGCTCGACGATGTCGCCGCGTGAGATGCCGGCGGCGATCGCCTCGTTGGCGATGGCGACGAGGGTCGCGCGTTGGGCCTCGAAGACCTCGCTCACGCGGGCGCTCGATTCCGGCCGGATCTCGGCGGCGTAGGATACGCGGAGCATCATCTCGCCGAAGTCCGCGGGCGTAAAGGGGCCGGGCAGGTAGGGCCTGACCCAGCGGATGGCGTCGACGCGGGCCTGGCGTAGCGCCTCGAGGACGTCGCCGGCCTCGGCCTCGCCCCGGGTCCAGACGAGGGCCAGGCGCTGGACCGTGCGGCCTTTCAGGAAATGGTCCTTCGAGTGCGGTCCGAGGGCCTGTCCGAGGTGGACCCGGCTCACGACCTGGCACTTGCCGACGGCCTCGTCGGGCCGGCCCGGATCGAAGGATACGGAGGTGGGCAGCAGGACGTTGGACCATGCGGTCATGAGGCCGGGCGGCCGGCGCATGCGGCCGGCAGCGGCCAGGCCGTCGTAGAAGTCGCGGTAGCCGTCGATGACGACGATCAGGTCGTAGGCGCTGAAGCGGTCGGGCTCGCTGGCCTGGACGTGGGAGCCGTAGAGCAGGATGGCGCGCACCTGCCCGCGTCCGGCGGCACAGAGCGCCTCGACGACCCCCTGCAGCCGCGGGTCGTCGGGCGACGCGACCATGCCGGCGAGGGGGCCCGGCTTCATCGTGCTCCGATTCCGGTCCTGTCCGATCACGTCCTGTGCATCCTCCGCCGTGTGCGGCCGGACCCCGAACGGCGTTGCTTCGGAGCCGGCAGTCGGGTATTCATTGACCGCGCGGCCGCTGCCGGGACCTCCTGGCGGCGCCGTGGCCATGGGCGGCGCGGGTCCGGCGATGGGAGCGCCGCCCGACCTTCGGGATAGCGCACCCGAGCATTCCTCGTATTTTCACGGTTCGCCGCTGGCAGCGGAAACGCTCCGCATTCGCCGGCGAGCCGGAACAGCGAGTCCGGAGAATCTTACCCGTGATCTCGCGGCACCTCAAGCATCGGACAGAGCCTTGAGCGAAGCACTGCGTACCGAGCCGACCGAACTTGTCGATCCCGACGGGACCGATATGGTCCCCGCCCGGGTCGACCCGATGGAGTATGATTATACCAATTTCTACTTCACATCGGGCGACGACGCGTTCGGGGTCCTCGAGCCGTTCGAGAACTGGTGGGGGCAGGTCAAGCCCCGGGGATACTACCAGTACGAGCTGCCGCTCCACTCGGCACCGTCCACCCGGGTGGACGTCGAGGACACCAAGACCGGCGAGATCCGCAAGAACCTCGTCAACTTCGCTTCCTACAACTACCTGGGCCTGTCCTACCGGCCCGAGGTCAAGCAGGCGATCAAGGACGCGGTCGACATCTACGGCGCCGGGTCATCCGGCTCGCCGATCCTGTCCGGGACCACTGCGCTGCTCCGTGACCTCGCCGACCGGGTCGCCCGGTTCAAGGGCAAGGAGGCCGCCCTCATCTTCCCGACCGGCTTCGCCGCCAACCTCGGGGTGATCGCGGGCCTCATGCGCTCCGGCGACCTGATCGTAGCCGACCAGTACGCACACGCCTCAGTCGTCGACGGCATCATCCTCTCGAAGGCGAAGAGCCACTTCTTCCGCCACAACCGGCCCGACGACCTGGCGCGGCGGCTTCGCAACTTCGCCGGCAAGAAGCTGGTCATCGTCGAAGGCGTCTACTCGATGGATGGCGACCTGCCGCCGCTGCCCGAGATCCTCGAGGTGGCGCGCGAGTACGGCGCGCGCGTCATGATCGACGAGGCCCATTCGACGTTCATCTTCGGGAAGAACGGCCGTGGCGTGGCCGAACACTTCGGCGTGGACGACGAGATCGACATCCACATCGGCACGTTCTCGAAGAGCCTCGGCGGGCAGGGCGGGTTCGTCGCCGGATCGAGGCAGCTGATCGACTACCTGCGCGGCTTCTCGCGCTCTCGCTTCTTCTCCTGCGCCCTCGCGCCTACGGTGACGGCCGGTCTCATCGCCGCGCTCGACCTGGCCGAGAAGGAGCCCGAACTCCGGAAGAAGCTGTGGGACAACGTCGAGTTCATGCAGCAGCGGCTCCGTTCCGCCGGCGTCGATGTCGGCGACTCGGCGTCGCAGGTGATCCCGATCATGATCCGCGACAATGCGCGCGTCTTCGATATCGGCGAGCAGCTGTTCCGCGAGGGCGTGTTCATCAATCCGGTGAAGTACCCGGCGGTCGGCAAGCACAAGTCACGGTTCCGGATGTCGATCTCCGCGGCGCACACCCGCGAGGACCTGGAAGAGGGCGCGGCGATCATTGTCCGCGTTCTCGAGCGCAACGGCATCATTGAGTGAGACTGGCGCGGTGGCCGGCTCCCGGCACGACCCCGTATTCCCTGCAGCGAATGAGACCATGCGTCTGACGACATACGAATTCGACTGTTGCATTGGTGCGTTCTTCGAGATGAGCACGGACGATGCCCGCAGAATCCTGCCTCCACACCTCGAGCCGCTCGAGCTGCACCACGACCGGAGCATCCTGGCGGTGCTCGCGTTCCGGTTCACGAACAGCGAGGTCGGGCCCTACGACGAGATCGTGCTCTCGGTCGTGACGCCACCGGTCCTCGAGCCCGGCAAGCCGCTGCCCCGCGCCGCCTTCTACCCGTTCATGCTGGGGACCAGCACGAAGGCCGCGCGCGAGCACGCGATCGAGCGCTGGAAGCTCCCGCACTACATGAAGGACGTGCAGCTGGCGTTCGACGAGTCGCCCGGCCAGATGAAGGTGACGGTCTCCGACGAGGGTGCGCCCGTCCTCGCGATGACCGTCACCGAGCACGAGTTCGGCGCCGCCAATTTCCCCTACCACTGCTTCACCACGGACGGGGACGACCGCTACAAGGTCAACATCCAGATGGGCGGGCCGCACTCGCAGCACGAGGAGGAAACGGGCGAGCTGATCCTCCACGAGCACCCGCTCACGGCCGACCTCACGCTGTCCGAGGTCAACTCCTATCCGTTCCGTGAAGAATGGTACCAGGCCGGACGGCAGGTCTTCGAGGAGATCGAGCGCCTCTGAGCCGCGACGCGCGGCGCAGGAGCCCGGTCCGCTGAGCCGCGCCGCGCGCCATGACGCCTGACCCGGGCCGCACGTTCGTCATCTTCAATCCGGCCTCCGGACGAGGTCGGGGCGCCCGCCGCATCCCGCGCTACCGTGAGCTGCTCGACCGCCACGTCCCCGGCTGGCAGGGCGCCGCCACGGATCACGCAGGCGACGAGGTCCGCCTCACGGATCAGGCGCTCGACGGCCCGTTCGACACGATCGTCGCGGTCGGCGGGGACGGGACCTGGAGCCACGTCGCCGATCGGATCCTCGAACGCGGCCGCACCGATGTCCGCTTCGCCATCCTGCCCAGCGGCACCGGCAACGACTTCGGCCGCAACATCGACGTCCCCGGCGACGACCTCGAGGCCGCCGTCCGGAACCTCGTCCACGGCCGGACCCGCACCATCGACGTGGGCCGTGTGCTCGGCTCACTCACCCATGACGAACACGCCCGGCCGCCGGTCGAAGGTCGCCATTTCCTGAACGTCGTCGGGCTCGGCTTCGACGTCGCCGTTGTCGATGCGGCGAAGGGCGCCCGTTTCCTCCGCGGCGCGCTCCTCTACAAGACGACCGCGCTGATGCAGCTCTTCCGCTTCCCCGGATTCGATGTCTCGCTCGAGAGCGACGACGGCACCGAATCCGCCGGGCACGGCCTCATGCTCACCATCAGCAACGGCCGCTTCTTCGGCGGCGGATTCCCCATCGCGCCCCGCGCCACCGTCGAGGACGGCCTCATCCACGCCTGCTTCATCCGCGATGCGAAGCCGCTCACCCGGCTCCGCCTCTTCGACCGCGCGGGCAAGGGACGCCACGAGGGCCTGGACCAGGTCGAGATGCGGAGCGCCACCGCGTTCCGCATCCGTTGTCCCACGCCCATCCGCTTCGAGATCGATGGTGACGTCTACGCCGCCACTCCAGATGTCCGCCTCGAGGTCCTGCCCGCCGCGCTCCGCGTCGCAGCGTCCGCCGGCCGCAGCTGAAGCGGGGACGCTCACCCCCAATGCGAAGAGCCCCGCGACAGACGCCGCGGGGCTCTCCGGGCGACCGGCCGACGCCCGGTCGGCCGGATCCTACCTACATGGCCACGGGATGCCCGTTCACCACGCCCCACTGGATCTTCCAGCTGCCGTCCGCCTGCTGCCGGCACAGCAGAACGTACGTGCCCCCGTTGTGCACCTCGCCGTCCGGCGTCGTCGCCGTCACCGTGTACCAGCCCGAATCCACCGCATAGTCGGCACTCAACGACTGCGTGTACACGTCGTGGAGCTCCAGCTTCGGCGACCCCTCCGCCAGACCGGTGGCCGTCGATGCCTCGATCGCCGCCGTGCCCTTCGCCGCCGGCTGGCTCGAGAACGCCATCACCGCGTCACCCGTGTACAGCGCAGCCACCGCCGCCGCATCGCCCGCGTTGTACGCCGCCATGTACGCGTTCGCCAGGGCCGTCATCGTGCCGTTCTCGGGCGGCGGCTCCGTCATCGACTCGTCGACCATCGGGTAGCCTTCCGGCGGCGGCGCGTTGAGGTTCGTGATCAACGCCTCGATCTTCCACGCGCCGTCCGTCTGCCCCAGCACCGTCATGTAGCTGCCCGACACGCTCATCGCCGCGCCGTCCGGCGTCGTCGAGTTCACCGTGTACGTGCCGCGATCCACGGCAGCGTCGCCGAACACCATCATCTCGCCCTTCTCGACCTGCCCCATCGGCGAGCCCGCCATCTGCTCGGTCAGGGCCGCCTGGATCGCTTCCCGCCCTTCCTGAACGTCACCGTTCGCCGCCAGCACCACGGCCGAATCCGCGAACATCGACGCCACGCCCGCCGCATCGTGGTTGTTGAAATCCGCCATGTAGTCCGTCCGGACCTGGTCGATCGCCGCCTCGGCGCTCGCCATGTCCGTCGATTCGGCGGCCGGCATGCTCTCCGCCTGCTCGCCCGTGTCCGGGCTGCACGCCGCGAGCATCGCTGCCGTCACCAACAGGATTCCTGGACGTGAATTCATTACGCGCCTCCGGGGTCGGGGGGGTCGGAAGGTCTCTGGGCCCGCATCGGTTGGATGGTCCACGGTAGGTCCGCGCCGCCGGAGTTGTCAACGGATTCGGGAGGCGGGAGCGGAGGCGGAGGCGTTTGCGGGACCGGGAGCGGGGGCGGCGGGAGCGGGGACGGCGGGCGTATTCCCGCGCCCGCCGCACACGCGCCCGCCCCCTCAAACGCCTCCGCCTCCGCTCCCGCCACCCGAGTCCCCTTTGAACACCCGGAACAGGTACCAGAGCGCCGGTACCAGCAGTACCGACCCGGCCAGCAGCGCGATCGCCAGCAGCCGTAGCGTCGCGGCCGCGGTCGCGGCGTTCGTCAATGTCACATCCGGTATCACGAGATGCGGGTACTGGGCCAGGCCCCAGCCGAGCAGGATCAGGGCGACCTGGCCGATGGCGAGGGTGCGGGCTGCGAGGAACGCGCGCCGGCGGAGGGCGAGCAGGGCGCCGATGGCGCAGAAGCTGGTGGCGGCGAGGAGGATGGGTGCCCACCAGTTGGTAAGGCCCTCGTGGATCGCGGGCGCGCCGCGGATGGAGAGGAAGAAGACGAGTGCGGCGGCGGGCGCGAGGGAGAGTCCGGAGAAGAGGGCGCGCGTCCGGAAGTCGTCCTGGAGATCGGGGTCGCGAGCGGTGTCGACGGCGAGGTAGGTGGCGGCGAGGAAAGCGAAGAGTCCCTGTGCGAAGAGACCGCAGCTGATGGCGAAGGGCGTGGTCCAGCCGGCGAAGAAGCCGGAAGTGACGTGGCCGTCCTGCCAGCGGATGTCGCCGGACCCGAGGGCGCCGAGGCAGAGACCGAGGAGGAGGGGTGTGAGGAAGCTGGCGACGCCGAAGACGGTGCTCCACCGTCGGTGGACGACATCGGAGTGGACGTCGTACTTGCGGAAGACGAAGGCGGCGGCGCGAAGCACGATCCCGATGAGGACGAGGGTCATGGGGATGTTGAGCGCGGTCATGATGGCGGCGAACGCGGGCGGGAAGGCGCTGAAGACGAGGACGATGGCCAGGATGAGCCAGACGTGGTTGGCCTCCCAGATTGGGCCGATGGCGTCCTCGATCGCTTCCCGCTGTCGTTCGGCGCGGGGTCCGGAGGCGAGCAGATCCCACATGCCGCCGCCGAAGTCGGCGCCCGCGCCGAGTCCGTAGGCGACGAGGGCGACGAGGATGACGGCGCCGATGACGGTTTCCATGGAGATCATGCGGCCTCCCCGGCGGAGGGCGCGGTCTCGATGAATTGGCGCCGGAGCACGACGACGAGGATGCCGGCGAGCAGGACGTAGAGCGCGGTGAAAACGGCGAAGGGCCAGACGAGGCCGGTCATGGGAGTGACGGCTTCGCGGGTGCGCATGATGCCCTGGATGATCCAGGGTTGTCGTCCGACCTCGGTGACGACCCAGCCGGTCTCGATGGCGATGAAGCCGAGCGGGCCGGCGAGGACTAGGACGCGGAGCAGGAGCCGGCTGTCGGCGAGCGGTTTCTTCCGGACGCGTCGCCACGCGCCCCACGCGCTGAGGGCGAGGAGCGCCATGCCGCATGCGACCATGAGGTCGAAGGCCCAGTGTACGATGCGTGTGTTCGGCCAGTCCTCGCGGGGGAAGGCCTCGAGGCCGGTGACCTCGGCGCCGAAGTCGCCGTGCGCGAGGAAGGAGAGCATGCGCGGGATGCGGATCGCGAAGCGGGTGTGCATCGCCTGGTCATCAGGGATGCCGCCGACGATCAGGGGCGCGCCGGCCTCGGTCGTGTAGTGCGACTCGAGCGCGGCAAACTTCGCGGGCTGCTGGCGCGCCGTCATCTTGGCGAGGCGGTCGCCGGAGAGCAGTTGGAGCGGCGCGGCGATCATGCCGAGCGTGAGCGCGATGGCGAGGGCGGCGCGGTGAAACCGGCTGGAACGGTCGCGGAGCAGGAAGAAAGCGTGCACGCTGGCGACGGCGAAGCCGGTGGCGGTGTACGCGGCGAGCACCATGTGCGTGATCTGCTGGAACGAAGCCGGGTTGCCCATGGCGGCGATCGGGTCGACCGCGGTGACCTCGCCACCGACGAGCGTGAAGCCGGTGGGCGCGTTCATCCACGCGTTCGCCATCACGACGAAGATGGCGGAAGCGACGCCGCTCAGCGCGACGACCGCGCCCGAGAGCCAGTGCGTGCGCGGCGAGAGCCGGTCCCAGCCGTAGAGGTAGAGGCCGAGGAAGATGGCTTCGGTGAAGAAGGCGAAGCCCTCGAGCGAGAACGGCATGCCGATGATGCCGCCGGCGAATTCCATGAAGCGGGGCCAGAGCAGGCCGAGCTCGAAGGACAGGACGGTACCGGAGGCGGCGCCGACGGCGAAGAGGATGGCGGTGCCGCGGGCCCAGCGTCTGGCGAGGTCGAGGTGAACGGGGTCGCGGTCCCGCAGCCACCGCCACTCGGCGATCGTCATGAGGACGGGCATTCCCATGCCGATCACCGCGAATATGATGTGAAAGCCCAGCGAGAGGGCCATCAACGAGCGGGCGATCAGAAAGTCGGACACTCTTCCATCCGGTGTTTGGCCGTGCGCCCGGGAATGTGGGCGATCATCGGCAGGCCAGCCAGCCCCTCCCGACGTACGCCGAAGTGACCTCGCCGCTTGCGCGGCGCGGTATCGGGGAGCGCGGGCTGCTCAGGATGTCTGGATTCCGAGGTACAGCGTATAGCCCGGCATGGTGAAGTTGTGCAGGTACTGGAACGTCCCGGCGGTCTTGTGTTGGTAGTAGAACGGGTCATTCTTCCACCGCTGTAGCGGCATGTATTCGAACAACGGGCGCGGGCCGCCTGTCATTCCGCTCAGATACTGTCGGGCGAACGCGCTCGCCGGCCGGTTGGCGGACGTGGCGTGAGCCGGATCGATGTTGTAGACCCCGGCGACATTGAGATGTCCGGCCACAGATGCGATGAAGGGGTTGAAGTCGCTGATGCCGCTGCTGTAGGTGAAAGCTTCGACGGCGCCGAACGAGAATGCGTTCCCGGTGAGGCTCGCCGTCTGCTCGAGAGCTTCCCGCACGAAGGCGCCGTCGTTGGCGAACGGGCCCAGTTCAACGCCGGCGGCGCGGACGATGTGGAAGAGGGCCATGGGCTTCTTGGCGGCGAGGGTCTGCACCCCCCAGCGCTTGATGACGTGGCGGAACATCACGTCCTGGATGAGTCCGGGAGAGAGCGGGTCCTGCCAGCCCAGCGCATTGTAGTACGCCGTGTTCTGCGCGAATCCGTGGGATATCCCGATCAACACCCGGTTCGCCCCGCCGGCCGGCACCACGAGGATCACCGCTCGTTCCACGCCGTCCTTTCCGGCGGCGAAGATCCCCATCCTGCCGACCTTCATCGCGACCGTGCGGAACTGGGGCGCGTTGCTCGCCACGCCCTGCTTGAACGTGGCCACGTCGATGATCGGGATGGTTGGAAAGATCTGGCTGATGAGCCCGTTCGTCGGCTGCATCCCGAGCACCGCCTGGGTGATCGAGCGAACGGTGACGGAAGAGGAGGGCGGGGCCGGCGGACTCACGCCGAGCAGCTTCATCAACTCGAGGATCGCCGTCATCGTCAGCGGTCCGACGATCCCGTCGGCAACCAGTCCGTTCTTCTGTTGGAGCTCCACCACGCGGGCCCGGGTCTTCGAGCCGAACTTCCCATCCACGGCCAGTGGCGGGAGACGGTCGGGCAGGAGGGCATTGAGTAACCCCTGCAACTCCTTGACCTTCGACCCGGCGGAACCGTAAAGCAGGTTTCCCATGGAGCCAATTCCATCCCGCGTGGTGAGCGGGGCCGGTTGTTGGGAGCGTGCGACCTGATTCGGCGGCCTGCGCGACGGCTGCCCTCAACCGGCCATCAGCGTGTCCGGCAACCTTCTCCTTCACCTTCCCGGTGGGCGCAACTCCCCGCCATGTGTTCCATCACCCGCCGGTACGCTTCCGGGGCGGGGTGATCATGATGTGCGCGCCCGCCGTGCCCGGGAACATGATCCACGGGTCGGTCGAGGACGCGCCGGTCGACAGGCCGGTCGATTCGGCCGTGGCGTACGGGAGGTACATCACCGACCGCCGGTATTCCCCCGCGACCGTGCCGCCCGCCGGGTCGAAGCTGTCACCGGTGAGAATGTAGAGCATCGCCGGCTTGTCCGGCATCTTCAGTGTGCCCGCCTCGATCTCGCGGAGGCGCGTCTCGCTGCGTTCCTGGCCCGTGACACCCGCCGCGGTGAGCGCACGGCCGCGCGCCATGAACGGCTCGAGCGAGATGTGGTAGCAATCCGTCTCGAACCCTTCGTCCGCCGGGTTGTCCGCCAGGCAGATCATGTCGTTCGTGCCCTTGCGCAGGCTCGTGAGCTTGCCCGCCGCGTCGTATCCGAGCACCGCCGCACCCTCGCGCCGGTCCGCCGGCGCCGCCAGCACCGCGGCCGCGATCTGGTCCGCCACCGGCTGTTGCGCGCGCACGGTGACGGGGGCCAGCGACAGAAACAGTACCGGTACGAGAATCCGTGCTTCGCGCATGGGTGCAGCCTCCGCAGGAGTTGGTGAACCCGAACGATAACACCACCCCGCCCCCCTCTCCAGCCATCCCGTTTCCCCCCAGCGAACGCCCTCGTTTCGTTTGAAGCGCTCAAGGCGCGGGGTCCGTGCCCGCCCACCCAACAGTGGATCCCGCCGGCCCAGTCCGGAATCCCGCAACCCGGACCTCTTTCGCCCACCCGGTGCCCGTGCTATCTCGTAGAAAAATGCATTGAATCACGACATAGCCGGGAAACGTAAGGTGTGGAAATGAGACCTGTGGACGAGTGGTTGCCGTTGTCGGAGCCGGAGTTCCACGTGCTGCTGGCGCTGTCCGGAGCGGAGCTGCACGGCTACGGGATCATCCTGTCGGTGGAGGCGGCGACGGGTGGGCGTGTGCGGCTGCGGACGGGTACGCTGTACACGGCGCTGCGGCGGATGGCGGGGCGGGGGTGGGTCGAGGAATCGGAGGACCGCCCGGATCCGTCGGAGGATGACGCGCGTCGGCGGTACTATCGGGTGACGCGGGCGGGCGCGGCGGTGGCGCGTGCGGAGGCGGAGCGGCTGGCGTCACTGGCGGAGCTTGCGCGGTCACGGGGCTACCTGGCGGACCTGCCGTCGGAGCCGGGATGACACGAGCGGGCCGGCGGGACGGGGCGAAGGTCGGACGGGTGGGCGAACGGTTGGCGGAGGTCATCGTGCAGAAGGGCGACGAGCGGAGCGGCAGAGGCCCGAGATCGGGAGGCATGGGACAGGACGTTCGGTACGCGTTGCGCCGGATCCGGATGGAGCCGGCGTTCTTCGCGTTCGCGGCGCTGATCATCGGGCTCGGCGTGGGCGCGAACACCGCGGTGTTCAGCGTGATCAGCCCGCTGCTGTTGCGGCCGTTGCCGTTCGCGGCGCCGGACCGGCTGGTGTGGGTGGCGCTTTCGAAGGAAGGCGCCATGTCGGAGGTGACGTCGCGGACATCGAACCTGCGCGACTACCGGGAGCTGAGCCATTCGTTCGAAGGGCTGACCGGCTACTTCGCGTTCTTCGAGTACGGCGGCTACAACCTGGTGGGGGATGGCCCGCCGGAGCGGCTGTCGGGAGTGGGCGTGGCGGACGACTTCCTCGATGTGCTAGGGGTGAAGCCTCTGATCGGGCGCGACTTCGAGCCTGATGAAGCGGTGTGGAACGGCAAGCAGGCAGCGATGCTGACGTACGGCTTCTGGATGCGGCGGTTCGCGGGCGATCCGGGAGTCGTCGGGCGCGCGCTCTCGCTGAACGGCACGCCTACGGAAGTGATCGGCGTGCTGCCGCCGGAGTTCGATTTCGCCTCGACGTCGCGCCGGCGTCGCGGGTGGACTTCCTGACCGGGTTCCCGATCAGCGACGAGACGGATGCGTGGGGCAACACAATGGCGATCATCGGCCGGCTTCGGCCGGGCGCGCTCGTGGTGACACAGCTGGTGGCGACGACCAGCGCGGTGAGCATCCCGATGCTGCGCACGGTCTCGGTGGACGGCGCCACGCTCGCGTTCACGGCGGCCGTCACGATGATCGCCGGCCTCGTGCTCGGCATCATCCCGGCGCTGCAGGCGACGCGGGCGCGCGACGCGGCCGCGCTGAACGACGCGAGCCGCGGCTCGACGGAGGGTCGGCGCAGCGCGGCGGTACGCGAGGCGCTCGTCGTGAGCGAAGTCGCGCTCGCGTGCGTGCTTCTCGTCGGGATGGGATTGCTGCTCCGCAGCTTCACGAAGGTCCTCGACGTGAACCTCGGCTTCCAGCCAGCGGGCGCGATGCTCTGACAGCTCGACAGCGACCGCTCGTTCGAGACGAACGCGGAGCGGGCCGCGTACTTCGAGAGCCTGGTCACGCGAGTCGAGGCGGTGCCCGGGGTCGAGGTAGCCGGCCTGACGGACACTCCACCGCTCGGCAGGAACCGGACGTGGGACCTCCGGGCGAAAGGCGTCGTGTACGAGGACGGCGAGACCCCCCCGTCGTTCCCGCGGATCGTGGACAGCCGCTACCTGCACGCGATGCGCATCCCGCTGATCGCCGGCCGCGACTTCACGCCGAACGACGACTCGGACTCACCGCTCGTGATGATCATCAACGAGACGGCGGCGCGGACCGTGTTTCCCGGACAGGACCCGATCGGCCAGACCGCGCTCACCATGGGCGACCAGGAGTTCCGCATCGTGGGCGTGGACGGCGACGTCCGCCACCAGTCGACTCGGCGAGTCGGCCGGCGAGGTCCGCCGGCGCGTGGTCGGACGGACGCTCGCGTTGGCCGGCGTCGGCATCGGGATCGGTGGCGTGCTGGCGCTCGTCACGGCGCGGCTGATGCGCTCGCTTCTCTTCGGGATCGGTGCGACGGATCCCCTCAGCTTCGCGGGCATGGCCGCGGTGCTGCTGCTGGTCGCGTTCGTCGCCGGCTGGCTGCCCGCGCGCAGGGCGTCGCGCACGGACCCCGTCGTGGCGCTCCGCTCGACCTGACGGCAGTCCAGCCTACGGACTGCTGCTGACCCAGTCCTCCATGAAGCCGGCGCCGCCTTCCCGCTCCCGGACGAGCGCCTCGAAGATGGCGCGCAGCTGCGGGTACGGCATCGTGCCGATCACCATCCGGTTGTTCAGGATCATGGTGGGTGTGGACCGGATGCCGTGCGCGAACTCGTCGGAGTTCTTCTCGTACTCGGACCCGGTCTCGATGATGCGAAGCAGCATCGCCCGGGTTGTCGAATCCGTCTGCGCATCCTCGACGCCGTGCCGCTTCGCGAAGTCGGCGCGCCAGTCGGGATCGCGCTTCGCTGACTGGAAGTTCGCCCACACCTCGTCGATCATCGCGGGGAACTTGGCCGTGTCGCGTGCCAGCATGAGCGAGATCTCGCACGCGCCCGGGTGCAAGTTCTTGTTCACGACATCGTTGCAGGTCTCCTCGAGCGGAAAGAACTGAAACGCGATGTTCAGCTTGCCGGCGAACTCGTCCTTCAGCTGGGCGAGCTGCTCGGCAAGGAAGAGGCAGTCGGGGCAGAGCGGGTCGGCGTACTCGATGACCTGGATCGGCGCGTCCTCGAACCGCTCGGTCGAACGAACCGTCCAGTACGGTGAGATCAGGCTGGGCAGATGCGTTTCGGGCAGGCTGAAGTACTCGCTGACCGCGCGCATCGCCACGCCCGTCTGCGCGTCCTTCTTCGTCTGGTGGAAGAGCATCATGCCGTATGCGCCCGCCGCCGTCACGACCGCCATCGCGGCGAGGTGCTTGATGGATGGGCGGAGGAACGGGAGACGACCGCCTCCGATCCCCGAGCGGTAGGACCGGTAGACGAGCAGGCTCAGGATCGAAAAGACGTAGAATCCCGTGCAGTACAGGCAGAGACTGCCGAGCACGAACACGGAATAGCAGAACAGCGTAATCACGCCCAGCACGTTGAGCAGCGCGATCGACTTGTTGCTTCGCTCGAACCCATCGGACGGGAAGAGGGCGCCCAGCATCACGAGCGCCCCGACCATCAGCCCGAAATAGCCGAGCGGCACACCGGCGAACTGCGCGATGCTCGAGTACGCCGAGCTGTCGCAGTTGAAGAACGCGTTGATGTCGCACACCGAGCCGGCAAAGATCGATTCCGGGTAATTCGCCTCGAAGAAGTGCCGGATCGTGAACACCGAGGCGGCGACCATACCGGCGCCACTCACGAAGCTCAGGGTCCGGGGACCGATTCGCTGCTCGGGTTGCAGAGACGACTGCATCGGGCGCCTCCTTCAGCGCGGGAACGGGCGGCGCGGGGGTCCGGACGCCGTCAGATCGTACAAGGTCCGGGGAGGGCGGGCGGGAGGCAATGCGGAAACCCCTGACGACGGGGAGGGAAAGACCGGGGGATTGGACGGCGGGGAAGTGGGGCGGGGGACCTGTGGCGGGTCGTGGGGCGGGGGTCAATCCGGTTGCTGGATACTGTCTTCTTCGGCCAGGGCGATGCGAGTGGCGCTGGTGTCGGTGGCGACCAGGCAGCGGCGGGGGGGCTGCTTCCAGTTGGCGGCGAGGGCGGCGAGGCCGGTGCAGGCGAACCGGTTGCAGACGCGGGACCGCAATTCCCTCGGCAGCGTGCAGCCGCGCTCGCCGTGAAAGACACACGAGCCCTCGTGCGACATCTCGGGCAACCGGTCGAGGTACGCGGCACGCAGGCCGTCGACGTCCGGCGTGTCCTGCCCGGCCAGGATCCGCTGGATCGTGGCGACCTCGATCCAGGCCTTGTCGCCGCCCGTCTCACAACAGCGACCACGGCAGAAGACGCACGCCCGCGCGAGCACCGGGAGGTCGGCGTCGGCATCGGCCAGTCCGTTCGTCGGTGAATCCGTTTCCTCGCGCGGCGGCAGCAGCGGCGTCCACTCGGCCTCGGCCTGCGCGAGCACGCTGTCCAGGTGGCGAGCGAACGCCTCCCGCCGCGCCGCCGGCAGCCGTACGAGCTCGCGTGTACCCCCGGGAATCAGCACTACCGGCAACGACCCGGCGTCCGGCCAGGAACGCGCCGCCCTCGTCCGCGCCTCCGCCGTCACCCACTCCCGCCGCCGCGCTTCCTGGAACGCGATATCCCCCAGCCGGCACTCCGGATCATCGCACAGCCCGCGATCCCGCTGCACGATCGTCAGCCACTCCCCGCAAACCCTGCACCTCCACCCCACTCCCGCTTCCCGCGCCGGTCCCGCCATTTTCTCTCCCACCGCACCCACACCCGCCTCCCCCGCACCCGCCGCACCCGCACCCGCCCCCGCAAACGCTTCCGCCTCCGCTCCCACACTCCCACCCCTCACCGCATCACCAGCCTGACCACCCGGTCGTACTGGCCGGGCGTGACGGCCGGCAGCGCGAGTGTCACGCCATCGGCGCTCTGCCGGAAGGCGACGGACCCGCCGCCGACCATGGACGCGGCGGCAACGCGCCGTTCGAGCGGCGGCAGCGCGAGCGACGGATCGGGCCAGTCGAGGACGTGAACGAAAACCGTGTCGCCTCGCTCGGTCGTCGCACCCCAGGCGCGGGGCGGGACGGGGCCGGCGCGGGTTCCGGTGACCGTGCCCCCGTACGTCGACATCCAGGCGCCGAGCCCTTTCAGCCGCTCGACCTGCTCGGGATCGATGGTGCCGTCCGGCCGGGGCCCGATGTTGAGGAGCAGGTTGGCGCCGTATCCGGCCGCCCGCACGAGGTAATCGACGATGTCGCCCACGGACTTGTAGCGCTTGTCCGTGATGTTGAAGCCCCAGGAGCCGTTCATGGTGAGCGAGGTCTCGAGCGGCAGGCGCGAGATCTCGGTGGTATTGAAGCCGGCGCTGTTCGAGCCGGGCAGGTCCTGCTCGAAGGTCTGGGCGTCCTCGCCCGGGAGCGGCGACTGGTGGTGGTTCGGGATGATCAGCGCCGCCGGCTGCAGTCGGTGGATCAGCGCGTACGTCCGCTCCAGACGCCAGTCGGCGTCCGGCTTGTCCCACATCCCGTCGAACCAGATCCCGCCGATCGGTCCGTAGTTGGTGAGCAACTCGGTGAGCTGCGCGTCCATGAAGTCGAGGTAGCGGTTCCAGTCGCCGGACTCCGGCCTGCCCGTGGCCCGTCCCGTGTTGCCGCGCGGGAAGTAGTCGGGATGGTGCCAGTCGAGCTGCGAGTAGTAGAAGAACAGCTTGATGCCCTGGCGCCGGCATTCGGCGGCCAGCTCCGCCATCGGATCGCGATGGAATGGCGTCCAGTCCACGATGTCGTACCGCGTCGCATCGCTCGCGAACATCGAGAACCCGTCGTGGTGGCGGGAGGTGATCGTGATGTACCGGACGCCGGCTTCCTTCGCGAGGCTTACCCACTCGCGCGCATCGAACTTCACGGGGTTGAACGTCGACGCCAGCCACTCGTAGTCCGGGACCCGGATGCTCCGGTTCTGCATCACCCACTCGCCCTGGCCGAGCAGGCTGTACACCCCCCAGTGCACGAACATTCCGAGACCCGCGTCCCGGAACCACTCGCGCGCCGCGAGCCGCTCCGGCGGCACGGCATCCGCCTGACGCGCGAGCGCCGGCGGCGCCGTGAGCACGATCAGCAGGAACGCCAGCAACGGGCACGGCGTGCGGGTCGGTCGATCGATCGATCGCATGAGTCCGCTCCTTGAGCGCTTGTTCGATCCGACAACGTGGCGCGCGAACGGTCCTCCGGACAAGCAAGCGGTTCCGGAGCACCGAGGACTTGCGCCGCCCCAGCGGAATTCGTCCCGGCCCGGGCGTCGTTGCGATCATGCACACCCCGGGCGAGGATCCGGAACCGCTTGAAATGTCAGCCGGCCCGCAGCGCGGCGAGCGGGTCGATGCGGACGGCCCGCAGCGCCGGCGCGAGCGCGGCCAGCGTGCCGGCGAGAAGCAGAACGCCGCAGGCGGCCAGCATGCTCCAGCCGTCAAGCGGCTGAATGCCGAACAGAAGTCCGCGCAGGAGCCGGACGAGGAAAACGGACGCGAGCAGTCCGACCGCGATGCCAGCGACGAACGCGCGCAGTGTGGGCAGGACCGTCGCGCGGATGACGGATGGTGCGCCGGCGCCGAGCGCCATGCGGATGCCGACCTCCTGTCGGCCGCGGTTCACGGCGAAGGCGACGAGGCCGGCGACGCCGACCGCGGCCACGACGAGCGCGAGCACGGCGAGGGCTGTGAGCAGGAACAGGTTGAACCGGCGGGCCGCGACACTGCGATCGAGGACATCCGCGACAGGCGTGGCATCGACGAGTGGCAGTTCGGGATCGACCGTGCGAAGTGCGGCCTTCATCTGCTCGAACGTGAACGCCGCGCCGCGGTCCGACCGCACGATCAGCCACATCCGGCCGAACGGCCGGGACTGCAGCCACGGCAGGTAGACCCTCGGAGGAGGCGGCCGGTCGAGACCGTCGTTACGGACGTCGGCGACGACGCCGGCGACCCGGTACCGCCGGTCGCCACGCTCCGACGGCTCGGTCACGATCCGGCCGACGATGGCCGCGGCCGCTTCGCCGAAGAGCAGGCGCACGGCGGCCCCGTTCAGGACGACGACACGCTCGGCATCCATGTCATCGCTCTCCTCGAGCCCGCGGCCCGCGGTGATCCTGGCGCCGAGCGTCGCGAAATAGCCGGGCCCGACGAGCCGCGACGGAACGGTCACGTCTGACGAGCCCGGCCGGTCCGGGACGCGGAAGCGTTGATCGAAGTCGAGTCCTGCCGCCGCGGCGATGCTGGTCGCTACCGACGCGCTCTCGATTCCGGGCCTGGCCTCGACGCTGTGTCGCAACGCCTCGAAGAAGCGCACGTGCGCCGCGCCATCGCCCGGCGAGTAGCGGTCGAGCGGCAGGACGATGCGCGCCGCGTACAGGTTCCGCGCATCGAGCCCGGGGTCCGACGACCAGACCGCCAGCCAGCTCCGGACCAGCAGCGCGCTGCCCGCGAGCAGGACCACGGCGGCCGCCGCCTGGCCGGCCAGCATGACGCGCTGCAGTCGCGCCCTCCCGCGCCCGGCCGTCGCGCCCCGCGCCGCCAACAGCGCCCCGGCCGGCGCCGTCCGTCGGGCCAGCTGTGCCGGAAACCAGCCGGCGAAGAGCGTGGCCGCAACCGAGACGGCGGCCAGGTACGCGGCCACGCGGCTCGTGATGCGCACGTCGGCCCAGCCGGGCAGATGGCCGGGGTCAGCCGCCACGAAGACACGTAGCAGGACGATGGCGACGGCCAGGCCGGCGGCGGCGCCGACCGCCGACAGGATGCCTGCCTCGACGAGCAGCATGCGGCCGAGCGCGCCGCGACCGGATCCCAGCGCAATCCGCAGCGCCAGCTCCGGACCGCGGGTGACACCGCGCGCGACGAGCAGCTGCGCCGTGTTCAGGCATCCGACAAGCAGTACGATCGTGACCGCCGCCAGCAGCGCCAGCACGCCGCGGTCGTCGGGCCGGTACAGCTCCTCCAGCTGAGCGACCCGCACGCCGAGCGAGGCGAGGCTCGCCTCCCCGGGCCGCGGCACGAGGCCGGACAGCTCCCGGCGCGCTGCCTCGACGGTCATGCCCGGCGACAACCAGCCCGCCACCCCGTACTCCGGGTAGTCCGCGAAAGTGCTCTCCCACGGCTCCGGCACCAACGCCGTCCAACCGAAAACCTCGCGGTCGAGCGGCAGCCGGAAACCGGGCCGTGCGACGCCGATCACTTCGTGGAGCCTGCCGCCCAGCCGGACGACCCGGCCGACTACCGACTGATCGCCGCCGAAAACGGACAGCCACGCAGCGTGGCTGAGAACCAGTACCGGCGATGAGGCCGCTTCGTCGCCCTCGACGAACCCTCGGCCAAGCACCGTGCCGAGACCCAGTGCCGTCACCAGCTCCGGCGATACACCCACCACCGTGACGTCGCGCGGATCTCCGACCCCCGTCACCGTCGCGTGCCCAAGCGACCATACCCCGACCCGCTCGATCGTCCGGCTCCTTTCCCGCCAGCTCAGGTACGCGTTGAGCGATGCCAGCCGCGAACCGCCCGGAGGCGTGTCCGGCTCCTCCTGCCAGATCTCCACCAGCCGGTCCACATTCCGGTACGGAAGCGGCGCCAGCAGAATGGCGTCCGCTACACTGTAGACTGCCGTGTTCACCCCGATCGTCAGCGCCAGGATCAGCACCGCAGCCGATACCACACCCGGTGTCCGGCGCAACCCGCGCAGACTCGCCCGCAGGTCGAGTTCCAGAGACCCGATCCCGGCTCGCGTACCGCCCTGATCACCTATCGCGCGTTCCCGATCCACAGCCCGCGAAACGCCCACGCGCCGCAGCGATCGCGAACGCAACACCAGCCAGACCGCCTGACGCCAGTACCACAGACCCCGCCCCTCGCCGCGACCCCGCTTCGCCGCGTGGAACTCATCCAGCTCGGACAGCAGACGGCCGCGCTCTCCGCGAGGAAGCAGCAGACCGACCAGACGACGCAGCACCGTCGCACGCTCGGCCTCGTCCCGACCACCGTCACGCCCCCCGCGATCCCCGCCGCCCCCACGCGCCGGGCTCATGCCGTGCCCTTCGCGATCGATGTGCCTTGCCACAGCGACAGCAACTCCTGCCTCGCCTCCCGCAGCCTCGCCAGCCCGGTCTCCGTCACCCGGAAATAGCGCCGCTTCCGGCCGCCCTCATCCAGCGGCGCGTTGCCCAGCCACGACTCCGCCAACCCCTTCTCCTCGAGCCGCCGCAAGGCGACCTGGATCGTGGCCAGCGCGACGTCATGACCCGTGCGATGCTCGAGGTGGAGCGCCACGGACACGGAATACGCATCGTCGCCGAGATGCAGTACGGACAGCAGCACGCGTTGCTCGAGCTCCCCGAGCAGGTTTCTGGTCATGGTTTCCCCAATGTCAAGGACAGGCAGTGTCAGTCATGATGGCCAGGACAGACATTGCCTGTCAATAGGTCGGCCGAGAGGCGGCGCACGCTGGCCACCAGCCGACAGGCAACTCCCGCGGCTCGACGTGCGGCACTTGCCCGCGTGCGTATCGGGCTTCGGGAAAACCCCTACGAATTCGGGAAATCGGCTGGCTTGCGGGGGATACCCTGTCTCTTATCCATTCAAGTGTGACCGGCCCCGTCCGGGGGGTCCTTCCACCAATGTCCCCGGCCGAGCCGCGCGTTGGAGACGCAATGACGCGTCCCGCTTACTGCCCACCGTCGGAGGGGAGTTCTCGATGCCGGGCCGGACGCTGAGCACCCGGATCGCCTTGCCGGCCGGCTTTTTCGTGCTGGTCAGCGTCGCCGCGCTTTCCTACTTCCTGATCCGGATGCAACGCAAGCACGCGCTCGAGGAGGCGGTCCTCGGCACGGAGTCGGTCGGGGAAACGATCCAGCTCACGATCGAGCGCGAGATGAAGATCAACGCGCGCGATGCGATTCGCGAGATCGTGGAGAGCGTGGGCCGGCAGGAGGGCCTCGAGAGCGTCCGCATCTTCAACAAGGACGGGAAGATTTCCTTCTCGTCAAATCCGGCCGACGTCGGACACGTGGTGGACATGCAGGCAGAAGCCTGTGTCACCTGCCATTCCGGGCCCGCGCCCACGAGCGTGGTCAACCCCGACAACCGCTCGCGCATCTTCACGGACCACGGCGGCCACCAGGTGCTCGGCACGATCCGTGTGATCCGGAACAAGCAGGGCTGCCAGGGCGCCGACTGCCACCCATCCGTCGCCAGCAAGAGCGTGCTCGGCGTGCTCGACGTGACGATGTCGCTCGAACCCGCCCGGCTGCGGCTCGCCGCCGCCACCCGGAGCGCACTGCTGTTCGCGTTCCTCGCCGCCGCGCTGATCACGGCGACGCTCTACATCATGATCGCGCGCAGCATCCGGCGCCCGCTCGACACGGTGATCGCGGCGACGCATCGGGTCACGCAGGGCGACCCGTCCGTCGAGCTGCCGCACGGCGCTGCCCGCGAGATCGGCATCCTGGCCTCGTCGTTCAACGAGATGGTCGAGAAGCTGAACAGCTCGCGCAGCCAGCTCGAGGACTGGGCCGGCACGCTGCAGGAGAAGGTGGTCGAGAAGGCAAAGGAGCTGCGCGCCGTGCAGTTCCAGGTCGCGCAGGCGGAGAAGCTCTCGTCCGTCGGGCTGGTGGCGGCGGGCATCGCGCACGAGCTGAACAGCCCGCTCATGGCGATCATCACCTTCACGCACCTCGTGAAGCGGGCCGTGCCGCCGGACTCGCCCGTGCAGGAAGACCTGCGCATGATCGAACGGGAAGCGAACCGGTGCGCGGCCATTATCCGACAGTTGCTCGACTTCTCGCGCAAGCAGTCTTCGGATACGCAGACCGGCCCCTGCGAGGTGCGGAAGGTGGTAGAGGGCGCGATCGAGCTGCTCAAGATCGAGATCCAGAACGGCGGCGTCGACGTGCACGCCCGGACCGCCGAGAACCTGCCGCTCATCGATGCCAACGGCGTCCAGCTCATGCAGGTCTTCGTCAACCTGATCCTGAACGCCGTCCAGGCCATGCCCGATGGCGGCGAGATCTTCATCGAGACCGACGTGGTGAACCGCGCGGAATACGCCCACCTCGACCTGCCGCCGCACACGGGGTCGCAGATGCTGCGCATCGTCGTGCGCGACACCGGACCCGGGATCCAGCCCGAGAACCTGGCGCGCGTCTTCGACCCGTTCTTTACGACCAAGCCCGTCGGCAAGGGATCGGGCCTCGGGCTGTCCGTCTCGCTCGGCATCGCCCGCAGCTATCGCGGCACCATCCTCGTCGACAGTGATGGCGTGAGCGGAACCGTGTTCACCGTACTGCTTCCCGTGCCCAGGCCCGACGGAGACCAGCCATGAACGACGAGAAGACCTGGACCGAGCCGCCACGAGTGCTCGCCGTCGATGACGAACAGGTGGTCTGCGAGAGCATCCGCCGCGTCCTGACCGACGAGGGCTACCGGGTCTCGACCTCGACCTCCTCGCGCGAGGGCCTCGACCTGCTCCGCAAGGAGCACTTCGACCTGCTCCTGCTCGACATCAAGATGCCGGAGATGGACGGCATCGAGCTGCTCCGCGCGGCCCGCGACGTCTCGCCCGACACCGAGGTCCTCATCGTCACCGGCTACGCCACGATCGAGACGGCCGTCGAGGCCATCAAGCTCGGCGCCTTCGACTACCTCGAGAAACCGGTCAGCCCGCCCCAACTGCTCGTGGCCACCGCCCGCGCGCTCGAACGGAAGCACCTCGTGGACCTGACTCGCCGGCTCCGCAACGAGCTCGAGACCCGCCACCGCATCGGCAACGTGATCTGCTCCTCGTCGCGCATGCGGAAGGTCATGCAGCTCGTCGCCAAGGTCGCGCCCACCAACACCACGGTGCTCATCACCGGCGAGACCGGGACCGGAAAGGATATCATCGCCCGCGCCATCCACTACAACAGCGCGCGCAAGGATGGCGCCTTCGTCGTCGCCGACTGCTCCTCGCTCACCGAGTCGCTCCTCGAGTCCGAGCTCTTCGGACACGTCCGCGGCGCGTTCACCGGCGCCGTCAAGGACCGCAAGGGCCTCGCCGAGTCCGCCCGCGGCGGCACGCTCTTCCTCGACGAGATCAGCACCATCTCGCCGCAGCTCCAGGGGAGTCTGCTCCGACTCATCCAGGAACGGGAGATCCGGCCCGTCGGCTCCGACAAGACCGTCACCGTCGACGTCCGGCTCATCGCTGCCACCAACCGGAACCTGCAGGAGCTGGTCAACGCCGGCACCTTCCGCGAGGACCTCTTCTACCGGCTCAGCGTCTTCACCATCACGCTGCCGCCCCTTCGCGATCGGCCCGAGGAGATCCCCCTCCTCACGCACCACTTCATGCACCGCTTCGCCGAAGAGTTCGGCAAGCCGATCGACGCCATCACGCCCCAGGCCATGGCCGTCCTCGAGGCCCACGACTGGCCCGGCAACGTCCGCGAGCTCGAGCACGCCGTCGAACGCGCCGTCCTCCTCACCGAGGGCCGCACCATCGACCTCGACGCCATCCCCACCGGCGGCGCCAGCCCCATCGCCGCCTGGAACGAGGTGCCCGACGACGCCGCCTCCCTCGCCGAGGTCAAGCAGGAGCTCCGCACCCACGCCGCCGACCGCATCGAACGGCTCTTCGTCATCAAGGCGCTGCGCAACGCCGAATGGAACGTCTCCCAGGCCGCGCGCGCCGTCGGCATGGCCCGACCCAACCTCCACGCGCTCATGCGGAAACACGGCATCACCGGCGCTTCCCAGTCCGATGACGATGACGCGGAGGATGCCTCGTGACCCCTGTCTGGATCCCGGATACACCCGGCCCCAGGCCGGGGCCGGAACCGTAACCTCCCATGTCCGATGAAGTTGCGATCCAGGCCGGCGCAGCCTGTTCGACCTCGACTTCCAACCTGTATGAGCCGGACATACAGTTCGGCCCTTTTCCGGGCTCGAGGACGGTCCGGCACTGCATCCTCAAGTATCATACGTTACAACATGTTATAGGAATCGGTCCGGAAACCGGACCTTCGGCATGGCGCTTGCCCTTTCTTCGGGTGGCCGGCGGCTCGATCCGCTGGCTCCATGAGGGACCCGGAGGAAGCGGTGAGAGGCACCATGAGCGAAGGAACCGACGGATCGACGGTCCTGCTTTCCGACGAGAAGGACGGGCCCGCGCTGGTTGCGGAGCTGTGCGCGCGAGGAGGCGCGGCCGAGTTCTACCCGAACGTGGCCGAGCTGTTGAGCCGTCGTGCGCTGTCGTCGGTGTCGGTGCTCATCGTCGTATCGCGACCTCTTCCGAAGGGAATCCTCCTGGCGACACTCGGACGGATGAATCTGGAGTATCCCGCGATTCAGAAGGTGGTCCTCGTGGAGGGCCCCCTTCCGCTGCCGATCGCCGAGTATCTGACGGCGTGCGGTGTGGTGTTGGTGCAGAGCGACGCGGGGGAAACGGTCGGAGCGGCCGAGCGGCTGGCTCCGGTTGTCCGTCGACTGGACGAGCGAACGCAATGGATCGCCGCCTGAGGGTGGCGGCTTTCGACGGTCTGATGACTGTCAAGGAGACGGAGATGAGCGCGCAGAAGAGAGTGATGTTCGTGGACGACGAAGAAGGCGTGCGGTTGGCGTGGAACCGCTACCTTTCGGAGCAGGGCTTCGACGTCACGACGGCGGAGGATGGCGAAAAGGCCATCTCCAAGCTGCAGCACCAGAAGGTCGACGTGGTGGTGTCGGACCTGAAGATGCCGACGATCGACGGAATCGAGCTGCTGGAGTGGATCCACGAGGAGCAGCCGGAGACCCGGTTCATCCTGCTGACGGGATACGGCAACGAGGCGGTGGAGCAGAAGGTCCGGGAGCTGGGCGCGTTCGACTACCTGAACAAGCCGATCAGCCCGGACGCGCTGTCCGCGGTGGTGACGGCGGCGACGATCCTCAAGCTGATCCCGGATGCGGCGAAGGCGGTGCAGGCGGAAGCCGCAGTGGCGGAGGCCGTCGAGGCCCCGGCTTTCACGGGACCGGAAGCGGTGGTGGAAGCGGCGCCGGAGAAGCGGAGCCGGCTGTGGTCGCTGGTCGAGGTTCCGGGCGGCCTGATCCTGGCCCCGCTGCTCGGGCTGGCGTTCGTGATCGCGCTCCCGTTCATCGGGTTCGGCGCACTGTTCTATGCGATCGGCCAGAAGATCCGGCGTGGATTCAAGCCGGCGGCAGCCTGACAAGCGGAATCGGAGTGAACTGATGCGTATCGCGTACCTGGTGCTCGCCCTTGGTCTCGGCTTCCTGCCGGGGGCGACGCGCCTGTCGGCCCAGGAACCGGGTCGGGTGGCCGGCATGTGTGCGGACTGCCATGGTGGGGAGGCCGACGGCAAGCTCGATGCGCTGAACCACGGGAACGTGGGGACATGCCTGGCGTGCCATCACATCGGCTTCACGAACGACTCGGCGACCGCGGTGGCGCGCAGGCTGGACGCCTGCGTCGGCTGCCACGAAGAGATCCAGCCCTCGCATTTCGGGGCGACGGGCGAGGACGCGCCGGCGTGCACGACCTGCCACACGATCCACGGCGACACGGATCCGGCGGCGGTCCAGCGCGCGGTCTCGGCGACGTGCTCCACGTGCCACACGACGAAGCACGTCCTGCACGGGATGACGCCGGGCGCGGAGGCGCCGCTGTGCACCCAGTGCCACATCAACCACGCCGCCCACGCGCCGCCCGGCCCGATGGCGGACAGCGAGGTGTCCGGACGGTGCGCCGACTGCCATGGCGGCGTGCATCCGGAGCACGCCCTCGTGCCGGGCGGATTCACGTGCACGGAGTGCCATTCGGTCGAGCCGCCGCCGGAGCCGGTGACGGTGGAGGACCGGTCGGCGACGTGCAACGAGTGCCACTCGGACGTGATCCCGACGCACGGCTCGGTGACCGACGGTGCGCCGACCTGTCTGCAGTGCCACGACTTCGAGAAGAACCGGATGTTCGACGAGGCCGCGCACGCGGGCTCTACGAGGACCTGTTCGCAATGCCACAGCAACGGTGCGCTCACGACCGTGGTCGAATCCGGCGTGGCCATGTCCGCGCAGTGCGCCGAGTGCCATGAGGACGAGTGGAACGCACTTCGTTCGGGCGGCCATCGGGATGCCCTGGCCGATGTCCCGAACGCCGACCTGCCCAACTGCCTGACCTGCCATAGCAGTCATGTGGGAGCGGATGACACGCGGGGACACACGCGGCTGGCCGCGACGGCTCAGTGCATCGCGTGTCATTCCCGGCCCGATCTGATCGAGAAGTACGGCCTGCCCGCGGACGTCGGCGCTTCCTACACGAACGACTATCACGGCGAGACGATGCAGTTCCTCCTGAACCAGGCCGGCGGCGGCGACGAGGCGAGCGTGCTGGTGTGCGCGGACTGTCACGGCGCGCACAAAGTCGGCTGGGACGAGAAGGCGGCCGTCGGGCTGGTGTGTACGAAGTGTCACGACAAGGGCGATGCCAAGCTCGCGGGCGCCTGGCTGGGTCACGACCCGGTCGGTCCTCGCAACAAGGCCATGGTCTGGTTCGTCCGCTTGTTCTACTACGGGCTCATCCCGTTCATGCTGGGCGGCCTGTTCCTGAACATCGCGTTCGACCTCGCCGAGCGCAGGCGCGAAGGCGCCCGGGTGATGAAGACGACCGGCGTGAAGTACCTCATGGCGTGGCTGCGCCGGAAGCCGCTGCCCGACCTCGAAACGGTGACCCGGTTCTCGGTCACGGAGCGGCTGGAGCACTTCGGCTCGATGGTCACCTTCATGATGCTGGTGGTGACGGGCCTGCCGCAGACGCGGCCGGACCTGCCCATCGCGAACTGGATCATCGGGCTGTTCGGCGGGATCGCCAGCACGCGCATCGTGCACCGCGTCTTCGGCTTCCTCTTCGTCACGCTGATGCTCACCCACGTAACCCGCGCGATCGTGAAGGCGCTCCGGACCCGGCACATGCCCGTCATGGTCGCGAACCAGAAGGACTTCGCGGATCTGCGCCAGACGGCCCGCCACTTCCTCTTCCGCGCGCCGCGTCCGAAGTCCGGCAAGTTCGACCTGGCCTCGAAGTTCGAGTACTGGGGCCTGTTCCTCGGCGGCATCATCATGAGCGTGACCGGCATTTTCCTGGTCTTCCCCGTGCTCGTCACGCACCTGCTGCCCGGCCAGATCCTTGCCGCGACCCGCGTGATGCACGGCCTCGAAGCCACCTTCGCCGTGCTCGTCGTCGCGCTCTGGCACTCCTACGGCGTGATCCTGCGGCCCGAGATCTTCCCGCTCGACACCTCGATCTTCACCGGGAAGATGAGCGTGGAGCGGCTCCGCGAGGAGCACCCGCTCGAGTACAAACGGCTGTTCCCCGACCGGCCGCTCGACGAGGAGCCCGAAGAGGAAGCGCCTGGACTCGTCCCCGGCTCCCTCGAACCGGCCACCAGCGAGTAGCGCTCGCTCGACGGTGGACAGACGAACGAAGCGCCCCGGGCCGTCTCCTCCCGGGGCGCTTCGCTTCTGCCCGCCCGCTCCAGCAACGCCCAACTCGGCGCCGTCTTCTTCCTCCACCGGTGGGTTGACGCCGCCTGCCGCAGGAACTAGACTGGATTTCAAGTGCGAAAAAATTCGCCCCAAGGGAGTCTTTTGGCCATCCGCAAGCGTCGCCACCAACCCGCATATCCTCGCCTCTCCAAGCGCGAAAGCGAACTGATGGAGAGCGTCTATGGACGCGGTGCTGCCACGGCGGCCGAGGTGCGGAGTGATCTGGCGGACGCGCCCGGGTATTCGAGCGTGAGGAAGCAACTGGAGCTGCTGGTGGGCAAGGGCTTGCTGCGCCACACGCTGGAGGGGAGGTCGTACGTGTACCACCCGGTCGTGTCTCAGCGGGCGGCCAGCCGGACGGTGCTCACCCGTCTGGTGGATGGGTTTTTTCGCGGCGATCATCGTGCGGCGATGGTCGCGCTCCTCGGCATCGCGGATCGGCCGCCGACGGACGTGGAGCTGCGGACGATGCTCGCCGAGGCCAGGGCGCATCGCGATCCCGAGTCGCGGTGACGACAATGCTGCCATCCGGACTCGAGGCGGCGGGTCACCATCTGGTTGGCGCGATGTGGCGCGGCGGTGCGCTGGGCACCGTGGCCATCCTGCTCCTCGTGGTGTTTCGCCGGCGCCCGGCCCAATGGAGGATGGCGACACTTGGCGCGGCGCTGCTCGCCCAACTGCTCCTCTTCGTCCTGCCGGACCACCTGACGCCGATCCGCTGGCATGTGCTCCCCACCGGCAACACCGCCACGCTGACCGTCCCCCGTCAGGTGACGAATGCCGAGGCGTCGGAACTCGGTATGGCGGCGGGCACACCGCTCCCTGCCGAACTGGAGGATACCGGCAACGAGGGGATGATGTGGAACCGCCTGCTCGGGCTGGTCTGGCTGGCCGGCGCCGCGGTCGCGCTCGTGAGGCTGCTAGGCGAGCACCGGGCCGTACACCGACTGCACGCGCGCGGCACCGCCCCCGCGCCAGAGTGCCGAGCCGCGCTGGCCTGGGCGTGTCGGGCTGCGGGTCACCGGGGGGACGTCTCGTTGCGGGTCAGCGATCGGGTCTCCCTTCCCTTTTCCTGCGGCATCCGCCACCCGACGATCATCCTGCCGGCTTCGTCAGCGGACTGGCAACCGGTGGAGCGTCGGGCCGTGCTAGGCCACGAGGTGGCGCACATCGCCCATGGCGATCTCGGGACCCGGGTCGCGATGGGCATCACCTGCGCCGTCACCTGGTGCAATCCGCTGGTGCACCGGTTCCGCCGGTGGCTCGAGCAGGAGCAGGAGATCGAGGCCGACACCGCCGCGATCGGCATGGGCGTGCCTCGGGCCGACTACGTGCTCGGCGTGGTCGGGGTAATTCGGCGCGGACTGCCAATGGCCCCGGTCTCCGCGGTTGCCGGCCTGACCGGAGGGCCGTCATATCTCCACCGCAGGATGCGCACCGCGCTCGCCGGCCGCCGCACCTCGGCGGCCCCCCGGTGGACGACGCGCGCCCTGTTCCTCATCGGTCCCGTTGGCGCCCTGCTCGCCAATGGCCTGACGCCCCGCGACTGGTCGCGTTCCGGGTCCGGGCCGACCCGGTGCCGGGCGACGTCGGGACCCGCACTCGATCGGACGCGATTGACGCCCGACGGTCGATCCGAATGGGATGTGACATGGACCGGCGACGGGTGTCGGGTCGAGTGGCGCGTGGTCGGCACACCGCGGATCGATGGCGCCAGGGGACGCATCATCCCGCAAAGCATCGCCGATACCGTGTCGCTGAATGTCACCGGTGCCTCCGGACTGGCGCTTCGTGTCACGCTCGGGCCCGATGGCAGCGCGGTACACGAAGTCGCCGACGTGCCGAGCGATGAGGCCCCCGCGTGGCTGACCCGGTTCCTGGTCGAGCTGGATCGCCATACCGGATTCGCCGTGGCAGCCCGATATCCGGAGCTCCGCTCCCGCGGCCTGGCCAGCGTCCTCACCGAGATCGACTCGACCCGGGGTGGGCATGCCGGTGGGATCTACCTGCTCGCCCTGCTCCGCGATCACGATCACCCGCTACCCGCGCTGGACCCCGTCCTCGACCTGACCCGACGCCACGTGACCGTGGATGCGGTACTCGCCGACGTGCTCAATGCCGTGATTGCGCGGTATCCCCTGGATGATCCTGCGTCGCAGCTGGCCGTGATCGACGCCATCACGGGCCTTCGCGCCACGGCCGCCCGCGCGGACATCGGACACACCCTCGTTCGGTCCCACTCTCTCGTCCCCGCGGCGCGCGGCCGTCTCGATACCCTCGCCCGCTAGTCACTCGCGTGCACCGACCCTTGCCGCTCACACGTCAACGTGCGAAAAATTTCGCCTACCGATCGGGAGTCCGAATCATGCGAAAGCGTTTCCGCCGATTCGCCGTCAGCCTGCTGCTTCTCCTCACGGCCCCCCGCGTCCTCTCCGGGCAGGCAACGGACCCGCTGGCGACGCTGCCCGACACCATCAGGCTGCCGCGCGTAGACTCGCTGGTGCGCCCACTGATCGGTGCGACCACGCCGGGTCTGGCGCTGGTGATCATCGATCACGGCCGGGTGACCCACCGGGCGGGCTATGGTGTCGCCGACATCGGGCAGGCGCTACCCTTCACCACGGCGACGCCGGCGTACGTGGCATCGATCGGGAAGATGTTCACGGCGATGGCGGTGCTCCGGCTGGTGCAGGACGGCAAGCTCTCCCTCGACACGCCGCTTGGCGAGGTTCTGCCCGCCTCGCCCCGATATGCGCACCCGGTCACGATCGCGCAGCTCCTGACCCATACGGGTGGTCTGGTCGATCACTACGACATCGGTGGCGAGGACCGGACCTACTCGATGGCGGACGTGCATGCCATCCTGGCGAAGCAGGACTCGCTCCTCTTCCCGCCCGGTTCGAACAACCACTACAGCAATTCCGCCTACGTCCTGCTGGCCGAGGTGGTGGCGCGGGCGAGCGGCATGCCGTACGAGGCATACCTGGAGCACACCTTCTTCGGACCGCTCGGCATGCACAGCGCTGTGGTCGCGACCGACACCAGCAAACGACCGAAGCACCGCGAGATCGGCTACCACCGCATCGATGGCGAATTCCGGTCCTACGACTATCTGTCATCGACAGTCGGCAGCGGCGGGATCTACTGCTCGGTTGACGACCTCGCCCGATTCGCGCTCGCCCTTCGCGCCGGCCGGGTGCTGACGCCGCCGCTTCTCGCGCGGGCCCGGGCAATGGCCATCCGGACCAATGGCAAGGGCACGCCATACGGCATGGGCTGGTTGTCGGAAACCGGACGTCTCGGGGACCGGCGGGACGTGCACTACGTGGCTGCGGTGGGACAGCTCCGCGGGTTCTGGGCCCTGTTCCAGTGGTACGACCAGGAGGACCTGCAGATCATCTGGGCGAGCAACGCGGCGGCCGACACGACCTGGGACGCCCTGCTTCCCCTGGCGACCGTGGCGATGGCCCGGTGAGCGGCGCACTCCGCCGCAGCCTGCTCACCCTCCATCGGCAACCGGTCCATCGGCCGCGACCTGTCGGCGTGTCGGCATGGGGAGCTTCCACGCGATCCAGCCCCAGACAACGACGCCGCAGACCAGGACGACGAACAGGAGCCCGTAGTGGGAGTCCACGACGATGCCGGTGTCCCTGCCGCCGCCGAGGAACAGGGCGCCGAGGAGGGCTCCACCGAACGAGCCGAGGTACTGGCTCATGTTGAACACACCGGTGGCCTTGCCGCGGCTGGTGGCGGGCGCCAGCCGGGTCAACAGCGAAGGCATGATGGCCTCGAGCAGGCTGAAGCCGATGAAGTACAGGGCGAGGGCCACGAAGAACCAGGTCACGCTGCGGCTGCCGCCAATGAACAGGAGCAGTCCCGCGCCCAGCGCGAACAGCGAGAAGTACAGCGCCTCCTTCATGTACCCATCGCGTTCGGCGAAGATGATGGTCGGCACCATCACGACGCCAGCGACCAGCAACGCGCCCAGGTAGACCAGCCACTGGTGCTGCTCTTCCACCAGTGTGGACAGGAGAAACGGCGCCACCAGGAACAGTCCGCGCAGCGTGGCGTTGAGCACGAAGATCCCGCTGTCCATGCGCAGCAGGTCGGGGTTCTTGATGACGTCCCTCAACCTGCCGGCATGGCTCCCGATCTCGTCACGGTGCGGCTGCCTGTCGGGGTTGGGCACGACGAACAGCACGACGAGCAGCGCGATGGGAGTGAGCACAGCCAACACGGCGAAGATCGAGGCGGCGCCCAGGTGGGCGGCCAGAAGCGGACCGCCCACGAAGCCCACGCCGAAGGCGAGCCCGATGCTGCTGCCGATCATGGCCATGGCGCGCGTGCGGACCTCCGGTCGCGTCAGATCGGCCACGAGCGCGAGGATCACGGCGGCGACGGCTCCGGAGCCCTGCAATGCCATGGCGCCGATGAGCATCCAGATGGAGTGCGCGAAGGCCGCCCACACGCTGCCGGCGCTGAACATGCACAGCGCCAGGGTGATCATCGGCTTGCGGCCAATGCGGTCGCTCATCCAGCCGAACGGCACCTGGAACGCGGTCTGCAACAGAGGGAATGCGCCGTAGGCCAGCCCGACCAGCAGTGGAGTCGCTCCCCGGAGTCTGCTCGCGTACGGGCCCAGCACCGGCAGCACGAGGAAGATCCCGAGCATGCGCAGGAAGAACACGCCGCTCAATGTGCCGACGGCCCGCCATTCCTGGCGGTTCAGCCGCGTTCGTTCAGCCTTCATCTGCGCCCGTGTCTCCGGGGGCTCGGCGCCAGCTGCATACCGTTCAGTACCGCCAGCTGCGCGTGTCCGCGCCCGGCGGCGCGGTCTTCAGCATGCGCGCGGCCATCTGTGGCAGGAACCGCTGATGCACGTTCTGCCCCGGGAACTCCGCATCGCCGGCGTAGCAGTGCGGCTGGCGCTCGCCCCACGTGAAGGAACCGGCATAGTACGGGTCCTTCGTGCTCTCCAGGAACTGCTGGAGCAGGCGCGTCGCCTCGTCGAGGTAGAAGGTGTCGGTGTCGCCCATCCAGATGTGGATCTTGCCGACCAGCTTCGGCCCGATCGTCTGCCAGTCCCGCTGGAGGATGTGATTCAGGTCGTAGTTGTCGCGCCAGTAGTCGATCACGCCCTTGTCGATCTCGCCCGTCCACTTGTCGTAGAGCGGGCGCGGGTAGCCGTCCTCGCCGACCGGGCCGAACACGGCGTTGAAGATGTCGAGCTGCTCGCCCGACCGGCCGTGCGAGCCGAGCACCGCCTCGTAGTGGCTGAACTGCTCCACGGACATCATGACCTGGTCGTCGATCCCGCGCATCGCGGGCCGGATCGGGTCCTTCACCCACTCCGAGTTCGGGTGGAACGCGTTGTCGTCGCTGTAGATGTCGATGAGCTGGAAGTAGTGGAAGTCGACGGGGTCCGGGCAGAACGTCCACGTCCCGTTGAACATGTCCGGGTAGAACACCTGCCAGGCGAGCGACTCCCAGCCGCCGGTCGAGCCGCCGTAGATCGTGCGCGCCCACGGCTGGCCGATCGCGCGGAACTGCTGCTCGACCCGCGGGATCAGCTCCTGCGTCAGCGCATCGCCGTACGGCCCGTTGTTCGCCGTGTTCACCGCGTACGAATCGTCGTAGAACGGCGTCGGGTGCTGCATCAGCACGATCAGCATGTGCGGCAGCTTGCCGTCCGTCCAGTCGCGGTAGAAGCGGTAGCCGGCCGCCGCCCCGACGCGTGCGCGGCCGGTGAGGTTCGAGTCCGGCGGCGTGTCGCGGAACGTGAAGTCGCGCGGGAAATGGCCCTGCATGTACGCGACGGGGTAGTGCGCGTCCGGGTGTTCGTCGAAGCCCGCCGGCAGTACCACGATCGCGCCCAGCTCCACGTCCGTCCCCCACCACTCGCTCAGGATCTCGCTCCGGAACCGGACGTGCTTCACGTACTTCGTGTCCGCAGGCGGCTCGATGGGCGGGATCGTCTTCGTCAGCTCGAGACGCACGGGCTGGCCCGATGCCGGATCGATGTGCACCTGCGCCGGCTCGCTCAGCAGGTTGCCCGGCGAGGTGTTCCAGTGCTGGCCCTCGCCCTGATCCGCGTGCGCCTTGATCGTGTGGCCGTCCGCGCGCTGGAACGTCGTGTACACGTTCAGCACCGCCTGCACCGTGTAGTCGCCCGCGGGGAGGTCCGTCACGCTCCCGACCGGGTAGCCGCGCGCATCCGCGCCGATCACCGCGGCCTCGCCGGGCCGCAGCGAGTCCACGTCCACGCCGAACATCGGGATCGCGGCCGGCCCCCACCCGCCCTGGAAGCGCGGCTCCGGCTCCGCATCGCGCGTCACGATCAGCAGCAGCCGCCCATCCACCGGCGCCGTCGCGATCTCGGGTGAGAGCGTCACTTCGAACCGGAAGCCGGACTGCCGGGACGAGGGCGAGCAGGCCGAGACGAGGCAAAGCCCGACCACCGCCGCGCAAACGAGTGTCCGTGCAATTCTGCTGCGGCATTGCATGATCCGATCTCCTGTGGGAGTGCGGTCAGACCAGGTGCTCCGAGTCACGCAGGCTGTGACATTATAGGTGGCCCATGCCCGAGGCCGCTCGTTCGCATGCGGATCACGAACCCACCGCGACCCCGAGCACCACCCGGATCCCGCCCTCCCCCCGTGTCCCCGTGTCCCCGTGTCTCCGTGTGAGACCGATGACCCGGATGTCCGACGGCTCCGGCCACCGTGGACACCGCCCGCGCCCTCCCGCTACCATTGCGACATGCGAAACATCCGGCGCACCCTGATGGCGCTCGCGCTCACCGCGGCGCCCGCGGCCGCGCAGCGGCCAACACTCTCCCCGGCCGTCCGCCCGTACGTCGCGGTGGACACGCCGGTGGTCGCGCTCACGCACGTCCGGGTCATCGACGGCACGGGCGCCGCCGCGCAGGAAGACCGGACTGTCGTAATCAGGGACGGCGCCATCGTCGCACTCGGGCCGACCGCATCGATCTCGCCGCCTGCGGGCGCGCTCGTCATGGACATGACCGGGAAGACGGTGATCCCCGGGCTCGTGATGGTGCACGAGCACCTGTACTACCCGACCGGACCGGGCGTCTACGGCAACCTCACCGAGAGCTTCTCGCGCCTATACCTCGCGGGCGGCGTGACCACGATGCGGACGGCCGGCAACGTGAACGGCTACGGCGAGCTGGCCATCGCGCAAGCGACCAGCGCGTTCCAGAAGCCGGGGCCGTGGATCGACGCGACGGCGCCGTACCTCCAGGGACCGGGTCTCGGCATCGGCCAGATGTACGCGCTGAAGGATGCGGAAGACGCCCGGCGCATGGTCCGCTTCTGGGGCGACGCGGGCGCGACGTCGTACAAGGCGTACATGCACATCACGCGGGCCGAGCTGGGCGCCGCGGTCGAGGAAGCGCACGCGCGGGGCGCGAAGATCACGGGCCACCTCTGCTCGGTGACGTATCGCGAGGCCGCCGACCTCGGCATCGACGACCTCGAGCACGGCTTCCTTGTCGCCACCGACTTCGTGAAGGGCAAGCAGCCGGACGTCTGTCCCGGACAGAACGCCGGCATGGCGGCGCTGAACGAGGTCGATCCCGCCGGCCCGGAATTCGGTGCGCTCGTGGATTACCTCGTGCAGCGCCACGTGGCGGTGACGTCCACGCTCACCGTGTTCGAGACGTTCACGCCGGGCCGGCCGGTGCCGCCCGGCCTCGACGTGCTCGACCCGATCCTGCGCGAACAGTTCGAGCAGCGCTTCGCGCAGGTCCGCCAGAGCACGCGCTCGATCTACGCAACGCTCTTCCCGAAGGACATGGCGATGGAGCTCCGGTTCGCGCGCGCCGGCGGGCTGCTCATCGCGGGCACCGACCCTACCGGCTACGGCGGCGTGATCCCCGGCTACAGCGACCAGCGCCAGGTCGAGCTGCTGGTCGAGGCCGGCTTCACGCCGCTCGAGGCGATCCGCATCTGCACGTTGAACGGCGCGACCTACCTCGGGAAGGCGGACCGTATCGGGTCCCTCGCAGTGGGGAAGCAGGCGGACCTCGTCGTGATCGGCGGGAACCCGGCGGCGGACATCTCCGACATCCGGAACGTCGAGCTGGTCTTCCGGCAGGGCGTCGGCTTCGACCCCGCCAAGCTGATCGCGTCGGTGAAGGGACAGGTCGGGCTGTTCTGATCGAATCCGCGAATCGTACGATCGAGACTGTAAAAGGAGACTGCGCAGTGCGTATCGCATTCCTCGGACTCGGCAGCATGGGCCTGCCCATGGCGCGCAATCTCGCGGCGTCGGATCACGATGTGGTCGCCTGGAACCGCACGGCTTCGAAGGCGGAGGCACTGGATGGCGTCGACGTCGCGCCGACGCCGGCCGCGGCGGCGGAGGGAGCCGACGTCGTCCTCACGATGCTTTCCGACGACGGCGCCGTCGAAGCCGTCGCGTTCGGAGACGACGGCCTCATGGCCGGGCTGCGCGAGGGTGCGATTCACGCGTCGATGAGCACGATCAGCGCGGCGCAGTCGCGGCGGCTCGCGGCCGCGCACGCGGACCGGAGCCAGCGGTATGTGGCGGCGCCCGTGTTCGGCCGGCCCGACATGGCGGAGGGAGCAGCTCTGTGGATCGTGGCCGGCGGCGACGCGGCTGCCATCGACGTTTGCCGTCCGGTATTCGACCTGCTGGGCCAGGGCGTGATCGAGGCGGGCACCGCACCCGAGCAGGCTAACGTCATGAAGCTCGCCGGCAACTTCATCCTCGTGTCAGCGATCGAGGCCATGGCGGAAGCGTACACGCTCGTCCACGCACACGGGATCGACACGGCGGAATTCCACGAGACGATCGCGAACCGGCTTTTTCGCTCACCGATCTACGCGGGCTACGGAGGCATGATCCAGGCCGGACGCTACGAGCCGCCGGGCTTCCTGCTCCGGCACGGTCTCAAGGACATGAGCCTCGCGCTCCGCTCGGCGGACGAGGCCACGGTGCCGATGCCACTCGCCAGCCTGGTCCACGACCGGTTGCTGTCCGGCGTGGCCCGCGGCTGGGGCGACATCGACCTGGCCGGACTCGGGCGCGTGGCGGCCGCGGACTCGGGCGACGACTCGGGCTCGTGAAGCCCGGCGGCAACGCCCGCGCGCGGGTGGCCGGACTTGCGGTGGCCGGCGTGCTGCTGGCCGCATGCTCCCGGAACCCTCCGCCGGCGCTGCCCGCGCCGCAGCCCGCCGAACCCGCCGAGCCCGAACCGCCACCGGCCTTCTACGAAGAGGGCGTTGCCTCCTGGTACGGGCCCGGCTTTGATGGACGCCTGACCGCGAGCGGCGAGGTTTTCTTCGCGGATTCGCTGACGGCCGCGCACCCGCGACTGCCCTTCGGTACGCTCCTACGGGTCGTCAACCTCGACAACGGTCGCGAGATCGTCGTCCGCATCAACGACCGCGGTCCCTTCGTAGAAGGCCGTATCCTCGATCTCTCCCGGGCAGCCGCCCGTGCACTCGGAATGGAGCAGGCCGGCGTCGCCCGTGTCCGGATCTTCCTCGAGCAGCAGGATGAGCCCGCGCCCGCCGACACGGGCGCAATCCGGGCGCCGGGCGGCCACGCCGCAGGCGCTGAGGCGGCGGAGCTTCGTTTGCACGGGCTCCGGGCGCCGCCCATCTTGCCGCCCTGACCCCGCACGCACGACGAGGACGGACGCATGCCAGAACCCGGCGACGCTGCAAACGGCGGCACGGCCGGCACCGAAAGTCCGGGCCACTCGGTCCCCCGTTCCGCGCGAACGTCGCGCATCGGCCTCGTGCTGGGGGTCGTCTTCTTCGTCGCCATGCTGTTCCTCGACCTGCAGCCCGGCAATCCCGTGCCGACGCGCATGGCCGCGGTCGCGATCCTGATGGCGACCTGGTGGATCACCGAGGCAATCCCGCTGTTCGCGACCGCGCTCGTGCCGATCGTTCTCTTCCCGCTGCTCGGGATCGCCGACGGCGGCGTGGTCGCGCCGGTCTACTTCAACAGCACGATCCTGCTGTTCATGGGCGGGTTCATGATCGCGCTCACCATGGAGCGCTGGAACCTGCACCGCCGCATCGCACTCCGCATCATCGACATGATCGGCGGCGGGCCCGCACGCATCGTGCTCGGCTTCATGATCGCGTCCGCGTTCCTCTCCATGTGGATCTCGAACACCGCGACCGCCGTGATGATGATGCCGATCGGCATGGCCATCGTGCTCGCCATGGAGGACGACTTCGGCCGGGAACAGACGCACAAGTTCACGGTCGGCCTCATGCTCGGCATCGCCTACGCCTGCTCCGTCGGCGGACTCAGCACGCTGGTCGGGACACCGCCCAACCTCTCCTTCATCCGGATCTTCGCGATCACGTTCCCGAACGCGCCCGAGATCTCGTTCGGGCCGTGGCTGCTCGTGGGCTTCCCGATCAGCGTTGTCATGCTCACCATCATCTGGCTGCTGCTGACGCGCGTCTTCTTCCGCGTGCCGCCCCACGTCACGATCCACCGCGAGGTCGTGCGCCGCGAACGCAGCGAGCTCGGCCGCATGGGCTGGGAGGAAAAGGTCGTCGCGGCGGTCTTCGCCACGACCGCGCTGCTCTGGGTCTTCCGCATCCGGCTCGACCTCGGCTTCGTCTCGATTCCCGGCTGGTCCGAGCTGCTCGCCGACCCCTCGCTCGTCGACGACGGCACCGTCGCCATCGCGATGGCCGCGCTGCTCTTCTTCATTCCCACTCGGAGCCCGGGCGCCGGCACCGCCAAGGTCGCTGACGCCGACGTGATCGGGCGCCTGCCATGGGACATCGTGCTGCTCTTCGGCGGCGGCTTCGCGCTCGCTTACGGGTTCCGGACGACCGGCCTCTCCCAACTCATTGGCGAACAGTTCGCCGGACTCGCCAGCGCGCCGCCCTGGCTCATTGTCGTCGCCATCTGCCTCGTGCTCACGTTCCTCACCGAGCTGACCTCCAACCTCGCCACCACCGAGATGGTGCTGCCCATCCTCGCGTCGGTCGCGGTGGCCGCGCATCTGCACCCGTTGCTGCTCATGATCCCCGCCACGTTCTCGGCCTCGTGCGCGTTCATGAT
This sequence comes from uncultured Gemmatimonadales bacterium, assembly GCA_963786235.1. GTDB lineage: Bacteria > Gemmatimonadota > Gemmatimonadetes > Longimicrobiales > RSA9 > CAWAYJ01. Next base: position 46,285 of record CAWAYJ010000021.1, read on the forward strand.
GCCCGTGGCGACACCGCCCAACGCGATCATCTTCGGCAGCGGCCGCATCCGGATCCCCGAGATGGCGCGGGCCGGACTCGTCATCAACCTGATCGGCGTGATCGTCGTCTCCACCATCTTCTTCCTGATCGGCATGCACGTCTTCGGCATCGACCCCGGCCACCTGCCCGACTGGGCCGCCACCATGTCCACAGCCCGGTGACGAAGACCCGGAACGACAGCGTGCCGCTCCGGGTCCCCTGCGCGGCGATGCCACGCCCGCGTCAGCCCGCCAGCACGCCGAGCATCCAGGCGCAGCCGAGCGCCGCGTAGATCCCGAGAACGTACCCGCTCACCGCCATCAGCAGCCCGACCGGCGCCATCGCCGGATGGTAGACACCGGCCACGACCGGCGCGGTCGCGGCACCGCCGATGTTCGCCATGCTGCCCGTCGCGAAGAAGAAGAGCGGCGCGCGGAGCAGCCGCGCCGCGATCAGCAGGATCGTCGCGTGAATCGCGATCCAGAGCGCGCCCGCCGCCAGGAACGCCGGCGCCGCCAGCACCGCCCTCAGGTCCGCCTGCGCGCCGATCCCCGTCAGCAGCATGTAGAGCGCGACGTAACCCAGCTTCGACGCGCCGACTTCCTCCAGCCGGCGGAGCGGAGTGAACGAGAGCAGGAGGCCGACGGTCACCACGATCAGCACTGCCCACGTCGTGTGGCTGATGATCGTCGGCGAGCCCAGCACCGGCAGCTTCCCGCCCAGCGCGACGCACGCCACCGCCACCGACATGCCGACTCCGATCAGCACCGCCGCGTGCCAGAGCTCCGTCGGCCGGCGGTGGGCCTGGACCTCCTGCAGGCGCGCGTTGGCCTCCTCGATCGCCTCCGTCCGCGCGTTGATCCGACGGTCCCACCGCGCCTGCCAGCCGCTGAAGAACAGGATCACGCCCATCCAGCCGTACCCGACCACCGTGTCCACCACGATGATCGGGCCGAGGATCGAACTGGGCGTGCCCACGCTCTCCGCCACCGCCACCATGTTCGCGCTGCCGCCGATCCAGCTGCCCGACAGCGCGGCCAGCCCCTTCCACGACTCCGCCGGCAGCATGCCGCCGAACACCAGGTACGTCAGTGGTCCGCCCACCACGATCCCGAGCGTCCCTGCCACCATCATCGCCAGCGCCATCCCGCCCAGCTGCGCGATGCTGCCCAGATCGATCGAGATCATCAGCAGGAACAGCGCGACCGGCAGCATGTATCGCGTCAGCCAGTCGTATGCCGGCGAGAGCGGCGGTGTGATCCCCAGCGTCGTCGCGATCGTCGGGATGAAGTAGATGTAGATTACCGGCGGCGTCAGCTCGAACAGCTTGCGCAACGCCGGGAGCGTGCTCAGCCAGAAGACCAGCGCCAGGACTCCCGCCAGGAACCCGATCACCGCCATCGGATCCGTCAGCAGCGACGTCGCCTGCGTTTCCTGCATCCCGTGAGTCTCCGGCTGCGAGGGCGCGGCGGACGAGCACATCCGCGCGTCGGGGCCCAAGCATGGACCCGGTCGGAACGACCGGTCAAGCGGGCGGGCTCGCCGCGTTCTGGTTGACGCGCCCGCTCGGCAGCATGCTCGTCGATGTCGCTCCCGATGATCCGCTCACGTTCGGCGCGGCCACCCTCGCCATCGTCGGCGTGGTGGCGTCGCTCGTGCCGGCACTACGCCCGACGAGGGTGGACCCCCTCACCACCCTCCGCTCCCGGCGAAGGCTGACCCGCCGTCCCCTCACCCGCTCCCCAGCCCGCCTCCGCCTCCGCCTCCGCTCCCGGCGACGCGGCGCCGCCGCGGCGCCCTAGATCGCGTCGAGGATCGCGTTCAGCGTCGGGCTCGGCCGCATGGCGGCGCCGGCCTTGTCGAGGTCCGGCATGTAGTAGCCGCCGATGTCCTGCGGCGCGCCCTGCGCGGCGCGCAATTCGCTCACGATCTTTTCCTGGTTCGCTTCGAACGCTGCCGCGACGGGTTCGAAGCGCGCGGCCAGCGCGGTGTCCGTCGTCTGATCGGCGAGTGTGCGCGCCCAGTACAACGTCAGCCAGAATGTGCTCTCGCGATTGTCGATCTCGTGGACCTTGCGCGAGGGTGAGCGCGCGTTGTCGAGGTAGCGCGCGGTCGCGGCGTCGAGCGTGCTCGCGAGGACAAGCGCGCCGGCATTGCCGAACTTCTCGCCGAGGTGCTGGAGCGACGCGGCGAGCGCGAGGTACTCGCCGAGCGAGTCCCAGCGCAGGTGGCCTTCTTTCTGGAACTGCTGCACGTGCTTGGGTGCGGAGCCACCGGCGCCCGTCTCGAACAGTCCGCCGCCATTGAGCAGCGGCACGATCGAGAGCATGCGGGCGCTGGTCCCGATCTCGAGGATGGGGAACAGGTCGGTCAGGAAGTCGCGCAGCACGTTGCCGGTCACCGAGATCGTGTCCTCGCCCCTGCGGATGCGATCGAGCGAGAACTGCATGGCATCGACCGGCGCCATGATCTCGATGCGGAGCCCGGCGGTGTCGTGGTCCTTCAGGTACCTCTCGACCTTGCGGATCACCTGCGCGTCGTGCGCGCGAGTCCGGTCGAGCCAGAAGACGGCGGGGGCACCGGTCGCGCGGGCGCGCTCGACGGCCAGCCGGACCCAGTCGCGGATGGGCAGGTCCTTCGCCTGGCAGCCGCGCCAGATGTCGCCCTTCTCCACCTTCTGCTCGATGAGCGCCTTGCCGTCCGCACCGACGATGCGCACCACGCCGTCGGCGGGGACGAGGAAGGTCTTGTCGTGCGAGCCGTACTCCTCGGCCTTCTGCGCCATGAGCCCGACGTTGGGCACGGTGCCCATGGTCGAGGGATCGAACTGGCCGTGCGCCTGACAGTCGCGGACGACGGCGTCGTAGATGCCGGCGTAGCTCGAGTCGGGGATCACCGCCTTCGTGTCCTGCAGCTCGCCCTTCGCGTTCCACATCCGTCCCGAGTCGCGGATCATGGGCGGCATGGAGGCGTCGATGATGATGTCGCTCGGCACGTGCAGGTTGGTGATGCCGCGGTCGGAATCGACCATGGCCAGGTCGGGCCCGTTCTCGAAGGCCGCCCGGATGTCCGCGTCGATCCGCTCACGCTCGGCTGCCGGCAGCTCCGCGATCTTCGCGAGCACGTCCCCGAACCCGTTGTCGGGGTCCACGCCGAGCCTCTCGAATACGGCCGCGTGCTTCCGGAACACGTCCTCGAAGAACACCCGCACCGCGTGACCGAAGATGATCGGGTCGGAGACCTTCATCATCGTCGCCTTCATGTGGAGCGAGAAGAGCACGCCCCGCTCCTTCGCGTCCTTCACCTGCTGCCGCAGGAACTCGACCAGCGCGCGCCGGCTCATGAACGTGCCATCGATCACTTCGCCCGCCAGCAGCGGCAGTGACTCCTTGAGCACGGTCACGGTGCCGTCGGTCGCGACGTGCTCGATCCGCGCTTCGGTCGCCGCGTCGAGCGTGACGGACACTTCATTGTGGCGGAAGTCACCCGCGCTCATGGTCGAGACGTGCGTCTTCGAGTCCGCCGGCCACGGCCGCATGCGTGGCGGGTTCCTGCGCACAAACGCCTTCACGGACGGCGGGGCGCGCCGGTCCGAGTTGCCCTGGCGCAGCACCGGGTTCACCGCGCTGCCCTTGACCTTGTCGTAGCGCGCCTTGATCGCGCGCTGCTCGTCGGTGGCAGGCTCATCGGGGTAGTCGGGCAGCGCGTAGCCCTTCGCCCGCAGCTCCGCGATGCACGCTTTCAGCTGCGGAATCGACGCGCTCACGTTGGGCAGCTTGATGACGTTCGCCTCCGGCGTGTCGACCAGGCGGCCCAGCTCGCCCAGGTCGTCGGACACCTTCTGTTTCTCGGGCAACGTGTCGGAGAAAACGGCGAGGATCCGGCCGGCCAGCGAGATGTCGCGCGTCTCGACCGGGACACCGGTCACGCCCGCGAACGCGCGGATGACGGGGAGGAACGCGTGCGTCGCCAGAGCGGGCGCTTCGTCCGTCCAGGTATACAGGATATTGGTTGTCTTGCTCATTGAGTTCATTGTCGTGTGTGTCTCGGCGTGTGGCGTTTTCCCGAACGCCACGGAACGGGGCAATATACGGAATCCACGGCCGCCGGGCGTCACGTCTTCGTGGCGACATCGTCCGGGAGGCGCACGGCCACGACGTGGCCGCGAGCGGTGACGACCCCGTCCGCGGACAGTGTCTCCTCGACCACGACCTTCCGTCCCTTGATCTCCGCGATCCGGCCGCGGACCTCCAGCTCGGGGCCCAGGGGCGTCGGTTTGAGGAAGTCGACGTGGAGCGCCGCGGTGACGAAGCGGGGCGATTCGCCGTCGCCGATCTCGCGGCCTTCGTGGCGCAGCGCGGCGGCGGCCGCGCTCCCCGTCCCGTGGCAGTCGAGCAGCGACGCGACCAGCCCGCCGTACACGGCGCCCGGGATCGCCGTGTGGTACGGCGCCGGTGTGAAGCGGGAGACCGTCTCATCGCCCTCCCAGCGGGTGCGCAGGCGGAGGCCGTGCCCGTTCAGCCGGCCGCACCCGTAGCAGTGGGCGACGTCGTCGGGGTAGAAGTCCTGCACCGCGGGCGCGTCGGAGTTCATGCGCGTACCTTTCTGCTGGATGGTCGTGAGACGGCGTGCCGCGGGTTGCGCGGCCGGACGTGAACGGGTCATCCTCGAGATCCCGCCGCGTCCCGACAATGATAGGTAGCTCGACCCGGGCCGGTCGACCCGTGGCCATCTGCGTCCGGGGAGCCCGGCACGGCCGCTGAACCGCCCGTTCGCCGCTGCACTTCTTTCACGGAGGCACCACCCGTGAGCGTGATGATCCGGTCCGACCGGCTCGACCTCCTGCCGTTCACGCCCGAGCTGCTCCAGGCGATGATGATCTCGAACGCCGACGCGCTCCAGCGGATCGTCGGCGCCCGCTTCACGGGCGGGCTCGTGCCGCCGCTCATGGAGGATTCCCTGCCCATGATCCTCGAAGCAATGCTCGAGAACCCGTCGCCGTGGTGGGGCTGGCTACTGGTCGACCGCGGCCTCCGCGAGGCCGTCGGCGCGGTCGGGTTCGACGGCCCGCCCGGCGATGACGGCAAGGTGCAGATGGGCTACGCGATCTTCCCGCACTTCGAGCGGAAGGGCTACGCGAGCGAGGGCGCCACCGCCGCCATCCGCTGGGCCTTCACGCAGCCGGACGTCACCGCCGTGCGCGCCACGATCCCACCCTGGAACGGTGGCTCCATCCGCGTCGCCGAGAAGATCGGGATGAAGCTCTCGGGCGAGGCACAGGACGACGAGGTCGGAACCGTCCTCGTCTACGAGATCGTCGACACTATCTCGGATACGGACCCGCTGTACGTCCACTGACGGTCAGGCGCTCCCGCGCTTCCAATCTCGAGGAGATCAGGGTAACCGGTGTGCGGGCGCCGGCTCCGGACCGGCTGAGGGCCAGACGCAACAGGTCGTTCCGCGACGCCGGCCGAACGTAGGCCCCAACCCTGGGTCCCGCCACCCGGTGCGGCCCTTATCCACGATTCGCAAGACAATCCAAGACAATGAATTGCGGAGCTTTCCACAAATGTTGGAAACTTCCCGGGACGAGGAGCCGGAGTCGGGCGCGGGAATTGCCCCGTCGCGTGGCGTGAACCCGGTCCGCGGTGGTCCGGGAAGGAGTCAGGTGATCGCGATGCTGCGTAGCCTCCCGGAATCCGTGCGCCGGCCCGTGCGCCGCGCGTCGCGCGGCGTGTCCCCTTGATCGCCTGGGAGATGGATGCCGTGACTCGGCGCTTCACGCGAGTGAGCGGCCGGGTCGAGGCCGTGTTCGGGTATTCGCCGGACCGGTGGTACAGCCTGCCGGGGTTCTGGATGGGGATTCTGCACCCGGAGGACCGGCGGCGGGTCGCGCTGGCGGTAAAGCGGGTGTTGGCGGACCTGGAGCCGTGCGAGATCGAGTACCGCGCGGTGGCGTCCGACGGCGTGGTGGTCCGGATCCGGGACGAGGTCCGGGTGGTCACGGACGGCGAGGGACTGCCGCGGTTGCTGCAGGGCCGGATGATGGTGCACGACCGTCCGCGGCCGGAGCCGCCGGAGCCGGTGCCACACGTCCGTCGCAACCGGCGCAGTCGGAGCCGGGCGGAGTCGATGCCATGGCCGGGTCCGATCTTCACGCGTCGGGACCGGACTCCGCCTGTTCCGATCGACGAGGCGCCACCGGCCGAGGAGAAGCAGGAGCCGGTCGAGGCGGACCGGCTGCTGGCGTCGCTGGGGCAAGCGGTTGTGGCGAGCGACACGGAGCACCGCGTCACGTTCTGGAATGCGGCGGCGGAGCAACTGTTCGGCTGGACGGCCGTCGAGGCGATCGGCCGCATGGACTCGGAGCTGGTGCCGGCGCGGGCGGACTCGCACCAGAATGCGGAGATCCTCTCGGCCCTGATCCATGGGCGTCCGTGGTCGGCCGAGGTCGAGGCGCGGACGCGCGACGGCGGCACGGTCCCGGTCCTCGTGTCGGCGAGCTCGGTCGCGCGGCCAGACGGCTCGAGCACCGGGTTCGTCGCGCTGATCACGGATCTGCGCGAGGTCCGGCGCGGCGCGGCGTTGCAGCTCCGCAATGCGACGCTGGACGCGGTCGCGCGGCTCGGCCGGAGTGCGGGGCGGGAGCTATACGCGCTGGCCGAGCGGATCGACCAGAACGCCGGCCGCGCGCGGGACCGGACGCCGGGCGCGCCCGCGCTGGACGACGATCTCGCCGCGATCCAGCTCGCGGCGGACCAGGCGGTCTCGCTCGCGCTCGAGTTGAGGGACGCGGGCCGCGACCGGGACACCCGGCTCCGGCCGACGGCGCTCGGCGAGCTGCTCGAACGGAACGTACCGGCGCTCGCCCTGCTCACGCCCGACACTGTCCGCGTGACGACGCACATCGAGCCGGTGTCGCGCGCGTGGCTCGACGGCACCGCCATCAGCCAGGCGATGTTCCACCTCGTCGCCGACGCGGTCGAGGGCATGGCGGCGGGCGGACAGATCGAGCTGGCGGTACGGCCGGTGGAGGTTTTCGCGCGGCGCGCCGCGGAGATCGGGGTTCCGGCAGGTCGATACACGGCGCTCGAGATCCGCGACACGCGCACCACGTTCGAGCCGACCGACCTCGGGCAGTGGTTCGACATCGCCGCCGCGCCGGAGCCGCACCCGCTCCGCCGGAGTGCGGCGCACGGCCTGATCCGCGCGTGCGGCGCGTGGACCACGGTCGAGCATGCCGACGACCGGAACGGCCTTATCGTCCGCGTGTATTTCCGCACCGTCCGGAACGACTCTACCAACTGACAGCCCGGCGGCCCGATAGCCGGTCTGCGGGAGCCCCATTTCGACGGTGATCACCGAGCCGGCCGGCCCCCGCGAGCCCAGGATCCTGCTGGTCGACTGTGACCAGTTCTTCGTGCAGTGCGCCCGCCTCGCCGACCCGGACGGCGCCGGCCGCGAACGTCTGCTGCTGGTCGGCGGCTCCGCCTCGGGCCGGGGCGTCGTCACCTCCGCATCGTACGAGACCCGCCGCTTCGGCGTCCGCTCCGGCATGCCGACCGGTCGCGCACTCCGTCTCTGTCCGCGCGCGACCGTGGTGCCCGTGCCGCGCTCGCTCTGCCTCGAGAAGAGCCGTGATGTGCGCTCCGTGCTCGAACGATTCACGCCGGTCGTCGAACCCGCGTCGATCGACGAGGCGTACCTCGACATGGGCGGGACGGAAGCGCTCTACCACGGCCAGACACTGGCTGAGACGGCGGCCCGCATCCGTGATGCTGTGCTCGAGGCGACGGATATTTCGGTGTCCGTTGGCGGTGGCCCGACACGCGTCGTCGCGAAGCTCGCGGTCGAGCGGGCGAAGCCGGCCGGCGTGCGCGTCGTCGCGCCCACCGAGATCCTCGACTTCATGCGCGAATTCGAGCTCGCCGACATCCCGGGCGTGGGCCCGGTCTTCGCGGCCGAGCTCGCGCGGCTCGGGCTGGTGACCGTCGAGCAGGCGCAGGCCCGCGAGCTCGCGACGCTCGAGGCGTGGTTCGGCGCATCGCGCGCGCATTGGCTGTTCCGCCGCGTCCGCGGCATCGATGGCGGCGAGGTCGTGCCCGACCGCGAGGCGCGCTCGATGTCCCGCGAGGAGACGTTCCCCACGGACATCGATGACGACGACGAGCTCGAGACGGAGTTGCTCGCGCTCGCGGTCCGGCTCGGCCGCGATCTGCGCCAGCACGAGCTCCGCGCACGCACCGTCACCGTGAAGCTGCGCGACGCCGACTTCCGCACCCGCCAGGCCGCCCGCTCCGTCTCGCCTGCGATCGAGTCGGACCGCGCGCTCTTCACCATCGCGCGGGACCGCCTGGCCACACTCCGCCGTGCCCGCCGCTCGCCCGCCCGGCTCGTCGGGATCGCCGCGTCCGGCCTCGAGTCCGCGGCCGGCCCGGTCCAGCTCAACGCCTTCGAGGAACCCGGCACCGAAACGGACAAGGACCGCCGGCTGGCGCGCGCGACGGACGAACTCCGGCGCCGCTATGGTCCCGGCGCCGTGGTACCGGGCCGGCTGCTCGGCCACTGAACCGGGCCAGCGCTCGATAAAGCGTTCGGAACTTCGCTGCCGATAAAGGGTTAAGGATGCGGCGCGATCGCCGGGTCCGCGAGGGTGCCGATCGGCCGGATCCCCCGTGCGCGAGGTGATGAATCGGCGTGAAGCGTGACAGCGAGTTCATCGTTATCGCCAATCGGCTACCCGTTATCCGCGTCACGCGGAACGGGTCGAAGAAATGGCGGACGAGTCCGGGTGGACTCGTGAGCGCGCTCGTCCCGATCCTGCGGGAACGGGAAGGTGTCTGGATCGGCTGGGCCGGCGTCGCCGGCACCCGCCTCGACCGCTTCACCCACGACGGCATCGACAACGTACCCGTGCACCTCGAGCGCGCTGAGGTCCGCGACTTCTACGACGGGATGTGCAACCGCACGTTCTGGCCGCTCTACCACGACGCCGTCCGCACCCCGCTGTACCACCGCCACTGGTGGCGGCCGTACGTGGACGTGAACCGGCGCTTCGCGGAACGGGCCGCGAAGGTCGCACGTAAGGGCGCTACGGTCTGGGTCCACGATTTCCATCTCCAGCTGGTGCCGGCGATGCTGCGCGAGGTCCGGCCGGACCTGCGCATCGGGTTCTTTCTCCACATCCCGTTCCCGCCGCAGGAGCTGTTCGCGCAGCTGCCGTGGCGCAAGCAGGTCCTCCAGGGTCTGCTCGGTGCCGACGTCGTCGGGTTCCAGACGAAGCTCGGCGCGCGCAACTTCCGCCAGCTCTGCCGCCGTTTCGAGACCGGGACCGTGCGCGGCAAGGACATCCTCGTCGGTGACCGCAAAGTCCATGTGGCCGCGTTCCCGATCTCCGTCGACGTCGAGACGTTCGACCGCCTCGGCGCCGAGCTGGACACGGCACGCCGAGCGGCCGGATTCCGCGAGCGCGTCGGCGGACGCCGCATCATCCTCGGCGTCGACCGGCTCGACTACACGAAAGGCATCGACGTCCGGCTGCGCGCGTTCGCCGAGCTGCTGCGCACCGGCCGCCTCGATCCCGATGGCTGGGTCTTCGTCCAGATCGCGGTGCCGAGCCGGGAACGCGTCGCCGAATACCGCGCCCAGCGCTCGCTCGTCGAACGGCTGGTCGGCGAGATCAACGGCCGCTACGCCGATATCGGCCGCCCCGCCATCCACTACCTGTTCCGCTCCTACACGCCCGAACACCTGATCGGGCTCTACCGCGCCGCCGACATCCTCGCGGTCACGCCGCTGAGTGACGGGATGAACCTCGTCGCCAAGGAATTCGTCGCGGCCCGCTCCGACAACGCCGGCATCCTCGTGCTCAGCGAGTCGAGCGGCGCCGCCAACGAGCTGCGCTCCGCTCTCCTCGTCAACCCGCATGATGTCGATGGCGTCGCGGCCGCCCTGCTCAAGGCCGCGGGCACCGACCTCGCAGAGCAGGCCCGCCGCATGCGGCACATGCGTCGCGTGCTCCGGCGCCACACGGTCTTCGATTGGTCCCGCTCTTTCCTCGACGCCCTCGCTGAATGAACCCACTCGATCAACGGATCCAGCGCATCGCCAGGTCGCCCGTCCTCCTGGTCGCGTCCGACTACGATGGCACGCTGGCGCCCATCGTGAGCGACCCGGCAGCCGCACGGCCACTCCGCGAAGCGATCGTCGCGCTGCGCACGCTCGCGGCGCTGCCCCAGACCCATGTCGCCGTCATCTCGGGCCGCGCGCTCCGCGACCTCGCCACCCTCGCCGGACTGCCCGACGAAGTCCACCTCGTCGGCAGCCATGGCAGCGAGTTCGACCTCGACTTCGCGACTTCGCTCGCGCCCGATGCCGCCGCGCTCCGGCAGCGCGTCATCGATGAGCTGAGCGAGATCACCGCGCTCGGCAACGGGTTCATCATCGAGAGCAAGCCGGCCAGCGTCGCGTTCCACTACCGCAACGCGGACCGCGAGATCGCCGAGCGCGCGGTCCGCGCGGTAGAGACCGGACCGTCCACGATCGAGGGCGTGATCACGAAGCGCGGCAAGGAGGTCATCGAGCTTGCCGTCGTCGGCACGTCGAAGGGCGACGCGCTCGATACGCTGCGCGGCCGCGTCGGCGCGTCCGCCGTCGTCTTCTTCGGCGATGACGTGACCGACGAGGACGCGTTCGCCACGCTCGCCGGCCCCGACGTCGGCGTGAAGGTCGGATCCGGCGAGTCGGCGGCGCGGTTCCGGGTCGACGACCCGGGCAAGGTCGCACGAATTCTCGCCCGACTCGCCGACTTGCGTGCCGATTGGCTCGCGGGCGGGGACGCGGTCCCCATCGAGCGCCACACGCTGCTCTCCGACAACCGGACCGTCGCGCTGCTCACGCCCGACGCGCGCATCGCCTGGCTCTGCCTGCCGCGCATCGACTCGCCCGCGATCTTCGCCGAGATCCTCGGCGGGCCGACCGCCGGCTACTTCGCCGTCGGGCCCATGCGACCGGGCGGCGAGCCGGCTCAGCGTTACCTCGGCGACTCCATGATCGCGGAGACCCGCTGGGCCGACATCCGCGTCACCGACTTCCTCGACTGCTCCAACCGGCGCCCGCAGCGGCGAGCCGGCCGGACCGAGCTGATCCGTCTCATCGAAGGCACCGGCTGGGTCTGGATCGAGTTCGCGCCTCGCCTCGATTTCGGCCGCATCGCGACCCGGCTCGTGGTGCGCGCGGGCGGCCTCGTGATCGAAGACACGCCCGACCCGATCGTCCTCAAGGCGCCCGGCGTCGAGTGGACCCTGATCCGGGAGGGTGTGCACCAGACCGCGCGCGCCGAGGTCGACCTTTCGGCCGGACCCATCACGCTCGAGCTCGTGCACGGGTCCGGCCGGCTCAACGGCGTCGAGGACGTCGTGCCGCGCCGCGACGCGACCGCCGAGTGGTGGGAACAGTGGGCCGGCTCGCTCGTTCTGCCATCGGTCGCGGAAGGCGAGGTCCGGCGAAGCGCGCTCCTGCTCAAGGCGCTCTGCCACACGCCGACCGGCGCGATCGCCGCCGCCGCCACGACCAGCCTGCCCGAGAGCATCGGCGGCGTCCGCAACTGGGACTACCGCTACTGCTGGCTCCGGGACGGCGCCCTGTCCGCGGCCTCGCTCGTCCGCCTCGGCAGCATCCGCGAGGCGATGCAGTACCTCGACTGGGTGCTCGGCGTCGTCGACGTCTGCGAGTCACCGGAACGGCTGCGCCCGCTCTACACGGTAACCGGCGGATTCCTCGGCGCGGAGGCCGAGATCGGCGAGCTCGCCGGCTACTGCGGCTCGCGCCCCGTCCGCATCGGCAACGCCGCCGCGCTTCAGGTCCAGCTCGACGTGTTCGGCCCCATCGTCGAGCTCGTCACACTGCTGCTCGCGCGGGATGCGCCCATCTCCGCCGAACATTGGCGCCTCGTCCGCGCCATGGTCAGCGCCGTCCAGTCACGCTGGCACGAGCCCGACCACGGGATCTGGGAGATCCGGGCGCCGCGACGTCACCACGTCTACTCGAAGGTCATGTGCTGGCTGGCCGTGGACCGTGCCATCGAGGTCGGCCGCCTCATCCTCGAGGAGGAGTTCCCCGAATGGGTCGAGCTCCGCCGGACCATCCGCGAGGATATCCTTGCCCATGGCTTCGATACCGGCGCCAATACGTTCAAGGCCGCCTACGACGGCTCCGACCTCGACGCCGCCGCGCTTTCGGTCGGCCTCTCCGGGCTGCTGCCGCCCGACGACCCGAGGTTCCGCGGCACAGTGGAAGCAATCGAGGCCAAGCTGCGCGACGGGCCCGCCGTCTACCGCTACCGCTCCGACGACGGGCTGCCCGGCTTCGAGGGCGCGTTCCATCTCTGCACGGGGTGGCTGATCCGCTCGTACCTGCTGCTCGGCCGCACCCGGGACGCGCGCGAGCTGTTCGACCGGATGGTCGCACTCGCCGGACCCACGGGACTGCTTTCCGAGCAGTACGGCCCCCACACCGGCCGCGCCCTCGGCAACGTGCCCCAGGCCTTCTCGCACCTCGCCGTCATCGACTGCGCAACCGCCATTGCCGCCCTTCAGGTCGGCTCATCCAGCAACGGCTCCAGCGCGTCGTGATCCGCGCGCGTGTCCACGTCACGCGGCATCGGCTCGTCCACCACGAGGAACGCCGCCTCCGCGCGGTGCGCCTCCAGCACCGCCCGCGCGCCATGGTCCCCGCGTAACGACTGAAGCTCGCCGAACAACGAGCGCGCGAAGAGAACGGGCGGACCTTGCTCGCCACGATAGAGCGGTGCGACAACGCTGGCTCCCGTCTCACGGTGCACCCGGCAAAGCTCGCGGATCAGTGCCGGCCCCGTCGTCGGCTGGTCCGCCGGTACGATCACCACCGCCTCCACGCCCGCCGGCAACGCCGCCACACCCGCCCGGATCGAGCTCGCCATCCCATCCGCCGACCGCGCGTTCTCCACGAACACCACCGCCAACCCTTCCAATGCGGCCCGCAGCTCGGCCGCGCCCGGCGCGACCACCACCGTCACGCCCAGGCCTGCCGCCCGGACCGACCGGACCACGCGCCGGACGAGTGGCTCACCGGCCAGCGGCTCGATCAGCTTCGGCCCGCCGTATCGCCGCGACGCGCCAGCCGCCAGAACCAGCCCCTCGATCGACACTCGCCCCTCCTCGCCGGATCCCGTGCCACCCGCCCGCTCCGCTTCACGTATCCGACAGCGCCGCCCGCGGTCAAGGCCACGGCCCCGGACCCGTACCGGTTCGCCGCTCGCACGTTGCAACGACACGTTGCAGAACGGACCCGCACGTACCCCGAACGGGGTCGACCAACGGCCCGTTCGGATTCATGTATGTATCTATGCCGTAATCGTTTACGGAAATCGAGCCACGACCGGGATCCCGCGGCACGGGTCTGGCTCTCATTCTTCCCTCGCCTGACCCGCGCAATCCTCTCGGCTTCAAGGAGAATTCCGGAGTGAACCCAGGATCAACGTCGCCATTCTTCGGTCCGGATTCCAATGGCGCGGTCGTCACCACGACCGCCCAGCCCACGAGCTTCGCGGTGCGCCGGTCGGCGCCGGTCGAGGAGCTCCGGGCACGGATCCGCAGGTACAACGAGGGCCTCGACCCACAGGGTGAGACGTTCGGCGCCGCGCTGATCCTGCTCGCCGCCTGCGAGTATGGGCAGAACGTGGAACTGCTCGCCCGCCGTACCGGCCTGCAGCGTCCCTTTGTCGCGCGCTGCGCCCGGCGCCTCATCGACAACGGTGTCTGGGTGGGCGGCAAGACGGTCGCCGAATGGGCGCCCGAGGACGCCGCGTCCGGCAACTTCTGGAACGACGCCGCCGTCGCCGAAGGCAAGATGTGCCGCAGGACCCGGCCCGACGGCTCGTTGGAATGGGCGCCCGCGGGCTACTGGAACAAGAATTTCCATTTCCTCGACCCCGACGCGGAGACCCGGCACGGCAACCTCTACTTCGACTCCGCCCCAACGGTCACCACGACGCCGGAAGCCACCGAGGACGCGGATGAGACTGCCGACGACGCCATGACGCCGGCCGTCCAGCCCGTGGACAACGACGCCTTCGATCTCATCCTCGAACCTGCCCACGCCTTGCCCGATGGTGCCGCCGAGCCCGAGCATGAGCCGGCAACGGAAACGCCCGACAACGTGCCGCCACTGCACCACGTCTTCCGCGACGCCGTCTGGATCGGCTGAGACCGCCGCCACTCGCCGCCGCCAGCCGGCACCCGCTGTCGCCCGCCAGCCACAGCCGTTGAGTGCATTGGTGCGCCACTGCGCCTCGGACGGGGCCGCACTCATCCGCGGCGTGGCCAGTCATCGTACTGTCGGAACACATTTTACAGCGATCTGGCCGGGTCGGCACAGCTTTCGCAGTTCCTGCCGGTAACCCCGACGCTGGGAGTTGCCGACTATGGAACGCAGTGCCGATCTCCGGGCATTCCTGCCCGCTATTTACCCGGTTGCCGCTCTCCTCATCATCGCACCCATCGCCCAGCTCGTCGGACTCGGCTGGCCGCTTCGGCCAGCGGAGGCGGCGTGGCGGTTCGGCTCGTTGGGCCTCGGGTTCGGCGGCATGCTCGTGCAGATCCTCGGCCTCACGCTCGCCATGTTCACTGCGGCAGCGCTCTCCCACCGGAGGACCCTCCGCGCACTCGCGTTCCTCAGCATCGTCGCGGCGACCCTCATAGTCGCCGGGGTGGCGCGCTTCCTCATGGACTACGGCCAACTGCGCGTGGCGATCCCGTCCGAGAGCCGGGCGGACTTCGACACATCGACCCTGCGCGCCCTGATCTCCGCCACCCTGGCCGTTCCCGTGCTCGTCGCGCTCGGCGCCCGCTGCCTCGCACATACGCGGAACGAGACCCGCGTCGCGACGCCACTCGATGAGCCGGTAGACCCGCGGAGCTACGTCATCCCCTTCCGCCACAGACAGCCTCGCTGATCCGGATGAAGCTCCCGGACCCACGTCCGGAGCAATCGTTCGGGAGCTTCACCGGCACCTGGCACGGCTCCGAAGGCAACAGACGCCATTGCGTGATTCCGCTGCAACGATTCGTTGTCGGAAACAACCCACACTTTGTAATGGCGCGGCGGCAGGCGGCACCGCAACTGCTCCGGCCGAAGCTGTGGAGATCGTCGTAACCCGATCCCTGTCAATGACTTGTTGGAACTGTTGACAAACGGTGATCCATGGCATGAGTCTCGCTCCCCCGACGTCCTGCGAGCGCTGTCCGCCCGCAAACCTTGTCGATTGAGGTTGTCATGTTCAAGCGCATTGTCGTGATCAGTGGGTTGCTGGTTGCCGCCACTATGGCGAAAGCGACCCCGGCGCAGGCCCAGTATCTGCCCGGCACCAGTCTCAACACCCCGTCCATCCAGCAGCTCATGGGCTATCTGGGCTTCCAGGGGTCGGATTACTGCGGGTTCTATTTCTGGGTCGCGAGCGGAAGCAAGACCCCACCCCCGCCCACTGTGATGCAGGCGCTGCTGCCGATGTGCGGCTGGCAGCCGCAGATCCCGCGCGCCGGCGGAACGGGCAACCCGGGCGACGAAGGATCGGGCTCCGTCGTGATTGGTGGCGGCGCTCCCAGCAGCGGCGGCTCCAGCAGCGGCGGCTCCAGCAGCGGCGGCTCCAGCAGCGGCGGCTCCAGCAGCGGCGGCTCCAGCAGCGGCGGCTCCAGCAGCGGCGGTCCGATCGTGGGTGGCGCTACGGGGACCGGCAGCTCGAGCAGTGGTGGGACCACGATTGGCGGTCCGGACGACAACCCGTTCGGCGGCGGCAGCAGCATGGTCACGCCGGAACCGCTCAGCCTGATCCTGCTCGGAACGGGACTGGCGGGCATCGGCGGTATTCGGGCCTCGCGACGGCGGCGGCGTCCCGATTCCGAAGACTGACCGACCTTGCCCCCCAGGGCCCCTGCCCGGACGGTGCTTCCCCGCGCCGTCCGGGCCGATTCGCATCCGGGGGCCCGGTCGACGTGTGCGTGTTCGTCGGCATGGGTGGAAGGCGACACGTTTTGCCCTATGTTACGGAGGCGGTCCGAGCCGGGTGTCCTCGGGTCGTGGCGCGGTCGCTTCGCCGCTCGGCGAATGTGCGCACATGGGGAACGGTCGAGGGAGAAGTTCGATGGTGGTACGCCGTGCAGACAGCGTGAACGCGGAACCGGTCCGGGCAGGGACGAATGCCGAGATGCAGGTTCTGATCGGGGCGGACGAAGGCCCCAACTTCGCGATGCGCCGGTTCCGGATGCAGCCGGGCGGCGGGATGCCGCGGCACACGAACGAGGTCGAGCACGAGCAGTACGTGCTGGCCGGTCGTGCCCGGGTCGGGATCGGCGACGAGATCCACACCGTGTCCCGCGACGACGTCCTCTTCATCCCGGCCGGCGTCCCGCACTGGTACAGCGTGGAGGGTGACGAGCCGTTCGAGTTCCTGTGTCTCGTCCCGAACCGGCCGGACACGATCGTGATCCGCGAGGAACCGGATTCATGATCTCCCGCACGTCGGGGTACGCGCTCGAGGCGCTGCTCGTGATCGCGCAACGCGACGGCCGGATGACCCGCGCGTCGCAGCTCGCGAAAGAGCTCGGCATACCGGCCAATTACCTCTCCAAGATCCTGAACGCCCTGGCGCGGGCCCACATCCTCGAGTCGGAGCGCGGTCCATCGGGCGGGTTCCGCCTCGCGCGCGCCGCGGACGAGATCTCGTTCCTCGACGCCGTGAGCGTGTTCGAGGACACCGGCACGGTGCGCCAGTGCATGCTGGGCCGCGGCCGGTGCAACGATGACGACGCCTGTCCGCTGCACGCCCAGTGGAAAGAGGTCAGCTCGCCGCTCTTCGACTACCTGCGCGACACGCGGCTCGGCGATCTTGCGGATGGCGGTCCCGCCAAGGCGCCGTCGCCCGGTCACTAGACGGCGCCGGACCATCGACGCGCTCCGCCCCCCCGGTCTCGCGAAGCTGGTTCTGCCCGGCTTGATCGCCTTGGCGGCGGTCCCTGCCCTGGCCGCGGGGTGCCGGGAGCGACCGCGCCCGGAAGGCGTCGTCATCACGTTCCCGGCCAGCGCGGTCGGGGCGGAAGCGGAACTGCTGCAGCGACAACTCGACCGGTTCATGGCTGCTCATCCCGGAATCCGTGTCGAGCGGCGCGAGACGCCCGATGCGGCCAACCAGCGCCATCAGCTCTACGTGCAGTGGCTGAACGCGGACGCGAGTGACCCCGACATCCTGCAGCTCGACGTAATCTGGACGCCAGAATTCGCTGCCGCCGGCTGGATCCTGCCGCTCGACCGTTTCGCGCCGGATACCGCCGCGTTCTTCCCCGCCACGGTAAAGGCCGATCGTTGGCACGGCACGTTGTACGCCCTGCCCTGGTTCATCGACGTCGGGATGCTGTACTGGCGGTCCGACCTGTTCGACCATCCGCCCGCAAGCCTGACGGAGCTGTCGGACATGGCGACGCGCGCCCGGTCCGACGCGGGGCTACCATTCGGCGTGGTCTGGCAGGGCGCGCGCTACGAGGGGCTCGTCACCGTCTTCCTCGAGCACCTCGGCGCGTTCGGCGGCGCCATCCTGGACGATTCCGGCCGTGTCGTCGTCGACTCACCGGCCGCCGTCCGCGCACTCCGTTACATGCGCGCGCAGATCGATTCGGCCGGCAACGTGCCGCAGGCCGCGCTGACCTGGCACGAGGAGGAGAGTCGGTTCGCGTTCCAGAACGGACGCGCTGCGTTCATGCGCAACTGGCCGTACGCGGTTCCGCTGCTGGAGGACGCGAGCGCGTCGAAGGTTGCGGGCCGGTTCGACGTGGCGCCGTTCCCGGGCACTCCGTCCGGACATCCGACCGCGGCGCTCGGCGGCTCCGAGCTCGCCGTCAACGCGAACACTGGCCACCCGGCGGAGGCGTACGCCCTGATCGCCTACCTCACGCGGCCGGAACAGAATGCTCGAACGCGCCCGCGAGGTCGGGCAGTATCCGGCACGGCCGGGTCTCTACGATACGCCGGAGCTGGCGAACGCGCTGGCCGTCAATCCGGCAACCGCGCGACGCATCATCGAACGCGCCGTGCCCCGGCCGGTCACGCCGGTCTATACGCAGCTCTCGAGTATTCTGCAGATCAGCCTGCACCGCTGTCTTACCGGACAGCAGGAACCGGGCGCGGCCCTGGCCAATGCGGCGCGCGACATGCGACGACTGCTCCGGAAGGTCGGCCTGAGCACGGAGCCCGATGCCGATGCCGCGCGCTGACGCCGGCACGGGCGCGCGGTTGCACGAGGCACGGCTCGCCTGGCTGTTCGTGCTGCCGGCGCTGGGCGTGATCCTGCTCATCGCGATCTTCCCGCTCGGCTACACGATCCTCGAGTCGCTGCACGTCCACGACCTCCGTATGCCGTGGCGCGGCCGGCCCTTCATTGGCCTGGCCAACTACGGCGAGGCGCTGACCGATCCCCGTTTCGTGGGCGCGGTCGGGCACACGCTGATCTTCACGGGCGGCAGCGTGAGCCTCGAGCTCGTGTTCGGCCTCGTCCTCGCGCTCGCGCTCGACAGGGTCTGGCGCGGCCGCGGCCTGGTCCGCGCCGCCGTGCTCGTACCGTGGGCGATCCCGACCGTCGTGTCCGCGTTGCTCTGGCGCTTCATGTTCGACAGCCAGGCCGGCATTGCCAATGCGCTGCTCATGGACGTCGGTCTGATGCGGACCCCGTTCGTCTGGTTCATCCACGAAACGGCCGCCTGGGTGCCGCTCATCCTCGCCGACGTCTGGAAGATGACGCCGTTCGTCGCGCTGCTTTTCCTCGCGGGACTGCAGAACATCGACAGAGGACTGTACGAGGCCGCTCGCATCGATGGCGCCAACGCATGGTGCCGGTTCCGCCACATCACGCTGCCGCTGCTCAAGCCGGCCTTGCTCGTCGCGCTCGTGTTCCGCACGCTCGACGCGTTCCGCGTGTTCGACCTGGTCTGGGTGATGACCTCGGGCGGGCCGGGCACCGCGACGGAGCCCGTGGCGCTCTATACCTTCGACGCGCTGCTGCAGAACCTGCGCTTCGGCTACGGCTCCGCGCTTTCCGTGCTCGTCTTTCTCTTCGCCTTCGCGCTCGCCGCCGTCTACATCCGGCTGCTCGGCGCGGAGCTGACGGGAGAAGCGCGATGAAAGGCTGGAAGCGCTGGCCCCCGATCCTCGCCGTCGGCTTCCTCGTCCTGGCCTCGGCGTTTCCCTTCTACTGGGCAATCGTCGCCTCGCTCACGCCCGAGGCCCGCCTCTTCGAAGCGCCTTCGCTGTTGCCCGTTCACCCGGTGCTCGACCACTACCGGGCGCTGTTCGCCCAGCGGAGCTTCTGGCTGCCGATACGCAACTCGCTCATCGTCGCGCTCAACACGACCGCGCTCTGCCTCGCACTCGGCTCCCTCTGCGCCTGGGCGCTGGCCCGACTTCGATTCCGCGGGAAGACCGCCGTCCTCGGGTTCATTCTCGCCGTCACCATGTTTCCGCAGATCTCGATCGTCTCGCCACTCTACCTGCTGCTCCGGAAGCTCGGCCTCATCGACACCTACCCGGGACTGATCCTGCCCTACCTCACGTTCGCCATGCCACTCACCGTGTGGCTGCTCGTCGGCTTCTTCCGCCAGCTGCCGCGCGAACTGGAGGAAGCCGCCCGCGTTGATGGCGCGAGCCGGTTCCGCGCGTTCCGCGAGGTCATCCTGCCCCTCTCGCTGCCCGGCCTCGCGACCACCGCGATCCTCACCTTCGTCTACTGCTGGAACGAATTCCTGTTCGCGCTCTCCTTCACGCTCGGGCCCGAACGCCAGACCGTGCCCGTCGCGATCGCGCTCTTCCGCGGCCAGTACCAGGTGCCGTGGGGCGAGATCCTCGCCGCGGCCGTGGTGGCGACCGCACCCGTCGCCATCCTCGTGCTGATCTTTCAGCGCCGCATCGTCCAGGGACTCACGGCGGGAGCGGTGAAGGGCTAGGTCCCGAGTCCGGGATTCCCCGGCATCCGAGCCTGGCCGATTCGCATAGTGGTGCGCACCCGGTGAGGCCGAGCCGCGGGACAAGGGCGGGCGGCGCGTGGCTGGACTCAGCGTCCGAGCGTCACGATGTCGGCGTCGTCGGTGTTGGAGGCGGCCGGCCGGGTCCGCACGTCGAGCACGACGAATGTGACCAGGCAGAGCAGCAACCCGACGGCGACGGCGAACGCGACCCGGCTGCTGTTGCGGTGCTCGATCATGTGCATGAACCAGAGCACGACGAGCAGTGACTTGATCAGCCCGATCGTCATTGACAGCACAGTGTTCCAGACGCCGAGGTCGAGGAAGGACAGCCCGAACGTGAGCGCGGTCAATCCCAGCAGCGCGATGAAGACGAGCACGTAGCGCGTCATGATCGCATCAGGTAGAAGAAGGGCCAGAGGAACAGCCAGATCACGTCGACGAGATGCCAGTACATCCCGCCCAGCTCGAGCGGCGTGTGCCAGGCGGCGTCGAAGTCACCACGCCGGGCGCGCCGCCCGACCCACGCGAGCAGGGCGATGCCGCCGATCACGTGCAGCGCGTGCGCGCCCGTCATGATGTAGTAGAGCGCCCAGAACGCGTCCGCGCCGGCGACGGCGCGATCGGACGAAGCGAGGTAGCGCCCGGGATCCAGCCCCGCCCGGATGTGGATCGTGTATTCCCAGAACTTGAGCGTGAGGAAGACCGCGCCGAGGAGCGCGGCGCTCCATGCGAGCGCGCCGGCACGGCGGCCCCGGTCGTGGCGGATCTCGTGCACGGCGAGCGCGACGAGAAAGCTCGCCAGCAGCAGCGCGACGGTCCCGGTCGAGCCCATCCACAACACGGTCTCGCCCGCGCCCCGCGCGAACGCGGCCGGCCAGCGCGCCCTCAGTCCGCCGTACAATGCGAACATCCCGCCGAACAGCAGGACCTCGCCGGAAAGGAAGACCCACATCCCGAGATGGGCGGCGTCCTTCTGCGTCGCCAGGTCCTGGTACTGCTCCTTCCGGTGCGACGTCGCTTCGTTCACGACCCCGGCTCCACTCATGGCTCCGGCTCCGTCACGGGAACCGGTTCCGCCTCGCCGACCCGCCAGTAGTCGTGCGGGTCCCGATCGGTGTAGTCGGGCGGCTCGGCGAAGTTGTGCTCGGAGGGCGGTGTCCCGCTCAACCACTCGAAGCCGCGCGAGTGCCACGGGTTGGCCGGCGCGTCGGCGGGTCGGCGGAAGGATGCCAGCAGGTAGACCAGCGTGAGCAGCATGCCGGCGGCCAGCGCCCACGACCCGACCGTCGAGGCCACGTGAAGCGGCTGCATCCGCGCCGGATAGACGAAGTAGCGTCGTGGCATGCCCATGTTGCCGAGCAGGAACTGGGGCACGAACGTGCCCAGGAAGCCGAGGAACACGAGGCTCGACGCGACGACCGCCTGCGTTTCGTCGTACATGCGGCCGAACATCTTGGGCCACCAGTAGTGCAGGGAGGCGAGCACGCCGGTCAGCGTGCCACCCACCATGATGAAATGGAAGTGCGCGACCACGAAGTAGGTGTCGTGCCAGTGCATGTCGAGCGACGTGCTGGCCAGTGCCACGCCGGTCGTGCCACCCACGCCGAACAGGAAGAGGAACTGCAGGAAGTAGAGCATGGGCGTCTTGAGCGAGATCGAGCCGCGGAACATCGTGCCGACCCAGCTGAACACCTTGATCGCGCTGAAGATCGCGACCAGCATCGAGAGCAGGCCGAAGAACGCCACGTCCGTGGGACTCATCCCGGCCACGAACATGTGGTGGCCCCAGGTGAGGAACCCGACGAAGGCGATGCCGAGCGACGCGATGACGAGACCCGCGTAGGTCAGATAGTTCTTCTGGCTGAAGGTGGACACGACCTCCGCCATCACACCCATGGCGGGCAGGATCATGATGTAGACGGCCGGGTGCGAGTAGAACCAGAAGAGGTGCTGATAGAGGACGGGGTCGCCGCCGGCGCTCGGGTCGAAGAGGCCGAGCGCGAAGAAGTGGTCGACACCGAGCAGCAGCAGGGTGATGCCGAGCACGGGTGTGGCCAGCACCTGGATGATGGCCGTGGCGTAGATCGTCCACACGAAGATCGGCAGCTTGCCCCAGCCGAGCCCCTTCCCGCGCAACGTGTGCGTCGTCACGATGAAGTTGATGCCCGTCATGATCGTGCTGATGCCGAGCACGAAGATGCCGAGCACCATGGGAACGACCGAGGTCGGTGACTCGGCCGAGTACGGCGGATAGAAGGTCCAGCCCGTGTCGGCGGTGCCGGACGCCACGGCGAACAGGACGATGACCGCGCCCGTGACGTAGATCCAGAAGCTGGCCAGGTTCATGCGCGGGAACGCGACGTCCCTGGCGCCCACCATGAGCGGCAGCAGGAAGTTGCCGAACGCGCTCGGGATCGAAGGGATCATGAAGAGCCAGACCATCACGACGCCGTGCAGCGTGAAGAGGCGGTCGTAGGTGTCGGCGGTGACGGCGGTCGGCTGCGGTGTGAGGTGAATCGCGCGGATCGCGAGCGCGACGGTTCCCCCGATCGCGAGGAAGAACGTCACGGCTACCAGGTACATGATTCCGATCTTCTTGTGATCCGTGCTGGTCAGCCACGAGCCCAGCGTCGCGCCGGACCAGTACGGCTCCGCGCGGCCCGTCCCGTGTGCCGCGGACCCGGATCCGGCGAGTGTCGACTCGGTCATTGGCCATCCCCCTCGCTCCCGCCGAGGGAGCGGATGTATTCGATGATCGCCGCCACGTCCGCGGGAGTCGCCTGTCCCTGGAACGACGGCATGACAGGCGTGAAGCCGGCCACGATTTTCGCCTCGGGATCCATCATCGACTCCGTGATGTAGCCGGCGTCGACCCGCACCGTGTCGCCGTTCGACATCACCTCCAGCTTGTGCCACAGGTGCAACCAGGTCGGTGCCGTCAGCGCGCGACCGTCGACGGAGTGACAGCCGGAGCAGCCGAGCCGCGCCGCCACCGCGCGACCCTGCTCGGCGAGCGACCCGGTCGGCTGCGCGCGGCCGGGCGGCGGCTCCTCCGTCGCCATCACGGGCGGCTCGCCGACCGGCCCCGGTGACGGCGCCGGCGCCTGTCCGGTATCGAGCCAGCGCTGGAAGTCGGCGGGCGGCAGCACCACGACCTCCGCCCACATGCGCGAGTGGCCCGGCCCGCAGAACTCGGCGCAGAACACATTGTGCCTGCCCGCGCCGGTCGGGCGGAACGCGAGCGTCAGGTAGCGGCCGGGCACGGCGTCCTGCTTGAGCCGGAAGTCGGGGACGAAGAAGGAGTGGATGACGTCGCGCGAGGTGATGAGCAGGCGGACGTCGCGGCCCTGCGGCAGGTAGAGCACGCCGGCGGTGCTGCGTCCCTCCGGGTAGTCGAACTTCCACATCCACTGCTTGCCCGTGACGTAGACCTCGTACGCGTCCCCCTTCACTTCCTGCGTGCCGACGTACTGCGAGAAGCCCCAAGCCCACCAGCCGAGGAACATGGCCAGCAGAGTGCCCGCCACCGCCAGCTCCAGCCAGCGCGGCGCTACCACGCGCTCGGTCCGCATGGGTCCGTCGAGCGGTGTGCGCCGCCGGTATCGGAGCACGCACCAGCCGGTGAACGCGAACACGACCACGCCCATGAGCAGGAACAGCGAAATCTCGACGTACTGCAGGTCATCCACGTGCGCGGCGAACGGCGTCGCCTCGGCGGGCAGCGCGAGCAGGAAATGCAGGATCTCCCGCAGCCGGTCCAGGATGCCGACCGCCTTCACGACGAGCCCCCATTGGTCGCCGCCCGCCGTGCCGTGAACACGAACAGGCCCGCCAGCGCGAGGATGATCAGGATCGCGCCGCCGCGCAGCACGTTGGCGAGCAGGCCGGCGTGCGCGCGCAGCGCCGGGCTGAAATGGAAGCAACGGACGAGGATCTGTTCGAGCGACGCCGCGCTCTCGTGGTCACGGGCCGTCGCCAGCACGGCCGCGAGCGAGTCCGGCTCCGGCCGCACGCCATAGAGGTAACGCGCGATGGTACCGTCCGAGGCGAGCGCGACCACGATCGCCGCGTGCGCGAACTGGTCCGTCGCCGGGTCGTAGCGGTACCGGAAGCCGATCGCCTTCGCCACGGCATCGACGGATTCCTGCGGCCCCGTCAGCAGTGACCAGCCCGCCGCACCGTCATCGACGGCCTCCTTCCGGCGCGCGGCCGCGTCCGCCGGACCCTCGCGCGGATCGATGCTCAGCAGGATCACACGGTAGTCGCGGCCCGCGGTCCAGTCGGCGACCCGCTTCAGCGCGTCGAACAGGTTGGGCGCCAGCACGCCACAGAGCATCGTACAACGGAAGTAGCCGGGAACCAGCAGGACGGGAACGTTCTGGTCCGACGTGAAGAATCGACCGAGCGGCACATCGTGGCCGGCCTCGTCGATGAACGTGCGTGTCAGGGGCAGACGCGTCCCCGGATGCTCGTCCACACCGATGTCGCGGAGCGCGGCCGGCGCCTGTTGGCCCGCGGCCGGCGCGGCGACGAGCACCAGTGCCGCCACAACGGCGAACCGCTGCACGAGCGCCGTGACCGATGCCAACGCGCGGTACGCAGTGGCCCCGTTCATTTCGCGCCCGCGGAGGTCGCGTCAGACCGGCCGGCAAGGAGCCGCATCGCCACTCCGATCGGGACCGCGACGACGTCCGCATCCCGATCGACCCAGCGGTACGACTCCATTCGCTCGCGCAGCGCGGAGTCGGGTACGTTGGCGTGCGTCGTCATCGTATAGAGCGGGCGACCATTGCCGACGCCGTTCGCGCGCACCGGCTCGTTTCGCCCCAGACCGATCCAATGGATGAGCGCGAACGAGATCACCGCGCACGCCGCGATCACCACGACCGTCCCCACCCACCAGCCCGCGGCCGGCCGGCCCGCGACATTGTCGTGTTCCTGGTTCGGGCCCCGCGCATCGCGCCTTTCGCTCATGACGAGTCGTATTCGAGAGAGATGAAGTAGGCGGGATCGCCGCGCGGCGCCGGCGACCGGCCCCGCAACCGCCAGGCGCCGTACGCCGCCGCCAAGCCCAGCACCGCGGCCAGCGCCGGCACTTCCTCCCACCCGACCATCGCGCCGGACCGGCCGGGCAGAGGGCCGACCACCCAGTACAGGTCGAGCCAGTGGACGGCGAGCAGCCAGACCGCGACCCACGAGAGCGGGCGCGGCTGGCGCTTGATCGCGTAGCCGAGTAGTACGAGGAACGGGATCACGAACTGCGCGATGATCAACCCGCCGAACAGCCAGACCCAGCCATGTTCCCAGCGTGCGAGGTACCAGTTCACCTCGCGCGGGATGTCGCCGATCCAGATCAGGAAGCCCTGCGAGTATGCCATGTAGGCCCACAGGATCACGAAGACCAGCATCAGCCGGCCCAGCGCGTAGTAGTGCGCCCGGGCGACGACGTCGCGGAGCGGACCGGCGCTCTGCAGGGCACGGATCACGAGCACCATCGCGGAGAGGCCGGCGACCATCGCGCCGGCGAAGAAGTAGATGCCGTACACGGTCGAATACCAGTCGGGACTCATCGACATCAGCCAGTCGAAGGCCGCGAACGTCACGGTGAAGCCGAAGAGCACGAGGCCGATGGCACTGAGCCGCGCGGGCGAGCCCGGCCGTTCGAGGTGGTGCGCGTCGAGGGGAGTACGCGCATCGGTCATGGTGGAGCCGCGCCAGAACGCCGTCGCCAGCGCGATCCAGACGGCGAGATAGAGGAGAGACCGCCACACGAAGAACGTCGGGTCCAGCCAGCCCGCGACTTTCGCCACCGTATCCCGCATGTGCGGCGTGAGCGTCTCGGCCGGCCGCGCCCACGGGTAGAGCCGCTTCATCCCGACGAGCAGGGGAACGACGCCGAGTGCGAGCACGGGCAGGGTGATGGCGAGCGTCTCGGCCACGCGCCTCACGACGACGAACCAGCGTGCGCCCGTCGCGTACGCGATCATCACCAGACAGAGCGCGGCGAGCGCGATGCTCAGACCGTACATCCACGCCGTCAGCCACGCCCGCAGCGCGCGGTCGGGATCCAGCCAGAGCGCGACCAGCCAGCCGGCGAGTCCGAGCAGCCCGATCACGGCGCTCGTGCGCATCACGCGGTCCGTCCGGACAATTCCGGTGTCGTCACGGAGTCCGATCGCGGCGCTCACGGCACGCCTCCCACGGAATCGGCGGCCGGATCCCGGCGTGCCGGCAGGCCCGCCGCGGCCATGCCGGCCCGCACCGAATCGCGCTCGGCGGGCGCGAGACTGTCGAGCTGCACGTGCTGGCTGAGTTGTAGCGCGCGCACGTAGGCGACCACGGCCCACCGGTCCTTCGCCGGGAGCTGGTTCCGATAGCTCGGCATCAGCCCGTAGCCATCGCGGATGATCCCGTAGATGCGGCCGTCCGGAAGAGCCCGGATGAACGCGTCCAGCAGCGACGGCGGCGGCTTGAGCCTCATGACCCGCGCGATCGGTGTCGCGGCCATGCCGTTGAAGCCGTGGCACGGCGCGCAGTAGACGCCGAACCGGTCCCGGCCCCGCCGCAGCAGCTCCGGCGTGTAGCCGAGCGGGCCGCGCGCGACCCAGTCTCCGTTCCGGCGGCCGCTGCGCACCACCGGGTCGAGCGGCTTGTTTTCGTGCGGCACGGCGTGCGCGGGCGGCGCGAGCATGGCACTGCCGTCGGCGAAGAGGTCGGTCGGCTCGTACGCGTTGAGCTTGCTCTGAACGACCATGCGTTCGAAGTCGAGCCCGCCCTCGACGCCGTTGGAACGGCAGCCGGCGACCATGCAGAGGCAAGCCGCGAGGAGCGGGGCGACCCGCGGGCGCCCGCTCACGACGTCACCTCGACATCGGCGATGCGGCTCGCCCCGAGATCCTCGAGCCGGGCGCGCAATCGCAGCGGGTGGAAGCGCGGGTCCCGCCGGTCCACGCCCAGCCAGTAGCCGTCGACCGACGCGCTCTCGAACCCGTCCACCTCGAACACGGGATCCCAGAGTCGCGGCATCCCGCCCGACAGGAACAGCGAGATGAACGCCATCGTGCCACCGCACAGGATTCCCGTCTCGAACGTGATCGGAATGAACGACGGCGCCGAGTGAAGCGGGCGGCCGCCGACGTTGCGCGGGAAGTCGACCACGTTGATCCACCAGAGAAGAAGGTAGGCGAGCGCGGCGCCGCCGAATCCGGCGATCGCGATCAGCCGGGCGAGCCGCGGCCGTTCCAGGTCCAGCGCGTCCTCGAGACCTTCGACCGGATACGGCACCCAGGCGTCCAGCTTCTCGAGGCCGTCCGCGCGCAACGCGCGCACTGCCGCGAGCAGCGCAACCGGATCCCCGAACTCGGCGACCACTCCGATCCGGTCCGCGCGCGGCACGCCCACGAGGACGGATCGCAGCCATGCCCCGAGGCGGCGGGCCCGGCTCACGCGGGCGCCTCCGCGCCGCGCTTCGCGTGCTCGATCTCCTTCACCTCGCTGATGGGGATCGCGGGCGCCCACTTGATGAAGAGCAGGAACAGGAAGCAGAACGTGACGAACGACAGGCTGATCAGGCCCAGGTCGACCCAGGTCGGCTTGTAGACGTGCCAGCTCGAAGGCAGGAAGTCGCGCTCCAGGGACCCGACGATGATCACGAAGCGCTCGAGCCACATGCCGACGAACACGCATGCGCTCACGAGGAAGCAGGCGAGGCCGCTCCGGCGGAACCGGCGGAACCACATGAGCTGGATGGGCACGAAGTTCAGGAAGAGCAGCGCCCAGTACTCGATGGCGTAGGTGCCGAAGGGGCGCTGCACGAGCGCGAGGTATCGCTCGAAGGCGTTGCCGCTGTACCAGCCGAGGAAGAACTCGATCACATAGGCGTAGAGCAGCAGCCAGCCGGTGACGAGCAGCACTTTCGCGTTGCTCTCCAGGTGCTTCTCGGTGATGATGCCCTGCCAGCCGAAGATGCGGCGGATCGGGATGAGCAGCATGAGCACCAGCGCGAAGCCCGAGTAGATCGCGCCCACGACGAAGTAGGGCGGATAGAACGTCTGGTGCCAGCCGGGCACCTGCGCGATGGCGAAGTCCATGCTCACGATGCTGTGCACGGACACGACCAGTGGCGTCGCCATGCCGGCGAGCAGGCCGTAGGCGATGCGGTAGCGCGCCCAGTCGCGCGCGGAGCCCGACCAGCCGAGCGCCGCGATCGCGTAGATGCGGGCCTTGCGTCTCGTCGGCGCCCGGTCGCGGGCGGCCGCCAGGTCGGGTACCAGGCCCATGTACCAGAACCAGAGCGAGATCAGGGCGTAGGTCGTGATCGCCGCGACATCCCACGGCAGCGTGCTCCGGAACTGCGGCCAGACCCGCATCGTCGCGGGGTAGGGGATCAGCCAGTAGAAGAACCAGGGCCGGCCCAGGTGGAGCAGCGGGAACGTGCCCGCCATCATGATCGCGAACAGCGTCATCGCTTCCGCGATCCGGTTCACGCTCGCGCGCCAGCGCTGCTCCAGCAGCAACAGGAACGCCGAGATGAACGTGCCCGCGTGGCCGAGCCCGATCCACCAGACGAAGTTGATGATCGCGAACGCCCACGCGACCGGGATGTTGTTGCCCCACACCCCGATCCCGGTGACCATCGTGTACGCGATCAGGCTGACGAACGCGATGGCGCCCAGCCCGGTGCCGGCCACCAGCCAGTACCATGCGCGCGGCGTCTTCCAGAGCGGTGCGAGGATCGTGTCCGTGAGCTCGCGGTCGCCGTAGTCGCGGGGCAGGACCTCGCGTTCCCGGTCCTCCAGCACCGGCGCGCCGGCCATCGGCACGCTCATCCGTCCGAACCCCCCGTGTCCGCTGCCGCGCCGGTGGTCGGCGGAGGCGCCGGCTGCGGGTTGCTGATGCGGGCGAGGTACTGTGTCCGCGGCCGCGTGCCGAGCTCGTGCAGCACTTCGAATCGGCGCGAGCTGCGGCGCAGGCCGGCCACCCGGCTGGACGGGTTCGCGATGTCGCCGAACACGATCGCACGGGTGGGACAGGCCTGCTGGCAGGCGGTGACGATCTCGTCGCCACCCAGCTCGCGACCCTCGCGCCGCGCCCGGATCTCGCCGCGCCGGATCCGCTGCACACAGTACGTGCACTTCTCCATGACGCCGCGGTCCCGTACCGTGACGTCCGGGTTCAGCAGCAGGGTCTCGGTGGTCTGCTCGCGCCGCTGGTTGTAGTCGAACCAGTTGAAGCGCCGGACCTTGTAGGGACAGTTGTTGGAGCAGAAGCGCGTGCCGACGCAGCGGTTGTAGATCATCTCGTTGAGACCGTCATCGGAGTGCACGGTCGCGTACGTCGGGCAGACGTACTCGCAGGGCGCGTCTTCGCAGTGCTGGCAGAGCATCGGCTGGCGCAATTGCTCCGACGGCTCCTCGTCCGGACCCGTCGTGTAGCTGTCGATCCGGATCCAGTCCATGATCCGGCCCTTGCGGACGTCCTCGGGACCCACGACCGGGATGTTGTTCTCGGCCCGACACGCGACCACGCAGGCGTTGCAGCCCGTGCACAGGGAGAGGTCGATGACCATGCCCCACTGGTTCGCGGCGGGCGGGATCCCGGGCGGGCCGTACCAGGTCGGGACGGCGCCGCGCTGCTCCGCAGTGAAGTCCGGGTCCGCGCGGTAGCCGTCCAGCGTGTCGCGGAGCAGGATCGGCCGGTCGTGCAGGTGACGCTCCGTCTGCATCACCGGCAGCGCCCACCGTTCTCCGCCGGTCGCCGTCACCGTCCCGCGCGCGATCCACGGCGAGGCCGCCGGCCGGATCGGGTACGCGTTCACGCCGAGCGGCCGGTAGCGGCCCACCGGCTCACTGCCGTGACCGAGCGAGAGCGTGACCGCGCCATCCGCATGGCCCGCCACGATGAACGCGGGCGCCTCGAGCGAACGCCCGTCCACCTCGACACGCACCGGGTCGCCCGTCTTCACGCCCAGCAGGCCGGCGAGCGCCGGCGACACCAGCGCCGCGTTGCTCCAGCTCGCCCGCGTGTTCGGGTCGGGCAGCTCCTGCAGCCACGGGTTCGACGCGAAGCGGCCGTCGTGCAGGCACGCGTCCGGCCGGAACGCGATCTCAATGCCGTCGCCGGGAACGGCGACGCCGGCGAGCAGCGGCGCGGCGTCGATCTCCGGTGGCGGGACCGCAGCGAACGCGGTATTGGCGACGACTCCGTTCCGCAGCGCGTCGTCCCACCACACCTCCCAGGCCTCGGCATCGGCGGGACCGAGCCCCATCGCCGCGCTCTTCCAATGCCCGCGCAGCGCCTCGTACGCCGCGGTGTCGCCCTCGCCGAGCAGCGCGAGCAGCATATCGTCGACGCCCCGCGCATCCGGGTAGAGCGGGCGGATCAGCGGTTGCACCGGCGTGAGAGTGCCGTCGAACGCACGCGCGTCACCCCACGTCTCGAACGGGTGCAGCGCGGGAACGGTCCACGCGCATGCTGCCGTCGTCTCGCTCCGACGCGCGCTCAGGCAGAGCGTGTCCTCGACACGCTCGAGCGCGGCGCCGAATTCGAGGTCCACCGGCGCCGTGCGCACCGGGTCGCCATCCAGCACGACCAGACGATCAATGTCGCCCGCGCGCATCGCGTCCGTCAGCGCGGCGAGGCCGGCGCCGATCTCGCCGGCCCGCGCAAGAGCCGGCTCCTGGAGAACGACAGGTCCGCCGAACGCGCCGATGACGCGGTTCGCCTCATGGGCCAACGCGTGCGCGGCCGGCGGCTGCGTGTCGCCCACCACGACCACGCCCGCTCCCGCGTTCGCGCGCAGGTCGCGGCCGGCCGCGGCGACCCATGCGCGAACCCGTTCGGCGTCGAGACGGTCCGGTGCTCTCGCGAGCCCGTCGGTCCGGCCGCCGAGCTCCCGCACAAGCAGGCCGAGGAGGAACACGATGTCGCCCGCGCGGACGCGGAGCCCGTGATCGGCCAGCGAGGACAGGCCCGATGGCAGTGGCTCCGCCACGAAGAGCCGGCTCATCGAGTCGGCGGGCGACTCGACCCGGCGGCCGGCCGCGAAGTCGTGCGCATACCGGACGTGGCCGGGACCTCGCGACACGAAGTCCGCGTCCAGCGCGACGACCGTGCGCGCCTTCGCGAAATCGTAACGCGGGACGAGAAGCCGGCCGGCCGTGCGCCGGTACGCCTCGAACGCGGGCGGTGCGCCGAGCGCGGAATGGAAGGCGATGCGCAGCCCGGGATACCGGTCCTGCAGCCGGGCGAGCAGCGCCGCCCGGAACGGCGAGGATGTGGGCTCGAGGATGAGCGCGAGGCCTGCACCGCCGCGCGGCGCCTGCCGGAATCGCCCGAGCACCGCCGACCAGGCCCGCGGACCCGTCCGCCCCCCGATCTCGCCGACCCGCTCACTGTCGTACAGGTCCCGCAGCAGTGCCTGGTCGAACACGCTCGTCGCGCCCAGGCTCGCCGGGTGCAGCGGATTGCCTTCCACCTTGATCGGCCGGCCTTCCCGCGTCTGCACGAGCAATCCCGTCGCCAGGCCCTCCAGCACCGACGCCGTCGCGTACGACACCGGAACACCCGGCACCAACTCCGGCGGTTGCTCGACGTACGGGATCACGCGCTCCGTCGGCGGCTGCCAGCATCCGCCGAGACCCGCCGCCGCCGTCGCGCCGATCGCTTTCACGAAGGTCCGCCGCGTCAGTTGGACCAGCGGTCCCCGGTGCCCGTCGCTCATCAATGACACGTGGTGCAGTTCGTCGGCGCAGGGATGCGCACATCCGACGGGACCGTGTCGGCCGCGGCCGACCGGTACCCCATGGTCGTGATCTCGTCCAGCGGACGAAGGTTCGAAGCGGGATCCCGATGGCACGAGAGGCACCAGCCCATCGAGAGTGGCGCGACCTGCCGGACCCGCGCCATCAGGTCCACGCGGCCGTGACAGGTCTCGCAACCGACACCGTGCGAGACGTGCGCGCTGTGATCGAAGTAGACGAACTCGGGTAACCGGTTCACCCGCACCCACGGGATCGGACGATTCTCCGCTACGCTCGTCCGCACCGGCTCGAGGATCGGGCTCGCGTTCAGCACCTGGCCGTGGCAGTTCATGCACAGCTCCGACGCCGGCAGTCCCGCCGACGGAGACCGCTCCACGCTCCAGTGGCAGTACCGGCAGTCGATACCGTCGTCACGCACGTGATGCCTGTGATCGAACGGGATCGGCTGCTCCACGTGATCCGTCCGCCCCGTCTGCTCCGGAGTACGAACCCACGCCATCAGGGCGACGGGTATGGCAACCGCCGCAAGCAGCAGAGCGAGCAGCACACCACGGAAGACTCGGGTCGAACCCCGGGAGAAGGGAGGCGTCATTCAGGCGGACCTGCACGCCGCCGCAAATGCGGTGCTCCGCTCGTCGCTGATACGAGTTGTCGGGTCTTCATCGGGACCGGCTCCGGCCTTCGGACTTTCGCTCTGGACGGGAACGGGTGCGGACGTTCCCCTGTCGATTGGGAGCACCGGGGGCTGGACTTAGACAACAACCGTGCCGCGCGGTCGCGCAGCCCAGCATGCACCACCGCGAGAGAGCCGCCCTGAGCCGAGCGCCGGCCTGATGGGGTTTCGACGGTTGGTCGAGCGTTCACTTCGCCCGTGCCTGAAACACGAAAGCGCGCGGGCGAGATGTACGGTGTGATGACGATGCGGAGGCTAGAAGCCCTTGTCAATGCCGGATCGCGAGACCACGAAGCAGCGCAGCAGGATCGGTGACGGCTCGTTCCGCTCGACGTGCAGGGAGAAGAGACGGACCGGGGGGAACGCGACGTCGCCCACGCCTCCCGGCCACCCCATGTCCCCCGCCTCACATCGCCCGCCCCTCCTCCCCCGCCAGTCCCGCTCCCCCCTTGCCAAATTTATCCATCGTGGATATATCTGTCCTGGATACTTCAACCGACCCCGCTACCGTCGAGCTCCGCCATGACCCCGGAACACGCGCCGCTTCGCCCCGCCGTCCTCCACATCCTTCTCGCCCTCGCTGACGGGGACCTCCACGGTCTCGGGATCGCCGATGCTGTTTCGCTGGCGTCGGAGGGCGTGGTGAATCTGGGACCGGGCACGCTGTACCGGTCGCTGGACGAGATGCGGAGCGAGGGGTTGATCGAGCAGGTCGCGGCGCCGTCGTCGGACTCGGACCCGCGCCGGAAGTACTACCGGATCACAGGGTCGGGGCGGGCGCTGCTGTCGGCGGAGGTAGGGCGTCTGGGCCGGCTGGTGGAGTACGCGCGGGAGCACGCGGTGCAGCCGGAGGGTGCATGACGGGAGGGACGTCGCACCGGCCGTGGCTGGTCGGGTGGCTGGTCCGTCTCTATCCCCGCGGTCTGCGCGAGGCGCACGAGGTGGAGATGGCGGCTTTCCTGGAAGCGCGCCTTGAGCGGGTCCGTGGTCGTCCGGTGCGCACGGTCGGGGTTGTCGCGGGCGCGTTGCGGGACGTGGTGGAGACGTGGCGCGCGGAGCGTGCGGAGCGACGTCGCATATCGAGAACCGAGCGGAAGAGGGAGCACCGGATGGGCGGGATGATGCAGGACCTGCGGTACGCGTTTCGCCGCTTGGCGCGGACGCCGGTGTTCAGTCTGGGCGCATTGCTGATCATGGCGATCGCGATCGGCGCGAACACGGCGGTGTTCGCGGTGGTGAACGGGATGCTGCTGGCGCCGCCGCCGTACGGCGACGTGTCGCGGGTCGTGAACATCTACCAGGACACGGATGATGGCGACGTCGGCTCGACGTCGTTCCCGGCGTACCGCGACATGGCGTCGTTGGAGGGAGTGTTCACGTCGGTCGGGGCGACGACGCCGGCCGGTGCGACGCTGGAGGAGAATGGTGTGCGCCGTTCGCTCGCGATCGAGTTCACGACGGCGAGCTACCTGTCGGTGATCGGGCGGACGGTGACCCGCGGCCGCTGGTTCGACGCCGCGATGGATCATCCGGGCGCGGGCAACTACGCGGTGGTGAGTGAACGTGCGTGGCGGACGAAGTTCGGATCGGACCCGTCGATCGTGGGCCGTTCGCTCCTCATCAACGGCGAGCCGGTGACGGTGATCGGCGTGGGTCCGCAAGGATTCAACGGGGTGGGCGGCTTTGTGGTGACGGACCTGTGGCTGTCGATCTCGTCCGTGGGGGTGGGCGGCGACTACCGCGTCGGCAACCTGGACCGGCGGGAGGACCACTGGTACGACGTGAAGGCGCGGCTCGCTCCGGGCGTGACGGTAAACCACGCGCAGGACGCAATGAGCGCGCTGGCCACGCGGCTGGCGGAGACGTATCCGGAGCTGAACGCGGGTCGCGGCATCACGGTGTTTCCGGCCACGCGGGTCCGTGTGCATCCGGACGTGGATGGGCAGCTGTGGTCGGCGGGGAGCGTGCTCATGATCGTGGTCCTGCTGGTGCTGATTCTGGCGGCGACGAATCTCGGCAGCCTGCTCCTCGTCCGCGGTGTGACGCGGGGACCGGAGGTCGCGGTCCGGCGTGCGCTGGGCGCGGCGTCGAGCCGGGTCGCGGGTCTCTTCCTCAGCGAGGCGATGGTACTGTCGGTGTGCGGCGGGCTGCTCGGGCTGTTCGTTGCGCACGCGTTGCTGTCCGTCCTCGCGGCGGCGCCGTTGCCGCTCCCGGTATCCGGCGACATCGATCTCGCGCTGAACCTGCCGGTCCTGCTGTTCAGCGTGGGCCTGATGGTGGCGACGGGGCTCTTCTTCGGACTCGCGCCCGCGGTGCAGTCGCTCCGCACCGATGTATCGGGGGCGCTGCGCGAGGACCGGCGTTCGGCGGGACCCGGCCGGCGTCTCTCCTTCACGCGGAACGCCATGGTCGCGGTGCAGGTGGCGGTGTCGCTCGCGTTGGTGGTCGGCGCGGCGTTCATGGTGCGGCGGCTCGAGAGCTGGCAACGCATCGATCCGGGCGTCGATGCCGAACACATCGCCTACATCCGGACGACGTTCGACGACGCGGGCATCACGGGTGACGCGCGCGCGCCGGTGCTGCAGCAGCTCCGAGACCGTTTCGCCTCGACGCCCGGCGTTACGGCGGTGACGCTGGCATCGCGTCTGCCGGTGCAGCGCGGCGGTACGACGACGATGGTGGTGGATGGGTACGAGCCGGCCGCGGGCACCGGCTCGGTCGAGCTGCCATGGGTCCGGATCGGACCCGGCTACTTCGATGCCATCGGGATCCGCGTGCTCCGGGGCCGCGTCTACCTGCCGGCGGACCGGGAGGGCACCCTCCCCGGCGTCGTCGTGAACGAGACCGCGGCGCTCCGCTTCTGGGGAACGCTGGACGCGGTCGGCCGGCGCATTCGGTCGCAGGGCGACGAAGACGGTTGGATCGACGTGATCGGCGTCGTGTCCGACACGAAGGTCAATTCCCTGAGCGAGCCGCCCACGCCGCTGCTCTACCTGCCGCTCCCGCCGAGTGGCGCGGGTTCGCTCTACTTCCTGGTCCGGACCGCGAGCGACCCCGCGGCGGTGCTCTCGAGCCTGAGGACCGGGCTCCGCGATGTGAACTCACAGCTGCCGGTCGATGAGCTCGACACGCTCGATGGCCATCTCGGGAGCACGCTCGCGAGCGCGCGCATGACGGCCGGCCTGCTCGGGCTGTTTTCGCTCCTCGCCCTGCTCCTGGCCGGCATCGGCATCTACACGATCGTGTCGTTCTCGGTGGCGGGCCGCATGCCGGAGATCGGGATCCGGGTAGCGCTCGGCGC
The DNA here is from genome assembly GCA_963786235.1 of uncultured Gemmatimonadales bacterium. Lineage (GTDB taxonomy): Bacteria > Gemmatimonadota > Gemmatimonadetes > Longimicrobiales > RSA9 > CAWAYJ01. The sequence continues at coordinate 82,083 of CAWAYJ010000021.1, forward strand.
GGCCCGCGGCCGCGTGATCCGCATGGTGGTGGGCGAGGTCGCACTCACGGTCGGCATCGGGCTGGCGCTCGGCACCGCGCTCGTGATCCTGCTGAACGCACGGCTCGGGCCGTCGATCGGCGGCCGGCTCGAGCCCGCCACGCTCGGCCTTGCCGCGGCGGTCATGGCGCTCGCCGTCGGCGTCGCCGCGTGGCTGCCGGCCCGCCGCGCCGCCGCCGTCGACCCGGTCGAGGCGCTGCGCGGCACCTGACGGCGGCGCCGGACCCGTCAGGCAACGGCGGCCCGCCGCGCTCGCGGACGGGCCGCCGCACAGGGACGGCCGCCGGAATCCGTCCGGATCAGCCCGCGCCCTTCGAGTGCACCGCGAACATCGCGCCCTGCGGGTCCATGCACACGGCGATCCGGTCACCGCCCGGCACGTCCGCGGGCCCGTGGATCAACGTGCCGCCGCCCGCGGTCGCGCGTTCGGCCGCCGCGTCGGCGCTGTCCACCATCGCGTAGTAGAGCCACGCGGACGGGCCCGGCGCGTCGGGCGGCCGGTAGATGCCGCCCCACTGCTCGCCGTCGCGGCCGAAGATGTGGTAGGTGCCGGCGCCGCCCATGTCCATGTCCATCATCCGCTCCCAGCCGAACAGGTCAGTGTGGAACGCGAGCGACTTCTCCGGGTCGGGCGTGAGCAACTCGCACCAGGAGAAGCGGCCCGGAGACGGCGGCACCACGGGCATCGGCGTGTCCGGCTGCAGCAGCGCGATCACGGCGCCCGCGGAATCGGAGATGATCGCGAGCTTGCCGATCGTGGGGACCTCCCATGGCGGCATGATGACGTTGCCGCCGAGCGTCTTTGCGCGCTCGGCCGCGGCGCCGATGTCGCTCACACTGACGTACGCCAACCAGTTCGGCGGCGCGCCCATCTGGCGGGCCTGCTCGGGCAGCTCCATGACGCCGCCGATCGGGGATTCGCCGGCCATCCACATCGTGTACGCCTCGCCCGATCCGTCGTAGGGCGCTGTGGCCCAGCCGATGACGTTCGTGTAGAAGCCGATCGCCGCTTCGGGGTCCGTCGTCAGCAACTCGTGCCACACGAAGCGGCCAACCGTGCCTTCTTCCGCCATGCTTTCCTCCGGTTCTTCCTGGGGATGTGATTATGCGCTGCGCGACGCCTTCGCCGATCGCATGGAGCCGCCCGACCGCCCGTGTCGGACCGCCACGATCTCGGCCGCGATGCTGAGCGCGATCTCCGCCGCGGTCCGGCCGCCAATGTCGAGGCCGATCGGCGTGTGGATGCGCGCGAGTCGATCCGCCGCGATCCCTTCCTCCTCGAGCATCGCGAGCATCGTCGCCGCGCGCTTCCGGCTGCCGAGCATCCCAATGTACGCGGCCGGGCCGCCCAGCACCGCGCGCAGCACCGGCAGGTCGAACTTGTAGTCGTGCGCGACCAGCACGATCGACGACGAGTCGTCCACGCCCAGCTCGCCCAGCACCGTCGCCGGCGCGCCGACGCGCACCTCGTCCGCGTCCGGGAACTGCCGCGCATCGGCGAACCGCGCGCGCCCGTCGATCACGATGACCCGGTGTCCGAGCGCACGACCAATGTTCGCGAGGTTCGCGGCGATGGGACCCGCACCCACGATCGCGAGCAGCGGGCCGGCGCCGTGCGCCTCGAAATAGACGCGCGTCTCGCCCGCCGGACCTGCCAGCGTCTCGGTGCCCGCGCCACCAAGACGCAGCCGCTCGAGCGCTCGCTCCCGGATCCGCGCATCGAGCGCCGCGTCGCCCGTCGTGCCCTGCACCGCGCCGGTATCGTCGATCACCAGCGGGATGATGCCCGGCGCCGTCGCTTCGACGCCCGCACTTCCCTCTTCAACGTCCACTGCGTCCGTCTTTGCCGACGCCGCCGGCAGCACCGTCGCGGTCACGGCCCGGCCACCGGCGGCGACGCGTTCGCGCACGCGCCGCATCGCGTCCAGCCAGGCGCCCGCGCGCAGATCGACGCGCTGCACGAGCACGTCGACGGTGCCGGCACACGAGAGGCCGAGTGCGTGCGCGTCCTCGTCGCCCAGGTCCAGGCTCAATAGCCGCGCGCCGCCAGCGTCACCGAGCTGCTCCGTCGCGTGCAGCACGTACGCGTCCACGCACCCGCCGATGGTCACCGAGCCCGCGATGGCCCCGTCTTCGCGCACCCACATGCGCGCGCCTTCCTTGCGCGGTGACGTGCCGCGCGTCGCGACCAGTGTGGCCAGCACAGCGCTGTCATCGGCCGCGCCGAACGCGTCGAGCTCCTCGAAGAATCCATTCATGCGACGTCGCCCCTCACGCTCCGACCAGTTCCAGGAAGCGCGCGATCTCGAGGTCCGTCGTGTTGACGTTCGGCGAGATGCGCATCGACTCGAGTCCCTGCGTATGGAACGGCCGGAACACCAGTCCGTGTTCCCGGAACAGCCGGTCCGACAGCTCCGCGCTCGACTGGCCGTTCGCCTCGATGCCGTAGAGTGCGCACGAAAGCGACCAGTCACGCGGCGAGTGCCACGTCAGCCGCGGCGAAGACTCGACCGCCTCGCGCAGCCGCCGCCAGACCGCGCGATGCTGCGCTTCCTTCGCCGCCGCGCCGAGCCGCTGCTGGAAATCGATCGCGTCGCCCAGCGCCAGCACTTCCGCCAGGTTGCGCGTGCCGTAGTCGTCGTAGATACCCGCTGTGCCGCGGTTTCGCGCCTGCCCCGACGAGATCCACATCGGCGACAGCTTCTCCTGCGCGGCGCGCCGCGCGTACAGCATGCCCAGCCCCTTCGGCGCCTGCACCCACTTGTGCGGACTCGTGGCGAGGAAGTCGATGCCCATCGCCGTCACGTCGACGGGGATCATGCCGACCGACTGCGCCGCATCGACCGCGATGAACTCGACGCCCCTCGCCCGCGCCGCGTCCGCCAGCGCGCGCACCGGGTAGCGCAGCCCCAGGATGTTGTCGATGTGCGGGAACACGAGCACGCGCGTCTCCGGCCGGATCTCGGCGACGTATACCGAGACCACATCCGCCGCGCTCATGCCCGGCAGCTCGAGGATCGGAAACTGGAAGCGTCGCACCGAGTAGCCGCGCCGCGCGCCGTGATGCTGCCAGCCCACGCTCGCGCCCGAGTGGTTGAGCGAGCTGAACAGCACCTCGTCGCCCGGCCCCAGCGGCAGCCCCTGCGCCAACAGGCTGAAGCCTTCCGTCGTGTTGTGCGTGATCGCGACTTCCTCCGGCGCGCAACCGAGGAGCGCCGCACCCTTGCCGCGCACTTCCTCCCTCGGCGCCTGCCACGGCTCACCCCACATGTAGAGGTGCGGGTTCGTCTCGCAGAGCGTGAGGTAGCGGATGCGCGCCTCGTGCACCGCGCGCGGGATCGTGCCGATCGAGGCATGGTTCAGGTACAGCACGTCGGGCGCCAGCATGTACGCGTCGCGCAGGCCGCCGAATCCCTGCGTCGCGTGGCGCGACGCGGTCCGGTCCAGTGCCTCGGCGAACACGGACCGCGCGATGCCGAGCGAGGCCACGGCCGAGGCGGCCGCGCCGCCGGCCAGGCTCCTGACGAACGATCGCCGATCACTCATGGGACGCTCCGCTTCCGGGAAGGCCATCCGCCTCGCACAGCAGCCGCGCATCGGCTGTGGCGTTCCGCCGGGCACCCGCGCGACTCATGCCGCGCGGCTCCGACCGCGGCCGCGCTTGCCCGGCCCGAGCCGCCACCGGCATCTTGCGCCCGGCGGGCCGCGGCGGCAACCATGGTCACCGGCCCGTGACGCTCGCCGTTCCCGGTTCCGCATCACTACGCGCGGCCGGATGAGCCCCGGCGCGCACGCCGCGGCGAACCCTCCAGTGCACCCGCTTCGGCACGGAGCCATGAGCGCCTCCAGCGACCTGCCTTTCCGACTGACCGTTCTCGGTTGCGGCGACGCCTTCGGCGCCGGCGGCCGGCTCCAGACCTGCTTCCACGTGCGGACGGCCGGCCACACGTTCCTGATCGACTGCGGCGCGACCGCGTCGATCGGCATCAAACGGTACGGCATCGACGCGACCGCGATCGACACGATCCTGCTTTCGCACTTCCACGCCGACCACTTCGCCGGCATCCCGTTCTTCCTCATCGAGACCCGCTTCACCGAGCGGACTCGCCCCCTCACCATCGCCGGCCCGGCCGGCGTCCGCGAGCGCGTCGCCGCCGCCCAACAGGTGCTCTTCCCGGGATCCCGCCCCGACCCGCCCTTCGCGGTCCGCTACGTCGAGTTCGCCGACGCGCCACTCACGATCGGCCCCCTCGAAATCGAGGCTCTGCCCGTCATCCACGCGCCCGAGACCCTGCCCCACGCCCTCCGCATCGGGCTCGAGGGCGCCACCCTCGCCTTCTCCGGCGACACCGAGTGGACACCCACGCTCCGCGACGTCGCGCGGGACGCCGACCTGTTCCTCTGCGAGTGCGCCGGCTACGAAGCGCCCACGCCCATCCACCTCGACTTCGAGACCCTGCGCCTCCACCGCCCCGAACTCGAGTGCCGGCGACTGGTCCTCACCCACATGGGAGCGGCTGCCCTCGACAACGCCGAGCGGGTGGGCAGGGAACTGGATGCCGAGCTGACGGACGACGGGCGGGAGTTTGGCGGGGGCGGAAGCGGAGGCGTTTGACGGCGCGGGCGCGGCGGACGCGAAGAGCACCCCCCCGCCGCCTCCGCCTCCGCTCCCACCGCCCGCATCCGTCCCCGGGCAACCTTTTCCCGGCCTCAGTCGTCAAACCCACTGAAACCCCGACGCGGCGACGCCCGTACGGAATCACACGACACGATGACAAAGGGCCGCGAACAATGCGGCCGATCGATAGCTGGAGGACAGGATGCCGGACATGAATGGGTTGGTGCTCGTAGCGGTGGCGGTGGCGGGGTTGGTGACTTCGGCCAGCCTGCTGGTCCGCACCCTGATCGTCGCGTTCAGAAAGGCCCCCGCGAGCTGAATCGATGCGGCTGGACGCGATGAGAGGGGCGGCCGGTCCGATCGGTCGCCCCTCGTTTTTTTATTGCGTCCAACTCCCGCGGTAGGACTCGAACCTACGACCCGCCGGTTAACAGCCGGCTGCTCTACCACTGAGCTACGCGGGATCGTTGCTCCAGAGCTATGAAGCTTAAGCACGACGCCCCCCCGAATCAACCTCGCCGCCCCACAAATTCGCGCACCCCCCGCTCCCGCCCGCGAACCGCTCCCGCAAACACGCCCGCCACAAACGCACCCGCCCCCGCAAACGCCCCCGCCTCCGCTCCCACCTCCCGATCAGTGCTGCGATCCCGCCCGCATCGCCGTAAATTGCTGTGTTCGGCAGACGCCGTCCGGAGCGGGCGGCCCGACTCACCCTGAACCGCGTGATGACATGACGAAGGCTCCTGCCTCGGCCCACCCGTTCGAGCGCCGCCACATCGGCCCCGGAGCGGGTGAGATCGCCGAAATGCTGGAGGTGCTGGGATACGATTCCCTCGATGCGCTCATCGACACCGCCGTTCCCGCGACGATCCGTTTCAAGGAAGCGCTCTCGACGGGAGAGCCGTGCACCGAGCACGAGGCGCTCGGCGAACTGGCCGCGATGGCATCCCGGAACCGGATCCTCCGCTCGTATCTGGGCCTCGGCTACCACGACTGCATCACCCCGCCCGTGATCCTGAGGAAGGTCCTCGAGAATCCCGGCTGGTATACGGCGTACACGCCCTACCAGGCGGAGATCGCGCAGGGCCGGCTCGAGGCGTTGCTCAACTTCCAGACGGCGGTGATCGACCTGACCGGGCTGCCGGTAGCCAACGCCTCGCTGCTCGACGAGGGCACGGCGGCGGCGGAAGCGATGTCGATGGCCCACGCCGTCAGCTCACGTGGCCGCGACACGTTCTTCGTGTCCGAGCTGTGTCACCCGCAGACGATCGAGGTCGTGAAGACGCGGGCCCGCGCGCGCGGCTGGACGGTCGCGGTGGGTGATCACCGGACGTTCGCGCCCGATGACAAGGTCTTCGGTGCGCTCGTCCAGTACCCGGCGACGGATGGCGCCGTGCTCGACTACGGCGATTTCGTGACGAAGGCGCACGACGCGGGCACCCTCGTGATCGTCGCGTCCGACCTGCTCGCCCTCACGCTGCTCACGCCGCCCGGGGAGTGGGGCGCGGACGCGGTGGTCGGCAACTCACAGCGCTTCGGCGTGCCGCTCGGTTACGGCGGCCCGCACGCCGCGTTCTTCTCGACGCGCGAGGACTACAAGCGGCACCTGCCGGGCCGCATCATCGGCGTGTCCCACGATACGAGCGGCGGGCCGGCGCTCCGCATGGCGCTGCAGACGCGGGAGCAGCACATCCGGCGCGAGAAGGCGACGAGCAACGTCTGCACGGCGCAGGTCCTGCTCGCCGTCGTCGCCGGCTTCTACGCCGTCTACCACGGGCCGGACGGCCTCGTCCGCATCGCGCGGCACGTGCACCGGCTCGCGCGTGCGCTTGCGGCCGGTCTGCGGAAGCTCGGCCACACGGTCTCCAACGCGCCCTTCTTCGACACGGTCGCGGTACGCGTGGCGGGTGGCGCCACCGCCCGTGCCGCGGTGATGCACGCCGCGCTCGACCGCGGCATGAACCTGCGCGCGGAAGGCGAGGACGGCATTGTCGTCGCGCTGGACGAGACCACGTCGGAACAGGATGTGGGCGATCTGCTCGACGCCTTCGCCGCCGGCCGCACGCTCGACGTCGCGACCCTGCTCGCGACCGCGCCGGCCGAGGTCGACGCGGCGTTCCGGCGGTCGAGCCCGTTCCTCGAGCACCCGGTCTTCCACCGGTACCGCTCGGAGACGGAGATGCTGCGCTACATCCAGCGGCTCGAGTCGCGCGACCTCTCGCTCACGACCTCAATGATCTCGCTCGGCTCGTGCACGATGAAGCTGAACGCGGCCGCCGAGATGCTGCCCATCACGTGGCCCGGCTTCGGCCGGATCCACCCGTTCGCGCCGCGCGACCAGGCAAAGGGGTACACGCAGATGTTCGAGCAGCTGAACGGCTGGCTCGCCCATATCACCGGCTTCAGCGCCATCTCGCTCCAGCCGAACGCGGGCTCGCAGGGCGAGTTGACCGGGCTGCTCGTGATCCGCGCGTACCAGGAGGACCGCGGCCAGGGCCAGCGCGACGTCTGCCTGATCCCGCAGTCGGCGCACGGCACCAACCCGGCCAGCAGCGTGATGGCCGGCCTCCGTGTGGTGGTCGTGAAGTCGGACGAGCACGGCAACATCGATGTGGGCGACCTGCGCGCCAGGGCGGAGGAGCACGCCGAGCACCTCGCCGCGCTCATGGTCACGTACCCCTCGACGCACGGCATCTTCGAGGAAAGCATCAAGGCCATCTGCGCCATCGTCCACGAGCACGGTGGCCAGGTCTACATGGACGGCGCCAACATGAACGCCATGGTCGGCCTCTCCCGGCCCGGTGACATCGGCGCCGACGTCTGCCACCTCAACCTGCACAAGACGTTCTGCATCCCCCACGGCGGCGGCGGCCCCGGCATGGGCCCCATCGCCGTCGCGGAGCACCTCGCCCCGTTCCTGCCCGGTCACCCGGTCGTGCCAACGGGCGGCGACAAGGCGATCGGCCCTGTCGCGGCCGCGCCCTGGGGCAGCCCGAGCATCCTCCCCATCTCCTGGGCCTACATCCGCATGATGGGCGGCGCCGGGCTCACGAACGCGTCGAAGGTCGCGATCCTCAACGCGAACTACGTCGGGCACCGGCTGAACGACCACTTCCCCGTGCTCTACGCCGGCCGGAACGGCACCGTCGCCCACGAGTGTATCGTCGATCCTCGCCCGCTCAAGGCCACGTCCGGCGTCGAGGCGGTGGACATCGCGAAGCGGCTCATGGACTACGGCTTCCACGCCCCGACCGTCTCATTCCCGGTCGCCGGAACGTTGATGGTGGAGCCGACGGAAAGTGAATCGAAGGCCGAGCTCGACCGGTTCTGCGATGCCCTCATCGCGATCCGCGAGGAGATCCGCGAGATCGAGTTGGGGCTCGCCGACCGCCAGGACAACCTGCTCAAGAACGCGCCGCACACGGCCGAGACCGTTACCGCCGACGAGTGGAGCCACCCGTACTCCCGCGAGCGCGCCGCATACCCGGCGCCCTGGACGCGCGAGCACAAGTTCTGGCCCGCCGTCGGCCTGATCGACAACGCGTCGGGCGACCGCAACCTCGTGTGCGCTTGCCCGCCCATGGAGGAGTACGCTGAAGCAGGCTGAAGTGGGCGACCGTACCCGCACTCGGCCGTGAAGAGGCGCCCCTGACCGGGCTGACCCGGCCAGGGGCGAGGAGGAAACGCCAGGGCGGTGTGGGGGTCCAATCGTGCGCAAGACCGCCCGGGCGCGAGGGTTCGGCGATTGGGTCTGACCACTCGCCGAACTCAACATCGTGGAGCCGGCCGCTGGTCTCAAGGTCCCGTACGCGAACGGTTCCTCCGCGGGATGATCCGCAGGTTTTCGATGACGGAATCGCGCCGACCCAACGATACGGGTGGCTTTTTCGTCCTGTTTGTATAGAACCCGGCCCGGAGTCGGGGGCCCGGCGGAACAAATCGGGCTTCCCGTGTGTTGATCCGGCGAGCAGTTGAAGGCCGGCCGCGCGCTCCAGCGGCGGCACTGACAGGCCGGCGGCGATGGCCAGCCGGAACCGATCCCTGAAAACGTGAAATACCACATTGCCAAGCCGACCTGCATTCGGCGTGCTCGACCTCTCATCCGGAGGCGCGGGTTTTCTCCGCACCCGGGAGGCGGCATACCTGCCCAACGACGGCGACATCTACGTCGCGCCGAAACTGATCCAGCGCTTCGGGCTCAGGCCCGGGGACGAAATACAGGGTGAGGCGGGTGAACCGCCGGGCCGCGGGAAGAACGCGCCGCTCACCCGCATCGACCTCGTCAACGGCGAGCCGCCGGACAAGACAAAGCAGCGACCCGACTTCCAGCGGCTTTCCGCCGTCCACCCCAACGAGCAGATCTTCCTCGAGTGCGAGCAGAACGGCAAGACGCCCGACTACACCAACCGCATCATCGACCTGCTCTGCCCTCTCGGCAAAGGCCAGCGCGCCATGATCGTCGCGCCGTCGAAGGCCGGCAAGACGACCGTGCTCCAGTCCATCGCCGAGGGCGTCGTGCGGAACTACCCGGAGACGTCGCTATACGTCCTGCTGGTGGATGAACGCCCGGAAGAAGTGACCGAGATGGAGATGTGCGGCTTTGGCGAGGTCATCGCCTCCAGCTTCGACCACCCCGCCGAACGGCACGTGAGCGTCGCGGAGATGACCCTCGAACGGGCCCGCCGCCGCGTCGAGCTCGGCCAGGACGTCGTCATCATCCTCGACTCCATCACCCGCCTCGCCCGCTCCTACAACACCGTCGAGCGCGGCACGGGGCGGACCCTGACCGGCGGCCTCGACGCCAACTCGCTCGAGAAGCCCAAGCGCTTCCTCGGCAGCGCCCGCAAGATCGACCCCAAGCAGGGCGGCGGCTCGCTCACCATCATCGCGACCGCCCTGATCGAGACCGGATCGCGCATGGATGACGTGATCTTCGAGGAGTTCAAGGGCACCGGCAACAGCGAGCTCGTCCTGAGCCGCGACCTCGCCGACCGTCGCATTTTCCCCGCTATCGACCTGAACGCGAGCGCGACCCGGCGCGAGGAGCTGCTGCTCGACGAGCGCGCGCTGCGCGCTTCCCACGCGCTACGCCGCGACCTGGCAAGCGCCCCCGCGCACGACGCGATGGCCCTGCTCTCGGCCCGCATGAAACGGAGCGAGAACAACGCCGATCTCGTCCACCAGATCGTGGACTCGGCGTGAGTTGGCCGAGCGCGGACCGCGTCGGGTCCGGACAACGGATCGGCTAGAGCAGGTACCAGGCGAGCAGGACGAGGCCGAACACGATCCGGTACCAGGCGAACACGGCGAAGGTGTGACTCGAGACGAATCGGAGGAACGCCTTCACCACGAACACGGCCGAGACGAAGGACGTCGCGAACCCGACAGCGACGATGAGGAGCCGGTCAGGCGAGAGGACCTGCGGCGTGGTGGCCAGCTCGAAGCCGGTCGCCGCCACCATGACCGGGATCGCGAGGAAGAAGGAGAACTCCGCCGCGGCCTCCCGGGACAGCCCCAGCCCGAGTCCCCCCATGATGGTCGCCCCCGAACGGGACACGCCCGGCACCAGCGAGGCGACCTGCGCGATGCCGATCCCGAGCGCGGTCCGGGGCGGTATGTCATCGACAGCCGGCGCGCGAACCGGCGGTCGCATCCGCTCGATCACGAGGATGACGATGCCGCCGATGACCAGCGCGGTCGCGACGGTCACGGGATTGAACAGGACGGCCTTGATCCAGCGGTGGGCAAGGACGCCCACGACGGCGGCCGGCACAAAGGCGAGGATGAGGTTCCACGTGAGCCGTCGGGCCACGGCGTCGCCTGGCAGGCCACGGACCACCTTCCAGAGCCGCGACCGGTAGAGCCAGACCACGGCCAGGATGGCGCCCAACTGTATAACGATTTCAAAGGTGGCGGCGAATTCGCCGTGGAAGCCGAGCCAGTCGCCCACGAGGATGAGGTGTCCGGTCGATGAAACGGGGATGAACTCCGTCGCGCCCTCGACGAGACCGAGCACCAACGCGTGAATCAGTTCACCCACCCCGCACGCTCCCGTTTCCGCTGTTCACCGAAATTGCGCCCGAGCCGATCGCCACTCGCGTTCCCTCAATCCGTGGCAGTCAGCGGCTCGTCCGCGTTGAGTGCCTGCGCCGCGGCCGCAAGGAATTCGAACGATGGCCTCGCTCGACAGGACGGGCAAGGGCGCGCCAGGGCCTCGTGCGCCTTGACGGGACATTCCGACAGCGGCCAATTCCGGTACCTGTGGGGGAACCAGACGCTTGCGACGGGATGCAATGAACAACCTGACGGTGACGTACCGGCATGTTCCGGAAGACGGAGCCGGGGTGTACGACCGGCAGTGGGCGGCGTTGCGGGACGCGGCGCGGGCCGGTGGCCAGCGAGCCTGGCGGTTCCGCTCGGCCGACGCCGGCGACGAGTACATCGAGTTCCTCGAGCAGGCGGAGGCCGGCGTACCGGTCGGGGCGGGCCTGCTCGCGATCCGCGAGACGCTCGACGCTGCCCTGCCACCGCTCTCCGCGCGAAGCTGGCGGGAAGCGCCACCAGAGGCGCCCCGCCCGACGGGGCCCGACGACCGCACCGCCCTTCTCGAGCTGTTCCGGGAGCGTTCGCTCCGCCGCGGCGAGTTCGTGCTGTCGAGCGGTGCGAAGAGCGACTACTACATCGATGCGCGACCGGCGACGATGTCGGCGCCGGGGCAGCGTCTGATCGGCCGGCTCGGCCTGGCCGCGATCGACGGACGGAGTTGGAACGTTGTGACCGTGGGCGGACTTACGCTGGGCGCGGACCCGGTGGCCTATGCCATCGCGCACGCCTCCTCGCGGGAAGGCCGCGACATCGACGCGTTCACCGTGCGGAAGCAGGCCAAGTCGCACGGCACGGGCCGGCGGGTCGAGGGCAATCTCATGGCGGGCAATGACGTGGTCGTGATCGAGGACGTGCTCACGACCGGCGGCAGTGCTCTCGACGCGATCCGTGCCGTCGAAGCGGAAGGCGCCCGGGTCCTCGGCGTGCTGACGCTGGTGGACCGGGAAGCCGGCGGGTCGGACAGGCTCGCGGCGGAGGGCTACGCGGTCGCAGCCCTCTTCACCGTGAGCGAACTTCTCGGCGACTGAGCCGCCGTCTCCTCTACTCGAGCAGCCGGAGCGGCATCACCAGGCAGAAGTAGTCCACCGGCGGCTCGCCTTCCCGGCTCACCGGCTCGAGCGTCGCCGCCCGTTCCGGACCCTTGAACGTGAGCTTCACGTCCTCGGTCGGGATGTACTTGAGCACCTCGAGCAGGTAGGCGGCGTTGAATCCGATCTCGAGCGGCTCGCCCTGGAAGTCGATCTCCAACTCTTCGTGCGCCTCGCCGAGGTCGGGCGTCTCCACCGAGAACCGCACGACCCCGCCGTTGAACGTCAGGCGGACCCGGTGCGTCTGGTCGCTCGCCACGACCGCCATCCGGCGGAGCGCCTGCAACAGAAGGTTCCGGTCCGCGATGACGATCTTGTCGTTGTCGCGTGGAATCACCTGCTCGTAGTTCGGGTACGGCCCTTCGATCAAACGAGTGAAGACCCGAGTCCCCTCGTGCCGGAATCCCAGGTAGTTCTCGCTTCGCGCGACCTCCACCTCATCCCCCGGCCCGAACAGACGCTCGACCTGGCTCAATGCCTTGGGTGGAACGATGAGGTCCTCCCGCGGCATCCCCGGCGCTTCCGCCTTCGCCGTCATCCTCGCGAGACGATGCCCGTTCGTCGCTACCATCCGCATGGACTCACCATCGAGCTGCCAGAGCACCCCGTTCAGGATCGGACGGCTCTCCTCCGTCGAGACCGCAAACGACGTCTGCCGGATCAGATCGTGCAGAGCATCACCCTTGACCTTCCAGCTCGCATCGAAGTTGACCGCCGGAAACGTCGGGAACTCGTCCCGCGCGAGACCGTTCAGCCGGAACGACGCGCGACCGCACATCAACTCGAAGCGATCTCCCTTCGACTGTACCCGGACCGGATGCTCCGGTAGCTCACGCGCCAGCTCCTGCAGCTTCTTCGCCGGTACCGTGAGCGCACCTTCCTCCTCGACTTCCGCCGGCACCCGGACACTCACCGCAATGTCCAGATCCGTTCCGCTCATCACGACGTGTTCACCGGCCGCCTCGACCAGGATGTTCGAGAGAACCGGTAGTGTCGTTCGCGTCGGAATCGATGCGGCGACCGCTGCCAGGCCCTGCTGGAGATTGTCCCGCGTGATCTTGAGTTTCATGGTCCCTCAACCATGGTGGCGTAGCCCGTCCTGCCCACGGGCGGGTTTTCCCGGTTCCCACAAGCTACGGTACTACTATCAATAGAGAAACACTCAATTAGTCGTGGTAATAGGGAATGTGGACTCGTGCATAAGCGACCCGGCCAACCTCTTAAAAGTGGACGTCTTCTGGGTTTCCGGGGTTGCCACCGGCGTGGACAGCACCGGGGGTTCGGCTTGGATAAACATCCGGTTTGCCCACACTGCCATGGTTCCACGACCCATCCACACGTTTTCCACGCTCCTTCGTCGTTAATCGCGGAGCGCCGTCCGGACCGCCGCGACCCGGGCCGCGAGCGATGGATCGGAGCGCAGGTCGTCCTCGACCTTGTTCAGCGAGTGGATCACGGTCGAGTGATCACGACCACCGAACAGCTTGCCGATCTCGACGAGCGGCAGGTCCAGGGTTTCGCGGATCAGGAACATCGCGATCTGCCGGGGCACGGTGAGGTCTTTCGTTCGCTTCTTCGAGACCAGGCCCTCGACGGTGACCGCCCACTCACGCGCGACGCGCTCCCGGATCCGCTCCGGTGTCACCCGCCGTACCGGCTCGTCACCCGTGATCACGCCACCGAGCGCTTCTCTGGCCAGGTCGGTCGTGATCTCGCGGCGCGTGAGCGAGGCATAGGCGAGCAGCTTGATGACCGCGCCCTCCAGCTCGCGCACGTTGGAGCGGCAGTTCCGCGCGATGAAGTCGAGGACCTCGTCGTCGAGTGCGATCCGGTCGTCCTCCGCCTTCTTCCGCAGGATCGCGACGCGCGTCTCCAGGTCGGGTGACTTGATGTCGGTGACGAGACCCCACTCGAACCGCGACACCAGCCGCTCCTCGAGCCCCGGGATCTCCTTGGGCGGCCGGTCGCTCGTCATCACGATCTGCCGCTGCGCGTCGTGCAGCGCGTTGAACGTGTGGAAGAACTCTTCCTGCGTCCGTTCCTTGTCGCCGAGGAAATGCACGTCGTCGATCAGAAGCAGGTCGATTTCGCGGTAACGCCGGCGGAACTCCGCCATGCGCCCCTCCTGGATCGACGAGATCATGTCGTTCGTGAACCGCTCGCTCGAGATGTACGCGATCCGCTTCCGCGGCTCACGCGTCGCGATGATGTGGCCGATCGCGTGCATGAGATGCGTCTTCCCCAGCCCGACGCCGCCGTATATGAAGAGAGGGTTGTACATCCGGGCCGGCGCCTCGGCCACCGCCTTGCACGCCGCCGCCGCCAGCTGGTTGTTCGGACCGACCACGAAGCGGTCGAACGAGTATCGGTCGTTGAGCGGTGTGCCCACCACCACCGCCGCCGCCACCGGCGGCCGCTGTGACGCGGTCGACGCGTGGGGCGCCGATGCGGGCGGCCGCGCCGCCGCCTGCGCCTGAATCGCCAGCCTCGCTTCGCCCGGTGACGCCGCCGATGGGCGTGGCCGGAACGCAATACCGACCCGCCGCCCGAAAACACGCTCCGCGCAGCGGGCCAGCAACGGCCCGTACTTGTCCTCGATCCATTCGGCGGCGAAGTCACTACCCGTCCCCACGGTCAGCGCCTCATCCGTGAGAGTCAGCGGCTCCGTCTCTTCGAGCCAGATTCGAAACGTCTGCTCGGGAAGTAGCGGCCGGGCCCGCTCGAGGATTCGGGCCCACGCCTCCGACGCGGTCAGCTCCATCGTGTTTTTGTGTCCGGATACCGGCAGGTTTTTTGAGGCGCGGCAAGCTAGAACAGCAATGTGGAAAAGTCAAACCCCCGCCTCATGTCGCCCGCCCCATGTCTCCCGCCCCTCTATCCCCCCGGGTTGACCGCCTTCTCCCCCACCCCTTATCTTTCCAAGCTCTGCTGATTCGGAACCGGACAGTGCTGGAGCCGCCACATGGGAAAGCCGACGTACCACCCCCGCAACCGCAAGCGGAAGAACAAGCATGGCTTCCGGGCCAGGATGGCCACGCGGGCGGGGCGCGCGACGTTGAACCGCCGGCGCCGCAAGGGACGCAAACGCCTCGTCGTCGAAGTGGGCACGAAGTAGCGCCCGCCGGAGTGGACGCGGCGCCGGGTGGCAGCGAGGGATACAGGAAGCTGCCGCGAGCGCGGCGGCTATCGCGTGGATCGGAGATCCGCGCCATGTTCGAACGGGGGAAGAGGAGCAGGACGGCCCATCTGGACGTCTATGACTCCCCTTCTCCCGTATGTTGTTCCAGGGTAGGACTCGTGGTTCCGCGGCACGGACGCCGCATCGTGGACCGGAACCTCCTGAAGCGCAGGTTGAGAGAGATCTTGCGGACGGAGATGCTCCCGGGTTTGAAGGCGCGAGGCGACCGGCTGGATGTGCTCGTCCGCGCGCGCCGCGATGCATACGGCGCGCCGCATGGCGAGCTGCTGGCGGAACTCAACGAGTGGCTGAGGAGAAGGTGGCCGCTCGAATCATCCTGATCCTGATCCGCGCGTATCAGGTGGGCATCTCGCCCTGGCTCGGGCCGGCGTGCCGGTACGAGCCGACCTGCTCTGCGTACGCGGATCAGGCCGTGCGGAAACATGGAGCCGCCCGCGGCAGTTGGCTCGCGCTGCGACGGCTGCTACGCTGCCATCCGTGGGGCGGCTCGGGCTACGATCCCGTGCCCTGACCAAACGGGGCGGCGGATAACGGCGGGTATTGCGATATGGAGAGTGGACGCTTCCTGCTGGCGGTGGTTCTCATGATCGCCGTCGTCGTCCTGACAAACATACTTCTGCCCGCACCCCGTCCGGCCGAGAATGAGCCGGCTCCGGCGGGCCAGATCACGCCGACGGCACCGACCGACACCGCGCCCCCCGTGTCCGCACAGGCGGTGCCCACGCCGCCCGCGGCGCAGAGCGACTCGGCCGCGTTGCTGCCCGGCGACACCGTCTGGGCGAGCTCCCCCAACTGGCGCTTCGGCTTCTCGACACGCGGGGGGGCGCTCGTTTCGGCGCAGATGCTCGACTACCAGTCGTTCGCCGCGGAGAGCGTAGGCCAGCCGGTCGAGCTCGTACCCGCCGGATCCGCCCTGCTGCACCACCGGCTGCGCATCGGCGACACCGACGTCGACCTCTCTACGCTCACGTTCGAGCCGGCCTCTCCAGGCGGTTTGAACCTCGACGGGAATTCGTCATCCGGCGTCCTCGAGCTGAACTACCGCGACCCCGACTCGGGCACGGGAATCCAGCTCACGTACACGTTCCAGGCCGATCGATACGTCTTCGACGTGGGCGTGCGCATCGTCGCCGCCGACGCCGGCTCGTCACAGCTGATCATTGATCTCGGACCGCGCCTCGCTTCCAACGAGGCCGTGCCCGCCGAGGACGACCGCGCGCTCTCGTTCGTCTCGCGCAGCTCGGAGACCGGCATCGCGAACTTCACACTCGCGCGCCTGCGCAACGAACAGATCGTGAACGGCCCGCTCACCTGGTTCGCGCTCAAGAGCAAGTATTTCCTTGCCGCGGCCTTCAACGACTCCAGCGGCTCACCGTTCGGCGGCGTCATCGCGACTCCCGCCGGCGATCACCGCGCCAGTCTGGCGGCGACGCTTCTGCCTCGCGATGGCGAGTTCCACTACCGCATTTACGTCGGACCGCAGGAACCCGACCGCCTTGCGGCGCTCGGTCTGCAGGACGTGTCCGTCTTCGGCTGGAAATTCCTCCAGCCTATCCTCCGCCCCCTCGGCCACGCGATCACCTGGGCCCTGCTACAGATGCACCGCGCTCTCGGTCTCGGCTACGGCTGGGTGCTCATACTCTTCGGATTCCTGATCCGCTTCGTGCTGTGGCCGCTCAATGCCACCGCCATGCGGTCGCAGATCAAGAACATGGAGATGCAGCCGCGGATCAAGGAGATCCAGGCCCGCTTCAAGAGCGATCCCGAAAAACTGCAGAAGGAGATGCTCCGCCTCTACAAGGAGGAAGGCTTCAACCCGATGGGCGGCTGCCTCCCGATGTTCCTGCCGTTCCCCGTGCTCATCGCGCTCTTCTTCGTGTTCCAGAGCACCATCGAGTTCCGCGGCGTCAGCTTCCTCTGGCTCCCCGATCTGTCGCGCGCTGATCCGCTCTTCATTCTGCCCGTCGCGCTCGGCATCAGCATGTTCATCCAGCAGTTCCTGAACATGCGCACCATGAAGGACCAGCCGGCGCAGATGAAGTACATGACCTACATCATGCCCGTGTTCATGACGTTGCTGTTCCTGCGATTCGCGTCAGGACTCAACCTCTACTACGCGTCCATGAACATCGCCGCCGTCCCGCAGCAGCTGCAGATCATGCGGGAGAAGAAGAAACGGCTCGGCGGCAAACACTAGACGCAACCGGGTCCGGGGGCGTCCGCCAGTCGATCGACGGTTGCGCATCCCCCGCGTTGCGGCTCCCGTGCGCCATACTGCCGCGCACCGCGTCTCGGCGGCGCGCACGATCCTCCGCTCAGCTGTACCGGATCTCGAACGGTAGTGGGAGCGGGCGGTCTCCAGGCTCCAGCTCGACCACGCGCATGACTCGGGCGAGCTCCGGTCCCCTGCGCACCGCGCCATGCATCCGGGCCAACGACTCGCCCGTGCCCTCCGCCTCCAGCTCGACTCCGCCACCCGGCAGGTTCCGCACCCAGCCCGCCAGTCCCAGTTCACGCGCCGTCCATGCCGTCCACGCCCGGAACCCGACGCCCTGGACCCGGCCTTCGATCCGGAGTCGGCATCGCCCCGACTCCGGATCCACCCCTCTCAGGTCCGCCAAATGCCCTCCCCTCCTTTCCGCACTCGCACGAGATCGCACCCGTGTGTCCGATATCCTGGCATGTACCGAATAAATACCGAAGATATTTCACGTGAAACGTGGGACCACTCGACGCCGGCGTTGTTTTCCCTTGCGGTGCCGGGCGACGAAGACCGATCCGGGCCGCCGGCACCTGGAACCAACCGACAAACGGCACGCTCCCGCGCTGCCCGATCACCGTTCCGACGAAGAGCCCCCTCCGACCTGCGTGCCGACTGGCTCGCGGGCGGGGACGCGGCCCCATCGTCGAGCTCGTCACACTGCTGCCTGGCGGGCCGGTTGACCGGGGCCTTTCGAGCGAAAACGGCTCGAACAACCGCCGTCCCACGTTCGGCGGTTGATGTCCCGGAAGTCAATAACGACCCGATGCCCGCTGGTGACCGACCGTCAAGAACGCGGACTTCCCGGAGTGGGAACACCCCTGAAGGTCCGTGCCATCGACTTGCCCGGGCGTCGGACGTTTCTCCTGAAAGCGACGATCGCACCCGTGTTCCACGGCGCTCGAAATCCCGCGCGCCCCGGGTAGGCCGGATCCTGTCCCCGACGGAGGATGGAGGTGGTTCGCGCCGTGTCCCCCTCTTCCCGCTCACGAAGGCCGTCCATGTTTGCCTGGAGCGGCCCGTTGCTCGCCGGTAGCGGGGAACCTGTTCGGCATCGTCCGCTGCGATCGTCGATTCGACCCGCGCGGCGGTTCCTCGTGCGAGCCCTGCCGCCAGGGACGGGCTCGGGGATGGACCGCCAGGTCCGGGCGTTGCCGGGGAATGTCGCCATCGATACGTCCGGCCCGCTCCCTGGCACACGCCCATCGACGCTTCGCTGCGCAGCCGCGCGCGAAACACCACCCGTCACCCGCCCCGTGCAGCCTCTCGGCACCCGACGACAACCAGTGGCGTTGGCCGCGGCCCACGACCAGGGCCGCGCCGCGGGCGTCCTCGCACCCACCCCAGGTCCCACAAACGTCCACGCGCCACGCTCCCGGTCCACAAAACGTCCTCGCGCCCGCTCTCGGCCCCACAAAACGTCCTCGCGCCCGGTTCCGGTCCCATAACGTCCCAGCTCGCACCTCCGCCGCTCGCGTCCCGGGTCGCGCACGCATCCCCGGCGCTGCCCCCGCGCCCCGATTCCCCCCTCGTTCCACGTGAAACGTCCCATTCCGACCTTTCCCCGGAGGAAGGCGTCGGATAGATTCGGGCTTCCGGCAGTGGAATCATCCCCCGCACCCGCGCAGGAATCCGGAATGTCCCGGGTCATAGCGATCGCCAACCAGAAGGGCGGAGTCGGGAAGACCACGACAGCCATCAATCTCGGTGCGGCGCTCGCCGTCGCCGAACGGCCCGTCCTCGTGGTCGACATGGACCCCCAGGGAAACGCGACGAGCGGGCTCGGGATCAGCCGCAACGAGCCTCCCGGTTCCATCTACAACGCCCTGGTCGATGAGTTGCCGATCGACTCCATCGTCAAGAAAGGCGTACACTTCCCGTTCCTCGATGTGGCGCCCTCCAGCCAGGACCTGGTGGGTGCGGAAGTCGAGCTGGTGGGCCGGCCTCAGCGCGAGTTCGTGCTGCGCAGGACGCTCGAGGCCGTGCGCGACCGGTACGCCTACGTCCTCGTCGATTGTCCGCCGTCGCTCGGATTGCTCACACTCAACACGCTTACAGCAGCCGACAGTGTGCTGATCCCGATCCAGTGCGAATTCTACGCGCTCGAGGGTCTGTCCCAGCTGCTCAACACAGTCCGGCTCGTACAGCAGAACCTCAATCCCGGCCTGCAGATAGAGGGTGTGCTCCTGACCATGTTCGACCAACGGCTGAACCTCTCGAGGCAAGTCGCGGACGAGGCCAAGGAATACTTCGGGAGCCGGGTGTTCCGGTCGGTGATTCCGCGGAACGTGCGACTGGCGGAGGCGCCGAGCTTCGGCCGGCCGATCCTGCTGTACGACGCGGTCTCGGCGGGTGCGCAGGCGTAC
The DNA here is from genome assembly GCA_963786235.1 of uncultured Gemmatimonadales bacterium. Lineage (GTDB taxonomy): Bacteria > Gemmatimonadota > Gemmatimonadetes > Longimicrobiales > RSA9 > CAWAYJ01. The sequence goes on from CAWAYJ010000021.1 coordinate 101,758, forward strand.
CTGGCGCTGGCGCGGGAAATGCTCGGCCGGGAGGGTGTCGTCCCGACGAGTCCGGCGAAGCGCGGGAAGTCGGCGAAATGACGGGGAAGCGGGATCGGCTGGGCCGCGGTCTCGGCGCGCTCCTCGGGGACTACCTCGGGGAGACGCCTTCGGAGACGGTGACACCGGTTCGGCTGCTGCCGGTGTCGAGCATTGCGCCGAACCCGTTCCAGCCGCGGCGCGATTTCTCGGCGGAAGATCTCGACGATCTCGCCGCGTCGATGAAGGACAACGGCCTGTTGCAGCCGGTGGTGGTGCGGGCGAAGGCGGGGGGTGGTGCGGTCCGCTGGGAGCTGGTGGCGGGCGAGCGCCGGTGGCGTGCTGCGATGCGGTTGGGGTGGAAGGAGATACCGGCCTCGGTAAGGGAGCTGGACGACCGCACGATGCTGGTTCTCGCGATGGTGGAGAACCTGCAGCGGTCGGGTCTCTCGCCGCTGGAGGAAGCCGACGGATATCGCCGGCTCGGGGCGGAGTTTTCGCTTTCTCAGCAGCAGATTGCGGAGCTGGTCGGCAAGGACCGGTCGACTGTATCTAACTCATTGCGATTACTGCAGTTACCAGCTTCGATACGGCAACTTCTCGGAGAAGGGAAGCTCACAGCTGGGCATGCGCGGGCGCTTCTCGGGCTGTCGGATCCGCGGCGGATGGCCGAGCTGGCGCGGGCGGCGGTCGCCAAGGGCTGGAGCGTACGGGAGGTCGAGGCGCAAGTACAGCGGGGCCGCGGTTCCCGGCCGCGGTCCGGCCGGCCGGCGCGTCCGCGCGATCCGGCGGTACGGGCGCTCGAGGTCGAGCTGCAGCGGGCGCTGGGCACGGGAGTCCGGATCCGGCCGGGGAAGGGCCGGGCCGGGAAGATCGAGATTCCGTTCCTTGGAGCCGAAGATTTTGAGCGGGTATTCGAGATCGTGACCGGTCGTTCGGCTGCCGAGGTCGTATCCTGATCAGTCATCCCGGAAGCGTTGGGAGCCGGGGCAGCAGGCACTCGCCATGGAAGACCGTCATCTGACCTTCATAGTGGTGCCGCACGGCGATCTCGAGACCCGCACCTACGAGATCTCGTATCGCCGTCTGAAGCTGTTACTCGCGGTCGCTGTTGCGGTGATGCTCGGGATGGTGTTCGTGCTGGCGCTGTGGGTGCCGGTGGCGGTGCAGGCGAGCCGGGTGCCGTCGCTGCTGGGCCAGCTGGAGGAGATGGAAAGTGAGCGGGCGAAGGTGATGGAGCTCGCGCGGAATCTCGAGGAAGTGGAGTCGCAGTACGAACGTGTCCGGCAGTTGCTGGGCGCGGAGGCTCCGGAGGACAGCACCCTGGTCCTGCCTCCGCTCGGAGCCGGTACCGTGGACTCGGTGTCGAGTCCTCCGTCGGCGTGGCCGCTGGCGATCAAGGGCTTTATCACGCAGACGCAGGTACATGAGGGACGTCGGGGCGAGCATCCGGGCCTGGACATTGCAGCGCCCGAGAATTCGGTGATCCTCGCCTCGGGTGGTGGTGTCGTGAAGGTCGCCGGCGAGGACTCGGTGTACGGGAAATACGTGCTGATCGACCACGGCGGCGGGCTCGAGTCGCTGTACGGGCACGCTTCCCGCGTCGTGGTGACGGTGGGTGAGCGAGTGCGGCGGCTGGATGTCATCGCGCTTTCCGGATCGACGGGCCAGTCGTCGGCGCCTCATCTGCATTTCGAGATACGGCGGAACGGCCGAGCGGTCGATCCTCTGGAGTATGTCAAGCAACCGTGAATGGATCCCGAATGGCGCTGTTTGAACGAGGACCCCGAGAGAAGGACGAGGCCATGGCAAGACCCGAAGAGACGACCGCGACGCCCAGGGACAGCGTAATCTCCATCATCGGTCCCGGAATGCGCGTCGTCGGTGACTGTGAAACGGACGGCACCCTTCGCATCGAAGGCCGCGTCGAGGGCACGGTCCGAGCCGGCAAGGCCGTGGTCGTCGGAAAGGACGGTTCGGTCCACGGCGATCTCATGACCCAGGACGCCATCGTGGGCGGCCGCGTCAACGGCACCGTCGTCGCCGAAAGCCGGCTCGAACTCCAGGCGACCTGCGTCGTCGAGGGCGAGATCCGCGCCCGCCGCCTGAAGCTCGACGAGGGCGGCCAGATCAACGGCACCGTACACGTCGGCGACATCAAGGCGACGTCGGCATCGGCATCGGCATCGTCAACGGCATCGGGATCGGGGTCGTCGTCTTCGCCCAAATCCGGGACGCAGACGTCGAGTCCGCAGCCCGCCGCGGCCGCGGCCAAGAGCTGAGCCCCATTCCCGGCAGTCCGGCCGGTGGCCCTTTCCGGGGTGCCGCCGGCCGGATTCCGGGGTGCTCCGCACGCGGGCAGGGACGCCCGGGTCGGACCCGAGCCGGACCCCGCCCCCGCCGCGCGCTCTTGGCATCAACGCCGTAACATGAAGTGAACGACAAGGTTGCGCCACGCCACGCGCACCCCCGGAATCCGCCGAGCTATCCACAATCGTGTCGGATTCCGTAATTCGTTGTATTCTACCAACATTGAAGGCTATCCACACGTTACCAACAGGCGTGGCTCCGGTTCTCCACAGGACTTGTCAACAGGATTGCGGAGAGCGGACGGAGCTCGCGGGATGGGGAGGCGACTGCGATGCGAGCCGAAGAACTTGTCCGCTACCTGGATGGCTATCTGCGGATCGCCGAGGTCCCGGATTCGAGCCATGCGTGGAACGGCCTGCAGGTCGAGGGCACGCGGCCGGTGGAGCGGCTGGGTGTCGCGGTGGACTGCGGCGAGCGGACGCTCGCGGACGCGGTGGAGCGGGGCTGTGATTTCCTGATCGTACACCACGGTCTTTTCTGGGATGGCGGGCTGCCGCTGGTGGGGCGCCGGTATCGCCGGCTGCGTCGGCTGATGGACGCGGGGGTGTGGTTGTACGGCGCCCATATCCCATTGGACATTCATCCGGACGTGGGCAACAGCGTGGTGCTGGCGCGTGCGATCGGGATCGAAGTCGAGGGCACGTTCGGCGATTACGGCGGTGTCGAGATCGGCGTGAAGGGCCGGCTCGAGATCCGGCGCGAGGCACTCGCGGCGCGGCTGGACGAGCTTCTGGACCAGCCGGTCCGCCTGGTGGCGGGCGGGAAGGAGCGAGTTCGCACGGTGGGCGTGGTCACGGGTGCCGGTGGAAGCATGATCGGCGCGGCGATCGCGGCGGGTGTCGACGCGTTTGTGACGGGAGAGGGCGCGCACCACACGTGGTTCGACGCGATGGAGGGCGGGATCAACGTGTACTACGGCGGCCACTACGCCACGGAGACGTGGGGTGTGCGCGCGCTCGCGGCGCACCTCATGGAGCGCTTCGGCCTGCCACACGAGTTCATCGATCATCCGACGGGTATGTGACTTCGCCTGTCGGCGACGAGGTTGAGGACATGATCAACGCACTTCTGCTGGCCGCGACCGTGCTTCAGGGTCCCGCGCTCCAGGCGGCGGGCGCGCGCGGGCCGGCCTGGTCGCGGGACGGACGAGTCGCGTTCACGGTCGCGGGCGACCTCTGGGTGGTGTCGGGATTGGGCTCGGCCGCGCCGGGCGTGCCGGTCCGCATCACCCGAGGGCCGGCGTGGGACCGCGATCCCGCCTGGACGCCCGCCGGCCAGCTTGTCTTCTCGTCCGATCGGGCGGGAGGACTCGACCTGTGGCGGGTAGGCGTTGGGCCGGCCGGTGCGGCCGGCGAGCCCGAGCGGCTCACGCATGACCCCGAGCCCGAGACGGAACCGGTCGCGCTGCCCGATGGATCGATCGTGTTCGTGCGGGGCGGCGCCGAGGCGTCCGACCTCTGGCGGCTCGCCCCGGACGGCCGCGAGACCCGGCTGACCACGGCGCCCGGAGAGGACGTCTCTCCTACCGCCAGCGCCGATGGCCGCCAGCTCGCGTGGCTCGCCGGCCGCGCCGATGGCGACCGTGTCATGGTCATGAATGTCGGATCGGGTATTAGCTACGGGTTCGATGCGGCCGGCGCGTTCGAGGTGGTGTGGTCTCCGGTGGGTGACCGGCTGGCGCTGTCAGCGCGCGGCCCGGACGGTGGGACGTGGGTGGTCGGGCCAGGAGGGCGGCCGCGATCGTTCGTGAGCGCTGAGGCAGGGACGCTGGCATGGTCGCCGGACGGCGCGTGGCTGGTGGTGGGCGCGGAACCGGGCGTCGACGTGGGCTACAACGGCGATCCGGACCGGGTGGCGGACCGAACGGCGAGGGCGATGCCGGCGAGTGCGGCGTCGCTGGAGCTGCTGCCGGCGCCGCCGCCGGAGACGCCGCGCTCGGTGCCGCTCGTGCTCGGCGATGTAACGGCGGCGGACAATGTGGCGGAGCTCGACCGGGTCTGGGAGCGGGTGGCGCGGCTGTACGGGCCGGGGCCGGGCTCGGGTCTGGACGCGGCGTCGTGGACGCGGCGATGGCAGATGGCGCGTGATGGGCACCGTGCGGCGGCGGCGGCTGCCGGGAACGGAGCGGAGCTTTCGGACGCGATCCACGGGATGCTGCTGGACCGGCCGCCGCTCCGGGCGGAGGCGACGGGTCGGGCGGCGGTGTCGAGCGCGAACCCGGCGGCGACGGCGGCGGGGGTCGAGATCCTGGCGGCGGGCGGCAACGTGGTGGATGCGGCGGTCGCGGTGTCGTTCGCGATCGGCGTGGTGGAGCCGGACGCGAGCGGGCTCGGCGGGTACGGCGAGATGCTGATCCATCTGGAAGGGATGAGCGAGCCGGTGGCGATCGAGTTCATGACGCGCATCCCGGAGGCGTTCGGTGAGACGGTCACGACGGAGCGGCCGGAAGGGCCGCGCAGCCCGAACGTGCCGGGCACGGTTGCCGGGATGGAGCTGGCGTGGCGGAAGTACGGCAGCGGCCGGGTGAGTTGGGCGCGAGTGATCGAGCCGGCGATCCGGCTGGCGGAGAACGGGTACGTGGTGAGCGACGGTCTGGCGACGACGCTCCGGCGCGAGTGGCTCGAGTTCTCGAAGTACGAGAGCAGCCGGGCGCTGTTCTTCCCGGACGGCAGCCCGCTGGCCGAGGGCGACACGCTGCGGAACCCGGCCCTGGCGCGCACGCTCCGGGCGATCGCGGTAGGCGGCGCCGACGCGTTCTACCGGGGCGACGTCGCGAAGCGGATCGCGGCCGACCTCGGTGCCGCCGGCAACCTCATGCGCGAGAGCGACCTCGCCCGTTACTTCGCGGTCGAGCGGAAGCCGGTCCACACGACGTACCGCGGCCACGATATCTTCTCGGGTCCTCCGCCCGTAACCGGCGGTGCCGTGCTGGCCGCGAAGCTGAACCTGCTGGAGCAGGCGCCTCGCGGTCGTTCCATGACGGATGACGCATCAGAGCTGCACGCGATGATCGAGGCCTGGATGCTCCAGCCCTCGACCGGCGGCCGGATCGCGGACCCGGACCAGTGGCCGGTAGACGTGTCACCCTTCGAGAGCAAGGACACGGCGCGCGCGCGCTGGCGCTGCTTCGACCCGGCGCACGCGACGGCGCCGGACGCGGTGGCGCGGGGCTGCGCGCCGGCACCGGAGCAGGGCGGGCGGGAGCCGGAGGCGGAGACCGGCCGCTCGACCGGCACGACCGCGTTCGCGGTGGCCGATGGCGATGGCAACGCGGTCGCGGTCACGCAGACGCTGGGCACGTGGGGCGGAAATTTTTATGTGACGCCGGGACTTGGTTTCCTGTACAACGACAAGGCGGGGCCGTACCGCGGTCCGTCGGACCGGTTCGGTGCGCCGCTCCCGTTCGGCCGGGTGGGCACGGTGATCGCACCAACGCTCGTGTACGACGGCACGGGCTCGCGAAAGCGGCCGATGCTGGCGGTGGGAGCGGCCGGCAACTCCTGGATCACTGCGGCCGTGTACACGGCGGTCGTCGGCGTGATCGACTTCGGGCTCGGCCCGCAACAGGCGCTCGAGCTGCCGCGCATGCTGGTGGGCGGTGGGTTCGGCGGCCGCGGCGAGCCGGTCGTCCAGATGGAGGACGGCTTCGCGCCCGAGGCGATCCGCGAGCTGGAGGCGATGGGGCACCGGTTCCGCGCGATCTCGCTGCCCGGCGAGTTGCGCATGGGATACGGCGCCGCGGTCCTGATCCGGGACGGCCGGGCGACGGCGGGCGCCGACCCGCGCCGGGCCGGGGCGGCGGGCGCGGTACGGTGAGACGGATTCGGGGGGCGGGGGCGGAGGCGGAAGCGTTTGCGGGGGCGTTTGCGGGGGCGGCGGGCGCGGGGGCGGCGGGAGCGGGAAGGCGGGAGCGGGAAGGTGGGAGGGTGGTGAATTGGCGAGAGGGCCGGGGGGTTCCGGCCGCCTCGGCGTGACTCAGCGGCCGGTCAGCTTGCGCGCGTCCTGCTCGTAGGTCTCGAGGATGGGGGCGTGGTCCTGGTATTCCTGGAGCGTCTTGACCCGCTCCGTGTCGTAGTTGTCAAGGAACTTGTTGTATGCGTCCTTCGCGGTCGCGGTGTCGCCGGCGCCGAGCGCGGCCTCGGCCAGCGCGGCGAGCCCGAGCAGGTGCGTGGGCACCGCATCGAGGATCTGCCTCGCCGTCTCCTCCGCCCCCATGAAGTCGCCCGCCACGGCCTTGATAAGGCTGACGTGGTAGAGCCCGTCGATGTCCAGCGGCTCCGCCATCTGATAGGCCTGGAGCGCCATCGGCGTGAAGAACACGGCCTGGTCGGTGTTGCCGTTGGACTTCTCCGTCATGATCCGGTTGAACAGGCGGTCGGCCTGTTCGCGCGGCGTGCCGCTCAGCGGGTCCGCCGCCGCGCCGCCGGTCTCCCCCGCGAAGGGTGCAGCGCTCATCGGCGCGGCGCCCGCCGGCGTGCCACCGCCGTTCCTCGGCATCAGGATCGCGACAGCCGCGATGATGACGGCGGCGCCGGCGACGACCCAGGCGAGCGGGACGGTCGATCCGGAACCGCCACCACCCCGTACGGCCTTGCCGCACCGGGTGCAGAAACGGGCGCCCGCGGTGAGCGGTGCGCCACAGGCGGGGCAGCCGGCGCTCTCGAGCGTCGTGCCGCAGTTCGGGCAGAAACGCCCGTTCGATTCGGTCTGGCAATTGGGGCAGCGCATGACGGAAAGATAAACACGCAGCGCTTTTTTCGTCCACGCCCCCCCGGAATCACGCGCCCGGCCCTCCGCCTCCGCCTCCGCTTCCGCTGGCCCGCACCCGCGTCGTTCCGGTATGTTGCGGCCCCGGAACCACCAACGGAAACACGACATGAACAACCAGGACGACAAGCAGCCGGTGGAGCGCAGATCGCAGGGCGAACCCGGATCCGGCCACCGTCGCACGGAAGATGAACGTCTGCTCGCGCGGGTCGTCGAGCGGCAGCGCCAGTCGGAGATCACGACGGCCGACTCGTGGCGCGTGTTCCGCATCATGGGCGAGTTCGTCGAGGGCTTCGACACGCTGGCCCAGATCGGGCCCGCGATCACCATTTTCGGCAGCGCGCGGACGCGGCCGGGCGATCCCGAGTACAATGCGGCCCGCGAGACGGCGGGCCTGCTCGCCGAGGCCGGCTTCGCGGTGATCACGGGCGGCGGCCCCGGCATCATGGAGGCGTCCAACCGCGGCGCCACCGAGGCGGGCGGCCAGTCGGTCGGCTGCAACATCGAGCTGCCCTTCGAACAGGGGACCAATCCCTGGGTCAAGGTATCCATCCACTTCCGCTACTTTTTCGTGCGCAAGACGATGTTCGTGAAGTACGCGGAAGGCTTCATCATCTTCCCGGGCGGCTTCGGCACAATGGACGAGCTGTGGGAATCGCTGACCCTGATCCAGACCGGCAAGGTCCGCAACTTCCCGGTCATTCTCTTCGGCAACGAGTATTGGGGCGGCCTCGTCGACTGGGTGAAAACGACGATGCTCACGCGCGGCAACATCGACCCCACCGACGTCGACTTCCTCCAGGTCACCGACTCGCCGGAGGAAGCCGTGCGCATCCTGCTCGAGGCCTTCGAGAAGACCCGCGTCGAACTGGCGCTCGACCCGCTCACCGGCGATGAGCGCGGCGGGTTCCGCGGCCCCGTCCGCAGACTGGCCAACGAGCACGGGGACGACGAATCGACGGGAGGAAGGAACGGAACATGAAAGGCGGGAGCCGCTACCTCTCCGGGAACCGCATCGCGCCCGCGCCGATCGGCGCCGGCGCATCGGCCGCCGACCTGATCGACCAGGCGTTCCTCGCCTACAACGCGGGGCGGCTGCGGGAGGCGTGCCGGCTGTTCACCGAGCGCATGCTCGAGGACGACGTCACGATCGGCATCACGCTGACCGGCGCGCTAACGCCCGCCGGCCTCGGCATGAGCGCGCTCATCCCGCTCATCGAGGCGGGCTTCCTCGACTGGATCATCTCGACGGGCGCGAACCTCTACCACGACGCGCATTTCGGGCTCGGGCTCGAGATGCGGCAGGGCAACCCGTTCGTGTCCGACATCGTGCTGCGGGACGAGGAAGTCGTCCGCATTTACGACATCTTCTTCGACTACTCGGTGCTGCTCGACACCGACGCGTTCTTCCGTCGCATCATCCGGGCGCCCGAGTTCCAGCGCGCGATGTCGTCCGCCGAGTTCCACCACCTGTGCGGGAAGTACGTCGCGGAACGGCAGAAGGCGCTCGGCCAGACGGGCAAGTCGCTGCTCGCAACGTGCTGGGAGTACGACGTCCCCGTCTACACATCCTCGCCCGGCGACTCCTCCATCGGCATGAACGTGGCCGCGGGCGCGCTGCAGGGGAACGCGCTCAGGTTCGACGTCAACGCGGACGTCAACGAGACCGCGGCGCTCGTGCTCGATGCCAAGCGGAGCGGCGGGAAGAGCGCCATCCTCATCTTCGGCGGCGGCAGCCCGAAGAACTTCGCGCTCCAGACGGAACCGCAGATCCAGGAAGTGCTCGGCATCGAGGAAAAGGGGCACGACTACTTCCTGCAGTTCACGGACGCGCGGCCTGACACGGGTGGTCTCTCCGGGGCGACGCCGGCCGAGGCCGTGAGCTGGGGCAAGGTCGATCCCGACCGGCTGCCGGATGCCGTGGTCTGCTACACGGACTCGACCATCGCGATGCCACTGCTCACGGCGTACGCGCTGTCGCGGCACGAGCGGCGCGAGCCGAAGCGACTCTTCCGCCGGCGAGAAAGCTCGCTCGGGCGGCTGATGGAGGAGTACGCACGCTCGGAGCGGAACGAGGGCGCGAAGCCGAAGCAGAAGACCGAGAAGGCGGGCGGCGGCGCGGCGCGAAAACACTCCGGTGCCACGTCGAAGAAACCCGCGCGGAAGCCTCGCGGCGGCTGAACCGCGCAGGGCGCGGAGGAACGGAGATGCGGGTAGCGATCACGGGGTCCACGGGGCTGATCGGGACGGCGGTGCGCGAGGCGCTGCTGGCCCGGGGACACGCCGTGACCCGGGTCGTGCGCAAGCTCTCGAGCATCCCACCCGACGAGCGGGCCGTGGTCTGGCAACCGCACACGGGCGAGATCGAGGCGCACGGGCTCGAGGGCCACGACGTCGTCATCCACCTCGCCGGCGAGTCGATCGCGGGACTGTGGACGCCGGCGAAGAAGACCCGGATCCTGGAGAGTCGGAAGCGCGGGACCACCCTGATCTCGAAGACGATCGCGTCGCTCGAGCGGAAACCGGCCGTGCTGCTCTCCGCTTCCGGCGTCAACATCTACGGCGACCGGTCCCCGGACGAGCCGCTGACCGAGGATTCGCCCGCCGGCACCGGCTTCCTCGCCGACGTCGTCCGCGTCTGGGAGGCGAGCACCGCGCCCGCTGAGGACGCGGGCATCCGCGTCGTGAACATGCGGAACGCGTTGGTGCTCTCGCCCAACGGCGGTACCCTCGGCACCCTGCTTCCCATCTTCCGGCTCGGCTTCGGCGCGCCGTTCGGGTCCGGCGCCCAGGTCTGGTCCTGGATCGCGCTCGACGACGCCGTCGCCGCGATGCTCCACACCATCGAAAACACGGAGCTTCGCGGACCGGTCAACTTCGCCGCACCCGGCGCCGTCACCAACGAGGAGTTCACCCGAACGCTCTCCGCCGTCCTGCACCGGCCGACCGTGTTCCGGATCCCCTCGTTCGCCGCCCGCTTCGCGCCCGGCGGCATGGCCGACGAGATCCTGCTCGCCGGCGCCCGCGTCCTGCCGAAAGCGCTCCTCGATTCCGGCTTCACGTTCGCTTGGCCGGAACTCAAGCCCGCACTCCTCGCCATGCTGCGATGATCCAGAGCACGATCAACTGAAACGCCATCGGCGCCATGGGCGAGCTCACCTGCTTCTGGTCGCCGGGCGTCATGGCCTGGTGGCCGACCCGCCGCGGCGCCTGCTCCGAGACCTTCGCCAGCTATCTCGAGGCAACCGAGCCGCGCATGCCACTGGCGCCGCCCGGACTCATGGCGCACGTCCGCGGCGGCGATCCGGTAACGAACCCGTAACATCTCGGCGACAGTAACGAACCGGGCGTTGCATTCGCGTTTCCGAACCGGTGACAGCCGACCGCTCCACGTTTAGAATCGCGCCAATTCAACTTCTCGGAGGGGGACCGGTGAGGCGATTCGGCTGGATTGGGCTGCTGGCGGCGCTGCTGCTGCCGGCCACGGCAACCGCGCAGTCGGGAACGACGACGATCGGCGGGCAGTGGTTCCTGACCTACCAGGCAGGAAAGACGGGCGGGAGGGACTTCAACCGCTTCGGCATCGAGCGCGGCTACATCAACATCCGGCACACTCTGAACGAGCGCTGGAGCGGACGGATCACTCCGGACGTCACGGTGGATGCGACAGGCGATGCGAAAGTCCGGCTCAAGTACGCGTACGCCGACCTGAAGCTGTCGGATGCGGGCCTTCTGACGAGTCCGCATATCGAATTCGGTATGGTGCACCGGCCCTGGCTGGACTATGAGGAGCACCTCGACGACTACCGCGTCCAGGGCACGATGTACATGGAGCGGGTCGGGCTGTTCAACTCGGCGGATTTCGGGGTGACGTTCTTCGCGCTGCTCGGCGGCCGGGTGGACGAGACGTACCGGAACGAAGTGAGCTCGGCGTACCCGGGCCGGTGGGGCAGCGTCGCGGTGGGGCTGTACAACGGGGGCGGGTACCACGCGGTGGAGAACAACCAGAACAAGTCACTGGAGGGGCGGGTGAGCATCCGCCCGCTGCCGGACGCGCTCCCCGGCCTGCAGCTGACGTACCTCGGGATCTACGGCAAGGGCAACACGGCGGCGTCGCCGGACTGGACGGTGAACACGCTGTTCGCATCGCTGGAGGGCCGGGCGTACGTGCTGACGGCCCAGCGCTACTGGGGCGACGGCAACTCGAAGGGTAGCGCGGTGGATGAGAATGGGGTCGCGCTGGCCCAGGACGGTTTCTCGGTGTTCGGCGAGTGGAAGCTGCACGGCCCGGGGCTGAGCGTGATCGGCCGGTACGACCGGTTCGATGCGGGCCGGTCGGCGACGGACGACAAGACGGAGCGCCTGATCGGCGGCCTGGCCTATCACATCGGGGGCGCCTCCAAGCTGCTGGTGGACTACGACGTCCTGACGGAAGACGGGTTCGACACCGCGCTCTCGCGGGCGTTCAAGCTGGCCATCGAGTTCGCGTTCTGAAGGGACGCGGGAGCGGAGGCGGAGGCGTTTGCGGGACCGGGGGAGGGAGCGGCGGGGGCGGGATGCGGAATGGTCTCCGCTCCCGCCGCCCCCGCTCCCTACCCCGCAAACGCTTCCGCCTCCGCTCCCGCCACCCGCGTCCCTCAACAGGCAAACCCCTACGCAAACTCAGGATACGGGCCATCGACTGCGCGCCTCGTGGATGCGAAGCTTCAAATGACTTCTTCCACAAGGAACGTCGAGATGCCAGTCCGTAACCTGAATCGGATCTTCCAGCCACGGAGCGTGGCTGTGATCGGTGCGAGCGCGAAGCCGGGCAGTGTCGGCCGCACTGTATTGAGGAACACGATCGATGCCGGGTTTCCCGGCCCCATCTATCCCATCAACCCGAAGCACGAGACCCTCGAGGACCTTCCCTGCTACAAATCGATCTCGGCGACGCCGGAGCCGCCGGACCTGGCGGTGATCTGCACGCCGTCGAAGTCGGTGCCGTCGGTGGTCCGGGAGTGCGGCGAGGCGGGCGTGCTCGGCCTGATCATCATCACGGCGGGATTCCGCGAGGCGGGCTCCGAAGGCGTGGAGCTGCAGAAGCAGTTGAAGGCGGAAGCGGCGAAGTTCGACGGGATGCGGATCGTGGGCCCGAACTGTCTGGGTGTGATCTCACCGCTGTCGGCGCTGAATGCGAGCTTCGCGGCCTCCATGCCGGAGCAGGGTCGCGTTGCGTTCCTCTCGCAGTCGGGCGCGCTGTGCACGAGCGTGCTGGACTGGGCGCAACAGGCGAACGTCGGCTTCACGCACTTCGTGTCGGTCGGCAACATGATGGACGTGTCGATCGGCGACCTGATCGACTACTTCGCGCAGGACGGCAAAACGGAATCGATCCTGATGTACGTGGAGTCGATCACGGAGCCGCGCGAGTTCATGTCGGCGGCGCGGGCATTCGCGCGGACCAAGCCGATCATCGCGTACAAGGCGGGCCGGTTCGCGGAGTCGGCGAAGGCGGCGGCGTCGCACACGGGTGCAATGGCGGGGATGGACACCGTGTACGAGGCGGCGTTCGAGCGAGCGGGCATCGTCCGGGTGTTCGAGATGGAGGACATGTTCGACTGTGCGCAGCTGCTGGCGCATCCGAAGACGCCGCGCGGTCCGAAGCTCGCGATCGTGACGAACGCGGGCGGGCCGGGCGTGATGGCGACGGACTCGTTGCTGGAGCGGCGTGGCGTGCTGGCGCAGCTCGCGCCGGAGACGGTCACGGCGCTGAATGAGTTCCTGCCGCCGAACTGGTCGCACAACAACCCGGTGGACGTGATCGGGGACGCGGATCCGGAGCGGTACGCGAAGTCGGTCACGAGCGTGCTGGCGGATCCGGGCGTGGACGCGGTTCTGGTGATTCTGACGCCGCAGGCGATGACGGCGCCGACGGAAGCGGCGCGCGCCGTCATCGAGGCCGCGAAGAAGTCCACCAAGCCGGTGCTTGCGGTCTGGATGGGCGGCCCGTCGGTGGCGGAGGGCGTGGCGCTGTTCCAGGAAGAGGCGATGCCCTGCTACACGTCGCCGGAGCAGGCGGTGCGCGCGTTCATGTACCTGGTGACGTACGCCCGGAACCGGGAGATGCTGTACGAGACGCCGCGCGACCTGCCGGTCGAGTTCCCGCTGGACCGGGGCAAGCTGCGCGCGGTGTTCGACACGATCCTCGCCGAGGGACAGGACATCCTGTCAGAGAGCACGTCGAAGGCGTTGCTCGACGCGTACGAGATTCCGGTCGCGAAGCCGTACGCGGCGCGGAGCGCGGACGACGCGGTCCAGCTTGCGGAGCGCATCGGCTGGCCGGTGGTGATGAAGGTCTGGTCACCGGACATCACGCACAAGACGGACGTCGGCGGTGTCGCGCTCAACATCGCGAACGAGAAGGCGGCGCGCGAGACGTTCGAGCGGATCACGAGCCGGGCGAAGGCGGACCGGCCGGATGCGCACGTTTCGGGCGTTACGGTGCAGAAGATGATCGCGGTGCCGGTCGGCTACGAGCTGATCGTGGGCGCGAAGCGGGACCCGACGTTCGGCGCGGTGCTGCTGGTGGGCGCGGGCGGTGTGGCGGCCGAGTTGTACCGCGACCGCGCGCTCGGGCTGCCGCCGCTGAACGAGCGGCTGGCGCGCTCGATGCTGCAGTCGCTCCGCTCGTGGCCGCTGCTCACGGGCTACCGCGGTCGTCCCGCGGTGGCGGTGGACAAGCTGATCGAGATCATGATGCGGCTCAGCTACCTGATCGCCGACTACCCGGAGATCCTGGAGCTGGACATCAATCCGCTGCTGGTGATGCGGAACGACGTGATCGCGCTGGACGCGCGCATCGTGCTGGACCGGAGTGCGGTGCTGAAGCCGCCGCGGCGGCACGCGCACCTGGCGATCCCGCCCTACCCGGACGAGTACGAGAAGCGGACCAAGCTGAAGAACGGACTGCAGGTTCTGCTCCGTCCGATCCGGCCGGAAGACGAGCCCATGTGGCACGCGCTGGTGGCCGCCTGCTCGCAGGAGTCGATCTGGTACCGGTTCCGGTACCTGTTCAAGGAGTCGACCCACGACATGGCGATGCGCTACTGCTTCGTCGACTACGACCGCGAGATCGGGATGGTTGCCGAGATCGAGGATGAGGGCGAGCGCAAGCTGATCGGCGTGGGCCGGCTCGCGGCGGACGCGGACCACAACGAAGCGGAGTATGCGCTGCTCGTGGCCGACGCGTGGCAGGGCCAGGGACTCGGCTCGATCATGACCGAGCACTGCCTCGACATCTGCAAGCGCTGGGGCATCAAGCGCGTCGTCGCCGAGATGGCGCCCGACAACAAGCGCATGTTCGGGATCCTCGAGCGGCGCGGCTTCAATGTGCAGTTCCAGCCGGAGAACGACGTCGTGATGGCGAACATCTCGCTCGTCGGGTAGACCACCGCGAAAGGGCCGGGCGCGGCAGGGCTCAGCGTTCGAGGCGCCGGCCCGGGGCGAGACTTTCGAGGCCGTAGTCCGTGCGGAGGCCGAGGCCGGCTCCCGCGCGGACTTCGTTCTCCCGCCGGGTCGAGCGCGGAACTTGCGTAACGACACCTTTCACGCCGAATCTCAACGCATACCGAATGAATCCATCGATCGGGGGGACGATGAAGCGGCTGGCCTTGGCGGTGGTGGCGTTAGCCACGCTGGGTGCTTTCGGGTGCACGGATTCGGCGACGGATCCGGGTGGCACGCTGAGCCTGGCGCTCTCGCTGAACGCTGCCGCGGGCGGATCCGATGCGGCGTTCGACAAGGCGGACCGACTCGCGGTCCGGCTGCTCGACGGCGACGCCGTCGTTTTCGAGCGGGAGTACGCTTTCTCGTCATCCGGCAGCGACGTCACGATCGACGCCCCGATCGACCGTTCGCTCGCGGGCCGGCTGCTCACGCTCGAGGCGTACCTGCGCTGGCAGGGCGCGGACCTGTTCCAGGGCATTGGCAGGGTCACGCCGCGGTCGGGTGGCACGGAGACGGTGAGCATCACGCTCACCCCGATTCCCGAGTCGCTCCTGATCGAGGAGCCCTCGCCCCTGACGGAGTTCGGCGCGACCCAGCAGCTGCATGCGGCGGCGATCCTCGCGACGGGTGACACGGCCCGCGACATCGCCGTGACGTGGACGCTGCTCGATCCGGGTGTGATCACCCTGACCGTGACGGGCATCGCCACCGCGAAAGTGGAGGGCACGGCGCGCGTCGAAGCGCACGCCGGTCAGCTCTCGGCCGAGACCATGGTAGTAGTCCGGCGCGCGGTCGCGTCGATCGGGCTGAGCACCAACGTATTGAGCCTCGGCGTCGGCGCGGTGCAGGCGGTCGAGGCCTTTGCGCTGGCGACCAACGGCGACGAGCTGTCAGGTCGCACGATCACGTGGGCGAGCGACGATCCGACCGTGGCCGACGTCGCACCACAGGACCCCGCCGCCTCGGAAGGCTCGGTCGCCGTGGTGACGGGACGGAACCCGGGCTCGACCACGATCCGTGCGATCTCGGAAGGGCGGGAGGGCACGGTCTCGGTGACGGTCGTGAACACGCCGGTCGCGCTGGTTCCGATCATGCCGCTCCGCGCGAATCTCCAGATCGGCGGCACGACGACGTTCACGGCGATGCCGGCCGACGACGCGGGTAACCCGCTGACCGGCCGAGCCATCACGTGGACGATCGCCGACCCGTCGATCGCCGAAGTGAGCGGGACCGGGACGACGGTGACCGTGACGGGCAGGGCGCCGGGAATCACGACGCTGATCGCGAAGTCCGAAGACCGGACCGGTCTGGTCACCGTTGGGGTGGCGGCAGCCGGTCCATTGCCCATGGCCTGGGCCCGCGCCAACCAGCCGGGATCCACCACCGAGTACGCGCCGGAGGGCGTCAACCTCTCCGGCGGAGGCATGGGTGTCGGCAAGGAAACGACGGGGTTCTACGGCGTGACCTTCGACGGCATCGGGCTGGGCGCGCTCGGGACGCACTTCACGGCGTACGCAGTTGCCGAGGCGAGCGGCAGCCTGGCGGGCCTGAGCCAGCCGGAAGCCTCGTGCTACGTCTACGACATGTACACGGTTGCCCCGCTCGGGCTCGGCGTCGAGTGCGTGGACGCGATCACGCGGAACCCGGTCGATGTCCCGTTCACGGCGGTCGTCGTCGGAGATGGCGTGCTGGGCGGTGGCGGCGCACCCGGCCAGCGGTCCTGGTTCTCGATGCACTACGATCCGCAGTCAAGCGGCAAGCCGTACTCGCCGCTCGCCGACTTCTCGTGGAACTCGGCCGGTGCCGCGATGTCGGTGGTGCCGACCTCGACCGGAGTGATCCATCGGCCGGGCGTGACGATGCGCACGCCCTTCGCCGCGTTCGTGTCCCGGCTCGGGCAGCCCGGATTGGACGATTGCGCGATCCAGTCGCTGGCGGCCACGGAAGTCCAGGTCGGCTGCTACGGCCTGACCGGCGGGCCCGTGGACCTGTACCACTTCGTGATGGGCCTGGAGAAGGGACGGCCGGGAACGGACTGGGGCCTGGTCAACATCGATCCATCGTGCACGAAGCCGGGTCCGGCGAGCACGACCGTGGAGCTGGACCCGCTCGATCCCGCGTCCGCGACCGTGCTGACGTCGGTCGCATCGACGACACCGGCCGAGATCGAGTTCGTGAACGACGCCTGTGAGAGCGTTACGCTGTACTGGATCGACTACGACGGCGTGCACCAGAACTACGGCACGCTCCTGCCCGGCCAGATCGCGATCCAGGGCACGTACGTGACGCACCCCTGGCTCGTGGTCGGGCAGCAGAGCGGTTCGCTCGCGGTATTCCAGCCGGTGCCCGGCCGCGCCGTGGCCCGGATCCGGCCGATGAGCAGCAGCACCGGACCGATCGACGTCACGCGGCTGGGTGCCGGTCGGTACCAGGTGGTGTTCGAGGGTTCGGCCGGCACCGGTCCGCCCGCGGTCCTGGTCTCGCCGATCGCGAGTGGGTTCGCGTCCTGTTCGCAGCGCGTGACCGCGTTCACGCCCGTCACGGTCGAGATCGGTTGCTGGGGCCCGAACCGCCAGTTCCAGGATCAGCGTTTCTCGCTCGCGTACCTGCGGTAGGGAGGATCATGAGAATCGCGAACCACTGGTTCATCGTCCTCGTGGTGTTGGCCGGTTGTGCGCCCGTGATGGTCGCATCGCCCGGCCCCGAGAGGATCCCCTCGCTCGAAGCGGCGTTGCGTTCGGATCCCGCATCGACCGCGACGCGCGTCCAGCTCGGCGCTGCGTACGAGAAGAACGGCGAGGCGGAGAAAGCGGTGGCGACGTTGCAGCCGGCGCTCACCGGCGAGCCGGACAACGCGCCGGCCGCGCTCGTGCTCGGGCTCGCGTACGAGGATCTCGGCCGACTGTCGGATGCGCGGACGCTGTACACGCGTTTCCTGGCGAACGGCGGCGGCAGACTGCGCTCGCAGGTCGAGGGCCGGCTCGAGCGCGTGCGACGCGCGGAGCTCGAGGCCGGCGTGCAGGCTGCGCTCGCGAACGAGCGGACGCTGGCGGCGACACCGCCCGAGCCGTTGACAGCGGGTGTCTTCCCATTCCTGGTCGAGGCCGCGGACACGAGTCTCCGTCCGCTCGGCCGCGCGATGGCGGAGCTGCTCTCGACGGACCTCGGCGCGACGGACCGGCTGCACGTCGTGGAGCGGAGCCGCATCCAGTACCTGCTGGACGAGATCCAGCTCGCGCAGAGCGGCTACGTGCAACCGGGCACCGCCGCGCGCGCGGGCCATATCGTCGGCGCCGCCAACATCGTGCAGGGCCGGTTGGAGGGGACGCAGGCGGCGCTCGCGCTGCAGGCGGCGATCGTTCCGGTCGAGGCGCCGGAGCGCGCGGCGAACACGACGCCAGTGCGCGAGGAGGGCGCGCTGGACGGAGTGCTGGACATGGAGAAGAGCATCGCGCTCGACGTGTATGACCGTCTCGGCATCCAGCTCACGATCGCCGAGCGCGAGCGGGTCGAACAACGTGCGACGGGGAGCGTGCAGGCGCTGCTCGCGTTCGGGTTCGGGCTGGAGGCGGAGGATGGCGGGCGCTACGCGCTCGCGGCCACCTCGTTTGCCCGTGCGATCGCACTCGATCCGGGATTCGAGCTGGCACGCCGGCACCACGAGGCGGTGACCCGTCTCACGGAGGCGCAGAACGAGAGTCCGGGCGAGATGATCGATGACATTGCCTTCGAGTTCCGGCTCGACGCCACGCCACTCGAGCGGCTGAACGAACGGCTGTTCTCGGTCGAGACGCTGATCCCCGACCCGCAGGTTCGCGATGCGTCCGCGGAGGCGCTGGGCCGGGAGTCGCTGATCCCCGCGACGGTGATCCGCATCATCATTCGCCGGCCCGGAGGTCTTGACTGATGCGTCGCCCGTGGATCGTCCTCGCCTTCACACTCGCCGCGTCGGCCGGGCCCGCGTCCGCGCAGACGGCGCGCGCCAGGCTCGGCATCGTCCCCGGCATCGAGTACTACAGGTTCGCCGACCCGGCGGTCGTCGGCATCGAGTCGCTCTCGCTCACGACAATCCCGCTTGCCGTCCGGCTCGCTCTCGCGCCGACCGTCTCGCTGGACGTGAACGGCGCGTTCGCCCGCGGCGTGCTGACGCGGCGGGACGGCAGCTCGGTCACGGTGAGCGGGCCGACGGACACGGAGATCCGGCTGACCGCGCGGCTCGCGCGCGACGCGGTCTCGCTCACCGCCGTCGCGCTCGCGCCGACCGGCAAGAACAAGCTGACCGCGGAGGAGGCGGACGCGGCGGGCGCGTTCGCCGCGGACGTGCTGCCGTTCCGCATCACGAACTGGGGCTCGGGCGGCGGCCTCGGTCTGGCCGTCGGGCTGGCGCGGCAGATGGGCACGTTCGGCGCCGGCCTGAGCGCGGGCTACGTGGTGGCGCGCGAGTTCGACCCGCTGGCCGACCAGAGCTTCACGTACCGGCCGGGCAGCCAGCTGCATGTCACGGGCGCGCTGACGTCGGTGGTCGGCGCGGCCGCGAAAGCGAGCGTGAACGTCAGCTACCAGCGCTTTTCGGTGGACGAGGCGAACGGGCTCAACCTGTACCAGTCGGGCGACCGGTTGCAGGCGCGTGGCTCGGTCGCGTTCGCCTCGGGCGAGCGCGCGTCCGGCATCGTCTACCTCGGCTGGCTGCACCGCGCCGAGGGCGAGTACCGAACGTCGTTCGACGTGATCCCCGCGCGGAACCTCGTCTTCACGGGCGCCGCGTTCCGCACGCCCGCGGGACCGGTCGTGCTCACGCCGGGCCTGGACGTCCGCGTTCAGACCCGTGGCCAGGCCGCGTTCGGCGGGTTCGTCGCGACTGGCGGCGTGGGCGCGGAAGCGACGCTCGGCTCGGCCCTTCTGCTGCCGAGTCTGCGGGCGCGGTTCGGCAGCGTGAAGGACAGCGAGGGCGCCTCGAGCACGCTCACGGGGATCGAGCTGGGTCTCGGCATCCGCTTCGGCGGCGCCGGCTGAGGCGGGCCGGCCGCCGCGCGGCGTTCCGGCGTCAGGCGTCCGCGGCGGCCGGGATCCCGGCGTCGGCGGGCTCGCGGCCGAAGAGCACGAAGCCGGCCATGCGCCGGAACTCTTCCTGCCGTGCGGGTGAGCTGAGCCGGGACAGGAATCGCCAGAGCCACATCAACCGCATCTCGCGGCGGAGCCGGTGGGCCTCGTCGCCGGATGAGCGGAAGGACAGCTCGTGCCAGCCGAGCGGCCGGAAGAAGCCGCTGCCGTCGGCGGGCGCGAACCGGAACGACGCGTTGCCGGAGTCGAGCGTCCGGCCCCACGTGCGGTTCATGTACTTGAGCAGCCGCGGACTCGCCAGGTCGATCAGCCACCAGCGGAACGAAGGCGCGCCGGCCAGCGTGGTCGCGATGTGCGCGACGTCGTCCGGCTTCAGGTAGACGAGGAGTCCTTCCGTGACGACGAGAGCGCGCCGGCCGTCGGCGCCGTGGCGCGCGACGATATCGGCCAGCGCCTCGGGCCGGGTCAGGTCGGCGGCGTGCGCGTGGTAGTCGCAGACGGGCGACTCACCGCGGAGCGTGTTCGTCTTGTAGTCGAGGATCCCGGGCAGGTCGACATCGACCCAGCGGAGCGATGGCGGGAGGGGCAGCCGCCATGGCCGCGCGTCGAGGCCGGCGGCGAGGTTGAGGACGAGGTCGGCGCCGTGCTCGCGGACGCGCGTCATGATGATCTCGTCGAACACGGCGGTGCGGACGATCATGGCCCACGCGGTCGATTTCCCGCGCGGCATCTTCGCGACGATGGCGGAGCCGTCGGGCCCCGCGAGCCGTTCGGCGAACGGGTCGCGGAAGATGGCGTCGGGGCGCCGGCTCTCCATGGCGCGGTACCACGCCACCCAGCGGGCGGTGTCGGAGATGTGGCCGATGACCATGCGAGGCTCCGGTCAGGAAACCCGTGTCGAGGGTACGCGCGGCGCGCGCGCCGACTGCGCCGAACGGAGGGCTTCGGGCGTCAGCAGTGTATTCGACTCGAGCCGGCTGACCGACCCGGGATCGTGCGTCGGCAGGTAGACGGTCGGGCGCTCCGTCGCGTGCGCGAGGATGCGGTCCATGGTGCGCAGCGTGACGGACGGCCGCGGCGAGACGCCGTCGGGCTTCAGGCGGACGAGCAGGTCCTGCGTGTAGCTCGTGTCACCAGCCAGAAGATAATCGATCCCGTCCGATTCGACGATCACCGAGACGTGGCCCGGCGTGTGGCCGGCCGTCCGGACGACGCGCACGTCACCCGCGCTCGTGAGCGGGTAGCTCTCGAAGGTCACGTCCGACGCGAACGGGATCGGCACGGGCGCGAACCACGAGGGCCAGTGACCGGGCAGGTAGCCCTGCAGCTTCCCCGTGAGTCCGCGCGCCCGTTTCCAGTCGGATCCCGAGACGAGGATCTCGACGCCCGGGAAATAGTGGAGCCCGCCGGCGTGATCGGTGTGGAAGTGCGTGAGCACGAGTCTGCGCACGTCCGTCGGCTCGAGGCCGAGCGCGCGGAGCTGCGGCCCGATCTCCTGTTCCGGCCGCACGTCCATCCGCACCGCGCGCCGGTAGTATGGGTGCCAGTGCGGGAAGTACTC
Source organism: uncultured Gemmatimonadales bacterium (assembly GCA_963786235.1). Lineage (GTDB taxonomy): Bacteria > Gemmatimonadota > Gemmatimonadetes > Longimicrobiales > RSA9 > CAWAYJ01. The sequence continues at coordinate 123,023 of CAWAYJ010000021.1, forward strand.
CGCGTCCGCGGTTCTGGCCGTCTCGCCGGCGTCCACCACGATCGGGCCTTCCGGGTGATCGATCAGCCACGCGAGGATCGGAAGCCATTCGGTCCACTCGGAGTCCGTCAACACACGAACAAGACCGCCCGTTCGTCGCTCTCGCTGGGCGGTCCTGACTTTGACGCTTCCGGTTCGGATCGGATGGATTCGGATCGAGATAAGGCACCCCCGGGTGACGGTTCGCGGTCCTGCCGGCGTCCGGCGAAACAACACCGTACCGTCATCGTACCCTGTGATGCGGCCACCGTTTCGAACCCGTGTCGCGACCGCCGTTTCCAATCCAGCGGTACGCCCGGTCGCGCTACGTGTCCGTCTTTCCGCCCGGGTCCGACGTACGCGACGCCTCGCGTGGTGGCGAGAGCAGGCGCTCCGTGAAGTCGATGCGTTCGTCCAGCGCATCCATGTGACCGCTCATCCGCTGCACTTCGTCCCGGAGCGATTCCACCGTTTCGGCAAGGCGCCGGACGTCATCCGATGGCGCGGCTTCGAGCGGCGGCCGCCGCTCGCGCATCTGACCGATGATGCCGAGCCCGCCCACCAGCAGGAGGGCGACCAGCACCAGGGCCACGAGCCCGACGGGTATCACCATGGGTTGCCTCCTTCTTCATTCCGACGGCGCGGCCCTCGGAAACTCCGTGATCCGGATGTTCGTGCACCCGTACGGGATCAGCTCGATGTCGGTGTCGGGTCGGTCCGTCGCGCTGCGCGTTGGATCCGCCCAGGCGACGTCAACCGGCGAGATCTCACCCGCCCAGCCGCGCACGATGCGCCAGTTGGGAAGCTGCCGGCCACGGGCGTGCGCGATCATGCCGGCGCCGGCGGGCGAGAACGGCTGTTCGCCGACCGGCCGCTCCTCGAACCGGACGCTCGAGTCCGGCCGCTTGCGGTCGAGCACGAGCGCGAAGTTCCAGGGTGACGCGGGCCGCACCTCGAAGTCGGCGTGCGGCGGCTCGCGGTGCGGCTTCTCGTCGTTCACCCGCGTCCATTCCTCGTCGATGCGGAGCGAGTAGACGAGCGGTCCGCGCTCGACCGCGACCGCCTCGTTGTAGCGCGCCGTCACGAGCGGCCGCATCGGGAAGCGGACACTCACGATGGTCTCGCCGTTCCACTCGCGCTCGAGCCGGAACATCGAGCCCGCATCCATGCGCCACTCACTGCCGCCGACGCGGACCGTGGCGCCCTCGGCCCACGCGGGCACGCGCAGCAGCAGCGGGAACCGAGCCGCGCGCTGCGCCGAGACGGTGAGCGTGATATCCTCGCGGAACGGGTAGTCCGTGTCCACGCCGAGCGCGACAGGCACATCGCGGAGCCGCGTGACTACGTGGCACGGTGCCCACGCGGCACAGGCCAGGCCGTCATCCGGCGTCTTCATCCAGAGGTGCGCCGCGAACTTGGGCCAGCCCTGGTGCATGTTGGACGTGCAGCAGCCGTAGTTCGGCTCGAGACCGTACAGGTTGGACTCCGGCCCGTTCGTGGACCAGCCGTGGTCCGGGTTGATCGTGCATTCCACCTGGTTCACCTGCTGGTCGTACTGGTGCGCCCACATGTCCGGCTTGAACGTGGCGGGCAGCGCGTTGAACGCGACGCGCTCGAGCCGGTCCGCGAAGAACGGGTCGCCGAACACGGAGAACAGTGTCTCGAGCGAGTACATGAACTCGACGACGGCGCAGAGCTCGGTTCCCTGCAGCGGGTTCTTCCCGGCAAGGCACTCGTCGCCGGAGAACATGCCGGTGACCTGGCCGTGATAGCGGTCGAGGATGTCGATCATGCGGCGCGCGAACGCGCGGTCGGTGGGGCGCTGGTCGAGACGCCAGCTCAGTGCGGACGCCTTCGCGGCCATGCCCGTGTTCACGACGTGCTTGGTCCACTTCCAGAGCCCGCGGCGCGGCGTGGGCACGGTGACGTCGGCGGTGTCGTAGAGCGCCTCGAAGTCCACGCCCTGCGCGCGCAGCTTGGCGGACAGCTCGAGCAGCCACGGCTCGCCCGTAAGGCCGTACGCGTAGAACGCGGGCACTACGCCCTCGTACCAGCGGAACCGGCCCCAGTCGTAGAGCGGGGTCAGGTCGAGGCCCGCGTGCACGGCGCGGAGGCTCTTCAGCACGGCTTCGAGCACGCGCGCATCGCCGGTCGCCTCGTGGTACTGCGCGAGCACCTTGTTGGCGAGCAGAATCGCCCACATGTCGTAGCGCTTCGCGACGGCGTCCTCCGGATACGGCCCGAACCAGCCGTCGGCGCGCTGGTGCGTCACGATGTACTCGACGTGATCCGCGATCCGCGCCTTCAGCGGCGCGTCGTCGAGCAGCCAGGCGAGCGGGATCGCGCCGTCCAGCCAGTAGGGCGCGCGTTCCCAACCCTCGGCCGAGCCGCCAAACCACTGGCTTTCGGCGACGTCGGGCCAGAACTCGTCGAGGTGGCCGCTCAACCCGTCCGCCTGGATGCGGAGCTGGCGTGCGAGCCAGCCCGCGGGCCGGACGCTGCCGAGCGAGAGAGGGTGGAACGCAGGATCCGCGAGTGCCATCGTCGCCTCCGGCGATCGGCGGTCGGGTACGGTCCACGCGTCGAGCGGGGTCCGGCCGAGCGCGAGCCCGGCCGCCATGCTGGCGAGGAATTCCCTTCGATCGACGCCGCTCATGATTCGGTTCCTTCGCGAGGCCGTGGGCCGGCACCGGACGCGGCCGGCCTCGGTCTCAACCTGCGTAGCAGGCGGCCATCCGGCAAACCCGGCGTTCGCCGCGGCTCAGGCGGCGGAGACGAACAGCTTGAGCGGCGTCCTCTCGTCCGTGATCCGGATCCGGCACTCGTAACGCATCCCGAGCTTCAGCAGCAGCCGTTCGGATCGCTCGTTGTCGGGCGACACGATGGCGAGTATGCGACGCAGTCCGAGATCGTGCCGGGCGTGCTCCAGCACCGCGCGGGCGGCTTCGAGCGCGTACCCGCGGGTGCGGAGCTCCGGCAGGAACGCGAACCCGATGTCGGGATCGGCGAGCGCCGGCCGCTTGACGAGTCCGCAGATGCCGGCCGGCTCCCCGGTCTCCACGACATCGACGCAGAACAGGCCGTAGCCGTTCTGCGCGTAGCTGTCCACGGGGCCGTCCTGGATGTAGCGCTCGGCGTCCTCGAGCGTGCGTACGCCCCGGTCGCCGATGTAGCGGAGGAACGCCTCGTCGTTCAGCAGTTCGAGGACGAAGGCGGCGTCATCGAGGGCGGAAAGCTCGCGGAGCCTGAGCCGGTCGGTCTCGAGCACGATCAGTCGGCACCTGCTTTCCTCGCCGCGGACGGCGATCGCGTTGTCCCGGGCCGGTCGGGTCGCCCGGGGGCGGTACCGGCGGCCACCCGAGAAGAACGCGCCGCGCGCCGCGACCGTTGGCGGACGGCGACGCGGCGGCCCATCTTCAAGGAGCATCCATCGAGAAGCGAGCCACCGCAATGATCACCAGAGCATTCCGCATCGCCGCGATCCTGCTGGCTTCCGCCTGCGCGCAGCAACCGGCCGGGCGGCCGTCCACACCGACCATCGAGACGTACCTGCGCGATGCGCGGCAGGAATTCTCCGGTGAGCGCGCGCGTGACGTCGTCGCGTTCGTCGAGCAGTACTGGCGGCTTCCCGGCAACACCGGGTTCGACGCGAGCATCGACCGCGTGGTCGAGGTCCTGGACAGCGCGGGCTACGTGCGCGAGTCCGCGGCCGGCCCAGATGCTCGACTGACCTACCGGATCGAACAGCGTCCGCTCGACGCGCCCACGTGGGAGCCGGTCGGTGCGAGTCTCGAGATCGTGGGCCGGGACGCGCCCCTGCTCCGCTACGAGACCAACCGCAACATGCTCACCATCAACACGTACTCGACGCCGCCCGGCGGCATCGAGGCGGACGTCGTGGACGTGGGCGCGGGTCGGCCCGAGGATTTCGACGGCGCCGACGTGCGAGGCAAGGTCGTGTTCGGCGAGACCAGCACCTCGAGACTGTTCCGTGACGCGATCGCCCGCGGCGCGCTCGGCGTGCTGTCCTGGGGCGTCCCGGAGTTCAACCGGCCGGAGTCGCATCCCAACTCGATCTCCTTCGGCTCGATCCCGCTTGACACCGTGGCCCGCTCTTTCGGGCTCCGTCTCTCGCTCGCCGCGCGCGACACGCTGAAAGCCGCGCTCGCCGCCGGACCCGTCCGCGTCCACGTCGTGACGGAGACGCGCATCTACCCGTCCGAGGAGCGGACGCTGGTCGCCAACGTCCGGGGCGCCACCGTGCCGGATGAGCGCTTCGTGTTCAGCGCGCACGTGCAGGAGCCGGGCGCCAACGACAATGCGACGGGCGTGGCGGCCCTCGGCGAGATCGCGCGCGTGCTCGCGGTCGAGGAAATGGCGGGCCGATTCGATCCGGCACGCACGATCACCATGATCTGGGGCGACGAGATCAGCTCCACGCGACGGTACCTCGCGGAGGACTCCATGCGCACCGCCGGCGTCCGCTGGGGGCTCAGCCTCGACATGGTCGGCGAGGACACCGAGAAGACCGGCGGCACGTTCCTGATCGAGAAGATGCCCGACCCGTCCGCAGTGTGGACGCGCGGCGAGGACCACCACACCGAGTGGGGCGGCCGGCCCCTCCGCGAAGACCAGCTCAAGCCGCACTACTTCAACGACTTCGCGCTCAACCGCTGCCTCGACCAGGCGGAGGGCACCGGCTGGGTCGTGAAGACCAACCCGTACGAGGGCGGCAGCGATCACGTCCCGTTCCTGAGCGCCGGCAAGCCCGGCCTCCTGTTCTGGCACTTCACCGACGTCTACTACCACACCAATGGCGACCGCCTCGACAAGGTGTCCGCGACCACACTGAAGAACTCGGGCGTCTGCGCGGCGGTCACCGCCATGACGCTCACGACCGCGGACGGCGCGACCGCGCGCTTCATCATCAACGAGCTCGAGCGGAGCGCCGTCGCGCGGCTCGAGGCGGAAGCCGCGCTGAGCCGCGCGGCCGTCGAGAGCGGCGAAAGTGTGGCGGAGCAGCGTCGCATCCTGAATGCCTGGACCGACTGGTACGAGGCGGCGATCCGGACCACGACCGACATCGAGGTCGGTGGGTCATCGGCGGAGACGATGGACGCGCTCAACGCCGCGGCCGGCCACGTTCGCACCCTCGGCGACCAGCTCGCGGAATCCCTGGATGCGACCGGCTGAGCGAATCGGCGGGCGCGACTCCAACGGGCGGTTTCCGGGCGGGACCGCCCGTTCGTCATCGACCGCGGAGCCGCTTCTCGAACGCGTCGCGGTAGCGCCGGCTGAGCGGCAGCTCGGTACCCGAGTGCAGCCGCACGACGCCATCGCCGGACGGCCGTGACCGCAGCTCGGCGACGTGCTCGAGGTTGACGATCGCGGACCGGTGGATGCGGACGAACCGGGCCTCGTCGAGCCTGTCGGCCGTCCCGGCGAGTGAGCCACGGAGCAAGTGACGCTCCCGGCCGGCGTGAAGCCGGACGTAGTTGTCGGCGGCCTCCACCCATTCGATGGCGGCGGGATCGAGCAGCACGGTCCGCGTTCCGGTCTTCACGGCGATCCGCTCGGGGGCGCCGGGCCGGAGTCCTTCGAGCAGCTCCGCCATCCGCGCCGCGAGCGCCGCGGGCTCGTGCGCGGCGAGCCGCTGCCGGGCGCGGTCCACGGCGATCTTCACGCGCTCCTCATCGAACGGCTTGAGCAGGTAGTCGATGGCGTGGTGCTCGAACGCGGCGACGGCGTACCGGTCGTACGCGGTGACGAAGATGATGCCGGGGACTCTTCCGGCGGCTTCGAGCGCGCGCAGCACCGCGAGTCCATCGAGTTCCGGCATGCGCACATCGAGGAAGACCAGGTCCGGTCCGAGCTCGTCGATGCGCGCGAGCGCCTCCCGTCCGTTCCTCGCCTCGCCCGCAACGTCGACGCCCTCGCATTCTTCGAGCATGCGCCGGAGCCCGCGCCGTACGAGTGGCTCGTCATCGACAATGAGCACGCGGAGCGATGACCGCGCCATCGATCAGAGCCCGGACGCGGGAATCGCGATCACCGCCTCCGCTCCACCGGCCGGACGCGCGCGGAATGAGAACGACTGGTCCCGGCCGTAGCGCTTCTCCAACCGTGCGCGTGTGGTGGCGAGGCCGAGCCCATCGGCGGCGTCGGGGCCGGGTCCCGGCCCATCGTCGCGCACCTCGAGGACGAGCCGGCCGTCGCGGAGACGCGCGGCGATGTCGATCCGGCCGGGCTCGGAGCGGGGTGCCACCGCGTGGTGGATGGCATTCTCGACGATCGGCTGGAGGAGGAACGTGGGGACCATGATGGACTCCGCGTCATCGTCGACATCGAAGCGGACGGTGAGCCGGTCGGCGAATCGGACCTGCTCGATCTCGAGATAGCGGCGCACGAACGCGAGTTCCTCGGCGAGCGGGATCTCGGCGCGGTCGCCTTGCTCGAGCACGGTGCGAAGCAGGTCTCCGAGCAGCGTGAGCATGCGCCGCGCCGCCGATGGTTCCTCATCAACGAGCGTCGAGATCGCCTGCAGCGTGTTGAACAGGAAGTGCGGGTTGAGCTGCATGCGGAGCGCCTCGAGCTGCGCGTTCGCGAGCTGTGTCTCGAGCTGGGCCGCCGCGAGCTTCCGCGCCTCCGACTCCCGCGCGAACTGCACGGCGAGCGACGCGCCGAGGATCCCGCCGTACGCGATCAGCTCGAACTGCCAGCGAGTCCGGAGCATCTGCCCGAGCAGCTGCGCGAACGGCGGCCCCCCCGCCTCATTGGCCGGCCACGGGAACACCGCCTTGTACAGGACGACGTAGAGCGCCATGTGCAGCAGCCCGCAGGCAATCGCCGCGGCCAGGTGCACGGGCAGGCTGCGGGGCCAGCGACGCGCATCGATCGGCCAGCGCCGGCCGAGCGCGACGATGGCGGGCGTCGCCGGAGCCCAGTACAGCCAGTAGGGCAGCAGCGCGGCGCTCGCCCGGAGCCAGCCGATCGGCAGCCCCTCGTCCCGCCAGACCGTGTACGTCAGCCCGCTGCTGACCAGGCCGATGACCAGCCAGCCGCCCAGCACCGCGGCGGCCGGCCACCACCCTGGTGATGTCCGGTCTTCGTCCATTCAGCGAGTGTTCATGAGTTCGATGCCCGGCGCGGGCCGGTACAGGACGCGCAATACCTCACGCGGCTCCCCGCGGGAAACCCACATGCGGCTCCGCAGTTCCCCGTCCTCCTCAATGTCGAGCGTCCACGCGGGCGCCGTGGTGCCATCGCGCAGCTCGAGCGAGTCCGTGCCCGTCACCCGCGCGGTGTACCACACGAGCCCGCCCTGCTCCCAGACGTAGAACGGGATGCGTGTGACGTATCCCGCCTCGAGCGGCAGGCCCGCGATCACGAAATCGTACAGGCTCGAGTCCCAGGGCTTCACCGGGAACGACTGGTCGATGGGGCGGACCGGCTCGCCGGCCGCCGCGTAGCTGCCGGTCACGCGCGCGCCGTCGAAGTCGAGGATCATCGTGCGCGAGCTGTGCACGCCGACGTGCCGGATCGGCGCGAGCGTGCGCGCGTCCGCCATCGACGAGTCGACTGCCGGTCCGGTCGGCGTCTCGAACTCGCGGACGGCGATGAGGGCGTCCCGGCCGCGGTACGTGCCGCGCGTCACGTCCACGACGCTTTCCCCTCGCTCCTCGCGCTTGCCGTCCCGGGTCACCACCGTGCTGAGCGCGATGCGGCCGGTGCGTAGCTTCATCGCGTCCGGCACATCGCCCGTCGCGGCCGGCGGCTCGTCCGGGTGCAGCGACTCGATCACCGACCACGGCGTGAGCGGGACGTGCTCCGCCGCGAACCGGTCCGGCCGGATCCCGACGCGCCGCGTCGCCCGCAACACCTCGCGTGCATACTCCGACGGCGAGCGCACGTCCTGGATGAAGTCGCCGGGCCAGAGGAAGCGCTGTCCCGGCAGCCACGCCATCAGCGCGACCTCGCTCGACACGCCGTCGATCGCGTGCAGCACGACCGCCCCGCCCGCCAGACGGAGCGAGTCGTCCACGCCGACGAAGCGGAACGCCGTGCGATCTCGGCGCTGCTCGAGCAGGTCCGGCTCGCGCGTCCAGCGTCGCTCGATGACGCGCGTCAGGAACTCGCGCGCCGCGCGGTGCGACACGACGGTCGCGCCGTTCGCGACCCAGTAGCGGACGCCCGCGATGTGCGGCCAGGCGAGGTCGGTGACGACGAGGACGACCGGATGCGTGCCGGGGAAGAGCGTCCGGATCCACTCCGCGTCCTGCCGCGCGCGCGGCTCGCCCAGCGTCGCATCGAGCACGAACACCGTGTCGCGCTGCAGCGTGACCGTGGTCGTGTACCAGCGGTTGGTGAGCAGCCACGTGTTCGGTGCGACGCGCGTCGTGTCCGGGCGCTCGGGTCGCGCGAACGCGGCGGGCGTCGCCGGCAGTACGAGGGCGGTGTCCGGGATGGTGAGCGGGGGCGCGGAATCCGGCGGCAGCAGCGTCGCACCCGTCACCGTCCGGCTGATCTCGACCTCGCCATCCACCGAGCGGAACGCGGTCAGCGGGAAGAGGCCGCCGCCGTCCACGCCCGACCAGTTCGACCATACGTACTCGGCCTGCACCTGGCCCAAGAGAAAGTGCGGCTCCTCGCGGACCAGGCCGACCGGAACCCACGACTTCGGGTCGAGAAGCAGGGTTTCCGGACCGAGCGGGCCGGTCCGCTCGAGCGCGACGCGAGGATAGTCACGGAAGATGCAGCGTCCGGTCGCGCGAACGTCCGTGCTGCGCGCGAAGTCGGACAGCACGTTCCACGGATTGACGGGGCGGGTCGACGCGGCCTGCGAGTAGTCCGGTGACGCGACGGGAACGGTGTCGCGGAGCACCCATTGGCCGGTTGCACTCGTGAGCGTGGGGAAGGGAGAGGCCGGCAGCGCCATGCCGGGATAGGCGCCGCCGGTGCCGCGCGCGAGCTCCGCGCCCGTCGCAGGGTCCAGCCACGTCTCCTGCGTGCGGAACAGGTCGAAGAACGGCGCGTATGTTCGGTCCGACTGGATCTGCTGCAGCCGGGTCTCCTGCATCTGCACGCGGAGCACGCGCCCGCCCGACGGCATGCCGACCGCGTGCCTTGCGCGCTCGATCAGCGAAGCGGGCCGGCCCTCGGCCGACGGCAGGCATTCCTGCCTCGGCGGCTGCGGGACGACCGCTTCCGCGTCCGCCGCTACCGCCGCCACGCGTCCCGCCCTCGCGATTCCGAGTCCCGCAGCCCCGATCACCATGAGCGCGGCCGTACCGATTCCGATCCTCATCGCTCGCCTTCCGGTCGCAGTTCCGCCCGGGCCGCGATTCGCACCCGGGTCGCCGAACGGTCACGACGCGCCCGGGACCCGGGAAGTGGAGACGTGGCGAGCGGTGGAGCCGACGGGGCGAGCGGATGTCGGCCGGGGTCAGGCCGGAGCGGGCCCAGCCTCCCGATGGCCGAGAAGCAGGACCCAGAACACCATCAGGGGCAGCATGACCAGCGCGTAGTAGCCGACGAATGGCAGCAGGTCGGCACGGCCGATCAGTTCGACGATGAGCAGCGCGACCACGATGTTCTGAATCCCCACTTCGATGCCGATCGTGAAGCTGTCTCTCGCATCGAGTCCGAGACCGCGCGCGAGTCCCCAGCCTCCGAGCGTTGCCATCACGTCGAACAGGAAGGCGGCCTCGACGACGGCGGGCGAGTACTCCGCCACGATAGCCCGCCACCGGACCGCGAGGTACAGGGTCATCACCGCCATCATCAGGGTGACCACCACGGGTCGCGTGTGTCGCTTCAGCCGGTCGGCCAGGCCCGGCTTCCATGCGCCGACCGCAATGCCGAGCCCGAGCGGGACTACCAGCAGCACGAAGCTGCGCACGACCATCGGCACGACGGACAGCTCCTGGACCGCTCCGCCGCCCACCAGACGCAACCCGACATTGACCCAGAGCGGGATCGTCAGGACACCCGCCAACGTGGAACACGCCGTCAGCACCACGGAAAGCGAGAGCCGTCCCCGACCCCAGTAGGTCACCATGTTGGACGCCGCTCCGCCCGGCACCGCGGCAACGATGAACGCGCCGCCCTGGATGCCTGGCGAGCCCCGGAACGCGACGAGCGTCGCCGCCGCGAGAAGCGGGAGCAGCAGGAACTGACCCGCGAGGCCGACGACCAGCGCCCGCGGCCGCTCGAGCACCTCGCGCAGGTACTCGAGCTTCACCTGCGCACCGAGCAGCGCCATCACGAGGACCACCACCAGCGTGAGGAGACCCACGAGGGCGCGCGGCGGGAGGCTCATCGACGTTCCCCCGAGGCGGCCGCCAGCGACTCGAACGGCACGAGGCGCCGGACCTTGCCCGTACACGGATCGCGTTCGAGGTGATCGACGATCCGGACCGTGACCCGGGGCTCGTGGAGGCCGGCTTCGGCCAGCGCCCGGCTCAGGTCCGCGGCGAGTGCCGCCGAGTCGACTCCGCTGCTGCCAACGACCTCCGCATCCACGCCCCCCGGCGTCTGCAGGATCCGATAGTCGACGACGCCCCGCGCACCGATCACCGGCCCGAGCACCGTGACCCCGTGAACGTCGCGATCGCCGTAGACGAAGCTTTCCCCCCGCGATCTCCGCCGCCGCATCCGGCTCGAGCTGCTCCGAGCCGACCGCGATCCACTCGGGCCGGATCGACAACCGACCGGCCTGCTGCTCCCGCGCGAGTCGCCGAAGTACGCTCGGATACCCGAACAGCCCGTTCGGCCTCCTCTCGCTCAGGCGACGCACGATCTCGTCGATCGGCCGGGTCACCGGCGCCCGGATCACGCTCTCTTCGTCCCGGAGTGCACCCAGGAGTCCCGACATGTGCGCCGCCGTCGGCGAGGCGACGACGGCGACAACGTGCCCGGGTGGCGCCGGCCCTCCGCCGGGCGCAAGCAACCGCCCGATGAAGTCCGCCATTGCCTCGAAGTCGTAGACGAACAGCCCCTTCCGGCCCGAGCTTCCGCCCGTGGTGATCGCGAAACGGTCGCCCGGGAGAAGCCTCGGCACTTCTCCCATTCCCGCGACGTGCGCTTCGACCGCGGCCCGGGTCAGGCGCCGATCCGTCACGACATCGTCGAACGACGCCATCATCTCCGCTTTCGTCATGACCGGAAGCGACCGCAGATCCTCGAGCTCGAAGCGGTCCGGACGGATGCCGCGCAGACGGGCCGCGTGAAACGGCGAGTGCTCCATCGCGTGCGCCAGAAGCCGCCGCAGGCCGTCACGCTGATGCGCCACGAGCCGGTCCCGCGTCCAGCGCATCCGCTCCAAATGCAAGGGCATGCGCGCCCCCAACGACGCCCGGAACCGGCGCCGGATCTCCGCCATCGTCACGGTCATCGGGAATCCTCCCCTTCGCCGGCAGGCCCGGTCGTTTCCGCCAGGAGCAGCCGCACCGCGTCGTGACCGACGTCGACGGTGGCGGTCGGGGCATCGACGTGCGCTTCCAGCACCGCGCCGGCGTCGATCGCCGACAGAAACAGCGCCAGGTCACCCGGAGCGTGCCTCGGGGTCGAGCCGCTTCGCGAAATCAACGCCTCGAACACCCGGGTCAGATTCTCGAGCGTCTTCCGGTGCATCGCCTTGTAGCGGCTGTTCACGTCCGGCGTCCGCGCCGCATGGACACGGAACTCCAGAACGAACAACCCCCACTCGAGGTCCGCCCGCTGGATCTCCCGGTTCCGTTCCCACATGTCGCGCAACGCACGGTCCACGGGACCCTGGACCAGCTCCAGCGTCTGCCCGGTTCGCCATTCCATCCGCCGCTCGATCAGTGTCAGCGCAAGGTCGTCCTTGCTGTCGAACTGCGAGTAGATCACACCCTTGGAGAAACCCGCCTCATCGGCGATCTCCTCCAGGCTCGCGGCGTGGAAACCCTTGCGCCGAAAGATCTTCCCCGCCGCCTCGAGCACCCGCTCCCGGTTCAGCGCCGTCTGTTCCGGTCTTTTCAGTCGTGGCATACCGATGATATTACAATACCATCGGTATTTGAGCAAGGACGAAAAGGGCGGGGCAGGTGGTCCGGACGCCATGAAGTCGGGAAGTGGTCGGGTCAGCGGGCCGTTCTGGCGTCGGCGACAACGGTTCCCGTCACGTTCCGGGAGGCCGGTACCCTGTCGCGGGCCATCCGGGGGCGGTATGGTGCCGGCTGGCGGAGGCCGCACGAACCGGGGGCGGGAGCCCTCCGAAACGGCGTCGAACATGATCGCCTACACGACGATGGGGTTGCTGGCAATCATGCTGCTGATCCTGCTCGTGGCCGCCGCATGGACGTCGGCGCGGGAGCGGGAGCCGCGCGCCGCGACGCTCCTCCTCGCACTCGCCACGATCGTTCCCGTGCCCTTCATCCTCGTCGGCCTGTTTCCCGCTGAATACCGCGAAGGACTCGCCGCGCTGCTCCTGCTCGCAGCCGGTATGGCCGCCCTCACGCTGCTTCTCCGGGGAACGACACCGCCGATCGGCGACGACACACCGACGATGCGCATCGACGAGCGGGACATCATGTTCTCACGCCGGTTGCTCGAGCCCGGCACGGAGCGGTTCCGCGAGTACTACCGCGCGCACCCGGAGAAGAAGGCACCGGACGACGCCTTCCGCGCGCGTCCCGGCCTCATGTCCCGCGATGCGTCGGCGTGGCACCCGCTCGGCTTCCCCGCCGCCGAGGCCAGCTTCTGGACCATCGAAAGGCTGCGGCCGCACGTCGATGGCGAGCCGGCGGCTGAGCGCACACCGGTGGACGCTGAAACCGCGACGGCGTTCCTCGAAGCGTGGATCCGGAAGCTCGGCGCGGTCTCGGTCGGCGTGACGACGCTCGAGCCATATCATCTGTACACGACCGTCGGCCGCGGTCCGGACTACGGAGAGCCGGTGCGACTCGCGCACCAGTTCGCCATCGCGCTGACCGTCGAGATGGACCGCGAGATGCTCGACTCGGCGCCGCTCGCGCCGACGCTGATGGAGTCGGCGCAGCAGTACGTCGAGTCCGGCGTGATCGCCGTTCAGGTCGCCGCGTTCATTCGCGGGCTCGGCTACCCGGCCCGCGCTCACATCGACGGCAACTACCGCGTCATCTGCCCGCTCGTCGCGCGCGACGCGGGACTCGGCGAGATCGGACGGATGGGCCTGCTCATGACGCCCCGGCTCGGACCTCGCGTGCGCATTGCCGTCGTGACCACCGACCTCCCGCTGATCCCGGCCCCGACCCAACGGGATCCGACCGTTCTCGACTTCTGCAGCCGTTGCCGGAAATGCGCCGACCTCTGCCCGAGCCACGCCATTCCCACCGGTGACCGCGAGATGATCGATGGGGCGCTCCGCTGGCGCATCGACTCCGAAGCGTGCTTCACCCACTGGTGCGCGATCGGGACCGACTGCGCCCGTTGCATGTCGGTGTGCCCGTATTCACACTCCGACAACTGGCTGCACGGCCTCGTGCGACGCGGCGTCAGACACTCGCCGGCGCTGCGCCACCTCGCCGTCCGCGCCGACGACGCACTTTACGGCCGCAGGCCCCCGCCGCGTCCGCTGCCCGAATGGATGATCAATGCCCGGCGCGGAGAGACCGGCTAGCCTCGAAGAGCGACCACCACGTCAGACTTCGACCGGCAGGCTCATCACCACCGTCTGCAGCTTCCGCATCGTGTCCAGGTAGCGACGGAAGTAGATCTGCGAGATGCGACGCTGCAACGCGTACCCCATCCGCGGATCGCCGTCCATCAGCTTCTTGAACATGCTCGCCCGGATCTTCAACAGCCGCGAGTCGCTGATGCTCTGCGCCGTCGTCGAGTACGTGGCGATGTCGAAACACATGCACGACCCGAACATTGCGCCCGAGCCGACCACATCGATCGGCACGCTCACCTCGCCCCGGCCCGGCAACCGCAACATCACCTCGCCGTCCAGCACCACGTACATGTAGTCCGCCGGCTCACCCTGCTCATACACCGTCTCACCCGCGGGCTTGACGACCGTCTCCGCCGCTTCGCTGATCGCGTGCACCTGCTTCGGAAGCAGGTATCCGAACACATCCTGCGATTCGAGACGCTTCTCCACTGCCATGAGACTCCTCCTCACGTCAACGTGGGTCGAACCTCACGGAGCGCCCCCGGGACCGCCTCGCTACCCCGCCTCGATCAGCAACGCCGAGTTGCCCACTACCGCGCCCACCAGCTTCCGCCGCCCCGACTTCAGCAGCCGCTGCACCGTCCCCCGCGACACGCCCATGCGCGCCCCCGCCGCTTCCTGGCCGAGATTCTCCATGTCGCACAGCCGCACCGCTTCCAGCTCGTCCAGTCCGAGCCGCACCGTCTCCAGCTCCGACATCGGGATGCTCCGCGGCTTGAACACCCGGTCACCCTCGAACTCGCGGCACTGCCGCCGTTTCCTCGGCCGTCCCAGAAGCTCCTCCGTTTGTTTTGTGCATATGCACGATAATACCGCGCGGCAGTGATGATCAAGGCCGGAGACGGATCGGGCCGGGTAGCTTCGCACCGGGCAACGTCGTCCGATAGGATACGGGAGGGGATCGGTGATCGAACGAATCGCAGCGCACCAGAATCGGGGGACCAATGGACGAGACCATGGAAACGCCATTGCGAGGGCAGCGAGGGTTCATGGCGCGCGCGATCGGCGCAGCGCTTCTGAACGTCGACGTCTACGAGGAAGTCGAGGCGGACAAGACTGCGACGGGGCAGGCCGCGATGGTCGTCGGCGCGGTCGCGATCGCGATGGCGATCGGGGGTGCGAAAGGTGGGACGGGGTCGATGATCAGCGGGGTAATCAGCGCGCTGCTCGGCTGGCTGGTGTGGGCGGCGGTCACGAACTTCGTGGGAACGCGGATCTTTGGCGGGACGGCCGATTGGGGCGAGTTGCTCCGGACACTGGGCTTCGCGCAGGCCCCGAACGTCCTCTGGGTGCTCGGCGCCGTCGGTCTGGCGGGCCCGCTCAAGTACGTCCTCGGGATCTGGACGCTGCTGACCGGCATCGTCGCCATCCGGCAGGCCCTGGATTTCGGTACCGGCAAGGCGTTGTTGACCGCGCTGGTCGGCGTTGTCGCGATGATCGCGGTCGCGATCGTCGTGGGGATGCTGGTTGGCGGCGGCCTGATCGGCCTGTCGGCGATCGGCTGAACGCGAGTCGTGGCCGGCGCCCGGAAAGGGCACGTCCGGGTTCGTCGGTCGAGCCTTCTTCCCATGCGACCCGGACGTTTTCCATTCCCCGAGGCGCCTGCCCGTGCTAATTTTCAAGTCTGGCCCGGTTTTCGGCCGGCCCGGATCATGGGAGTGGAAGTGTGAGTGATACAAAGGGTTACGCACCGAGCGGCAAGGACTCGGGAGTCGTGAAGTCGAAGGGCACGGCGAAGCTGCCGATCCTGGACGGCGAAGCGATCCCGATCACGTCGCGGAAGCCCGGCTGGCTGAAGGTCCGCTCGCCGGGCGGCCGCAATTATCTGCGTTTGAAAGAGCTGATGCGCGGCCAGCGGCTGCACTCGGTCTGCGAGGAAGCGGGCTGTCCGAACATCGGCGAGTGCTGGGAGGCGGGGACGGCGACGTTCCTGATCCTGGGCGACGTGTGCACGCGGGCGTGCAAGTACTGCGCGATCGCGCACGGCATGCCGACGGAGCTGGACGAGGACGAGCCGCGCCGGGTGGCGGAGACGTGCGCGTCGCTCGAGCTGGAGCACGTCGTGATCACGAGCGTGAACCGGGACGAGCTGGCGGACGGCGGCGCGGGCATCTTCGCGGAGACGATCCGGCAGTGCCGCGTGCTTCGTCCGACGATGAGCATCGAGGTGCTGATCCCGGACTTCAAGGGGGACGAGGACGCCCTTCGAAACTGGTGGTCGACGCGCGGCCCGACATCCTGAACCACAACCTCGAGACGGTCGAGCGGCTGCACCCGTGGGCGCGGCCGGGCGGCCGCTACTGGCGGAGCATCTCGTTCCTTGGCGCGGCGAAGCGCATGGACCCGACGATGCTGACGAAGAGCGGCGTGATCCTCGGCCTGGGCGAGGCGCAGGACGAGATCGCGGAGGCGATGCGGGACCTGCGGAAGGCGTCGGTCGACATCCTGACGCTCGGGCAGTACCTGCGGCCGTCATCGCATCACGCACCGGTCGCGCGCTGGGTGACGAAGGACGAGTTCGCGGAGTGGAAGCGGTTCGGCGAGGAGGAGCTGGGCTATTCGCACGTCGAGTCGGGCCCGCTCGTGCGCTCGAGCTACCACGCGGAGCGGCAGGCGCGCACCGTGCAGGCGGGCGGTGTGGGCGAGATCAGCGCGGTCCTCGAGGCGGACATCCCGGCGCCGGCGGAGGTGCGGATGTCAGGCGACGTCGCCGCCGCGGGTTCCTCGTGATGAATCACCGGCTCCGCGGAACCGCTCGGAGCTCGTATCCGTTGGACATCACGCCTTCAGGGCGCCGATCGGGATGACCTGGATTCCGTCTTCTCGCCCGTAGCCCAGGCCGACGCCGGTGATGACGGCAAGCACCCGCGGCGTCCCACACCTCGTGGTGTCCACGCGCTCGGCGAATTTTCGCAGGTTCGCGGCCGCCTGTTCGATGTAGTTCGTTCCGAGCTTGATCTCGAACGCCGCCCAGGCTCCGTCGGCACGTTCCACGATGGCATCCACTTCCAGGTCGGTGTTGTCCTTGTAGTGCAGCACCTGGGCATCCTGTGCCTGTGCGTAGACGCGAAGATCGCGAATCACCATCGACTCGAAGAGCAACCCGAGCAGATTCAGGTCCTTCAGCAGTCGTTCGGGCGTGACCCTCAGGACCGCCGCTGCCAGGGATGGGTCGATGAAGTGCCGCTTCGGCGACACGCGCACCCTCGACCGCGAACGCAGATGCGGGGCCCAGGCAGGCTGATCTTCGACGACCATCAATCGCGCAAGCGCATCGTGGTACCGGTAGGCCGTGTCTTCGTCGATGGCCCGCTCGCTTCCCGCGATGTCCTTCGCCATGGTCGCGATACCGGTCATCGTCGCCACGTTCCGGGCCAGGGAGCGCATCAACTGGAGGACTCTCTCCGGGTCGTGCGCGCTTCCCTCCGCCCGCTGGATGTCCGTACGACGCACTTCGTCCACGTAGGCGCGCACACCCAGCATCGCCTGTTCCGGCTCGCTGTGGACGAAGGCCGGCCAGCCGCCAACCACGATCCGACGCGCCACCTCCTTCACGTCGAGGCCGGCGTCAGCGGCGCGCGACGGTTCGCCCTCCATGATCGCGCCAAGCGAGATCGCTCCCGTGGAATGGCCGCTCTCGTGAAGGGACATCGGGCGCAACAGGAGACGGGCGAAACGTCCGGCTCCCGTGTGTCGCGTGGCATCATCGGCGGGCACCGCGGAGCCCGTGAGGATGAACTGACCCGTGGTTCCGCGTTCATCCACCGCTCGCCGAACGTGATTCCACAGCTGCGGCGCGAGCTGCCATTCGTCGATGAGACGGGGAACCGCTCCCTCGAGAATCAGAGAAGGGTCGATCGCGGCTGCCTCCCGCGCATTGCTGTCCACGTCCAGGCGGACCACGCTCCGGGCGACTTCAAGCGCCGTGCGAGTCTTCCCCGACGCCTTGGGCCCCTCCAGGACAACGGCCCCCACCGCCTCGAGCAGCGAGGCGAGCTGTGCGTCCACAATCCGCGGGTGATACACGATCGACCTCTTCACTGTCGGGTTCCGCGGGCCAGTTGATTGGTAAATTACAACACCTTGACACGGTAAATTGCAGTATTTCGGTTCGGTAATCTGCAATCGCCACCGGGATCTGGCAACGGTTCTGTTCGGCAACTCACAAGAACGGACGGGGGGCGCCCGCCGAAGCGGACGCCCCCCGCGAGCCGTGGCGGCGGATCGGAGACGCGGTTCGCGCCTACCGCCGTCCGTGCTCGGCCCGTCCGGCCGGTGCGTCGTGGTCCCCCGAACCTTCCATGAACGCGTGCCCTTCGTGCTCGTGCTCGACGGACCGTCCGATGATGACCGGGCCGGCGAATCCGAAGTACGGGAGCAGGCGATGCAGTACGGGCCGTAGTTCCAGGCGCCGTAGTACCACGGGGACGAGTACCACGGGCCGTAGTACCACGGACCGAAGCCGAATCCGAGCCGGTACGGCCTTGCCCGGCCGCCGCGCGGGTCACGTAGTCCGCCTCATCGTACTCGAACGGGTGGCCGGTCGACATCGTCTGCACGACGTTCATCACGGCCGCTTCGGGGTCGCGTTTCGCGCCGGCCGGCGTGAGCGCGGTGAGGTCCCAATGGCCGTTCAGGACGTAGTCATCGAAGGTGAACGGTTGCTGGGAGTACGCAGCCACGACCAGGCCGCCGCCACTCTTGTCGTTGACGAGAAACGCCTTGCCGTTGTCGCGCCCGTGGATCTCCAGCTTGTCCGTCGCCTGGACGTAGTCGTCTCCGGTCGGATCGGCCGGATAGAGCACACGAACGCGTCCCTGATCGTCCGCCCGCAGAACGACGACGTACCCGTCGTCCGCGGTCTTCAGGTAGACACGCGCGTGGTCGCCGCGCACGAATTGACCGTCGGAATTCAGCCAGATGTGGACTGCTGGATGGGAGGTCGGACCGGGCACGGCGGGGCTCGCCATCGCGAGCCATACGGGAAGAAGTAGTGATGCTGACATGTCCCCCTCCATGGGGAAGGTAACTGCGACATCTGATACACTTCCCGTTCGACGCCGTTCGAGAAATACGGCTCGACGCAGGCCTCGTTATCGACTCGTTACAGTGGCGGCGCGCTCCGGCGCGCAACACCTTCTGACGAGCCGGTTGAAGCCGTAGACGGCATCGAGGTTCAGACCGGTGACCTTGTCGCCGCGTACGAAGGTGAAGCGGATGTCGTTCAGCCCGAACGTATCCTCGCCATAGAAGCGGAGCGCCTGCGCGGAGTCTGCGCCGGGCATCGTCGCCATCAACCGGTCGGAATCGACGCTCAGCGCGATGCGCATGTCCCGGCCGCGGCCGTTGCCGGCGAACGTCCCGGCGAACTGCGCGAGGTCTCCGTCAAAGGGCCGGCTCTCGTCGGGCGGCTCGCCCAGGATGGCTTCCGCGATGGCGCGTGCGGCGTCGCCCGGGCCCGCAGGTCCGGCGGTGTTGAAGAGCACGACGACGCTGAGCGAGTCGTCGGGGAAGTAGATGTTCTCGGAGAGGAATCCGTTGATGCCACCGCCGTGCTCGAAAGCGCGGCGGCCGAGGATGGGCCGGACGGCGAGGCCCTTGGCGTAACGCAGCGGCGTGCCGTCGGCGAGGCGGCTCGGCGCGATGTACTCGCGGTAGGCGTCCGCTCCGAGGATCCTGCCGCCGTGGATGGCCTGGTTCCATGCGACGAGGTCGATGGCGGAAGCGCAGAGCGAGCCAGCCGAGTACGGCCACGTCTGGTCGAGGTAGCCTTTCAGGATGAGGCCGGTCGAGTCGGTATCGTAGCCCTCGACATCGCGCGGGTGGATGACACGCTCGCTGCAGTAGTGGGCGTCGGTCATGCCGGCGCGGTCGAACAGGTTCTCCTGCACGTAGTCCGCGTACGGCATGCCGCTCGCCTTCGCGATGATCAGGCCGAGGAGGAAGAAGGCGGTGTTGTTGTAGGTCATCTCCTGGCCCGGCTCGAAGTCGAACGGCTTCTTCTCGATCATCTCGACGAGCGAATCGCGGTCGAGGTGTCGGATGCTGATGAGCCCGAACTCGGGTGTCTCCGTGTAGCCGCGGATGCCGGACGTGTGGTCGAGCAGGTGTCGGACCGGGATCTTCCGGCCCTGCGTGTCGTAGTCGGGCAGGTAGGTGGTGAAGTCGGCGTCGAGGTCGATCTTCCCCTGCTCGACGAGCTGCATGATGGCGGCGGCGGTGAACTGCTTGGTGATCGAGCCGATCTGGTAGATGGCGTGCGGCGGTGTGGGCACATCGAGCTCGATGCTTGCCCTGCCGAAGCCCTGGACCGCGATCGTGTCGCTGCCCTTCACGATCGCGATGGAGGCCCCCGCGACCTTGCCCTCCTGGATCGGCGCGCTCACGATCGAGTCGATCCCGGCGAGGAGCGCGGCGTCGCCGCCCGCTGGCTGCCACCGGCGGGCCGCAGCCGGCCGCGGTAGGAGGGCGAGGAACGGCAGGAGCGGCGCATGGGGAGCCTGCCCTCCGGAGTGATCGAGTTGCGCGTCTCGCGCGATCTCGGGACCCAAAGTCATGCAAGGAGTCGCCCGATGGCAAGACGGGGGCGCGAACGGGGATTCAGGCCGTCGGTTCCTCGCGACTCGCTTCCGTCAATGCCCGACCAGCGGTTCCGGCACCCGGGCCTGTATCCGTCCTCTTCTCCCCGGCCGCGACCCGGTGCGCCTCCATCAACTTCGTGTCGGTTTCGCTGTCGCGGATCGCGAACGAAGTGAACGTGCCGTCGTCGCCCCGGTCGAGCTCCAGGAACCACGGAATCACCTCCCACAGCTCGCCGTTCTCGCCCCAGCCGGCCCGGAAGACTCCGTCGGCGACGGGCAGGAACATCAGCGAGAAGGGCGGGGTGTTCGCAGCCTGCTCGCCGAGGAGGCTGAACTCTCCGGTGACGAGCTTCGAGTCCGCCGCATAGCGGACCTCGAGCCGGAATCGAGATTCGGGAATGCCGACCTCGGGCTGTGCTTTCGCGTTTCCTTCCCACACGCCGACGACGGCGCCGGCCTCCTCCGGCGTGCTTTCCACGCGCTGCGAGGTGGGGACCTTCAGGTCCATGGCCACGACCGTCGTGCCCCAGTGCATTCGCAGCACGCCACCCGATGCGCGTACCGAATCGACGGACCAGAGCAGCGTCTCGAGCTCCGGGCCGGCGCCCGGCATCACGTCGAACCGGATCTGCCTGTCCGAGTCCGCAGGGTGCTCGGTGTGGAACAGCGTCGTGTCCGGGTCGAGGACGAGCTGCCAGGGGCCCGACTCTCTCAGGTCGAGCCACAGCGAGTAGCTGCCCGTCGGGATTTCGCGGTCATCGAGCTTGATGTCGTGATCGGTCCGGAAGGTGGTGGCGACGTTGGCGCCCGGCGTCCACCGCTCGCCCCAGGGCATCTGTTCGCCGAAGAGCACGGCGCGTCCGCGGCGCGATGGCCGGGCGTACCGCATCGAGATCGTGGTGCCGTCGATGGTCTGGCTGAACGTCGCTTCCTCGCTGGCCTTGATCTGCGCGTCCAGGTGGCCGCCGCTCGCGGCCAGGAGGACTGCCACGTGCACGAGAGGGGTGAGGCGCTTCACTTGTCGAACCTCGCGTCGATGGCGCGGCGGATCTGGTCGAGCGTCTGGCCTTCCTTCCAGCGCCGGTAGGCCAGCCGCCCCTCGCCCTGGCAGATGACGCAGCCCGAAGCCATGCCGCCTTCGTGGTAGCAGGTGAGGAGCGAGCGGTTTCCCAGGCTCATGCATCCGCAGTAGCAGGCCAGCCCGTCCGCGACCTGCGGGATCTGCCGGACCATGTCGAAGACTTCCACCACGTCGTCGCCGAAGCCGGCCGCTCGGAGCTTCTCGGCGGAGAGCACGCCCGATGCATCGATTCCCGGACGCGGCTCGGGATGGTCGCCGGGACCGCGGCCGGGGCCGGTGGCGGCGCGGCCTTCGAGTGGCGCGAACATCCATCCGGCCAGCGCGAGCGGCACGGTGGACAGGAAGATCCGGCGTGATGGCCCGAGCCGGCTCGTCGATTCCGGCATGCAGCCTCCATCGGCAGTTGGCTTTCCGGGGGAAGGAACGGACCCGCTACACCCCTGCCCGAACGGGGTTCCGGCGCGGGCGGTGTATCGAACGTCCGCCGCCGGCCAGCGCCGGCGCGGTTCAGGCGTCGATCGCTCTCGAGAAGATGACCTTCGCCTCGCCCGGCGCGTAGAACGAGGGCAGCACGGCCTCCTGGCGGAACCCGGTTCGCAGGTAGAAGAGCCGGGTCGGCGTGTACTGGTCGCGGGCCGAGGTCTCGGCGTAGACGCACGTGCCGCCGCGCTCGCGGATGCGGCGATCCGTTTCCTCCAGCAGCATTCGGCCGATGCCCTGCCGGTGCGCGTCGGGCGAGACGACGATCCAGTACAGGTCGAACGCGCCGGCGGTGCCGGGCGTCCGGCCGTAGCAGGTGTAGCCGAGGAGCCGCCCGTCCCGTTCGAGGAACACGAACTCGTAGCCGCTCGCGGCGCCGTGCTCGAGTCCTTCCTCCACCAGCTCCACCGCGATGCCGATCTCCTCGACCGAGAAGAAGCCGGTCGCCCTGACCATCTCGCGCACGTCATCGATGTCCACGGGGGTCACGCGCTCGCGGATGTCGAGCTGGGGGGCCGGCCGCAGTTCCGGCGCGTCATGGGGCGCCGTCGCGGTGGCGGTCGTCGTACGGCCGCGGAGTGCGTCGGCGACAATGCGCCCGATCGCGGTCGTGAAGCCGGTTCCGGTGCGCTCGGCGACCATGGCGAGGCCGGCGTCGGGCGCGAGGCACGGGTTCGTGTTCAGGTCGAGGATCCAGGCGCTGCCATCGTCGGCCACGCGGAAGTCGACGCGTGCGTAGCCGCGGAACTCGAACAGGTCCCAGCACTCGCGCGCGAGGCGCTGGAGCGTGCGGGCAAGGTCCGGTTCCGCCGAAGCCGCCTCGAAGTCGGGGAACGTGCCGTGGTACTCGGGCGCGTCCTCGATCCACTTCGCGGCGTAGTTCACGATGCGCGGTTTGCCCGGCGGGAAGTTGGCGAACCGGATCTCCGCGGGCGGCATGACCTCCGGTCCGCCGTCATTGGCGAGCACGGTGGCGTTGAACTCGCGCCCGTCGATGAACGCTTCGGCGAACCACTCGCCACCGTAGCGGGTGATACGCTCGGCGATACGCTCGCGCGCGGCCATCGCGGAGTCGACGATCGAGTCATCCTCGATGCCGATCGATGCGTGCTCCCAGGCGGACTTCACGATCCACCGGCCGGCGGGCTCGCTCGCGTCGTCCGTCATCTCGAGCAGCGCCGTCGTGGGCAGCCCGGCGAGTCGCAGGATCCGCTTGGCGAGCGGCTTGTTGGTCGCCGAGATGCATTGCGTCCGCCGACGAGCCGGTGAACGGGAGGTCGAGCTCCTCGAGCAGCGCGGGCACGAAATGGACGAGCCGCGCCGCGCCGCCGAGCGTTTCGGCGAGGTTGAAGACGAGGTCCGGTTTCGCGCGGCGGAGCGTGTGCCGCGCGGCATCGAGGTCGAGCGTGAGCGGGAGCCGGTCCGTCGTCCAGCCGAGGGTATGGAGCGCGGTCTCGACGGCCTCGATCTGCGCGACGATGTCGAGTGCGTCCACGGTCGCGTCGGGCGGCAGCGCGTCGAAGACGATTGTCGCGTGGTGCACAGTCAGGCCGCTTCCACCTCGATGGCGGTTCGTCCGCCGGTCACGCGGGCCAGCGCGGAGTCCATGATCCGGCCGATCAGCTGGGTATGGCCGATGCCCGCGAGCCGCGCGAGGATGGTGAGGTCGGAGCGGATGGGATGCAACCCCGCCAGCGGATTGATTTCGAGGAAATTCGGCCGGCCGTCGGCGTCGGTGCGCAGGTCCACGCGGCCGCCATCGCGGCAGCCGAGCGCGCGCCACGCCGCCAGCGCGACGGCGGTCGCCTCGTCCGCGAGCGGGCCGTCGATCAACGCGCTGTCGACGCGACCATCGTCGTGCTCCTTGTTGTCGAACGTGTAGAAGTCGGGATCGGCGCCGGCGTCCGCGCGGAAGAAGACCTCCATGACGCCGATCGCCCGGGCGCTGCGTCCGGTACCGGTGATGCCCACGGTGAGCTCGCGGCCGGGCAGGTACGTCTCGACGAGCACGGGCTGGCGGAACTCGCGGAGCAGCCGCACGCACGTCGTCGCCAGCTCGTGCCGGTCGGTCACGCGCAATGCCGGCGATACGCCCTTGCCCGTGCCTTCCGCGACCGGCTTGCAGAAGAGCGGGTACGGCAGATCGATCTCCGCGATCCCCGCTTCGTCCTCGACGACCGCGAAGTCGGGCGTCGGCACGCCCTGGTCGCGCACGACCCGCTTGGCGACGCCCTTGTGCAGCGTGACCGCGAGCACGAGCGGATCGGAGAACGTGTACGGGATGCGCCACGCATCGAGCAGCGCCGGCACCTGCGACTCGCGGCCGAGGCCGTACAGGCCTTCTGCGATGTTGAACACGAGGTCCCAGCGCTCGCCCGCGAGCAAGCGTTCCATGAGCGAGGGCAGCCGACCGATGAGCACGGGCTCGTGGCCGAGCGCGCGCAGCGCATCCGCGATGCCGTCGATCGCCTCGCGCTTGTCGAACTCCGCGGTTTCCTCCTCGCCGTAGCCGGCGGCGAGGTACTCGTCCCGCAGGTCGTAGGTCATGCCGACGATCACGTGACCGCCCCTCCCGCGACACCGTCCGCGGGGTCCGGGTAGCGGAACGTCCGGCCCTCGTAGTTCACGAGCAGCAGATCATCGCCATCGCGGCCGGCGACGTAGTCGGGCAGGAGCGGGATCTTGCCGCCGCCGCCGGGCGCATCGATCACGAACGTCGGCACCGCATAGCCTGTCGTATGGCCGCGCAGCCCGCGGATGATGTCGAGCCCTGTCTGCACGGTCGTGCGGAAGTGGCCGGAGCCGGAGATCGGGTCGCACTGATACAGGTAGTACGGCCTGACCCGGATGCGGAGCAGACCTTGCACGAGCCGGCGCATCGTTTCGACGTCGTCGTTTACCCCCTTGAGCAGAACGGTCTGGCTGCCGAGCGGGATGCCGGCATCGGAGAGACGGCCGCACGCTTCCGCCGTTTCCGGCGTCAGCTCGTCCGGATGCGTGAAGTGGAGGCTCATCCAGAGCGGATGGTAGCGACGCAGCACGCGCACGAGACTGGGCGTGATGCGCTGCGGCATCGCGACCGGCTGCTTGCTGCCAATGCGGATGAACTCGACGTGCGGGATCGCGCGAAGCCGGGCGAGGATCCAGTCGAGCCGATCGTCGGAGAGGCTGAGCGGATCGCCGCCCGAGAGCAGCACGTCGCGCACGGTGGGCGTCGCCTCAATGTACGCGAGTCCGCGCTCGAGGTCGGCCTTGCGCACGCTCTGCTCGCCGGTCGCGCCGACGAGACGCGAGCGCGTGCAGTAGCGGCAGTAGGTCGAGCACAACTGCGTGACGAGGAACAGCACGCGGTCCGGGTAGCGGTGCACCAGGCCGGGCACCGGGCTGTGCGTGTCCTCGCCCAGCGGATCGTCCGCCTCGCCCGGTGTGCGGATGTATTCGCTACCCGTCGGCACGACCGTGCGACGGAGCGCGTGCGTCTCGTCGTACTCGTCGAGCAGGCTCGCGTAGTACGGCGTGATGCCGAGCGGCAGCGGGCCCTCGTGCCGCAGGATCGCGGCGCGCTCGTCGACGCTGAGCCGGAGCATGCGCTCGAGTCCCACCGCATCGCGGATGCGGTTCCGGTTCTGCCAGCGCCAGTCGTTCCAGTCGCGCACCGTCGCATCGGGATAGAAGCGGCGGCGGAACGCGTGACTGCGCACGCTCACCGTGAGTCGCGGAACTCGATCCTGGGCCTGGCGGGAGAGGGAGGGAGAATCGGCCACCTTCGGTACGCGGCCGCGGAGCGGGATGAGTGCTGCCGCCTGCGAAGGCTCGTGACTCGGGGGTTCGTCGTCGGCCGGCAGCGCCTGTGTTCCCATCGTGCCCGTTCCTTGCGCGGATGCTGCGAGGCGCCCGCGTCGACTGCCGGGCGCCTCCCGGGCCGTCCGCTCCGGCGGCCCGCGATGCTCAGGAAAAAAGATAGACCGGTCCCCACCGTTTGCAATGGAGTCATGCGGCCGCGGCAGGCGGCGTGTTGCCGGTCGTCGCCCCGAAGCCGGGGTCAGCGGATCCGCGCGGTGTCGCGGCGGAGCCGGACGATGATGTCGCCGCTCCGGATGACGATCTCGTTCGTGCTCTCGTCCACCACGACGCGGGCGCCGGTCACGCTGATCATGGTGTTGCCGAGGCGGCCGGAATACCGCATGGTTTCGGGCTGCGGCGTGCCGCTGGAGCCGATACCCACACTCCGCCCCACGGGCTCGACGGCCGCGACGGGCGCGACCGGCGTGCCGGCGGTCACCTCGACCTGCCGCTCGCGGCCATCGCGCCGGATCCCGACCGCGACGCGCTCGCCGGACGTGATGCCGCCGAAGCGCTGGCCGCCGCGGGCGGACGTGATCGGCACGCCATCGACCGTGACCAGCCGGTCGCCCGACCGGATGCCGGCGACCGCGGCCGGGCTGCCCGGCTCGACCGACGTGACCGTGGGTGGCTCCGCGAACGACCAGACGCGCACGGAATCGCCCTCGATCTTTACCGTGCAGTCGGAGCATCTGAGGGAAAGGCCGAGTCGGCCGCTCGGAAACAACATCGGCAATGGCGGGAGCGGCGCACGCGCGGGCGAGGGCGGCCCGGTGATCCTGGCCGGGTCGGCCGCGCGCACCGGAGGCTCGCGCACCGGCGTCGGCGGCTGCGGCGCTGCCGCGGGCCGCGACGCGCCACCACGGCGGCACTCGGCGTCCGGCATGATGGAGACCTCCATCTCGCGGCCATCCCTGCGGATCCGGAGTGCGGCCGCGCGGCCGGCGGACGGTTGCACGAAACGACGTCCGCCTTCTCGCGTCGTGATCAGGTAGCCGTCGATCGCGACGATCACGTCGCCGGCGCGCAGCCGGTTGTCCGCCGGTCCGCCCGGTCGGACGTTCAGCACCGTCGGCTCCGAGCGGAACTCCCAGCGCGTGCTCGGCGAAGATCCGTCACCTCCGTACAGTGTGCAATTGCTGCACTGGAGCCCGGAAATACCAAGGCTGAGCTCCGCGACCTCGCCCACGCCACATCGCACCGGCTGCTGCGCGACGACCGCGGCGGAGCCGAGCAGCGTCGCGGCCACCGCGAACGGGATTCCCATACCGTCGTATCGCATCATTCCCTTCCTTTCGTTCAGAACCAGACCACGGAGCGGCGCACCGTGTCGGGCACGGCGTCCGCGCGCGGGAGCAGCCAGAGGATCTGCGAGGCGACCGGGTCACGCGGCGCGAGTGCGGCGAACTCCGTCGCGGCCGCGTAGAGCGCGGCCTTCGCAGCTTCCCGTCCCTGCTCGACCGCGCCCCCGTTCGTGCTGTCCGCGACGTTCGCCAACGCCGAGAGCGCGGCGACGTACGCGGAACCCGTCCGCTGCACCTGCTGCGCGAGCTGCATCGTCGCCTGCTGCCCATCCGCGAGTTGCGAGGCGAGTCCGATGCTCGAGCGCTGCCCGATCGCGAAGCCGGTCGCGAACAATGCCATCGCCGCCGCCGCCGCAGTCGCCCACCACGCGCGGTGAATCGCCGGCGGCCGGAGCAGCCCCCGCTCCCGCAACGCCCGCACCGTACGTTCCTCGAGCAGGCGCCCGGGCTCCCGCTCCCGCGGCAGCTCCGCCATCCACTCGCGCTCCCCTTGCGTCAACTCATCATCATGCATGGTCACTCACCTCCGTTCCCGGCCCCGCATCCAGCATCCCCCGGATCGCACGCCGTGCCCGGTGCAGCTGGCTCTTCGACGTGCCCTCCGTCGTGCCGAGGGCGCGCGCAATGTCCTCGTGGCGGTACCCCTCGAGGTCGTGCAGCACGAGCACCGTCCGATAACCGTCCGGCAGTCGCGCGAGCGCACGTTCAAGGTCGACGTGATCGACGGGCGCCGGCACGGACGCGGTCTCCGGGATCGGCACGGCCTCGAGCCACATCCGTTCGCGCCGGCGGAACAGCGCGCGGCACTGGTTCAGCACGATCCCGCCCAGCCATGTCCGGAGCCCCGCCTCCCAACGGAAGGCGGCCAACCCATTCACCGCCCGGATCCACGCTTCCTGGATCACGTCCTCCGCCTCCTGCTCGTGGCCGCCCAGAACGCGCAGCGCGAACTGGTACAGATAGGGCGTGTGCCGGCGGTACAACTCCCGGAACGCCCGTTCGTCGCCCCGTTCGAGGACCCGCTCCACCAGGGTCCGATCCTCACGCTTCGCCGTGACTCGCCCCATTCCGTTCCTGAGTGGCGCCAACCGCCGCAAAGGTTGTATGCGACGTCGCCCGGTTCCCGCGAACCGGCGCCAACCGGATATTCCGGCAACGTCACGCATCCCGCGAATCTCGCGCAATTCAGCGGCCTCCGCGGCCAACCACGATTCCGGGAACCCTCACCGGCGAGCCGGGTCAGTTACTGCGAAACCCGGTGGACGGGCCGTGCGCGACGTATGGAAATCGCGGGACCCGTTCCGGCCTGACGGGTGCAAGACGGGCTCGGGTCCGCGTTCGGACCGGCCGGAATCCTGTCGCGCGCGCGGGCGCACCGCGTTGCGGCTCCCGGCTGGAGCCCGTTAGCTTGGACTATTCCCTGCCTGCCGAGTCGCAGTCGGGGATTTTCACACAACGGTTGACATGACAACGAGTTGGGCCGCCGCCGGAGTCATTGGCGGGCGAGGCCCGCGGACCGGCGTCGGCCGGCGGTACGGACGGACGTCGCGGTCCGGCCGGGCGGCCCGGGGACGCGGAAGCGAGCGGGGATGGCGAAGACGAAGACGGCCGGCGGCAAGAAGGTGCCGGAGCAGACGAACGGCAAGAGAGAGGGCATGGACGGGCTCTCGAAGGAGCAGCTGCACGAGATGCTCCACTGGATGCTGCTCGGCCGGCGCTTTGAGGAAAAGACGGCGGAGGCGTACGCGATCGGCATGATCGGCGGCTTCTGCCACCTCTACATCGGGCAGGAAGCGGTCGGCACGGGCGCGATCACGGCGTTGCGGCCGAACGACTACGTGCTGACCGCGTACCGCGAGCATGTGCAGGCGCTGATCAAGGGGATCCCGCCGCGGCAGGTGATGGCGGAGCTGTACGGCAAGTCGACCGGCTGCTCGAAGGGCAAGGGCGGGTCGATGCACATGTTCAGCCGCGAGCACGGCTTTCTCGGCGGTTGGGGCATTGTCGGCGGCCAGATGCCTCTCGCGATCGGCATCGGCTGGTCGATCAAGTACCGTGACGAGGACAAGGTCTGCGTCTGCTTCATGGGCGAGGCCGCGGTCAACCAGGGCTCGTTCCACGAGTCGCTCAACATGGCCGCGCTCTGGGAGCTGCCCGTCATCTTCATCGTCGAAAACAACCAGTTCGGCATGGGCACAGCCTGGAAGCGCGCGGCCTCGCTCGTCGACATTGCGCCCAAAGCGCAGGCCTACGACATGCCCGCCGCCGTCGTCGACGGGATGGACGTGCTCGCCATGCGGCGCACCGTGCAGGAAGCCGTGGACCGCGCCCGCGAGGCGCGCCTGCCGACGCTCATCGAGGCCCGCTGTTACCGCTATATGGGCCACTCCATGTCCGATCCGACCGCCGGCGTCTACCGCACCAAGGAAGAGGTCGAGGAGCAGAAGTCGCGCGACCCGATCCGCACGTTCATCGACGAGCTGCAGGAAAACGGTCTGCTCACGAAGGCCGAGCTCATGGCCATCGACGAAGAGGTCCACGCCACGGTCGACGATGCCGTGAGGTTCGCGGACGAGAGCCCGGACCCGGGGCCGGAGGCGCTGCACCAGGACGTGTACTCGGATATGGATGTGCATGGGCGGCTGTTCTTTGACGGAAACGGAACGGGGGGCGGGAGCGGAGGCGGAGGCGTTTGAGGGGGCGGGCGCGGGAGCGGCGGGAGCGGGATCCGCCCCCGCCCGCCTCCGCCTCCGCCTCCGCCCCCGAGCTACCAAGCATATGAGGCCCGTATGTCAGTCATGATGTATCGCGACGCGCTGAACGCGGCGCTCGCTGAAGAGATGGAGCGGGACCCGGACGTCTTCCTCATGGGGGAAGAGGTCGGGCAGTACAACGGCGCGTACAAGGTGTCGAAAGGGCTGCTCGACCGGTTCGGTGAGATGCGCGTGGTGGACACGCCGATCACGGAGCTGGGCTTCACAGGACTCGGGGTGGGCGCTGCCATCCTCGGGCTCCGGCCGGTCATCGAGTTCATGACCTTCAACTTCTCGATGCTTGCGATCGACCAGGTCTTCAACAGTGCCGCCAAGGTGTTCTACATGTCGGGCGGCCAGTTCAACTGCCCGATCGTGTTCCGCGGTCCGACCGGCGCGGCGCTGCAGCTCTCGGCGCAGCACTCGCAGGCGATGGAGTCGACGTACGCCCACTATCCCGGCCTCAAGATCTGCACGCCGGCGACGCCGGCCGACGCGAAGGGCCTGCTCAAGGCCGCGATCCGCGACAACGATCCGGTCATCGTGATGGAGGGCGAGCTGCTCTACGCGATGAAGGGTGAGGTCCCCGATGACGCCGACTTCATCGTGCCGCTCGGGCTCGCTGACGTGAAACGCGAGGGCAGCGACGTCAGCATCATCACGCACGGCAAGGTCGTGCACACCGCGCTCCAGACCGCGAAGCTGCTCGAGAAGGATGGGATCAGCGCGGAAGTCGTCGACCTGCGCTCGCTCCGGCCGCTCGACGTCGAGGCGATCCTGCGGAGCGTGCACAAGACGAACCGCGCCGTCTACCTCGAGGAGGGCTGGCCCTTCGTCGGCATCGGCTCGCAGATCGTCGACATCATCCAGCGCGAGGCGTTCGACTTCCTCGACGCGCCCGTGCTGCGCGTCACCCAGGCGGACGTGCCCATGCCGTACGCCAAGGGGCTCGAGAAGATGGCGAAGCCGTCGGCAGGGAGCGTCGCGGATGCGTGTCGGCAGGTCCTGTACAGGTAACGGATACGGGGGGCGGGAGCGGAGGCGGAGGCGTTTGCGGGGGCGGGACCGGGTGCGGCGGGAGCGGAAGGAACGGGGAGACTGAATGGCAACGAAAGTGCACATGGAGGCGCTGTCCCCGACCATGGAGGAGGGGCAGCTCGTCCGTTGGCTGAAGAAAGAGGGTGACACGGTCGCCGAGGGCGACATCCTGGCCGAGATCGAGACGGACAAGGCCACGATGGAGCTGGTTGCGCGCGGGTCGGGCGTGCTGCGCGTGGTCGGGCTCGCGGAAGGCGGGATGGCGCCGGTCGGTGCGGTGATCGCGGTCATTGGCGGGGCAGACGAGGACGTGTCCGGGATTGTGGATGCGGGAGCGGAGGCGGAGGCGCCTGCGGGTGCGGGCGCGAGTGCGGCGGGAGCGGCGCCGGCGGCGGCTTCGCCGGCCGCGGCGGTGGGGGTGGGAACTGCGGGAGTGGGAGCGGGAGCGGGTGCGGAAGGGCGGGTGAAGGCGTCGCCGCTGGCGCGGCGGTTGGCGGCGGAGGCGGGGCTGGAGATTTCGGGGATCGCGGGGAGCGGGCCGGGGGGGCGGATCGTGAAGCGGGACGTCGAGGCGGCGGCCGCGGCGCCGCGGGCTGCGGCCGCGCCGTCGTTCGCGGTTCCGGCGGGACCGGGGGTCGAGGAGGTGCCGGTCACGCAAATGCGGAAGACGATCGCGAAGCGGCTGGTCACGTCGATCGGGCCGGTGCCGACGTTCTATCTCTCGATCGAGGTCGATGTGACGCGGCTGCTCGAGGCGCGTGAGACGGCGAACGAGAAGCTCGAGCGCGAGGGTGTGAAGGCGTCCATCAACGACTTCGTGGTGAAGGCGGTGGCGATGGCGCTGGCCCGGCACCCGGAGGTGAACGCGCAGTGGGCGGACACCGTGATCCGGCGGTTCCGTCGCGTGCACATGGGCATTGCCGTGGCGGTCGAGGACGGCCTGATCACGCCGGTCGTGAAGGACGCGGACCGGAAGGGGATCGCACAGATCGCGGCGGAAGTCCGCGAGCTGGCGGCGCGCGGCCGCGAGAAGAAGCTGCAGCCGGACGAGTACACGGGCGCGACCTTCTCGATCTCGAACCTCGGCATGTTCGGCATCGACGAGTTCACCGCGATCATCAACCCGCCAGAGAGCGGAATCATCGCGGTCGGCCAGGTCGCGGAGAAGGTGGTCGCGGAGAACGGTCAGCCCGTCGTGCGCCCACGCATGCGCATGACCATGAGCTGCGACCATCGCGTGGTCGACGGCGCGACCGGCGCCCGGTTCCTGCAGACGGTCCGTGCGTTCATCGAGGAACCCGCGATGATGCTGGTTTGAACGGATTCGGGGGGCGGGAGCGCCTCCCGCTTCCGTCAACCCAGCTTCTCGCGAATCGCTGATTCGATCTGCGGCGCGAACCTGGCATCGAGCACGTGGGCGGTGATACGAAGCAGGTAGCCCTGCTCCGTTTCCGCTTGCAGCCGGACCTCCGGCATGCGCGTGATCGAGGCCCAGGGCGAGGCGAGTGCGGCGGCCGGGATCTCCTCGAGCACGCGCTCGATCGGGCGGTCGCGGGGCACGGCGACGGTGAAGCTGTGTGAGCGAACGGCGGCGCCGGCCTCGCCGAGCCGGACGACATCTCCGGCGACAGTCCGCCAGGGCAGGCGGAACGTCGAGCCGTCATCGGCCTCGATGGCGACCGAGCGGTAGCCCAGCTTCGAGACCCTTCCTTCCACGCCGGCGGCGGCGATTCGGCGGCCCGGCTCGATGGTCCCTTCCATGCGCACGAACACGCCCGACACGAAATCGCCGAACACGTTATGGCCGATCCAGATCAGGACGAGGAAGAGCGCGGCGAAGGCGAGGCCGGCGGTCGAGTCCCGGTTCTCGACGAGCGCCTCGAGCGTCCAGCCGGCCGCGCTCGAAGCGGCGAGCAGCTCGAGCGCGGGGACCACCCACTGTCTCACGATGCGGCGCGCGCGCCGGGAGGGCAGGTAGTTCTCGAGCCGGCGCAGCACGATGCCGGCGGCGGCCAGCGCGAGCGCGAGGAGCAGCCAGCCGCGCGCGGTCGAGAGGTCGATCACAGCAACCCCTCCTGCGTGAGGAACCGGACGAAGTGCGGCCGCACGAAGCGATCGATGTACAACGCGCCGCCCTGTTTCTGCCGGAGCAGCCGGCAGCTCTGCAGCACGCGGACCTCGCGGGCGAGGACGGCGCGGTCGAGACGCGTGATGCGGACCAGCCGTTCGAGCGTGGTCTGGTCGTGGATCACGAGCTGCAACGCGATCATTCGCTGGACCGGGCCGAACTCGGCGAACGCGTCGAGCCCCGGCCGGCGCGGCGTCACGACGTGGACCGTGTCGTCCTCCAGCTCCCGGATCGATGCGATCCACGTGTTCAGTGCGGCGCCAATGTTGCCGTTCGAGTAGGCGAACAGCGCATCGAAGAAACGGGCGAGCCGCCATTCCGAGAGCGACGCCTCCGGGCGGCCGTCGATGGTGTAGCCGAGCCCGCCCGCGCCGTGCCGCAGAAGCACCAGCTCCTTCAACTCGCGCGCGTGGAACGGCTCGAGTTCGATCAGCGCCAGGATCCGGTCGTCCAGCGGCCGCATGCGGGTCATCAGCCGGAACGCGTGGATGTTGGCGTTTACGAGGAAGAAGACGTGGTTCCCGAGTCGCGCGATCAGGTCCTCGACGATGTCGAGCACCGCTCCGCCCTCACCGCTCCGTTCCCACCATAGCCCGAGATCGTTGATCAGCACCGCGCTGCCGGCCGGCAACCGCGCGATCATGCGTGCCGCGTCGTCACGCTTCGTCCGGAGCGCGGTTGCGAGCCGGCGCTCGAACACTTGCGGGTCCACCGAGCCGCCCTCGACCGGGTCGAGTCGGTAGACGGCGCCGCGCGGGAAGTTCCGCTGCGCGATGAGGGCGGACAGCGTGGCGCGGCCATGGCCCTGGTCTGCGGCGATGAACAGCGCGCCGTCCGCGCCGCGACGATGCGCCGCCACGGCGTTCGCCGCATCGTCCAGCTCGGTCTCGAAACCGCTGACATCGCCGGACACGGTGGCGCCGCCCAGGAACAGCTGCCGGTAGAACGCGGGGAGCGCCTCCAGCACGTCCGGCCGCGGCGAGACTTCCTTCACCAGCCGGCGGACCCGGACGCCCGGGCCGTGACCCTCCAGCGCGTCCCGCTCCAGCCGCCGCGCCAGCAGCACACCCTCGCTCCGCCGGTACGCCAGCCGCGTCGCCTGCTCCGTCAGCGCGCGGCCGGCACTCCGCCGCCAGCGCCCGACGCTGCCGATCAGGCCGCGCCCCTTCTCGCTCCGCACGTACTGCTGCAAGCGCGCCGCGATGCGCGAGAAGCTGAACGGGTCGAGCCGCGCGACGAGTGCCTCGAACCGCCGGCGCACGGCCTCGTCGAACGTCACCTCCAGCTCGAGCAACCGCTGCACTTCCCGCGCGAGCCGTTCCGTACCCGACCGCACGACGAGATCCGCGCCCGCCTCGCCCGCGACCGCACGCGCGGCCTCTTCCGGACGCAGCTCGAAGGCGGCCAGCTGTGCGACCTCGCGGCAGACCTCGGCCGATGCCTCGACCGCGCCGATCGCGCGCACGGCCTCGTCGAGCAACGGCGCGAGCACTTCCGTCCGCGCCACGTAGTCGAAAACCTCGCGCACCGGTAGCGACAATGACTCGACATCTTCCGGCCGCCCCTCGGCCAGCGCGGCATCGGTATTCGCACCGATCATCTCGACGTGTTCCGGCAACTCGGCGGCCAGCGCCGCGAGCCGCTCGCGTACACCTGCGAGCACCGAGTCCGCGTCCGTGGCCACCTGGTAATGCGCGGCCGCCTCGACCTCGCCGGCCGCATCCTCGTCGAGCGTGCCGCGGACGCCACCCATCACGTGGCTGAGCCGCTCGATCCGCTCGACGGTCGGGGCGAGGAGCGCCACTCTGAGCTCGGAGCGAGCGAGGGCCGCGTCGCTCTGGACGCGATCGCGTGCGAGCGCGAGCCGGAGCCCCGTCTCCGTCCCGTTCAACAGCAGTCGGAGCGCGTCGGGAAAGGCGTCGATCGACTCGTCCACGAGCTTCGATGCGCCGCGCGCCGCGTCATCGGTCTCGCGGGCTGTCCGCTCCATGCGTCGCGCCTCCGGTACGTTCGCATCGCGTGCGAACGCGACCACCGCGGCGACCGCCTGCGCCTCGAGCGACTGGACGAAGCGCGCCTCCTCCTCCGCCGAATCGCGCAACGCGTCCGCCAGCTCGTTCCGCAACGCCTCGGCCTGGATCGACGCGCGGACCGCGACGGATCCGCCGGTCCCACCCAGCCGCTCCGTGGCCGTGCACGTGCCGAGCGCGGTCTCGATCCAGCGTTGCCCCAGAGCCGTGTTCCTCGCGGCGGCGGCGCTCACCGCGCCGAGCAGCGCCCCGTGGCCGTGCGCGGCGAAGCTGCGCAGCCGCGATTCGAGCAGGAGCCGCGCCAACGTGCGGTGACCGGGCTCCCGCGCGAACCAGCCGCGCCGCTCCTCGACCGCTTCCGGGTCCGCGTCCGGCACCACGTCGAGCGTTTCCGGCGCGTGATGCCGGCGCGCGGCCACCGCTACGTCGAGCCGGTCACCGAATCCGGTGAGCAGCGCCGCGCGGGCCGCCACCGCCTGGCCACGCTCCCGCTCGATCCGCGCAAACGCCTCGCTCGCGAGCGTCTCCCGCGCATTCGCGAGCGCCTCGGGTTCGACCTGACCGCTCTCCCCCTCCGCCTCCGCGAGATCGGCGAGCACGCCGGCCGCCAACTGGCCCATGTCCCGCAGCCACGCGCGATCCGCCTCGAACACGCGATGGATGAACGCCTCGTGCGCCGAGTGGACGTCGGCGCGAAGGTCATGGTCCACCGTGCGCGCGATCGACGTGATGCTCTCCGGCGCGTCGACCACGTCCTGGACGTCCGCGGGCACTTCCGGTGGGACGGGCTCCAGTGGCTCGATGTCGGAGGGAGGCGCGCGCAGTGCGGCGGCCGAGCGCACGAGCGGCTCGCCGAAATACGACGAAGCGCGCACGAGCACGACCGTGCCCAGCACGTCCACGATCGAGTTGGTGTCTTCGACGAACCGGGCCGCGCCCGCCTCGCGCAGGTCGGACAGGCCGAGCACCGTCAGGTCCGCATCAATCGATTCGCCGCGGATGATCTCCGCGAACGGCCGCTTCTCCACGACGTTGTCGATCACCCGCACGTCCGCCTGCACGCGATGCTCGTCCAGTACCTGCGCCATGTCGCGCAGGATGGACGCGTTGAACGCGGAGTCGTAGTCGTTGACCGTCAGGAAGCGGATGCCCGCATCGCGCCACTCGTCGGCATTGCCGAGGAACCGGATGAGCGCGAGCGCGAACGAGACGTCGCTGCCCGTGAGCCGCCACCACACGTCGATCCGCTGGTGCCGGCCCCAGCCGCGCTGATGGTCGTAGTCGAGCAGCAGCAGGTTCAGGTCGCGGTCGGCCAGATGCCGGATCAGCGCGCCGAACCGGTCCGGGTCCGTCGCGCTCCGGGCCCAGCCCATGATGACCGTGTTCGGCTCGATCCCGGCAAAGCCGTAGTGGTCGGCGATGCCGGCGACGCCGGCGTACACGTCCGGAGATCGAACGCGACGAGTGAACACGCCCCACTGTGCGGAATCGGCCGGAGCAGCCGGCGACGTCGGCAAGGGGCCGTCGCCCGCGTCCGGCAACAGCGACGCGGCATCGTCCACTTCGTCCTCGATCAGGTCGAAGTTGGAGACCAGCCCGCGTGAGCCGGCCAGCTGCCGCGCGAACTCGACGAGGTGCGGCCGCGCCTCCGTCCCGCCGCTGAAGAGCAGCACGTTCGGGCGCCAGTTCCGGCGGTGCGAGAGTCCAGCGTCGAGCCGGAGCAGCGCGGAACGCGCGACCGAGGACCAGACGCCCTCCCACGTGTCGCCGGTGTCCAGCCGCAGCTGCCGGCGGGCGAGGAACAGGTAGAGCGCGCCGAGGATGATCGCGGCGCCGAACATGGCGAGCACGTCGAGCTGGATCATCACGACGAAACACGCGATCGAGCCGATCACCGCGACAATGCGCGGGACGCGGAACTCCGGCCGGAAGTCCGGACTCACCCAGCTCTCGACCGCGGCCACGAGGTTCAGGAAGCCATACGTCGTGATGAAGAACATCGAGACGACGCGCGCGATCACGTTCAGCTCGCCGATCAGGATCCCCGCCTCGGCGATGAGGAACGCCGGCACGAGCGCGTGGCGCGGCTCGTTCTCCCGGCCGTAGCCCGCGCCGAACCAGCCGGGCGTGATGCCGTCGGTCGCGGTCGCCTGCAGGATGCGCGGCGCGCTCAGGATGCTGCCGAACGCCGACGAGATGGTCGCGCCCCAGATGCCGGCCACCACGAGTGGCGGGAAGAGCGCGATGTCGAGAAGAACTTTCGGGTTGGAGACCAGTTGTTCGCTGCTCACCGTGTACGCGAGGAACGCGGCCACGGCGAAGTACACGACCAGCCCGATCACGATCGCGGAAATCGTACCCCGCGGGATCGCGCGCTTCGCGTCCTTCAGGTCGCCCGACATCGACACGCCGGCTTCGAATCCCGTCACAGCCGGGAAGAAAATGCCGAACAGCACAATGAAAGGCGCCGCCGTCGCGATCGGGTGGAGCAGCGGTGCGACGGGCGCGAACTCGTGACGGCCGAACACGATCGAGAGCAGCGAGAGCACGATCGCCGCCATGATCCAGAACTGCATGCGGAGCGCGAGCGCGGTGCTGATCAGCGTCACGATCGTCACCGCGGCGAGCGCGATCGAACCCGTGAGCCGGATCGCGCCGATGCTGACGGGCAAGCCCCAGGTCCCGAGGAAGCTCTCGGCGAAGCCGACCAGGTACATGCTTACGCTGAAGGAGAGGCCGACGAAGAGCGCGAGTCCGAGCGTGCCGCCCACGGGCAGGCCGAGGCTGCGCGAGATGATGTAGTAGGTACCGCCCGCCTTGACCTTCTTGTCCGTCGCGATCGACGACACGCTCAGCCCCGTCGCGACCGAGATGATGTGCGCGACCGCGATGATCCCGAACGTCTGCCAGAGCCCCGCCTGCCCGACGATGCTGGGCAGGCGCAGGTACATGATCACGCCGAGGATCGTAAGGATCGACGGGGTGAACACGCCGGCAAACGCGCCGAACTTGCGGGCCTGGGCCATCCTGGGTCGTCCTCCGGCGGTGCGTGAACAGCACGGGCACGGCCGCGAACCGACATTGCCGGCACCGATTGCGACGTACCAGCGAAGTTGGCTTCCGTTCGGACCGCCAGCAAGAGCGGAATGCGGTTCCCCGAAAAGCGGAGACCCAAGCCGGTCCCCGGGCGGAACCGGTAACACCGGTCATTCCCGGGGGTAGAAGAAGGGACGGCCGGTGCCATGGAATCCGGCGTATCTGGCCGGTCGGGCCGGGATGCCGGATGCGGCACCCGGCCATCGTTGCGCCCGGCATGAAGGATGCCGGTCACGAAGAGAGGAATCGATGCGAATCAGGGAAACGCGCCGGAGGATGTTGGCGTCTGTTGCGACGCCCGCGCTTTTCGCCGCAATCATGGTGGTTGGAGCCTGTGGCAGCGACGGTCCGTCCGAGCCGGCCCTCGATATCGCGGATATCGCAGGTACCTACGCGCTGACCCAACTGGCGTTCGACCCGCAGGGTGTTCTGCCCGAGGTCAACGTGCTGACCGCGATCGGCACGGCGCCGCAGCTCATCGTGACGGTGAACAAGGCGGCACAGATCGTCTACCAGGACCCGGTGTCCGGCCTGTTCACGACGATCGCCGCGTCGGTCGCCACGACGCCGACCGGCATGCGGCTCGACTTCGACAGCAAGTCCCCGTATGCCGGGCTCATGCTGTCCCGCCGGATGGAGTTCACGTTCACCGCGAGCACGCGTACCCTGGCGTTCGACGATGACGCGCCGGACGGCGTGAACCGGCAACGCCTGGTCCAGCTGGTTCCTGCGTGGGCCAACGAACAACTTCTCGACCCGGTTCCCGGTCGTCTGCGGGTGACGTTCAAGGGCCAGTAGGCTGTGATTTGGTGACTACGAGTCAGCCGGGATCCGCCCTGGCGGTGCTCCGGCTCAACGAGGAGACCGAAACGTGAAGATACGACGACTGCTGATCCTGCTGGCTGTGATCACGGCTGGCTTCGAAATCGGCGCGCCCGCTACGGCATCCGCGCAGTTGCGCTTCGCGCCCCAGCTCTCGTGGGGAGGGGACATGGGTCTCGCCATCGGCGCCCGCGTGCTGCTGAGTCTGGGCCGCCTGGTGAGTGACAATCCCGACGAGGGTCTGGCGAGCAAGATCGACTTCGTCCTGCCGTTCGACTGGGACATCAGTTGCAAGGACTGTTCGTATTTCGAGCTTACGCCAGGCCTGATCCTGCCGCTGACCGTCGGGCGGGTCGGGCCGTATGTGGGCGCCGGCCTCAACATCGCGCACGTGTCCGTCGCCAGACCGGGCGCGGACGCGACCGACACCAGCCTTGGACTCAGTCTGAACGGGGGATTGTTGGTCCCGGTCGGGAGACTCACGGCCTTCGGCGAGATCCGGCTCACCGCGGGTGGCAATAAACAGACAGTCGTCACCGCGGGCTTGCAGATCGGCGGCAGCGGGAGCCGGGATCGCAAAGGAACCTGAAGTCAGAGGATGCGGGGCGCGTGCCCGTCGAGGGCAGGCGATCAGTTGTCCGAGAGCAGCAGGTTGCGGCCGCGCAGGTGGCGAGTCACCGGGTGCACGACGAGCGGCCGGATCCGGTACCGTGCCGCGTCGGCGATGGTGTTGAAGCGGAAATCGGCCAGCGCGTTGTCCTGCGCGGTCGGTTCGATGAGCAGCTGGTTGCCCAGTGACTCGAACATCTCGCGCGCGTCGTTCCGCCGGACGCCCAGGACGACCTCGTACTCGTCGAGAGTGAGCGAGCCGTGGTCGAGGAAGGCCTTGAGCGCGAAGCACTGCGGCAGCGACAGCTCGCCGAGGAAGCCGAAGTTCAGCGGCTCGAGAGCGCGGGCGTGGAGCGTACCCGTGGCGGGATCGACGCTCGCGGATCGCAGCCAGTAGAACAGCGCGAGCGTCACGTTCTGGCCGGCGGCGCGGTACAGCCGGTCGAAGAACTCGGTACGCAGAACTGCCTGTCGCTGCGCCTCGTTCCGGGCACGGCGCAGCCGGCGCCGGAGCACGGGCATGGGCGCGGCCGGACTCTCGAACACGATGGGCAGCCCGCTCCGCGCGTGGCGTCGCATGACGATCTCCTCGAGCGGCTCGCGAGTCAGCGCGGACAGCGGGTAGTGTCGCACGAGACCGGGCGTCAGCGGTTCGGTCCGCTCGATGTAGTCCCACGCGGCCCGGCCCATCGTCCCCAACCAGAAGATGTTCGAGTCGGTCGTCGACATCAGGGAGAAGATCCGGCCGAGCAGGCCGTTGCCACCCGCCGTGCGCAGCAGCGCGTGCTCCAGCCCCTCGACGATGATCACGCGAGGCGGCCCGCCCGGCTCGGTGTTCCGGAGCGCGTCGACCAGCGCGGCGAAGGTCGTGATACCGGCACACCCGGCCGGGAGTCCCGGCTCGAGCAGCCGGATGAACGTCTCGTCGTCGAGGCAACGCTCCCGCAGCGTCACCGAATGCACCGCGCACCCGTCCAGGATCGTTTCTCGGACTACGTTGAGCAGGCTGGTCCGGCCGCTGCCCGCGCCACCCGTGATCAGGAACGCGTCGGTGATGCCCATCCGCCAGTGTTCGAAATGCTCCCCGACGGCGTCGAGGTCCGCGGTCCGGCCCACCACCAGCGCCGGATCCTCGACCGGCTGCAGCGAAAACAGCCGGCGGTAGACCAGTGGCAACCCGGCCAGCACCGTCCCGATCGACGTGAGCGCATCGACCGTGGCGCGGCGTTCCTCGATCGAGACCCGGCCGCCTTCCACCACCGCCTGCCCGAGCCTGAGCAGCTGGAGCGCGCGGATCTGGCCGGTCCGCCCCCGCATCACGACGTCCCGCGCGATCCGCTCGACGCCGTGCCGCGCGCGGACGCCGGCCTCACGCAGGACGAACCGGAGCCGGTAGCCGAGATCGAGCAGCTGGTCCTGGACCCGATCCTCGACGCGAACCCGGTCGTGGAACCGGTCCCAGCCCGATTGGAACGCCAGCCTCGCCGCGCGCTCCGTCTGCTCGACGCCCTCCCGCACGCGGCCGCGCATCGCGGCGAGCGCGCTCACCGAACGGTCGAGCCCGTTCAGCGCCAGCTCCTCCGCTCCGTCCAGTTGCGCGTCGGCCGGACCCTCCGCATCGATCTCGTCGAGCGCCGCGCCGAGGTTGAACCGGATCACGTCCTCCAGCCCACGCGACTCCGTTAGCACATCGGCGAAGACCTCATCCGCGGGCCGCGTCGATGTCCGGATCCGCTCGAGCAGCACGACGTCGAACGCCTGCTCGGCCATCTCGCGGACCCGGACCCGGACCGTGCGGCGTGACGGCTGCACGGCTACGTCCGCAACGGGTCGCTCGTGCAGCGTCACCGTCGCATCGATCCGGCGGATCGCTTCGAGAATGCCATCGACGCAGGCGACCGCGGCCGTCCGCGAGACGTGCCCGGCGTCGCCGGCCGAGAGATGGTGCGGGCCCTGGCGCCGCA
Source organism: uncultured Gemmatimonadales bacterium (assembly GCA_963786235.1). Classification (GTDB taxonomy): domain Bacteria; phylum Gemmatimonadota; class Gemmatimonadetes; order Longimicrobiales; family RSA9; genus CAWAYJ01. Next base: position 164,445 of record CAWAYJ010000021.1, read on the forward strand.
GGATCTCGCACGCCTGTTCCTCGACCGACCGGAGCTGAACCCGGAGCGCCGACGCGTCCCCGGCCGCACGGGCGCTCGTGCAACCGCGCTCGACCGCGTCGCGCAGTTCACCCAGCGCACCCGCCGTATCGGCCAGCCACTCGTCGATCGTGCGCGCCAGATCGTTCTCGAGCATGGAGGCCAGGTCGGTTCGCCGCCGGATCAGCGTCTCGCGGAAATCGGCGATCGCGATGTCCAGCCGCAGCCGCGCAACCGCCTGCCGGTGCCACGCCGACCAGGCCGCGCTGGCGGCGGCCGCGTCCCGGTCGGCGCGCGCCTCCTGCGCCGGCGCCTGGCGCTGGTCCTCGCGCAACATGAAGCTGCCGGCGCGCAGCACGTCATCCCGCAGGTCGTCGTCGATCGCGGCCAGCAGGTCCGAGAAGTCCGGCGCCACGAGCGAGTCGGTCGCGCTCCCGAGTGCGGCCTGGAACCGCGCCGCCGCGGCGATCCCGTCGCGTACGGCCTCGTGCGGATCCGCTCGCTCGAGAACCGGCGAGTCGGCGTCCGGCGAGGGCGCGTCCGCCGGCGTCGGGCTCTGCGCCGCATCGAGCGACGATTCCACCCCCACAACCGTGTGCAGCCAATCCGACGTCGCGACCTCGAGGCCGGCAACCGCCGCCCCGAGGCTCGCCTGCACCGCACCGATCCCGGTCGCACGAACGTCCGGGAGCCGGACCCGCGCGTGATAGCGGACGAGCAGGCGGAACGGCACCGCCTGCGTGCGTTCCGGCACGACCGCCGGCGGCCTGCCGGCCACGGCCCGGAGCCGGTCGGCGACGCGTGTCAGCCACGCACGCGTGCCCCGGTCGGCACGGACCAGTGCCTTGCCGATCGCCCGAAGACTCGGGTCCTCGGGATCCCTGGCGTAGAGCGCCTCGGGCTCACGCCGCTCGAGTCGGTGGCCGGTGTCCGTCACCCGTGCGGAAAGGTCCTCGATCAGCGCCGCCGTCGCACCGGCCACGGCCTCGCCGCAGTCCAGCTCGGCCAGCTCCGTACACAGCGGCCGCAGCACGTCCTCCACGACGCCGCGCCGATAGTCGAGCACCGCCGCCCGCAATGACGGCAGGTCCGCATCCTCCGTGCTCGCCGGCCCCGCGCGCAGCGCCTCGAGTCGGGCATCGTGCGCCTCGGCGAGGGCACGCAGTCGCTCATCGAGCGGGTGCAGGACAGCGCGGACGATGCCGTCCGCGGCGCGGGCGTGCGCCTCGCGTTCCTGCTCGATATACGCCTCGAGCGCTTCGGCGACGGGGTCGGTCGGCCGCGGATCCTCGCTCACGCGTCCGGCCCGTTCTCCGGCTCGTCGCCGGACTCACGGATTCCCGTGAGGTCGACCCACGCGCGGGCTCCGTGCCACGGCTGCAAGAGGCCGTGCTTCCGGAATTCCGCGCGGGCGCGCTCCGTCACGTCGCTCATGAACGCGAACTCGTGCCGCGTGTCCACGACGTATGCCTTGACCTTGAGGTGCGTCAGGAACGTCTCCTTGAACTCGTCCCTGACCAGTACCACGATCGGCTTGCCGAGGAACACGTACCGCGAACTGGCCGCCACCTGGTGCGCGATCCGCTTTGCCGCCGCCTCGTCCACCCAGCCGGGCAGGTACAGGTCGGTCACGACCTGGCAATCGAGTGCGCCCGAGTTCGCGTTCGAGACCTGGCCGTCCACCACCTGCGCGTTCGGCACGCTTACCATGCTGTCGTCGGGCGTCACGATCCGCGTCGAGCGCAGCCCGATCGACACGACCTCGCCGTACGTGCCCGCGACCTCGATCTTGTCACCGACCTGGAACGGCTGGTCGAACACGATCACGAGACCGCCGAACAGGTTCTTGATCAGGTCCTGCGCCGCGAAGCCGATCGCCACGCCGATCGCGGCGAACGCGGCCAGCAGACCCTGGGCGTTGACCTGGAAGATGGACCGCACCACGAACATCAGCGCGCCCACCCAGAAGACGATGCGGATGACGGGCACGAGTCGCTTGAAGAAAAGCCGTCGCTGCGTGCTGCGCTCCGCGACCTGGTCGAGCACGTAGACGACGACCCGGATCACCTGGAACGTCACGAACAACACGAGCAGCGCCCAGAACGCGCGCAGCCCGTAGTGCTTCACCGACTGCCCCGCGTCCTCGATCAGCGCCGAACCGCTCAACGTCCCGGCACCCGCCGAATCCTGCCGTACAGTGGCGGCGCCACGCGCCCCCAGCGCGATCCGCAGGCTGTCCGTCGAGCGGCGGACCGCGTCGAGGCCTGTCGCGAGACGGGCGATGTCGGAGCGGAGCCCGGCAAGGCCCGTGTCCGGAACCGCCGGCGGGGCGGAATCCTGCGGCGCAGCGAGCGCCGTGTCCGCCTGCGTCAGGGCCGCCACGCTGTCCACCACCGCGCCCGCCACGCTGTCCACCAGCGCGCTGTCGGGCGGCGTCGAGAGCGGAGCGCCGCCGGAGTCGCCGCACGCGGCAAGAGCCAGTGCGAGGATCATCCGGACGATGGGCGCAACGCCGGCGCCCGACGGGCGCGTGGCCTTCACGGGGGCGGCTTCCTTGCCGTCGCCGGGAGCGGATGCACCGGAGTGCGGGCGGTTCGAGCGGAGCGGTCGCAAGCCGATTCGGATCCTGGTCAGTGGAGCGGGCCGGAACGGCCCGAGCCAAAGGTATGGCGGAGCGGTGCGTCGCGCCAAGCGGTCCGGAACTCGCATCACCGCGTCGCGTGTATGCAACCCCGTCCGTTCGGCACGGGTCTGACCGATCGAAAGGATGCGATTCCGGACGCCGGTCCGGACCACAGGGAGGCGTGACATGCGCGGGAATCGTTGGGTCCGGGGCAGGATGTCCGGCAGCGGCACGGCGCTGGTGCTGGTCGCCATGGCGACGCTGGTCGCATGCGGCAAGGACCAACCGCTCGAGCCCGGTATCGACGTCGCCGAGGTCACCGGCACGTGGGCGCTCACCCAGCTCGCGTTCGATCCGCAGGGCGTGCTCCCCGAGACCGACATCCTGACCCGGCTCGGCAACGCGCCCCAGCTCATCGTGACGCCAGCGAAAGTCGCGCAGCTCGTGTTCCAGGATCCGGTCACGCACCTCTACACGACCGCACAGGGCTCCATCCGCACCACGCCGACCGGCATGCGCGTCGACTTCGACAAGGGCGCGGCCTACGGCAGTCTGCTGCTCTCGCGCCAGATGTCGTTCGAGCTGCTGCTGTCGTTCGACCGAAACATCCCCGTCCTCGTTTTCAGCGGCAATCCGCCCGACGGCGTGAGCCGGCAGCGCCTCGTCGGCCTCGTGCAGGACTGGCAGGACGAACAGCTGCTCGACCCGGTGCCGGGTACGCTCCGCGTCATGTTCACCCGCCAGTAGACCACCCGGCTCTCGCTTCACGCGCGCTCCGGCGCGAGCCGCCGGATCCGACCGGACCGGAGCTCTCCGGGGGTCCGAACCTCCCGACCCGGTGTCCCGTCCGTCCCGTGCGCCGCCGCGCCATGCAACCCTCCGTGTCGTTCCGGCTGTCTCATCTTCAGACCATCTGAAGGAAGGACTCATGGCCGACGACCGACGTGAGCTGCTGCAGGGCACGCTGGAGATGCTCGTGCTCAAGACGCTGGCGCTCGAGCCGCTGCACGGCTGGGGCATCGCGCACCGGATCGAGGAGCTGTCGGGCGACGTGTTCCTGGTGACGCAGGGGTCGCTCTATCCGGCGCTGGTCCGGATGAAACGCCGCGGCTGGCTCCGGACCGAGTGGCGGATCACGGAGAACAACCGGCGGGCCCGGTACTACGAGCTGACGTCGGCGGGCCATCGGCGGCTCGAGGCGGAGCACGGCAGCTGGCTCCGCGCCTCGCGCGGGATCAACCGGGTGATGAACGCGCGTCTCGCGCTGGAGGGCTCGTGAGCTTCCTGACCGATCTCATCGAGCGTTTGCGGAGCCTGCTGTTCCGGCGTCGCGAGGAACGGGAGCTGGATGACGAGCTGCGGTTCCACGAGGAGATGGAAGCCGAGCACCGGCGGAGTCTGGGCGCGGGCGAGGCGGAGGCGCGGCGGCAGAGCCGGCTGGCGCTGGGCGGTGTCGAGCAGGTGAAGGAGGACGTGCGCGACGCGCGCGGCACGCGGCTGTTCGAGGACAGCATGCCGGTGACGTTCGGTACGCATTGCGCACGCTGGCGCGGAGCCCGGGATTCGCGTTGGTGGTGATCCTCACGCTGGCGCTCGGGATCGGCGGCACGACGGCGGTGTTCAGCGCGGTGGACGCTGTGCTGCTGCAGCCGCTTCCGTACCGGGAGCCGGGCCAGTTGGCGCGGCTTGTACCAGACGACGGTGGAGGACCCGGCGGGCCGGGGCGTCGTGACGCCCGTGCACTACGTGGCGTACCGCAGCGAGCTCACGTCGGCCGAGGCCGTGGCGGCGATTTACAACTACGACGAGGTCGGCGCGGACATCGGGAGCGGCGAAAGCGCGCGGCGGATCCGGGTGCTGCCGACCAGCGCCAACTACTTCGACGTGGTCGGGGTGCAGCCGGCGATCGGCGGCGCCTACCGGGTCGAGGACGAGTACGGCTCGGGCGTCGAGGACAACATCGAGGCCGCGCCGGTGGCGGTGATCAGCCGGCGGGTGTGGCAGGACTACTTCCAGGGCGATCCCGCCGCCATCGGCCGTACGCTGGTGATGAACGGCAAGGCGTACCAGGTGGACGGTGTGATGCCGGAAGGCTTCGAGGATCCGATCGCCGGTGCGGTCGATGCGTGGGTGCCGCTGGACCTGCGTCAGGGGACGGACGTGACGCAGGTGCAGAACCACTACCTCTCGGTGATCGCGCGGCTCCGTCCGGGCGTGACGATCGAGCGGGCGCAGGCGGAGCTGGACGGGCTTTCGCTGCGTCTCGCCGAGCAATATCCGCAGGCGAAGGAGCAGCGCGCGCGACTCGATCCGCTGAAGGCGGACATCGTCGGGTCATCGAGCCGGGCGCTCGAGATCATGCTGGGCGCGGTCGCGCTGGTGCTGGTCCTGGTCTGCGTCAACATCGCCAACCTGATGCTGGTGCGCGGCTCGGAGCGCGCGCGCGAGTTCGCGGTGCGCTCGGCGCTCGGCGCGGGCCGGACCCGGCTGTTGCGGCAGTTGCTGATCGAGAGTCTCACGCTGGCGCTCGCGGGCGCGCTCGCGGGCCTGCTCGTGGCGCGCCTGGCGATGTCCGCGATCGTGGTCCTCGGCGCGGGCACGATTCCGCGCCTGGCAGGGCTCGCGCTCGATCCGCGGCTGCTCGCGTTCTCGCTGGTCACTCGCGGTCGGGAGCGCGGTGCTGTTCGGGCTGACGCCGGCGGTGCACGCGGCGCGGACCGAGCCGGGCGAGGCGCTGGGCGAGCAGAGCCGGGGCTCGACGAGCGGCGGGCGCTCCGTCCGGACGCGCGAGTGGCTGGTCGTCTCGCAGGTCGCGCTGGCGCTCGTGCTGCTGGTGGGCGCCGGCCTGCTGCTCGCGTCGTTCCGCGCGCTGGGCCAGGTCGAGCTCGGCGTGCGGTCCGCCGACGTCCTCACGTTCGAGCTGCATCTCCCGGAGGCGCGCTACGACTCGGTCGCGCGCGGCGAGTTCTACGAATCGTTCGCGCGCCAGGTGATGGCGCTGCCGGGCGTGCGCGCCGCGGGTGGGACGTCGAAGCTGCCGGCCACCGGGCCCTACCACCAGTGGGGCACGATGGCGCTGAGCGGGCCGCTCGCCGGCGACGACGAGAAGCGGTTCATCGGGGCCCAGAACCGGGTCGTGTCCGGCGACTACTTCGCGGCGGTCGGCATCCCGGTCCTCGACGGTCGCGTGTTCGATGAGCGGGACCGGCCCGGGATGCCGGACCGCGTAGTGATCAACCAGTACCTGGCGGACCGACTCTTCCCGGGTGTGAGCGCGGTCGGCCAGACGCTCCGCACCGGTCGCCGGAACAACGAGGTGATCGGCGTCGTCGGCAACGTCGCGGTGACCAACGAGGGTGGCGAGGACGCATTCGTGTACCACGCGCACGCACAGTTCGCGGGCGACCGGCCGTGGGCGCTGACGCAGGTGGTGTCGTTCACCGGCAGCGCGCGGCCGCTCGAGCAGGCGATCCGACGGCGGCTCGGCGAGGCCGATCCGATGCTGGTGATGTACCACCCGATGCTTCTCAACGATGCGATCGGACGGGGCGCGTCGCAGCGGCGGTTCACGCTGCGGATCCTGGTCACGTTCGCGGCAGTCGCACTCGCGCTCTCCGCGCTCGGCCTCTTCGGCCTGCTCTCCTACGGCGTGAAGCTGCGCAGCCGCGAGTTCGGCATCCGCATGGCGCTCGGGGCGGAGCGGCGGGCGATCGGGACGATGGTGCTCCGCCGCGGGCTCGCCATCACCGGGATCGGCGTGGGCATCGGCCTGGTCGGCGCCCTCGCGCTGTCGCAGGTGATGTCGGCCGTGCTGTTCCGCGTGAGTCCGGTGGACCCCGCGGTGCTGGTCGGCGCGGTGGCGTTCATGGGCGCGGTCGCCGGCTTCGCGGCGTGGCTGCCGGCGAGGCGCGCCACGAGCGTCGAGGCCCGGCGGGTGCTCGGCTGAACGCAGCCGCCGGTCAGAGCTTGAAGACGAAGCGGAGCAGCACCGCGTTCTCCCACTTCGTCCGGGCGCCCTTCAGGTCCGGGTCCGACTGCGCGGTCTTCGCGCCCGAGAGGAAGAGGTTGTCGTTCGCGCCATCGCCGTTCCGGTCCGACTCGGGCGCCCAGAGGAAGGTGTCATCGAGCTGGATCCGGACCATCGGGTTCAGCGTCCAGTTGAGCCCGAGTGAAACCTCGTTCACCTCGTGCGCGCCATCGAGCACGGACGCCTTCAGCGCGTTGCCCGCGCCCGGCGTCGCGCTCGAGTACCCGGCCGGCAGGCCGGCCCAGGTCGGTGCGAAGCCGTTGACCGAAACGGCATCGAAGAGCGCAGCGTCCGTCGTGGTGCGGGAATAGCGGGCGAGCACCTCCCACGCGCCGATGCCGCCCTCGCCGAATGACGCCTTCGGCGACGCGGTCCGCCAGCCGGCATCTTCGAGTCGCTTCGACTCGCCCGTGAGGTACCACGACGCCCACGTGGACCACGAGTGCACGGCACCGCCACGGGCGAGCACCGGCTCGTGCACGACGCGCGCGCTCCCGACGTACAGGTCGTGGTACAGCGCGACGTGGTCCCAGCGCACGGTCAGCCACTCGTTCGACAAGGCGAACGGCCCGCGTACGTAGTGCAGCTCGGCGCCCAGCCGGCTCCGCGTGTCGATCGTCGCCGCGACACGGTCCGTGATGCGGCCATCCGTCCCCAGCACCTGCTCGGTGCGCCAGCGCCAGAGCGACGAGCCGAAATCCGCGGCGGTGAGGCCGCCCGTCTCGATGCGGGAGGACGGGATGCTCATCGGCGCCCACGTCGCATTCAGCACGAGCACCAGTCCCTTCAGCACCGCGCCGTCCGCGTTCAGGAACGGCCGCAGGAACAGGCGTCCGGCGAGCTCCTTGCCGTTGTCGACGTCGCCGGAAGACACGTCCACGTCGGCGCCCATCCCCGTGTACACGCCGGCGTCGTAGCCGACCGACCCGCCGCCCAGCTCGCCCCAGAAGGTGAAGCCGCGGTCGAAGAACGGGTGGACCGGGCTCGTGACGCCGCGCTCGATGAAGTCGAGGTTGTTGTCCTGCGTGAGCCAGGACGAGCTGAACGGCACCTTCATCTGCCCCCACTTCAGGTGCAGCGCCGGCGAGAACTCCCAGTCCGCCCACGCGTTCCGGATGTACGGCGAGCCCGACAGTTCCGGCTGGATGCGGAACGTGAACTTCCGGTGGATCCGGCCCATGAAATCGATGCGCGCACGCCGGAGATCGATGATCCTGCAGCGCGCCCGAGGTGCTCCGCCTGGAACAGCCGCGCGTCGAGGTGCAGGTTGCCGCGGATCCGGAGCTGGAACGCCCCGTCTTCCGTCTCCAGGATGAAGTCGTCCCGGTAGTACGCCCGGAGCGGGCTCTGCGCGCGGCAGGGATCCGGCCGGGCCACCGTCGCAGCGAGCAGGGCGAACACCGCTCGACCGGAAGACCTCGCGATCCGCCCCGATCGCCGGCTGCGGCTCCTTCGACACCTTTCCGACATGACACGCCCCCGCGGAAGTGACCGACACTCCGCCAAGATTGCGCCTCGCCCCGCCCCCGCCCGTCATGCGTTCCACCCCCTCCCCGTCCGGACTTTCCGCACACACCTCCCGCCCCCACCGCCCCCGCTCCCTCCCCCCGCAAACGCCTCCGCCTCCGCTCCCGCCTCCCGATCCCTTCACGTTGTCCCGGTCCGAGCGCCCGGCTAGCTTTCGAGGTTTCCGACAGCAACACGGACAGAGGTGAAAATGGCGGAGAATTCCTTCGACCTGATCGTGATCGGCTCCGGCCCCGGCGGCTACGTCGCCGCGATCCGGGCGGCACAGCTCGGCATGAACGTCGCCTGCGTCGAGGCCGACAAGCTGGGCGGCGTCTGCAACAACGTCGGCTGCATCCCGACCAAGGCGATGCTCGAGAGCGCGAAATACGCGAAGAAGATGCCCGGCCTCAAGGACTTCGGCATCACGGTCGGCGACGTGCAGCTCGACCTCGGCACCGCGTCGAAGCGCGCGAAGAAAGTCGCCGACCAGGGCTCGCGCGGCGTCGCCTTCCTCTTCAAGAAGAACAAGATCGAGACGGTCACCGGCTGGGGCCGGCTCGCGGGCGGCGGCAAGGTCGTGGTAAGCGGCAAGGACGGCGACCGCACGATCTCCGCGAAGCACATCATCCTCGCCACGGGCTCGCGCGCAAAGTCGCTGCCCATCCTCAAGATCGATGGCGACCGCGTCTGGAACTCCGACCACGCCGTGTTCGCCAGCGCCGCACCCGCCAGCCTCGGCATCATCGGCGCCGGCGCGATCGGCATGGAGTTCGCCGACGTGTTCAGCGCGTTCGGCACGAAGGTCACCATCATCGAGGCGCTCGACCAGGTGCTGCCGCTCGAGGACGCGGAGTGCGCCGCCGTCGTCGAGAAGACCTACAAGAAGCGCGGCATGGACGTGTTCACCGGCGCGCGCCTCGAGAAGGCCGACATCGGCAAGGACGGCGTGACGCTCACGGTGAAGGGCAAGGACGGCAAGGAGAACACGATCGAGGTCGAGCGCGTGCTCGTCGCCGTGGGCCGCGCGCCCATCATCGACGACATCGGCCTCGAGAAGGCCGGTGTGCAGACGGAGAAAGGCTTCATCAAGGTGGACGACCAGCTCCGCACCACCGCCGAAGGCATCTACGCCATTGGCGACTGTGCGCGTCCACCGCTCCTCGCGCACAAGGCGTCCCACGAGGGGATCAAGCTCGTCGAGCACCTCGCCGGGCAGGGTCACGGCTGGGTCGACTACGGCAACATCCCGAACGTCACGTACTGCCACCCCGAAGTCGCCAGCGTCGGGCTGACCGAGCAGCAGGCGAAGGACAAGGGCCTCGACATCGAGGTCGGCTCCTTCCCCTGGAGCGCGAACGGCCGCGCGCGCACGGCGGGCGAGTCGGAAGGCTTCATCAAGATCATCCGCGACAAGAAGTACAGCGAAGTGCTGGGCGCGCACATTGTGGGCCCGAGCGCGAGCGAGCTGATCGCCGAGTTCGTGCTCGGCCGCCACCTCGAGACCACTGTCGAGGAGATGGAGGCGGCGATCCATCCGCATCCGACACTGTCCGAGGCCATTGCGGAGGCTGCGCTCGCGTCGCTCGGCCGCGTCATCCACATGTGAACGGACGCGGGTGGCGGGGGCGGAGGCGGAGGCGTTTGCGGGGGAGGGAGCGGGAGCGGGGATTCACGAGAACGGGGGTGGGATGAAGGAAATCGTACTCGGGGAATCGACGACCGTGGCCGAGCTCGCGGATCTGCTGGAGGTGTCCGCGACCGCGGTCGTGAAGGCTGCGTTAACGGAGCTCGGGCTGCTGGCGACGATCGATCAGCGGCTCTCCTTCCGGGAAGCGGGCACGATCGCGGTCGAGTTCGGCGTCGTGGCTCGCAGGCGTGACGGCCCGGGAACGGACGGAACCTGACGGAGTCAGCCTCCATCCTGGTGATCCACCGCCGCGGGCAGCTCTACCCGCGGCCGCTCGACGTCCCGCTGTCCCCGGTCTACGGGCTCACGGCCGGCGAACGCTGAACGGATCCGAAACAAGCCCCATGAAGCCTCGGCCCGCCCGGGCCGGACCCGCCGCATGGCACCCTTCCGGACGGAATCTCGCGTAAACGGTCAGCGTGGTATCCGGCTTCGGGACCGCGCGACTTCAATCGCTGCCTGCCGGCCGCGCTACGGTCCGCCGTCGCGCGCGGCCCGCGGGCCGCTCCATTCGGGCGGGCACGTGCATGGCCCGCCGCCATCCGTCGAAGGGGGCCGCAATGAGCTGGATCGCCGGAAAGTCCGGACTACGAACGCCGCGCAACGGCATCGTCAGGACGCTGGGCAGGACCTTCTCCACCGTTCTCCTCGTGTCGGGCCTCGTCGCCGGCTGCCGGGACATGCCTCTGACCGGGCCACCGGCGGCGGATCCGCTCGAGGGCACGGGGCCGGGGACGGTGCCCGCGCACCCGCTCGGGCCGTTCCGGCTGCCCACGGTGAACTCTGCGCCAGCGACCATCTCCTCCCAGTTCCTCGTGACGCCGACCGGCCTCGAGTTCGGCAAGGTCCAGGTGGGTGCGACGTCGCCGGTCCAGTCCGTGGTGTTGACCAACATCGGAAGCGCCGCGGCCGCCGTGAGCCTGGCGGGCGGCGGCGCGGGCGAGTTCGGCGGGGTGAACGGCTGCCGGCTCCACGCTGGCGGCGGGCCAGTCGTGCCCGATCTCCTACGCGTTCAGCCCGACGACCACGGGCCCGGCGACGCAGACGGCGACGCTGTCCGTGAACGGCGTGCCGTACACGCTCGACTTCTCGGGCACGGGCGTAGCCACGCAGATCGTGGTGACGCCGACAGGCTTCGAGTTCGGCGAGGTGCCGGTGGGCACGACGGCTCCGAAGCAGTCGGTGACCCTGACGAACGTGGGCACGACGAGCCTGCCGGTGAGCCTGGCGGGCGGGGGTGCGGGCGGGTTCGGCGGGGTGAACGGCTGCGGCTCGGTGCTGGCGCCGGGCCAGTCGTGCCCGATCTCCTACGCGTTCAAGCCGACGGCCACGGGCCCGGCGACGCAAACGGCGACGCTGTCCGTGAACGGCGTGCAGTACACGCTCGACTTCTCGGGCACGGGAGTGGCTCCGCCGGTGCTGGTGTCGCCGACCGGTTTCGAGTTCGGCGAGGTGCCGGTGGGCATGACGGCGCCGACGCAGTCGGTGATCCTGACGAACACGGGGACGATGCCGGCGCCGGTGAGCCTGGCGGGCGGCGGTGCGGGCGTGTTCGGCGGGGTGAACGGCTGCGGGTCAACGCTGGCGCCGGGCCAGTCCTGCCCGATCAGTTACGCGTTCAAGCCGACGACAACGGGCCCGGCGACGGCGACGGCGACGCTGACCGTGAACGGCGTGCCGCACACGTTCGACTTCTCCGGCACCGGAATCCCGACCGGCGCCACGCCGGCCGGGATCGTCGTGTCGCGGACGCGTCTCGAGTTCGGCCAGGTGCCGGTGGGCACGACGGCGCCGTCGCAGTCGGCGATCCTGATGAACGTGGGGACGACGACCGCGCCGGTGAGCCTGGCGGGTGGCGGTGCGGGCGTTTTCGGCGGGGTGAACGGCTGTGGGTCAACGCTGGCGCCGGGCCAGTCCTGCCCGATCTCTTACGCGTTCAAGCCGACGACAACGGGCCCGGCGACGCAGACGGCGACGCTGACCGTGAACGGCGTGCCGCACACGCTCGATTTCTCCGGCACGGGCGTGACTCCGCCGATCGTTGTGTCGCCGACCCGCTTCGAGTTCGGCGAGGTGCCGGTGGGCGCGACGGCGCCGACGCAGTCGGCGATCCTGACGAACACGGGGACGGCGACCGTGCCGGTGAGCCTCGCGGGCGGAGGGGCGAGCAAGTTCGGCGGGGTGAACGGCTGCGGCTCGACGCTGGCGCCGGGCCAGTCCTGCCCGATCTCCTACGCGTTCAAGCCGACGACAACGGGCCCGGCGACGGCGACGGCGACGCTGACCGTGAACGGCGTGCCGCACACGCTCGACTTCTCCGGCACCGGCGTCGGCGACGAGTTCCTGGTCACACCGACGGGACTGAGCTTCGGGGACATCGACGTCGGCCAGACCGCGCCGTCCCAGGCGGTGACGGTCACGAACGCGGGATTGGCAGCCGTGACATTGGCGCTCGCGGGTGGCGCCGTGAGCGGGCCGTTCAACGCGGCGCAGAGCTGCGCGAACGTCGCGCTGAACCCGGGCGCGTCATGCCAGCTCACCTACAGCTTCTCACCGACCGCCAGCGGCCTCGCGACGGCGACGTCGAGCTTCACGCTCAACGGCATCCCGTTCTCCGTCGATCTGTCCGGCTTCGGCGTGGGCGACACGGAGGGCCCGCTGGCCGACCCGATCGCCGCCAGCCCGAATCCCGCGGAGGTCGGAGGCGTCGTCGCCCTGACCGCGACGATCGACGATCGCACCACGGGCGGCTCCGACATCGAAGTCGGCCGAGTACAGCATCGACGGCGGGCCGTGGGTCCCGATGGGCGCCGTGGACCAGGCCTT
>CAWAYJ010000022.1:0-165185 GCA_963786235.1 uncultured Gemmatimonadales bacterium
GCACGTTGTACGGGACGCTCCACAAGCTGGTGGCGGACGGTCTGATCCGGGAGACGGTGCAGGTACCGGATCCGACGGATGACGATCCGCGGCGTCGCTACTACCGGCTGACGGCGCGGGGCTCGCGTGCGTTGCGTGCGGAAGCGGAGCGGATGAGCGTGCTGGTGGAGGCGGCGCTGGACAAGCGGGTGCTGGAGGGTCTGTGAGGGGCTGGTTTGCGCCGTGGAGCGCGCGTGGCGTGAAGCGGGCCGCGCGGCTGCTGCTCCGGCTGTACCCGGGGTGGTTCCGGAGCCGGTACGGCGAGGCGTACGTGGCGGCCGCGCAACATCGGTGGGAGCGGGAGCGGTCCGGCGCGGGTGCCGCGCGTGCATACGTTCGGACGCTTGCGCACCTGTGCGGTGACGCGGTGCGGTCGGTCCGGGTCGTATGGCGGCAGGAGCGACAGGTGGAGCGCGGCGGCGGCCGGAGGCGAAGCATGAGGCGACTGGAAGAGACGGCGAACGATTTCCGGCTGGGCGTGGTGTCGCTCGCGCGGCGGCCGGGTTTCTCCGCGCTGGTGGTGCTGACGCTGGCACTCGGGATCGGCGCGAGCGCGGCGGTCTACGGCGCGCTGGACCGTGCAATCCTTCGTCCGCTGCCGTATCCGGGCGGCGACCGGATGGCGTACGTCGCGATCCGGCTGGTGGATCGGGGCTGGCAGCTGGCGCCGCCACAGGCCGTGATCGACCGGTGGCGTTCGGGCTCGCGGACGGTGGAGCGGATCGAGGTGTACCGGACGATGTCGGCGGTGCGCACGGGAGCAGGCCAGGCGCAGCTGGTGGACGTGCTCGGGATCTCGGGCGGCATGCCGTCGATGCTGGGGATCCGGCCGCGGGTGGGGCGGGTGCTTGGCCCGGCGGACGCCTCGTCCGCCGCGCCGCCGGCCGTGATGGTGTCGGAGCGGTACTGGCGGCGCACGTTCGGATCGGATCCGGCGGTGACGTCACGGACGCTGACGCTGAACGACACCCTCTTCGGGATCGCGGGGGTATGGCCGGAATCGGCGCGGCTGGATCCGGAGGGCCCGCCGGACGTGGTGCGCGTGCTGCCCGCGGAAGCGGAGAGCCCGCCGGGTGAATTCGCGCTGGTGCTCGTGAAGCTGCGCGAGGGCGCGAGTGCGGCCGACGTCGAGGCGGAGCTCGCGGACCTGCTGCGGGGGATCGATACGGATGGCGAGTTCGCCGGCGAGTTGTTCGGCGGGGCTGACGCCGTGCCCGCGCTCAACCCGCCGTACGGCTACCTCGCCGCGGACTACGTGCGCGGCCTCTGGCTCGTGTTCGCGGGCGGACTCGTCCTCATGTTCGTCGCGATCGTGAACGCGGTGAACCTGATCCTCGGCCGGGTCGAGTCGCGCACGGGCGAGATCGGGATCCGGCTCGCGCTGGGCGGTTCGCGCGCCCGGCTGGCCCGGTTGTTCCTCGCTGAATCGACCGTGCTGGCCGCGGCCGGTGTGGCAGTCGGTCTCGTGGTGGCGCTGGGCGTCGGACGTGTCCTCGTCGCGATGCAGCCGGGCGGACCGGTCCCATCCTTCGAGACCGGGCTGGAGCGCCGCGCGTTCGGCTTCGCCATTCTGCTGTCGGCGATCGCCGCCCTCGTCGGGGGTCTCGTCCCCCTCATTCCGGCACGGCGCTCGGGGGTTCGCGTGCTTCTGAGCGGAGCAGGCGAGGCGCGCAACACGCGCGGCCGCTCGCCGCTCCGCTCGGTGCTCATCGCCGCCCAGTCCGCGCTCGCGGTGCTGCTCGTGGTGGGCGCGGTCCTGCTCGTCCGCAGCTTCGCGGGCCTGCTCCACGTCGACACCGGTATGGATCTCGACAAGCTGGTCGAGGTGTCGATCGAGGTCCCCGCCGACCGGGCCCCGACGACCGACGCGCGGCTCGCCTTCTCCCGTCGCATCGACGAAGCGCTGGCGGCGATCCCGGGCGTGGCCGGCGTGACGTCGTCGTCGAATCCGCCGCTCGCCTACTCCGTCCGTGCCGGCGTTCCCGTTCTCGACGGTGAGCCGGAGCCGGCCGATTCGGGGCGGGCGTTCACGGCCGTCACGAGTGCGCCCGCCGGGTACTTCCGGGTGCTCGGCATCCCCCTGCTCGCCGGCCGCGCGTTCGAGCCGCACGAGACGGGCGTCGTCATCGTGAACGAGGCGTTCGCCCGGAGCCGGGGCGACGTGATCGGACGCGTGCTGCATTTCCCCGGCGACACGCTCCGCTTCACCATCGTCGGCGTAGCGGGGAACGTCCGCTCCCTCGGGCTGCGTGATGGCGCGGACCGCGTGCAACTCTACCATCCGGGCAGCGGCGCGAGCGCGTACACGCGATTCCTGCTTCGCGCCGATGGCGACCCGGCCGCCATCCTCGCCGCGGCCCGATCCTCGCTCGCTTCACTCGAGCCCGACATCCCGCTCCGCCAGGCCACGACCGGCAAGGCGATCCTCCATGAGCAGACCGCGCGCAGCCGCTTCGTCGCCGCGCTGCTGGTCGGCTTCGCCGGCCTCGCGCTCCTCTTCGCCGTCTGCGGCGTGTATGGCGCCGTGGCACTCGATGTGAGGCGCCGCACTCGCGAGATGGGGATTCGCTGCGCGCTCGGCGCCACCCGCCGGGAGCTTGCGGGCCTCGTCGTCGCCACCGGCATGCGGCCCGTTCTGACCGGCGCCGTGGTCGGCGTCGTCGCGGCCCTCTGGGCGGGCCCGTTGCTGGAGGCGACGCTGTTCGGCGTGTCCGCCCGCGACCCGTTGAGCGCGGCGGCCGCCGTTACGTTGCTGGCCATCACGACGGGGATCAGCGCGGCGATCCCCGCGCTCCGCGCCGCGCGCGTGGACCCGAATCGATCGCTGCGTGCCGAGTAGGCGATCGAACGCGGGGCTCAGCGAGGCCGCCTCAGCCCTCGGCCGATTCTCGCGAGACCTCCAGCACCACGTGCCCCGACCGCCGGATCCGGTCGATGAACGCCTCCTCGTCCGGCCCGTGCAGGTGGACGGCCGCCACGGGCTTGCGGTCATCGACGAACGCGGCGAAGCTCGAAACCTGGAGCCGCAGCTCGCGCGCCCAGCCGCCCACCAGCGCCAGCACATCCTCGTCGTGCGTCCGGCTGAACGCGACCCGGACTCCGCCGCGATCCGCGCCCAGCTGGCCGCGGAACGCGCGCACCACGTCAGTCTCCGTGAGGACGCCGACGAGGCGGCCTCCATCGAGAACCGGCAGCGCGCGGTGGCCGCGGCGGAGCATGAGCCCCGCCGCATCCTCGATCGCGACGTCGGCCTCCACCGTCTCCACCGGCCGGCTCATGATCTCGCCGATCGGGCGGACGAGCGGTGGCGGATCCGCGGAGAACGGATTGACGTCCGGCGGGAACGCGCGCGCGATGTCGTACCGCGACAGGATCCCGACCAGTCTCGCCGGTTCGTCGGCCGCGCCGTCCGTCACCAGCAGGTGCCGGATGCGACGGCGGACCATCAGCCGCGCCGCCGCCGAGACCGGCGTCGACGGCCTCACCTCCACGATGTCACGCGTCATCCACATCCGTACACGCACCGGTCACCTCCGCTGGAAATGTCGCCGGGACATTCCATCACATCGCGCGACGCGCGTGCCTCCGGAATCGGATCTGTCCCGTTTCAGGGGCGTGGCGACCGCCTGCACCCTTGCTCGCCTGCCCGTTTGCGTGCAAGATACCGCCCCGCCGCCGCGATGGACTCTGCGGGAGTCGCCGCTGGCCGGGACAGCCCGGGCGGCGCCGACCCGTTCCCCACTCCCGAGCGACTCAGGACGGAAGTTACGAATGCGAGGACCGAGCCGGAGCCCATCGAGTTCCTGGGGCCTGCGCGCGACACGCGGGGTCGCGCCACTGGCGATGGCCGCGATCCTGCTGCTGCCGCAGGGAGCCCGGGCCGCGACCCTCGCCGGTCCGATTCGCATCGCGGGTGTGCCGCTCGCCTTCGTCCTGTTCGGTCTGACCCTGTTGGGCGTCGCGCTCTTCCATCACCGCACCCTGGAAGTCGCGCTCACCGGCCTCACCGCGATCACGCTCTACAAGATCCTGTTCGCCGGGTTCGGCGAGCACGGGGGCGTGGTGGGCTTCCTGCTGCACGTCGAACACGAATGGGTGATCCTGGCCAACCTGTTCTTTCTGCTGATGGGATTCGGCCTGCTCTCGCGCCATTTCGAGGATAGCGAGGTGCCGGCGGCGCTGCCGAAGTACCTGCCCGACAACTGGACGGGCGGGCTATGGCTGCTCATCGTCGTGTTCGTGCTGTCCGGCTTCCTCGACAACATCGCGGCCGCGCTGATCGGTGGCGCCACCGCACACACCGTGTTCAAGGGCCGTGTCCACATCGCCTACCTCGCCGGCCTCGTCGCCGTCGCCAACGCCGGCGGCGCGGGTAGTGTGATCGGTGACACCACGACCACCATGATGTGGATCTCCGGCATTTCGCCACTCACCGTGCTGCCCGCGTACATCGCGGCCTTCGGTGCGCTGGCGATCATCGCCGTACCCGCCGCGATCATCCAGCAGCGCCACGCGCCCATTCTGCGCGATCCCGACCACGTCGTCCACATCGACTGGATGCGCGTCCTGGTCGTCGCCGTCGTGCTCGTCGCCGCGGTCGTCACCAACGTCACCGTTAACGTGCGCTTCCCCGAGCTCGCCGACAGCTTCCCGTTCCTCGGCGTCGCCGTCGCCCTGACACTGCTGGTGCTCGCGCCCGTGCGCCGGCCCGCGTGGGGCATCCTGCCGGGCGCGCTCCGCGGGACGCTCTTCCTGGTGAGTCTCGTGCTCTGCGCGTCGATGATGCCCGTCGCGGATCTGCCCAGCGCGTCCTGGCATACCGCGCTCGGACTCGGCTTCCTTTCCTCGGTATTCGACAACATCCCGCTCACCGCCCTCGCCCTCCAGCAGGGCGGCTACGACTGGGACACCCTGGCGTTCGCCGTCGGCTTCGGCGGGTCCATGATCTGGTTCGGATCCTCCGCCGGCGTCGCCATTTCGAACATGTACCCGGAGGCCAAGTCCGTCGGCTCCTGGGTGCGGCACGGTTGGTTCGTGCCGATCGGCTACGTCGTCGGCTTCTTCCTGCTGCTGGTCCTCACGGGCTGGCACCCCACACCGAGCTGACGACCCGGCGCCGGGGTGGGCCCGGCCGCCGATTCGGACCCGGACGGGTCCCGGCGCGCGGCCGGGACCGGAGGGCGTGAGAAGAGACATGGTTGAGAGGGGCGACGTCTTCACCGGCCGCATCCGCCGCGGCCTGACCCCGCTGGCCGCCGCCGCGCTGGCCCTGATCCTCGGGCCGGCCGCGCTTTCGGCCGCCACGCTCGCGGCACCGTCGCCCACGATCCTCCACATACCCGTCGATTTCGTGCTCTTCGCGTTCACGCTCCTCGGCGTCGCACTCTTCCACAACAAGACGCTCGAAGTCGCGCTCACCGGCCTCACCGTCATCATCGTCTACAAGCTGATCTTCACCGGGTTCGACGAGGGCAACGGACTGACCGGCCTGCTCTCCCACGTCGAGCACGAGTGGGTCATCCTCGCCAATCTGCTCTGCCTGCTGCTCGGCTTCGCCCTGCTCTCCAATCATTTCGAGGTCAGCGGCGTGCCCGCCATGCTGCCGAAATACCTGCCCGATGACTGGACCGGCGCGCTGATGATGCTCGGCATCGTCTTCGTTCTCTCCAGCTTCCTCGACAACATCGCCGCCGCACTCATCGGGGGCGCCATGGCGCACACCCTCTTCCGCGGCCGCGTCCACATTGGCTACCTCGCCGCCATCGTCGCGGCGTCCAACGCGGGCGGCTCCGGCAGCGTCGTCGGGGACACGACCACCACCATGATGTGGATCTCGGGCATCTCGCCTCTGCACGTGCTGCCCGCCTACGTCGCGGCCGCCACCGCGCTTGTCGTGCTCGGGATCCCCGCGTCGTTCCTGCAGGACAAGTACTCGCCCATCGTCGCGGACCCATCTCCCGGGACCCGCATTGACTGGGGCCGTGTCGGGGTCGTCGTCGTCGTGCTGGTCGCCGCCATCGCGACGAACGTGACCGTCAACCTCCACTTCCCCGAAGCCGCCGACCACTTCCCGTTCATCGGCGTCGCCGTCGTGCTGGCCCTGCTCGTCACCGCCGCCGCGCGCAAGCCGGAGTGGAGCCTGCTGCCGACCGCGTTACGCGGCGCCCTCTTCCTGCTCGCGCTCGTGACCTGCGCGTCGATGATGCCCGTCGAGACGCTGCCCGTCGCCTCCTGGCACTCCGCCTTCGGGCTCGGCGCCGTCTCCGCCGTCTTCGACAACATCCCGCTCACCGCGCTCGCCATCGAGCAGGGCGGCTACGACTGGGGCATCCTCGCCTTCACCGTCGGCTACGGCGGCTCCATGGTCTGGTTCGGGTCCTCCGCCGGCGTCGCTCTCTCCAACATGTATCCCGAGGCGAAGTCCGTCGGCGCCTGGGTGACCGCCGGCTGGTTCGTCGCCGCCGCGTACGTCGTCGGCTTCTTCGTGATGATGCTCACCGTGGGATGGCATCCGGCAACATGACTACCGCAAGCCTCGTCGCCCCCGCACTGCTGGGCGTCCGCATCGAGTTCATCCTCTTCGGCGTCACGCTCCTGGGCGTGGCGCTTTTCCACGACCGCACCCTGCAGGTCGCGGCCAGCGGGCTCATCGCCATTGTCCTCTACAAGCTGCTCGTGACCGGCTTCAGCGAGGGGACCGGCGTGCCCGGTCTGCTGCACCACCTCGAGCACGAGTGGGTCATCCTCATCAACCTGCTCTGCCTGCTCATCGGCTTCGCCCTGCTGTCGCGCCACTTCGAGGACAGCCGCGTCCCCGCCATGCTGCCGCGCTACCTGCCCGACAACTGGACCGGCGCCCTGTCCCTGCTCGGCATCGTGTTCGTGCTGTCCAGCTTTCTCGACAACATTGCGGCCGCGCTCATTGGCGGCGCGCTCGCCCACACCCTCTTCCGCGGCCGCGTCCACATTGGCTACCTCGCCGCCATCGTCGCCGCCTCCAACGCCGGCGGATCCGGCAGCGTCATCGGCGACACCACCACCACCATCATGTGGATCGCCGGCGTGCACCCCATCGACGTCGTGCACGCCTACATTGCGGCCGCCATCGCGCTCTTCGTCTGCGGCATCCCGGCCGCCATCGTCCAGCAGAAGTACTCACCCATCATCCGCGATCCCTCGCCCGGGACGACGATCGACTGGGGACGCGTCTTCGTCGTCATCGTCGTGCTCGTCGCCGCAGTCGCCACCAACGTCACGGTCAATCTGCGCTTCTCCGCCGCCGCCGACCGCTTCCCCTTCATTGGCGTGGCCGTCGTGCTCGCGCTTCTCGTCACTGCCGCGCTGCGGCGCCCCGTGTGGAGCCTCATCCCCGCCGCGCTCCGCACCAGCGCGTTCCTGCTCTCGCTCGTCACCAGCGCGTCGCTCATGCCGGTCGAGACGCTGCCACACGCGTCCTGGCACACCGCGTTCGGCCTCGGCGTCGTCTCCTCCTTCTTCGACAACATCCCGCTCACCGCGCTGGCGCTCCAGCAGGGAGGCTACGACTGGGGCATCCTCGCCTTCGCCGTCGGGTTCGGCGGGTCCATGGTCTGGTTCGGCTCCTCCGCCGGCGTCGCGCTCTCCAACATGTTCCCGGAAGCGAAGTCCGTCGGCAGCTGGGTGACCGCCGGCTGGTACGTCGCCGTCGCCTACGTCGTCGGCTTCTTCGCGCTGCTGCTCACGCTCGGCTGGCGGCCCGGTCCCGGCTGAGGAGGCCGCGCCCGCGAGTTCGCTTCCGACCCCACCCGGCTGCGAGGCAGTTCAAGACCCCCGGTCGGCCAGCCGGGCCGATGGCCCTGCCCCGGCGCGCGGTCAACTGCTGTCGGCATGCTGACGATCCTAGGTGCAGAGTGACGCCAGTGCGTCCCGGAAGGCTGGGCACCCCGGGCGGTGATCGGGTGCGACCAACTCCGGGTGAAGTGTTCAAGCCACGAATGGCAGCTGCGTCAGGCAAGAGGCCATGCGAAAGATCGTATTGCCCGCGATCGCCCTGATCATCCTGGCTCTATCCCAGGCCAGGCCGGCGGTTGCCCAGCGACCCGGTCTCGAGGCCGATTCGAGCCTTACGGCCGGCCGGCTGGTCGAACGGCTCCGTTCGGCGATCGACGGCATCGTTGAACACGCGGGCGCCGAGCTCCGGGATCCGGCCTCCCTGGCCGTGGCGGACCTGCGCGGTCTGGCCGAGCAGCTCGACACCGTCTTCCGGGACAGCCTCGATTTGCCGCTCGCCGGACTTCGCGGGAGCCGGGAAGAGCCGGCGCGGCGCGGCTTCACCGCGGTGCTCCTTGCCGAGGATCTCGTGACGACCCTCGGAACGTGCGTGCGCGAGGAGGTGTCGGCGTTGCTCGCGGCGTTCCGTGAGAACATCCATCGCACCGTCGGGGATGCCGGGAGCTGGTCGAGCGATGGCCCACGCATCCTGCGCGTGGAAAGCGCAGACGGCGAGTTCCCCTACCCCATACGGGCCGGGGCGGCGTACGCGCTTTCGTTCGCAGGCGCCAACCTCGACAGCGACGATTGCGGCCGCGCTACCGCCAGCATCGCGGGCCCCGGCGACGCGCCGCCGATCGAGCTGGAGGCATCGAGCCGGGCGGAAGGAAACATCGACGTCGAGATTCCGCCCCTGGAAGAGGCCGGGGTCTACGACATCTCGGTCCGCCTGCGACGCCGCAGGTTCCTGTTCTTCTGCCGATCTTCCAGCGTGGCGACCTCGATCGCCGTGCTGCCGGCCGCGCCGTTCCGGGTCCACTACCGGGTCTCGACCACGCGTTCGGTCGTTCAGGAGATCGTGTGGGACGCCGGGGAGTTGAGAGAGGCCAACGACCGGTGTGACGGTCCCGCGACCGTCTCCAGACTGTTCCGGCTGCCCGAGGGTTGGACCTTCGAATCGTATGACTGGATCGTGTTCCTGAACAGCGGGGCGGTCAAGGAGAAGGAGGAGGTCAGGGGCAACGCCGTATATGTCGAGTACCGGGTCACCGAGAAGGGTGGTCCCCTCTGCACCGGCCCCACGAGTCTGATCCACGGGAAGATGGAGATCCGGGGTGGGCGGACGAGCACCACGCCCGGCCCTTCGCTGGACGTCACGTACGGGCGGCCGCTCGCGTTCGGGGAAAGCGTGACCATTCCCGTTCGCCTCGACCCGGGCGACGACGGTCCGCCGATCATGGCGTGGTCCATCGAAGTCCGCCTGGTCTATCCCGACGGCAGCGTACACACGCTTCCCGCCCAGACCGGAAACGGTCCGCTCTCCGCCGCGGAGGCCGGCGGCGGTTCTTTCTCCTGGGATCCGGCTGGGAAGCGGCTCCGGATTTCGGCACCGGGCCAGAGTTGCAGGGCACATTGACGAACGCTTTGCACGGTCCCCGACGGGTACGGCCCGGGGGCACGGCGTGAGTCGCGCCGAACGGGTTGCCGGCGCCCCGGTCCGGCCGCGCAGTCTGCGCGCTCGTCTGGGGCTGGCCTTCGTGCTGCTCGTCGCCATCGCGGTCGCGAACATCGGCGTCCTATCGTGGAGCGACGCCCGGCGGGAGCGGGTCTTCGAAGGACTTCGGCGGGCGGTCGATCGGCAAAGCGCGCTGAACGAGGTCCGGGCCTGGCTCGAGGACCAGCACAAACAGGTTCGACAGCTGACGGATCTGCTCGGATCAGGCGGCGCCGAAATCGGTCCCGCCGAAGAGGGCCGGATCCTCACATCCATCGCGGCGGGGCGCGACAACCTCGCCAGCGCCCTCGCCGACACGGACGACCCGGCCCTGCTGCGCATCGTCGCTCGGACCGACTCGCTCGCCTCGTCCTGGGCATCGTTCTATCGGGACCTGGGGCGCGACCAGGATTCTGCCCGCGTCGAGGCCGGGCTTCACGCCGAGCCGCTCGCCGCGGAGCTGCTCACCCGGGATCTGCCGGCGGTGATCCGGGCACAGGACTCGCGCGTGCAACTGGCCAAGTCCGCGTTCACGGGCGGAAACCGCCTGTGGTACCGCGCGGTCTGGTCGATCTTCCTGGTTTCGACCCTGCTGTTCGGCTTGATGGCCTGGTCGACCTCCCGAGACCTGATTCGCGCCATCGACGCACTCAAGACCGGGGCCGACCGGTTCGGCGCCGCCGAGCTCGGCCACCGGGTGAAAGTCGAGAACTTCAGCGAGCTGGCCGAGGTCGGTGAGCGGATGAACACCATGGCGAACCGGCTTCAGGGCGCGCACCGGGAACTCGCCGTCCGCAACGAGGAGCTGGCCCTGCTGGCCTTCCGTGACCCCCTGACCAAGCTGGCCAACCGGGCGCTCTTTCGCGAGCGTGTCGAGCAGGCGCTCCGCCGGCCGGCGGACGCGATCGACTCCGTCGCCGTGCTCTTCATCGACCTCGACAACTTCAAGGCGGTGAACGACACGTTCGGCCACACCACGGGGGACCGCCTGCTGGTCGAGGTCGCCGACCGCCTGCTGCGCACGACACGCGGCTGCGACACCGTGGCCCGACTCGGCGGCGATGAGTTCGGCATCCTGCTCGATGGGATCCAGGCCGAGGCGATCCGCGTTGCCGAGCGCAGCATGGCCAGCCTGCGCACGCCCTTCAGCCTGGAGGGCCGGGCCGTTCACCTCGGCGCCAGCGTCGGTCTGGCGCGCGCCGATGACGGCAGCGATGCCGACGATCTGCTGCGCAACGCCGACGTCGCCATGTACGCAGCCAAGGAGGACGGCCGCGGCTGTTATCGCGTCTTCGAGCCGGCCATGCACGCCGCGCTCCTCGAACGCGCCCATCTGGAAGTCGCGCTTCGCACCGCTCTCCAGAAGAGCGAGTTCGCCCTCGAGTTCCAGTCCATCGTCGATCTGGCCACCGAGTCCATCGTCGGCTACGAGGCCCTGGTCCGCTGGCGCAACCCGCTGCGAGGCAACGTCCCGCCTTCCGTGTTCATCCCGCTCGCGGAACAGTGCGGCGTGATCCTGGAGCTCGGGCGCTGGGTCCTGCGCGAGGCCTGCCACGAGGGCGCCCGCTGGGAGCAAATGCTCCCCGCGGTGCCGATTACCGTCAACGTCAACGTCTCCAGCCGCCAGCTCGAGCATCCCGACTTCACCACCGATCTCACCCGGGCCCTCCACGACTCCGGCCTCAGCCCCCAGCGGCTCGTTCTCGAGATCACCGAGAGCGTGGTCATGCGGGACAGCGCGCTCAACCTCGAACGGCTCCGCCGGATGAAAGCCATCGGGGTCCGACTCGCCATTGACGACTTCGGGACCGGCTTCTCATCGCTCGCCTATCTCCAGCGGTTTCCCGTCGACGTCATCAAGATCGACAAGGCTTTCGTCAAGTCTGTCGCCATCAGCGAGCACGACGCCGCCCTCGCCCGCACCATCATCATGCTCAGCGACACGCTCCGACTGAAGACCGTCGCCGAAGGGATCGAGGATCGTGATCAGCGGGCCAAGCTCCAGGCCCTCGGCTGCGAGCTGGGACAGGGATTTCTCTTCTCCAGGCCTCTCGCCGCCGCCGAAATCCGCGCTTCTCTGCGCGGCCCCGCCCGGATCGCCTCGGCGTCCGGCAACAACGGCGAGGCAGGCGGCCATGTCGCGCTTGCCAGTCCTCGAATGTCCCGGTCACGAGCGGGATGGCCGGCGTGAAGGTCCAACAGGCTCAGACGGACGGCCCGTGTTGCGTTTCGAAGCCGGGTGCCGTTAACCTCTTGCACGGTCGGACCGGTACCTGCCACGAGTCCGATCGGTTGATGCGCATGCGGGCGTAGCTCAGTTGGCTAGAGCATCAGCCTTCCAAGCTGAGGGTCGTGGGTTCGAATCCCATCGCCCGCTCTCGTGAGAAAGGCCCGGTCCCGTTCGAGAAGGGACCGGGCCTCCGTGTTTCCGCCCCTCCGCCCCTCTGCCCCTCCGTCACTCGCTGGCGCGAGCCGCAACCGTGGCCTGCAGGAGGTCCTTCAATTCCGGCACCGTCAGGACGTGACCCGTTGCCCGCACCTGTCCGTCGATCGCGAGTCCCGGTGTCATCATCACGCCCATACGGGCGATGTCCACGATCTTGTCGACCTTCTCGATCTCCGCCGCGATGCCGAGGTCCTGCAGCGCCCGCTCCACGTTCCGGGTGAGCGCCTCGCACTTCGGGCACCCGGTTCCGAGGATCTGCACCTTCATTGGCTCCATCCTTTTCCCGTCGTTGCGTTTCGCCGGCGAGCTCACGCGAGCACGCCGTAGATCATTCCGGCGGTCGTCGCCATCACCACCACGAGGCCGAGGAACGTCACCGTCTTCTTCGTTCCGATCATGCTGCGGATCACCAGGATGCTGGGAAGCGACAACGCCGGACCGGCCAGCAGCAGCGTCAGCGCCGGCCCGTGGCCCATGCCGCTCCCGAGCAGGCCCTGGAGAATCGGTACCTCCGTGAGCGTGGCGAAGTACATGAACGCGCCCGCCACCGACGCGAAGAGGTTGGCCGCCAGGGAATTCCCGCCCACCGCCTGCGCCACCCACCCGGCCGGGATGAGCCCCTCGTGGCCCGGCCGTCCGAGCAGCAGCCCGGCGACCAGGATCCCGATGAACAGAAGCGGCAGGATCTGTCTGGCGAAGCCCCACGAGGCGGAGAACCACCGGCCCGCTTCGCCGCCGCTCGTACTGGTGATCAAGGAGAGTCCGATGACCGCGGCCGCGAAGGTGACCGCCGGATGGTGCGGCACGGCCAGCGCGAGGCCGAGCGTCACGATCGCGACGGCCCCCACCTCGACGGCGCGCATCCCGATCCACCGCACGAGGGCGTACGCCAGCACCAGGCCGAACCCGGCGACCAGCTTCCATTTCGCCACGTACACCGCGTGCCACACGCCCGTCTGCGCGGTCGGCGTCCCCCAGTTCGCGAAAACCAGCACCGCCACCATCGTGCCGAAGAACACGGCGGTCTGCCAGAGCGGCCTCACGCTCCCGTCGTCGTGAGGCGCGGCCAGCCACTGGTCGGCGCGGCGCAGCTCATCGCGCCGGAAGACCACGTGCATGAGCAACCCGATGACGAGCGCGAAGACCACCGCGCCCACCGCGCGCGCGATGCCGATGCTGACCCCCAGCACCTTCGCCGTGAGCACGATCGCCAGCACGTTGATCGCCGGGCCCGAATACAGGAACGCGGAGGCCGGTCCGAGACCCGCGCCGTTCGCGTAGATCCCGCCGAACAGCGGCAGCACCGTGCATGAACACACCGCCAGCAGCGTCCCCGACACCGACGCGACCCCGTACGCCACCGGCTTCCGCGCCCGCGGTCCCAGATACTTCAGCACCGCCTGCGGGTCGAGGAACACCGAGATCGCGCCCGCTATGAAGAACGCGGGCACCAGGCACAGCAGCACGTGCTCGCGCGCGTACCAGCGCGTCAGCGCCAGCGACTCCGAGACCGCAGCGTCGAACCGTGCCGTACCCACCGGCAGGAAGTAGAACGCCACGAACACCGCGCCAATCCACGCCAGCGGCTTCCACTCGCGAGACCACTCCGTGGCGCCCGGCTCCGAGCGGCGCGCCTTCCAGCCCGCGACGATCGCCGCGCCCCAGCCGGACCTCCCCTCCGCTACCGGCGGCGGCGCGGCCGCTTCCATGCCTTCCCCATCACCGACGGCCCGCTCCGGCGCCGTCGTCTCCACCTCGATTCCCGGGTCCGCGATCGTCGCCTTCATCCCCGTGCCTCACACGTGCGCGGCCGGCTCCGCCTGCCGCCGCCTTCCAACGTCGTCCCGACGGCCGGCGCGAATCCCGATCAGCCGATCCCGGGCTTCCGGCAAACGCCGGCTCGCCAGCAGACCCCGCACCAGAACCAGCACCGCCGACACCTCCGGTCCCGTCGCCGTCGGCAACCGGTAGTTCACGATCAGGCCGTCACGCTCGTCCTCCAGCACCCCCGCGTCGCGAAGGTACCGAAGGTGACGCGACGCCTTCGACTGCGTGATCCCCAGGATCTGCTCCACTTCGCACACGCACAGTGGACCGTGCGCGAAGACCAGGCCGAGGATCGTGAGCCGGGTCTCGTCCGAGAGCGCCTTGAACACCTTTGCCAGTTCTCCCATGCCCCCTCCTCTCCACCACTGTACACGGCTAAGCGGTTGGACGCAGTCCGGAACATCCCGCGACCTTTCACCAGGACCTGTAAGGATTTCCCCGGGACGACGAGGGGAACGAACGGCTTTTCGGCTGGCCAATTCTCCCGGTCCATCCAGTTGTCTGGCCGGGTACGGAACCCGGAATATCCCGAGACAGGGTCGGATCTTCCTCCCCGGATCGCCCCCCGCGGCGCATGCCCCGGGCCCGGTCGATGGGCCCGTCCTCATACCTGCCCGTGCGACGCCAATGGCATCCGGGCCGCCCCCTCGATATGATTACCAGTAGCGGGTTTGACGCCCGCCCGGACCCGGCCGGGTTCGGTCCGGGGCGCCGGTCGCAGGAGGACGGCGGCGCGCGTGTGCGGACCGCCGCCCGCAGGTGGTCAGGTGCGGACGATCGGGAGACGATGGGGACAGGCGACGCGTCCTGTGACGCGTCCTGTGGTGTGGTGCCCGCGCGTACGCGTGACGGCGAGGCGCCACACGGACTGTCCCCGCGAGAGGTCGGGATTGCCCGTGTCGCATGTGCCAAACCGTTGTGTTGTAATGTTCTTGCGATTTCAGGATACGCCCGGCGGTCTTCCGGCCGCCCGCTTGCTTCCGTGCCCTGACAACGGCCGAAACGGGGCCGACCGGTAGCCAACCGGCCCACCCCGGATCCGCCCACAACCCGAGCGCCGATGACCGACGCGATCAATCCCGACGCCCCCGAGCGCCAGCCGCGAGAAGCCGACTCCGGCGAGCGGGTGCCCATGTGCTATTTCTGCTCCTCCACCGACACCATGGAGCCCTTCGCCCGCTCCGACCACGTCTTCCTGCTCAGCTCCATCTTTCCCCGGCTCCGCCTCCGCTACTGCCGCTTCTGCACGCACCACTTCCTGTTCATCGCCTCCCGGCGCGGCCGGACCCCGGCCGCCACCCGCTCGATCCCGCGCGCCCGCGCCGGTTGACGTTTTCCGGACCCCCCTGTATGTTGCTAGTCTGTTCCGGATCCGGATTCTCCGGCCCCGGACTCCGGTCGGTGGGAGCATACCCGCGGCAGCCTGCCGTGCATTGACCACCACCGGACAGAATCGGGCGGGCTGAACCACTGCGACGACTGCAGGCCGGCTTCGCGCATCCGCGCGCAATCCGGGTGCACCCGCCTCACAAGGGCCCGTGCCGGTTTCCCCGGGACGCGCGCCCCGAAATGAAACTGTCGCCGGCCTCGCGCCGCCGACCACGAAGATGACGAGACCGGGCGGCGGTACGCGCCCGACGGGCATCAACGAGCGACCGACCATCAGCCGAGGACGCCATGGCGAAGGCGAAGTTTGAGCGGACCAAGCCGCACGTGAACGTGGGAACGATCGGGCACGTGGACCACGGGAAGACGACGTTGACGGCGGCGATCACGCAGGTCCAGGCGAAGAAGGGGCTGGCGGACTTCGTGTCGTTCGACAACATCGACAAGGCGCCGGAAGAGCGAGAGCGGGGGATCACGATTGCGACGGCGCACGTGGAGTATTCGACGGCGAACCGTCATTACGCGCACGTGGACTGTCCGGGCCACGCCGACTACGTGAAGAACATGATCACGGGTGCGGCGCAGATGGACGGGGCGATCGTGGTGGTGAGCGCGGCGGACGGCCCGATGCCGCAGACGCGGGAGCACATTCTGCTCGCTCGGCAGGTGAACGTGCCCTACATCGTGGTCTACCTGAACAAGGTGGACATGGTGGACGATCCGGAGCTTCTGGACCTGGTGGAGCTGGAGGTGCGGGAGCTGCTGAGCGAGTACGAGTTTCCGGGGGATGACATTCCGATGATCCGGGGGAGCGCGCTGAAGGCGCTGGAGAACCCGGAGTCGGAGGAGTGGAACCGGAGCATCGGGGAGCTGATGGATGCGATCGACAGCTACATCCCGGATCCGGTTCGGGAGGTGGACAAGCCGTTCCTGATGCCGGTGGAGGACGTGTTCAGCATCACGGGCCGGGGGACGGTGGCGACGGGCCGGATCGAGCGGGGCAAGGTGAAGGTGGGGGAGGAAGTGGAGTTGGTGGGTCTGGGGGCGGTGAAGAAGACGGTGGTGACGGGCGTGGAGATGTTCCGCAAGCTTCTGGACGAGGGGTTTGCGGGGGACAACGTGGGGCTGCTGCTGCGGGGTGTGGGGAAGGACGAGATCGAGCGGGGGATGGTGCTGGCGAAGCCGGGATCGATCACGCCGCACACGAAGTTCATGGCGGAGGTGTACGTGCTGACGAAGGACGAGGGAGGGCGGCACACGCCGTTCTTCAACGGCTATCGACCGCAGTTCTACTTCCGGACGACGGACGTGACGGGGGCGGTGCAGCTGCCGGCGGGGGTGGAGATGGTGATGCCGGGAGACAATGTGCAGATGGAGATCACGCTGATCAGCCCGATCGCGATGGAGACGGAACTGCGCTTCGCGATCCGGGAAGGCGGGCGCACGGTGGGCGCCGGCGTCGTCACCGAAGTCATCGAGTAGCGACCGGGCCGGGGAGGACGAACCATGCCGCGAGAAAAGGTCATCCTGGCGTGCACGGAGTGCCAGGAGCGCAATTATTTCACGACGAAGAACAAGCGCAAGCACCCGGAGCGCGTGGAGTGGAAGAAGCACTGCCCGCGCTGCAACAAGCACACGGCGCACAAGGAGACCCGGTAGCGGCCGCGGGCCGCACCCGCCGGGCAGGGGTTAGCGCATGGCTTCCATAATCCAGCGTACGCGCGGCTTCACGCAGGAAGTCGTCGACGAGATCAAGAAGGTCACGTGGCCGGACTGGCCGCAGTTGAAGAACTCGACGGTCGTGGTCATCGTCTTCGTCATTATCGTGTCCCTGATCATCTTCCTGATGGACCTGGTCGTACGTGGCGTGTTGGGCTTCATCATGAACCTGTTCGCGGGCGGTTGAACCATGAGTGATGACGCCCGCTGGTACGCGATCCAGACGTACTCCGGCCACGAGAACAAGGTGAAGAAGCTCATCGAGCACCGCATCGCGGAAGAGCCCGGTGAGGCGCCCGAGGACAAGGACGTCCAGGAGGCACTCGTGCCGACCCAGGATGTCGTCGAGATCAAGAACGGCAAGCGCGTGACCGTGACTCGCCGGCTCTATCCCGGGTACGTGCTGGTCCGCATGCGCAAGAACCAGCGCACCGTGCACCTGATCAACAACATCCAGGGCGTCATCAAGTTCGTCGGACCCGGCGCCGAGCCCCAACCGCTGCGCGATGACGAGATCAACAAGATCCTCGGACTCGCGCCGGTCGAGGAGGAGGTCGAGGCCAAGGAGCAGATCCCCTTCCGGCCCGGGCAGGTCGTGGAAGTGACGGAAGGTCCGTTCACCGACTTCACGGGAACGGTCCAGGAGGTCTACCACGACAAGGGCAAGGTCAAGGTGGAGGTCAGTCTGTTCGGACGGCCGACCTCGGTCGAGCTCGACTACACCCAGTTGAAGGGATACTGACGGCATGGCAAAGAAAGTCACGGGCTTCATCAAGCTCCAGGTCCCCGCCGCCGCCGCCAATCCGGCGCCGCCGGTCGGGCCTGCGCTCGGCCAGCACGGCGTCAACATCATGGAGTTCTGCAAGCAGTTCAACGCGCGGACGCAGAGCCAGGCCGGTCTGATCATTCCCGTGGAAATCACGGTGTTCGCGGACCGGACCTTCACGTTCATCACCAAGACGCCGCCCGCGGCGGTGCTGCTCAAGAAGGCAGCCGGGATGGAGAAGGGTTCGGCCGCGCCCAACCGGGACAAGGTTGCGAAGGTCTCGCGCCAGCAGGTCCGTGAGATCGCCGAATTGAAAGCGCCCGACCTGAACGCGGCCAGCGTCGAGTCGGCAATGCGGATGATCGAGGGCACCGCCCGCTCGATGGGATTCCAGGTGGTCGACTGATGCCGAAACGGGGCAAGAAGTACAGCAAGGCGTTGAACGGTGTGCCGCGCCGCGACACCCCCATGGAGAGCGCCACGACCGCGCTCGATCTGGTCAAGACCAAGGCGTTCGCGAAATTCGACGAGTCCGTCGAGATCGCCGTGCGTCTCGGCGTCGACCCACGCCACGCCGACCAGGTCGTACGCGGCACCGTCGTCCTGCCGCACGGCACCGGCAAGACGGTGCGCGTCCTCGTCTTCGCCCAGGGCGACAAGGTGAAGGAGGCCGAGGAAGCCGGCGCCGACTTCATCGGTCTCGAGCACGTGGCCAAGGTGAAAGAAGGCTGGACCGACTTCGACGTCGCCGTGGCGACGCCCGATGTCATGGGCCAGGTCGGCCAGCTCGGCCGCATCCTCGGGCCCCGCGGCCTCATGCCCTCGCCCAAGGCCGGCACCGTCACCTTCGACGTGGCCAAGGCCGTGAGCGAGATCAAGGCGGGCAAGATCGAGTTCCGCGTCGACAAGACCGGCAATCTGCACGCCGCCATCGGCCGCGTCTCGTTCCCCATCGAGAACCTCACGGCGAACCTCGACGCGTTCATGGACACCGTAGTGCGGGCCAAGCCTTCCAGCGCGAAGGGCACCTATATCCGGAGCGTCACCGTGTCGAGCACCATGGGACCCGGCGTCCGCATCGATCCGAACCTCTACCGACGGGCGGGTGCCCGATGAATCTGCAGAAGAAGCAGGAGGCGGTGGAACAGCTGGCCACCAAACTCGGTACTGCCAGCGCGTTCTACCTGACGGACTTCGTGGGACTGACGGTCAAGCGGATGACCGACCTCCGGGCGCGGCTGCGCCGCGAGGGCGGCGAGTACCTCGTGGTCAAGAACACGCTCGCCGAGCGCGCCCTCGGAGGCCTCGACGTGCCCGGGATCGCGGAGTTCTTCCGCGGCCCCACCGGTCTCGTCATCGCACCGGGCGACCCGGTCGCGCCCATCAAGGCGCTCGCCGACTTCGCCCGGGAACACGACAACCGGCCGGTGATCAAGGCGGGTGTCGTCGATCGACGCGTCCTGGCGGCTGCCGACGTGGAGCGGCTCGCCCGCCTGCCCGGTCGCGACCAGTTGTTGGCGGAGCTGGCCGGCGCGATGCAGGCCCCGCTCTCGGAATTCGTGTTCGTTTTGCAGGCCAAGCTTCAGGAAATGGCCGGCCTGCTCGATGCCCTGCGCGAGGAACGCGGGGGAGACGGCTCGGCCGTACCGGCCGCGGAATAGCCGATTCGGAAAAACGGTCAATCCACCCATTCCGGACCAAAGGAAGAAGCGACCATGGCGAACAAAGAAGAGCTGCTGGATGCCATCGGCAACATGACCGTCCTGGAGCTGGCGGATTTCGTCGAGGCGTTCAAGACGAAATTCAACGTCACGGCGGTCATGGCGGCTCCGGCGGCGGCTGCGGCCGGTGCCGCCGCGGCGCCCGCGGTCGAGGAGAAGACGGAGTTCGACGTCGTCCTCATGGCCGCCGGCGCCAAGAAGATCCAGGTGATCAAGGTCGTCCGCGAGGTGACCAGCCTCGGCCTCAAGGAGGCCAAGGACCTGGTGGACAACGCGCCCAACGCGGTGCGCGAGGCCCTGACCAAGGAAGAGGCCCAGCAGATCAAGGCGAAGCTTGAAGACCAGGGCGCGACCGTCGAACTGAAGTAGTCCGTGCCCCGGGCGGCGGAGCCGGACATTCCGGTCCGGCCTCCGCCCTCCCGGGTTCACGCGATCTTCAGTTCGCCGGGAGTGGCCATGAAGAGAACGAGCCGCAACCTACAATTCGATCCGGAACGAGAATCTCCCCGCCGCCTCGGTAGGCCGGGGGTTTCTGCGCTTGTTTCCCGGGCCGCAGGGCCTGAGGAGGGGTAACCGTTTGGCTTCCAGAAAGAACGGGACGAATGGCCGCGCCAATGGCAAGGCGTCGGCCGACGGGCTGTCCCGGCTGCCCGCGATCAGCTTCTCGAAGCTGCCGCCGGCCATGCCGATGCCCAACATGCTCGACATCCAGGTCCGCGCCTTTCAGACGCTGCTCGCCTCGGAGACGGAGAGCGGCGAAAAAGCCGATGTCGGGCTGGAGCGGGTGTTCAACGAGGTATTCCCGATCTCCGACGTGAACGAGCGCTTCTCGCTCGAGTACGTGTCCTATTCGCTGGGCGAGCCGAAGTACTCCGTCGAGGAGTGCATCGAGCGCGACATGACCTTCGCCGCGCCCCTCAAGGCCACGCTCCGCCTGATCGTGTGGGAAGAGGTGGAGGGCGCCGAGCGCCGGCCCAAGGACATCATCGAGAAGGAAGTCTACCTCGGTGACCTGCCGCTGCTGACCGACCTCGGCACGTTCATCATCAACGGGTCCGAGCGCGTCATCGTCAGCCAGCTGCACCGTTCGCCCGGCGTGGTGTTCGAGGAGAACATCCATCCCAACGGCTCGAAGCTCCACAGCTCGCGCATCATCCCGTTCCGCGGCTCGTGGGTCGAATTCACGATCGACATCCATGACGTGATCTTCGTCCACATCGACAAGAAGAAGAAGTTTCCGGCGACCGCGCTGCTGCGCGCCTTCGGCTATTCCACGGACGAGTCGATCCTGCGCCTGTTCTACGACTCGCGTGAGATCGAGATCGTCGAGGAAGAGGCGGAGGGTCGGCAGCGGCGCGAGGCGGTGGGCGTGCTGCTGGCGGCCGACGTGGCCGACCCGGAAACGGGCGAGGTCATCGCCGAGATCGCCGAGGAGCTGACGCCCGAGCTGCACGGCCGTCTGCTTCGCGCCGGCATCGACAAGGTCCACGCCTTCAGCAGCCGGGACAACCGGGGTGGCGACAGCCCGCTGCTCAAGAACACGCTCAAGAAGGATCCCACTTCGAACGAGGAAGAGGCGCTGCGCGCGATCTACAGCCTGCTGCGCCCGGGCGATCCTCCCAACGTGGACACGGCGCGCCTGGCGCTGGAGCGGATCTTCTTCAGCCCCAAGCGCTACGACCTGGGTCGGGTCGGCCGCTACAAGATCAATCAGCGACTGGGCACGGACGATCCGCTCAGCAACACGGTGCTGACGCAGCGCGACTTCATCGAGATCATCCGCTACCTGATCGAGCTGAACGAGGGGCGTGGCTACGTCGACGACATCGACCACCTCGGCAATCGCCGCATCCGGTCGGTGGGCGAGCTGATCGCCAATCAGTTCTCGGTCGGCCTCTCCCGCATGGCGCGGCTGGTCAAGGAGCGGATGTCGATCACCACGGACGTCGACAAGATCAACATCGACGACCTGGTCAACGCGCGCACGGTCAGTGCAGTCATCCAGGCGTTCTTCGGATCGAGCCAGCTGAGCCAGTTCATGGACCAGACCAACCCGCTGGCGGAGCTGACCCACAAGCGCCGCCTGTCGGCGCTCGGCCCGGGCGGCCTCACCCGCGAGCGGGCCGGCTTCGAAGTTCGCGACGTGCACTACTCGCACTACGGCCGGATGTGCCCGATCGAGACGCCGGAAGGTCCGAACATCGGGCTGATCACGAGCCTGACGACGTACGCCCGCATCTCGGAGTTGGGCTTCATCGAGACGCCCTACCGCCGGGTCGTGGACGGGCGCGTGACCGACGAGATCGTCTGGCTCGATGCCAACACCGAGGAAGAGCAGACGGTGGCCCAGGCCAACGCGCCGCTCAAGGAGGACGGCACCTTCCGCAACGAGTTCGTGCTCTGCCGGCACAAGGGCGACTTCCCGCTGCTGCCGCCGGCCGAGATCCACTACATGGACGTGGCGCCCGACCAGCTCGTGTCGGTCGCCGCCGCGCTCATCCCGTTCCTCGAGCATGACGACGCGAACCGTGCGCTCATGGGCTCCAACATGCAGCGCCAGGCGGTGCCGCTGCTCTACCCGGACGCCCCGCTCGTGGGCACCGGCCTCGAGGAGAAGGTCGCCCGCGACTCCGGCGCCGTCATTCTCGCTCGCCGCGCCGGCGTCGTGCAGCGCGTCACGGCCGACGAGATCATCATCGACACCGGCAGCGCCGGACCGGGCCACGACGACGAGCCGCTGGCCAAGCTGGCGCAGTACGACCGCTACAAGCTGAAGAAGTACTGGCGCACGAACCAGGACACGGCCATCAACCAGCGGCCACTGGTGCACCACGGCGAGAAGGTCGATGCCGGCGCCATCATCGCGGACGGCGCGTCGACGGACCACGGCGAGATTGCCCTGGGCCGGAACGTGGTCGTCGCCTTCATGCCATGGTATGGCCACAACTTCGAGGACGCGATCGTGATCAGCGAGAAGCTGGTCAAGGAAGACGCGTACACCTCGATCCACATCCAGGAGCTGGAGCTGCACGTCCGGGACACCAAGCGCGGGATGGAGGAGATCACGCGTGAGATCCCGAACGTCGCGGAAGAGAGCCTGACCCACCTCGACGAGCGCGGCATCGTGCGCATCGGCGCCCGGGTCAAGGCAGGCGACATCCTGGTCGGCAAGATTACGCCCAAGGGCGAGACCGAGCTCTCGCCCGAGGAAAAGCTGCTCACCGCGATCTTCGGCGAGAAGGCCAAGGACGTGAAGGACTCCTCGCTCAAGGTCCCGCCCGGGATGGAGGGCACGATCATCGATGTGAAGGTCTTCAGCCGTCGCATCGATGACCCGCTGCTCGAGAAGGAGCGCGGCGAGAAGATCGGCCAGCTCCGTTCCTACGAGCGTGAGGAGATCCAGCGAATCAGCGAGGCGCGCGACGAGGAATTGCGCGGTCTGCTGGCCGGCCAGACGGTCACGCTCATGCTCAAGCGCGGCACGGTGGAGCCGTTCCTCGACGAGGGCACGAAGCTGGTGGCCAAGGTGCTGGACGAGATCGACCTGTCCGAGGTCGACCTCACCACGCTCAAGGTACAGAACCGCGAGGCCAGCGAGCGGATCCGTCGCCTGATCACGGAGGCGCGGACCCGGATCGACCGTGTGCGCGAGAAGACCGAGGAGCAGATCGACAAGGTCTTCCAGCCGGACGAGCTATCGCCCGGCGTGGTCCAGCTGGTCAAGGTGTACGTCGCCGAGAAGCGCAAGATCAGCGTGGGCGACAAGATGGCCGGCCGGCACGGCAACAAGGGCATCATCGCCCGCATCGTGCCCGAGGAGGATATGCCGTTCCTGCCCAACGGCATGCCCGTCGAGATCGTGCTGAACCCGCTCGGCGTTCCCAGCCGCATGAACGTCGGGCAGATCCTGGAGACGCACCTCGGCTGGGTCTGCGAACTGCTCGGCTTCGAAGCCAAGACGCCCGTGTTCCAGGGTGCTTCCGAAGACGAGATCGGCGCGATCACACGCATCGCCGGGGTGCAATGGGCGCACACCGCGCTGGGCGTCCGGTCCGCGGAGTTCCCGGGCTTCGGCCTCGAGGACGTGGCCGTGCTCGCCGCGCCCGACGTCGCGGTCGGCCCCATCGTCGGGGACGGCGGTGGCGCGCTCGGCCGCAGCCTGGACAACTACCTGGGCAAGGACTCGCCGGCGGCGCTCCGCAAGAAGCTCGAGTCGATCGGCGAGTACCTGAAAGTCGCCGGCGCCGAGCTCATCGCCCGCGAGGAGGAGGACGGCGCGGCCCGCTATCCCGCCCTCTCCGCGCTCGGCAAGAAGGGAAGCAAGGCCAGCCTCGACGCCGCCGTGGTCGAGTTCATGGCCGCCGCCGGCCTCACGCCGGCAGGCAAGATCTGGGTGCGCGACGGCCGCACCGGCCAGCCGTTCGAGCAGCCGGTCACAGTGGGCGTCATCTACATGTTGAAGCTGTCGCACCTGGTCGACGACAAGATCCACGCCCGCTCCATCGGGCCCTACTCGCTCGTGACCCAGCAGCCGCTCGCCGGCAAGGCGCAGTTCGGCGGCCAGCGCTTCGGCGAGATGGAGGTCTGGGCTCTCGAAGCGTACGGCGCCGCCCATACGCTGCAGGAGATCCTGACCGTCAAGAGCGATGATGTCTCGGGCCGCTCGCGCGTCTACGAGGCCATCGTCAAGGGCGAGAACCTGCCCGAGCCCGGCATCCCCGAGTCGTTCAACGTGCTCGTCAAGGAGCTGCAGTCGCTCGGGCTGTCCGTCACGCTCGGACGCGAGGAGTAGGCCGAACCGCGGTACGAGTCCGGTGGCGGGGCACGAGCCCCGCCCCGGCACAGGCATTAGCGAACCGGACCCAAGCCGGAAGGGTTGAACACAGATGAT
Organism: uncultured Gemmatimonadales bacterium; assembly: GCA_963786235.1. Classification (GTDB taxonomy): domain Bacteria; phylum Gemmatimonadota; class Gemmatimonadetes; order Longimicrobiales; family RSA9; genus CAWAYJ01. Next base: position 24,259 of record CAWAYJ010000022.1, read on the forward strand.
CGAATTCCCGCGCACCCGCGAGCCCCGGTCGAGTGACTTCGACTTCATCCAGCTCAAGATCGCCTCGCCCGAGGAGATCCGGAGCTGGTCGTACGGCGAGGTCACCAAGCCGGAGACCATCAACTACCGCTCCTTCAAACCGGAGCGTGATGGTCTGTTCTGCGAGCGCATCTTCGGTCCCGTCAAGGACTGGGAATGCCATTGCGGCAAATTCAAGCGTATCCGTTTTCGTGGCCATATCTGCGACAAGTGCGGCGTCGAAGTCACGCTGTCCAAGGTGCGCCGCGAGCGCATGGGTCACATCGAGCTGGCCGTGCCTGTCGCGCACATCTGGTTCTTCAAGACGCTGCCCAGCCAGCTCGGCTACCTGATGGGCATGACGCTGCGCGACCTCGAGAAGGTCGTCTACTACGCCAGCTACGTGGTGACCAACCCGGGCAGGCAGGAAGTGCGCTACCAGCAGTTGCTCGACGAGGACGAGTACTACGAGCTGCGGGTGAAGGCGCGCGAAGAGGCTGACGGCGAGTTCAAGGCGGAGATCGGTGGCGAGGGCATCCGCACGCTGCTTCGCCGCCTCGACGACCCGACCCGGCCGATCGAGGAGCGCAACCGGGACGGCCGCGGCCTCGACCGCCTGGCCGACGTGCTCCGCGGCGAGATCGCGACCGAGACCAGCCAGCACCGCAAGAAGCTGAAGCTGAAGCGGCTCAAGGTGATCGACGCGTTCCGCAATTCGGGCACCTCGCCCGAGGTCCGCAACCGTCCCGAGTGGCTGATCATGGACGTGATCCCGGTGATTCCGCCGGATCTCCGTCCCCTGGTCCCGCTCGACGGCGGCCGCTTCGCGACCAGCGACCTGAACGACCTCTACCGCCGCGTCATCAACCGGAACAACCGGTTGAAGAAGCTCATGGAGATGCGCGCGCCCGAGGTGATCCTGCGCAACGAGAAGCGCATGCTGCAGGAGGCCGTGGACGCGCTGTTCGACAACGGCCGTCGCTCGAAGGCGATCCGCGGCCGCGGCAAGCGCCCGCTCAAGTCGCTCTCCGACATGCTCAAGGGCAAGCAGGGCCGCTTCCGCCAGAACCTGCTGGGCAAGCGCGTCGACTACTCGGGCCGCTCCGTGATCGTGGTGGGGCCCGAGCTCAAGCTGCACCAGTGTGGCCTGCCCAAGCTGATGGCGGTCGAGCTGTTCAAGCCGTTCATCATCCACGAGCTGGAGAAGCGGGGCGAGGCCGAGACGGTCAAGCGCGCCAAGAAGCTGGTCGAGCGCGATGACCCCAAGGTCTATGAGGTGCTGGAGCAGATCATCAAGGACCACCCGGTCCTGCTCAACCGGGCGCCCACCCTGCACCGGTTGGGAATCCAGGCCTTCGAGCCCGTGCTGGTCGAGGGCAAGGCGATCCGCATCCACCCGCTCGTCTGCGCCGCCTTCAACGCCGACTTCGACGGCGACCAGATGGCGGTGCACGTGCCGCTCAGCTTCGAGGCGCAGCTGGAGGCGAGGGTGCTCATGCTCTCGTCCAACAATATCCTGTTGCCCTCGAACGGCCGGCCCGTCGCCAGCCCGTCTCAGGACATGGTCATCGGCTGTTACTACCTGACCAAGCCGCCGCTCGCCATCGCCGACGCGGAGGACATGGCTACCAGCCCGCGCATCTCGAAAGAACGGCGCGAGCAGGCCCGCACGGCCATCGAGAAGATCTACGCCACCGCACCCCGCTACGGCCGGTTCGCCGAGGCGGAGACCGCGCTCGCCACCGGCCGCGCCCGTTTCTCGACCCCCTGCTGGTTCTGGGTCGAGCGCCGCGTCCTGGCCGGCGGCGAGGCCGAGGAGGAGACCCCGAACGGCCGCTGGGCCATGACCACGGTCGGCCGCGCCATCTTCAACTCGGTCGTGCCCGAGGAGCTGGGCTACTGGAACCAGACCATGGGCAAGAAGGAGCTGGGGGAGATCATCTTCCAGGCCTATCGACAGGTCGGGCTCCGCGAGACCACCGAGTTCCTCGACTCGCTCAAGGACTTCGGCTTCCGCTACGCCACGATAGGCGGCATCTCGGTCGGCCTCGTCGACCTGGTCGTGCCCGACGAGAAGGGGAGCATCCTGCACGACGCGGAGGAAGAGGTCTCCCGCTTCACCCGCGCCTACCAGCACGGCGTGATCTCCAACGGTGAGCGCTACAACAAGGTCATCGACACCTGGACCCACGCCAACAACGACGTGGCCGACGCCATGGTCCGCCATCTCGAGCGCTCCAACGATGGCTTCAACCCGGTGTTCATGATGATGAACTCCGGCGCCCGCGGGAACCGCGACCAGATGCGCCAGCTCGCCGGCATGCGCGGCCTGATGGCGAAGCCGCAGAAGAAGCTGACCGGCGGCATCGGCGAGATCATCGAGAGCCCCATCAAGAGCAACTTCCGTGAGGGGCTCACCGTGCTCGAGTACTTCATCTCCACGCATGGCGCGCGCAAGGGCCTGGCCGACACCGCGCTCAAGACGGCGGACGCCGGCTACCTGACCCGCCGCCTGGTCGACGTGGCACAGGACGTGACCGTCTGCGAGGAAGACTGCGGCACCATCCTCGGTATCGAAATGACCGCGCTCAAGGAGGGCGAGGACATCATCGAGCCGCTCAAGGACCGCATCGTGGGCAACGTCGCCCTCGAGGACGTCTTCGATCCGATCGACGGCGAACTGATCGTCGAGGCCGGCGAGCTCATCGACGAGGAAGCCTCCGAGTCGATCGAGGACGCCGGCATCCAGGCCGTCAAGATCCGCTCCGTCCTCACCTGCGAGTCCCGCCGCGGCATCTGCCAGCAATGCTACGGCCGCAACCTCGCCACCATGAAGGCGGTCGATATGGGCGAGGCGGTCGGCATCCTCGCCGCCCAGTCCATCGGCGAGCCCGGCACGCAGCTCACGCTGCGTACCTTCCACATCGGCGGTACCGCCGCGCGCATCGCGGCCCAGACACAGCGCAAGTCCAAGGTCGACGGCGTCGCCGCTTTCGATCGTGTCACCTGGGTCGAGACGCCCGGCGGCGAACGCATCGTCACCAGCCGTGAGGGCGAGATCATCATGAAGACGCGGGAGGGCACGATCCGCAGCCGCCTCACCGTGCCCTACGGTGCCACCCTCGCCTGCGCCGACGCCGAGCACATCGACGTCGGTGGCCTGCTCTTCAGCTGGGACCCGTACTCGGAGCCCATCGTCGGCGACCGCAAGGGCAAGATCCGGTTCGTCGACATCGTCGAGGACCAGACCGTCCGCGAGGAGCTCGACGAGTCCACCGGCCGCCGCCAGCTGGTTATCATCGAGGACCGCGAAAAGCGGCTCCATCCCATGATCGAGATCCTCGACGGCAAGGGGAAGGAGAAGCTCCGCGAGTTCATCGTGCCCGTCGGCGCCCAGCTCACCGTCCGCGACGGCGAGGCTGTCGAGCCCGGCACCACGCTGGCCAAGATCTCCCGCGAGGTCTACAAGACCCGCGACATCACGGGCGGCCTGCCCCGTGTTGCCGAGCTCTTCGAGGCGCGGCGGCCCAAAGACCCGGCCGTCATCACCGAGATCGATGGCGCCGTCTCCTTCGGCGAGATCAAGCGCGGCAAGCGCGAGATCGTCGTCACGCCGACCGTCGGCGCCGAGCGCGTCTACGAGGTCCCCGTCGGCAAGCACCTGCGTGTTCACGAGGGCGACCTCGTCCGCGCCGGTGACCGCCTCTCCGAGGGCCCCGTCAACCCGCACGACGTGCTCCGCATCAAGGGGCCGCGCGCCGTGCAGGAATACCTGCTCAACGAGGTCCAGGAGGTTTACCGACTCCAGGGCGTCAAGATCAACGACAAGCACATCGGGACCATCGTCCGGCAGATGCTCCAGAAGGTCCGCATCACCGATTCCGGCGACAGCGAGTTTCTCGAGGGCGAGCACGTCGACCGCGTCCTCTTCCGCGAGACCAACCAGGGCCTCATCGCGAAGGGCAAGACACCGGCCCGCTCCGAGCCGCTCCTGCTCGGCATCACCAAGGCGAGCCTGACCACCCAGTCCTTCATCAGCGCGGCCTCCTTCCAGGAGACCACCCGCGTCCTCACCGATGCCGCCGTCCGCGGCGCCCGCGACGACCTGGTCGGACTCAAGGAGAACATCATCATCGGCCACCTCATCCCGGCCGGCACCGGCATCTTCCGCGGCCACGACGTCGAGTTCAAGGTCGAGTTCCAGGAGGAGACCCGGCCCGAGGACGTCCTCGCGGCCCGCGAACGCGAGCTCTTCCCCGGCCTCGCCGCGACTCTGGCGGCCGACGACGAGTCCGCAACCTGACCCAGGGCCGGCCGGGCCACCGCGGCCCGGCCGAACCCATTGATTTGCAACGAGGAACCGGGGCGGTTCCTGCCTTGACGGAGGGCAGGGCCGCCCTTACCTTTCCTAGTCTGCGGACCGACCGCTGTCGGGCGGGGCGACTCCGGTTGCCCCGCACGTTTACGTAGGCATTACCCGTGAGGCGTTCGAGCGACCATGCCGACCATCAACCAACTCGTCCGCAAAGGGCGGGAAAAGATGGAAAAGAAGAACAAGGCACCCGCTCTGCAGGGGAACCCGCAGAAGCGCGGCGTCTGTACGCGCGTCTACACGACCACGCCGAAGAAGCCCAACTCGGCGTTGCGCAAAGTCGCGCGTGTCCGCCTCACGAATCACTACGAGGTTACGGCCTACATCCCCGGTGAAGGACACAACCTGCAGGAGCACTCGATCGTTCTGATCCGGGGTGGCCGCGTGAAGGACCTGCCCGGCGTGCGCTACCACATCATCCGGGGCACTCTCGACGCCAGCGGCGTCAGCGATCGCAACCAGAGCCGATCGAAGTACGGCACGAAGAAGCCGAAGTAGCCATGAGCCGACGTCAGCGGACCACCAAGCGCGAAATCCCGGCCGATCCCCAGTACGGATCGGGCACGGTGACCAAGTTCATCAACGCCTTGATGTACGACGGCAAGAAGTCGACGGCCGAATCGATCTTCTACGAGGCGATGCGCATCATCGAGGAGAAGACGGGGCAGCCGGCGATGAACGTTTTCAAGCAGGCGCTGAACAACGCCAAGCCCGTTCTCGAGGTGAAGAGCCGCCGGGTGGGCGGTGCCACCTACCAGGTTCCCATCGAGGTCCGGCCGGAACGGCGCAACGCGCTGGCCATGAAGTGGCTGGTCGGCTACTCCCGGGACCGGGGCGACAAGAACATGGCGGAGCGTCTGGCCGCGGAGTTGCTGGCCGCGTCACGCAACGAGGGGAGCACGATCAAGAAGAAGGACGACACGCACCGCATGGCGGAGGCCAACAAGGCCTTCGCGCATTACCGGTGGTGAGTCGATAGATAGCTGCCATGCCAAGGACGACGCCCCTCACCAAGCTCCGCAATATCGGCATCATGGCACACATCGATGCCGGCAAGACCACGACCACGGAGCGCATCCTCTACTACACCGGGCGCATCCATCGGCTCGGTGAAGTGCACGAGGGTGCCGCCACCATGGACTGGATGGAGCAGGAGCAGGAGCGCGGCATCACGATCACGTCCGCGAACACGACCTGCCACTGGCAGCGGCTCGACGAGGACTACCGCATCAACATCATCGACACGCCGGGACACGTCGACTTCACGGTCGAAGTCGAGCGCAGTCTGCGCGTACTCGATGGCGCGGTCGCCGTGTTCTGCGCGGTGGGCGGAGTCGAGCCCCAGTCGGAAACGGTCTGGCGTCAGGCCGACCGCTACGGCGTGCCCCGCATCGCGTTCGTCAACAAGATGGACCGGGTCGGCGCCGACTTCGACCACGTGATCGGCATGATCCGGGACCGGCTGGGCGCCAAGGCGTATCCGGTCCACTACCCGCTGGGTCAGGGTGAACTGTTCACCGGCATCATCGACGTGCTGCGGCGCGTCGAGATCGTCTGGGACGAAGCCTCGCTCGGCGTGCGCTGGAACGAAGGGCCCGTGCCCGACGCCATGAAGGAGCAGATCGAGCAGCTCCGCCACGAGCTGGTCGAGGCGGTGGTCGAGCACGATGAGGCCCTGCTGGAGAAGTACCTCGATGGCCACGATCCGACGGACGATGAGCTGCGGGGCGCGATCCGCAAGGCGACCATCGCCGGCGCCGTGGTGCCCGTTCTCTGCGGCTCGGCGTTCAAGAACAAGGGCGTGCAGCGCCTGCTCGACGCGGTCGTCGACTACCTGCCCTCGCCTCTTGACGTGCCGGCCATCAAGGGGCACCCGCCATACAACGACACCGCGGTCGAAGAGCGGGCCCCGGATGACGATGCCCCTTTCTCGGCGCTGGCCTTCAAGATCCTGACCGACCCCTACGTCGGGAAGCTGACGTACTTTCGGGTCTACTCGGGCTCGCTGCCGGCGGGCTCCTACGTCTTCAACTCGACGAAGGACCGGCGCGAGCGGGTCGGTCGCCTCCTGCAGATGCACGCGAACCGGCGCGAAGAGATCGACGAGGTCTTCTCCGGCGACATCGCCGCCGCGATCGGGTTGAAGGCGACGCGGACCGGCGACACGCTCTGCGTGCAGGACCACCCGATCATCCTGGAGGCGATGCGCTTCCCGGAGCCCGTGATCAGCGTTGCGATCGAGCCGAAGACGAAGGCGGACCAGGACAAACTGGGCGCCTCGCTCCAGAAGCTGTCCGAGGAAGACCCCACATTCCGGGTGCACACGGATCCGGAGACGGGCCAGACCATCATCAGCGGGATGGGCGAGCTGCACCTCGAGATCATCGTCGACCGGCTGATGCGGGAGTTCAAGGTCGACGCCAACGTGGGCCGGCCCCAGGTCTCCTACCGGGAGACGATCCGGGCGTCGGCCAAGGATGTCGAGGGCAAGTTCGTGCGCCAGACGGGCGGGCGCGGGCAGTACGGCCACGTCGTCATCAACATCTTCCCGCAGGAGCCCGGTCAGGGATTCAGTTTCGAGGACAAGATCGTGGGCGGCACGATACCCCGCGAATACATCGGGCCTACGGAACAGGGCATCAAGGAAGCCATGGAATCCGGCATCCTCGCGGGCTATCCCATGGTGGACGTCCGGGTCGAGCTGGTGGACGGCTCCTACCACGATGTCGACTCCAGTGAAATGGCCTTCAAGATCGCGGGCTCGATGGCCTTCAAGGAGGCCGTCCGGCGGGCGCGCCCGATCCTGCTCGAGCCCATCATGGACGTCGAGGTGGTCACGCCCGGCGACTACATGGGCGACGTGATCGGCGACCTGTCGAGCCGGCGCGGCAAGATCGGCGGTATGACGCAGCGCGGCGATGCCCAGGTGATCGGCGCCAGCGTGCCGCTGGCCGAGATGTTCGGCTACTCGACGCAGCTGCGCTCGCTCACGCAGGGGCGCGCCGTCTACTCGATGCAGTTCTCGCGGTACGAGGAAGTGCCCAAGCAGAAGGCGGAGGAGATCATCTCCAAGGGACGGGGCTGATCCGCGCCATACGACCGACAGAGCGACGAACGAAAACGAATCCGGATCTTGACCGAGCGGGGGAATAGCCATGGCGAAGGCGAAGTTTGAGCGGACCAAGCCGCACGTGAACGTGGGAACGATCGGGCACGTGGACCACGGGAAGACGACGTTGACGGCGGCGATCACGCAGGTCCAGGCGAAGAAGGGGCTGGCGGACTTCGTGTCGTTCGACAACATCGACAAGGCGCCGGAAGAGCGGGAGCGGGGGATCACGATTGCGACGGCGCACGTGGAGTATTCGACGGCGAACCGTCATTACGCGCACGTGGACTGTCCGGGCCACGCCGACTACGTGAAGAACATGATCACGGGTGCGGCGCAGATGGACGGGGCGATCGTGGTGGTGAGCGCGGCGGACGGCCCGATGCCGCAGACGCGGGAGCACATTCTGCTCGCTCGGCAGGTGAACGTGCCCTACATCGTGGTCTACCTGAACAAGGTGGACATGGTGGACGATCCGGAGCTTCTGGACCTGGTGGAGCTGGAGGTGCGGGAGCTGCTGAGCGAGTACGAGTTTCCGGGGGATGACATTCCGATGATCCGGGGGAGCGCGTTGAAGGCGCTGGAGAACCCGGAGTCGGAAGAGTGGAACCGGAGCATCGGGGAGCTGATGGATGCGATCGACAGCTACATCCCGGATCCGGTTCGGGAGGTGGACAAGCCGTTCCTGATGCCGGTGGAGGACGTGTTCAGCATCACGGGCCGGGGGACGGTGGCGACGGGCCGGATCGAGCGGGGCAAGGTGAAGGTGGGGGAGGAAGTGGAGTTGGTGGGTCTGGGGGCGGTGAAGAAGACGGTGGTGACGGGCGTGGAGATGTTCCGCAAGCTGCTGGACGAGGGGTTTGCGGGGGACAACGTGGGGCTGCTGCTGCGGGGTGTGGGGAAGGACGAGATCGAGCGGGGGATGGTGCTGGCGAAGCCGGGATCGATCACGCCGCACACGAAGTTCATGGCGGAGGTGTACGTGCTGACGAAGGACGAGGGAGGGCGGCACACGCCGTTCTTCAACGGCTATCGGCCGCAGTTCTACTTCCGGACGACGGACGTGACGGGGGCGGTGCAGCTGCCGGCGGGGGTGGAGATGGTGATGCCGGGAGACAATGTGCAGATGGAGATCACGCTGATCAGCCCGATCGCGATGGAGACGGAACTGCGCTTCGCGATCCGGGAAGGCGGGCGCACGGTGGGCGCCGGCGTCGTCACCGAAGTCATCGAGTAGCGATATGGCACGCGCGAAGCCAGCAGCAGTGGAGACGAGCGCCGAGGGTGCGCCCATGGCCGGCAAGATCCGGATCCGTCTCAAGGCGTTCGATCACGCGGTGATCGACCAGACGGCGTCGGACATCGTGCGTACGGCGGAGAAGACGGGGGCGCGGGTGAGCGGCCCCATCCCGCTGCCCACACGCACGCAACGCTGGACTGTGCTCCGCTCGCCGCACGTGGACAAGAAGAGCAGGGAACAGTTCGAGTTGAAGACGCACAAGCGGGTGATCGACATCGTCGATTCCCGCCCGCAGACGATCGACGCGCTGACGAAGCTGGATCTGCCGGCCGGCGTCGACGTCGAGATCAAAGTCGATTGAACGGGGACCCGGCCATGACGGGCATCATCGGTCGCAAGCTGGGCATGACCCAGTTGTTCGAGGAAACGGGCGCGGCGGTCCCGGTCACCGTGATCGAGGCGGGGCCGTGCCCGGTGACCCAGGTCAAGAACGCGGAATCGGACGGCTACGCCGCCATCCGAGATGGCGTTCGGCCGCAAGAAGGCGGCGCGTGCGACGCGGGCCGAAGCCGGCCACGCCATCAAGGCGGGCCTCGACTATACGCCGCGCACCGTGCGCGAGTTCAGGGTCGACGAAGGCGCCGCTGCCTGGGAGTTGGGCCAGCAGCTGACCGTGGAGCAGTTCGCGGTGGGCGACCGGGTTCGGGTCGTGGGCACGAGCAAGGGCATGGGGTTCCAGGGCGTAATGAAGCGGCACGGCTTCCGCGGCCGTCCGGGCTCGCACGGCCACCCGAAGGCGCGCAACCCGGGCTCGCTCGGACCGGGCACGAACCCGTCGCGCGTCATCAAGGGCAAGAAGATGCCGGGCCAGCACGGGAACAAGCGGCGTACCATCCGCAACCTCCGGGTCGAGCGCGTGGACGCCGAGCGGAACCTGATCTTCGTGCGGGGCGCCGTACCGGGGTCGCGCAACAGCGTGGTCCTGATCCACAAGATGTAACGGAGACGGACACGGCAAGAACGATGGGCGGGAACCGTAACCGGCACCGCCGCCCGCTGGATGGGTGAAACGACGATGTTCAAGGCACCGGTCTACACGGCCGCAGGCGAGAAGAAGGGGGAACGGGATCTTCCCGAGACCCTGTTCGACGGCGTGGTGCACGAGACCGCCATGTGGCAGGCTGTGAAGGCCTATCTCGCCAACCAGCGCCAGGCCACGGCCTCGGTCAAGACCCGCGCCGAAGTCTCTGGCGGCGGCAAGAAGCCGTGGCGCCAGAAGGGCACAGGCCGCGCCCGTCAGGGCTCGATCCGCGCCGCGCACTGGCGGGGCGGCGGCAGCGTGTTCGGCCCGCGCGTGGGCCGCAACTACCGCGAGAAGCTGCCGCGCGCGGTGCGCCGGCTCGCACGCCGTTCCGCGCTCAATGCGCGGGCCCAGGAGAACGGCGTGATCCTGATCGACGTGTTCGATCTCGATGCGCCCAGGACACGTACGGTGGTGCAACTGCTGGAGACGACGGGCCTGTCGGGGAACGTGCTGGTCCTGACGGATGGTAACCGGCCGGTCGTGCACAAGTCGGCGCGCAACCTGCCGGGCGTGCAGGTCCGTCCGTTCGGCGAGGAGTCGACCTACGACGTGCTCTGGTCGGACAGCGTGATCATCGAGGCGAGTGCGCTCGACCGCGTGCAGGAGGCTTCCGATGCGTGAGCCGCGAACCGTGATTCTCGCGCCCGTCGTGACGGAGGCGTCGACCACGCTGGCGGAAACGCAGCGGACCTACGCCTTCATTGTTGCGAAGGATGCCAACAAGCTGGAGATCCGCAGGGCGATCCAGACCGTCTTCGGTGTGCGCGTCGAGAGTGTCCGTACCGCGAATTACCAGGGCAAGTGGCGCCGCGTCGGCCGCAGCCTGGGCCGCAAGCCCGCCTACAAGAAGGCGATCGTGCGCCTGGCCGAAGGGGATTCCATCGACGTCTACGAGGGTATCTGATGTCGACCAAGAAGTTCAAGCCGGTGACGCCCGGCACGCGCTTTCGATCGGTCTCGCGCTATGACGAGATCACGCGCGATGAGCCCGAGAAGTCGCTGCTCGAGCCGCTCTCCAAGTCGGGTGGCCGCAACCACCACGGCCGCATCACATCGCGGCGCCGTGGCGGCGGTGCGGCGCGCAAATACCGGCGCATCGACTTCAAGCGCGACAAGTTCGGCGTGCCCGGCCGGGTCGCCGAGATCGAATACGATCCCAACCGCTCCGCCAACATCGCGCTGATCCATTACCACGACGGCGAGAAGCGCTATATCCTGCACCCGCGCGGGTTGAAGCAGGGCGACACGATCACGAGCGGCCCGGGCTCCGACATCCGGGTCGGCAACACGGTCCCGCTGGGCGAGGTCCCGCTGGGCACGGTCGTGCACAACATCGAGCTCAAGCCGGGCAAGGGCGGCCAGATCGTCCGCTCGGCGGGCAACGCGGCGCAGATCGTGGCCAAGGAAGGCGACCGGGTCACGCTCCGGCTGCCCTCGACCGAGGTGCGTACGGTGCGCCGGGAGTGCATGGCCACGATTGGCGAGGTGGGCAACACCGACCACGAGCAGCAGGTTGTGGGCAAGGCGGGCGCCTCCCGCTGGCTCGGCCGCCGTCCCAAAGTCCGGGGCGTTGCGATGAACCCGGTCGACCACCCGCTGGGCGGGGGTGAGGGCAAGTCGTCAGGCGGGCGTCCGCCCTGCTCGCCGTGGGGCAAGCCCGAAGGCGTAAAGACGCGCAAGAACAAGAAGCACTCGAACCAGTACATCGTTCGCGGCCGTCGCCGCGGCAAGGCCACGCGGTAGGAACGGACATGAGCCGATCGACCAGGAAGGGCCCCCACATCGCGACGCGGCTGCTCGAGCGCGTCCGGGCAATGAACAGCCGCAACGAAAAGCGCGTGATCAAGACGTGGGCGCGGTCCTCGACCATCTCGCCCGAGTTCGTCGGCCACACGCTCGCGGTGCACAACGGCAACAAGTTCATCCCGGTCTACATCTCGGAGAACATGGTCGGGCACAAGCTCGGCGAGTTCGCGCCGACCCGCTTGTTCCGTGGTCATGGCGGCAAGCTGGCGAGCGACAAGAAGGCCCGGGTGAGGTAGGTGGAGACCATGGAAGCTCGTGCGGAATCGCGCCACAACCGACAGAGCCCGCGCAAGATGCGGCTGGTCATCGACCAGATCCGCGGCCGGCCGGTCGAAGAGGCCTACGCCATCCTCGAGTTCTCGACCAAGAAGGCCGCCGAGGTCATCGGCAAGACGCTCCGCTCCGCCGTCGCCAATGCGCGCGCCAAGGCGGAAGTCGCGGGAAGCGCCGTCGACGTCGACGAGCTGGTGGTCAAGGAGGCCTACGTCAACGAGGGCCCGCGCCTGAAGCGCTGGCGGGCCGCGGCCATGGGCCGGGCGGCGCCTCTGCGCCGTCCCACCGCCCACGTGGTCGTCGTGGTGGATCGGAAGGAGTAAGCATGGGACAGAAAGTCCATCCCCGCGGCTTCCGCCTGGGTGTGAGCAAGAACTGGCGCTCGCGCTGGTTCGCGGACCGCGCCTTCGGAGAGACGCTCCGTGAGGACGAGACGATCCGGAAGTACCTGCACCAGCGTCTCGGCCACGCCGCGCTCTCGGAAGTCGAGATCGAACGCAAGCCGCAGAAGATCGTCGTGACACTGCACACGGCGCGGCCGGGCGTCGTCATCGGCAAGCAGGGCTCGGAAGTCGACAAGCTGCGCGACGAGTTGGCGCACCTGACGAAGAGCGAGGTCGCGATCAACGTCGAGGAGATCAAGCGGCCCGAGATCGAGGCCCAGCTGGTTGCCGACGGGATCGCCCACCAGCTGCAGCAGCGGGTCTCGTTCCGGCGCGCCATGAAGCGCGCGGTGCAGGGCGCGATGCGCTCGGGCGCCGAGGGCATCCGGGTGAAGGTCGGCGGCCGTCTCGGCGGCGCGGAAATCGCCCGCACGGAAGGCTATCACGAGGGCCGGGTCCCGCTGCACACGCTGCGCGCGGACATCGACTATGCACGCTCGACGGCCCGCACGACGTACGGCACGATCGGCATCAAGGTCTGGATCTTCAAGGGTGAGATCGTCGAGGACCGTCGCGGCCGCACGTACTCGACGGGTGTCTGAGGGGGACGGATAGACCATGCTGGCGCCGAAGAGAGTCAAGTACAGGAAGCAGCAGAAGGGCCGGACCCGTGGCATGGCCACGCGCGGCAACACCGTGGCGTTCGGGGACTACGGGTTGCAGACGGTCGAGCCCGGCTGGATCACGAACCGCCAGATCGAGGCGGCCCGTGTCGCGCTGACCCGTCACATCAAGCGTGGCGGCAAGGTGTTCATCCGCATCTTCCCCGACAAGCCGGTGACGAAGAAGCCGGCCGAGACGCGGATGGGGAAGGGCAAGGGCAACCCGGAGCTCTGGGTCGCGGTCGTCAAGCCGGGCCGGATCATGTTCGAGATCGAGGGCATCGATGCGCCGACGGCGCGCCGGGCCTTCGACCTGGCCGCGGCCAAGCTGCCGGTGAAGTGCAAGTTCGTGGCGAGCGAGCGTGTGGCTGAGGGAGGCAAGGCGTGACGTCAGAGGAGATCCGCGATCTGACCGACATCGAGATCGGCGAACAGCTCGCGCAGACCAAGGAAGAGCTGTTCCGTCTGCGCTTCCGCGGCGCCACGCAGGAACTGGAGAACCCGGCTCTGCTGCGCCAGCTGCGCCGCGACATCGCGCGCTTGAACACGATTCTCCGTGAGCGGGAGTCCAGCAATGGCTGAGAGCAACAGTCCCCGCGGAACCCGCAAATCACGGGTCGGCCGGGTGATCAGCGACAAACAGCAGAAGACCGTGGTCGTGGCGGTGGAGCGCAGGGTTTCGCACCCGCTGTACGGCAAGCAGGTTGTGCACACGCATAAGTACTACGCCCACGACGAGCAGGGCATGGCGCACGAGGGAGACATGGTCCGGATCCTGGAGACCCGGCCTCTCTCCAAGCTGAAGCGCTGGCGCGTCGTGGAAGTGGTCGAGCAGGCCAGGTGAGGCCACGATGATCCAACAGGAATCGAGACTCAGGATCGCCGACAACTCGGGTGCCAAGGAAGCGCTCTGCATCCGGGTGCTGGGCGGCTCGGGCCGGCGTTACGCATCGCTCGGCGACATCATCGTCGTCGCGATCAAGGATGCGCTGCCCAACAGCGCCGTGAAGAAGGGGGATGTGGCGAAGGCCGTGGTCGTGCGCACCGCCAAGGAAGTACGCCGGCGCGATGGCTCCTACATCCGGTTCGATGACAACGCGGCCGTGCTGATCAGCGATGCGGGCGAGCCCAAGGCGACCCGCATCTTCGGTCCGGTCGGCCGCGAACTGCGCGAGAAGAAGTTCATGAAGATCGTATCGCTCGCGCCGGAGGTGATCTGACATGCCGCGCCGGACGATCGGAAGCGGGGGCCACGCCAAGGCCCGCCATGGCGTTCGCAAGATGCACGTGCGCAAGGGCGACCGGGTGCGCGTCATCCGGGGCGACGACGTGGGTAAAGAGGGCACGGTGCTGCGGGCGATCCCCGCGGACAACCGCGTCGTGGTCGAGGGCGTGAACATGCGCAAGCGGCACGCGCGGCCCTCGAACTCGAACCCGGAGGGCGGCATCCTCACGTTCGAGGCGCCGATTCACGCCTCCAACGTGATGCTGCTCGATCCCGACGGCGAGCCGACCCGGACGCGCAGGCAGATCGAGAGCGATGGCCGGAAGGAACGAATTTCCGTGAGGACGGGCAACCCGATTCCCGAACCGGGCGCCTGAGCGAAGCCGATATGAAGCCGAGACTGCAACAGCACTACGACGAGCAGGTCCGCTCGAAGCTGACGGAGGAGTTCTCCTTCCGGAATCCCTTCCAGGTTCCGCGGCTGGAGAAGATCGTCGTCAACGTCGGGCTGGGCGAGGCGCCCAAGGATGCCAAACTGCTCGACTCCGTGGTCGACGAGGTAGGCAAGATCACGGGCCAGAAGCCGGTGGTGACACGGGCCCGCAAGTCGATCTCGAACTTTTCGCTGCGCGAAGGCATGCCGATCGGCGTGATGGTGACGCTGCGCGGCGTACGCATGTTCGAGTTCCTGGACCGGCTGATCAATGTGGCGATCCCGCGGATCCGCGACTTCCGCGGCATCCCGTCGCGTTCCTTCGACGGGCGCGGCAACTACACGCTCGGTGTCAAGGAACAGATGATCTTTCCGGAGATCGACTACGACAAGGTGCACAAGATCCACGGCATGGACATCGTCTTCGTGACCTCGACGGTCAAGGACGACGAGGCGTTCGCACTGCTGCGCGAGATGGGCATGCCGTTCCGGGGCACGACGCCGGTTCTGGTGTCGGGCGAGGAACGGCCGGGCCCGGCCGCTTGACGGGGAAACGGGAACCAACATGGCGAAGAAGGCTCTGATCGAGAAGGCGCGCCGGACGCCCAAGTTCTCGGCCCGCAAGGTGAGGCGCTGCAGCCGGTGCGGCCGGCCGCGGGGCTTCCTGCGAAAGTTCGACATCTGCCGGATCTGCTTCCGGGAGATGGCGTTGAACGGCGAGATTCCGGGCGTCCGGAAGGCGAGCTGGTGAGGGTGTAGTCCGCGCCGGGGCGGCGCGGATCCACGTTCCTGCAAGTCCGGGCTGGCCCGGATACTCCAGGAGAGGACCAACGGATGTTGACTGATCCCATTGCTGACATGCTCACGCGCATTCGCAACGCCGCCGGCGCGCGGCAGCGGCGCGTCGACATGCCCGTGTCGAAGCTGAAGACGGAAGTCGCGCGGATCCTCAAGGAAAACCACTTCATCCAGGACTTCAAGGTCCTCGATGACGGCCGCCATGGCGTATTGCGCGTGTACCTGCGCTACTACGAGGGCCGGCCGGTGATCCGCACGATCCAGCGGGTATCGCGGCCCGGTCGCCGCGTCTACCGCGGGACCCGGGACCTGCCACGCGTCCGCAGCGGGCTCGGGATGGCCATTCTATCGACGCCCCTGGGCGTCATGTCGGACAAGCAGGCCCGCGCCCGGAATGTCGGGGGCGAGGTCATGGCGATCGTCTGGTAGGGGGCACGATGTCGCGCATAGGAAAGAAGCCGATCCCCATTCCGCGGGGCGTCGACATCGCGGTGGATGGGCATTCGGTGCGGGTGAAGGGCCCGAAGGGCGAGCTGGAGCGCACGTTCCGTCCCGAGATCGATATCGCGATTGCGGATGGCGAAGTGCTGGTGACACGCCGCTCGGACGCGAAGCGGGACCGCGCGTTCCACGGCCTGACGCGGGCCTTGCTCGCGAACATGGTGGTGGGCGTGTCGGACGGATTCAAGAAGACGCTCGAGATCGTCGGCGTCGGCTACCGCGCGGAAAAGAAGAGCAACGCGCTCGGGCTGGCGGTCGGCTACTCGCACCCGGTGGAGTATCCGGAGCCGGCGGGGATCACGATCAGCACGCCGACGCCCACGACGATCGTGATCGAGGGCATGGACCGGCAGAAGGTGGGGCAGGTGGCGGCGGAGATCCGGGCGGTTCGGCCTCCGGAGCCGTACAAGGGCAAGGGCATCCGCTACCGGGGCGAGCAGGTGCGCCGCAAGGCCGGCAAGGCCGGCGCCAAGTAGCGGGAGGAAACGGAGCATGAGCGAAAGATCGAAAGTGAAGGGCCGCGAGGCGCAGCTGCGCCGCCGGCACCGGCGCGTCCGGCGCAAGGTCGCGGGCACGCCGGAACGGCCGCGGCTGGTGGTGCACCGCTCGCTCAAGAACGTGCAGGCGCACCTGGCCGACGACACGACCGGCCGGGTCCTGCTCGGGATCTCGACGCAGGCGAAGGAGCTGGTCGCGCTGCGCGAGGGTGAAGAGGGCGGTACGAAGAGGGAGCGAAGCCGGGCCGCCGGCAAGCTGCTGGCGGAACGGGCCCGCGCCGCGGGGATCACGAAGGTGGTCTTCGACCGGGGCGGGTACGTCTATCATGGCCGAATCGCGGCGTTCGCGGAGGGCGCCCGCGAGGGCGGTCTCGAGTTCTAGGCGGGGCGAGCTAATGGAGAACAAGCGAGGCAAGGACGGGCGGGGTCCGCGGCGGTCGCGGCCCGAGTCCGACATGGTCGAAAACGTGATCTCCGTGAACCGCGTCGCCAAGGTGGTCAAGGGCGGGCGGCGGTTCTCGTTCACTGCGCTCGTCGCCGTGGGCGACAAGGCGGGCAAGGTCGGGATCGCGATCGGCAAGGCCAACGAGGTCGCGGAAGCGATCCGGAAAGCCGTGGAACAGGCCCGTCGCGGACTGGTCACCATACCGGTGCTGGAGGGTACGCTACCGCACGAGGCACTCGGCCGGCACGGCGCGGCGCGCGTGTTGCTGCGTCCGGCCCGTCCCGGTACCGGCGTGATCGCCGGCGGCGCGGTGCGCGCGGTCCTGGAAGCGGTCGGCGTGACGGATGTGCTCACGAAGAACCTCGGGTCCGACAACCCGATCAACATCGCCCGCGCCACGCTCGAGGGTCTCGAGCAGATGGTCACGGCGGAACAGGTCGCGGCCGAACGCGGAATCAGTGTCGAGGAGTTGGGGGTACGACGTGCCTAGGAAAGCGAAGCGGGAAATCAGCACGCGACTCCGGATCAAGCAGGTTCGGAGCGGGTCCGGCCGGCCCGCGGTGCATCGCGCCACGTTGCGCGCGCTCGGGCTGCGGCATCACCAGCACACCGTCGAACAAGTGGACAATCCCGCGATCCGGGGCATGATCTTCCAGGTCCGTCACCTGGTGACAGTCGAGGAGATCCCCGGAGGAGAAGCGTAGATGAAGGACCTCAGCAATCTCCGGCGGCCCGAAGGCGCGAACCGCGCGGAAAAGCGGCTGGGCCGCGGCCCGGGCTCCGGGACGGGGAAGACGAGTGGCAAGGGCCACAAGGGCCAGAAGGCCCGCGCCGGCGGCGGCGTCCACCCGTGGTTCGAGGGCGGCCAGATGCCGCTGCAGCGGCGCGTCCCGAAGCGCGGGTTCCGGAACCCGTTCCGCGTCGAGAACCAGATCGTGAACGTCGCGGCGCTGGAGTCTCTCGAGGAGACCGAGCTCACGCTCAATGTGCTGGCGGCGCACCGCCTCATCGATCTCGGTGACCGCCGGCCGATCAAGCTGCTCGGCAACGGCGAGATCACGCGCAAGGTCACGGTCGAGGCGCACGCCGCGAGCGCGGCCGCACGCGCCAAGATCGAGGCCGCGGGCGGGACCGTCGAACTGATCGGAGGCTGACCATGGCCAACCCGATCCCGAATCTGTTCAAGATTCCGGAGCTGAAGGAGAAGATCCTCTTCACGCTCCTCGTCCTTTTCATCTACCGGGTCGGCGCCCACATCACCGTTCCCGGCGTGGACTACAACGCCCTGCAGCAGGCGTTCGCCAGCCTGCAGGGCACGCTCTTCGGCGTCTACGACCTGTTCGTGGGCGGCGCGCTCTCGCGCGCGACGGTCTTCGGCCTCGGCATCATGCCCTATATCTCCGCCAGCATCATGTTCCAGTTGCTGGCGGCCGTCTTCCCGACCGTCGAGAAGATGCAGAAGGAAGGCGACGAGGGCCGGAAGAAGCTCACCCAGTGGACCCGGTACGTCACGGTCGGCCTCGCCGCGCTGCAGGGCTACGGCTACGCGGTCTTCGTCTCGAGCCTGAACGGCGGGACTGCCGTGATCAATCCCGGCCCCGTTTTCATGATCACGACCATGCTGCTCCTTACCATGGGCGCCGTGTTCGTGATGTGGTTGGGCGAGCAGATCACGGACCGCGGCATCGGCAACGGCATGTCGCTCCTGATCTTCTTCTCGATCATCGAGAGCTTTCCCGCGGCCCTCGGGCGCACGTGGGAGTCCTTCCGCACCGGCGTCATCGGCGCGTTCGCGCTGGTCGTGCTGCTCGCGGTCGTCGTCGGCGTGGTCGCGGGCGTCGTCGCCATGACCATGGCCGCCCGCAAGATCCCGGTTCAGATCCCGCGCAAGGTGATGGGCCGCGGCCGCGTCCGCGAAGGGCAGAAGAGCTTCATTCCGCTGCGCATCAACAGCGCCGGCGTCATGCCGATCATCTTCGCGCAGTCGATCATCATCGTGCCCGGAACCCTGGCGCAGTTCAGCCACCTGACCATCCTGACCAACATCCAGACGCTGCTCCAGCCGGGCAACTGGCTCTACAATGTGCTGTACACGCTGCTCATCGTCTTCTTCACGTACTTCTACACGGCGATCATCTTCAATCCGGTCGACCTCGCCGAGAACCTGAAGAAGCAGGGCGCCTTCATTCCGGGCGTGAAGCCGGGCGCCAAGACAGCCGAGTACATCGACCACGTGCTCAGCCGCGTCACCGTGGCCGGCGCGCTCTATCTCGCGGCGATCGCGCTGCTGCCCTTCTTCATCTTCGACTGGTTCAACATTCAGGCGTTCTTCTTCGGCGGTACCTCGCTACTCATCGTGGTCGGCGTCGGCCTCGACACCGTCCAGCAGATGCAGCAGCACCTGTTGCTCCGCCATTACGAGGGCTTCATGAAGAAGGGCCGCGTCCGCTTCCGCGGGCGCCAGCGCTACATGTGAACGGATTCGGGAGGCGGGAGCGGGAGCGGGGGCGTATGCGGGCGCGTTCGAGGGAGCGGGAATGGGGACGTGAGCGGGTGAGTGGAGGCAGTCATCGTTGACAAGGAGGGGCTCGGGTGTCCGGGCCCCTTTTTCTTTGAGGGGTGGGGATCATGAACATCATTCTCTTCGGTGCACCGGGAGCGGGCAAGGGCACGCAGGGCGAGCGGCTGGCGGACCATTTCGGGATGCTCAAGCTGTCGACGGGCGACCTGCTGCGTGATGCGGTCAAGCGAGGGACGCCGCTGGGGCTCGAAGCGCGCCGGTTCATGGACGCGGGCGAGCTGGTTCCGGATTCGGTGATCCTCGGGCTGGTCGGCGAGGTGATGAAGCAGCAAGCGGCAGGGAAGGGCGTCATCTTCGACGGGTTCCCGCGCACGGTGCCGCAGGCGGAAGCGCTGACGCGGCTGCTCGACGACCTCGGCATGAAGCTCGAGAGTGTGCTGCTGCTGGACGTGGCGGACGACGAGATCGTGCGCCGACTCTCGGGCCGGCTGTCCTGCCCGTCGTGCGGCTCGGTCTACAACCTGTACTCGGATCCGCCGAAGGTGGCGGGTACGTGCGATCGCTGCGGCGCGGCGCTGACACAGCGGGACGACGACAAGGAGGCCACGGTACGCCGGCGTCTCGCGGTGTACAGCGAGCAGACGGAGCCCGTCGTCGCCTGGTACCGGGCGCACGACGTGCCCGTCCACACCGTTGCCGGCAACCGCGGCGTCGACGAGATCCAGGCGGACCTGCGCGCCGTGCTCGACCGATGATCCCGCTCCGGACCTCCGCCGAGATCGACGCCATCGCCCGTGCCGGCTCCATCCTGGCCCGGCTCTTCCAGGCCATCCAGCCGATGGTCGTCCCGGGCGTGTCCACGGCCGAGCTCGACCGGTTCGCGGAGGAGTTCATCCGGTCCCACGACGGCGCCGTGCCCTCGTTCAAGGGCCTCTACGGGTTCCCGGCCACCCTCTGCACCTCGATCAACGAGGAGGTGGTCCACGGGATCCCGGCGCGCAAGCGACGGCTCGAGGACGGCGACATCATCAGCGTCGATGCCGGCGTAAAGCTCGACGGCTGGTGCGCCGACCATGCCGTCACCTTCCCGGTCGGCACGATCGACGGGCCGACCCGCGAGCTGCTCGACGTCACCCGACGGTCGCTCGAAGCCGGCATCACCATGGCCCGGCCCGGCAACCGCATCGGCGACATCGGCGCCGCCATCCAGCAGGTCGCCGAGGCCGCCGGCCTTGGCGTCGTCCGCGAACTCGTCGGCCACGGCGTCGGCCGCCTGCCCCACGAGAAGCCCGAGGTGCCCAACTTCGGCCGCCCCGGCACCGGCCTCCGCCTCATGGCCGGTCTCGTCCTCGCCATCGAACCCATGCTCAATCGCGGCCAGCGTGAGATCGAGACCCTCGCGGACGAATGGACCGTCGTGACCGCCGACCGGATGAGAAGCGCGCATTTCGAGCACACCGTCGCCGTGACCGCCGAGGGGCCGACGGTGCTGACGGTGCCGTGACGGCGGGACGGCGGGCGACGAACGGCGGGCGACGTGAGACGGGCGACGTGAGACGGGCGACGGGGGCGGGTCGTCAGGCGGGCGACATGGGGCCGGTGACATGGGGCTACGTGATGTCGGCGACGATTGGTGGGGTGGGGCCTTTCCGCACCCGCGCCCGGTCCCGCAAACGCCTCCGCCTCCGCCCCCGCCCCCCGAATCCCCCCGTGACTCGTGCGTCTTGAACCGGACGTACCCGGTAGCTATATTGCATAGCTCGTTCAGAAAATGGGGATGCCTATGAAGGTACGCAGCAGCGTCAAGACGATCTGTGAGCACTGCCGGGTGATACGGCGCAACGGCGTGATCCGGATCATCTGCAAGAAGAACCCGCGCCACAAGCAACGGCAGGGGTAGGCCCATGGCACGTATCGCGGGGGTCGATCTTCCGCGCGGCAAGCGCATCGAGATCGCACTTACGTACATCTTCGGCATCGGCAACTCGACGGCCGGCAAGATCCTCAAGGCGACAGGTGTGGACGCGGACCGCCGGGTCCACGACCTGACCGACGATGAGGTGAACCGGCTGCGCCGGGTGATCGAGAACCAGTACAAGGTGGAGGGTGCGCTGCGGACGGAGGTCTCGATGAACATCAAGCGATTGATGGACATCGGGGCGTACCGTGGACTGCGGCACCGGCGGGGACTGCCGGTACGCGGCCAGCGGACGCACACGAATGCGCGCACGCACAAGGGCAAGCGCGTGGCGATCGCGGGCAAAAAGAAAGCACCGAAGAAGTAGGAGCTCGGTATGGCGAATCCGAAGAAAGGTGCGCGTCCGAAGCGGTCGCGGCGGAACGTCGAGGCGGAGGGCATCGCCCACATCAAGGCGACGTTCAACAACACGCTGATCACGATCTCGGACATGACGGGCAACGTGGTGACGTGGGGCAGCGCCGGGAAGGCGGGCTTCAAGGGGTCGAAGAAGTCGACGCCGTTCGCCGCCACGGTGGCCGCGGAGCAGGTGGGCCGGGAGGCGTCGAACCTCGGCGTTCGCCGGGTGCACGTGCGCGTGCAGGGTCCGGGCAGCGGCCGGGAATCGGCGATCCAGGCGCTGGCGTCGGCGGGGCTGCAGATCCGGTCGATCCGGGACGTGACTCCGATCCCGCACAACGGGTGCCGGCCGCCCAAGAAGCGGCGGGTCTAGAACGATATGCATGCGGGGCCGTGCGCGGCCCCACCGAGGTCCGCACGGGGTGTGCGGGCGCGGGTGTAAACCGCCAGGACCGTCCGGGCGGGACGAAGCCCGAAGGGACCAACCAGGAGACGAGACGGTCAACCGATGGCTCGCTATACGGGACCAGTCTGCAAGCTGTGCCGCCGCGAGGGACAGAAGCTCTTCCTCAAGGGGACCAAGTGCTACACGGAGAAGTGCCCGGTGGAGCGGCGCAATTACGCGCCGGGCCAGCACGGGCCATCGCAGACGCGCCGGCGCAAGCCGTCGGAGTACGCGTTGCAGCTTCGTGAGAAGCAGAAGGTGAAGCGGATCTACGGAGTATCGGAACGGTACTTCAAGACGATGTTCGAGCGGGCGGCGCGCCAGGCGGGAGTGACGGGCGAGAACCTGCTGGTGGGCCTGGAGTCGCGCCTGGACAACGTGGTGTACCGGATGGGATTCGCGTCGAGCCGGCGTCAGTCACGTCAGCTGGTGCGTCATCGCCACGTGCAGGTGAACGGCGGGACGGTGGACATTCCGAGCTACCAGGTGCGGCCGGGAGACGAGATCCGGATCCATGCCGGGTCGAAGGACATCCTGCCGGTGCAGGCGTCCCTGGAATCGAAGAGCAAGCCGATGACGGTCCGTTGGCTGGCGGTGGATGAGAAGGCGCGGGAAGGCCGGATGGTCGAGCGGCCGACGCGGGCGGACATCCCGCTGGCGGTGCAGGAGCAGTTGATCGTCGAGCTGTACTCGAAGTAATGCCGGACCGTTCCGGCGGCATGGCCGCCGGGCGGCACCCCAGGAAACGGAAACGAGGCGAAGGGTTGCCGGCGGCGCACGCCGTCGGCCTCGTGCCGGGAGGGACAAAGTGGAGCTGGATCTTACCGGGTTGGTACTCCCGCAGCGTGTGGAAGTCGCCCAGCGCTCGGACGACGGCTTCTCCGCGGAATTCGTGGTCGCGCCGCTCGAGCGTGGCTTTGGTCAGACGCTGGGCAACACGATTCGCCGCACCCTGCTCTCATCGCTGCGCGGTTCGGCGGTCTGGGCCTTCCGCATGGAGGGCGTGGTGCACGAGCACCAGACGGTGAGCGGCGTAGTGGAGGATGTGCACCAGATCATCCAGAACCTGAAGACGCTGGTTCTGGAGCTGGAGCCGGAAAAGGAGGAAGCCACGCTGGAGCTGCGCGTGGCGAAGGCGGGTCCGGTGACGGCGGACATGATCGAGAAGTCATCGTCGGTCCAGATCCTGAACGATGACCACCACCTGTTCACGCTGCAGGATGATCGGGAGATCAACCTGATCCTGTCGGTGAACAAGGGCCGCGGGTTCGTGGCGGCCGAGCAGCACCCGCTGCCGAAGGGCAGCCCAGTGGACCTGGTCCGGGTGGATTCGATCTACAACCCGGTGCTGCGGGCCAATTTCAAGGTGGAGGAGACGCGGGTCGGGCAGCGAACGGACTTCGATCGGCTGACGCTGCAGGTGGAGACGAACGGCAGCATGACGCCGGAAGAAGCGGTGGCGTACGCGGCCGAGCTGGCGCGCAAACACCTGAGCTACCTGCTCCGGTTCGTGGAACCGGCGGCGGCAGAGCCGCCGGTCGCGGGCGCAGTGCGGATCCCGGCGCAGAAGCGGGACCTGTTGCGGCGTCCGATCGACGAGCTGGCGGAGCTGTCGGTGCGATCGGTGAACTCGCTGAAGAAAGAGAACATCGTCACGCTGGCGGACCTGGTGCAGCGTACCGAGGAGCAGATGCTGAACATCGAGAATTTCGGCATCAAGTCGCTGGAGGAAATCCGGCAGTTCCTGGCCGAGCACGAGATGAACTTCGGGATGAAGCTGGAGGAGGGCGAGGACGGCGATCTGTTCCTCGTGACCGCGCCGGCCGCGGACGCGGCGCCCGAAGCGGAAGTCCCGAGTGGTGGTGAGGAGGAGTAAGGGCCGATGCGTCACCGGAAGAAGGGCCGGAGCTTCTCGCGGACCGCGCAGCACCGGACCGCGATGATGCGGAACATGGCGACGTCGCTGTTCCTGCACGGCCGGGTCGAGACCACGACCGAGAAAGCCAAGGAGCTGCGACGGTTCGCGGAACCCCTGATCACGAAGGCCAAGCGCGGGGACCTCCATGCCCGGCGGCTGGTCGCGCGCTCGATCAGGGACGAGGCGGCGCTGAGCAAGCTTTTCTCGGAGATCGGACCTCGCTACAATGAGCGCCCGGGTGGATACACCCGGGTCCGTCACCTCGGCCACCGGCAGGGTGACGCGGCGGAGATCTCGATCATTGAACTCGTGGACTAGCCAGGTAACCATGTCGAATCACAACGGTTCTTCGGGCATTACCGGGAAGCTCCTGATGGTGGTCGGGCTCGCAGCGATCGCGGGCCTGCTCTGGTGGCTGAGCCGGGTCGCGGTACCGTCGACGGCGGCGGTGGACGTGGCCGATACGTCGACGGATACGGCTGCCGCGGCCGAGTCGATGGCGCCTGTGGTGGATGTGTCCGATCTGGTGGGGAACGAGGCGCGCTACGCGGGGAAGGATATCAACCTGGGCGATGTCACGGTGACTCAGATCATGAGTCCGGAGATCCTCTGGATCGATTTGCCGGGCGGTGCGCCGTTCCTGGTCAAGCTGACGCCGTCGGCGATGGCGGAGCGGCCGGAACTGCAGGCGAGGGTCCGGGTGATCGGGCGGGTGCTGGAGAAGACGGACTCGATACTGAACGCGTGGGAGCAGTCGGGCGCGATCATGGATGCCGGCCAGCGGGCGCAGTCGGAGTACGGCAAGTGGTATTTCGAGGCGAAGGGGATCCGGCTCGTCAGCGGGATGTAAGACGGCCGGGAAGCGCGACGATACAGGTCAGGGGAGATCACGCATGGCTCGCGTGTGTTTCGTGTGCAACAAGGGAACGACGTTCGGCAACAACGTCAGCCACGCCAACAACAGGACGCGGCGGCGCTGGCAGGCCAACCTGCGCCGGGTCCGGATCGTGACGCCGGAGGGGGAGCGCCGGCACGTGAAGGTCTGCACCCGCTGTCTGTCGGCGGGGAAGGTGAAGAAAGCCAGCTGAACCACGGCGGGCGTGGTCATGGATGAATCACGAGTTGAGCCCGGCTCCACGTCGGGCTCACGCTTTTCGGGAACCATGTCGAACAGTCGGGAACTGGAAACGCTGCTGAGCCGGATCGAGTCGAAGACCGCGCGCTGCGGGATCCTCGGCCTCGGCTACGTGGGTCTCCCTCTCGCGGTCGAGTTCGGCCGGCAGGGGTTCGAGACAATCGGCTTCGACGTCTCGGAGAAGGTGATCGCCGGGCTGAATGCGGGCCGGTCCCACATCGCGGACATCCCCGACGCGGACCTGGCGCCGCTGGTCGCAGCCGGTCGGTTCCGCGCGACCCGGGCGATGAAAAGCCTCGGCGACTGCGACGTGATCTCGATCTGCGTGCCGACGCCGCTCTCGAAGACGCGCGATCCGGATGTGAGCTACGTGGTGGCGGCCACGGAGGCGGTGGCGGCCAGTCTGAGGCCGGGCCAGGCCATCATCCTCGAATCCACGACGTACCCGGGCACGACGCGGGAGCTGATGCTGCCGATGCTCGAGGCGGGTGGGTTGCGGGCGGGCCGGGACTTCTTCGTCTGCTTCAGTCCGGAGCGTGTCGATCCGGGCAATCCCCGCTGGCACATCCGGAACACGCCCAAGGTGATCGGCGGGATCACGCCCGCCTGTCTGCGGGCAGGCACGGCGGTCTACGGACAGGTGATGGAGCACCTGGTACCGGTGTCGTCGACGGAGTCGGCGGAGCTGGCGAAGCTGCTGGAGAATACGTTCCGAGCCGTGAACATCGCGCTGGTCAACGAAATGGCGCAGGTGTCGGACCGGCTCGGGGTGGACGTGTTCGAGGTGATCGAAGCGGCCGCCAGCAAGCCGTTCGGGTTCCAGCGGTTCGACCCGGGCCCCGGCATCGGCGGGCACTGTATCCCGCTCGATCCGCAGTACCTGGCCTGGAAAATGAGGACGCTGAACTACAAGACGCGGCTGATCGACCTGGCCAGTGAGGTCAACAGCGAGATGCCGCGCTGGGTGGTAAACAAGGTCCAGGACGCGCTGAACGGCCGGCGCCGCGCCTTGAACGGCAGCCGGGTCCTGGTCCTGGGCGTCGCGTACAAGCGGGACGTGGACGACGTGCGCGAGAGCCCGGCACTGGACGTAATCGGCCTGCTGGAAGCGAAGGGCGCCCACGTCGAGTACCACGATCCGTACGTCGCTCGCACGCTCGAGGAGGGCGAGGAGCGGCACAGTGTGCCGTTCACGCGCGAGACGGTCGCCACGTACGACTGTGTCGTGATCACGACGGACCACAGCGGCGTGGACTATGACCTTCTGCAGGAGGCGGACGTGCTGGTCGTGGACACGCGGAACGCGATGCGGGACCGGCGGGGACCGAACGTGGTGGGGTTGAGCGGCGCGGCGGCGATTGGTGCGACGCCGACCGGGTCCTGACCCGGCCCCCGGCCCGCGCCGATGCCGAATCCCGTACCCGGGACCGCCGTCGCTCCCGCGTCTGTCCCCGACCCCGACTCCGCACCCGCGGCCAAGCCGGCCTCCGGGGCCGGGCCGGCCGAGCCCGGAATCGTGGATTTCCACAACCATCTCCTGCCGGGCGTCGACGACGGTGCCGCGGACGAGGACGAGTCGCGCACGGCGCTTGCGAAGATGGCGGAGGCGGGCGTCACGTCGCTGATCGTCACACCGCACTTCGCGGCGGCGCTCCAGCTGCGACCCGCGGACTTCGCGGCACGGCTGGACGAGCTTGATGCCGCCTGGTCCCGCTTCCGTCCGCTGGCCGTCGAGGCCGGCATCTTCCCGTACCGCGCCGTCGAGTTCCGGCTGGACCTGGCGCATCCCGACCTGAGCGAGGCACGCCTGCGGCTGGCGGGCGGCCCCTTCGCGCTCTGCGAGTTCCCGTGGTTCACGATTCCGCCTCGTTCCGAGCGCGTGCTCGCGGCGATCCGCGGAGACGGCTGGGTTCCGGTCGTGGCCCACCCGGAGCGGTACGAAGGAATGGACGAGGCGCTGGAGGTCACGGAGCGCTGGATCGCGGCGGGCGCACTGCTGCAGGTCAACGGCGCGTCGCTGCTCGGCCGCTATGGCGAGCGGGCGAGGCGGACGGCCACGGCGCTGCTGGAGCTCGGGCGTGCGCATTACGTGTGCAGCGACTACCACGCGAAGGGGTTGCCGCGTGTCCGCGAATACGTCGCGGAGCTGGAGCGGGTCGCGGGTCGGGAGGCGGCGACGCGGCTGGTACGGACGAATCCGGCGCGGCTGCTCCGGGGCGAGGCGCCGCTCGACGGGTCGGAATCCGGAGGCGGCTCAGCCGAGGGTGCGTGACCTCGAGTCGCGCTCCTCGACGAGTTTCCGGAAGTACGGGATCGTGCGCCGGAGCCCTTCCTCGAGTTGGACGGCAGGCTCCCAGCCGAGGCTGGAGCGGGCGAGCGTGATGTCGGGACGACGGACCTTGGGATCGTCGGCGGGCAACGGCCGACTCTCGATGGGCGAGTCACTGCCGGCGATGCGCACGATCTGCTCGGCGACCTCGCGGACGGTCAGCTCGTTCGGGTTGCCGATGTTGACCGGGCCCTGGTTGTCGGACATGAAGAGCCGGTAGATGCCGTCGACCTCGTCGCTGACGAAACAGAAGGAGCGGGTCTGCGAGCCGTCGCCATAGACGGTCAGGGGTTCGCCCCGGAGCGCCTGGACGACGAAATTGGAGATGACGCGCCCGTCGCTCGGACGCATGCGAGTGCCGTAGGTGTTGAAGATGCGGACGATGCGCGTGTCGAGATGGTGGAACCGCTGGTAGGCCATGACCATGGCCTCGGCGAAGCGCTTGGCCTCGTCGTAGACGCCGCGCGGACCGACCGGGTTGACGTGGCCCCAGTACGTTTCGGGCTGCGGGTGGACCTGCGGGTCCCCGTAGACCTCGGAGGTCGAAGCGAGCAGGTAGCGGGCGTTCTTCGCCTTGGCGAGGCCGAGCGTCTTGTGGGTGCCGAGGCTCCCGACCTTGAGCGTCTGGATCGGGTACTCGAGGTAGTCCACGGGACTCGCGGGGCTCGCGAAGTGCAGGACGCCATCGAGCGCGCCGTCGATGTAGACGAAGTTGGTCACGTCGTGCTCGATGAAACGGAACTCCGGACGGCCCATGAGGTGGACGATGTTGTCGGGCGAGCCGGTGATGAAGTTGTCCATGCCGATGACCTCGTGGCCTTCGGCAAGGAAACGATCGCAGAGGTGTGAGCCGAGGAAACCGGCGGCCCCGGTGATCAGGATTCGCATGGGCCGAAGGTTACCGGGGCCTCCGATTGAGCACAAGGCTTGCACGGAGCGCAGAACCGGCGGGATCCGGTCCGGATCCGGTCGCGTTCGGGCAAGGGAGGAGGAGGCATGCGAGTAGCCGTGATCGGCACGGGATACGTTGGCCTGGTGGTGGGTGCGGGCCTGGCGGATACGGGGAACGACGTCGTGTGTGCCGACATCGACGCGGACAAGATCGAGCGACTCTCGCGGGGCGAGATCCCGATCTACGAGCCCGGTCTCGGGCCGCTCGTCGAGCGGAACCTGGAGGACGGGCGGCTCCGCTTCTCGACCGACGTCGGCGCCGCGGTGCAGGCGTCGACGGTCGTGTTCATCGCAGTCGGAACGCCGCCCGGCGAGGACGGCTCGGCGGACCTGCAGCACGTGCTGGCCGTGGCGGAGACGATCGGCCGCAACATGGCGGGTGAGACGGTGGTCATCACGAAGAGCACGGTGCCGGTCGGAACGGCGAAGCGGGTACGGGATCGGATCCGCGAGTTCTCATCCAAACCGGTCCATGTGTGTTCGAACCCGGAGTTCCTCAAGGAAGGTGCCGCGGTCGACGACTTCATGAAGCCCGACCGGGTGGTGGTGGGCGTCGATTCCGAGCACGCCCGCACGGTGCTGGAGCAGCTCTACGCACCGTTCGTACGCACGGGCAACCCGGTGATCTTCATGGACATCGCGTCGGCCGAGATCACGAAATACGCGGCCAACGCCATGCTGGCCACGCGTATCTCGTTCATGAACTCGATCGCTGCGCTCTGCGACCGGGTCGGGGCGGACGTCACGCATGTTCGCAAAGGAGTCGGCAGTGATCCGCGCATCGGCCCCTACTTCCTCTTCGCCGGCTGCGGCTACGGTGGCAGCTGTTTCCCCAAGGACGTGAAGGCGCTGATCCGGACGTTCCACGAGAACGCCGTGGATGCGGGGATCCTCGAGGCGGTCGAGCAGGTGAACGAGGGTCAGAAGCACTGGGTGCTGGAGCGCGTGGACGACCGGTTCCCGGACGGGCTCGCCGGGCGCACGATCGCGGTCTGGGGTCTGGCTTTCAAGCCGGAGACGGACGACATGCGGGAGGCGCCGGCGCTCGTCGTGGTCGAGGGCCTGCTCGAGCGCGGCGCGGCCGTGCGCGTTCACGACCCGGAGGCGACCCTGTCGGCCCGCCGCGCGTTCGGCGACCGCGTCGTCTACGGCACCAACAACTACGACGTGCTCGCGGGCGCCGACGCGCTCGTGATCCTGACCGAGTGGAAGCAGTACCGGACGCCGGACTTCGACCGGATCCGGACGCAGCTGAAGCAGCCGGTGATCGTGGATGGCCGCAACATCTTCGATCCCGACCGAATGGGACAGCTGGGCTTCGACTACGAGGGTGTGGGCCGGCCGCGGGCGCGACCGAACCCGGGGGCGGCCGGCGCCTGATTGGCCGCCGGCCGCCCGTGGACCTACTTTTTCGAGCCATGGAACCGAGACACCGGGAACTGATCGATCGCGGTCGCCGGGCGTTCGAGCGACGCGACTACGCCGCGGCCCTGGCGGATTTCCGCGAGGTGCTCGATGCGCACTCGGGGTATGCGGACATCCGCCACCTCTGCGGCCTCTGCCTCAACTTCCTGGGCCAGCCCGAACGGGCGCTCGAGGAGTTCGGCCGCGCGCTCCAGGTCAACGACCAGTACGTGGAGGCGCACCTCAACCGGGCGCTCACGCTGAACGACCTCGGCCGCTTCGACGAAGCCGCCGAAGCCTTCGAGCGGGCGGGCTACTTCGAGTACGCGGTGGCCGGCCGGTTCCCGGCCGCGATCACGGCGCGCCTGGCGCACGCACACGCCGAGGTCGCCGACCTCTACATGGAGGCCGGCGCGCCGGTGGAGGCCGCGGCGCAGTACCGCCGCGCGCTGGAGCTCCGCCCCCGCTACCACGACATCCGCAACAAGCTGAGCCAGGCGCTGCTCCAGACGGGAGACCTCGCGGGCGCGGCGGAGCATCTCGGCATCGCCCTCGCCGGCAACCCGAACTTCGTGCCGGCGCGTCTCAACCTGGGGCTCGCGCTCTACCGGCTGGGTGACCGGGTCGGTGCAAGGCAGGCCTGGCAGATGTGCCAGTCCCGCGATCCTGCGAACCCCCAGGTCGCCGCGTTCCTCGCTCTGCTCGACCAGGATGAATCGAAGCAATAGGACCCGGCTCGAACGGATCGTGCGCGCGGGCCTGCTCGCCGTCGTGCTGGCGGGCTGCGCCGACTCGGAGTCGGCGCTCACGCGGGGTGACCGGTTCTGGGCCGATTCCAACTATACGGCGGCGCTGGCCGAGTACCGGCTGGCGCTGCGCGAGAACCGGACGGATTCGACCCTGCTCCGCGTCGCTCACGCCTACATCGAGACGGACCAGTTCGAGCGCGGCAAGGAGATCTACGACGAGCTGCTCGCGAGCTCCCCGGACTACGCGGACCAGGCGGCGTTCGACTACATCACGGTGGCGCGGCGCGCGTTCGAGCGCTCCGACCGCTACGGTCTCGCGTCCGCCGTCGAGGCCGCGCTGGCGCTGCGTCCCGGGATGCCGGTCGACGAGTTCGCGCTCCCTCTCGCGCGCTACTACGCCACGAGCGCCGACAACGACCGGGCCCTCGACTTCTACGAGCGCGCGCTCACCGAAGCGGAACCTGACAGCGTGCCCACCATCCTGTACGAGATCGGCGAGCTGCAGGCGACGCAGGGCCACTGTGAGGAGGCCATCAATTTCTTCCGCGCGTTCCGCGAGCGGGAGCCGAAGGGCGAACGCGCGGACCAGGCCGACTGGCGGACCGGCAACTGTTCATTCCAGCTGGCGCGCGAGGCGCGAGCCGACGGCCGCCTCGAGGACGCGCTCGAATACGTGGACACGGTCCTCGAGCTCGGAGTGCCCCGGAACCAGCTGGACGATGCCTGGTTCGAGCGCGGCGAGATCATGCTCGCGCTCGACCGCCCCATTGACGCCTACTTCGCCTTCAACCGAGTCCTCGAGCTGAACCCGGCAGGTTCCGGCCAGCTCGTCGAACGGGCCCGCCGCCGGATCGACCAGCTCCGGTTCGGCCGGGAACGGGACCCCGATCCCCATGGTGCGGCCCGGCCGGCGGCCTCATCGTCCTGAAACTGCAAGCCCCGGTACGTGTACGACACCGTTTGCAAACGGGAACGGAGCGGATGAGACTCGGCAATAAAGGACGCGGACTGCTCGCGCTGGTGGCATGCATGGGGTGCGCCTCGGCGCCTCATTTTTCCGAGATGGATGCCGACACGCTGTTCCAGTACGCGATGCAGCGGCTCGATGCGCACAAATGGGATGACGCGAGCCGGGCCCTCGACCAGTTCGTCTTCCAGTTCCCGACGGACGATCGCAACCAGGAAGCGCGTTACCGCCTGGGTGAGGCGCACTTCGGCAAGGGCGAGTACCTGATCGCGGCCTCGGAATTCGAGCGCCTGGCGAGCGACTTCCCCGCCGGGGCGTGGGCGGAGCGCGCGCGCTTCGAAGTGTGCGACTCGTACTACCGCCTCTCGCCGCAGCCGCAGCTGGACCAGGAATACACGCACACGGCGATCGACCAGTGTCAGGTGGTGCTCGCGTACTACCCGACCGGCGAACATGCCGACACGGTGCGCACCATGGTGGCCACGCTGCAGAACAAGCTGGCGACCAAGGAGCTGGAAGCGGGGCAGCACTACTTCAAGCGCCAGGCGTACGATTCCGCGATCATCTACTACGACAAGGTCCTGGCCTCGTACCCGTCCTCACCGGCCGCGCCGAAGGCGCTGTTCGGGCTCTATCGTTCCTACGAGGAGATCGGCTGGACCCAGGAGGCGACCCAGGCGCGGGAGCGGCTGCTGCGCGACTTCCCGGAGAGTGCCGAAGCGAAACAGGTGCAGTCCGGATCCGCCGTGGCCCCTTCGTGAGGCTGGGGGTCTTCGGGGGCACGTTCGACCCCCCCCACATCGGCCACCTCGTGGCCGCGCAGGATGCCCATACGGCCCTGGGCCTCGACCGCGTGGTCATGGTGCCGGCTGCCGTACCTCCGCACAAGCTCGACCGTCCGATCACGCCCGGCCCGCTGCGTCTCGAGTTGCTTCGAGCCGCCGTCGCGGACGATGCCCGCTTCGAAGTGTCCGACATGGAGCTGCGGCGCGACGGGCCGTCCTGGACGGTCGACACGCTGCGCGCGCTGCGCGAGTGCCGGCCCGGGACGGAGCTGTTCCTGCTGGTGGGCGTGGACCAGTTCGCCGAGTTCGACACATGGCGGGATCCGGATGAGATCCGGCGCATCGCGCGCATCGCGGTGCTCTCCCGCGGCGGCGCGGCCGCGCCGGCCGGCTCCGACTGGTCCGCCGTGAACGTGACGCGAATCGACCTCGCATCGACGGAGGTCCGCCGCCGGGTGGCGGCGGGCCTGCCCATCCGCTTTCTCGTGCCGGACCCGGTCGAGGCGCTGATCGTTCGGCACGGGCTGTACGCCGGCGCCGGGGGCCGTGATCGGGACCGGCCCCGGTGACCAGGGGTAAAATCAGAGTTGGCCAATCTGTGACCGGATAGACACGATGCTCAAAACACTGGCAACCAAGGTCTTCGGAGACCGGCACGCGCGCGAGGCGAAGCGTCTGCAGCCGCTGGTCGACGAGATCAACCGCATCGCGGACGAGCTGCACGCGCTGCCCGAGGCGCAGTTTCTGAAGCAGACGGAGAAGCTGCGCGGAATCGTGGGCGAGCGGACGCGCGAGATCGAGGCGTCGGTCGCGGAACTGCGGGAGCGGAAGCGGCACACGGAGGAGGCGGCGGAGCGCGAGGCGCTGACGGTCGAGATCCGGGGGGCGGAAGACGAGCTGAAGGGGGCGATCAGCGACACCCTGGAAGAGATCATGCCGGAGGCCTTCGCGACGGTGAAGGAGGCGTGCCGGCGGTTGCTGGGGCGGGAGATCACGGTGACGAACCAGCGCATGACGTGGGACATGGTCCCGTACGACGTGCAGCTGATCGGCGGCATCGCGCTGCACCGGGGCAAAGTCGCGGAGATGGCGACGGGCGAAGGCAAGACGCTGGTCGCGACCATGCCGCTGTACCTGAACGCGCTGGCGGGTCGGGGCGCGCACCTGGTCACGGTCAACAACTACCTGGCGCGGCGCGACAGCGAGTGGATGGGGACCGTCTACGGCTATCTCGGCCTGACGGTCGGCTGCATCGACCTGTACGAGCCGGGCACTGCGGAGCGGCGCGAGGCCTACAACTGCGACATCGCGTACGGCACCAACAACGAGTTCGGGTTCGACTACCTGCGCGATAACATGGTGCACTCCCTGGACCAGCGGGTTCAGCGCGGGCACTACTACGCGATCATCGACGAGGTGGACTCGATCCTGATCGACGAGGCGCGCACGCCGCTGATCATCAGCGGACCGGTCGGCAAGGAGCAGTCGGACGAGTACCGGCAGTACAACCCGCAGGTCGCCTCGCTGTACCGCAAGCAGGTTCGTCTGACGAACGAGCTGGTCGCGGATGCGGAGCGGGACCTGGAAGCGGGCGACCAGCAGGAGGCGGGGACGAAGCTGCTGGCGGCGCGCCGCGGCGCGCCCAAGAACCGGCGGCTGGGGAAGCTGTTCGCGGATGATCCCGGCCTGCAGAAGCTGGTGCAGAAGGTGGAAGCCGACTTCATGCGGGACAAGCGGCTGCAGGACGTGGACGAGCTGCTGCTGTTCGCGATGGACGAGAAGGGTCACAGCATCCACCTGTCCGACAAGGGCTACGACGAGCTGTCGCCGTCGGACCCCGAAGCGTTCGTGGTCCCGGACCTGTCGGAAGCTGTCGGGCAGATCGAGCGGGACCCGGAGATCCGGCCCGAGGTCCGGCTGGAGCAGATCGCGGCGCTGGAACAGGAGTACGCGGCGAAGAGCCAGAAGATGCACGCGATCCACCAGCTGCTGAAGGCGTACACGCTCTACAACAAGGACGAGCAGTACATCATCGAAGATGGCCAGGTCATCATCGTCGATGAGTTCACGGGCCGGAAGATGGCGGGCCGGCGCTGGTCGGACGGCCTGCACCAGGCCGTGGAGGCGAAGGAAGGCGTGGTGGTCCGGGGCGAGACGCAGACGCTCGCGACCATCACCATCCAGAACTACTTCCGCATGTACGACAAGCTGTCGGGCATGACGGGTACGGCGGAGACGGAGGAGTCGGAGTTCCACCAGATCTACGGCCTGGCGGTGATGGTGATCCCGACCAACCGGCCCGTGATCCGCGACGACCGCCACGACCTGATCTACCGGACCAAGCGCGAGAAGTTCAACGCGATCATGGACGAGATCGACCGGCTCTACAAGCTGCAACTGCCGGTGCTGGTCGGCACGGTCTCGGTGGATGTCTCGGAGACGCTCTCCCGCATGCTCAAGCGGCGCGGCATCCCGCACAGCGTGCTGAACGCGAAGTACCACCAGCAGGAAGCCGAGATCGTGGCCGGCGCGGGTCTGCCCGGCGCGGTCACGATCGCAACCAACATGGCCGGCCGCGGCACCGACATCAAACTCGGGAAAGGCGTGACCGACGCGCGCAGCGGGGACTGGCTGGGCGAGCACGACGTGGACCCGGAAGCCGCTTGCCGCATCCCCGATCCCGCCCGCGCGCTGGACCCGGAGAAGCTGCGTCCGGACGACCTCGTCGAACTCGGCGGGCTGCACATCATCGGCTCGGAACGACACGAGTCCCGGCGTATCGACCGGCAGCTGCGGGGCCGATCGGGCCGACAGGGCGACCCGGGCGCGAGCCAGTTCTTCCTCTCGCTGGAAGACGACCTGATGCGCCTGTTCAACACCGACCGCGTGGCCGGTGTGATGGAGCGGATGGGCGCGCAGGAAGGTGAAGTGATCACGCACGCACTGGTGACGCGATCGATCTCGAGCGCGCAGAAACGGGTCGAAGGCCAGAACTTCGAACAGCGCAAGCGGCTGCTGGAATACGACGACGTCATGAACCAGCAGCGCGAAGTGATCTACGACCGTCGGCTCTTCGCGCTCGAAGGTGGCGAGGACCTGAAGGGCGAGGTCTGGGAGACGATCGACAACGCGGTGCGGGACACGGTCGAGGGGCTCGTACCCGGCGAGGCCCGCTCGCAGACCTGGGATCTGGCCGGGCTGCGCAACCGTCTGCTGCTCGACTACTACGTGAGCGTCGACGAGCTGCCGCGCGAGAATTCGGAAGAGCCGGTCATCGATGACCACGACGAGCTGGTCGAGACCGTGGTGCACCGGGTGCACGACGCGTACCACGCGAAGCTGGCGTCGTTCGGCGAGTTGCAGGAGGGCATTCTCTCGTTCATTCTGCTGAGCACGATCGACCAGAAGTGGCGCGACCACCTCTACGACCTCGACCACCTCAAGGCGTCGATCGGGTTCCGCGGCTGGGGCCAGAAGGACCCGCTCATCGAATACAAGCAGGAAGCGTACACGATGTTCGTCGACCTGATGGCGGACATCCGGAAATCGGTCGCTACGCTGGTCTTCCGCTCGCAGCTCTCGGTGCAGCAGCAGCCGAGGCCGGCCATGCCGCGCCGCCTCGTCCTGAGCGGCCCGGGCGACACCGCGGCGTCGGCCCCGCCGCCCCGCGCCGTCCAGGCCACGCCGCCCCCCCCCGCGCACGGCGGGTCGGACGCGCTGGCGGCGGCGTTTGCGGGAAGCCGGCCGGTCGGATCGGGCGCGATGCCGCCGACGGACGTGCGCCGCCTGAACACGAACCGGGACGAGAATGCGCGGGCGCAGCAGCCGGTCCGCTCCGTTCCCAAGGTCGGGCGCAACGACCCGTGTCCGTGCGGGTCGGGCAAGAAGTTCAAGAAGTGCCATGGCGCCGGCGTGACCTGAGTCCGGCGGCGTACCCCCGGCCGGGGCGGTCGGGGAGGGGAGTCGATGGGACGGGTGGAGGCATGGGATGGGTGGAGATGGGAGTGGTTGGAGCCGCGCTGGCGGATCGGCCGCCATCCGCGAATGGCCGGTGCCGGAACGGCCGCGCGAACGACTTCGCGCGCTGGGTCCCTCCGCATTGTCGAGCCGGGAGCTGCTCGCGCTTCTGATCGGGAGCGGCCTCGAAGGGCGATCCGCCCTCGACGTGGCGGGCGACCTGATCCGCCGGGCGGGCTCGGTTCGCCGGCTGGCGGTCGCGGTGCCGGCGGAAATGCAGAAGGTTGCGGGTGTGGGTCCTGCCGTTTCCGCGCGCGTCACGGCGGCACTCGAGCTGGGCCGCCGGATGGCGGCGGAGAACAGTCACGAGCGGGGACGTGTCGAAGGACCCGGCGATGTGTACGATCGGTGCTCGCCGGATCTCCGCGACCGCGTCCAGGAGGAGTTTCACGTGCTCCTGCTCAACACCCAGCACGGGGTGATGCGCGATGTCCTCGTCACTCGGGGCACGCTCGACACGTCCGTGGTCCACCCGCGGGAAGTGTTCCGCCACGCCATTCTGGAGAGCGCCGCGTCCGTGATCCTCGTGCACAACCACCCCTCGGGTGACCCGACGCCGTCCGATGAGGACCGCCTGATCACCACCCAGCTGCAGCTGGGTGGCGAGTTGCTCGGCATCCCCGTGCTCGACCACGTGGTCATCGGCGATGGCCGCTACGTCTCGTTCCGCGAGTCGGGCCTCATGGGCTCCGCCTGACCATGGCGACGGCCGAGACGACGGTCCCGAGCGCCGCACTGGATGCGCTGCCCCCTCGCCTGCGCGAGGCGGTCGCACCGAACGCGGGCCGGCTGGACGCGAGCCTGATCGCTCGGGCGTATGCGTTCGCGGAAGAAGCGCACCGCGGGCAGAAGCGCGCGTCGGGCGATGGCTTTGTCGTGCATCTCGTCGAAGTGGCCCGGATCCTCGCCGAGCTGCATCTCGATTCGGTATCGATCGCGGCGGCGCTGGTCCACGACACGGTTGAGGACACGGAGCGCACGCTTGCGGACGTGCAGACCACGTTCGGCAACGAGATCGCGCGCATCGTCGATGGCGTGACCAAGATCGGCAAGGTGCAGTTCCAGTCGAGCACGGAGCAGCAGGTCGAGAACTACCGCAAGCTGCTGATCTCGATGGCGCAGGACGCACGCGTGATCGTGATCAAACTGGCGGACCGTCTGCACAACATGCGCACACTGGAGCCGCTCCGGCCGGAGAAGCGGCGGCGCATCGCACTGGAGACGCGCGAGATCTACGCGCCGCTCGCGCACCGGCTGGGCATGGCGCAGATGCGGTGGGAGCTGGAGGACCTCTCCTTCAAGCATCTGGAGTCGGATGCCTACCGCGAGCTGGCGGAGAAGATCGCGGAGCGGCGGCGGGAGCGTGAAGGCCAGATCGAAGCGCTGCGGGGGCCGCTCGAGGACGAGCTGCGGCAGGCGGGCATCCCGTGCGAAGTGTACGGCCGGCCCAAGCATCTGTGGTCGATCCACCGCAAGATGGTGAGCCGGAGCCGGCCCTACGAGGAGATCTACGACCTGATGGCCATCCGCGTCGTGACCGACACGGTGGCCAACTGCTACCACGCGCTGGGCGTGATCCACAACAAATGGACGCCGCTTCAGGAGCGGTTCCACGATTACATCGCCACGCCCAAGTCGAACATGTACCGCTCGCTGCATACGACCATCTTCGGGCCGGGCGGCCGCCTCTACGAGATCCAGATCCGGACGCAGGACATGCACCGGACCGCGGAATACGGCATCGCCGCGCACTGGCGCTACAAGGAAGGCAGCCGAGCGCCCGACGAAGTCGATGAGCGGCTGACGTGGTTCCGCCAGGTGCTGGAGTGGCAGCAGGACACGCGCGAGCCGGAGGAATTCATGGAGTTCCTCCGCATCGACCTGTTCCAGGACGAGATCTTCGTGTTCACGCCGAAGGGCGACGTGAAGCAGCTGCCCAAGGGCGCGACCCCGATCGATTTCGCGTTCGCGGTGCACACGGAGGTCGGGCTGCACTGCGGCGGCGCGCGCATCAACGGCCGGATCTCGCCGCTCTCGCGCCAGCTCAAGAACGGCGACACGGTCGAGATCATTGCCGACCCTCGGCAGAAGCCGTCGCGCGACTGGCTCGCGTTCGTGAAGACGGCGCGCGCGCGCCAGAAGATCCGCCAATGGATCAAGCAGGAGGAGTCCTCCGCGTCGGTGGCGCTCGGCAAAGACCTGTTTGACCGGGAATGGCGACGCGCACGGAAACCGAAGCCGACCGACAAGCAGCTGCATTCCGCGGCGGAGGGCCTCGGCTTCTCCAACTTCGAGCAGGTGCAGGCGGCGCTCGGCCAGGGCGATCTCGGCATCTCCGCGATCCTCGATCAGCTCTATCCGGGCGAGCCCGTCGCGCCGCCCAAGCCGCCCACCGCGCTGGAACGCCTGGTCAACCGGGTGCGTGGCACCGGCAAGGGCGTGAAGATCCAGGGCCTCGACAACATGATGGTGCGCTACTCCCAGTGCTGTCAGCCGGTCCCCGGCGACGAGGTCATCGGCTACATCACGCGCGGTCGCGGCATCTCGATCCACCGCACCGACTGCCCCAACGTCCTCAACCTTGCCGCCTACCCCGAACGCCGCGTCGAGATCGACTGGGCCGCCGAGGAACACGACCGCTACCTCGTCCGCCTGCTCGTCGAGGGCAACGACCGCCGCGGCCTGCTCTCCGACGTGGCCAGCGCCATCAGCGACACCGGCACCAACATCCAGTCCGCCGAGATGCGTGCCGTGGAAGGCGGGATGACCGGCGCGTTCGTCGTCGAGGTCCACGACCTCGCCCACCTCAAGAAGGTCATCAAGGGAATTCGGCGGGTGAACGGCGTGCTCTCCGTGGAACGGCGGGAACAGGTCGAGCAGGTCGAGGAAGTCGGGGACGTGGAGGACCGCCTGGCGGAGGAGTGAGGCGGGCGACGGGAGGCGGGGGACGTGGAGCGGGCGACGAACGGCGGGCGACGAACGGCGGGTCGTGAAGCGGGCGACGTGGGGCGGGGCGGCTGGCGAGGCCACCGGACTCGGTGAGCGCCGGTTCCCGACCGCCTCGTGCCGCGCGCCGCCGGGCCCGCCGTGCGTCGTCCGTTGTTCGACCCGTCGTTCGTCGCCCGCCCCATGTCCCCCGCCCAACGTCGCCCGCCCCACTGTCTCCCGCCGTACCAATGCCCCCGACCAAACCACTCGCCCCCTCCGGTGTACCACGCACCCTATGCCGACCTACGATCTCCAGCTGCCCTTCGGGCTTTCGGGCGACCAGCCGCAGGCGATCCGCGAGTTGACGGAGGGGCTCGAGCGGGGCGACCGCTACCAGACGCTTCTGGGGGTGACCGGGTCCGGCAAGACCGTGACCATGGCGTCGGTGATCGCGGAGCGGGGTCGGCCGGCGCTGGTGATGAGCCACAACAAGACACTGGCGGCGCAGCTGTATGGCGAGCTGAAGCAGTTCTTCCCGCGCAACGCGGTCGAGTTCTTCATCTCGTACTACGACTACTACCAGCCGGAGGCGTACGTCCCGTCGTCGGACACGTACATCGAGAAGGATGCGTCGATCAACGAGGACATCGAGCGACTGCGGCTGCGGGCGACGTCGTCGCTGATGGAACGGGAGGACGTGATCATCGTCGCATCCGTCTCGTGCATTTACGGCCTGGGCGATCCGCGCGAGTACCGCGAGCTGATGCTGGTCCTGGAGACGGGGCAGCAGATCAGCCGGCGCGACGTGCTGCAGGCCCTGGTCCGGATCCAGTACTCGCGCAACGACATCGATTTCGCGCGCGGCGCGTTCCGGGTGCGGGGCGACGTGGTCGAGGTCTTCCCGGCGTACGAGGAGCAGGCGATCCGCATCGAGCTGTTCGGCGATGAGATCGAGCGGATCACGCGCTTCGACCCGCTGACGGGGCAGTCGATCGCGCGACAGCAGCGGACGGCGATCTATCCGGCGACGCACTTCGTGACGCAGCGCTCGACGATCGAGCGTGCGGTCGAGCGGATCCGCGTCGAGCTGGAAGAGCGGCTGCTCGAGTTGCGCTCGGGCGGGCGGCTGCTGGAGGCTCAGCGGCTGGAGCAGCGGACGCACTTCGACATCGAGATGATGCGAGAGATCGGCACGTGTTCGGGCATCGAGAACTACGCGAGACACATCTCGGGTCGCGCCGAGGGGGAGCGGCCAGCGTGCCTGTTCGACTATTTCCCGGAAGATTTCCTCGTGATCGTGGACGAGTCGCACGTGTCGATCCCGCAGATCCGCGGGATGTACAACGGCGACCGCTCGCGCAAGAGCACGCTGGTCGAGCACGGGTTCCGGCTGCCGAGCGCGCTCGACAACCGGCCGCTCACGTTCCAGGAGTGGGAGGAGCTGGTCCCCAACGCGATCTTCGTGTCGGCGACGCCGGGCGACTACGAGCTGCAGCGGACTGGCGGCGTCGTGGTCGAGCAGCTGATCCGGCCGACCGGACTGGTCGATCCGGCGGTGGAAGTGCGGCCGGTGAAGGGGCAGATCGACGATCTCATCGCGGAGATCCGGGAGCGATCGGCGTGTGGCGAGCGCGTGCTGGTGACGACCCTGACCAAGCGGATGGCGGAGGACCTCTCGGAGTACCTCGCGCAGATCGGCGTGCGTGTCCGCTACATGCACTCCGACATTGCCGCGATCGAGCGGATCGAGATCCTGCGCGATCTCCGGCTCGGTCGCTTCGACGTGCTGGTCGGGATCAACCTGCTGCGCGAGGGGCTCGATCTGCCCGAGGTCTCGCTGGTCGCGATCCTGGACGCGGACAAGGAAGGCTTCCTTCGCGACGAGCGGTCACTGATCCAGACGATCGGGCGGGCGGCGCGCAACGTGGCGGGGAAAGCGATCATGTACGCCGACCGAATGACCGGCTCCATGCGGCGCTGTCTCGAGGAAACGAACCGCCGCCGCGAGGTGCAGGAGCGCTACAACGAGGAGCACGGCATCACGCCGCAGACCATCACGAAGAGCGTGGAGGAGCTGCTGCTCAGCACGCGGGTGGCGGACGCTCGGGGCGATGCGGCCGGGCGCGGTCACCGGGTGGCGGAGCCGCGTGCCCGCTACGCCGACGAAGTCAACCTGGAAGAATGGGCGAAGATCCTCGAGCAGCAGATGAGCGAGGCCTCGGCGATGCGGGACTTCGAGCGGGCGGCGGTGCTCCGCGACGAGCTGCTGGAGGTCCGGGCGCGTCTGGGCGGATCGGCGGGTTCGGTCCGCTGACACTGGACGAGCCCGGCCTCGTCCGCTGGGGGATGCGCGTGGGCCGCGAAGTCGGGCGTCCCGCGTGGTTCGCGCTTCGCGGCGACCTCGGCGCCGGCAAGTCGGTCCTCGCCCGGGCCATCGCGCGGGGCGCGGGTGTCGCGGCACCAATGCCGTCGCCCACCTTCAACCTGGTGTTCCGGTACGAAGGCGGGGACGGCGCCGTCGTCTGGCACCTCGACCTGTACCGGCTGACGTCGGAGGACCAGGTGCTCGAGCTGGGCTGGTGGGACCTGGGCGCGGACGCTGAGATCGTGCTCGTCGAATGGCCCGAACGCGCGGCCGGGTTGCTGCCCGCCGACCGCTGGGACATTCATCTCGACGCGCATCCCTCCGATCCCGGACTGCGCCACGTCCGCGCGGAGCCGCGCGGCTCCGCACCCGCCATCCCGACACCGGACGCCTCCCATGGCTGAGCCCGACACCCGCCCGTTCCTCGCGTTCGACACCGCGACCGCGCTCGGCGGCGTCGCGGTGGGCCGGGGCCGGACCGTACTCGCGGAGATCGTGCTGGACGAGGCGACGCGTCACGCCGAGAACCTGCTTCCCGCGATCGACACGGCCCTCTCCCGCGCCGGTTGCGGCGCCGGCGACATCGCGGGTGTCGTGGTCGGGTCGGGTCCCGGTTCGTTCACGGGGGTGCGGATCGCGGCGGCGACGGCGAAGGGGCTCGTGCATGCGTGGCGTGTTCCGTTGCACGCGTGGTCGAGTCTCGCCGTGACGGCGGCCGGCGCGGCGGAGACGGGGACTCGCGTCGTCGCACTCTACGATGCGCGCCGGGGCGACGTATTCGCCGCCAGCTACCGGCGCACGGAACGGAGTCTCCTCACGCTCGTGCCGCCGGTCGCCGCGCCGATCGACGCCGTCCTCGATCGCGTCGATCCCGAGGGGGCGCTGTTCGCGGGCGACGGCGCCCGGATGCACGAGGCCCGGATCCGGGCCCGCGGCGGGCGCGTCGCACCCGATCCCGGTGTTGGACCGGCCGCATTGCTCTGGCTGGCGACGGCGGAGCCGGACGGGGGCCGGATCGCCGCCCCCGCCGCATGGCAGCCGGAGTACGTCCGCGCCTCGGGCGCGCAGCGGATCCACGGCCCGTGATCTCGGTACCCGGAGTCCCGAAGGAGCCGCAGGTCGAGCTCCGCGCGATGATCGCGGCCGATCTCGAGGCGGTCACGGGGATCGAGCAGGCCTCGTACTCGGTGCCGTGGACGGAACAGACGTTCCGCGGCCTCGTAGACCGGCCGGACACGGATGCGCTGTCGGCGCTGTCCGGGGACGAGGTGGTCGGGTTCGCGGTCGCGTGGTCGGTCGGGGACCAGGCGGAGCTCGGCAATGTGGCGGTCGCGAAGGACTGGCGAAGCCGGGGCGTCGGCGAGCGCCTGGTCCGCGAGGTGGTGACCCGGCTCGGCCGGCGCGGCGTCCACGAGATCTTCCTCGAGGTTCGCGTGAGCAACCGCACGGCGCGCCGCCTCTACGAGCGGCTCGGCTTCGTCGAGATCGGCCGCCGCCGCAACTATTACGTGAGGCCGTCGGAAGACGCGATCGTGATGCGGAAGCGGCTCCGGATCCGGCGCCCGGACGACGACCCGTGGAGCCCGATAATCCCGGGCTGATGGGAAGGAATGGATCTGCCGATACTAGGGAAGCGACCACCGGTGCGTGGTGCGTGGATACCGGGCCAAGGCGATGAACGACAACGGGTTGCGTTGCACGGCAACCTTGTTGGCCCGGGGCTCGGGCGATGAGGAGCCTGAATCGGGCGTTCCTGATCGGACGCGCGGGCACGAAGCCGGAGATCGCCACCAGCCGGAGCGGGCATCGCGTGGCGACGTTCCGCTTGGCGACCGACCGGCCGGCCTCACGGGGCCGGGACCGGACGGACTGGCACACGGTGGTGGCCTGGGACGAACTGGTCCCGCTGGTCGAGCGCCAGGTCCGCAAAGGCGAGCGCGTCTATGTGGAAGGCCGGATCGAAGCGCGAGAGGAAGAGGTGCGGGGGACCCGACGGACCCGCACCGAGATCATCGCGGAGGACGTGATACCACTCGGGACGCGGACGTGACCGGGCTCGCCCGGTCCGCACGATCCCGGGGCAACGACTGTTACAGACCCCGCAGGAAGGAGCGAACGTCCCTTGACTTCTGCACTGGGCATTCGGGCCCGCGCGACTCTCTCCCTGGCCATGATTGGACTCTTCGCGGCCCCGCTCGCGGCACAGGAGCCGCAGAAGGCGGCGCCAGGCGGGCAACAGCAGCAGCACGTCGTGAAGAAGGGCGACACGCTGTGGGACCTCGCCGGCTTCTACTTCACCAACCCCTTCCTCTGGCCCGCCATCTTCGAGGCGAACCGGAAGGTCATCGAGGATCCACACTGGATCTATCCGGGCGAGATCCTCGGGATTCCGGGCGTCGAGTCCGGGCTCCCGGTCGTCGTCGAGGAAGACACGACCAAGGTACCCATCGTCCAACCCGCGGTGGGACCGCGGCAGTCGGCGACTCACACACGGTTCTACAAGCCGCCGGCCCAGGAAGACCCGGGACGCCGCATCACCCTCGCCCAACGGGACGAGCCTCTCTACATCGTGCCGCCCGGAATGTATCTCTCCGCAGCCT
The DNA here is from genome assembly GCA_963786235.1 of uncultured Gemmatimonadales bacterium. GTDB lineage: Bacteria > Gemmatimonadota > Gemmatimonadetes > Longimicrobiales > RSA9 > CAWAYJ01. Next base: position 68,536 of record CAWAYJ010000022.1, read on the forward strand.
GGCTCGCGGACACCGCGGCACTCGATGTGCGTGGTCGCCTCCTGACGGTGGCCGACCCGACGCGCCAGCGGGACAAGCTGCCCGTGGTGCTGCTGCCGTTCGAGCAGATCCTGGCGGCTGGCCAGGGCGAAGGCGCAACGGCCGGCGACACGCTCATGATGGTGCGTTTCGGCGGGCAGGTCGGTTCACTCGGCCGCGTGGTCCAGCCGGTCGCGTTGGTCTACGTCGATTCCGTCGGCGCGACCTTGATTGCCGGTCACCTCGTCAAGCAGTTCGCCGAAAGCGTAGCGGGCGACTACCTGATCCCCTTCGAGCCGGTGCCGCCGATCGCGCGCGGCCTGCCCTCGCCCGTCCAGGACGGCGCCGAGGGCGAGTTGGTCCAGTTCCTCTGGGAGGAGCCGCTCCACGGCACGTCGGACGACGGCTTCGTGAACCTGGGCGCCGACGCCGTCGGGATCGGCGACGAGTTGATCGCGTACGTGCCGGCGCGGCCGGGCCCCGGACGCACCGAGTTGCCAAACCAGGTCGTGGCCACGCTGCGCGTCATCAAGGTCCGGCCGAACAGCGCGACGGTGCGCGTCTCCGACGCGAGCAGCGCGGCGCTGCGCGAGGGCCTTCTGGTGAAGGTGGTGCGAAAGATGGTGCCCTGAAGGACCAGGTCGGGACGTTCACACCAGGCTGATGCGACGGGCGCCACGACGGCGCCCGTCGTCGCATTCAGGGAGAGAAGGGACGAGACCATGAAGGTGTTGTTGACCGGTGGGGCGGGCTTCATCGGCGGCCACGTGGCCGAGGCGTACCTCGCGCGCGGTGACCACGTCTGGATCGTGGACGACCTGTCCACGGGGCGGCGCGGCAACGTGCCGGCGGGCGCCGAATTCCGGCGCATGGACATCCGTGACGAAGCGCTGCGCGAGCTGTTCCGCGAGACCGGCGGTTTCGATCTCGTCAACCACCACGCCGCCCAGATCGATGTCCGTGTTTCCGTCGCCCACCCGCGGCGCGACGCCGGCATCAACATCGACGGCTTCCTCAACGTCCTCGAACTGTCCGCCATGCACGGCGCGGGGCGCTTCGTCTTCGTGTCGTCGGGCGGTGTCGTTTACGGCGAGCCGGACCTGATTCCGACGCCGGAAACGGCACCCAAGCTGCCGCTCTCGCCCTATGGCGTGAGCAAGCTCGCGGCCGAGTACTATCTGCACTACTATCATCGCGTGCACGGACTGGATTACGTCGCGCTCCGCTACTCGAACGTTTATGGCCCGCGCCAGGACCCGCATGGCGAGGCGGGCGTCGTCGCGATCTTCTCGCAGAAGATCCTGGCCGGCGAGCCGCTCACCATCTACGGCGATGGCGAGCAGACGCGCGACTACGTGTACGTGGGCGATGTCGCGCGGGCGAACCTCGCGGCGAGCGCCGCGCCGCTGCCCGCGGCGGCCGGCCTCGACGATCGGGCGTTCAACGTGGCGACGGGACTCGAGACCTCGGTGAACGAGCTGGCCGTGGAGCTGCAGGCGGTGGCCGGGCGCGAGGTCGGCACGAGGCCGGCCGACGCCCGGCCCGGGGAACTTCAGCGCTCGTGCCTGGATACTTCGCGGCTGGAATCCACGGGCTGGACGGCCGCGACACCGCTGGCCGTAGGACTGGCGAAGACGTTCGCACACATCGCGGAGATGGAGGGGAAGCGCGCGTGATGCTCATGCTGCAGGGATTCGGGGGCCAGACGATGGGGATGGTCCTTCACGGCACCCCCGCGACGAAGGCCGTGCTGACGGTGCTCGCATCGTTTTCGCTGGTCAGCTGGTGGATCATCGTCTGGAAGGCGCGCCAGTTTCGCCGTCTCCGCTTCGACGGTGCGCGCTTCGTCGAGGCGATCGGCCGCGCCCAGCGCCTCGAGGACGCCTACAAGGTCATCACCCGGCTGCCGGAGACGCCGTACACGCGGATGTTCCGGCAGGGCATCAACTTCTTCAGCGAGCTCCGGCCCGGCTCCCTGCGTGAGGGCGCGCCGCCCGCGGCGGGACTGAACGACCCGCAGCTCAACGCGCTCTGGCTGATGCTCGAGAAGGTGCAGGACGAGGAGCGCGACGCGCACTCCGGCGGCCTGGTCTGGCTCGCCATCATCGGCGTGACCGGCCCGCTGCTCGGGCTCCTGGGCACGGTGATCGGGGTAATGAACGCGTTCATCGGAATCAACGTGACCGGGTCGGCGAGCATCGCGTCGGTCGCGCCCGGCATCGCGGAGGCGCTGATCACGACGGCGTTCGGGCTGGTGGCGGCGATCCCGGCCGCCATCGCCTACAACTACTTCGTCACGCGGCTCGATCGGTTCAGCGGCGAGCTGGAAGGATTCGCGAGCGAGTTCATCGGCACGCTGGCCCGCGAGGGCCGGCTCTAGGAGGGCGCGGGAATGCTGAAGTACGGCGGTCGCCGGCGCGGCTCGCTACCGGTCTCGGCGGAGATCAACATCACGAACCTGGTCGATGTCGCGTTCGTGCTGCTGATCATCTTCATGATCACGGCACCCATCCTGCAAGGCGGGATCGAGGTGCAGCTGGCGAAGGCGGAAGCACAGCCGCTCGAGCAGTCGGACCCGGTCTTCGTCACCGTGTCGAAGAACGGCGAGATCTTCGTCGCGAAGGCGAAGATCGCCTCGCTCGACGAGCTGGAGACCGTAATGAAGACCTACGTCCGCGGTACCGAAGAGGACACGCCGGTGACCCTGAGCATTGACCAGGACGCCGTGTGGGCGATGGCGGCGCCGGTCTTCGGCCGGCTGCAGGCGCTCGGGTTCACCGACCTCGGGATCACGGTCCAGCCCGAGACGCGGCGGCGCTGAGCGATGGCCCGGATGCCCGACCCCCACGTGGACGGCATGCTGCTGGGCAGCGGCATCGGGGTCCGGCACCCGCGCCCTGACCGGCGCGCGTTCCTGTTCTCGGCCGGTTTCCACGCCACCGTCGTGCTGGCCCTGGTGGTCTCGGGGATCTTCCGGGGGCGGAACATGCCGGAGTTCCAGACGGTCCGTATCCACATCTACTCTCCGCCGCCGCAGGTCGAGGGCCCGCCCTCGCCGAAGCCGGCGGTGACGCAGCCGAAGATCGTGCAGGCGCCCGTGATCCAGAAGCCGGTCGAGGCGCCGAAGCCCAAGGAGCCGGTGGTCAAGCGGCCCGAGCAGACCGTGACACCGGAGGAGGCGCCGAAGAAGCCGGAGCCGGTGGCAGGCGCCAACGCGAAGCCGGACTCGCCGGGGGGCGACAACATCGATGTCACGCAGAACGGCGTCGAATTCCCGTTCCCGGATTACCTCGAGAACGTCATCCTGCAGATCAACCGGTTCTTCCGCTGGGACGGCGACAACAGTCCGGAAGCGATGATCGGGTTCTACATCGAGCGGGATGGCTCGGTGGGCGGGATAGACCTCGTCCAGAAGTCGGGCGACTGGCGCTTCGATATGAAGGCGATCGACGCGGTAACCCAGATCGGCAAGCGTGGCGCCTTCGGTCCGCTGCCCGACGGCTGGGTGCAGGACCGGCTCTATGTCCGATTCCGATTGATTCCGCCCGGCCGGTAACCGGGGGAGGCCGATGAACGTCACGATTGTCCGCAGGATCCTCGCCGCCGTCCTTGTCGGCTGCGCCGCCACGCCGGTGGCCGCGCAGCGGCAGGACACGGCCAAGCTGCCGCCCGGCGTCGAGCTGGCCACGCGCTACACCAAGCTCGGCCGGCCGCTGATCGCGGTCCGGCCGTTTGCCGGTCCGGTGACCATGGACCTGGCGCTGCAGGTGGCCGGGGTGATCCGGAACGACCTGATGCTGAGCGACCGGTTCGAGATCGCGCACCCGCCCTCATCCCTCGACGCGGGGCCGATCGACTACACCGTATGGAACAGCCTGAACATCGTGTACCTGGTCACTGGCGACCTGACGGAGACGGAAACGGGCGGCAGCCGGCTGGACATCACGCTGCACGACATCGTCTACGGCAACATCGTGCAACAGCGCGGGTTCGCGCTTCCCGGAGCGGACTCACCCGATTTCCGGCTGGCGGTCCACGCGGTCTCCGACGAGATCGTGCGCTGGCTCACCCGCCAGCCGGGCATGGCGGCGACGCGGGTCGCGTTCATCCGGAAGAACGGCCAGGACGGCGGCTACGATCTCATGGTGGTCGATTCGGATGGCGAGAACCTGCGCCGGCTGGTCGGCTCGCCCGACATCCTGTACTCGCCGACGTGGTCGCCGGACGGCCGCAAGCTGATGTACATGGTGAAGACGGAGTCGGGGTCGAGGCTGGTCGAGCGCGACATGGCGTCGGGCCGGACACGCACCGTCTACACCTCTCCCACTCTGGTCTTCACCCCGACGTATGCCCCGGACGGGACGCACATCGCGTTCGCGCTCGACGTGGGTACGGGGGCGGAGATCCACGAGTACGACCTGGCGCAGGAATGCTGTCTCAAGCGCCTGACCCGGACCCGGGCGGACAACCTCTCGCCGACGTATTCGCCGGACGGCAAGCGGCTGGCGTTCCAGTCGAACCGTACCGGCCGCCAGCACATTTACGTGATGGACGCGGACGGCAACGCGCAGACCATCCTCTCGCCGCTGGGCACGTCGGTCGAGTACGCCGCGCCGGACTGGTCCCCGACCAGCGACGAGGTCGTCTTCCACGGCCAGTCCCGCGGTACGTTCCAACTGATGCTCGCGGACGCCTCCCGGCCGGGCGCGCAGATCCAGCAGTTGACATCGGTCGGGCGGAACGAAGACCCGAGCTGGGCGCCGGACGGCCGGCACATCGTGTTTACGGGAGTGGCCGCGGGCGCGGTCGGACTGTATGTTATCGACACGAAAACGGGGCAGATCCGACGGCTCGCGAGCGGTACGTTGCGGCTCGCTGAATGGTCGCCATCGCTCGCGGGCACGATCGACCTCGTCCAGTAACACCGTTTGTACGAAACCATCCATCGTCAAGGAGACGCGATGAGGCTTCGCCGGGCAGCACTCCTGACCATGGCGACCGTGCTGGTCGCCGGCGCATGCTCGAAGAAACAGCCGCCTGCAACGCCGGCCCCGCCACCGCCGGCCCCGCGGGAGACGCCGCCACCGGTGCGGACCGCGGATCCGGATTCCGCGCGCCGCGCGGAGGAAGCCAGGCTGGCGAGAGAGCGCGCCGAGTTGATGGCGACGTTGCAGGAAATGGTCTTCTTCGACTACGACGACTCGCGGATCCGCCAGGATGCGCAGGCGATCCTCTCGCGGAAGATCCCGATCCTGCGCGCCAATCCGGCCGTCACGCTGCGGATCGTCGGTCACGCCGACGAGCGCGGCTCGCTCGAGTACAACCTCGCGCTCGGCATGCGCAGGGCACGTTCGGTGCGCGATTACCTCGTCAACTTCGGCATTGACGCCTCGCGCCTGACGACGGATTCGATGGGCGAGGAACGCCCGCTCGACCCGGGCCACGATGATGCGGCATGGGCACGGAACCGCCGCGCCGAGTTCAATGTGACCGGTGGCGCGGGGAACCTCGTTCGAGGCCAGTGATGGGAAGCACCGCCTCCCGCGGGAAGGCGATGGGGCGCGCCGCACAGGGCCTGGCTGCTGGGCTCTGTGCGGCCGTCCTCGTTTCCGGCTGCGCCACGAAGAAGGACCTGAAGCAGGTTCGTGACGAGCTCGTCGTCATGCAGGCCCGGCAGGACTCGCTGTTCCGGGAGATGCAGCGGCAGAACCGGATGCTTCTGGACACGATCCGCACTTCGTTTGTGATGCAGGCGGACGCGCAGGGTCAGACCAGCTTCCGGTTCAACGAGTTGGCCAACCAGGTGTCGCGGACCGAGGAAGTCCTGGTCCAGCTCCAGACTCTGATCGGCCAGCTGATGGACCGGCTGAACCGGCCGGTCCAGGCCGCTCCGCAGCAGGGCATCCCCGCCGGTTCCTCCGGCGACGCCGCCGAGGCATACGGGATGGGGATGACCAGCATGCAGGAGCAGTCGTGGGCGGCTGCGCGGGTGGCGTTCCAGGCCGTCCTCGACAACTACCCGAACGATCCGTTGGCCGCGGACGCGCAGTACCAGATCGGGGAGACGTTCGCGGCCGAGGGGGACACGGTCCGGGCGGTCGCGGAGCTGGAGAAGGTCGAGGCGAACTGGCCGCGCTCGGGGCGGGCGCCAGCGGCATTGTACCGGGCCGGGGTCCTCTCCGAGGAGAGCGGCAACAAGGCTGCGGCGCGCACCTTCTACGAGAAGGTCCGACAGCAGTTCCCGGGCACGGACGAGGACCGGCTGGCGCGGGAACGGCTGAACCGAATCCGCGGATAGAATGCGCTGCCCGTTCTGCAGCGGGACTGACAATCGCGTCGTCGACTCGCGGGTAAGCCGGGAAGGCCGGGCCGTGAGACGGCGGCGCGAATGTCTCGAATGCCACCGTCGCTTCACGACGTACGAGTACGTCGAGGAGCGGCCGTTGCTGGTGGTGAAGCGCGACGGCACGACGGAACGCTACGATCGCCGGAAGGTGGTGCAGTCGATCGAACGTCCCTGCGTGAAGCGCCCGGTCAGCAGCGAGGAGATCGAGGCGATGGCGGACGAGATCGATGACGAGCTGGCCCGGCGCGGCGATGACGAGGTGGCCAGCCTCGTGATCGGCGAGCTGATCATGGACCGGCTGAAATCGCGTGACCACGTGGCCTACGTCCGCTACGCTTCCGTCTACAGGAACTTCCAGGATCTCGAGGAGTTCTACGAGGAGTTGCGCGACCTGACGGCCCGGCGGGCCCGGGCCGCGATGAGCGAAGGACAGGCAGAGCTGCCGTTCAGCGAATCCTCATGAAGTTCCGAACCGCCAGGAATCCCACGGCGGAAATGCCGTTTCTCGACCACCTGGAAGAGCTCAGGTGGCGGATCCTGTGGAGCCTCCTAACATTGGTGGTCTGCACGGGTGCGGCCTTCTTCGTGGTGATGAGGTACGACGTGATCGGGCTGCTCAAGCGTCCGATCGACCCCTACCTCGCCGACGGCAAGCTGATCTTCCTCGGAGTGACCGACCCGTTCTTCGTGATCTTCCAGGTGGCCATCGCGCTGGGCTTCATCGTCGCGTCGCCGATCATCCTCTACCATGTCTGGTCGTTCTTTTCGCCCGCGCTGTTGCCGAAGGAGAAGCGGGCGATCGTGCCGGCCCTCTACCTCGGCCTGATCCTGTTCACGGCCGGGGTCGCGCTCGCGTACTTCGCGGCGCTGCCGTTCACGCTCCGGTTCATGATGAGCCTGCAGACGGAGAGCCTGCAGCCGCAGGTGACGGCGGGCTCGTACTTCGGGTTCGTGGTCAAGCTGCTGGTCGGGTTCGGCGCGATCTTCGAGGTCCCCGTAGTGGTGATGATCCTGGCGGCGATCGGGCTGGTCTCCTCGAAATTCCTGGCCTCGAAGCGGCGCTACGCGTTCGCGGTCATGGCCGTCCTGGCGAGCGTGATCACTCCGGGTGACGCCCTGACCGCGACGATCGTGCTGATGGGACCGCTGGTCCTCCTCTACGAGCTCAGCATCTTCCTCGCCCGGATCGTCGAACGATCCCGGCTCCGCTCCGCTGAAAGAGAAGCGATTCCGGAGGCGACGTGATACTCCGGCAGGTGACCGGCGCCACGCGGCGCCGGTGCGGCCTCCGGCACCCGCACGAACGACCGCGGCCGCGGTCGGCTCCGTCCATTCCGGCCCTCGCGATCGCGGGCGTGCTCGCCCTTGCCGGCGCGCGGCCCGCGCTCGGCCAGACGGCGCAGGACACAACGAGGGTGGGACAGGATACCACGAAGACGCGCGCCGAGCTGATCCGCGAGCGGATCCGGACACTGGGTCCGCTGATCCGGTCAGCGGACTCGCTGGCCGCCGACTCGGCGCGGGCGGACTCGCTGGCGCGCGTCGGGGCGGGCCAGGTCCCGCGCAGCCAGCCGCCCTCGCTGACGGGGGCGGCGCGCGACTCGGTCATGGACCTGCTGTTGAAGCTGGACGGCTACACGGTGACCGAATACAAGGCGCAGCAGGCGAAGTTCACGGCGGACAGCAGCCGGCTCGACCTGCGCAACGAGGCCGAGGTGGTGACGGAGGGGCAGAAGCTGGCGGCGGACAGCAGCATCATCTTCTCGCAGCTCACGAGCATCGCCTGCGCGTACGGCAAGCCGACGTTGAGTGGTGGCGGTACGAGCGCGCCGGTGGTGGCCGACTCGCTGTGCTTCAACGTGGACACGAAGCGGGGCGTCGCGCACGGTGCGCGCAGCGAGATCTCGGAGGGCGCGACCTGGATCGTGTTCAGCGACGAGTCGTTCACGGTGGGCGACACGGTCTACAGCCATGGCGGCACGTTCACGGACTGCGACCTGCCGGAGCCGCACTACCATTTCGGCGCGGGCGAGTTGAAGGTGATCCGCGGCGACATGCTGGTGGGCCGCAACGTCACCTTCAACTTCAAGGACGTGCCGGTCTTCTGGCTGCCGTTCTTCGCGCAGAGCATGAAGAAGGGCCGGCGCAGCGGGATCCTGTTCCCGCGCTTCGGCGTGAACGACATCGCGCGCAACAGCCCGACCTACCGACGTCGCATCGAGGACGTCGGCTTCTACTGGGCGATGAACGACTACATGGGCGCGGAGTTCGCGCTCGACTGGCAGGCGGACAACTTCACGTCGCTGCGCGGATCGTACGACTTCCGCAGCCTGGAGAAGTTCCTGGCGGGCGGGCTCACGTACCGCAAGTACTGGCGGTCGGAAGGCGGGACGGAGTTCAGCATGGCGGGCCAGACCGACTGGCAGCTGAACGAGCGGACGCGCCTGAACGGCAACATGAGCTACACCTCATCGACGCGCTTCGTGCAGCAGAACTCGCTCGACCCGCGCGAGTTGAACCGCTCGATCGACTCGCGCATGGGCTTCAACCGGAAGTTCGATTTCGGGTCGCTGAACCTGAGCGGCAGCCGGCAGCAGTTTCTCTCCGACAACACGGTGAACACGACGTTGCCGACGGTCGGGTTCACGCTCAACTCGATCACGCTGTTCCAGGCGTTGCCGGGCGAGGAGAAGTGGTACAACAACTCGACCTGGACGGGCAGCCTCAACTCGAACGTGCGGAGCAAGAGCATCGCGGCGGACAACCCGACGCTCGCGCTGCAGGGCAATCGCGAGGTGACGGCGAACATGACCAGCCGGTTCCAGATGGGGAAGTTCTCCTGGAACCAGGACTTCAGCTACACGGACCACCGCGACCTCGAACGGACGTTCACGAGCGACACGATCGAGCCGCTGGCGGCGCGCTACCAGACCCGGACGACGTGGAGCACGGGCGTCGATTTCCAGCAGCGGCTGATCGGCACGACCACGTTCACACCGGGCCTGCGAGCGCGGGGCGAGTTCCTGGAAGCGGACACGACGGCGGGCCAGCGGGTGGCATCGCCGACACGCATCGACTTCAACGCGTCGCTCAGGACGGACCTGTATGCGTTCATCGGGGGCTTCGGCCCGGTGGAGAAGATCCGGCACCGGATCTCGCCCGGGTTCAGCTGGCAGTACTCGCCGAAGCCGACCATCACGGACCGGCAGCGCGAGGTCTTCAACATCAACGACATCCGGGAGCAGAACCGGCTGACGATCAGCCTCAGCCAGACGTTCGAGGCCAAGATGAAGCCGCGGCCGGGGTCGGAGAATGGCGCCCCGGGCGGGTCGCCGGGCGTGCCGGGCGACTCGACGGGCGCGAGAGCGGACTCGCTGGGGCAGGCCGCCATCGCCGGCACGGCGGCCGACACCTCGACCGGACCGCGGCGGAAGCAGACGGCACAGGCGATCACACTGCTGTCCATCTCGACGGACGCCATGGTGTACGACTTCGTCCGGGCCCGCGAGGATCACGAGGGGTTCCAGACGCTGGAACTCGGGCAGACGATCCAGTCGGACCTGATCCGGGGCCTGCAGCTGAGCTTCGCGCACAACCTGTTCCGGCAGGTCGCGACCGATTCGGTGGGCGGCACGAAGCGCGAGTTCGCGCCGGAACTGAGCCGGGTGACGGCCTCGTTCTCGCTCAACTCGGACTCCTGGCTGGCGCGCTTCATCGGGCTCGGCAGCCAGCGGAACGAGCAGACGCGGGCCGGCCAGGGCGGCGCCGAGACGCAGTTCGACTCGACCGCGGCGCCCCAGGTGCCGCAGACGGACGCGGAGTTCGGCATGCTCGGCGCCGGGCGGCGGACACAGCCACTGACGCAGCAGCGCATCGGCAACGCCGGGACCTGGAACGCGTCGTTCAACTACTCACTGACGAAGCCGCGCTCGGACCAGCCCGGCTCGATCAAGAACCAGATGCTCACGGCGAACGCGCAGTTCCAGCTGACGCAGAACTGGGGTGTGCGCTGGAACACGGGCTACAACTTCACGCGCAGCGAGTTCACGGATCACATCCTCACGCTGACGCGGACGCTGCACGACTGGGACGCCAACTTCAGCTTCGTCAAGGCGCAGAACGGAAACTTCAGCTTCACGTTCAACATCGCGCTGCGGGCGAATCCGGACATCAGAGATGGACTACTCGCAGCGGGATCTGCGACGCTTCTCCGGAACGCAGTTCTGATGCGCGCGTGGTCCGCCGGTCCCGCTCTGTCGCGGGTCCGCGGGTGACGAACTATCTTCCGACCCCATGACGATCCCACTCACGATCGATGGCTGGTCCCTGACGCTCGAAGACGTCGAGCGGATCGCCAACACGACGACGACCCCGGTGGTGCTCTCGTCCGAAGCGGAGGTGCGGGTGCGCGCCTCGCGGGCGGTGGTGGACCGGGCGGTGGCCGAGCGACGGGTGGTCTACGGCATCACGACCGGCTTCGGCGCGCTCGCGGACGTGGTCATCCCGCCCGAACACATCCGCGAACTGCAGACGAACCTGATCCACAGCCACGCGGCCGGCACCGGCGATGCGCTGGACGAACGCGACACCCGGGCCGCCATGCTGCTTCGCGCGAACGTGCTGGCGGCCGGCTGCTCGGGCGTCCGGCTCGAGCTGGTGACGCTGCTGCTGGAGCTGCTGAACCGGGGCGTGCATCCCGTGATTCCGGCGCTGGGCAGCGTGGGCGCGTCGGGTGACCTGGCGCCCCTGGCCCACCTCGCGCAGGTCCTCCTGGGCGAGGGCGAGGCGATGGTCGGCGGCGAACGGGTGACGGGCGCGGAAGCGCTCCGCCGGGCCGCCCTCGAACCGGTCACACTGGAAGCGAAGGAAGGGCTCGCGCTGATCAACGGTACGCAGGTCCACGCCGCGGTCGGCACGCTTGCTCTGCTCGCGGCGGAGCGCGCGGTCGAGACCGCGGAAGTGGCCGGGGCGATGTCGCTGGAGGCGATGAAGGGCACGCCGGACGCGTTCGACGAGGCGATCCAGCGGGTCCGGCCGCAGCCGGGCCAGATCGAGTCGGCGGCGCGGCTGCGGGCGCTGCTCGCGGATTCCGAGATCCGCGAGTCGCACCGGCACGGCGACCCGCGCGTGCAGGACGCGTACTCGCTGCGCTGCATGCCGCAGGTCCACGGCGCGGCGCGACAGGGGCTGGAGTACGCGCGCCGCGTCCTCGCCGTGGAGGTCAACTCGGTGACGGACAATCCGCTGGTGTTCCCGGAGGACGGCCGGATCCTGAGTGGCGGCAACTTCCACGGTCAGCCGGTGGCGCAGGCGCTGGATGTGGCGGCAATCGCGTGCGCCGACCTCGGCTCGATGTCCGAGCGGCGGATCGCGCGGCTGGTGGACCCGGCGCTGTCCGGGCTGCCGCCGTTCCTGATCGAGGACGCGGGCCTCAACTCGGGACTCATGATGGCGCAGATCGTGGCGGCGGCGCTGGTCGCGGAGCTCCGGCTCCGTTCGCACCCGGCCAGCGTGGACAGCATCCCGACGGACGCGAACCGCGAGGACCACGTCTCGATGGGGATGGCGGCGGCGCTCAAGCTGCGGGCGGCGGTGCGGCTGCTGGAGAGCGTGCTCGCGCTCGAGCTGCTGTGCGCGGCCCAGGGGCTCGAGTTCCTGGCGCCGCTGCGTCCGGGCCGCGGGGTCGGTCGGGCGTACGCGCGAATCCGGGAGTCGGTCGCGCCGCTGGTGCGGGACCGCGAGCTGGGTCCCGACATCCGGTCGATCGAGGCCGCAGTCCGGGCCGGCGCGTTCGCCGCCATCGCGCGGGAGGCCGGCTCGTGAGCACGCTCCTCTTCCGCTCGGTCTCCCAGCTCGTCACGTGCCGGACCGCCGATGAGAGCAGCGTGCTGCCCGGCGCGCTGGCGGTCCGGGCGGGTCGGATCGAGGCGATGGGCCCCGAGGCGGAACTCGTCGCACGGTTCCCGGAGGCCGAGATCGTGGACTGCGGCGGCGGCGTCATCACGCCGGGCTTCGTGGACTCGCACACGCACGCCGTGTTCGGTGGCTGGCGGGCGGGGGAGTACGTGCTCCGTTCCCGGGGCGTGCCGTACATGGAGATCGCGAGGCGGGGCGGCGGGATCCTCAACTCGGTGCGGGATGTGCGAGCCCGGACCGAGGACGAGTTGGTCGCGCTCGCTCGGCCCCGGCTCAGCGAGATGCTCCGGCTCGGGACGACGACGGCCGAGGTCAAGAGCGGCTACGGCCTGGAGACGGCGGCCGAGCTGCGGATGCTCCGCGCCGTGGCGCGGCTGGCCGGGGACGGGCCGGTCGAGCTGGAGGCGACGTTCCTGGGCGCCCACGAGGTGGCGCCGGAGTACCGGGACCGGCCGGACGCCTACGTGGACCTGGTGGTCGATGAGATGCTGCCCGAGGTGGCCGCGGGCGGGCTGGCCCGGTTCTGCGACGTGTTCATGGAACCGGGGGTCTTCACGGGTTCGCAGGCGCGCCGGATCCTCGAGGCTGCGGCTGACAGGGGTCTCGTGCCGAAACTACATGCAGACGAGTTCGAGGGATCCGGCGGCGCGGAGCTTGCGGTCGAGCTCGATGCCGCGTCGGCCGACCACCTCGGAGCCATCAGTGATGCCGGAATCCGGGCACTGGCGGGATCGAACACCGTGGCGACGTTGTTGCCCGCCACACTATTCTTTCTCGGCAAACGCGCGTATGCGCCGGCCCGGCGACTCGAGGATGAAGGAGCGATTGTTGCCCTCGCTACAGACTTCAACCCCGGCTCCGCGCCATCGGCGAGCATGCCGCTGGTGCTGACCTTGGCGTGTTCGCAGATGGGGTTGGATCCGTTGCAGGCGATCCATGCGGCGACGGCGGGGGGTGCGCGCGCGCTGCGTCTGGCGGATGGCCGCGGCGAACTGCGCGAGGGCGCGCCCGCCGACCTCATCCTGTGGTCGGTTGGCGAGTATGCGGAGATTCCCTACCGCTTCGGCAGGCCGCCGATCGAAGGCGTCTGGAAGCGGGGCGAGAGAGTAGCGTGACCGGTACGACACCCGCGGTGGATGAATGAACCCGCTCGCGAAACTGAAGGAACAGGCGCGTAACCACGAGTTGCGCGAGGAATGGGAGCAGGCGGCTTCCGCGTACCTGCAGGTCCTCCAGGAAGCGGAGGAAGCCGAGGTCAGCGAGCTGGCGTTGTACAATCGCGTTGGTGACCTGTACCTGCGGATGGGCGACGCGGGCGAGGCCGTGGGCTACTACGAGCAGGCAGCCGACCGCTACGCCGAAGCCGGCCTGTTCAACAACGCGATCGCGCTGTGCAACAAGGCGCTGCGCTACGCGCCGACCCGCATGGACCTGCTGCGCAAGCTCGGCCGCTTCTCGGCATCGCAGGGTTTCATCACGGACGCACGTCGCTGGTTCCTCGAATTCGGCGAGCGCGCGATCCGCGCCGGCGACCCGGACAGCGCGGTCGCCGCGCTCAACGAGTACGGGCTCATCGCGGACGACCCCGAGGCGCGCGAGATCATTGCGCGCAAGCTGGCCGGTGCGGGCCGAAGGGACGCTGCGTTGGCCGAGTACCGGCGGGCGTGGGGAGACCGGATCCGGAAGGGACAGACGGAGGAAGCGGCAGCGCTCGAAGCGGAGATCCACGAGCGGTACCCGGACGTCGAGGCGTTCGAGCCGTCGTCTGAGGAGACGAAGGACGTGGACGACGCCGAATCGCGCCGGAGCAAGCCGGAAGCGCCGAAGTCCGCGGCTCCCAAGGACGCGGACGAAGAGGAAGGCGACGAAGTCGACAACGACCTCGCTCCGCCCGTGGGCCTTCCCGGGTACGACGACCGTCCCGCTGCGCAGGGCACGATCCCTTCACCGCCGCCTGCCAGCGCGCCGCCTGTCGGCGGCGCGATTCCGGGCCTCGAGCAGACCAGTCTCACGGCGCGGGAGCCCGAGAAGGTGCCGACGGACACGGGTGTCCGGCCCGAAGGCCTTGAAACGACCCACGTGGCCGATGCGCCGGACCTCGGTACGACGCCTCCGGCGGAGGCGCCGGCACCGGCGGAGGCCGTCGACGACATGGACTGGGTCCGTGGGCGTCCGTCCCGCCCGCCGTCGCCGGCGAGCGGGAACGGCGTGACCTCACCGCCGCCCGTGGAAGAGGACTTCGTCGACTTGTCGGCACTGCTGGGCATCAGCGAGGAAGGCGAGAAGGAGACGCGCTGGTTCATCGAGGAAAGCGAGCCGACGGGCGACGAGGACCGCGACTTCGCCGAGCTGCTCACGCAGTTCAAGGAGAAGCTGGCGGAACACATCGCGCACGACGACTTCGGCGCGCACTACGACCTCGGCATCGCGTTCAAGGAGATGGGTCTGCTGGACGAGGCGATCGGCGAGTTCCAGATCGCGCTCCGTGGCAACGGCAAGCGGCTCCGCATTCTCGAAGAGCTCGGCCATTGCTTCTTCCTGAAGAACCACCACACCGTCGCCATCAAGGTGCTGCGGCGGGCACTCGAGCTGGACACCGATGACGAGCTCGAGATGATCGGCGTCTACTACTACCTCGGCCGGGCCTACGAGGAGCAGGGCCAGGCGGAGCAGGCCCGGGACGCGTACGAACGGGTGGTCGGCCTCGACATCAACTTCCAGGACGTCGCCGACCGGATGGCCCGCCTTTGACAGGGTCCTGAGTGCACGGTAGTTTGCGGCGCTTCCCTGGCCGGGGCGAACCGCATGCTGCGCACGAAGGCACCGAAGCTCTCCCACATCCAGCGCCCGATCCACGAGCAGCTCGACGCAGTGGTCGACGAGCTCCGGCGCATCGTGCTGGCCGACTACGACGGCATCACGGAAGTCAACGATCACCTGCTGTGGTCGCGCGGCAAACTGTTCCGTCCCACGCTGCTGCTCCTGGCCAACCGGGTGGGCGGTCCCCCGCACCCGCGGGCGGTCACACTCGCCGCGCTCGTCGAACTCGTCCATCTCGCCACGCTCGTCCACGACGACGCGGTTGACCATTCCGTGCTGCGTCGCGGCATGCCCACGGTCAACGCGCTCTGGAACCATCAGACGGCCGTGATCATGGGCGACTACCTCTACAGCCGCTCCGTTTCGGAACTCGCGCGGCTCGGCCGTGTCGATCTCATCGAGATCCTGTCCCGGGCCGCCAACGAGATGAGCGTCGGCGAGCTGCGCCAGTTGGCCTGCCACGATGCGCTCCGCTTCGGTGAGCCGGAGTACGAGCGACTGATCGCGAGCAAGACCGCGTCCCTGATGTCGGCGGCCTGCGAAATGGGTGCGGCCACCGGTCAGGCCGAGCACCGCGAGGCGCTCGCCCGCTATGGCCACGCCCTCGGGATGGCGTTTCAAGTCGCCGACGACCTGCTCGACTACACGGGTGCGGAGTCGGTGCTCGGAAAGCCGTCCGGCCAGGACGTCCGCGAGCACAAGGTCACGCTGCCTCTGATCCACGCGCTGCGGACCATGGCCGCGGACTCGCGGCGCGAGGTGGAAGCCTTCTTCGCCGACCCGGTGCCGGACGAAGCGGGCGTTCGCAGGGTGATGGAACTCGTTGAAAGTCACGGCGGTCTGGAGTACTCCGAGCGGCGGGCCGAGCAATACGGCGAGTTGGCGCTGGAAGCGCTGCACTCCCTGCCCGAGGGCGAGCCGGCCGAGATGTTGCGCGAGGCCGTGCGCTATGTGATCGACAGGCGCCGATGAGGTCTCGCGTGGAACCTGCCAACATGGGAACGGTACGATGGTGAACGTGCGGCGCGGACCGGTGCCGCGCATGTTCTGGGCTTTGATCGTCGGGCTCTTTCTGGGAGCATTGTTCTCGAAACTGGCAGTCCTGTTCCTGCCGGAAAGCGCCGCAAGGGAGTTCCTGACGACGTCCGTTTCGGCTTCGCTGGGGCCGCTCGGAATTGATCTGATCGCCGTGAGCTTCGTGCTCGGACCACTCACGGTCAACTTGAACGCGCTCAGCCTGGTGGGCATCCTCCTGGTAGGGCTCGTCATGCGTTCCTGGTTCTGAGACCGGGAAGGAGGCAACATGCCGTTTTCGCTCGGGCCGACCGAGATGATCTTCATCATGGTCGTCCTTCTCCTTGTCTTCGGCGCCAAGCGTCTGCCGGAGCTGGGAAGCGGGCTGGGCAAGGGAATCCGTGAGTTCAAGAAGTCGATGCGGGAGATCAATACCGAGATCGAGCGGGCCGACGAGACCGATACGATCGCGGCGCCGCCACGCCGGGCCGTGAGCCCGCCACCGGCCGAGGCCAAGGTGAAGGAAGAAGATCAGAGCTGAGTCCGGCGAAGACGCCGCACGACAAGAGAGCCCGGCGATCGGAATCGCCGGGCTCTTTCATTGGTCGGCCGTTCGTCGCCGCGGAGCGGTCCGCCCCGTCAGGTGGTGTCCTGCGGCGGCGGCCGCAACACCATATCGCGGTTGTCCACGATGCGGGCCTTGTCCTTGAGGGACGTCAGGAACTGGCTCCACTGCTGCTCGAGCAGCGCCTGCGTGACCTGGGTCCGCTGCTGCTCCTTCTGCTGCTCCCAGGCGGCCCGGTCTGCGTCGTTCCGCGACACCGTCCGGATCACGAACACGCTCTGGTTCGCCTCGATGACACCGCTCACCTCGCCTGGCCGGAGACCGAACGCGGTCCCGATCGCCGCGTTCATGCGCCCGAGGCCCGGCACGAAGTCGCCGCGGGTGAAGGGGCCGGCATCACGGACCTCGAGGCCGACCGATCGGGCCGCTTCCTCGAGCGAGTCGCCGGACCGCACGCGATCGACCACGCCCCGCGCGATCTCACGAGCCCGCGCCAGCTTCTTCTGCGCAAGCACGGCCGCGCGCACGGTCTCGCGGGCCTCGTCCTCCGTCAGGACACGCTCTTCCTTCCGGTCGATGAGCTGCACGACGTAGTAGTTGGTGGGCGTTTCGAATACTTCGCTCACCTCGCCCGGTCTCGCCTCGTTCAGCGCCCAGAACGTGCCGTCCGCGGCCGACCCGACACCCGCCAGGAACGAGAGACCGGGGATCAGCTGGGCCTCGCGTACCTCCAGCCCCATGTCCCGGCCGATGCCGTCGATGTCGAGCGACTGCGTCAGGACATTCGAGCGAATCGACCTGGTCGAGCAGGGAATCCTCGTGATCCGTGGTCAGGCTGACCGGGATCAGGATGTGGCGGACGGTGGCGGAATCCGCGGCCCTCGATTCCGTCTGGACGATGTGGTAGCCGAACTGCGTCAGCACGGGCTCGCCGATCCGGCCAATGGGCTGCGAGAACGCCGCCTCCTCGAAGGAAGGCGCCGTCTCGCCCTTGTGGATGGTGAGCAACCCGCCGTTGGCCGCACTCACGCTGTCGGCGGATTCGCGCGTCGCGACTTCGGCGAAATCGGCGCCGCCGGCGAGCTCCGCGCGGACCTCGCGGACCCGGGCCAGAGTCGCCGCCGAGTCGGCCGCGTCGGGCCTCCGGTCGAGCGCCACGTACTTCACGGTCGCCTGCGTCGGACTCACGAAGCTGTCCCGGTTCTTGACATAGTAGTCGTGCAGCTCCGGGTCCGTGATCGTGACCGACGCATCGCTCACGAGCGTCGCCGGGTCGAACGCGACGTAGCGGATCGTCACGGCATCATGCGTATCCCGCCAGATCTGCCAGAGCTGGTCGTCCGGCACGTAGAAGCCGGCCGTCTGCTGGTAGAAGAGCTTGCTCCGCGGGATCGCGTCCCGGTAGTACGCTTCGAGCTGCACCAGAAGCTCCGGGCTCACCGCGGCCGACGACAGGTACTGATGGTACCTGGTGATGTCGAACTGGCCGTCCGGACCCTTGAACATGGGGTCGTTCCGGAACTCCGGCGGCGGTTCGTATCGTGCGGCCGCCCGGACTTCGTCGTCGGTCACCACGATGCCCCGCCGCTTCAGCTCCTGCGAGATCAGGTGCTGCATCAGCACCTGATCCCAGGCCGCGTCCTCGATCTGCCGCTGCATCGCATTGCCGACCGGCTCTTTCGAGAACTGCTGCTGCTGGTCGTAGATGTTGCGGTAGACCGCGTTGAACTCTTCGTACAGGATCGGCTCGCCGTTCACGCGGCCGATCTCGCCGCCGGAGAACTGGGAGCCGCTCCGTCCCGTGAGATCCATGCCCCACTGGAAAACCATCAGGGCCACGAACGCGAGCGCCGTGGCGAGCATGATCCACTTCGTATTGTTGCGGAGCGTCTGCATCATGGGCGGCAACTCTCCCGAGGTACGACCAGGTCTGAGGTCAAGCACAAAAATGTAAGTGTCGCCAGCGGCAGTATCAACGGCGGGTCCGCAACCGGGATTGAGCCGCGTCGTTGACACCCCTTGCGGCGCCCGCATAATTTCACTCGCTTGCCGACGTCCCCCGTCCAGAAAACACGTGGAGCCGTTCTGAATGCCGGAAACCCACCGGGACGAAATCGAGAAACTCGAGGCACTGTACGCGAGCAACCCGGCCGGCCGGGTGTTCACCCACCTGGCCGAAGCGTATCGCAAGGCGGGCGAGTTGGCCCGGGCCAGGGAGATCCTGGACGGCGGGTTGACCCGCCACCCGGACTACCCGAGCGCGTACGTGGTGCTCGGGCGGGTGCTGCTCGACCTCGGGGAGGCGGACGAGGCGGCGGCCGCGTTCCGCCGCGTGCTGGAGTTGGATCGTCACAACCTCGTGGCGCTTCGCGCGTTGGGGGACATGGCGGTCGAGGCCGGTCTGTTCGAGGAGGCCCGTCACTACTTCGGCGAGCTGATCCTGATCGATCCGGCGGACCTCGAGACCGCGGAGCGGCTCGAGACCCTGCCCGAGGAACCGGCCTTCGCCGATATCCTGTCGGAGCCGGAATGGTCGGAGCCCGAGGCCGCCGAGTCCGGGGAAGAACGCGGATCGTCGGAGGCCGCGGCCGGAGCGGAGGGGCCGGAAGCCGCGGCGGCCGAGCCCGGAGACGCCGTCGAGGAGGCGGCCGGAACGGAAGACGCATCGGCGGAGGAACCCGCGGAGACGCCGCGGGAGCCCGCTCCGCTCGCGGCCTGGGTCGAGACGCTGAGCGTGCTCGATGCCGACGTCGAGCTGCCGGAGCTTCCGCCAATGGAGCCGGCTCCGCCCATGACCTGGCCGGATCCCGTGGAATCCGCGGCTGCGACGTCGCCCGAGGACGACGTGGACGAGGATGCATTGGGGCCGGTCGGATCCGACGTCGAGGCACCGACGGAGCCCGTGATCGAGGCCGAGCCGGAACGCGAGGCGGACGTCGAGGCGGCGGCCTGGCCGGAGTTCGCAGTGGAACCGGAAGCCTGGGCCGGGAGCCAGGCCGCGCCGGAGCTGGAGCTCGATACCGAGCTGGAGTTCGAGGCCGAACTCGAGACCGAGCCGGAACTGGAGGTCGAGCCCGAGCTCGAAGCGGAACCGGAGTCCGGGACCGGGGCCTGGCCCGAGCCGGCGCCGGAAGTCGAGACGGCGCCGGAACTCGAGGCGACGCCGGAATTCGAACCGACGCCGGCGCTCGAGGCGGAGGCGGAGCCGGAGCCGGAGGTCGATTCGGAGGTGGTGGCGGAACCGCCCGCGATGGTGAGCGACGCGATCCTGGAACCGGAGGAACCGGAAACGGATACCGGGGCGGCGGAGCCGGAGGTAGCGTCGGGGACGGAAGCTGGCGGCGAGCTGACGGTGGCGGAAGCGGATCTCGCATCGGCCTGGTGGGGCGATCCGGAGCTTCACGGGTCCGTGCCCGAGCCGGTGGAGTGGGTGTCGCAGGAGGACTGGGCGCAGATCGCGGCGTACGGCACGTGGGCGGGCATGGACGAGGCGGAGGACGCGGCGAAGGAGGCGGTGCCGCCGGTGGAGGACGACTGGGGCAGCGAGCGGGACGAAGACGCGGACGAAGTCGCGACGGAGACGCTGGCGGAGGTGTACGCGGCGCAGGGTTTCCGGGCGGAGGCCGCGGAGATCTACCGGAAGCTGTTGCGGCGCCGCCCGGAAGACGAGCGGCTGCTCTCGCGCCTGGCGGCGCTGGAGAAGGAGCCGGTCGGGGGAACGGCGGAGGTGGCGGCCGCGGAGGTGACCGCGGAGGAAGAGGCGGCCGGCGACCTGTGGCTGGAGGACGGAGAGACGTGGCCGGGTGGGGAAGAGCAGGCGGAGGCGGGTCCCACGCCGTACGCCTGGATGGAGTCGGGCGGGCCGGTGGAGGTGGAGTCGGGTGGCACGATCGGCGACCGTCTGCGCGGGATCCTCGGCTGGCAGCCGGAGGCGGCCCCGGTGGACGATCGCGAGCCGGAACCGGAGGCGGAGGCGGAGGCGACGCTGCTCCTGGAGGACGTCGCGGCCGAGCCGGTGCTGCCGGACTTTCCGGTGTTCGGCGCGGGGAGTCCGCCGGCGGAAGCCGGACGGAGCGGGCGGGACACCGAGGGTGAAGAGGACCTCGAGATGTTCCGCTCGTGGCTGAAGAGTCTGCGCAAGTGAGGATCGCGGTCATCCACGGCCCCAACCTGAACCTGCTGGGGTTGCGTGAGCCGGAGGTCTACGGCCGTTTGACACTGGCCGGACTCGATGCCGGGCTCGAGGCCGTGGCGGCGGAGCTCGGCGTGGAACTGGAAACGCACCAGTCCAACGGCGAGGGTGCGCTCGTGGATCTGATCCACGAGCGGGCCGGCCGGGTGGACGGGTTCATCGTGAACGCGGGCGGATACACGCACACGAGCATCGCGCTGCTCGACGCGCTGGTGGGTGTGCGCCGTCCGTACGTGGAAGTGCACATCAGCAACCTGGCGGGGCGGGAGCCCTTCCGGCAGCACTCGCTGCTGTCGGCGCGGGCGCGGGGCATCGTGATGGGCTTCGGGCCACAGGGGTACGAACTCGCGCTGCGAGGTCTGGTCCGCGATCTGCGTGAGACCGGACCGGCCGCGGGCGAAGCCTCCCGGGAGGAGCGATCTTGATGGCGTCGAGACAAGACGGTCCCGACAGCGTCGGGGAAGAACACACGGGCACGGACGCTCTCGCGAATGGAGCGATGAGTTCCGGCGGGGCCGTTCTGATCGACCTGGATTTCGTCAGGGCGCTGATCGCGGCGGTCGATGGCAGCGGGATCGACACGCTCGAGATCAGCCGCGGCGGAACGCGCGTGCGGATCTCGAAGTCGCCGGTCCCGAGCGGGGCCGTCGCGGCGCCTCCGGTTGCGCTTGCACAGCCCGCGCCGGCACTCGCGGTGGCCGGCAGCCCGGGTGCCGTCGGTGCGCTCGCGCCGGCGGAGATTGCGACGGCGCCCGCCGCGGAGCCGTCGGGGCCCGCGCTGGTCGACGTCAATTCGCCGATGGTCGGCACGTTCTACCGCGCGCCGGCGCCGGAAGCTCCGCCGTACGTCGAGGTCGGCGCGACCGTGGGCAAGGGCCAGACGCTCTGCATTCTCGAAGCGATGAAGCTGATGAACGAGTTGGAGTGCGAGGTGGACGGCGTGGTCCGGCAGATCCTGGTGGAGAACGCCGACCCCGTCGAATACGGACAGGTATTGTTCCGGATCGAACCGGCCGGCTCGGCGGCATGACGGGGCAGGCATGGGTGGAGGCAGGCCGCGTGCGGGCGACGTCTCGGCGCCGGCCTCGCGGCTGAGCGGGGTCCGATGTTTCGCAAAGTCCTGATCGCCAATCGCGGCGAAATCGCGCTGCGCGTGATCCGCGCCTGCCAGGAGTTGGGCATCCGGACAGTGGCCGTGTACAGCGAGGCGGACCGGGAATCGCTGCACGTTCGGTTCGCCGACGAGGATGTCTGCATCGGTCCGCCGCCCGCGCGCGAGAGCTACCTCAACATCCCCCGCATCATGGCCGCGGCCGAGATTACCGGCGCAGAGGCGATCCACCCCGGGTACGGCTTCCTCGCGGAGAACGCGGAGTTCGCGGAGATCTGCGAGCGCGCCGGCATCGTGTTCATCGGGCCGACGGCCGAACAGATCCGGCTGATGGGCGACAAGGCGGTTGCCCGGCGGACGATGTCGGGGGTGGGTGTGCCCACGGTGCCGGGCACGCCGGAGGCGATCGGCGACCTGGACGAAGCGGTCGCGCAGGCCGGCGAGATCGGGTTCCCGGTCATCATCAAGGCAGCGGCGGGCGGAGGCGGGAAGGGGATGCGGGTCGCGAACGATGCGGCGTCGTTCGCGGGCCAGGTCCAGATGGCGCAGAACGAGGCACGCGCGGCGTTCGGCGATCCCGCGGTCTACGTCGAGAAGTACCTGGCGCGACCCCGCCACGTCGAGATCCAGGTGCTGGGCGACCGGCACGGGACGGTGGTGCACCTCGGCGAGCGCGAGTGCTCGATTCAGCGCCGGCACCAGAAGCTGATCGAGGAAGCGCCCTCGCCCGCGGTAACGAGCGAACTGCGCAAGGCCATGGGCGACGCGGCGGTGCGCGGGGCGAAGGCGATCGGCTACTCGTCGGCGGGCACCGTCGAGTTCCTGCTCGACCAGGACGGCCAGTTCTATTTCATGGAGATGAACACGCGCATCCAGGTCGAGCACCCGGTGACGGAGCTGGTCACGGGCCTGGACCTGGTGAAAGAGCAGATCCGGATCGCGGCGGGCGAGCCGCTGGGCTCGTCGTTTCTCGCCATGCGCGAATTCCGCGGCCACGCCATCGAGTGCCGGATCAACGCGGAGGATCCGGCCCGCAACTTCGCGCCGAGTCCGGGCGTCATCACGATCTTTCATCCACCCGGCGGCCCCGGCGTGCGGGTCGACACGCACGTGTATGCCGGGTACATGGTGCCGCCGTACTACGACTCGCTGATCGGCAAGCTGATCGTGCAGGGCACGAGGCGCCAGGAGGCGATTGTGCGGGCGCGGCTCGCGCTCGAATCGTTCATCATTGAAGGCGTGCACACGACGATCCCGTTTCTGCTCGAGCTGCTGGAGGATCCGGCGTTCGTGGCGGGCGATGTCGACACGCGCTTCATCGAACGCCGGCAGGCGGAGCGCGCGGCGTCGCGATGATGGCGGTGCGCGCCGTGGTCCGATAGACACGATGCTCTCCCGACGGCAGCGTCTTCACCTGCTGGGTCTCGCGCTCAGCGCGCTCGCCGGCTTCACCGCGCTGAGCCTGGTGCCGCTCGGCA
Source organism: uncultured Gemmatimonadales bacterium (assembly GCA_963786235.1). Classification (GTDB taxonomy): domain Bacteria; phylum Gemmatimonadota; class Gemmatimonadetes; order Longimicrobiales; family RSA9; genus CAWAYJ01. Next base: position 91,996 of record CAWAYJ010000022.1, read on the forward strand.
ACCCGCCGCCCACCGCCTTCCCCGAAGGCAACATCATGGGCGTGCTCGGCCGCGGGCTGGCCAACGCCAGCATCGCCTCGCTCGGAGCCGGTTTCCTGTTCGTGCCGCTGCTCCTCGCGCTGGGCGCCGCGGTGACGTTCGAGTGGGTGAAGCCGGGACCGGCCCTGCGCTGGGGCTCGCTCGGCCTCGGCCTTGTGCTCCTGCTCCCGACTCTCGCCGCGCTGTTCGCCGCGGATTCCGGATTCGAGGCGCCGGAATGGTTGCCGCCCGGCGCTGCGGGTTGGCTGGGCCGGACCGTGGCGCTCCCGCTGGACGCATTGATCGGTTGGGTCGGTGCGCTGCTCGCGGTCATCGTCGCGCTGATTGCGCTTTCCGTGGGCACGATCGGTTGGAACCCGGCCGGCACCCTGGTCCGCTACGCCCGCACCGCGTTCGACCGGATCCGCGAGCGGACGGGCGAGGACGAGCCATTGGTGCCGCAACCCACGGCTCCCGTGGAGACGCCGGTGCCGGAAGCCGCGCCGGAACCGGATGCGGGGGCGGCGAAGAAGGCGGGACGCTGGACGGTGCGGCGGAAGCCGGCCCGGAAACGCGGGATCACGCTGGAGGATGCGGGCGACCCGACGTCGTCGGACCTGCCGCCGCTGTCGTTGCTTACGGCGCCGTCGGCGCGGCCGGCGTCAGTGAGCGAAGGCGAGCTGGACCGGCTTGGTGAGGTGCTGATCCGGACGCTCGACAACTTCAATGTGAAGGGTGAGATCACGGGGCGTACGACCGGGCCGGTGGTGACGCAGTTCGAAGTGAAGCCGGCGGACGGCGTGAAGGTGAACCGGATCGCGGCGCTCGATGCGGACCTCGCGCTCGCGCTGCGCGCAGCGAGCATCCGCATCGTCGCACCGATCCCGGGCAAGGGCGCGGTCGGCGTGGAGGTGCCGAACCCGGAGCCGGAGATCGTGCAGCTGCGCGAGATCCTGGAGTCGTCGGCGTTCCAGCGCTCGCGCGGACAGCTGCCCGTCGCGCTGGGCAAGGACCTGACGGGACAATCGTACGTGGCGGACCTCGTGCGCATGCCGCACCTGCTGATCGCGGGCGCGACGGGCTCCGGCAAGTCGGTGTGCATCAACACGCTCATCACGAGCCTCGTGTACCGGCACACGCCCGAGAGCCTGCGCCTGCTGCTGATCGACCCGAAGATGGTCGAGCTCAGCATGTACGCCGACCTGCCGCACCTGCGACACCGTGTGGTGACCGATCCGCACAATGCGGCGACCGTCCTGAAGTGGGCGGTCATGGAGATGGAGCGGCGTTACTCGCTGCTGTCCGAGAATGGCGCCCGTTCCGCCGTCGAGTTCAACAAGCGGCTGGCCGACGGGCAGGCGATGCGACGGGTCGAGCCGCAGGGCGCGGAAGACGACCCCGACCGCTGGGTGTACGCCGAAGGCCCGCTGCCGACGATCGTGGTGGTGGTCGACGAGCTGGCCGACCTGATGATGACGGTGCAGGCGGAGATCGAGCGGCCGCTGGCCCAGCTCGCGCAGAAAGCGCGCGCGATCGGGATCCATCTGATCGTGGCGACGCAGCGGCCGAGCGTGAACGTGATCACCGGCCTGATCAAGGCGAACTTCCCCTGCCGCATCGCGTTCCGGGTCGCGTCCAAGGTCGACTCACGCACCATCCTCGACCAGAACGGCGCGGACGCGCTGCTCGGCAACGGCGACCTGCTGTTCCTGCCGCCGGGCGCGTCGGATCCCGTGCGCATCCAGGGCGCGTTCATCTCGACGGACGACACCGAGAAGATGATGTCGTGGTACCGGAAGACCGCGCTCGAGCAGGCCGCCCGCGAGGACGACATCCTCGAATACGTGCGCTCGCGCGAGGCGACGAACGAAGCCGACGGGCAGGAAGCGGACATGTTCGAGCGGCGCGACGCCTACTTCCGCCAGGCCGCCGAGATCTGCATCCAGCATCAGCAGGGATCGACATCGCTGCTGCAGCGCAAGCTGCGCGTCGGGTACGGCCGCGCCGCCCGCATCGTCGATCAGCTGCATCAGGCCAACATCCTCGGTCCACCGGACGGCTCGAAGCCGCGCGAGGTACTGGTCGGGCTGGAGTCGCTGGACAACATCTGCAGGGACGAATGAGGGAGGCGGGGGCGCAGGCGGGTGCGTTTGCGTTTGCGTTTGCGGGGGCGGGAACGTCGGGGGCGGGCGGAACGAGGGTGCTACGGGTGTGTAGACTGCTGCCAATGAATCGACGTCTCGGTTTCGCTCTGATCCTGTCCGGCATCGTGGCGTGGCCCGGCTGTGGGCGGGATGCGGGGCCGGCATCGCGTGCGTTGCCGGCGGACACGGTGGCGATGGGGACGGTGCAGGAGTCGGTGGCCATGCCGGCGAGCGCGGCGACGGGAACCGATTCGGTGCGGCCGGCACGAGCGGAGGTCCCGAGGACGGCGGAGCGCGATTCGTCGCGCGCGGCGGAAGCGGTGGTGGTGACGCCGGGCGAGCCGCAGGACTCGGCGCTGACGCTGCTGCGGCGAACGGCAGCGCGGTACGGTTCGATCCGCTCGCTGCGGGCGATGTTCTCGATGGAGACGAGCAACCCGCTGCTGCGCGAGACGGTGAAGAGCCGGGGCGAGCTGTTCCAGCGTCGTCCGGACCGGTTGCTGATGCGGTTCACGGAGCCGGCGGGCGACGTGATCGTGAGCGACGGCCAGTTCATCTGGATCTGGTACCCGAGCATCGATTCGACGCAGGTGATGCGGAGTCCGGCGGGATCGGGCGGTGGTGCGGTGGACCTGCTCGCGCAGTTCGTGGGCGATCCGACGAAGCGTTTCAGCTGGTCCGTGGGTCGGACGGAGACGATCGCGGGCCACACGGCGACCATGTACACGCTCGACCCGCTGCGTGAGGAGGCGTATCAGCAACTGGTCGTGTGGATCGACCGGGATGACGCGCTGGTTCGCAGGTTCGAAGTCACGGAAGCGAGCGGCGTGTCACGTCGCATCGAACTGCGCGATGTCGTGATCGATTCCGACCTTCCCGACTCGATCTTCCGCTTCACACCCCCGCCCGGCGCCCGCATCGTGGGCGCGCCGTGACGAAGACGCGGGCACGGGGTCGGGCGCTGCCGGTGCTGCCGGCGGGCGCGCCCGCGGGCAACGCCCCCGCCGGCGTGATGGACGTTGGCGGCGCGGCCGTCCGCATCATCACGCTGGGTTGCGACAAGAACACCGTGGACAGCGAGCGCCTGCTGGCCGAGCTGGTCGCGGCGGGTGGTGCGCCGACCGATGCGGACGAAGCGGACGTCCTCGTCATCAACACGTGCGGCTTCATCGAAGCGGCGCGCGAGGAGTCGATCGAGGTCATCCTCGAAGCGTTGCGGCTGAAGCAGGCCGGTCGCGTGCGCGCGGTCGCGGCGGTCGGTTGCCTGGTGCAGCGCTACCGCGACGAGTTGCAGGTGGAGCTCCCCGAAGTGGACCTCTTTCTCGGGCTCACGGACGCGGCGCGTCTCGTTCCCGAGTTGCGCGCGCGCGGCCTGCTGCCCGCGGTCCCGCCCGTCATGGAGCGGCCGCTCCGCATGATCACGACGGCGACGCCGCACACGTCGTGGCTCAAGATCAGCGAGGGCTGCGACCACGGTTGCGCCTTCTGCGCGATCCCGCTGATGCGCGGGAAGCACCGGTCGACGGCCCTGGACACGCTCGTGGCGGAAGCGGTGCAGCTCGAGCGGGCCGGCGTCGTCGAGCTCGACATCGTGAGCCAGGACACGACGTGGTACGGCCGCGATCTGCAGCGCGGCGGCCGCTCGGCGACGGCGGCGGAGTCGTTCGTGGGGCGGCCATTCGCGGGGATGCCGGGCATCACGGAAGCGGACCTGCAGCGCGCCACGCCGCACGCGTCCGACGCGAGGCCGGGCGACCGGCGGGGCCGGCTGCCCGAGTTGCTGCACGCGCTGCTGGGAGCGACGTCGATCCCGTGGATCCGGCTCTTCTACATGTACCCGTCGGGAATCGGGCGCGAGCTGGTCGAGCTGATCGCGGCCGAGCCGCGCATCGTGAACTACCTCGACATGCCCATCCAGCACGGTTCCGACCCGATGCTCGAACGCATGCGCCGACCCGAGCGACAGGCCACGATCCGGGAGCGCGTGCGCTGGCTGCGCGAGGCGATCCCGCACGTCGCGCTGCGTACGACGGTGATCGTCGGGTTCCCGGGCGAGACCGACGCCGAGTTCGACGCCATGCTGGAGTTGCTCGAGGAGATACGGTTCGACCACGTGGGCGCGTTCGCGTACTCGATCGAAGAGGGGACGGCCGCGGCGACAATGCCGGATCCGGTGCCGGGCTCGCTCGCGCGCGAGCGGCTCGAGCGCGTGGTCGAGCTGCAGCGGAGCCTGGCCGGGGAACGCAACGACGCGCTCATCGGATCGACGGACACCGTGCTCATCGACCGCACCGCGGGCCGCGCCTCGCGCATGGACGACGACGACGCGCCCGCCCGCGGCGCCGTCGGCCGGAGCTACCGCCAGGCGCTCGAGATCGACGGCGTCGTTCACCTGCCCGATGCCGGAAACGTGGAGCCTGGCCGATTCGTTCGGATCCGCTACACGGATGCCACCGATCACGACCTCGAGGGAGAGATCGTTGCGTAGGGCCGCCGCGATGGATGGCGGCGCCGGCGGCGGCGCTCGGCGCGGTCTCACGATGGCGCTGCTCGGCTTCGCCGCCTCGATCGCCGCGTGCCGACCCGGCGAGATCCCGCGGTCGCCGCCGGCCGCGTCGCCGGCCGCGGGGACCGTCCCCACCGGCCGCTCACCCACGGTGCGCGTCGGCGTCGCGGTGGACAGCGGCTCGGTGACGGTGGGTGGGACGTCGGGCGTGACGCTTACGGGGCCGGCCGGCACGACGATCGTGGAGTCGGACGCAGGGGAGAGCTGGGTGGTCGAGCGCGATGTCGCGGGCGACGGGCTCCGCATGGTGAACGGGTTCCGGGCGCTCACGAGTCCGGGCCCGATCGTGGCGCGCCCCCATGGCGACGGCTCGGTCTCGGTGGACCGGAACGTGTACCGGGGCGAGGTCCTGATCCGCGCGGACACCGGCGGCGTGACCGCGGTGAACGTGGTGGATCTCGAGGCGTACCTGCTGGGCGTGGTCGCGCGCGAGATCGGACCGCGTCCGGTCGAGGAGCTGGAGGCGGTGAAGGCGCAGGCGGTCGCGGCGCGGACGTACGCGATCGGGAACCTGGGTGGGCGGGAAAATCTCGGCTTCGACTTCTTCGGCTCGGACCGCGACCAGGTGTACGGCGGCGTCGAGGCGGAGGATCCGGTAGCGACGCGGGCGGTGGAGGAGACGCGCGGCGAGATCGTGACGTACGACGGCGTCCCCATCCTGGCCTACTACAGCTCGACCTGCGGCGGGCACACGGCCGCCATCGAAGAGGCGTGGCCGTGGCGGGCGCCGCTGCCGTACCTGCGCTCGGTCTCGGACGAGATCCCCGGCACCGGCCGCTACTACTGTGATTCATCGAATCGCTTCCATTGGTCCGTGCGCTGGACGCGTGCCGAGCTGCTTTCCGCGCTCGGCCGGACGCTCGCGGCGCATACGGCCGGCCGCGTGACCACGGTCCGCAACGTCGACGACGTCGCGATCGCGGGCTCCAGTCCGTCCGGCCGGAAGACGGTCCGGCTCGGCGTGGACGGCGCGGTGTACCTGTTGCGAGCCGATTCCGTGCGCTGGGTGCTGCGCACGCCGGCGGGCGCGGGCCTGAACAGCTCGCGTATCGACGTGCTGGAAGCCACTCGCGATACGGACGGCGTCTCATCGTTGCGGGTCGAAGGCGGTGGCTGGGGCCACGGCATCGGAATGTGCCAGGTCGGTGCCATGGGCCGGGCCCGCGCCGGCCAGTCGTACCAGGAGATCCTGCAGACGTACTACACGGACACCCGAATCCGACGGATGTACTGATGCGAAACCGAATCGCGCTTTCCGCGCTCCTGCCGCTCATCGCCGTGCTCGCGGCGGCGACACCCCGCGCTGTGCTCGCGCAGGGCCTCGCCGACTACGACTACGAGAACCTCTCCTTCCGGGGCATCGGCGCCGATGTCGGCCGCATCTGGCCGAACAAGGTCGATGCCGCGTGGCAGTACGCGGTCCGCTTCGATCTCGGGTTCCTCGGACCCGCGATCCGGATCGTGCCTACGCTGGCGTACTGGAAGTCGCAGCTCAGGGCGTCCGAGCTCGAGCGGCTCGCCAGCCAGCTCAGCGAGCTACCGGCATTCCGGGATCAGAATGCCGTGATCACCGCCGCGGACCTGGGCACGGTCGACTGGAGCAGCCTCTCGCTGAGTCTCGACGCGCAGGCGGTCTGGACCGCGCCCGGCCATGTCTACACCTACGTCGGCGCCGGCTTCGGCCTCTACTCGATGAACGGGAAGGGTGACGCCATCAACGGCACCTTCGTCGAGGACCTGCTCGACACCGCCGCCGCCGGTCTCGCGCTCATGGCCGGCCTCGAGTACGAGCCGACCACGCAGCTGCGCCTCTTCGGTGAGGGCCGCTACACGATGCAGAGCGACATCCGCTACCCGACCGTGCGGATCGGCGCGATGATCATGTTGGCGCCCGGCGCGGGAGCGAGGGCGCCATGAGTGATGCGGGCCCGCTGCGCATCGGAGTCCTCGGTCTCGGCTCCATCGCCCAGGTCGTGCACCTGCCCGTACTGAGCGAGCTCGACGGCGTTCACGTCGCCGCCGTCTGCGATGCCGACGACGCGAAGGCGCGCACCATCGCCGCCCGCTTCGGCATCCCCCGCGTCTACCACACCGACGCCGAAGTCTTCGCCGCTGACGACCTCGACGCCGTCGTGATCGCGACGCCCAACCACCTGCACGCCGAGCAGGCGGAAGCGGGCCTCACCGCCGGCAAGCACGTGCTGGTCGAAAAACCGATCGGACTCGACAGCGCGGAAGCCGAACGCGTGCTCCGCGTCGCCGCCGCCGCCGGCCGCGTGTTCATGGTTGCGATGAACCACCGCTACCGCCCGGACACGCTCGCGCTCAAGCCGTTCGCCGATGGCGGAGAGTTGGGCAACATCTTCCTCGCCCGCGGCGCGTGGCTGAACCGCAAGGTGCGCACGACGCGCCCGACATGGCGGCACCGGCTGGCGACCGCGGGCGGCGGCGCGATGATGGAGCTCGGCGTCCAGGCGCTCGACCTCGCGCTCTGGATGCTGGGCTTCCCGAAGGCCGCGAGCGTGACCTGCCACATGCACCCCGGCGAGGGCATCGAAGTCGAGGACACGGCCGCGCTCATCGTGCGGCTCGAGTCCGGCGCCGCCATCTCGCTCTCCATCGGCTGGAGCCTCGTCGCGTCGCGCGACCGCCACTACCTGCGAATGCTCGGGACCCGTGGCTCCGGTGCGATCCAGCCACTTACCGTCTACAAGGAAGTCGACGCCGGCCTGATCGACGTGACGCCGCAGCTACCGATCGACAAGGAGAACCTCTACACGGGCGCGTACCGCCGCGAGTTCATCCACTTCGTGCGCGCGATGCGAGGCGAGGAGGCCGCTCCCCTGCCCATGGACCAGGTCGAGCTTATGCGGATCGTGGGGATGGCGTATCGGTCGGCGAGGGAGGGCGTGGAGGTGGGGGGATAGGGTGCGGTTGGGAAGGCGGGCGACGAAGGGCGCCCGCCGTCCCACTCCATGTCCTTGCCCGAACGCCCCATTCCCGTTACCCTTTCAGGTCTCGGAACCATCGGATCTGCGGGGCACGATGAAGCAGAAAATCCATCCGAAATACAAGGAATCGACCGTGCACTGCGCGTGTGGCAACACGTTCAAGACGCGGAGCACGGAGCCGGATATCCACGTGGAAATCTGTTCGATCTGCCACCCGTTCTTCACGGGGAGACAGAAGCTCGTCGACACGGCCGGACGCGTGGAGCGGTTCCGGCAAAAATGGGGCGAGCCCTCGAAACAGGGCGCGTGAAGGAAGCCGGGGAGACCCGGCTTTTTTCGTGTGAGGGACGTCGATGAGTTGGGAATCGCGGATACCGGAGCTGATCCGGCGGCACGCGCACCTGACGGAACAGCTCGGGGACGCGGCGGTGCTCGGGGATCCGTCCGTGCTGCGGAAGGTGGCGCAGGAGCAGTCGGAGCTGACACCGATCGTGGAATCGGCGCATCAGCTCGACCGGGTCCGGCGTGACCTGAGCGAAGCGCGCTCCATGATCGAGGCGGGCGAGGACGCGGAGCTGGTCGAGCTGGCGGAAGCGGAGGTCGCCGGTCTCGAGGAGCGGGAGAGCGCGCTGGTGGACGAGCTGCGCCGGCGGCTGGTTCCGCGCGATCCACTGGCGGACCGGGCGGCGGTAGTCGAGATCCGCGCGGGCACGGGCGGCGATGAGGCGGGCCTGTTCGCGGCCGACCTGTTCCGCATGTACACGCGGTTCGCGGAATCGCGCGGCTGGGCGGTGGAGGTGGTGGACCTGTCGGAAGGCGAGCGGGGCGCGTACAAGGAAGTGATCTTCGTGGTGCGCGGCCGCGACGCGTACGGCGACCTGCGGAACGAGTCGGGCGTGCACCGGGTGCAGCGAGTGCCGGTGACGGAGAACCAGGGCCGGATCCACACCTCGGCCGCGACGGTGGCGGTGCTGCCGGAGGCGGAGGACGTGGATGTCGAGATCCGGGATGACGAGATCCGTGTGGACGTCTACCGTTCGTCGGGTCCGGGCGGCCAGTCGGTGAACACGACGGACTCGGCGGTCCGGATCACGCACATCCCGACGGGCCTGGTCGTGACCTGCCAGGACGAGAAGTCGCAACACAAGAACAAGTCGAAGGCGCTCGGCGTGCTGCGCAGCCGGCTGCTCGACCAGAAACTGGCCGAGCAGGAGGCGTCGCGGGCGCGCGACCGGAAGACGCAGGTCGGGACCGGCGACCGCTCGGCGAAGATCCGGACGTACAACTTCCCGCAGAGCCGGGTGACGGACCACCGCATCGGCCTGACCATGCACCGGTTGCACGAAGTCCTGAACGGCGATCTCGATGAGCTGGTGCAGGCGCTGAAGCTCGCCCGCGAGGCCGAGCGGCTGGAGGCGGCGGTCCCGTGAGCGATCCCGGCCGGACCGCGCTCGAGCTGGCCCGCCAGGCCGGTGTCCTGCTGAAGGAGCGCGGGCTCGAGCAGGGACGGCTGGAAGCCGAGCTGCTGCTCGCCGCCGTGCTCGATCTGAAGCGCCTCGATCTCTACCTGCAGTACGACCGTCCGATCACGCCCTCCGAGCTCGACCGGTTCCGCGACTTCGTGCGGCGACGTTTGCGGCGCGAGCCCGTGCAGTACATCCTGGGGGAATCCCGATTCCGGGGCCTCGCGCTCCGCGTCGATCGCCGCGTCCTGATCCCGCGACCGGAAACGGAGCAGCTGGTGGAGGCCGTCCTCGAGGCCGTGCAGGGAAGGGCCGGGTTGCGAGCCCTCGACGTGGGAACCGGGTCGGGCGCGATCGCGCTCTGCCTGGCTGCGGAAGCGACGGGGGCGTTCGCCCGGATCGTGGCCACGGACGCGTCGGAAGACGCTCTCGACGTCGCCCGCGCGAATGCCGACCGGCTCGGCCTCGCGGAGCGGGTCGAGTTCCGCTGCGGTTCGGTCTGGGATGCGGTGCCGGCCGGCGAGAAGTTCGACGTGATCGTCTCGAATCCGCCGTACGTGGCGGACGGCGAGGCCGGATCGCTCGCGCCCGAAGTGCGCGACTGGGAGCCGGCGGCCGCGCTCTTCGCGGGAACGGACGGCACGGACGTCCTCCACGTGCTGGCCGGCGGGGCCGCGGACCGGCTCCGGCCCGGCGGCCTGCTGGCGTTGGAAACCAGTCCCGCGCAGGCTTCGCCGCTGGCCGGCCGGCTGGAAAGCGCCGGGTTCGCGGATTGTGGGGTCCGGCGCGACCTGTCGGGCCGGGAGCGCGTGGTACTGGCGACGAAGGCCGCGGACGTGCAGGCTCAGTGAGGTGAACGACGTCGCCCGGGCCGATCAGGGTCCGGGCCGAACCGAATGGATGGGGCATGGACATCGAGACGATCGCAGAGAAGGCCCGCGAACTCGGCCGGCTGATCGGTCAGACGGGCGAATACCACGCGTTGGACCGGGCGCGGAACCGGATCGGCGAGGACCGGGATGTGACGCAGACCGTGAACCGGCTGACGGAGCTGGAGGAAGCGATGGCGGGGGCGCTGCGGGAGGGCCAGGAGCCGGCGGCCGAGCTGCAGTCGGAATACGAGAGCACGTTCGCCACGCTCCAGGCATCGCCGGTCTACCAGGGGATGGTCGCGGCGCAGGCGAACTTCGAGAAGATCCTGGCGCGGGTGAACCAGCACGTGTCGGAAGGCATCGAGACCGCGGCCAAGTCACGGATCATCCTTCCCGGCTGAGGTGACGGGTCATGCCGAGCCTCGAGTCGTTGCGCGACCGGGTCTACGGCCTGATCGACCCGCTGACGTCGTATCTGACGCGCCGTCGGGTCCATCCGAACCTGCTGACGACGATCGGCTTCGTGGTCACGGTGAGCTCGGCGTTCGCGTTCGATGGCCACCACGTCCGGACGGCCGGTGCGCTGGTCCTGCTCGGCGGGTTCTTCGACATCCTGGATGGGCGAGTCGCCCGGCTGACGAAACTGGGCAGCAAGTTCGGCGCGTTCTACGACTCGACCCTCGACCGGATCAGCGAGATCGTCGTGTTCCTCGGCATGCTCTCGCTCTACAACGACTACCGCTCCGACATCAGCAGTGTGGGCATGATCTACCTGATCATGCTGGCCATGGCGGGTTCGCTCATGATCAGCTATACTCGCGCCCGCGCGGCGGCGCTCGGGCTGGACTGCAAAGTCGGCCTGATGCCGCGCGCCGAGCGTGTCGTGCTGATCGGTACCGCGGCTCTCTTTTTCGGTGAGAGCTGGGGCGGCCTGGTCCTCAAGGGTGTGATCGTCCTGCTCGCCGTTCTGACCAACCTGACGGCATTCCAGCGGATCGTCTGGGTCTGGCGGCATGCGAGGGGCGTCCCGCTCGACTGAATCGGGACAGCCGGACGCCGGCCAACCTGGAACGCAAACCAAGTACGGGAATGTCAACTGATCGCGGACGGGACATTGTCCCGGCGAAAGGAAAGCTGGGTGTTCTGCTGCCCGGCATGGGCGCCGTCGCCACGACGTTCGTGGCCGGCGTGGAGGCAGTCCGGCGCGGGCTCGCCCTGCCGATCGGATCGCTCACGCAGCTCGGCCACATCCGGCTGGGCAAAAGGACGGAGGACCGGAACCCGGCGATCCGTGAACTCGTGCCGCTCGCCGACCTCGGCGACCTGGTGTTCGGCGGCTGGGATCCGATCCCGGACGACGCCTACGATTCGGCGAAAAAGGCGGGCGTCCTCGACGGCGCGCACCTCGAGGCGATGCGCGGCTTCCTCTCGACCGTGAAGCCGATGCCGGCCGTGTTCGACCGCGAGTACGTGAAGCGGCTGGACGGTCCGAACGTGAAGAAGGGCGCGAACAAGCTCGAGTTGGGCGAACAGCTGCGCGAGGACATCCGCCGTTTCCGGCAGGACAACGGGTGCGACCGGCTGGTCGTGGTCTGGTGCGGCTCGACCGAGATCTTCCTGCAGCCCGGCCCGGCCCACACCGACCTCGCCACGTTCGAGAAGGCGATGGCGGAGAACGACCATGCCATCGCGCCGTCGATGGTCTACGCCTGGGCGGCGCTCCAGGAAGGCGTCCCGTTCGCGAACGGTGCGCCCAACCTGACGGTGGACGTGCCGGCGCTGCGCGAACTGGCCCGCGAGCGCGGGCTGCCGATCGCGGGCAAGGACTTCAAGACCGGCCAGACGATGGTGAAGACCGTGCTCTCGCCGATGCTGAAGGCGCGCATGCTCGGGCTTTCCGGCTGGTACTCGACGAACATCCTGGGCAACCGGGACGGCGAGGTGCTGGACGACCCGGAGAGCTTCAAGACGAAGGAGGAGTCGAAGCTGGGCGTGCTCGACTTCATCCTGCAGCCGAAGCTGTACCCGGAGCTGTACGGCAACATCTACCACAAGGTCCGCATCAACTACTACCCTCCGCGCGGCGACAACAAGGAAGGGTGGGACAACATCGACATCTTCGGGTGGCTCGGCTACCCGATGCAGATCAAGGTCGATTTCCTCTGCCGCGACTCGATCCTGGCGGCGCCGATCGTGCTCGACCTGGCGTTGTTCATGGACCTCGCGCAGCGGGCCGGCATGAGCGGCATCCAGGAATGGCTGTCCTTCTACTTCAAGAGCCCGATGACGGCGCCCGGCCTCTACCCGGAGCACGACCTGTTCATCCAGCACTGGAAGCTGAAGAACACGCTCCGGCACCTGATGGGCGAGGACCAGATCACGCACCTGGGCCTGGACTACTACGAGTAAGCGGGACGCGCGCGTTGCCGAGGGGCCTCTTCCTCGTTCTCGAAGGCATCGAGGGTTCGGGCAAGACCACACAGGCCCGGATGCTCGCGGCGTGGCTGGAAGAGCGCAGCATCCCGCACATCGCGACGCGTGAGCCCGGCGGGACGGCGGTGGGCGAGCAGGCCCGCCGCCTGCTGCTCGACGGGGGCCGGATGGACGCCCGCACGGAGCTGCTGCTCATGCTCTCCGCCCGGGCGGCACTGGTCACGGAGGTGATCGAGCCGGCGCTGGCGGAAGGCCGGCTGGTGCTGGCCGACCGTTTCGACCTCTCGACACTCGCCTACCAGGCGCACGGTCGCGGGCTGCCGATGGCGACCGTTCGGGAGCTGAACCGGTTCGCGACGGGCGGACTCCGGCCGGACCTGACGGTCCTGCTGGACGTGCCGCGCGAGGAGGGCGAGCGGCGCCGGACGGCACGATCGGTGCAGGACCGGATCGAGCGGGCCGGCGCCGGGTTTCACGAGCGGGTGGCCCGGGCGTACCGGGAACTGGCGAAAACGGAGCCGGGCGTCGAGGCGCTGGACGGAAACGGGGAGCCGGTGGCGGTGCAGGCGTCGCTGCGGGTTCTCCTGTCGGCCCGTTTTCCCGAAACTTTCGGCAAAAGACCGGGTTAGTAGATTTTCGCTCTGGCAGTCCGTGGGTGTTACGGAGGACCGATGAAGACCAATCGCGCAGTTCTCGCTCCGATTCTCGTCGCGCTGGTGGCGATGGCCACCGGCGGCTGGTTCCTGCAGCGCGGCGTGGGCCAGGAGCGCAACGTCTACGCGAATGCCCAACTGTTCGACCAGGTCCTGAGCTACGTCTCGCAGGTGTTCGTCGACGAAGAGCAGCCGGACTCGCTCTACCGGATGGCGATCGACGGGATGCTCCAGGAGCTGGGCGATCCGCATACCAGCTTCCTGCCGGCCAAGGACTACGAGAACCTGCGCATCCAGACGCAGGGCGAGTACGGCGGCCTCGGGATCTCGATCCTGAAGCGCGCGGGTTGGGTCACGATCGTGGCGCCGCTGCCCGGCACGCCGGGCGAACGGGCCGGTCTGCGTGCCGGCGACCAGATCGTCGAGGTGAACGGCGAATCGACGAAGGGCTGGGACGATCAGCTGGCGGTGGACAAGCTGCGTGGGCCGAAGGGGACGACGGTGGACCTGAAGGTGGCGCGGCTGGGCGCCGATGAGCCGCTCGCGTTCCGGATCACGCGCGACGAGATCCACATCCTTTCGGTGCCGACGGCGTACATGGTGGACAAGGACGTCGGCTACGTCGAGCTGGTCTCGTTCAGTGAGAGCACGACGACCGAGATGCGGGCGGCGATCGACAAGCTGCGGGGCCTCGGCGCGAAGGGCATCATCCTCGACCTCCGCGGCAATCCGGGCGGGTTGCTCGAAGAGGGTGTTTCGCTCTCCGACCTGTTCCTCGACGCGGGCATGCCGGTGGTCGACACGAAGGGGCGGTGGGCGGAATCGACACAGAGCCTGAAGGCGAGCACGCCGGACGAGTACCAGGGCATGCCGCTGGTGGTCGTGGTCGGTCCGTACAGCGCGTCGGCGGCGGAGATCGTGGCGGGCGCGCTGCAGGATCACGACCGCGCGCTGGTGGTCGGTCGGCCGACCTACGGCAAGGGCTCGGTGCAGACGGTGTTCCGGCTGTCGGGCAACAACCACCTGAAGCTGACGACGGCACGCTGGTACACGCCGTCGGGCCGGAGCATCCAGCGGCCGTACGCGAACCAACAGCCGACCGAAGAACCGGCGGCGACGCCGGAGACCACGGACACGGCGGCGCAGAAGGTGTACACGACGGACTCGGGTCGGGTCGTGACGGGCGGCGGCGGGATCCATCCCGACCTGCTCATCAATTCCGACACGACGACGCTGGCCGAGCGCGACCTGATCGACGCGCTGCAGCGGGCGAGCTGGTCGAAGTACCTCGAGACGCTGTTCGCGTTCGGTGTGCGCTACAACAAGGAGCACTCGGCCCTGAAGCCCGGGTTCGAGATCACGCCGGCGGCGCTGAACGAGTTCTATGCCGCGCTCCGCGACGGCGGGCTCGATGTCGACCGTTCGCTCTACGATGGCGGCAAGCGCTGGGTCTCCTACCAGATCGGGCAGGAGATCACGATGTCGCGGTGGGGCTCGGCGGAACGGCGGGAACGGCAGAACATGGATGATCCGGCGATCCTGGCGGCCGTCGACCTGCTCAAGCAGGCGGATTCGCCGGCGAGCCTCTTTGCGCTGGCGGCGCAGTACGAGGCGGCGTTGAAGACTGCGGCCGGCCACCGCTCGCAGAACTAGCCGCGCGTGCCGCGCGAATGATCCCGGTGCTGCAGGCGGGATTCGTCGTCGTAGGCCTGATCGCCGGTTTCGCCGCCGGCCTGATCGGAATCGGAGGAGGGGTGCTCATGGTGCCCTTCCTCTATTTCTTCTACGAATCGACGCACGGCACCGCGCTGGGCGGGATCCCGCTCGACCTGCAGCCCACGGTCGCGCACGCGACCAGCCTGTTCGTAATCGTGCCGACCGCGCTCATCGGAACCATCGCCTACGCCCGGGCCCGCGTCGTCGTCTGGCGCGCCGCGCTGCCCGTCGGCCTCGCCTCAGTGGTCGGCGGCGTGATCGGCGCGCGCGTGGCGCTGCTGCTCCCCGGGTCCGTGCTCAAGTTCGCGTTCGGTCTCTTCCTCCTCGCCACGGCGGCGCAGCTCATATGGGGGCGCCGCCACGATGCCGGACACCCACTCCGGCTCCAGCCGTGGATCACGATCCCGATCGGCCTCTTCGCCGGGACCTTCTCCGCCATCATGGGCGTGGGTGGTGGGCTCGTCGCCATCCCGCTGCTGCTGCACTTCGTCGGCGTCGACATCCGCCGCGTCGCGGCGACGTCGCTCACCATCGTCGTGCTCGCCGCTTCTGCCGGCACGGTCACGTACATGGTGACCGGGACCGGCGTGGCCGGCCTGCCTTCCTCCACGGTCGGCTTCGTCCACGTCGCCGCGGGTCTCCCGCTCATGATCGGCTCCGTGCTGACCGTGCGGTTGGGCACGCGCGTCAACCAGCGCATGGACACGAAGACGCTGCGCCGCGTCTTCGCCCTGTTCCTCGCCGTGCTCGGCCTGCGCCTCCTGGTCCAGGGCGCCGGCGCGCTCTGGTGACGCAGGACCCGAGCGGGTCCCGACCCGACAGCGAGCCGGCCGGATCCGCCATGGCGGGTGCCGGTCTCTTCCGCTTGATTCCTCGCTACGAGGAACGGGTGGGGGAATGAGCGTGGCACGGGTCGAAGTCCGTCGCGGTACCATCGTGGAATCAGTGCATCGCGTGAGCGTGGCAGTCGTGGATGCCGACGGCCGGCTGCGGGCGCGGGCGGGAACGCCGGCGCAGGTGACGTTCGCCCGGTCCGCGATCAAGCCGTTCCAGGCGTTGCCGCTGGTCGAGGATGGCGTGCTCGAGCACTTCGGTTTCGGTGATCGCGAGCTTGCGCTCTGTTGCGCCTCGCACAGCGGCGAGCCGTGGCACGTGGAAACGGCGCTCTCGATGCTTCGACGGATCGGGCTGGACGAGTCGATGCTCGCGTGCGGGCCGCACCCGCCGTTCCACGAGCCGTCGGCGCGCGCGCTGGTGGATGCGGGGCGGGTGCCGTCCCGCATCCACAACAACTGCTCGGGCAAGCATTCGGGCATGCTCGCGCTGGCGCGCCGGCATGGGTGGCCGGCGCTCGGCTACGAGCAGATCCTGCACCCCGTGCAGCAGCGGATGCTGGCCGTGATGTCCGAGTGGTCGAAGGTGGCGCGGGACGAGATCGGAATTGGTGTCGACGGGTGCGGTGTGGCCACGTTCGCGCTGCCGCTCGAGGCGATGGCGCGGGCCTTCGGGGCGCTGGCGGGCGCGGCCCGGCGCGGAATCGGGGGGCCGGAGCGCGTGCTCCGGGCGATGGGCCGTTACCCCGAGTACATCGCCGGGACGGGCCGGCTGTGCACGGACCTGAGCCGGACCGTGCACGGCCGGATCGTGGCCAAGGTCGGCGCGGAGGGGGTGTACTGCGCGGCGGTGCCCGGTGCGGAGCTGGGCGTCGCGCTCAAGGTCGAGGACGGGGCCTGGCGCGCCGCGGAGCCGGCCCTGCTCTCGGTGCTGCGCGCGCTGACCCTGATCACGGATGACGAGGTCGGTGAACTGGACCGGTTCGCGGAGCCGGTCATCACGAATACGCGGGGCGAGCGCGTCGGCGAAGTGCGCGCCGTGATCCGGCTCGAGCCCTGCCCGGATTAGACGGAACGGAGACGATGTTCGTCGATCAGGCAATCATCGAGGTCGTGGCGGGTACGGGCGGGTCCGGCGCGGAAGCGTTCCGGCGCGAGTCCGGCGTGCCAATGGGCGGGCCGGCGGGTGGCGACGGCGGCAAGGGCGGCAGCGTCGTGCTCGTCGCCGACGTGCAGCTCGCCACCCTGCTCGATTTCCGCTACAAGCAGCACTACCGCGCCGAGCGGGGCCAGCACGGCCAGGGCAAGAACCGCACGGGGCGCGACGGCGAGGACCTGGTCCTGCGCGTACCGGTCGGCACAGTGGTCGTCGTTGACGACAATGACGACCGGCTGGGCGAGTTGCTCGAGAACGGCGAGCGGCTGGTGGTCGCGCGGGGTGGGCGGGGCGGACGCGGCAACGCGGCCTTCGCCACGTCGACCAACCGGGCGCCCCGCCACTGGGAGCCGGGGGAGGAGGGCCAGGAGCGGCGGATCCGGCTGGAACTCAAGCTGATTGCGGACGTCGGCCTCGTGGGCCAGCCGAACGCGGGGAAATCGACGTTCCTCGCGGCGGTCTCCGCGGCGACGCCGAAGATCGCGGACTATCCGTTCACGACGCTCGTGCCCAACCTCGGTGTCGTGCAGATGTCCGGCCACCGCACGTTCGTGATTGCCGACATCCCCGGCATCATCGAGGGCGCGCACGAGGGACGCGGCCTCGGCCTCCGCTTCCTGCGCCACATCGAGCGGACGCGCACACTCGCGTTCCTGATCCCGATCGACGTGGACGACTGCCAGCAGGAGTACGACCTGCTGCGCGAGGAGGTGCGCTCCTACTCGGAGGAACTCGCGGGCAAGCCGCACTGCGTCGTCCTCACCAAGCGAGACCTGATCGCGGACGACGACGCGCTCCCCTCGATCGATGCGCCCGATGCCTGGGAGATCTTCGCCATTTCCGCGGTGGCGCGCCGCGGCCTCGACTCGCTGATCGAGGCGCTCTGGTCACGCGTGCAGCTCGCGGCGGAGACGAGCCCGGTCTCCGACGACGCCCCGCGGGGCGCCTGAACGCCGGTGCGACGCGACGCCGGATCGTTGCGGGCCCTCCTGGCGCTGAAGGCCGCGCCGGGATTCGGGGACGGCCGGCTGTTGGCCCTGCTCGAGGAGTTCGGCGCGCCCGAGGCGGCGCTGGCAGCGCTGCCAAAGCGTGCGCCCGAGGCGGCGGCCGGGTTGCGCTCGAGTTCCGTGCGGGACCGGATCGACCGCGCGTTTCACAGCGTGACCGATGTGAGTACCGCTGTAATCGCGTTCGGCGAGCCCGGCTACCCGCGGTTCGACGGTCTCGTCGATCCGCCGCCGGTCCTCTTCGCGCGCGGCGACCTCTCGCTCCTCGACCGGCCCTCGGTCGCGGTGGTGGGCTCGCGCCGCCACACGGAGTACGGCGCGGACGCGACGCGCAGGATCGCGACCGCGCTCGCGGGCGCCGGCGTCGTGGTGGCGAGCGGACTCGCGCACGGCATCGACCGCATCGCGCACGAGTCGACGCTCGAGTGCGGCGGTGCGACGTTCGCGGTGATCGGATCCGGAATCGACGTCGAGTATCCGACCGCGAACGCCCGGCTGCAGCGTCGCATCGCGAGGCAGGGTCTCGTGCTGAGCGAGTTCATGCCGGGCGAGCCCGCGCTGCGGCACCATTTCCCGAAACGGAACCGGTTGCTGGCCGCATTGACGTCGGCGACCGTCGTGGTCGAGGCGGCGGGCCGGAGCGGGTCACTGATCACGGCGGACCACGCGCTCGACCTCGGCCGGGAGGTGCTCGCGGTGCCGGGCCCGATCGGCCGCTCGACGAGCGAGGGCACGAACCGTCTGATCCGGGACGGCGCCCGGATCGTGACGGCGGCCGAGGACGTGCTCGAGGCGCTCGACATCCGGCCGTCGCCGCGAACGGGCGAGGCGGCGGCGTTCGCGGCGCGGCTGCCGGAGCCCGGTCGGAGCGTGCTGTCGGCGCTCGCGGACGGGCCGAGGCACGTGGATGACCTCTCCCGCTCCGCCGGCATCGAACCGGCGGCCGCGCTTGGGATCCTCCTCGAGCTGGAGCTGGCCGGCCTCGTCCGGCAGTTGCCGGGGAAGCGGTTCGGCCGCGCCGCCTGAAGTGCCGCCCGAGGGGCTCGGCTGGCAACCGCCTCCCGTCCCGGGGGTAGTACCAGCGGTGAACGGGTTGAGCCTCTACATCCACGCGCCGTTCTGCGCGCGCCGCTGCCGCTACTGCGACTTCGCGGTCACGGTCGATCATTCGCCGGACGCGGCCGTGTGGCTCGACGCGGTGGGGCGTGAGCTCGCCGGTACGATCGAGCGGGAGCGTCTCGGGCGGCCCCGCCTGGTCACGCTCTACCTTGGCGGGGGCACACCGTCGCTGCTCGGGCCGGGCGCGCTGCCGCGGCTCCGCGAGCGGCTGGCGCGCTATGCCGACATCGAAGATGGCGCGGAGTGGACCGCGGAGGCGAACCCGGAGAGCTTCGGGCCCGCGCTCGCCGCCGATTGGCGGGCGGCAGGCGTCAATCGGCTCAGCTTCGGCGCGCAGTCCTTCGATTCCTCGGTGCTGCGCTGGATGGGCCGGCTGCACGGGCCGGCAGGCCCCGCGCGCGCCCTCGGCGCGGCCCGGGACGCCGGCTTCGACAATGTGAGCGTGGACCTGATCTTCGGTCTGCCCGCGCGGCTGGGACGCGACTGGGCGGCAGACCTCGAGCAGGCGCTCTCGCTCGGGCCCGAGCACGTCTCGCTCTACGGCCTGACCGCCGAGGCGCGTACGCCGTTGGGCCGGCAAGTCGCGGCCGGCGCCGAGCGGCTGGCCGACGAGGATACGTACGCCGCGGAGTACCTTCTCGCGGCCGACGTTCTGGCCGCCGCCGGGTACCGACACTACGAAGTGTCGAACTTCGCGCGGCCGGACCGGGAGTCGCGGCACAATGTCGCGTACTGGACGATGCGGCCGTACGTGGGTCTGGGTCCCGGGGCGCACTCGTACCTGCCGCCCAGGCGCTGGTGGAACGAGCGGGACTGGGCCGGCTACCGGCAGCGGGTCGGCCTCGGCGGCACCGCGGTCGAGTCCGAGGAGGTGCTGGACGCGGCGGCCACGGACCTGGAACAAGCGTGGCTGGGCCTGCGGACGGTGGCTGGGGCAGTCGCCGGAACAGCGGCTCGCGTCCGTCTGGGACGGGGCTGGGCGTCCAGGGGATGGGCAACCGTGGAGGATGGCCGGATCCGGCTCACGCCGCGGGGCTGGCTGTTGCTGGACCGGCTCGCGGTGGAATACGACGCGGCTGCTTGATGGAAGCCGTTGACGGTCCGACATTCAGGGGCTCGAAACACAACTCGCACGATGGCATGCAGCAACTCAGACTGACGGAACGCGAACATCAGGTCCTCGAGGCCGTCATCCACGCGTACGTGGAAATGGCGGAGCCCGCGGGCAGCCGAATGGTCGCCAAGCGATTCGGTCTGGGCGTCTCCCCGGCCACGATCCGGAACGCCATGTCGGACCTCGAGGAGAAGGGGCTGCTCTACCATCCGCACACGTCGGCGGGCCGGATCCCGACGGACCTCGCGTATCGCTACTACGTGGACCAGCTGATGGGACCGCTGCGCCTGACGGCCGCGCAGCAGCGGCGGCTCCGCAAGGAGCTCCGGGAAGAGGCGGAAGCGACGGGGCCTCTCGAACAGCTGGTCGCGCGCTCGCTGCGGGTGCTGGGCCTGATCACGGGCGAGCTGGGCATCGCGATCGCACCGCGCCTCGATGAAGTGGTGCTGGAGAAGATCGAGCTCGTGATGCTCTCGAGCGACAAGGTCCTGCTCGTGCTGACGCTCCGCAACGGCGTGATCCGTACGGTCTACGTGGACCTTCCGTTCACCGCGCCGCCGGAGGCGATCACGTCGGTAACGGGTATCCTGAACGAGCGGCTCGCGGGCCTGAACCTGAGCGACGTGCGGGCGACGCTGCCGGACCGGCTGCGCGACGTGTGCGCCGACGACCCGCAGTCGTCGGAACTGATCAACATCTTCATGCAGTCGGCGGACGACCTGACGAAGCCGGAGGTGTCGGGTGGCGAGCTGGTGCTCGGCCAGACGAGCACACTGGCCAACCAGCCGGAATTCGCGGAGGGTCCGAGTCTGCGCGGCCTGATCGAGCTGGTCGAGCGGCGAGATCTCCTGCACGGCGTGCTGGACAGCCGTCCGCGGGAGGGCGGGCCGACCATAACAATCGGATCGGAACACCAACAGCCGTTGCTGAACGCGTTCACGCTGGTGACGTCCGAATACCGGATGGGTGGACTCACGGGCATACTCGGCGTGATGGGTCCGACACGCATGCCGTACGAGAAGGTCGCGGCGATCGTACAGTACACGAGTATGCTGATGGGCGAACTGGCGGACCCGGCGCCCGGCTCACGGGGCTGATACCAAGGCGGGAATGAGAGACTACTACGAAGTTCTGGGGGTTCAGCGCAACGCGGACGCGGAATCGATCAAGAAGGCGTATCGCAAGCTCGCCCTGCAGTACCATCCGGATCGCAACAACGGCGCGAAAGACGCGGAAGAACGGTTCAAGGAAGCGACGGAGGCCTACGAGGTCCTGCGCGATCCCGATAAGCGGTCCAGCTACGACCGCTTCGGGCACGCGGGCCTGAAGGGTGGCCGGGGTGCGCCCGGCTTCGGCGGGTTCGACTTCGCCGAGGCGCTATCCATCTTCATGCGTGACTTCGGCGGATTCGGTGTCGAGGACCTGTTCGGTGGCGGGCAGACGCGGCGCAGGAGCTCGCGACCGCGCGGCGCCGACCTGCGCGTCCGGCTCCCGATCACGCTCGAGGAGGTCGTCTCGGGCGTGAAGAAGACGGTGAAGCTGCGCGTGAATGAGCCGTGTGAGGCATGCGGTGGCAGCGGAGCGGCCGCGGGCAGCGCGCCCGTCCGCTGCGATGTGTGTCAAGGAGCGGGCGAGGTGCGGCGCGTGCAGCGCTCGATCCTGGGGCAGCTCGTGAGCGTAACGCCGTGCCCCGCATGCGGGGGCGAGGGCCAGCGCGTGGCCGATCCGTGCCGGGAATGCGCGGGACGCGGCGTCGAGTCGGCAGAGAAGCGGATCGAGGTCGATGTGCCGCCCGGCGTCTCGACCGGCGACTACATCACGCTCCGCGCGCAGGGCAACGCCGGACCGCGTGGCGGCGAGCGAGGCGACGTGCAGGTCGTGCTCGAAGTCGAGGACGATCCCCGCTTCGCGCGCGAAGGCGCCGATCTCATCCAGGATCTGCCGATCACGTTCAGCCAAGCGGCGCTCGGCGCCGAGATCGAGATTCCGCTGGTGGGCGCAACGACGAACGTGCGGATCGCGGGCGGGACGCAGTCCGGCCACCTCCTGCGCCTTCGTGGAAAGGGGCTGCCCCAGCTTCGCGGCGGCGGCCGGGGCGACATGATCGTGCGGGTCGCGGTCTGGACGCCGACGCACCTGAACGCGGATCAGGAGCGGGCCTTCCGCGAGCTCGCGGAAGTCGAGGCGGCGGCGCCGGCCGACGGCTCGCGGGATCACGAACGGGGCCTGTGGTCGAAATTGAAGGAGGCCTTTGGCGGCGGCTGAGCCAGCAGAGCGGAGGTGGCTCGTCCTCCGCCTGAGGAGCCCTTCGGAAGAGGCCGCGGCGTGGCTCTCCGAAGGGCTCATCGCGTGCGGAGCGAGCGCAGTGCAGGAGGAGGCCGGTTCCCTGGTCACGTGGTTCCCGGCGCCGGCCGACCCGGAAGCCTTCGTCGCGCGCGTTAGCACGGAGCTCCGGGACTGGAACGCGGGCACGCCGGTCCGGCTGGAGGGGGACTGGCGTGCCGAGGAGGACTGGCTCGCGACCTGGCGCGCCGGCCTCGGGCCACGCAGGATCGGCCGCGTCGTCGTGAGCCCGACCTGGTGCGCCGTGGATGCGGACCCGGGTGAGACCGTCATCACGATCGACCCGCAGATGGCGTTCGGGACGGGCGAGCACGCCTCCACCCGCGGCGTGCTGCGGCTGTTGCAGGACGCGATCCGTCCGGGCGATCGCGTTCTCGACGTGGGCACCGGCTCGGGCGTCCTCGCCATCGCGGCCGTCCGGCTCGGCGCCGGATCGGTCGCCGCCGTCGACCTCGACGCGGACGCGCTCGAGAACGCGCGCGAAAACCTCGAACGGAACGGCGTCGCCGGCGTGGTCACCGTCGAGTGCGCGCGCGTCGATGAGGCGTGGCTCGCCGCGCGAACCGCAGCCTACGACCTGGTTCTCGCGAACGTCCTGAGCGGCGTGCTGCTTCCACTCCTGCCCTCGCTTTACGCTTCGCTCGCCGCCGGTGGCCGCGCGATCCTCTCGGGCATCCTCGCCACCGAGACCTCGTCGCTGCGGGCGGCCGCGGCCGGCGCCAGATTCCGCCTCACTGCCGAAGACACGGAACAGGAATGGTGGAGCGTCGCGCTCATGCGCGACGACGCCCCGGAGCGCGCATCTCCATGAGCGCCGTCGCGATCGCTTCGCGGAGCGCGGGCCGTTGGCCCGCCGCATCCCAGAGCTCGATCAGCGAGTGGTCGAGCTCGGCGACGTGCGGCTCCGGTGGTGGCGCCGCGGCCGCGACGAACGCGGTGATCCACGGCTCGACCTCGAGTCCCGCGTCCCGCAGGGCGCGCTCGTACTCCGCCCGCGAGCCGGCAGGCCACGCGGCTCCGTCGCCCAGCGGGTTGTCGGGCTCGACCACCAGCAGGGCGCCGGGCACGGCGCGCAGCCGTTCCCGGAACTGCTCGAGGCTGCCCGCGCGGGAGCCGAGCTCGGCCACGAGCGCGCGATGCACTTCGCGCAGCGGCAGGGAGCGCGCCGGCGCTTCGCGGAGCAGGTCGAGGATTCTCGTTTCAAGGTTGGCAGTCATGGTTGCGTCCGTTCGCGTGGGTCGTGCAAGATGGTGAGGGTCGAAGCGGGGCCCGGCCATGGTGGGACGGGCCGGAATCGCGGTCCACGAGGACACCGGGAAGAACGACGATGAACGACTGCATCTTCTGCCGGATCGCGGAGGGCGCGATCCCGGCGACGATCGTATACTCGGACACGGAGATCGTCGCGTTCCGGGACGTCGATCCGAAGGCGCCGACCCACGTGCTCGTGATTCCGCGCCGCCACATCGATTCGGTAAACGAGCTCGACCCGGATGATGCGGCCCTCGTGGGCCGGCTCGTCCTCGCGGGGAAGGCGGTAGCTGCGGCCGACGGAATCGCGGAGCCCGGTTACCGGCTCGTCCTCAATACGGGCCCGGACGGCGGACAGTCGGTCGCTCATCTGCACCTGCACGTCCTGGGCGGTCGCGGCATGGGCTGGCCACCCGGATGAAGGAGGCGTCATGGCGACGCTGAAAGAGAGACTGCGCGAGGACCTGAACGCGGCGCGCCGGGCGCGCGACCGGTTCCTCACTACGCTCCTGACCACAACGCTCTCGGAGGTTCGTAACCGAGAGATCGACATGCGCAGCGATGCGACCGACGAAGACGTCCTGGATGTCCTCGGTCGCGCGATCAAGAAGCGGCGCGAGGCCGCGGAGCAGATGCGGGCGGCGGGTGGGGAAGGCCGTGCTGCCGGCGTCGAGGAGGCCGCTCTGCGCGAGGAACGCGAGGCGGAACGGCTCGGCGTCTACATGCCGCCGCCGTTCGGTGAGCCGGAAGTGCGCGCCCTGATCCGGGACGCAATCGACGCGGGCGCCGCCAACATTGGCGCCGTCATGAGCGCGGTGATGCCGGCGTTGAAGGGCCGTTTCGATGGCCGCGAGGCGAACCGGATCGCGCGCGAGGAGCTCGGGTGACGGAACGGATTCGGGGGTGGGAGCGGAAGTGGGGGCGTTTGCGTTTGCGGGAGCGGGGGCGGTAATGCGGGGTCAGGAATACCGGTGGCGCGAACGGTGAACCGCCATGCGCTCGACGTTCTGCAGCTGCGCGAAGCGCTCGACCTGGTGGCGGGCTACGCGGTGAGCGCGCCCGGCGCCGCGGCGGTTCGCGCGCTCGAGCCGTCGGACGCCCCCGCCTGGATCGAACAGGAGCTCGAGCGCGTCGATGAAACGCGCCGGTTCCTCGTCCGGACGGGCACCGCGCTGGTTCCTTCCATTCCGGACCTCAAGCAGGCATTCCGCCGCATCGCGGTCGAGGGCTCGAGCCTCGAGGCGGTGGTGCTGCGCGACGTTGCGGTGCTGCTCACCGGGGCGGCCTCGGCGCGCCGCGCGATCGAGCCCGAGTCGGCCGCGTTCCCCGGCCTCGCCGCGATCGCCGCACGCCTGCGTACGCCGCGCGGACTCGAAGGCGCGCTGCGCGCGGCGATCGATGACGGTGGCGAGGTGAAGGACAACGCGACGCGCGACCTGGCGCGGCTCCGCCGCGAGATCCGGGGGACGCGCGGCCGACTCGTGCAGAAGCTCGAGAAGTTCATGGCGGCGCTTCCGGGCCGCGTCCAGGTCGCGGACTCGTCGGTGACCGTGCGCGACGGTCGCTACGTGATCCCGGTCCGGCGCGACGGCCGCGCCGAGGTCGGTGGCCTCGTGCACGACGAGTCGGCCACGGGTCAGACACTGTTCATGGAGCCGCCGCTCGCGATCGAAGCGATGAACCGGCTGCGCGAGCTGGAGCGCGAGGAGATGCGCGAGGTGCAGCGAATCCTGGTGCAGCTCACGGATTCGCTGCGGCCACACCGGGCCGAGCTGCAGGAAACGCTCGCGGCACTGGTCGAGCTCGACTCGCTCTATGCGCGTGCGCGCTACGCCGCCGCGGTCGACGGTCACCGGCCGGCGCTGGTCCGTCGCACGTGGACGGAGGGAGCGGATCGTCGCTCCGCGAGCGCGGCGACACGGGCAGGGTACGAAATCGTCAACGGGCGGCACCCGCTGCTGCTCGCCACGGGCAAGCCGGTCGTACCGTTCGACCTCGGCCTCGGCCCCGACGAGCGCGTGCTGCTGATCTCCGGTCCGAACACCGGCGGCAAGACCGTTCTGCTGAAGGCGGTCGGGCTGCTGAGTGCGCTGGCGCAGGCCGGCGTGATCGGACCGGTGGGCGATGGCACGCGGTTGCCCGTGTTCGGCGACGTGTTCGCCGACATCGGCGACGAGCAGTCGATCGAGGCCAGCCTCTCGACCTTCGCGGCGCACCTGCGCAACCAGCGTGAGGTGCTCGAGAACGCGGGCGCGGGGACGCTCGTGCTGATGGACGAGATGGGGAGCGGCACGGACCCGGTCGAGGGCGCGGCGCTGGCGCGCTCGATCCTGGTCGAGCTGGTCGCGCGCGGCGCACTCACGTTCGCGACGACCCATCTCGGTGACCTCAAGGCACTGGCGGCGGACACGCCGGCCGTGGTGAACGCTTCCCTCCAGTTCGACGACGCCGAGCTGCGGCCGACCTACCGCCTCGTGAAAGGGGTACCCGGCCGCTCCTACGGTCTGGCCATCGCGCGCCGGCTGGGCCTGCCGGACGCCGTCCTGGAGCGGGCGGAAACCGCCATGCCGCAGGGCGAGCGCGACCTGGCCGCCCTGCTCGACGAGATGGAAGAGAAGGATCGCCGGTTGCAGGATGCGCTGATCGCCGCGGAAGCCGCGCGGCACGAGGCCGAGTCCGTGCGCGGCGGCGTCGAAGAGCGCGAGCGCGCCGTCGAGGCCCGCGAGCGCAACGCGGAGCGGAAGGCGCGCCAGGACGCGCGCGCGTTGCTGCTCGCCGCCCGCGAGGAAGTCGAGTCCGTGATTCGCGAGCTCCGCGCTGCCACCGCCGTTGACCAGCGCGCCCTGGACGAGAAAGCGCGCGCCTCGCGGCGCCAGCTCGAGGAGCAGGCGCGGGAGCAGATAGCGCGCATGCCGGCCCCGCCGGAAGCGCACGCGGGAGACCCCGGCGCTCTCGAGGTCGGGAGCCGCGTCCGGTTCGCGGACACGGGGGCGATCGGCACGCTCGTCGAGCTGCGCGAGGACCGGGCCGTGGTCGAGCTCGGCGGGTTGCGGATGCAAGTGGGGGCGGACGTCCTCGCGCCGGTCGCGGGCGAGGCGCCGGCGGCCCCGGCCCGGCGTGGCGTCTGGAGCACGCCGGACTTCGACGCGTCGCCCGATGTGGACCTGCGAGGGCTGCGTGCGGACGAAGTGGCGGGCATGCTGCAACCGGCGATCGACGCCGCGGTGCAGGCCGCGTTGCCGAGCCTCCGCATCATCCACGGCAAGGGAACGGGCGCACTGCGCCAGGTCGTGGCGGCCCTGCTGAAGGAGGATCGGCGCATTCTATCGTTCCGGCCGGGCGGTGTGGGCGAAGGTGGTGCGGGCGTGACCGTGGCGAAGCTGTCATGATCCCGGAGCACCTCATCGAGGAAGTCCGCGTCCGGGCCGACATCGTCGAGATCATCGGGGAGTTGATGCCCCTCAAGCGGGCGGGGAAGGACTTCCGCGCGCTCTGCCCGTTCCACCACGAGAAGACGCCCTCGTTCTACGTGGTGCCGTCGAAGGGCTTCTACAAGTGTTTCGGCTGCGGCGAGTCGGGCGACGTGTTCACGTTCCTGATGAAGCGGACGGGCATCGGTTTTCTCGACGCGGTCCGGGAGGTCGCGGCGAAGGTCGGCGTGGAGCTGCCGGCGCCGGGCCGCACCGACGAGGAGGAGGAAGAGAACAAGGACCTGTACGGCGCGATCGCGTTCGCCGCGGATTGGTTCGAGGAACAACTCTGGGAGAGCGCGAACGACGCCTGCCGTCGCTACCTGGAGAGCCGGCAGCTATCGCGGCAGGTGGCGGAACGCTACCGCCTCGGCTACGCGCCCGACGACTGGCGCGCGTTGCGGGAGGCGGCCGGTCGGCACGGGATCACGGACGACGTGCTGCTGGGCGCCGGCCTGATCAAGGAACCGGAGCACGGCGGCGAGGCGTACGACCGGTTCCGGGACCGGCTGATCTTCCCGATCGGCGATGTCGGCGGCCGGCTGGTCGCGTTCGGTGGGCGGGCGCTCCGCGTGGTCGAGAACGTGCCCAAGTACCTGAACTCGCCGGAAACCGTGATCTACCACAAGGGCCGCGTGCTGTACGGCCTGAACTGGTCGCGGACGGCGGTGCGCAGGGAAGGGGCCGCGCTGGTCGTCGAGGGGTACATGGACTACGTTTCCTTGGCTGGGCGCGGGATCGAGAACGTGGTGGCAGGGATGGGGACGGCGCTGACTCCGGAACAGGCGAATCTGATCGCGCGGTACACGGCAAAAGCCTACCTCCTCTATGACAGTGACGCGGCGGGCCTGCGGGCGACGTTCCGGGGCGCGGATGCACTGCTCCATTCGGGCGTGCACCCGCTCGTCGTGACTCTGCCGACCGGCGAGGATCCGGATTCGCTGGTCCGGCGAGCTGGCGCCGCGGGACTCGCCCCTCGGCTCGATGCGGCGCAGGACGTGCTCGAGCGCAAGCTCCAGATGCTGGAAGAGCGCGGCTATTTCGATGACATCGAGGGCGCGCGCCGTGCGCTCGACCGGTTGCTGCCGACGATCCGCGCGACCCTCGATCCGGCGCTTCGTGACATCTACATCAGTCGCGTGGCCGACCGGACGGGCGTCCGCCGCGAGACGCTCGAGCAGGAGGCGACCGGGGGATCTTCCCGCCCCGGCCGCTGGCGAGGCGAACCGGAGCCGGGGGACCGCCGGCCCGTGCAGGCGGAACCCGTCGTGGAAGAGGCGGCGTCGGCCGCGGAGCGGCTGCTTCTGCTGCTGCTGTCGCGGGACCGCGACCGGGTCGAGACGGCCCGCGCCGAGATCTCGCCGGCGGAGATCGCCGACCCGGTCAACCGCGAGCTCTTCGAGGCGCTGCTCGGTGGCCTGGACGTCGAGGACGCCGGCTCGCTCAGCGCCGCGGCGTCGCTCCGGCTGACCGAACTGCGCCGGGACCCGACGGAGGTGACGGAAGGCGATCGGACGTACGAGCAAGCCGTCGCGGACCTGCGGACACGCACGTTCTTCGTGCGGTTGGCGGGGCTGGACCGGCGCATGACCGGCGCGACGGAAGCGGAAGCGATCGAGCTGGTGCAGGAGCGGCAGGCGCTGCTGAGGCAGCTCCAGGAACTGGGCTCGGCCGGACGCATGGGCTTCAAGGTGAGCCCTCGATACAGGCGGCACTCGCGCAAACCGCGGGGCCGATCGGATGGACCCTGAACGGAACGAACGTGGATGGATGATCTCAAGGCGGCACTGCTGACATTGCAGGAGATGGACGATGAGTTGGTCAGGGCGCGGGCCACGCTCGACGCATTCGCACCCCGGGTCGCGGAGCTCGAGCAGCCCGTTTCCGCGCTGGCCCAGGAAATCGACGCGGCGCGCGCCCGGGTCGAGGACCTGCGCACCGACATCCGACGGTTGAATACGGCGGCGGATGTGAAACGGCAGCGGTTGGGGGTGTACGAGGAGCGCCTGATGAAGGTCCGCAACCTGCGCGAGGAAGCGGCGGCGCGGGCCGAGATGGACCTGGTGCGGCGGGCGGTCGAGGCCGACGACGCGGAGGTGAAGGCGCTACAGGAACAGGCGACGCGGACGGAGCTGAAGCTGGTCGACCTGGAGCGCCAGATGACGAAGGTCCGCGAGGAGAACGCGCCGCGTCTCGAGGCGTTGCTCGCCGAGAAGGCCGCGGCGGACACGGTGCTCTCCGTGCTGAAGGACCGGCGCGAGAACCATACGATCCGGATCGACAAGAGGGCGCTGCGGCTTTACGAGCGGGTGCGGGGCGGCCGCTCCACCATGGCGCTCGCGCCGTTGACCGAAGAAGGCGCGTGCGGCCACTGCTTCAACATTCTGCCTCTGCAGGAACAGACCGAAGTGCGGAGCGGAAGTGGACTGCACCGCTGCGAAGGCTGCGGCGTCATCCTCTACGTTCCTTGAAGGTCGAGGCCGGGCTACCAGCACTGCCGGCGCTCGCGCGCCGCTGGCTGGACCGGGGTCTGGCCGACGAGTCAAGCGTCGCTGCGCTGCACGCGACGCTCCACCTGCCCCTCCCGCTGTGCCGTCTGCTCGTCCTGCGGGGCCGCGCGGATCCGGACGTGGCCAGCACCTTCCTGAAGCCGCGCCTCGAGCAGTTGCTCGACCCGTTCCTGCTGCCGGACATGGATCTCGCGGTGGCCCGGCTGGAGCGGGCGCTCCGCGGTGGCGAGGTCATACTCGTCCACGGCGACTACGACGTGGACGGGATCTGCTCGACGACCCTCTTCACACGGTTCCTGCGCTCGCTCGGCGGCCGGGTCGTCACCTTCACGCCGAACCGGCTCCGCGATGGGTACGACCTCGGTCCGGCGGGCGTCGCGGCGGCGGTAGCGGCCCGGGCCGGGCTGATCCTGACAGGGGACTGCGGGACGGTCGCCCACGGCGCAATCGAGCAGGCGAGCGCGACTGGCATCGACGTGATCGTGACGGACCACCACACGCCCGGTCCGGACCTTCCGCCTGCCGTCGCTCTCGTGAATCCGAACCGGCTCGACAGCGAGTATCCGGACCGGGGCCTGGCCGGCGTCGGCGTCGCATTCAAACTCTGCCAGGCCGTCGCCGCCGCGCGCGGGCTTCCCGCTGACACGCTCTGGCCGTACCTCGATCTCGTCGCGGTCGCGACCATCGCCGACCTCGCGCCACTGCGCGGCGAGAACCGCATCCTCGTGCGCTACGGGACGCGGCTGCTGCGCGAGACGCGGAACCCGGGGCTGCGGGCGCTGCTCGCGGTGTCCGGCATCGATGCCAGCCAGCCGATCGGCACCGGCCAGATCAGCTATGGCCTCGCCCCGCGCATCAACGCGGTCGGCCGTATGGGCGACGCCGGTCGCGGCGTCACGCTTCTGCTGACCGACGACGATGCCGAGGCCGCCCGGCTCGCCGCGCTCGCGGACGAGGAAAACCGGCAGCGCAAGACGCTCGACCGGGAGACGCTGCGCGAGGCGCTCGAGCAGCTCGTCGTGGACTACGATCCGGACCGCGATTTCGGGATCGTGCTGGCCGCGCCGGCGTGGCACTCCGGTGTGATCGGGATCGTCGCGTCGCGCGTCGTCGAGCGAGTCAACCGGCCGACCGTACTGATCGCGATCGATGCGGAGAATGGCCGGGCGCGCGGCAGCGCCCGCTCGATCAACGGGTTCCACCTGTACGACGCGATCCGCGACTGCGGGCACCTGCTGCAGCGGTTCGGCGGACACCGCCAGGCGGCGGGCCTCGAGATCGAGCCCGGACGCATCGCCGAGTTCCGGGCGGCCTTCAACGAGCGAGCCCGCGCCGTGCTGACGCCGGAGGACCTCACCCTGGCCGTCACCATCGACATGGAGCTGAGTCTGGCCGACGCCAACCTGGAGTTGCTCGACCTGCTCCGTCACTTCGGGCCGTTCGGCATCGGCAACGCATCGCCCGTGTTCGCGTGCCGCGGCGCGGCGCTGGCCCGCCCGCCGCGTACGGTCGGAGACGGCCACCTCAAGCTGCTCGTCGATGACGGGACCGCGCGTGTCGACGCGATCGGCTTCGGCATGGCCGACCGCGTCCCCGGACTCGACGAAGCCTCGCGCGTCGATGTCGCGTTCCAGTTGCAGCTCGACGAGTGGAACGGTCGCAGGCGGCCGCAGCTACGGCTGCTCGACATCCGCGAGGCGACGTGAGGATCATCGCCGGACACTGGCGCGGCCGGCCGCTCGACGCGCCCGCCGGCCGCTCGACCCGGCCCACCGCCGACCGCGTCCGCGAGGCATGGATGAGCGCGCTCCAGTTCGATCTGCCCGACAGTCGCGTCCTCGACCTGTTTGCCGGGTCCGGCGCGCTCGGACTCGAGGCGCTCTCCCGCGGCGCCCTGCACGCAACCTTCATCGAGACGGGCGCGCCCGCGCTCCGCGCGCTGTCCGCCAACATCGAGCGGCTCGGCGCGCGCGCGGCGACCACCGTCGTCCGGCGGGACGCGATCGCGTACGCGGCCGCGCTCGACGTGGGCGCGTTCGACATCGCGTTCGCCGATCCGCCGTACGGCGAGGGGCTGGCGGAACGGCTCGCGGAGATCTTTCTCGAGCGGCCCTTCGCACGCATGTTCTGGGTCGAACACCGGGCCGACGAGACGCTGCCCGCGTCCGCCGCCTCGCGCACCCGGCGGTACGGCGATACCGCGCTCACGTCCCTGGCGCCACCGGACCATGACTGAACCGAACGAACGACTCGCGATCTATCCGGGCTCCTTCGATCCGATCACCCGCGGGCACGAGGACATCGTGCGCCGCGCCCTCGGCTTCGCCGATCGGGTCCTGATCGCGGTGGCGCACCACCGCACGCAACCCAAGCCCGGGCTCTTCGCGATCCCGGAACGGCTTGCGCTGATCCGCGCGGTCTACCGCGACGAGCCCAGAGTCGACGTCGCCGAGTTCAACGGACTGCTCGTCGATTTCGCCCGCGAGCACGGAGCGCACCTCATCATTCGCGGGCTGCGCGCCGTTTCCGACTTCGAGTACGAGTTCCAGATGGCGCTCATGAACCGGAGGCTCGAGTCGTCGCTCGAAACCGTATTTCTCGCGCCCGACGTCCAGTACACGTTCCTGTCCGCCTCGCTCGTCCGCGAGATCGGCGGACTCGGCGGCGACGTATCCGGCTTCGTTTCGCCCGTGGTCCTCGAGGCTCTGGCCGGGAAGTTCGGCGCGCCCGCCTGAGCCGGGGCCGGCGCGGACTTGCCCCGGGGCGGCGGCGGACGGAGATTCTCATCTCGAAGGAAGGGAGGGCCAATGAGTTTCGAGGTTCAGAAGAACGGCGACGTCACGGTCGTCGACGTGAAGGGCCAGCTGATCGTGGGCAACCGCCAGGAGCTCAAGCAGCGCGTGCTGGACGAGCTCGAGGGCGGCGCGCGCAAGTTCCTGGTCGACTTCACGGAAACGGCCTACATCGATTCGAGCGGGTTGGGTGTGCTGGTCAGCCTCTCGAAGAAGATCCGAGAGCAGGGCGGCGACCTGCGCCTGGCGAGCCTGAACGACGACCTGCGGACGCTGTTCGAGCTGACCAAGCTCGACACGCTGTTCCATATCGCCGCCAGTCGCGACGACGCTCTGTCCTCGTTCTGAATCCGATGGCGGGACCCACCAATGGGCAGGGCTCGCGGCACGAGCTCGAAATCGAACTGCCCAATGATCTGCGCGCCATCGAACAGTCCGTCGAGGTTGTCCTCGACCGCGGGCGCCAGGTCGGCTTCAACCCCGACCGGCTCCGCCTCAACCTCCGTGTCGGACTCACCGAGGCGCTCGCGAACGCCATGCTCTACGGCAACGGCCAGGACCCGCGCAAGCACGTGTTCGTCGAGGCCAGCCTCTCGCGCGACGAGATCTTCGTGCGCGTCACCGACGAAGGACGTGGCTTCAATCCGGCCTCCATCCCCGATCCGACCCTGCCGCAGCGGATCCCGAGGCCGGCCGGCCGGGGCATTTTCCTGATCCGCCGGCTCATGGATCACGTCTCGTACAACGAGCGTGGCAACGCCATCGAGATGCGGCTTCACTCGACCAGTGAGCGGAGTGACTCCATCGGCGCATGACAGGCGTCCCCGCAGTTGACGAAATGACTCCGGTCGCCCGCACGCTCCTCGACTTCTTCCAGACGCTGCATTGTGATTCGCGGGCGCGGATCGTCGCTTGGACAGGCGGCCGCTCCGTCGCGCTCTACCCGGACGGCGCCGACCCGGTCGCGCCCGAGCGGACCGAGACCGTCCACCTCGCCAACCTGCCCGACGGCGCGCTCCGCCTCGCCTTCGATCGCGACGCGACTCCGGCCGAGGACGCGCGCCGGCTCGCCGAGGCGCTCCGCCTCGCCATCCACGGCGAGCGCGAGGCCCGCTCCGCCGCCCGCGAGCTGTCCGACCGCTACGAGGAGATCAACCTGCTCTACTCGATCTCCGAGATCAGCGGCTCCGTGCTTGCCACCGAGGATGCCGCCGCCGGAATCCTCGCCGAGATCCTCGACGTGCTCAGCGCGAGGCGCGCTTCCATCTGGCTGTTCCACCCCGATCCCGACCGTCTCGACCTCGCCGCCAGCGTCGGTGAGCAGCCGCCACGCGTCACCATCGACATCGACGACCCGGAATCCACCAACGCCTGGGTCTTTCGCGAGAATCAGCCGCTCAACCTGGAACGCGGACCGAACGGGCAGGGAGGCACGCCCGGCCGGCCCGTCCACCACGACGGCGACGCCTTCCTCTCCGTGCCGATCCACTACACGGCACCCGGTGAGGCCTCGCGCACGGTCGGCGTGCTCACGCTCGTCGGCGGCCGCTCCAGCGTGCGCTTCTCCGCCGGCGACGAACGGTTGCTCTCCGCCGTCGCCAGCCAGATCGGCGCTGCCCTCGAAACGCACCGGCTGCTCCAGGAGAGCCTCGGCCAGGAGCGCCTGCTACGCGAACTCGAGCTCGCGCACGACCTCCAGCTCAAGCTCCTGCCGGTGCCCGACGACGCCGACGGCGCTGCCCGCATCGCCGCCCGCTGCGTCCCGGCCGAGTCCGTCGGCGGTGACTTCTACCAGCTCTTCCGCCTGAGCAACAACCGGCTCGGCATCCTCATCGGCGACGTCTCCGGACACGGATTCCCCGCCGCCCTGATCATGGCTCTCACCATCAGCGCCATCGGCATCTACGCCCAGGAGACCGAGAACCCGGCCGAGGTCCTGCGCCGCGTTCACCGGGCGCTCATCCGCGAGCTCGAAAGCACCGAGATGTACCTCTCCCTCTTCTACGGCGTCCTCGATCCCGACGAGTCACGCGTCCGCTACGCCAACGCCGGACACCCCCAGGCCTACCGCATCGGCGGCGACGGCTCCTTCCAGCGACTCGGCGCCACCGGTCCGCCCCTCGGTACCGTGACCGTCGAGCCCTACGGCGAACGTACCACCCGCTGGGATCGCGAGAACGACACCCTCATCCTGTTCACCGACGGTCTCTCCGATACGTTCGCCGCCGAGGGCGGCAGCGCCGTCGGCGAATACAGGCTCCTGCAGCGCGTCGCCGCGCTCCGCAACGATGCCCTCAAGGCGATCATCGACGACGTCTTCGCCGCCAGCGACCGCGAGGGAAGCCACCTCCCGCCCGACGATCGCACCCTCGTACTCGTCCGCTCCTGACCGTGCACCGGGCCCGCAAGTCGCTCGGCCAGAACTTCCTCGTCGACCCCAACATCCAGAAGAGAATCGTCCACGCCATCCAGCCCGGGACCGACGACGAGGTCCTCGAGATCGGGCCCGGTACCGGCGCCATCACCCGGCGCCTCGCCGGCAACGTCCGCCGCCTCGTCGCCGTCGAGCTCGATGACCATCTCGCCGCGCAACTCGAGGCCGAATTCCGCGGCATGCCCGGCACCGTCATCCTCCACGATGACATCCTCGACCTCGATATTGCACAGGCCTGCACTCGAGCCGACATGCTCAAGGTCGTCGGCAACATCCCCTATAACATCACCACCCCCATCCTCTTCCACCTCCTCGACCGGCGCTGGCGACCCGCTTCCATCATCCTCATGGTCCAGAAAGAAGTGGCCGAACGTATCCTCGCTCCCGCCGGGACCAAGGCCTTCGGAGCCCTCTCCGTCGGCGTGCGAACCGTCGCCCGCGTCCAACGCCTCTTCAACGTCGGACGCAATGCGTTCCGGCCCGTGCCCAACGTCGACTCCACCGTGATCCGTATCACGCCCATTCGACCCTTCCCCCTCTCCGAATCGCGCGAGGCCGACCTCCGCCAGCTCACCCTCGCCGCCTTCGGATGGCGACGGAAACAACTGCAGAGGACGCTGCGCGACGCGCCCGCGTACCGCCTCTCGCCCGACGACGTCGATCACCTCCGGGACGCCTCCGGATTCGACCTGCACCGCCGCATCGAGACCTTCGAACCCGCCGACATCGTCCGCCTCGCCGATCGGCTCCGCGAGCTCGGCCGGCCCCTCCGTTCCGCGCCGACTCGTTGACGTTCGGCGCTACGACCGGGTAGCTTTGTGAATGGTTTCACAAAGTGACCGGGACGTGCGTGATGCGGTGAAGAAGGTATCGGAGTCGACGGTCGCGAGGCTGTCGCTGTATCTGCGGTTGCTGAACGAGTTGGAGCGTGAAGGGGTGGCGACGCTGTCGAGCCGGGAGTTGGCGCGGCGGGCGGGATCGACGGCGGCGCAGGTGCGGAAGGATCTGAACTCGTTCGGCACGTTCGGGAAGCGCGGACTCGGGTATTCGGTGCCGGAGCTGACGGCGGCGTTGCGCTCGATCCTCGGTCTCGAGCACGGGTGGCGGGTGGCGCTGGTGGGAGTGGGTCGGATCGGTGCAGCGCTTCTGGGCTACCAGGATTTTCGCCGGCAGGGCTTCGACATCGTGGCGGCGTTCGACGCGGACGGCACGAAGACGGGTCATCGTCGGTACGGCGTGACGATCCATGCGGATGGTGAGATGGAGCGTGTGCTGGTTGAGGAATCGATCGAGATCGTGATCGTGGCGGTGCCAGTGGAAACGGCGCAATCGGTGGTGGACCGGGTGGTGAGCGCGGGGGTACGCGCGATACTGAATTTCGCGCCGACGAAGCTGCGTGTTCCGGCGGGGGTGGCGTTGAAGAACGTGAACATGGCGCTGGAGTTGGAATCGTTGTCGTACGCGTTGAGCGCGAGTCGGCGGGGCCGTCGCCCGGCCGGATCGCGGAGCTGAGCGGTGGCGGAATCGCGGCTGCACGTGACGTCGGAGATCGGCCGGCTGGAGACGGTCATCTGTCACACGCCGGGCCCGGAGCTGCTGGCGGTGACGCCATCGACGCGGGAGGACTTCCTCTACACGGACATCATCGATCTGGAGCAGGCGCGGCGGGAGCATCAGCGGTTCAAGGCGGTGCTGTCGCGATTCGCGAAGGTGCTGGAGGTGCGCTCGCTGCTGGAATCGATCATGGACGAGCCGGCCGTGCGGGATGTGCTGGTCCGGCGAGTGGTGGATGTCGCGCAGTCGGAGCGGCTGGGTCGCGAACTGATGGAGATGCCGGCGAGCGAGCTGGTGTCGCAGTTCGTGGAAGGCCGGCCGGTGGATCAGGGGCCGCTGCAGCGGCTGCTGAATGTGCCGAGCTACCATCTCCCGCCGCTGCCGAACCTGTTCTTCACGCGCGACGCGGCGATGGTGGTGGGCGGCGCCGTGATCATCGGCTCGATGCGCTACACGGCGCGTTGGACGGAGGAGATCCTGCTTAAGACGCTGTTCGCGTATCATCCCGAGCTGGCGAACGCGGGCGTGATCTACGACGGCAGCGAAGAGCGGCGGGCGGGCTACACGGTGGAGGGCGGGGATGTGCACGTGGTACGCGAGGACCTCGTGCTGATGGGCCTGTCGGAGCGGTCGAGTCCGAGCGCGTTCGACGTGATGGCGGAGCGGCTGGAGCGGGACCAGGGGATCCACGACATCCTGGCGGTGGTGGTACCGATGGACCGGGCCATGATCCACCTGGACATGGTGTTCAGCCTGGTGGACCGAGAGCAGTGCGTCGTGTTCCCGCCGAGCTTCGTGGGGCCGACGCGAAACCCGGTGCTGCACTACCACGCGGGCCGGGCCGGGATGCGGGAGATGCCGGACCTGTTCACGGCGCTCGGTGAGCTGGGCATGAAGATGGAACCGATTTACTGCGGCGGTCCGGAGCGGCGCTTCCAGGAGCGGGAGCAGTGGTCGAGCGGCTGCAACTTCGTGGCGGTGCGTCCTGGCGTCGTGGTGGGATACGCGCGGAACGAGCACACCTGCGAGGCGATGCGTCGCGAGGGCGGGTACCGGATCGTGGACGGCATGAGCTTCCTGACGGGCGAGGACGAGGTTCGCGAGGGGGAGCGGGCGGTGATCGTGTTCGACGGTGCGGAGCTGGTGCGGGGCGGCGGCGGGCCGCGCTGCATGACCTTGCCGGTGCGGCGCTCGGATCCGTGATGGACGACCGGGTGCGCGATCTCCTGTCGCTGTTGCCGGCGCCGCTCGAGGTCGATGCCGAGCGGCGGAGCGAGACCGGGATCCGGATCTCGCTGCCGGATCGGCCGGATCGGCCCACACCGTATCCGCTGGGCTACGCCGAGGCGAAGCGGGCGCGCTTCCTCGCCGAGCGCGCGTTGCGGCCGTACGGCGCGGGCCGGGTGGACGGGAGCGGGTCGCCGGAAGACGGGCTCCGCTCTCTGGAGTACGTGGTGGTCGATGTCGAGACAACGGGCGGCGCGGCGGAGCGCGGCCACCGCATCACGGAATTCGCGGCGGTCCGCATGAGCGGCAGTGGCCAGTGGCTCGACGAGTACACAACGCTGGTGAACCCGGAACGCCACATTCCCCGATTCGTGAGCCGGCTGACCCGCATCACCGACGCCATGACGGCGCGCGCGCCGCGTTTCGTGGACGTCTCCGACCGCATCCGCTCGATCCTCTCCGGCGCGGTGTTCGTGGCCCACAACGCGTCGTTCGACTGGCGCTTCGTCAGCACCGAGATGGACTGGGCCGTGCGCGAGCCGCTGCGCGGACGCGTGCTCTGCACGGTGCGCCTGGCGCGCAAGGTGGTCCCGGAAGTGCGGCGTCGCTCGCTCGATTCGCTGACGAACTACTTCGGCTTCGAGAACGAGGCA
The DNA here is from genome assembly GCA_963786235.1 of uncultured Gemmatimonadales bacterium. Classification (GTDB taxonomy): domain Bacteria; phylum Gemmatimonadota; class Gemmatimonadetes; order Longimicrobiales; family RSA9; genus CAWAYJ01. The sequence goes on from CAWAYJ010000022.1 coordinate 130,275, forward strand.
CGCCACCGCGCGTTCGGCGACGCCCGCGTCACCGCGCGCATCCTGGCGCGCCTGCTGGAACGGCTCGACGAGATGGAGATCGAGCGCTGGGACCAGCTGGAGGCGTTGCTTGCCCGGCGCGCGCTCCGCCGCAAGCGGAAGGCATCCCCCGAGCCGGTGCGGGAATGGTAAGCGCAGAGGCGCGCGGCCGGCCCGCGGTCGAGTCGCGGACGCTGGGCGATTTCCGGCTGCACGTGCTCGACGGTGGCCTGCAGCGCCTGGACGGCGGCGCCATGTTCGGCGTGGTGCCGAAGCCGCTCTGGCAGAAGCGGATCGAGCCTGACGCGCGCAACCGCATCCCGCTCGGCCTGCGCTGCCTGCTGGTCGAGACCCGCGATGCGCTGGTACTCATCGACAACGGCGTGGGCAACATGGAAGCGGCGAAGTTCCACGACATCTACGGCATCGAGAACGAGCCGCATGCCGGCGGCGCGTACGCAACGCGTCTGGAGGAGTCGCTCGCGGAGGCCGGATTCGCGCCCGACGACGTCGATGTGATGATCGACACGCACCTCCATTTCGACCACGCGGGCGGCAACACCGTCCGGGACCGCGACTCGGTCCGGCTCACCTTCCCGCGCGCCCGCTACGTGGTGCAGCGGGGCGAGTGGGAGTTCGCGCATCTGCGGAACGAGCGGATCCAGGCCAGCTACCTGGCGCACAACTTCGATCCGGTCGAAGCGGCGGGGGCGTATCATTTCGTGACGGGCGAGGCGGAAGTCGTGCCGGGCGTGAGTGTCCGGCCGACGCCCGGCCACACGCCGCATCACCAGTCGGTACTCATCCGGTCGGGCGGCGAGACGGCGTGCTTCCTGGCCGACCTCGTGCCGACCACGGCGCACCTGCCGCTACCCTGGATCATGGGCTACGATGTGGAGCCGCTGGTCACGCTGGAGACCAAGCGTGGCCTGCTCGGCTCCGCCCGCGACGAGGGCTGGCTTCTCATCTTCGAGCACGACCCCTTCACGGCCTGGGGCCGGCTCGGTATCTCCAGCGGCCGGCCGGTGCTGCTCCCGCCGGACGCATCCTGACGCCGGCTCTCGCCCGCTCCCCGACCCGCCCACCGGGCCGCGCCGGTCCGCTGCCGGCCGGGCCCGTGGCCGGCCGTCCGGACACGCGCTCCATGAGGCGTTTCCGCGGGTCTCCCAACGCGTTTTTCAGGGTTTTCCTGTCTGGCCCCGGTCGTCCGGGCGGGGTATCTTACGCCCGTGAAAGAGGGCCCGGACCCGAACCGGGCCAGAGGCGGTGATGGGAGGAGATCAATGACGGATCCGCGACGTACGGCAGTCATCGTCGGCAGTGCCCGCACGCCCATCGGTCGATTCCTCGGAGGCCTCGCCCCGCTCGGGGCGCCGCAGCTCGGGGGAATCGCGATCCGGGCGGCGCTCGAGCGCTCCGGCGTCGATCCTGCCGATCTCGATGACGTAATACTCGGCAACGTCGTGTCCGGCGGAGTGGGTCAGGCGCCCGCGCGCCAGGCCGCGATCGCGGCCGGCGTTCCCGACAACGTGGGCGCGATGGCCGTGAGCCGCGTGTGCGGCTCCGGCTTGCAGGCGGTTATGCTCGCGGCCCAGGCCATCCGGGCGGGCGACGGCAAGGCGTACGTCGCCGGCGGCATGGAGTCGATGTCGAACGCGCCCTACTACGTGATGGGCTACCGGCAGGGTGTGAAGTTCGGCACGCAGCAGCTGGTGGACGGGCTGATCCACGATGGCCTGTGGTGCGCGTTCGGCCACTGCCACATGGGCGGCCACGCGGAGTACACGGCGCACAAGGCGGGGATCACGCGCGAGGAGGCCGACCGTTTCTCGCTGGCCTCGCACCAGAAGGCGATCGCGGCCATCGATGAGGGCCGCTTCCGCGAGGAGATCGTGCCCGTCGTGATCGAGGGCCGGAAGGGCTCGACCACGATCGACACCGACGAGCCGCCGCGGCGCGACACCTCGCTCGAATCGCTCGCGAAGCTCAGGCCCGCGTTTCCCAACGATGCGCCCAAGGACATCACGAACCTCGTAGTGACGGCCGGCAACGCGCCCGGCCTGAACGACGGCGGCGCCGCGCTGGTGGTGACGAGCGAGGAATACGCGAAGGCGCACGGCCTCACCATCATGGCGCGGATCAACGCGTACGCGAACGGCGCGGTCACGCCGCGCGAGCTGTTCTTCGCGCCGATCCTCGCCGTGCAGCACCTGATGGAGAAGGAAGGCAGGAAGATCGGCGACTACGGCCTGATCGAGGCGAACGAGGCGTTCGCCGTGCAGGCGCTGGCCGACGGCAAGGGCCTCGGCTGGGACTGGGACCGGGTGAACGTGAACGGCGGAGCGGTCGCGCTCGGCCACCCGATCGGCGCATCGGGCGCGCGCATCCTGATCACGCTACTGCACGCGATGAAGCAGCGCGATGAGACGACTGGATTCGCGACGCTCTGCCTTGGTGGTGGTGACGCGGTGGCACTCTCGGTGGAAAGGGTCTGAGCCATGAACAGTGTCCTGACTCGTGGTCGGAACGCGGTTGCGGAAGCGCTGGCGGGCCGGTGGTCCCGACGGATCGTCGCCATCATCGCGTTCGCGGTGCTGACCGGAGTCGGCGCTGTCATCGAGATCAGACTCCCGGGCAACCCGGTGCCGATCACGGCGCAGACCATGATCGTGTCGTTGGCGGGTGTCCTGCTCGGACCGTGGCTCGGAGCGGCGTCGCAGGCGCTGTACCTGCTGGTCGGCGCGCTCGGCGCACCCGTATTCGCGGGCGGCGCGTTCGGCGCGGCCCACCTGTTCGGTCCAACCGGTGGGTACCTGCTGGCGTTCCCGCTCGCGGCCGCCGTAACCGGCTGGCTGGCCGGACCGGCCTCGCGGAAGGGCCTGCTGCCGGCGCTCCGCCTCGCGCTCGCCATCGCGCTCGGCACGCTGGTCATCTTTACGGGCGGCGCAACGCAGCTCGCGTGGTTCACCGGCGACCCCGCGGGCGCCTTCAGGCTCGGCGTCCTGCCGTTCCTGCCGGGCGATGCGCTCAAGGTCCTGGCGGCATTCCTGGTCGCGCTCCGCTATCGCGCGAAAACCCTCGGGTCGCTCCAGGCCTGAGGGGTTTTTCATGCCCGGCGATGCGGGCGGCCGGACGGCGGGCAGCGGCGTGTGGCTGGACACGGTCCGCCGGCTGCTCGCGTTCGCGGGGCTGTATCTGGTCCTGACGCTGCCGCTGCAGCTCTGGGCCGGGCATGATGGGCCGCCGTCCCGGGGCCGGTTGTTCGCCGGGGCCGCCGTGACGCTGGCCGCGGCCGCCGCGGCGGGCGTGATCATGCTGCGCGGACACGGCCGGCGGGCCGGCGCGCTCGGCTTCGCGTGGACGCGGAGTGGCCCGGGCGAGATCGGGCGCGGCTTCGCGATCGGGGTCACGACGACTGCGCTCGCGGTGGGCATCATGGTCGCGGCCGGTGCCGTGCGGTACGAGGCGGCGCCGGGCGGACCGGCCGGTTTCGTGGCGGTGTTGTTTCAGGATACGGGGTTGCTGGCGGTGGCTGCGGCGGCGGAAGAAGCGCTCTTCCGCGGGTACCCGTTCCAGCTGGTGGCGCGGGCGTTCGGACCGGCGACCGCGATCCTGTTGACGAGCGTGGGATTCGCGCTCGCACATGCGGCGAATCCGCACGTCACCGGCCTGGGGCTGGGCAACATCTTCCTGGCCGGCGTGCTGCTCGCGCTGGCGTACTACCGGACGCGGAGCCTCTGGTTCGCGACGGCGCTGCATCTGGGCTGGAACTGGACACTGGCGGTGTTGGCGGACCTGCCCACGAGCGGGCTCGAGTTGGACACGCCGCTCTACCGGCCCGATGTGACGGGGCCAGCCTGGCTGACGGGCGGTGCGTTCGGGCCGGAAGGCGGGCTGGCGGTGACGGTCGCGGTGCTGCTGGCGATCGTGATAGTGGCGCGCTGGCGCCGGCTGGCCGAATCACCGGCGATGCGGGCTCTGCGCCCACTGCCGGACAGGGATGACAACGGGGAGAGGGTGATAGGCGAATGAACGTTGCAGTCATAGGCGCGGGGACCATGGGCAACGGTATTGCCCACGTGTTTGCGCAATACGGGCATGACGTGACCCTGGTCGACGTGGCGGTCGAGCCGCTCGAGCGCGCGCTCGCCACGATCGGGAAGAACATCGAGCGCCAGGTCCGCAAGGGGACGCTGGCGGAAGCGGACGGACAGGCCGTGCTGGGCCGGATCCGGACGGCGACGAAGCGGGCGGAAGCGGCGGGCGCGGAGCTCGTCGTCGAGGCCGTACCCGAGGACATGGATCTGAAGGTCGACCTGTTGAAGGACCTGGCGCGGATCGCGCCGGACGCGATCGTCGCGTCCAACACATCGTCGATCTCGATCACCGCGCTGGCGGCTCACGCGGCGCGCCCCGAGCGGGTGATCGGCATGCACTTCATGAACCCGGTCCCGGTCATGAAGCTGGTCGAGGTGATCCGCGGGCTGCAAACCTCGGACGAGACGTTGACGACAGTGATGGAGCTGGCGCGCGGCCTCGACAAGACGCCGGTCGAAGTCACCGACTTCGCCGGCTTCGTGGCGAACCGCGTGCTCATGCCGATGATCAACGAGGCGGTCTACTGCGTGATGGAGGGCGTGGCCCTGCCGGACGCGGTCGACACCGTGATGAAGCTGGGCATGAACCACCCGATGGGCCCGCTCGCGCTGGCCGACCTCATCGGACTCGACACCTGCCTCGCGATTCTCGAGGTGCTGCACCAGGACCTCGGTGACAAGTACCGTCCCTGTCCGCTGCTGCGGAAATACGTCGCCTCCGGCTGGCTCGGCAGGAAGAGCGGCCGCGGATTCTACGACTACTCCGCGAAGCATTGAACGGGGTGGTGGATGGTTCGGTGATGACGGACGCGTTGATCGAGATCCGGGAGCTCGCCGCGCAGTTTGCCGCGGCCCGGCTACGTCCGAACGCGGAGCGCTGGGACCACGACCGCGCGTATGACCCCGCCGTGACCGCGGAGCTCGACGAACTGGGCTTCGCCGGCCTGCTGGTGCCGGAGTCGCAGGGCGGACTCGAGCTGGGCGCGCCGACGCTCGTCGCCGTGATCGATGAGATCGCGTGGGGCGAGCCGGCGGTCGCGCTGCTGCTGGGTGCGGCGGCGTCGCTCGCCGCCATGCTCGCCGACTCGCCCGCGCGGGACCGGCTGGCCGCCGTCGCGGCCGGCGAGACGAGCGTGTGGACGCAGCTGTCCCACGAGGCGCGTCATTCGCCGTCGCTCCGGGCCGTCCCCGACGGCGATGGCTGGCGGCTGCGCGGAAGCGCGTCCTGGATCCTCGCTGCCGGGTCCCCTGGAATCCTGCCGCTGGTGGCCGAAACCGAGTCGGGTCCCGGACTGTTCCTCGTGCCGGTCGATGCCGAGGGATTCGGCGTCCGGGACCGGCTCGACACGATCGGCGTGCGCTCGGCCCGGATCGTGTCCGTCGCGCTCGAAGACATGCGCGTGCCGGCCGCGGCCCGCGTCGCCGACGCCGACACGGTCGGCGCGATGCTGGTCCGCTGCGAGATGTTCGAGCGGCTGGTGGTGGCCGCGATGGCGGTCGGCGTCGCGAGGGCGGCGCTGGAGCACGCGCGTGACTACGCGGACTCGCGCGAGCAGTTCGGCCGGCGGCTCCGGCAGTTCGAAGGCATCCGCGTGAAGCTGGCCGACATGTCGGCAGGGGTCGCGGTGGGCAGCGCGCTGGTCGCGGCGGCGGCGGCGGCGCCGAGCCCGGCGGTCGCGGCCCGGGCGAAGATCGTGGCCAGCGAGGCGGCGATGCGGGTCACGACGGATGCCGTGCAGGTCTTCGGCGGCTACGGCTACATGCGGGACTATCCCGTGGAGAAGCTGATGCGGGAGGCCAAGGCCACGGAGTTGTTGATGGGAACCAACGATGAGCTCCGTTCGCTCGTCGTGAATGCGATGTATGCCAACTGACTGATCGAAACCAGGGCTCGCCCGGGGCGGGTCGGCAAGAGAGGAGTGGGGAGACGTCATGGAGATTTTCGAGGCGATGCAGGAGCATGACCACGAGCAGGTGGTCTTCTCGTATGAGCCGTCCGTCGGATTCAAGGGAATCATCGCGATCCACAACACGCAGCTCGGCCCGGCTCTCGGCGGCACCCGCTTCTGGAACTACCAGAGTGACCGCGAGGCACTGGTCGACGTGCTGCGTCTGTCGCGCGGGATGACCTACAAGGCGGCGGTCGCCGGCCTCAATCTGGGCGGCGGCAAGGCCGTGATCATCGGCGATTCGAAGACGCGCCGGCGCGAGATGATCTTCCGCGCGCACGGGCGATTCGTGGACTCGCTGAAGGGCCGTTACATCACGGCGGAGGACGTGGGCACGAGTGTGGAGGACATGGGCTACGTCCAGATGGAGACGGAGTACGTGGCAGGCCTGGCGGGCGGTTCCGGCGACCCGTCCCCGGTCACGGCGTACGGCGTGTACAGCGGCATCAAGGCGTGCGCCCACGAGCGCTGGGGCAATGACAGCGTGGAAGGCAAGCGCATCGCCGTACAGGGCTGCGGCCACGTCGGCTACTGGCTCTGCAGCTACCTCGCCGCCGATGGCGCGAAGCTGATCGTCTCCGACATCGACGACGGCAAGGTCAAGCAGGTGGTCGATGACTTCAGTGCCACAGGCGTGACGACGGAGGAGATCTATTCGGTCGAGGCCGAGATCTTCGCGCCCTCCGCGCTCGGCGCCGTCGTCAACGACAAGACCCTGCCCAACTTCAAGTTCGAGATCATCGCGGGCGCGGCCAACAACGTGCTCGACGATGACCGGCACGGCGACATGCTGCAGGAGAAGGGAATCCTGTACGCGCCCGACTACGTGATCAACGCGGGTGGGCTGATCAACGTGTACGGCGAGCTGAACGGCTGGACGCCGGACCGCGCCAAGCGGAAGGCGGGCGAGATCTACGAAACGCTGCGCCAGTTGTTCGAGATCACGCGCGAGCAGGGCATCCCCACGTACAAGGCCGCCGACCGGCTGGCAGAGCGCCGGATCGAGCAGGTATCGAAGCTCAAGCAGACCTGGATCTGAGGCATATGATGGAACACCTCCGGCAGCGGGACCCCGCGATCTTCGATGCGATCAACGGCGAGCTCAATCGCCAGAACGACGGCCTCGAACTGATCGCGAGCGAGAACTTCGCCTCTCCGGCCGTACTGGAGGCGATGGGTTCGGTGCTGACCAACAAGTACGCGGAAGGCTACCCCGGCCGCCGGTATTACGGCGGCTGCGAGTGGGTTGACGTGGCCGAGGAACTGGCCATCGACCGCTGCCGGAAGCTGTTCGGGGCGGAGCACGCCAACGTCCAGGCGCACTCGGGTTCGCAGGCCAACATGGCCGCGTTCATGGCCTTGCTCAAGCCCGGCGACCGGCTGCTGGGCATGGCGCTCTCGAGCGGCGGACACCTGACCCACGGCTCGCCCGTCAACTTCAGCGGGCAGCTCTACGAGGCGACATCATACGGCGTCGGACCGGATGGCAGGATCGACTACGATGCCGTCCGTGATCTGGCGCTCGAGCATCGCCCCGGCGTGATCGTGGCGGGAGCGAGCGCGTATCCGCGGATCATCGATTTCGAGACGTTCGGCGCGATCGCGCGCGAGGTCGATGCCAGGCTCGTGGTCGACATGGCGCACATCGCCGGGCTCATTGCCGGAGGCGTGCACCCGAGCCCGGTCCCGCACGCCGACATCGTGACGTCGACGACGCACAAGACGCTGCGCGGGCCGCGTGGCGGATTCGTGCTCTGCCGGGAGGCGCTGGGCAAAGTGATGGACAAGCAGGTCTTCCCCGGCATGCAGGGCGGGCCGTTGATGCACGTGATCGCGGCCAAGGCGGTAGCGTTCGGCGAGGCGCTCGACCCATCGTTCGCGGTGTACGCGGGCCGTGTCGTGGCCAATGCGCGGGCGCTCGCGAGTGCGCTGCAGAACCGCGGCTTCGACCTGGTCAGCGATGGCACGGACACGCACCTGCTGCTGGTCGACCTGCGGAGCCGGGGCGAGCTGAGTGGCAAGGCCGCGGAAGCGGCGCTCGGCCGGGCCCGCATCACCGTCAACAAGAACACCGTGCCGGGGGAGACGCGCTCGCCGTTCGTCACGTCCGGCATCCGGATCGGGACGGCGGCGCTCACGACTCGTGGCATGGAGCCGGCCGAGATGCAGCGGATCGGCGACTGGATCGCCGACGTGCTCGAGGCGTGGGAGGATAAGAGCGTGGCCGACCGGGTCGCGGCCGGAGTGGAATCGCTCTGCGAGCAGTTCCCGCTCTACCCGGAGTTTCGCCGGGTTCCGGCCGGCGACATCGCCTGAGCGGCCGGAGCGCGACAATGGGTGGGATCCTCCTGGACGACGGCACGCTGGACCAACTCCGGAAGCGGAACCCGGCGTACCAGGACAAGGCGTACACGTTCCTGTTGTCGGCCCTGCACCACGTGCTGCACGGCCTGCCCGAGCCCCGCCATATCAGTGGGCGGGAACTGACGTTAGGCGTTCGGGACCTGGCGATCGAGCAGTTCGGTCCACTCGCTCGCACCGTTCTCGAACACTGGGGTATCCGATCGACGACCGATGTCGGCGCGATCGTCTTCGCGTTGGTCGAGTGCGGCATCCTGATCAAGCAGGACGAGGATCGACCCGAAGATTTCAAGGACGTTTTCGATTTCGATCAGGCGTTCGAGACCGATTCGGTCTGAGACCCGACCGGGCGGGAACGCTGGTCGGCCCCGTAGCGTACACTACGGGACGCCCCGCGTCGTTCGGCACGAGGGTGGTACGTACAGTCGAGGGGAGGGGTTGAGAAATGCCGGCAGACACTCCGTTCCAGTATCCCGATTGTCGCAAGTGCGGAAAGGGCACGATGCTTCCGCTCTCCGACTACGGCCGCGATGGTGCGCCGATCACCTTCAAGGCGTGGGTCTGCTCGAACCCGGATTGCGGGTTCAACATCCGGATCGACAACGGCGAGATCAGCTTCGGGCGCACGATCGGCCAGAGCTACAAGTAGGCACGCCATGAGGCGGCGCCGCCGAGGCGAGGAACGCGACGTCTTCGGAATCGAACGTGTCGCGCTCGTCACGCCCGAGGAGGCGGCTGCGCTCGACGCGGCCGCCCGGGACCGGCAGGGTGTCCCCGAGCGCGTCCTCATGGAGAACGCCGGGCGCGCGGCCGCCCAGATCCTCGACCGCCTGCACCCGTCCGGGCGCATCACCATCCTCGCAGGACCCGGCAACAACGGCGGCGACGCCGTGGTGCTGGCCCGGGCGCTCTACATCTGGGGCCGCGACGTCCGGGTCTTCACGGTCGGCTCGAAGCCGCCGGATGCCGCGCTCCAGCACGGACACGAAATCCCCATCGACAAGTTCGACGCGGCCACGTTCCCGCCGGCCGGTACCGACGTCTTCGTGGACGGGATCCTGGGGACCGGAGCGCGGGGCGCGCCGCGAGGCGACGCGGCGCTGGCGATCGAAGCGCTCAACGCGTCCGGCCGTCCGGTCGTCGCGCTCGACCTGCCGAGCGGCGTGGACGCGGCGAGCGGCAACGTCGAGGGCGAAGCAGTGCGGGCGGTGGCGACCGTCACGTTTGGCTGGCCCAAGATCGGGCTTCTCTTCCAGCCGGCGCGGAGCCGGTGCGGCCGGCTGATCGCGGTCGAGATCGCGTTCCCTCCGCACGCGGCAGAGGGTCCGGAATCGGCGGCGCTCATCACGCCCGCGTGGGCGGCCGCCCGGCTACCGCGGCGACCACCCTCCGCGCACAAGGGGACGGCCGGCCGGCTGCTCGTTCTGAGCGGGACGGAGGGCATGGCGGGCGCGGCGGCGCTCGCCTGCCGCGCGGCGCAGCGCTCGGGCACCGGCCTGGTCCGGATCGCGTCCGCGGCGTCCAACCGGCTGGTGCTGCAGTCGCTGGTGCCGGAAGCCACGTTCATCGACCGCACGTCCATCGATCCGGCCAATGCCGCGACGATGCACGCGGTCCTGGCCGGGCCGGGAATCGGTACCGACGACGAGGCGCGCCGCAGCCTCGACGCCGTCCTCGCGGCCACGCCGGGCCGGCCTGTTGTGTTCGACGCGGACGCGCTCAACCTGTTCGCCCGTGACCCCGAGGCGCTCCGCCGCGTCGCCGCGGAACGGGATGTCGCCGTGACGCCGCACCCGGTCGAGCTCTCGCGCCTGACCGGCCGGCCGGTCCAGGACATCGTCGGCGATCCGCCGGGCGCGGCCCGGGCCGCCGCCGCCGACTTCGGCTGCGTCGTCCTGCTGAAGGGCCAGCCTTCGATCGTCGCCTCGCCCCGGCACCCGCTCCTGGTCAACAGCGTGGGCTCGTCGGACGCGGCATCGGCCGGGATGGGCGATCAGCTCTCCGGCGGGATCGGCGCCATGCTGGCCGCCGGCCTGGCCGCCCGCGACGCGGCCGCCGTCGGACTGTTCTACAGTGCCCGCGCCGCCGACCTCGCCGACCTCGGCCGGTCGCTCAGCCCCGCCGACGTGTCCGACGGGATGCACCGCGCCTTCGAGTTCCCTGGCGCCGCCGAGAGTTCGCTCCGCCTTCCCTTCGTCACGTTCGATCAGCCGACACGTCGATGATGCGCGTCACGGCCGCCCGTCCGCGGCCTCGCGCCACGACCGCGGCCGTGCTCGCGGCCACGGCGCTGATGCTGATCGTGCCCGGTGCCGCGGCCGCCCGCCAGGCGCACCTCTGGACGTCCGACACGCGAACGATCGTGACCGAGGGCGGCAACCTCACGGCCGTCGCGGTGAGCCGGACCGACGTGTACGCGGCGACGCAGGACGCGGTACTCGTGTACGACGTCGCCCGCCGCGAGTGGCGTCCGCCGATCCCGGTGCCGGGTGCCGCCAACGCGCCGATCACCGCGCTCGGCGTCGATCCGACGACGGGCGACGTCTGGGTCGGTACGCGAAGCGGCGAGCTCACCCGGGGGCTGCCGGGCTTCACCTCGTGGGAGACGATCGCCGCGCCGGTCCGGGGCGCGATCCAGCGCATCGTGCCCTGGCCGAACGACGCCTCGACGTACGTCCTTGCGGCGGGCGAGTGGTGGCGCATCGAGTGGGCGTCGTCCTTCGCCGAATCGGTCGGGGCCGCCACGGTGCCGGTCGGCGTCCGGGCCCGCGCCACGGCCTGGCCGGACGACCCGTATCTCGCCGCCGCGCGCAGCTCGCTCGGCCTCGACGCCGAGCTCCAGCGCTGGTCGATCACGGACGTCGCCCGGGGCATCGAACCGGACGAGTTCTGGATCGCGACCGCGGGCGGCGGCCTCGTCCACTTCAACGCGCGGCGCTCCGAGCGCGAGTGGCTCCGCTTCGGCCTCGTCGCCCGCGGCGCGGCCACCGTCGCGCGCTTCGGCGACCGGCTCTGGTTCGGCGGCGACGGGCGCGGCCGCCGGAACGGCGTCGCGTCCGCCACGCCCGACCTGGGCGACTGGGAGCAGTACGACGCGACCCAGGGCGCGCCCGCCGGCTTCGTCGCCGAGGTCGCCTTCGACGGGCGCCGGCTCTGGTTCGCGGCCGAAGACGGGCTCTACCGCTTCGATCCCGCGCGTGCGGGCGACCGTCGGGCATGGACCCGCTTCACGTCGCAGGACGGACTGCCGTCCGATCGCGCCCGGAGCGTGCTTCATCACCGCGGCCGGATCTGGGTCGGCACCGACCAGGGCCTCGTCGCACTCGACACCTTGGGCCGCAGAGTGGCGGGACCGCTGCTCGCGGGCGGACGCACGAGCCGGATCGCGGCCTCCGGCGACACGCTCTGGATCGCCAGCGACCGCGGTCTGCTGACGATCGCGGTGTCGGATTCCGGGAACCCGGCGTCGGCACCGATCTCGCCCGTGCTGCCCGGCGCGGATCCCGCCGCGATCACCGGCGGGCGGATCCTCGACCTCGCGACGGGAGCCGCGACCTGGATCCTGGGCCAGGCCGGGATCTACCGGCTCGGATCGGACGGGCTCCGTGGACCCGTGCGCGACGCGAACCTGGACCGGATCGGTCCCGTCGTCCGGCTCGCCGCCGACGGCCGGGACCTCTGGGTCGCGGGCCGGAACGGCATCGCGCGGCTCGACCCGGAGAGCGGCGCGTGGGAGGTGTTCACCGTGCCCGCCGACATCCCGTCCGGGTCGGTGCTGGACGTGTTGCCGGAGGGACGCGACGTCTGGGCCGCGACGCCCGCCGGCGCGGTCCGCCTCCGCTGGCGCTGATCGTGGGCCGGATCCGGCTGGGCCCGGGCGCCGAGTTCGACCTGATCCGTTCACTACTCGAGCGGGATGCCTCCCTCCGCGGGCGGCTCGGCGCGGAGGCCCCCGGCGCCAGCTCGGTCCTCGTCGGGCCGGGCGACGACTGCGCCGTCGTGCACGCGCCGGGGATCGCGCTCAGCATCGACCTCTCGATCGAGGACATCCACTTCCGGAGGGACTGGCTCGAGCCCGGCGAGATCGGCTGGCGCGCAACCGCGGCCGCACTGAGCGATCTCGCCGCCGTTGCCGCCGAGCCGGTCGGGATCCTGGTCTCGCTCGGCCTGCCGCGAAACGCCGACGCCGACGCCGCGTCCGTGATGGGTGGAGTGAGCGAGGCGGCCGCCGCGCACGGCGCCGTTCTGCTGGGTGGCGACGTCTCCCGTTCGCCCGGCCCGCTCGTAGTCGACGTCGTCGCGGTCGGCCGCGTCGGCGCGCCCATCCTGCGGAGCGGCGTGCGTCCGGGCGACGCGATCTGCGTGACCGGTCAACTCGGCGGCGCCGCCGCGGCCGTTGCCGCGTGGCAGGGCGGAAGGGAGCCCGATCCGGCCGCGCGCCTGGCGTTCGCGCGTCCTCGCGCCCGTCTCGCGGAGGCCCGCTGGCTCGCCGAGCGGGGCGCGCTCCACGCCGCGATCGACCTTTCCGACGGTCTTGCCGGCGACGCGGGCCACCTTGCCTCCGCGAGCAATGTCCGTATCCTCCTCGAACTCGCGGACGTGCCCGTCCATCCGGCGGCGGGGGCCGACCGCGCGGGGGCGCTCGGGCTCGCGCTCGGCGGTGGCGAGGACTACGAGCTGTGCATCGCCGGTCCGCCCGCGACGTGCGCCGCGCTGGCCGGTGAGTTCGGCCGCACGTTCGGCGTTCCTCTGACGCGGGTAGGAGAAGCCTTCGAGGGGGAGGGCTTGTACGCGCGCGAGCGGCCGGGCGCCGAAGCACGGCCGCTCACGACCGGGGGATACTCACACATCGACGGGCACGCGTGATTCGCTCGATCTGGGTCTGGCTCAACATGTTCGTGTCGACGTTCTTGTTCAGCGGGATGGCCGTCGTCGCATCGTTCGTGCGCGCGCCGACCCGCGCCTACGACTGGATCGGCAGGACCTGGTCCCGCTGGATGCTCCGGGTCGCCGGCGTGACGGTCCGCGTGGAGGGCGCGGAACGGCTGGCCGAACCCACTCCCCGGATTCTCGTCAGCAACCACCAGTCCTGGTACAATGTGTTCGCACTCATGAGCATGCCCGGACCCTACCGGTTCGTGACCAAGCAGGAGCTCGGGAAGATCCCCGTGTTCGGCCACGCCTGGCGCGCCGCAGGCCACATCTCGATCGACCGCGGCGACACCGGCTCCGCCATCCGCACCCTCGACGAGGCCGGCCGGCTCATGCGCCGCGACAAGAGCTCCGTCATCATCTTCGCCGAGGGCACCCGGTCCCCGACCGGCGAGCTCCGCCCCTTCAAGAAGGGCGCCTTCATGCTCGCACTCCAGACCGGCGTCGACATCGTTCCCGTCGGCATTGAGGGTAGCCGCGCCGTGCTTCCCAAGGGCGGTTGGCGCGTTACGCCCGGCGAGATCGTCGTCCGGATCGGCGACATCATCCACACGAGCGACTATTCGTTCGAGACACGCTCCGCCCTCGTGAAGCGCGTCCGCCAGCAAGTCGCCACCCTGATGACCGCCCCCCCTCTCCCATAACCCGCCGTTCGACCCGCTCCTCGTCCCCCGCCCTTCGTCCCCCGCCCTTCGTCGCCCGCCGATCCGTCTGGCATCCAACCCGACCATCGGCTAGTCTTTCCCCAGGCCACACTCGCATTCACGCGAACCCGGACACCGGACCATGTCGTCGATCATCAGCGTACACGCACGAGAAATCCTCGACTCGCGCGGCAACCCCACGCTCGAGGCGGAAGTCATCACGGAAGACGGCGTCGCGGGTCGTGCTGCGGTACCGAGCGGTGCGTCCACGGGCGAGTTCGAAGCGGTGGAGCTGCGCGACGGCGACAAGAGCCGCTACGGCGGAAAGGGCGTATTGCAGGCCGTGCGCAACGTGGCGGAGGTGATCGGTCCGGAGGTTCTGGGGATGGACGTGGAGGAGCAGGTCGAGCTGGATCGCGCGATGATCGCGCTCGATGGCACCGCCAACAAGTCGAAGCTCGGTGCCAACGCGATCCTCTCCGTGTCGCTCGCCGCGGCGCGCGCGGCGGCCGTCGAAGCGGGCCTCCCGCTCTACCGCTATCTCGGCGGTCCCCTGGCGACGCTCATGCCGGTCCCGCTCATGAACATCCTGAACGGCGGCGCGCATGCGGCGAACAACGTCGACTTCCAGGAGTTCATGGTCGCGCCCGTCGGCTTCGACAACTTCCCGGAAGCGTTGCGTGCCGGCGTCGAGGTGTTCCACAGCCTGAAGAACGTGCTCAAGAAGCAGAAGAAGAGCACTTCCGTGGGTGATGAGGGCGGGTTCGCGCCGGACCTGGCCACGAACGAGGAGGCGATCGACGTCATCCTCGAGGCGATCGAGCGCGCCGGCTACAAGCCGGGCGTGGACGTGGTGCTCGCGCTCGATCCGGCCGCAAGCGAGATGTACCGCGATGGCGCCTACGAATTCCACAAGTCGAGCGGCGAGCGCCTCGATTCGTCGCAGATGGTCGAGTTCTGGAGCAAGTGGGTGCGAGAGTACCCGATCGCATCGATCGAGGACGGCCTCGACCAGGGCGACTGGGAGGGTTGGAAGCAGCTGACCGCCGCGATCGGCGACGGCATCCAGCTGATCGGCGATGACATCTTCGTGACCAACACCGAGTTCCTCTCGCGCGGCATCGCCGAGGGCGCGGCCAACGCGATCCTCATCAAGGTGAACCAGATCGGCACGCTCACGGAAACGCTCGAGGCCATCGATCTCGCGCGTCGCAACGGGTACAACTACATCATCTCGCACCGCTCCGGCGAGACCGAGGACACCTTCATCGCCGATCTCGCCGTCGCCACGCGCGCCGGCCAGATCAAGACGGGCAGCGGCAGCCGCACCGACCGGATCGCGAAATACAACCAACTGCTCCGCATCAACGAGGACCTCGGCGCCGCGGCCGAGTTCCTGGGGCGGGATGTCTTCTGACGGGCGTGAACCCGTGCCGGCGCCGCGACCCGTGAACGTTCGGAGGGCGGAATGAAGGGACGCGTAATCCTGGGTGCGGTCCTGCTGGCGGGCGCGACCTACTTCGCGCTCTTCGGCGGCGAGTACAGCCTGCTCGGGATCGCGCGCATCCGCCAGGAGAAGGGCGTCGAGAAGACACGGTACGAGGCGGTGCGCTCGGAAGTCACGCGCCTGCAGGCCCGGGTCGATTCGCTCGAGAACGACGATCCCACCATCCAGCGCATCGCCCGCGAGCGCTGGGGCCTGATCAAGCCCGGCGAGCGGCTCTACCGGTTCGACGCGACGACGCCCGACACCATGATCGCCGACACCGGCGGCATCGAACCCGCCGACGCGCCCCCGAAACCGCCCGCGGATAGCGGGCGGCGTTGACCCCGGCCCCGGACGGGGCGCCGTTCCATCACTCTCCCTTCCGACGTGCGGGATCCGCACCCCGTCTTTCGGCAACGCGTTACCCACCACGCGCGTCTAACGGGGTGGCGCTTCTCCGCGTCAGTACTATAGATGTAGGTGGCTACAGCAACTCCCACCGAGTCAGGCGGCGGAACATGAAGTACGTGACCAAGCGCCCGACCCTCCGCATCCGTACGCGCGGCGGCTTCACTCTGATCGAGCTTCTGGTCGTCATTGCGGTGATCTCACTGCTCGCGGCGCTGGTCGCGCCCAACGTGTTCCAGCACGTCGGCACGGCGAAGGACGCGGTCGCGCGTTCGCAGATCGAGATGCTTGGGGCGGCGCTCGACGCGTACCGCCTCGACAACGGCCGCTATCCCTCGACGCAGCAGGGCCTCGACGCGTTGTGGGTGCTGCCGACCGCCGAGCCGCGCCCCTCGAATTGGCGCGGCCCCTACCTTCGCAAGCAGGTGCCGCCCGATCCGTGGGGGACCGCGTACATCTACGTGAGCCCGGGCGATGTCCACCCGACCGGGTACGACCTGACATCGCTCGGCGCCGATGGGGCCGTGGGTGGTGAAGGCGACAACGCCGACATCACGAGTTAGGAGGCGGAGGGTTGCCGGTCTTCGCCTGGGAGGCAGTCGATCCGACCGGACGTCGGTCACGCGGACAGCTGAGCGGCGCGACCGAGGTCGCGGTGACGCGCGAACTGGAACAACGTGGCCTGCTCGCGCTCGATGTCCGCGAGCACGCGGCGGCGTCCGAGTCGGCCGGCGGATTCGGCATGGGCCGGCGACGCGGCGTGCTCGAGTTCACGCGCGCGGTGGCGGCGCTGCTTCCGGCGGGCATGCCGCTGGCCCGCGCGCTCGCGACCGGCGTCACCGTGGCGCCCGACCGCCTCCAGCCCGCGCTCGACGGCGTGCGCAGCCGGGTCGAGCGAGGCGACGACCTCGCCTCCGCGCTCGGCGAGCACCCCGAACTGTTCACGCCGCTCTACGTCGGCATGGTGCGGGCGGGCGAGCGGAGCGGTTCCCTGGACAGCGCGTTCGAGCGGCTGGCCGAGCATCTCGAGCGGGAGCAGGAGCTGCGCTCGAAGCTGACCTCGATGTCGATCTATCCCGCGCTCCTCGCGCTGGTCGGCGTCGCGGCCATCTGCATCCTGGTTCTCTTCGTGCTGCCCCGCTTTGGCGACCTGCTGCAGAACTCGGGCGCGCCGATGCCGCGGGCGACGGCGATCATCATGGCCGGTGCGCTCGGCGCGCGCGAGTCGTGGCGGCAGTTGCTGCTGATCCCGGTTGCGCTCGTCCTGTTCGCTACGTGGCTCCGCAGCACGCGGGCCGGCCGCGACTTCACGGCGCATGTCCTCGTGCGGATCCCCGTGGTCGGAGGCTGGCGCAGGCAGGCGCTGTCCGCTTCCTTCGCGCGCATGGTCGGCGAGTTGCTGACCGGGGGCGCGCCGCTGCTCTCCGCGCTGGCCGACGCGCGTGACTGCATGTCCGACCCGGTCGCCCGCGCCGAGACGGATCGGATCCGGAACCGGGTTCGCGAGGGCAGCTCACTGCACGCCGCGATCGCGGAGAAGAACGTGTTTCCCACGATGCTCACGCAGCTGGTGACGCTGGGCGAAGAGGGCGGCCGGCTCAGCGACTTCATGCTGAAGGCCGCGGACCTTCTGGAGCGGCGGACGGAGCAGGCCGTGGAACGGATGGTCGCGATGGCGGAGCCGGCGATGATCATCACGTTCGGCGCGATCGTGGCGTTCGTCGCGGCCGCGTTGCTGCAGGCGATCTACGGCGTGAACGCGAGCTCGTTCCGATGAGCGCGTTGCGACGTCGCCGGTTCCGGGCGCGTCCCGGCTTCACGCTCATCGAGCTGATGGTCGTGTTCGGGATCCTCGCGATCGCGACAGCCCTGGCCGTGCCCGCGTTCCGCTCGTTGCTGAACGAGGACGACCTGACGACCGCGACGCGACGCGTCGAGGCCCTGTTCCAGCTCGCGCGCGATTCCGCGATTCGTGGTGGCGAACCGGTGACCGTCGTGATGGACTCGATGTCCGGCAACGTCTGGCTCGATGTGCCGGCGGTGAGCGAGCCGTTCGCCGAAGCCGACGCGGGCATGGAGCCGCTCCGCATCGGGACGCCGCTGCCGTCCTCGGGCGCATTGTTCGCCGAGAAGCCCGATTCCGGCGAGTCGCTCTTGTTGCCATCCACGGTGCGCATCGACCTGGGCCGCGCACGGGCACGGTTCACGTTCGCGCCGACCGGCGCGGCCTACGCCGACACGCTGGTGCTCCACTCCTCGCTCGGCGAACGCCACATCACGCTCAACCGCTGGACCGGCAATGTCATCGCGCGCTGAATCGGCCGCCCGGCCCGGCTTCGTCCTGCTCGAGGCGGTGGTGGCGCTCGCCATCATCGGGCTGTTCGCGATCGCGCTGCTCGAGACGACCAGCACGCAGCTGCGCACGGCGAGCAAGGCCAACGCGCTGCTGGTCGCTCGCTCGCTGGCCGACGACCGGCTCGCCGCGCTGCGCCTGCTCGACTACGACGATCTCGACGACGTCCCCGACTCGCTGCTCGAGGGCACCTTCCCGCCGCCGTTCGAGGAATTTACCTGGACCACGCAGGTCGAGGCGATCAAGGATGAGTACGACCTGTTCGGCGCGGAAGTCGTCGTCCAGGGCCGCGGCGAGAACTACCCGATCCGCACACTGATCCACGCGCCCGGGCCCAACGTCGCCGTGTCGGGCACGGGCGCGGCCGGATTCGGCGGCAATGCCGGCGGCTTCGGGGGTCGCGGGGGTGGACGCGCCGGCCGGGGTGGAGACGGCCGTGGCGGCCAGACCGACGTCGGGCCGCCTGGCGGCCGCGGCGGTCGCGGCGGAACGGCCGGCCGCGGCGGCACGACGGGTCGCGGCGGCGTTGGCGGCCAGACGGGCCAGACCGGAACGACGGGCCGTGTCGGCGGCAGCACGCGGGGGTCGGGATCATGACGGCGCCGCTGAAGTCGCGAGCGGGCTTCACGCTGGTCGAAGTGCTGGTCGGCATGACGGTGGCCGCGCTGGCGCTGGGCGCCGGGTTCGCCGCGCTCTCGTTCGTCGGGGACCGGTCCCGCGACGCCGAGATCTCGGCGAAGACCGCGCTCGAGGGCGCCGTCGCCCGCGAGATGCTCGTGGACTGGCTGTCGGGCGCACTGTTCCGCGCCTCCAACCGGGCCGGCGAGTTCCAGGGGCTCGATGCCGAGGAGAACGGCCTCGATAGCGACGAGCTGTACCTGCCGACGACCGCGATGACGCCGCTGCACGCGAGCACGACCGTGGTCCGGCTCTTCATCGATGTCAACGACACCACGCCGGAGCGCGGCCTCGTCGCGGAGCTGACCGAGCGCACGCAGGACGAGCCGATGCGCGTCGAGCTGGTGCCGCAGGCGGCACGCCTCGACCTCGCCTTCCTGCCCGACGTCCCCGATGCCGAGGAGTGGCTGCCCTCGTGGGTGGGACAGGGCGGGCTGCCGCGCGCCGTCGAGCTGCGACTCACGGCCGCGTCCGGCGATTCGTTGCCGCCGCTGCTGCGCCTTCCCATCCGCGTCGCGCTGGGGACGGTCCGATGATGCGCGCGCGGCGGGACGGGTTCGTGCTGATCGCGGCGCTCTGGCTGCTCATCGCGCTCGGCGCCGTCGGCCTCGACGCCGCGCTCCGCTCGCGCTCGCGACGTCTCGCGGCGGCCAACCTGATCGACGAGTCGCGCGCCCGCGCGGCCGCCGTCGCGGGGACGGAGTACGCCCGCTCGCGTCTCACCTCCGCCATGCTCGGTCGCGCCGACGAGCTGCGGGCGGAGGCGCTGAGCCGGGCCCGCAACGCGCGCATGCAGAGCCGTGTCCAGCAGAGCAACGTGCGGAGCCTGTTCCGGAACGCCGATCCCGCCGACGATCCGTGGCGCGCGCCTGACGAGCTGATTGCGCCCGACATGGCGTTCGGCGCTGCCCGCTACACGCTGCGCATCCGTGACACGGGCGCCGCCCTCAACCTCAACGACGCGGATGAGGACGTGCTGCGGCAGTTCTTCTCGCAGGGCCTGCGCGTCGACTACGCCCGCGCCGATCGCATCGCGCAGTCGATCATGGACTGGCGGGACGAAGATGACAACCCGCGGCTCAACGGCGGCGAACGCGAGGAATACCTGAAGGCGGGCGCGCCAATGTTGCCGCCCAACCGCGACTTCGCCGAACTGGAGGAGTTGCGCTACGTGATGGGCATGACGAAGGACCTCTACGACCGCGCCGTGCCGTACCTGACGCTGATTGGCTCGGGCAACATCAACGTTAACGCGGCGCCGGCGCCCGTGCTCATGGCGTTGCCCGGGATGACGGAAGGCGCGGCGACGCAGCTCGTGCAGAATCGGGAGGCCGGGCAGTTCCCGCGCAGCACGAGCGAGATCGAGGGCCTGATTCCGGGGCTCGCCTCGCCCAACGACAATCCGGGGGCGAGCCAGCTCCGGCGCATGATCACGTTCACGACGAACGAGGTCGAGATCCTGGCCGATGGCCGCGTCGAAGGCAGCCCGATCCACGTCCAGGCGCGCGTCGTCGTGGCACGTTCCAACACGGGTGCAGTGGTGGTATGGCAACGCATCGAATGAGCGGGCTCGACATCGGCATCGCGCTGGGCGAACGCGAGGCGACGGCGGTCACGCGCGCCGGCGGCACGACGTCCCGACTGACCGTCGCGGTCGGCTTCGGTGAAGGCACACCGGTCGGCGGCGCTCTCGCCGCGGCGTTCGCGCAGATCGCGCGCGGGCTGGCGGACCAGCTCGGTGGCGAAGTGGAGGGGGCGCGGGTGTCCGTCGCGCTCATGCCGCCGCTCGCCGACGCGCGCCTGATCCGGCTGCCGCCGCTCAAGCGGGCCGAAGCGGAATCGGTGATCCGTCGCGATGCGGCCCGGCACTTCGTCGGCGGCACCGGCACGCGCGTCGTCGTCGCGATCCCGGCCGCTACCGAGGACCGCACTCAGCCGGGCGTCCTCTACCTCGGCGCGGCCGCGCCCGCCTCGCTCGTCGAAGCGCTGCACGCGGCGGCGCGGAGCGTCGGTTGGAGAATGCGGACGGTGGTCGCGGCGCACGGCGCGTGGCTCGAGGCGGCCCGTCGCATGCGCGGTACCGGCACGGTGCTCGCCGCCGATGGCGACACGGTGCACGTCATGCGCGCCGCCGGCGGACGCTGTGCTTCGCTGCGCCGGGCGCCGGTCGCGCTGCCGGAGGCGGTGCTCGAAGCCGCCGGCGAGGAGGCGGGGGACGCGATGCTGTTCGCCGACCCGGCGACACGCGACTCGCTCAAGGCGACGCTCGCCGGCGCCGGCTGGCACGTGGATGACGCCCGGCTCGCGACCGCCGCCGAGGCCGCGGCGAGCCGGGCTCGCGGTGCGCGCCTCGAGTTCGTCGCACCCACCGCGGCCGCCGAGCGCCGGGAGCGGGCACGCCGGAATCTCGTGCGGGCGGCCGTCGCGGCCGTACTCCTGATCGGTGCCGCCGCGGTCGTCGAGTTGTGGGGCGTGCACCGCGAATTGAACGTCGTCCTCGCGGAGCGGGCCGCGATCCACGAGCGGGTCGCGCCGCTGCTCGCGACCCGCGACTCGATCGATCGTATCGATACCGAGGCGAGCGCGCTCCGCGGCCTCGCGACGCGGGCGCCGCGCTGGACGCGCGCACTCTTCGATCTCGCGCTGCTGCTGCCCGAGGACGCGCATGTCACATCGCTCCACACGATGGGCGACACGCTCGTGGTCGAGGCCACCGCAGCCCGCGCGGGAACCGCGCTCCAGGCCCTGCGCAAGGCGGGCAGCCTTGAAGACATCCGGCTCGTCGGCACGGTCGAGCGCGACCTCGAAGCCGGCACCACCGCGAGCGAGCGGTTCCGCTTCACGGCCCGGTTGAAACCGCCCGTCGAGCAACCCGCGGTCCGCACCACGGCGCCCGCGAAGACCGCGGGCACGACGACGAACGAAGCGGGAGCACGGCCATGAACGTGAACGACGTCGTCGGCCGCTTCGGCTTCGACCGGCTCTCGCCGCGGGACCGCCGCGCCATCCGGCTCGGACTTCTCGTCGCGTTGCCCGTCGTGCTCTGGGCTGGGGCGTTCCGCCCCTGGCGGCGGGCGTGGAACGAAACGCAGGACCGGCTCGAAACCGAACGGGCCCTGCTGGTGCGCGAGCAGGCGCTGCTCGACGGCGCGGCGACGCTGCCGGATGCGCTGCGCGAGGCGGGCACGCAGGCCGAAATCGCGCGGCGCCGGATGGTCGAGGCCGCCAGCTCGGCGCTCGCCGAGGGCGAGGTGACGAGCGAGCTGGAACGGCTCGCCGCCGACAGCCGCGTCCTGCTCGAGGAAATGAAGAGCATCGAGCCGCCGCGGTCGGCAAAGCCGCCGGCCGGGCTGCAGCCGATCCGCCTGGCCATGCGCGGGCAGAGCGATCTCAACGGGTTCTCGACGTTCCTGCAGCACGTCGAGGAGAACGCTCTGCTGATGCGGGTGGTCGAGCTCTCCATCCAGCCGGTGACGGAACGGCCGAGCGGCAACAATGGCCGCGGCCGCGGCCAGGCGCAGGAGCCGGCCCGGCCCGCGGCGCCGACCGGCGTCATCGAATTCGCGGTCATGGTCGAAGCATACGCGGCGTCGGACGCGTTCGCGGGCGGCGCCGCCCCCGAGGAGGCAGGAACATGATCGAGTGGAATCGTCGCGGCACGATCGTCGCACTGACCGCGCTCGCCGCTGCGCTGCTCGTATTCGGCGCCGCGCTCGCTCGCGCGCTCACGCTCGAGCCGGTGATGCCCGCGCCGCCCGTACAGGCCGCCAGTGAGCCGACGAGTGGCGACGAGGCGACGCCCGCCCCGCTCGTGCCGTCCTCGGCGACGCTGTCCGCGGGCGACATCGCGCTCGCCGTGGACCACGACCCGTTCCAACCGGACCGGACGCGGCCCGCGCCGTTCCGGCTGCCCGGCGAGGACGTGCCGTCCGCGACGACCGCCCCCGAGCTGCCGGCCGCGCCCGAGTTCACCGTGACGGGTCTTGTGCAGTCGGGTGGGGGTGGTGGGCTGGCGCTCATCCAGGCGCCGGACCAGACGCCGCTGGTCATCGGCGTCGGGGAGAGCGTGCTCGGCTACCGGCTCGAGCGCGTCGGCGCCACCAGTGCGACACTGGTCGGCAACGACGGCCGGACGCTCGAGCTCCAACTGGCCGCGGCCTCGCCGGAGGGCGCCGCAGCCAGCAGTCGCAACTCGCGGAACGCGAGCACGACGCAGGCCGACGCTGTCCGGGCGGCGCTGCAGCGGCGGGGTATCACCCTGCCGCCTGGCATCCTCCAGGGTCAGCGCAGCGGGATGACCGACGAGCAGCTGCAGGCTTTGCGGCAGCAGATGGGTGGGCGGGGCGCACGCGGTGGCCGGGTCACCGTTCGAAGGGACACGACGGAAGTCCCGATCCGGATTCCGGACGATCGATAGGCACGCAATGGCGGGGAACGCGTCGGCAACGACCATGGAAATTACCTCCCGGGACGGAGCCCACGACGGATGAGAGCGGCCCCGCGTGCACGCCTCGTCGCCATCGCCGGACTGGGTGTGGCCGGTTCGGTATTCGCCGTCGCGGTGCAGCGCGCGCTCACGCTCGAGGCCGTCGACGCCGACGTGCCCGCGGCGGTTCCGGCGCCTCCGAAGGATGGCGCCAGCCCCGCGCCGGCTCCGTTGCGCTTGCCTTCGGAAGGCCCCGTGTCTCGCGCCGAGGTCACATACGCGGTCGAACACGATCCGTTCCAGCCGGATCGCGAACGGCCCGCGCCGTTCCGCCTGCCGGGCGAATTCGTTGCGGAAGCGACGTCCGCCGAACGGACGCCGCCGCCCGAGTTCCGGATGACCGGCGTCATCGGGATGGGCGACGGCGGACTCGCGTTGATCGAGATGGATGGAATGACGCCGCGCGTCGTTGCCATTGGCGAGAGTCTGCTCGGGTACCGCCTCGAGCGCGTCGGCGCGACCAGCGCGACGCTCACCGGTCACAATGAGACGATCGAGTTGCAGCTTGCAGAGGCTGAGCCGCACCCCGGCGCGGACGGCTCCAGCGCACGCCCGTTCCGGCTGCCGGCGATCAACGTCGGCGGCAGGAACATGAGCACCGAGATCGCGAACATCCTGCGCGCGGCGCAGCAGCGCGGCATGAACGCGACGCAGCTGCAGGCGCTGCAGAGTGCGTTGATGAGGCAGATGGAGTTCACGGTCGAGATACCCCCGAGCGTAATTATTCGACGCGACATTCCGGACACGCCGTCGCGTGATCCGGACAACCGATAGAGGGGAGTCGGGCATGAAACGCATCATCACGGCGACGCTGCTCGTGGCACTGGCAGGTGGCACGGCACCCGTCGTCGCGCAGCAGCAGAACATCCGTCGCACGCAGGGCGGCGTCACGCTCAACTTCCAGGACGTGGACCTTTCCTATGTGATCACGGCGCTCGCGCAGACCGCCGGAATCAACGTCGTGTACTCGGACATGCCGCAGAAGCAGGTGACGGTGCGCACGTCCGAGCCCGTTTCGATCGAGAACGTCGCCACACTGATCCGGCAGCTCGCCTTCTCGAACGGTGTGAGCGTCGTCGAGGGCAACGGCTTCATGCGGTTGCAAGGTGGGGCTCAGGCGGGCGAACAGCAGCCGCGCCAACTCTACATCCAGCGGCTGCAGCACGCGCGCGCGCCGACGCTCGCCAACACGCTCATGCAGCTCTTCGGCGGTGGCACGGTCGTGACTTCGGCGGGCCAGGCGATGACCACGCTCTCGCAGCAGCTTGCGGCCATCGAGCGGCAGAATGCGCAAACCCGCGCGATCGCGCAGGCGCAGCAGCAGGGCGTCCAGATCCAGATCCCGCAGCTGCGCGCGACGGGCGAGCTCGAGGCGCCGGTCAACATCGTTCCGGACGAGCTGACCAATTCGCTCCTGGTCCGCGCGACCGCCTCCGACTGGCAGATCATTCAGCAGGCCATCGAGGCGCTCGACCTGCGCCCGCTCCAGGTCGTGATCGAAGTGCTGATCGTCGAGGTCAGCCACAACGACGACCTGAGCACGGGCATGTCCCTCTTTGCCGAGAAGACCAAGGGCGACAACAGCACGTCCGCCCTGCTGCCGAGTACGCCCGGCACCAACGATTTCAGCCTGAGCCTGATCCGGAGCGGCGACATCAACATCGACGCGACCATCTCCGCGCTCGCGACCACCGGCGACGTTCACATCATCTCGCGGCCCGTCGTCCACGCGCAGAACAACCAGGAGGCGAACATTCTGGTCGGTTCGCAGCGGCCGTTCGTCCAGGTCTCGCAGGCGACCGCAACCAGCGATCTCGTCCGGAACGACGTCGTGTCCTACCGCAACGTCGGCACTTCGCTCACCATCACGCCAACCATCAACGAGGAAGGCTACGTCAACCTGCTGGTGGCGCAGGAAGTCAGCAGCGCGACGAGCGAAGTGCAGTTCGGCGCGCCCGTGATCAGCACGCGCGAGGCGACGACGCAGATCCTCGCGCGTACCGGCCAGACCGTCGTGATCGGCGGACTCGTGGACCACCAGCTCGACAAGACGCGGAGCGGCATCCCGCTGCTCAAGGACATTCCCATCCTCGGCTACCTGTTCGGCTCCACGCGCGAGACGACAGCGAACAGCGAGCTGTTCCTGTTCCTGACGCCCTACATCGTGAGCAACGACGAGGACGCCGACCGGGTGCGCGAGGAGATCGAGCTGCGCAGCGACCTGCTCAAGAACCTGATCCCGATCCCGCCCATCACGCCGCCCGTGATCCGCACCCTTCCGGATACCATCCGCACCCTTCCGGACACCATCCGCGGGGGCGGGCTGTGAGCGATTCGATGGAAGCGACGTCGATTCCGCTGGAGACCGTCGCCCCGGCGCCGGACGGGAACGGTGCCGCGTTCGATCCGGCGGGCCCGCTGCAGACGGCCGTCGCACTCTCGCCCCGGCTGACCGGCGAGTACCTCGAGCACCACGCCATCATGCCGCTCGGTCTCGACGACGGGCACCTGCTGGTCGCGACCTGGTCGGACGTCGTGGCGGAGGACGCGCTCGATGACCTGCGCGTCATCGCACGCCAGCCCATCACGCTCGTGCGCATGCCGGAACCGGAGGTGCGCGCCGCGATCCGCCGCGTCTACTCGCCGGACACCATGACCGCGCAGGACGTGATCGCCGGCATGAGCGAGGACCTGCGGCCGGGCGGGGAACACGACGCCGCGCTCGATGACCTCGTCAGCCTCGCCAACGAGGCACCCGTCGTGAAGCTCGTCAATCTGCTCCTGCTCGAGGCGCTCGAGTCGCGCGCGTCGGACGTGCACCTCGAGCAGTACACCGGTGGGCTGCGCGTCCGCTACCGCATCGATGGCGTGCTGCAGGACGCGCCCGTGCCGCCGCGCCGTCTCTCGGCCGCCGTCGTCAGCCGCCTCAAGATCATGGCCGAGCTCGACATCGCCGAGCGGCGCGTGCCCCAGGACGGCCGCATCCGCCTGCGCATGCACGACCGCCAGGTGGATGTCCGTGTCTCGACGCTGCCCACGCTGCACGGTGAGAGCGTCGTGCTCCGCCTGCTCGACAAGGAGCGCGGCCGCATCGCCCTCGAGAGCCTCGGCATGGCCGACGACACGCTCGCCCGCTTCCTCAAGGTCATCGAACGGCCGCACGGCATTGTGCTTTCCACCGGTCCCACCGGTTCCGGCAAGACGACCACGCTCTACGCCGCCGTGGACACCATCCGCACCGGCAAGGAGAAGATCATCACGGTCGAGGACCCGGTCGAGTACGAGCTGCCCGGCGTGCCGCAGGTGCCCGTCAACGAGAAGGTCGGGCTCACCTTCGCGAACGCGCTCCGCGCGCTGCTCCGCCAGGACCCCGACATCATGCTCGTCGGCGAGATCCGCGACCAGGAGACCGCCGACATCGCGACCCATGCCGCCCTCACCGGCCACCTCGTGCTCTCCACGCTGCACACCAACGACGCGGCCACCGCCCTGACCCGGCTCATCGACCTCGGCATCGAGGCCTACCTCGTCGCCAGCACCGTCGTCGCCGTCCTCGCCCAGCGCCTCGTCCGCCGCATCTGCGACGACTGCAAGCGGCCCGTCGCCATCTCCAGCGAGGAGTACGACGTGCTCCAGGTGACGGCGACGGACCTGCCCACCGCGTGGGCCGGACAGGGCTGCCCCGCCTGTCGCGGCACCGGCTACCGCGGCCGCACCGGCATCTACGAGCTGCTGCCCATGGACGAGACCCTCCGCCGCGCCGTCCACGAGGACGCCAGCGCCGGCCACCTCCAGGACCTCGCCGTCGCCAAGGGCATGCGGCTGTTACGCGAGGACGGCATCCGCCAGATCGCGGCCGGCGTCACCACCGTCGCCGAGGTGCTACGGGTCGCGAACGTCTGAGGGAGGCAGGGGAGATAGTGGGGATGGGAGACGGTGGGGATGGGGAGATAGTGGGGATGGGAGACGGTGGGGATGGGGAGATGGTGGTGATGGGCGAGATGTGGGGATGGGGAGATAGTGGGGATGGGAGACGGTGGGGATGGGGAGATGGTGGTGATGGGCGAGATGTGGGGATGGGAAGACGGTGGGGATGGGGAGATGGCGACGGGGGCGGGGAGTGATCCGGGGCGGTTGCCTGGTGGACCCCACCAATTGACGACTGCCGGGTTCTTTCACATTTTCATGATCTTGGCTGGGTAGCTCAACTGGTAGAGCAGCGGAGTCATAATCCGCGGGTTGGGGGTTCAAGTCCCTCCCCAGCTATCGTTGTCCCGCAACAAGTTGCGGCCCACCGTGGGTGGTGGATTGGGCACGAGACAGGGCATGTCAGCCCTTCTCGTGCTTCTTCTTGTCCTCGCTCGAGGACGGGAAGTCATTGCCGGCTCCCCATTGGCAAGGCGTCTCAGGGCTCTGCCTCTTGCGTCAGGGCGGCGACGCTCACCCTCGCGCGATGAGGGAGGCGACGAGCCTCTCGTGCGAGCGTCAGCCTCTTCTCCTCTCGCCGGCGTCTGACGTTCCTGCCTATCAACGGGAAGGAAACCGACAGCCGTCGGTATGCGCCCCATGAGGTCAATGTGTCAGCTTGCCCCATCGGCCGGGCGTACTCGGATCGTGGCGCAACCTCCGCGAGAGATTGCGTAGGAGGCTGCGCAATATCTCTGCGTCAGAGACCCAAGCTCACTCCTTGCTACGACACTCTTGCGCGACTACAGGACGTGATGTGTAATTGCGTCCAACGGAGAATTTCAGCGCATTACACGCCGGGGGACTTCACCCAATGAACGTTGAACTAAACCGCTGCGCGGTGGAAGTCGAAGCCGCCGAGTCCTGAGGAAGGGGATTCGGCGGTTCGGGTTTTTCGGGAAGCAGGAAGTGTCCATTCTGCGATGGGAGTCCACGCCAAACTCATCGCTGGAGGGAGCCATGACACGCCTGCGTGCCCGGATGCTGGAAGATCTCCGTGTGCGGAACTATTCGCCGAAGACGCAGCGGATCTACGTCGCGAAAGTGGCGGCGTTCGCCGCGCACTTCGGTCGGTCGCCGGCGGGTCTCGGGAAGGAAGAGATCCGCACGTACCTGCTTCACCTCCGCGACGAGCGGAAGGTGTCGTGGAGCACGTTCAATCAGACGGTGGCCGCGCTCCGCTTCCTGTACCGCTGGACTCTGGGACGGGAGGAAGTGTTGCCGCACATCCCGTATCCGAGAGGGGAGCGGCGGCTGCCGACCGTGCTGAGCGTGGCAGAGGTCCGGCGCTTCCTCGATTCGATCGAGAACGTGAAGCATCGGGCGGCGCTGACGACGGCCTATGCGGCGGGACTGCGCGTGTCGGAGGTGGTCGGGCTGCGGGTGTGCGATATGGACAGCGAGCGCATGGTGATCCACGTGCGGCAGGGCAAGGGCCGGAAGGATCGCACGGTCATGCTCTCGACGCAGTTGCTGGAGCTGCTGCGCGCGTATGTGCGTGCGGTGCGACCGGGCGAATGGCTGTTCCCGGGTGCCGTGCCGGCCCGCCCGCTGACCGTCCGCAGCCTGCAGCATGCGTGTGCGAAGGCGGCGCGCGCCAGCCATCTGCAGAAGCCCGTGACCGTGCACATCCTGCGGCACAGCTTCGCCACGCATCTGCTCGAGGCCGGAACGGACCTGCGGGCGATCCAGACGCTGCTCGGCCACGGGAGCGTACGGACCACCCAGCGCTACACCCACGTGTCCACGCTTCGGCTGCGCCGCATCCGTAGCCCCCTGGACCTGCCGGTGGACGCGACCTCTCCGCGGTGAGCGCCGCTCCGCGACACGAGGTCGCGGAGGTCCTCAGGCGGGCGGAGGTGTCCGGTGGGCGTACGCCCCGGAGCCCCGATCAGCAGCGCGTCGTCCAGCGTCTGCTTGCCTGCAGGACCGCCGCACTGGGCGGCCACGTCGACGCGTGTGATACGTGCGGGCACCGGGTCATCTCGTACAATTCGTGCCGGGACCGCCACTGCCCGAAATGCCAGGCTTCGGCCACGGCAGACTGGCTCGAGCGGCAGCGGACCACGCTTCTGCCGGTCCCCTATACGCACGTGGTTTTCACCCTGCCTCATACGCTCGCGCCGCTCGCGCTCCAGAATCCGCGCGTGCTCTATGGCCTGCTGTTCCGGGCGGCCGCCGAGACGCTCCTCGAAGTGGCGGCGGATCCGCGCCATCTCGGCGCCCGCCTCGGCTTCCTCGCCATCCTGCACACCTGGGGACAGACGCTGCTGCACCATCCCCACGTGCACTGTCTCGTACCGGCCGGCGGACTCGCCACCGACCGCTCGCGCTGGGTCGACTGTCGGCGCGGATTCTTCCTGCCCGTCCGCGTGCTCAGTCGGGTCTTCCGCGGCAAATGGCTCGCCCTCGCCCGGACCGCCTACGACGAGGGACGGCTGCACTTCCACGGCAAGCTCGCGCCCCTCCACAATCCGCATGCGTTTCGCCGTCTCCTGGCCCAATCCCGACGCCACGATTGGACCGTCTACGCCAAACCGCCCTTCGGCGGGCCCGAGCAGGCGCTCAAGTACCTGGCGCGATATACCCACCGCATTGCCATTTCCAACCCCCGCCTCCTCGCCGTTGACCGGTCGTCCGTCACGTTCTCCTGGAAGGACTACGCCCATGACCACCGCCTGCGCACGCTGCAGCTCCCCACCGACGAATTCGCCCGCCGCTTCCTGCTCCACGTCCTGCCGCACCACTTCGTCCGCATCCGCTGCTACGGATTCCTCGCCAACGCGCGACGCGCAGCCGACCTCGAACGCTGCCGCGTCCTGCTCGCCGATCGGGCTCCCGATCGCAACGGCCCGCCGCCCCCGCCCACGGCGCCAGCGGCCGATCTACCGCCGAGCGGCAATCCGCCTCTCCATGCGACGTGCCCCCGCTGCGGCACCGGTACGCTCACCCGCCTTCCTCTCTCGCTCCACGATACGTCCTGACGCCCCCCTTCCATCCCTTCATCCACCCACCCTCCGGCCCCTGCCGCCGGCTCACCTCCGTCTGTCTCGTTCCATCGCCACGACGGTCTCCGCCTCTGGTCGCTCCCTCCACCTTTGCCAACGTACAGCTTCGCAACGTCTTCCCAGCCCACGCCCCCGCGCAACCCCGTTCCGCCCGCTCTCCCCTTTCCTTGCAACCCGCTCCGACCCGGACCAAATTCCATAGCGCGCCGCGCTCGCAGCGGCTTCGTTCAACCGATTGTTTCCGAACTCTCTACCGGTTCGGCACAACCTCGGCCCTTGCGTCGAGTTCGGAAACAAACCTTTTCGTTATCTGAAATGCATCCGAGCCTCGCGCCGAGAGCAGTCCGGCGGTCGGAGCGGCTCCGCACGAAGGATCCGTGGATGATGTCGGTGCCGTGGCTGCCGCAGTACCGGAGTGACCACGACTGATCGCATTCGCGTTCGGCGCGCGGCCGTGGGAATCGATCCAGCGGCCCGCTAACGTGCATCGTCGCGGACGCGGCGGAGCGCCGACCTCAGTCGGGACCGCTGCCGGCGGACCGTCGCAGCGGTGTCTCGGTGGCAGCCCTGGAGCGTGTCCGCAGCATCGCTTCGACCGGCTCCAGATGGAGCGCCGCCCGGTCGAGGAGCGCGGTCGATGCCGTCTCGCAGGCTCGTCCGGGGATGCGGTAGCGCCTGGCCGGCCCGATTCGCGATGTCAGGCGTAGCTCGCCCTTGACCAACAGGCCGCGCGTGCTTCGATCCGGAGATGCGAAGCTGACCGTCGCACGCCGCGCTTCGATCCGCCGTGAGCGGCTGGATTCCACGGACGCAGGCGAGTTCGCCTGGAAGCAGCGGGTCGGGGTGTACGCGGCAGGCACGTGAGCGTCGCGAGATCGGCGGTCGGAATGGACGAAGCATACGTAGCGGCCGGCACTGGGCCATCAGATAACACGCTGGGTTCATGTACGCTGCCTGCGGCCGCTGCCGCCGCAGGCACGGGAAAGGGGAGCTCGGGAAAGGCGTCGGACACCGCTTCGCCCGGCTGTCGCTCGGGCTCTCGCGGCGTCGTAAACCGCGGAACGTTGAACTAAACCGCTGCGCGGTGGAAGTCGAAGCCGCCGAGTCCTGAGGAAGGGGATTCGGCGGTTCGGGTTTTTCGGGAAGCAGGAAGTGTCCATTCTGCGATGGGAGTCCACGCCAAACTCATCGCTGGAGGGAGCCATGACACGCCTGCGTGCCCGGATGCTGGAAGATCTCCGTGTGCGGAACTATTCGCCGAAGACGCAGCGGATCTACGTCGCGAAAGTGGCGGCGTTCGCCGCGCACTTCGGTCGGTCGCCGGCGGGTCTCGGGAAGGAAGAGATCCGCACGTACCTGCTTCACCTCCGCGACGAGCGGAAGGTGTCGTGGAGCACGTTCAATCAGACGGTGGCCGCGCTCCGCTTCCTGTACCGCTGGACTCTGGGACGGGAGGAAGTGTTGCCGCACATCCCGTATCCGAGAGGGGAGCGGCGGCTGCCGACCGTGCTGAGCGTGGCAGAGGTCCGGCGCTTCCTCGATTCGATCGAGAACGTGAAGCATCGGGCGGCGCTGACGACGGCCTATGCGGCGGGACTGCGCGTGTCGGAGGTGGTCGGGCTGCGGGTGTGCGATATGGACAGCGAGCGCATGGTGATCCACGTGCGGCAGGGCAAGGGCCGGAAGGATCGCACGGTCATGCTCTCGACGCAGTTGCTGGAGCTGCTGCGCGCGTATGTGCGTGCGGTGCGACCGGGCGAATGGCTGTTCCCGGGTGCCGTGCCGGCCCGCCCGCTGACCGTCCGCAGCCTGCAGCATGCGTGTGCGAAGGCGGCGCGCGCCAGCCATCTGCAGAAGCCCGTGACCGTGCACATCCTGCGGCACAGCTTCGCCACGCATCTGCTCGAGGCCGGAACGGACCTGCGGGCGATCCAGACGCTGCTCGGCCACGGGAGCGTACGGACCACCCAGCGCTACACCCACGTGTCCACGCTTCGGCTGCGCCGCATCCGTAGCCCCCTGGACCTGCCGGTGGACGCGACCTCTCCGCGGTGAGCGCCGCTCCGCGACACGAGGTCGCGGAGGTCCTCAGGCGGGCGGAGGTGTCCGGTGGGCGTACGCCCCGGAGCCCCGATCAGCAGCGCGTCGTCCAGCGTCTGCTTGCCTGCAGGACCGCCGCACTGGGCGGCCACGTCGACGCGTGTGATACGTGCGGGCACCGGGTCATCTCGTACAATTCGTGCCGGGACCGCCACTGCCCGAAATGCCAGGCTTCGGCCACGGCAGACTGGCTCGAGCGGCAGCGGACCACGCTTCTGCCGGTCCCCTATACGCACGTGGTTTTCACCCTGCCTCATACGCTCGCGCCGCTCGCGCTCCAGAATCCGCGCGTGCTCTATGGCCTGCTGTTCCGGGCGGCCGCCGAGACGCTCCTCGAAGTGGCGGCGGATCCGCGCCATCTCGGCGCCCGCCTCGGCTTCCTCGCCATCCTGCACACCTGGGGACAGACGCTGCTGCACCATCCCCACGTGCACTGTCTCGTACCGGCCGGCGGACTCGCCACCGACCGCTCGCGCTGGGTCGACTGTCGGCGCGGATTCTTCCTGCCCGTCCGCGTGCTCAGTCGGGTCTTCCGCGGCAAATGGCTCGCCCTCGCCCGGACCGCCTACGACGAGGGACGGCTGCACTTCCACGGCAAGCTCGCGCCCCTCCACAATCCGCACGCGTTCCGCCGTCTCCTGGCCCAATCCCGACGCCACGATTGGACCGTCTACGCCAAACCGCCCTTCGGCGGGCCCGAGCAGGCGCTCAAGTACCTGGCGCGATATACCCACCGCATTGCCATTTCCAACCCCCGCCTCCTCGCCGTTGACCGGTCGTCCGTCACGTTCTCCTGGAAGGACTACGCCCATGACCACCGCCTGCGCACGCTGCAGCTCCCCACCGACGAATTCGCCCGCCGCTTCCTGCTCCACGTCCTGCCGCACCACTTCGTCCGCATCCGCTGCTACGGATTCCTCGCCAACGCGCGACGCGCAGCCGACCTCGAACGCTGCCGCGTCCTGCTCGCCGATCGGGCTCCCGATCGCAACGGCCCGCCGCCCCCGCCCACGGCGCCAGCGGCCGATCTACCGCCGAGCGGCAATCCGCCTCTCCATGCGACGTGCCCCCGCTGCGGCACCGGTACGCTCACCCGCCTTCCTCTCTCGCTCCACGATACGTCCTGACGCCCCCCTTCCATCCCTTCATCCACCCACCCTCCGGCCCCTGCCGCCGGCTCACCTCCGTCTGTCTCGTTCCATCGCCACGACGGTCTCCGCCTCTGGTCGCTCCCTCCACCTTTGCCAACGTACAGCTTCGCAACGTCTTCCCAGCCCACGCCCCCGCGCAACCCCGTTCCGCCCGCTCTCCCCTTTCCTTGCAACCCGCTCCGACCCGGACCAAATTCCATAGCGCGCCGCGCTCGCAGCGGCTTCGTTCAACCGATTGTTTCCGAACTCTCTACCGGTTCGGCACAACCTCGGCCCTTGCGTCGAGTTCGGAAACAAACCTTTTCGTTATCTGAAATGCGGCGCAGTGTTTCAACAGAGATCTAGTATTGCGCTTCCGAAATCGCAGGGCAATATTACCTACTTGGTGCAAGCGGTCGCTCTCTTGGAGGGCGAACGGTGTCAATCGTAGACTCGAGCCGGCGTCCGATAGCTCTCGTTGTTCGTTTCGGCGCTCTTGGGGCGTTCCTAGTCCTTGCCATGGCGGGATGCAAGGGAACGGCCCAGTCGTCGTTGACAGCGCTGCCGCCCCGCGCCGCCGACCTGGAAGTGTCGCTTGGCGCCATCGACGATTCTGTTCTGGCGTTTTCGACGATCTCCGGCTTGACAGTGGACCGGGACGGGCGGATGTATGTACTCCAGTCCACCGAACCCATCGTTACAGTCCTGAACCCCGATGGAACTCTGCACCAGCGCTTTGGCCGCAGGGGCCAAGGGCCTGGTGAGTTCTCGGCCGCAGGATGGGTTGGCTGGTGGGGGGACACACTCTGGGTGACGGACATGTTCCAGCAGCGCGTGTCCTTGTTCTACCGGGGACAGCATGTGCGCACGAGCCGGTTCCCGCCAGTGCATCCGGGACGGGGCGGAATGCCTGGCTCGCATGTCGCTTCGCAGTGGCCGATGGCGGACGGTTCCTGTTTCACGGTTCTGTCGTGGAGGTTCGAACGGCCGGCCGGGTCCCCGGAGAACTATTTCCCGGTCATTCGAACGACCGACGCCGGAACGGAAACGGTCGTGGCCCGGTTGCAGGAGTCCTTCCCGCTGTCGCTCATCATCCAGGGACCGGACGGTGGACCACCGTCGTACGGCATTGCTCTGTTCAGCGACTTTCCCCTGCAATCCGTCGGCGAATTCGGCGAGCGTATCGCAATCCTGGATCGACCGTTCGCCAGCGGGCCGCAGGTTGCGATCCGCCTTACGGTACTCAAGGCCTCGGGTGATACCGCGTACTCGCGCGCATACATGGTCGATGCGGA
>CAWAYJ010000023.1:0-42903 GCA_963786235.1 uncultured Gemmatimonadales bacterium
CGGGAAGTCCGGCTGACGCCGCGCTTGTCCAACGGGACGAGCGCACTCTCGGCCGCAGGAGTCCTCCTAAGGTCGGATGCCGAACCCGATCGAGAACATCAGATCGTTCTGCCGCTGGGCCTGGGGCGCGATGCCGCGTGTGGGCAGCTTGCCCTGGTCGAACGAACCGGGCAGGTATCGCACTTCCGCCATCACGTCGATCGGCCCGAGCCCGACGCCGCGAAAGCCCAGGCCAATGTCGGCGGTCGGCCGCAGCTGGTTCGTCGCACCGGCGAGATCGAGGGAATACCATTTCAGTCCGCCGCCGATCCGGAGCGTCGGCCGGAACGGGGAGCCGAGCCAGTCGGCCGTGAGCATGACGCCCGCTGTGCCAGCCACCAGCATCACCTGATTGGATGGGCCGACCACCGCCGGTCGGATCGAGCTCCCGAGCCGAATGGTCGGGAATGCCAGGGTGCCGTTCACATACGCCGAGACGGAACGGGCCGCCAGGTATTGGGCCTCGAGCGCGAAGGCCGGTCCAGCGCCGAGCCGGGTGTCGTTCGAGTCGGCGGCCCGGATCAGCGCGGAGAAGGGCACGTAGCCGCCGGTCGCGGCGCCGATCCTCCATCGGCTCCCCTCGGCCTGCGGCGTCTGTGCATTCGCGATCGTAGCCATCATCATCGCGCCCGCCGTCAGGCAGAGTGCCCGGCGCGCCATTGCCAGTACGTCGATCGATTCGCGGCTCATGGTTCTGGCCATCAGTTGAAGGTGATCGCAGCGGTCGTCGCCGACTGCAGACCTGCGCCGGAGATCGTGAACGTGCGGGCACCGGCCGACCCGGTCACGTTGACGAGCGTGAAGCTCACCGCACCGCTGGCATCCGTGACCCGGGCCAGAGTCCCGTTGAGCGTTCCGCCGCCGGTGGCGATAGCCAGGGTCAGCTGCACGCCCGCCAGTGCGACGGGCGTACCCGACGAGTTCCGCAACTGCACCGTGATCGTGAAGTCTGTGCCGAGACTGATCGGCCCTGCTGGAGCGCTCGTGATCGCGATCTGCGTGGCGGACTGCGC
Organism: uncultured Gemmatimonadales bacterium; assembly: GCA_963786235.1. Taxonomy (GTDB): domain Bacteria; phylum Gemmatimonadota; class Gemmatimonadetes; order Longimicrobiales; family RSA9; genus CAWAYJ01. Next base: position 1,053 of record CAWAYJ010000023.1, read on the forward strand.
GGTGAATGTCACCGGATTCCCCGTTATGCCGGATCCTGTGACGGTTGCCGTGAGCGTGTTGGGAGCCGCGGGGCCGAGCGTCCAGCTTCCTACCGCCGCATGGCCCTGCGTGTCGGTGACCTGGCTCAACCCGGTGGCCGATCCGCCGCCCTGGATCACGGCGAACGTCACGGCTGCGCCGATTACCGGATTGCCATTGGCATCCGTCACCCGTACCGCCGGCGGAATGGCCACACTCGTGCCCTGCACGGCCGTCTGGTCGTTACCGGCAAAGGCCACGACCGTCGCCGGCGCGCCCGCGCTGCCCGTTGCGTTGAACGTGACGCTCGGCAGTCCCGCCGCGGTTGCAGTCACGGTGTTCGGCCCGACCACCGGGCCGAGCTTCCACGAGGTGAGGGTCGCGACCCCGCTCGCGTTCGTCGTACCGGGTGAGCCCACCACGCTCCCACCCCCCGCCGTCACCGTGAACGTCACGGCCACGCCTGCCACAGGTGCCCCCTGTGCATCACGCACGATCACGCTGGGCGGATCGTTTACGTTCGTGCCGATCGGGGCCGACTGCGTAGTCTGCGAAACAGCGACCATCGAGACCGGCAGTCCCGCGACCCCCGTCGCCGTGAAGGTCACCGGAGCCAGCCCGGTCGACGAAGCTGTCAGCGTATTCGCACCGGGCAGGGGTCCGAGGAACCACCCGCCGACCGCGGCCGTACCGGTGGCATCGGTCACTTGACGCGATCCGACCACGCTGCCCCCGCCCGACGCTACCGCAAACGTGACCACGACGCCCGGCACGCCATCGCCGGCCGTGCTCCGAACGACGACCGTCGGTGCGATCGATACCAGCTGGCCGACCGGCGCCTGCTGGTTGTTCCCGGCCGTCGCCACCAACTGCGACCCCGTGGGTACCGTCGCGGTCGCAGTGAATACGATCGGATTGTCGCTTACGCCGCCTTCTTCCACGCGTGCGGCCAACGTCTGCACGCCGGGAGCCGGCCCGAGGACCCAGCTTCCAACCGTAGCGATGCCCTGAGCATTCGTCGTACGCACGCCACCCGTAACCTGCCCGCCGCCCGACAGCACCGAAAACGTGACCGCGACGCCTTCCGCCAGATTGCCGAACGCATCCGCCACCCGCACGCTCGGCGCGATCGGAACGGCCGCCCCAGACGCCGCCGTCTGATTGTCACCGGCCATGAGACTGACCGTCGCGGCACGAGCCGCGGTAGCCGTCGCGCTGATCGTGGCCGACACGCCACTGCCCGCCATTGCCGTGAGCAGGTTCGCACCGGCCACGTGCCCAAGGGTCCAGCGTGTGCGCGCAATGCCGTTCACGTCCGTCGTCGCATTCGCGGGATCGACCGTACCGCCCTGGTCCGCACTGAACGTCACGGTCGCCCCGGACAACGGCTGGTTGTCGCTGCCGGATACCATGACCTCGATCGGGTCGGGCAAGACCGCGCCCGCCGGACCCTGCTGAGCAGAACCCGCGACCGCCTCCACCTGAGCGGCCGGCAACGGCACACTCACCGTCGTCTCGCCACAGCCGGCGAGACCCGCGAAACCGATCGACGCAACCAGGACCGTGAGACGGCCGTGGTTCCGGATGCATGGGATGGACATCGTGTCGCCTCTTGTTTCCGAACTGAACGCACACGTGGCAGATGCCGGCAGGGACATTAACTATTACAGTAGTTGCTTCGGACAGGACCCACACTGGGGTTTGCCCGCACAGGCCGTCGGGGATCGCCCCACACGTTCGGCAGGCCCGAGGTGGGACCGGGCGCATCGTGCGAGGTGCCTCCGCGCTTATGGCATGGCAACTGAACTGAAAGACCATTGGTCAGGACGCACGCATAGTCGCTTGTCCCGCAGGTCATTCAATGGATCGGTACGCCCGCAAGATCGACATGTCGCGAAGTATCGAAAACACGAACACGCAAATGCCGGAATACCAATGACTTACACCGAAATGTCGCGAGATGTAATGGAGCAGAGGGGGCTCGAACCCCTGACCCCCGCCTTGCAAAGGCGGTGCTCTCCCAGCTGAGCTACTGCCCCGGACCGGGTCGAGGATAACCGCGCCGACGGCCGGTGATCAAGTGCCGCTCAGGCGCTCAGGTGACGCCGGGTCGGCCGGATCTCCTCGCGACGGCGCCGCGCGGCGGCGACCAGGATCGCAACCGTCAGTTCCGCGTCCTCGACGAGCAGCACGGCCCGCGTGTTCGCGCCCGGCTCGTCCAGACGCAGGCCGTCGGCGTGAAGCAGAACCGTTTCGAGCCGCGCGTGGGGGACGCTGACCGTCCGCTTGGCGCCCTGGAACACGGTGCGCCGGCTCGTGATCATGAGCAGGCCGAGATCGACCGGCAGGATGTCCTCGCTCGGACGAATCGGGGCCAGCGTCGCCGCCACGGGGATCGGCGTCTGGCCGCCGATCGACAAGGCGAAGCCACGAGCCACGCTTCCGGACCGGCCCGGCAGCTCGAGTCGGTCGGCGAGTGATGCCGGCGACACCCAGTGACAGGTCTCGTGCGGGACGAGCTGCAGCGGCGCTTCCACCGTGGGCAACTGACCGGCTTCGACCCGGGCGAGCAGGCGCAGGCGGCCGAGCATCTCGCGATCGCCGCCGAGATCTTCGTCCTGGAGACCCAGCTCCTGCTGCAGCCGCGTCAGGTGGCGGTCCTCGTCCTCGCTCAGGCGGGCATCTTCCGCGGCGTTTCGGAGCGCACCCCGGTAGACCGCACGCGCCACCGCGCGCGCTTCCGCTTCCGTTACCTCGCGCTCCCGCCGGAACCGCTCCAGTTGCTCCATTTCCTCCGGTGCGAGGATACCATCCGACAACGCGCTCTCGAGCATCCGCCGGTACGTCCGCCACGTCGAGCGGCGGCGAAAGCGGTGAATGCCGAAGGCGGAAGCGCCCGCGACGACCAGCACGGCAAGCAGAAGCAGGAAATCGGATTTCATCCACTGGATGCTAACAACGGCGATGCTCGGACGGCAACCCGTTTGTCGCTGAAATCCGGCTCCGTCACCCACCTGTCCCACCGCCCCGGTTTTCGCCCGGGGCGGGTCACACTAGGTTGCGCTCGACGACAGCGCCCGTGCCGGCGGCCGGAATCCCCGGCACCGGTGTCAAGACTCGTTACACCCGGACCCCGACCATGAACGAGCCACGCACGCTCCAGGACCTGACCACTCCCGCCGCGGTCATCGACCTCGACCGCATGAACGGCAATCTCGACCGCATGGCCGCGTACGTCACGCGGCACGGCATCGCGCACCGGCCGCACGTCAAGACCCACAAGACGCCGGAGCTGGCGCGCGAGCAGCTGCGCCGCGGCTGCCCCGGTCTCACGGTCGCGACGCTGCGCGAGGCGGAGGTGATGGCCGGTGTCGCGGATGACCTGCTGCTCGCGTACCCGCCGGTCGGGCCCGGGAAATTGCGCCGGCTTCTCGCGCTGCCGGAATCCACCCGCGTGACGGTCGCGCTCGATTCGCTCGACGTGCTCGCGCCGCTGTCGACCGCGGCAGCTGCCGCCGGACGCACCATCGGCGTCCTCGTCGAGCTCGACCTCGGCATGCGACGCGTCGGCATCGCCGATACCGGCGCGGCCGTCGAGCTCGCCGAACGCGCGCTCGAAGCGCCCGGCGTCGAATTCCGCGGCGTCCTCTTCTATCCAGGACACATCCGCCAGAACACGGACGAGCAGGAAAGCGCGCTCGCACGGCTCTCCGACGATCTCGCGACCCGACTCGAGGCGCTGAACGCGCGCGGCATTCCGACGCCGATGGTGAGCGGCGGATCGACGCCCACCGCGTTCGCCTCGCACCACGTCCGCGGCATCACCGAGATCCGACCCGGCACCTACATTTTCAACGACCGCACGACCGCCGCCATCGGCGCCTGCCAGTGGTCCGACTGTGCCTTCACCATCCTCGCCACCGTCGTCAGCACCGCGGTGCCCGGCCAGGCCGTCGTCGATGCGGGCTCCAAAGCCATCAACCGCGAGTACCTGCGTGGCGCCGATGGCGATGGCTTCGGCGCGCTCGTCGATCAACCGGACGTCATCGTGCGCGCAATGTCGGAAGAGCACGGCATCCTCGACCTGACGCGTTCGGCGTGGCGTCCGCACGTCGGCGACGGCGTGCGAATCGTACCCAATCACGTATGCATTTCCGTGAACTTGCACGACCGACTCTGGGGTGTCCGTGGCGAGCAAATCGAAGCATATTGGATGGTGGTGGCACGTGGCTGGCGCGCGTGAACGCGCGCTGTGCAGCGAGGCGGACAGAGGCCGTCCCCGCGTTGGGTCACAGCGAGTATGCGAAGTGAGTGCAACGCGCGTGTCATCTCTCGACCGGTCAAAGGATTGACCGTTGCACCTGTTGTGGAACGGGAAATGCCCTTGAAGGGACCGGAACCCTCACCTTGGAGGCGCCATGAGCACGAGGGCATGGGTGGTCGCAACGGCACTGTCGCTGGGCATGGCGTTCGGCGCGGACGCGCAGGTTGCGGACCGGATGGGCAAATCCCGGACGAGCAGCGGTTCGACGGCGCGTACGACGCAACAGAGTCGCGGCACGGCGCGAGGGCAGGCACAGGGCCGGACGAGTAGCACGCAGGGCCGGGCGACGCAGAGCCGCGCGCGGACGCAGACCCAAACCACGCAGAGCCGCGCGCAGACGCAGACCCGAACCACACAGAGCCGGGCGCAGACGCAGACCCGGACCACGCCGAGCCGGGCGCAGACGCAGACCCGGACCACGCCGAGCCAGACACAGACGCGGACGGCGCAGGGCCGGGCGAGTGGCACCACGCAGTCGCGCACGCAACCGTCGCGGACACCGCCGCCGAATACGCGGACGATGCCGCCGAACACGCGTTCGACGCCGCCACCGGCGCAATCGGGTGGAACGGCATCGGGCCGGATCGGCGATCGGACGGCGCAGCCTCGCACGAGTGGGACGGCGGGCCGCGCGGGAACCGACCAGAGCCGTGTCAACGAACCGGATCGCACCCGCGCAACGCGGTCGATCCCGGGCGTGGGTAGCGGTCAGACCACCCGAAACCAGGCGACACGGGTGATACCGGGCACGGCGAACGGGCGCGGCAACGGTGGACCGCCCGGTCGCATCGAGCCCCGTCCGTCGGATCGGAACCGGACGCCGCCGCGCGGCGTGGTTCGCGGGTACGCGACGGGCGCCGGCTGGAATCGCGGCTGGGACTGGGACCGGAACCGGAACCGGAACTGGTACGCGAATCGCGACCGCGAATGGTACCGGTACTGGGAGCGCGACCGCCTGTGGAACTGGCGGGGCGGTCCAATCCCGGGCTGGTGGATCGGGTTCCGGTTCGCTCCGCGCGGCGTGAGCTTCGCGTGGCACGTGAACCTGTTCTGGAACTCGTGGGACGCGCACTACGGCTGGAGCCAGAATCACGCGTGGCTGCACGAGCGTCTGGACCGGATCCACGAGGAGTGGCACCTTCGCTACGGCTGGCGCGGCTACACGGAGGGCTGGTACCGGGCTCACGAGGCGCTGCACGACCGTCTCGAGTACGAGCACGATCAATGGTACCGGCGAGGCGCGTACGCCTGGCCCTGGAACGGACCGGAGGTCTGGCTGCAGTGGGGGATCCCCGACCCGTACGAGTTCGACACGGGCTACTACGACTCTGACTACCACGGATCGCTGGACTGGAGATAGAGCGGTCGGCGTGAAGACGGATCGGCGAGCGTGAAGAACGGGGCCGCGGCACAAAGCCGCGGCCCCGTTCGCAGTGCCGGGCGCTACGGCCTAGTGCCCGGCGCCGGCGAGCTGGCGGACGACGTACTGCAGGATGCCGCCGTGCCGGAAGTACTCGATCTCGTTGGGTGTGTCGATCCGCACGACGGCGCGGAAGCTCTTCGTGGAACCGTCGGCCGTGGTGGCGCGCACGGTGACGGTCCGTGGTGCCGGCGCGCCGGGCGCGAGCGCTTCGGCGAGACCTGCGAAATCGAAGACCTCGCGGCCGTCGAGCCCGAGCGATGCCGCGTTCTCGCCGCTCCGGTACTGCAGCGGCAGGACGCCCATGCCGACCAGGTTGGAGCGGTGAATGCGTTCATAGCTCTCGGCGATGACGGCACGCACGCCGAGCAGTCGCGGCCCCTTGGCGGCCCAGTCGCGTGACGATCCGGTGCCGTACTCCTTGCCCGCGAGGATGACGAGCGGGACGTCGTCGCCCACGTACTCCATCGCGGCATCGTAGATCGACATGACCTCGCCGTCAGGCAGGTGTGCGGTCATGCCGCCCTCGACGCCGGGCACGAGCTGGTTGCGCAGCCGCACGTTGGCGAACGTCCCCCGCATCATGACTTCGTGGTTGCCGCGGCGTGAGCCGTAGGAGTTGAAGTCACGCGGCTCGACACCGTGCTCCACGAGGTAGCGGCCGGCGGGGCTGTCCTTCTTGATCGAGCCTGCCGGCGAGATGTGGTCGGTCGTGATGCTGTCGCCGAGGAGTGCGAGCACGCGCGCGCCATGCAGGTCCTCGATTTCCGCAGCTTGTACGGGCATTCCCTCGAAGAACGGCGGCCGCCGGATGTACGTGGACGCGGCATCCCATTCGTAGATCTCGGACTCGGGCACGGGCAGTCCGCGCCAGGTTTCATCGCCGTCGAAAACGGACGCGTACTCCTTCCGGAACATCTCGGGCAGCACCAATGCCTTCATGACGGCCTCGATCTCCGCCTGCGTCGGCCAGATGTCGCGCAGGAAGACGGGCTGGCCGTTGCTGCCGGTTCCGAGCGGCTCGTTGAAGAGATCGATGTCGACGCGCCCGGCCAGCGCGAAGGCGACGACGAGCGGCGGCGAGGCGAGGTAGTTGGCACGCACCTCGGAGCTGATGCGGCCCTCGAAGTTGCGATTGCCGCTGAGCACGGCGGCGACCGCGAGCCCGCCCTGCTGGATCGCGCGCGACACCTCCTGCGGAAGCGGTCCGCTGTTGCCAATGCAGGTCGTGCAGCCGTACCCGACGAGGTTGAAGCCGAGTTGATCGAGGTCGGCGGTCAGTCCAGCGTGGTCGAGGTAGTCGGTCACGACCTTGGAGCCGGGGGCCAGGCTCGTCTTGACCCACGGCTTGCTCTGCAGGCCGAGCGCGGCCGCCTTCCTCGCGACCAGCCCGGCCGCGATCATGACGGACGGATTCGAGGTGTTGGTGCAACTCGTGATCGCGGCGATCACGACGGCACCGTCGTCGAGCTCGAGGCCGCCGTCGCCGTTCCCCGCAGCAGCCGGCCGGACCCCGGCCTTGAGCGTCTCGAGACTGTTGGCGAACGACGTCTTCAGGTCGGACAACCGGACGCGGTCCTGGGGCCGGCGCGGCCCGGCAAGGCTGGGCTCGACGTCGGCGAGATCGAGCTCGAGCACATCGGTGTACTCCGAGTCCGCACCGGCGTCCGTCCGGAACAGGCCCTGCTCCTTCATGTAGGCGCGCACCAGCTCGACCTGCTCGGGCGCGCGCCCGCTGAACGTCAGGTAGTCGAGCGTCGCCTCATCGACCGGGAAGATGCCGCAGGTCGCGCCATATTCCGGCGCCATGTTCGCGATGGTCGCACGATCGGCGAGCCGCAGTGAGGACAGGCCGGCGCCGAAGAACTCGACGAACTTGCCGACCACGCCGCGCCGCCGGAGCATCTCCGTCACCGTGAGCACGAGGTCGGTAGCCGTGACGCCCTCCTTCAACCGGCCGTTGATCCGGAACCCGATGACCTGCGGGATCAGCATCGAAACCGGCTGCCCCAGCATCGCGGCCTCCGCTTCGATCCCGCCGACGCCCCAGCCGAGTACGCCGAGCCCGTTGATCATGGTGCTGTGCGAGTCGGTGCCAACGAGCGTGTCCGGGTAGGCCCGGGCGACGCCGTCTTCGCCGGTGGCGCTGAACACGACGCGCGCGAGATACTCGAGGTTGACCTGGTGCACGATGCCGGTACCCGGCGGGACGACGCGGAAGTTGCGGAGCGACTGCTGGCCCCAGCGCAGGAAGGCGTAGCGCTCGCGGTTCCGGTGGTACTCCATCTCGACGTTGTGGTTGAACGCGATGCGGGTGCCGAACTCATCGACCTGCACGGAGTGGTCGATCACGAGCTCGGCGGGCTGCAGCGGGTTGATGGACTCGGGCTTCCCGCCCATCGCCTGGACCGCTTCCCGCATCGCGGCGAGATCGACCACTGCGGGAACGCCGGTGAAGTCCTGCATCAGGACGCGGGCCGGCGTGAACGCGATCTCGCGCGACGGTTCGGCCGCGGGGTCCCAGCGGGCGAGCGCCTCGATGTCGTCCGCCTTGACCGCGAAACCGTCCTCGTAGCGGAGCAGGGCCTCCAGCAGGATCCGTAGCGAGTACGGAAGGCGATTCACCGGGAGGCCGGCGTCTTCGAGAGCCGGCAGCCGGAAGATCTCGTAGTCGTGGGCGCCCGAGCGCAGAGTGGAGCGGGCGCCGAAGCTGTTGCTGCTTCCCATCGTTTCCTCGTTGTGTGTGGCCTGCCATTGGTACCCCGGCCAAGATGGCGAAAGCCCGGACGAGCGGCCAGCCGTGCGGTGCGACCGCGCGGAACCGGCGGGCCCCGGTCGGGCCGGTCTCACCCGGGCCTCCAGCTTGCCGGGGTCCGGCCAGCGCCTACGTTCCGGAGGCCGGAACGACAGCGCCGCTCCCGGCGCCAGGTCCATGAGAAAGAGGCGGGCAATGAGCCGCACGGCTGCGCGAACCCACGGTTTCACCGAGTCCGTGATCCGGGAGATGACCCGGGTCGCCGCGGAAACGGGCGCGATCAATCTGGCCCAGGGATTTCCGGACTTCCCCGCGCCGGACGTGCTCAAGGAGGCGGCGTGCGCAGCAATCCGCGCGGACGTGAACCAGTACGCGGTCACGTGGGGCGCGCCCCGGCTGCGCCGGGCGCTTGCCGCGAAGTACGCGCGCGACTACGGGATGGCAGTAGACGAGGCGCGGGAGGTGACCGTGACGTGCGGCGCCACGGAGGCGATGGCGTCGGCGCTGCTGGCGGTGATCGATCCGGGCGACGAGGTGATCGTATTCGAGCCGTTCTACGAGAATTACGGGCCGGACGCGATCCTGTGCGGCGCGCGTCCCCGCTGGGTGCCGATGGACCCGGCGGCCGAGCTCGACTTCGACCGGATCGATGCGGCGATCGGTCCGCGCACCCGTGCGATCATCGTCAATACCCCCAACAACCCGACGGGCCGCGTGCTGTCGCGGGCGGAGCTGCAGGGTCTGGCGGAACGATGCCTGCGCCACGACCTGCTGGCGGTCACGGACGAGATCTACGAGCACATCCTCTACGACGCGGCGCACATCCCGATCGCGACCCTGGACGGCATGCGCGAACGCACGATCACCATCAGCGGCTTTTCCAAGACGTTCAGCGTGACCGGCTGGCGAGTCGGGACGATCGTCGCGCCGGCCAGCCTGACGGCCGCCATCCGCAAGGTCCACGACTTCCTCACGGTCGGCGCGCCCGCACCGCTGCAGGAAGCATGCGCGGTGGCGCTGGAGACGCTCGGACCGTCGTACTACGAGGGCCTGGCTGGAGAGTATCGCGCCCGACGCGACGTGCTCGTGACGGCGCTTCGCGATGCCGGCTTCGGCTGCTCCGCCCCAGCGGGCGCGTACTACGTGCTGGCGGACATCACCGGCCTGACGGACCGTGACGACGTCGCCTATTCAATGTGGCTGGCGCGCGGCGGTGGCGCCGCGGACGGGGGTCCGGGGGTCGTCCCGGTACCCGGGTCGAGTTTCTTCCACGAACGTGGCGCCGGCGCCGGCCTGGTCCGGTTCGCGTTTTGCAAACGGCTGGAAACGCTCCGGCAGGCGGGAAAGCGGCTGCGCCGGATCGCACGCGAATCAGGCACCTAAAGCGACTCCTCGAAACACCCGATCCTGAAGATGATGCAGATGGGACCGGCCGCCCAGGGACGGTCGCCGAGCCCACCTGCCCCGTACAGGAGTCTCCCCATGAAACGAGCATTCAGTGCCGCCACCATGGCGATCGTGCTTCTCCCCGGCATGGGCGTCGCACAGTCGTTCCTTCCGGATCTCGGCGGATCGGCGACGGGCCCGCGCATCCGGGTCACGCCGTTCATCGGCCAGGCCCCTTCCGTCAGCCGCCTCGAGCGCTGGACCTTCACATCGCAGGGCGCCACCACTTCGACCGACATCGATGTGAAGCTGGGCAGCGGGGCCGCGGCGGGCCTGGCGCTCGAGGTCCGGGCGGTCGACCGGCTCGCGATCATCGGATCGGCCGCGCTCATCTCGCGCGGTCCGACCACGGAGCACTCGATGAGCGATGGCCAGCTCGTCACCCATGTGGGCAGCGATTTCCTGCTGGCCAAGGGTGCCCTCGCCCTCCGCCTGCGCGAGGAGGTGTCGGAGCTGCAGGTACACAGCGTGACGGCGACCCTCTTCGCGGGCCCGGCATTCATCCGGGAGATGCCCAAGGCGGATCCATCGCTCGACGCGCCGCTGCTCGATCCGCTGACCCACTGGGCCGTGAATTTCGGCGCCAACGCGGAGATCCCGCTCGGCTGGAATTCACTGGCCATCCAGGCAGGCGTGGAGGACTATTACACGCTGTGGAACAAGACGGAATTCGCCCGCCGCTATGATGTCATCTATCAGGCGAATGGCTTCTCCGTGGATGCGGATCCCTCGCACATGTGGCTGTTCCGGGCGGGCCTGAGCCTGCGACTGCGGTAATCTCCAGACGTTCCGGGTCCATTGACGGAATGGGCGGCTCCTCGACGGGGGGCCGCCCTTCGTCGCTTGTCAGAGGTTGGCGGAGCGGGCATCTTGCCGGCGACATCGAAGGCAGCATGCACCTCGAGTTCGTCGAGCCAAGCAAACGCTGGGCCGACATCATCGTCCCACAGGGCGGCCTGAACACCGTCGCCGTGGACATGCTGATCACCAAGATCCGCGCCATACTCAACGGCTGACGCCACGGCGTGGCCGGTCGCGGGGCCGCACTCGCGCCCGCGGTCGGTTCCGGGCGGGATCAGGCCGGCTCGATACAGGCCGGCGTCTCGTTGGCGACCGAGTTCACCAGGCGTGAAACCCGGTACGATTCGAGGCGCCGGTCTTCGAACGGGGCCAGCAGGGCGCGCAGCGCGGCCACGTCAGTATCCGGGTCGATCCAGCGTTCGCGGTCACCGGGCGACAGGATGGCAGGCATGCGGTCGTGGATCGTAGCCACGGCACCGCTGGCCGCGGTGGTCACGATCGCGCAGGTGTGAAGCGGCTCGTCGCCCTTGCCCCAGCGTTCCCACAACCCGGCGAATGCGACCAGGCCGCCACCGTGAATTCGGAAGCGGTATGGGATGCGGACTCGTCCTTCCCGTTTCCATTCGTAGAACCCGTCCGCAATGATCAGGCAGCGACGCTCGCGGAACGCTTCGCGGAACGTCGGCTTCGAGGCCACCGTCTCGGCGCGCGCGTTGATGGGGCCGCTCTTCGCCTGTTCCGGCGAGAACCACCACGGGACGAGGCCCCAGCGCAGAAACGCGAACCGCGGCCGGCCGCCGCCGTCGAGGCCGATGACGGCAACCGGTTGCTGCGGCGCGATGTTGTACCGGGGCACGTAGTCGGCCGGCACATCGACGCCGAACTCGGCCGCGAGGTCGTCGGCGGATGCGGTGAGCGTATACCTTCCACACATGCTATGTTGAAGATATGCAGAGACATGGCTGCCTGCGAGACATGGCGGCGACCGTGCCCGCCGGTTCCGCGCCCGGCCGGTGAGCGACTTCCAGCGAATGGTCCGCCGTATCGGTGAACGCATCGAAGCGACGGCGGCCCGCAGCCCCTCCGTCCCCCGGGAGCCTCCTCGCATCGACGCCTATCACGGGTACGCGAACACGAAGGAAGCTTTCGTGTTCGGCAGGCTCCTCGCCGACGCACCCGTGGCGGAGGCTGGTGACGCCGATCCCTGGTGGCGCAACCTGGTGAACACGTACCGCCGCCTGGAGACGGACGAAACGCCCGGCGTGCGGCTCCGCATCGAGCTGGGCGGGTCGCGGGCGGAAGCGGTGAGCGACCAGGAAGGACACTTCCGCGCCCGGATCGGCCTCGACGCGCCGCTCCCGGCCGGCCGCCTCTGGCACGAGGCCACCGTGCGACTGCAGGCGCCGGCCGGCATCGACTGGCCCGCCGTGACGGCGGTGGCGCCGGTGCTCGCCCCGGCGGAGACCGCCGGCTTCGCCGTCATCAGCGATGTCGATGACACGGTGATCGAGACGCATGCGACCCGCCCCATCCGGATGATGCGAACCGTGCTCTTCGAGAACGCCCGGACCCGGCGGCCATTCGCCGGCGTCGCCGGCTTCTACGCACGGCTCGAGCGTGGCGCGGGCGGGCGCGGACCCAACCCGTTCTTCTACCTGTCGAGCAGCCCGTGGAATCTCCACGACGTGCTCGTCGATTTCATGGCATACAACGGGATTCCGGTCGGTCCACTCCTGCTCAAGGACTGGGGCCTGCCCGAACGGGGGATGCCGCGGGCCACGCACCGCCAGCACAAGCGCGTGCGCATCGACCACCTGCTGCGCGTCTATCCCGGCCTCCGCTTCGCGCTGATCGGCGACAATGGACAGGCGGACCCCGCGATCTACGAGGAAACGGCGTTGCAACACCCCGGCCGCATCCTCGCCGTTTACATCCGCGAAGTGGCCGACGACGAACGGCGGAGAAGGGTGCTGGCGGCGTGCGCGGAACGACTGGCGGAGCTGTCGATCCCGTTCCTGGCCTTCCGGGAAACGGCGCAAGCGTGCGAGCACGCGGCCGCGATCGGTCTCACGGACTGACCGACGGATCGACGGATCGACGGATCGAAAGGAAGGGGCGCGAACCGATCGGCTCGCGCCCCTTCCCCGTTCCGGGCCGCTACGTCAGCGGACGGTCGTGCTCTCCGCCGGGCCGTAGTAGATCCCGTTGAAGAGCAGCTTGAACGTGCCGTGCGGCTGGCCCCGAAACGTGATCTCGGGTCCGTACAGGAAGAGCTTGCCTTTCCCGACCTTCGCTTCGACGACTTCCACGCCATCCTGCAGGTAGGTCTGACCCCAGGCCCAGCCACTGTGGAGCGGGCTCGCCGAGTCGAACCACGCGACGGGTACGACACCCTTCTGCGCCGCGTCCGGCTCGAGGCGGAACACGGGGCTGTTGTCGAAGAACACGTCGCCGTGCTCCGGCATCCCGTGCGCAAGCGGCTGTGTCTGGTCGTAGCGGGCCTTGAGCAAGGAGCCGGGCACGTAGTACTCGGTCCTCGGGACCGGCCGTTCCTGGCCATCGACGACCTCGACGATGGCGTCCTTGACGGGCAGGCTCAGGTGTTCGGCGAGGCTCGTCGAGCTGCCGATCGTCAGGACCGTGCCGCCCGCCTCGAGGAACGCCTTCAGCTGCGGGATCGTCTCGCTGGCGGTGATACTGCCGAGCCTCGAGCGGTACTCGGCCGGAATGCTCGCCGTGTCGCGGCCGCCACCACCACCGAACCCGCCCCGGCCACCCGACGATACGCCCGGAATGCTGCCGTCCGCGAAGATCAGCACATCGAACTTGCGGTTGAGGTTCCCCGCATCGAGGGCCTGCGGAAACACCAACTCGTACGGGAATTCGAACTGCTCGAGGATCCAGCGGACCCAGCCGGACGGCATGGAACCGCCGTACCGGTCCGAGAGACCGATACGCACGGGGTGCAGGCGGAAGGCCGCGCCCGAGGGCCGTGAGCCCGTCGCCTCGAACGAAAGCCCCAGCTCGCGCGCCGCCGTCTGCACGATGTCACGGGCCTTGCCCGATGATGGAATGAAGTACGTACCGGCCGCGTGCGCCCCGAACGGCTGCGCCATCCAGAACACGTCGGCACCCGCCTTCATCAGGCGGTTGATCACGATGAACGCGTCGTTGGTCTCGTGGCCGAGCAGCCAGCCGGCGCCACCCGAACCCGTGATGCGGCCCGGCGGCGGCGCGATGTCAACACCTTCGATCGTCTCGAACGGCCCGTCGAAGCCGTCGAGGATCCGATCGAACTGCACGCCCATCTGGAACGCCAGCGTGTAGCCGGCGTTGTCGTAGGGCGGCGTCGGCGGTCCGCCCGGGTACGGGAAGTCGTTGGGGTGGTCCTGCGGCTCGAACATGTCGAGCACGTGCGGACGGAACGCCTGCGCCGACTTCACCACGTACGAGCCCGCGGGGTAGGTCTTGCCCGCGACCTGGAAGCTGCCGGTCGCACGCTGGACCTCTACCCCGTTCTCAAGCAGCGCTTCGATGAACTTCGTCGCCGTCGGGAAGTCGGGCTGATCGGACGGCAGTATGTAGCCCCGCGCATCGCGCTGATCCGGCGCGCGCAGCAGCCGCAGAAAATCGTCACGGCTGCCGCCCCGGCCGCCCCGGCCACCGGCCGTCTGGCCGGCGCCGCGCGCCTCCGCCAGGGCTTCGTTCGCCGCCTCGATCCGCTTCGGGTAGTCGGTCCAGTGGTCACCACTGCCGAAGCCGATCTCGTCCTTGCCCATCTTGTACATGTAGTACAGGAACTCGTCCTTCCGCCGCGATGCGATGTCCAGCACGGCCTTGTTCGCCGTCACCGAGTAGTCGATCGACTGGCGGAAATGCCACGGCTGCGGCTCGATCGGCAACGGCAGGTCGCCCTTGGTCAGCTGGCGACTCGGCATGAACGGGATCGCCTGCGGCGTCGGGTTGCCGATCGTCTCCGTGAGCAGCCCGATCATGTTGTGGAAGTACGCCGACGTGCGCAGCCCGCCGTTCCACCACGTGGAGTAGCTCGCGCCCGAGCGCATCGTGACGCCTCCCTTGTTCTCCAGCAGGAAGCGGTTGTGCATCGACGCGGCCACCATGTCGATCCCCGTGATGATGAGCGGATCGAAATGGTAGTTGGGCGGGTCGCGGAACGGCGGCGCGAACATCACGGTCCCGGCCGGTCCCGTCTGGTGGTGGTTGTACACGATCTGCGGGAACCACTCCCGGAACATGATCCGGTTCATGTTCTCGGTTTCCGGCTGCGTGGATGCGTAGAAGTCCCGGTTGTTGTCGTGGCCGACGTACTTCTGGTAGAGCCGCGGGATCCCGCCGGTCGAGCGTTCCATGGGATCCGGGTTCCGCATGTACCAGTCCGACACCAGCTCCATCCCGTCCGGGTTCGCGTGCGTGGCCAGGATGATCAGATCGTCGAGGAAGCGGAGCGTCTCGGGATCGTTCCCGCTCACCAGCTGGTAGACCGTCTCCATGAGCTGCTGCGCGCCCAGCACCTCCGTGGCATGCAACCCGCCATCGATCCATACCACCGCCTTGCCTTCGGCCGCGAGTCGGTGCGCCTCGTCATCGGTGAGCCCGCTGGCCAGCGCGAGCCGTCGCGAGATCTCCTTGTAGTGCGCGAGATTCCGCTGGTTCGCGGGCGAGGTGATGATCGCCATGAGCTGCGGCCGGCCCTCGGCCGTGTACCCGATGGTGTCCAACACCATCCGGTCCGACTCGCTCGCAAGCTTCTGGAAGTACGCCATGAACTGCGTGTAGTCCGGCAGCACGTAGTCCGCGCCGATTTCGTGACCGAACTGCTCCGTCGGCGAAGTCACGCGCGATTGCGCGAGGAGCCTGGCC
The DNA here is from genome assembly GCA_963786235.1 of uncultured Gemmatimonadales bacterium. Taxonomy (GTDB): domain Bacteria; phylum Gemmatimonadota; class Gemmatimonadetes; order Longimicrobiales; family RSA9; genus CAWAYJ01. Next base: position 16,699 of record CAWAYJ010000023.1, read on the forward strand.
GATGGCGCGAAGGAAACGAAAAGGACGGTCGCGACAATGCGTCGAATGGCCCGCATTACGAACCCCCTGGCTGGGTAGGTGTAATCGGCCGGCACCGCTGCGCCGGCCGGGCGGGATACGATACGGCATTGGCACGCCGCCGGCCAGTTGATGCGGGTTTGCCGAAGGGCCGGTGCCGGACCTACCTTGCGAGCCCATTCTGAACGTGAGGAACGAGGTCGAAATGGCGGCATTCGTACTGGGGCTGCATTCGGGGATCCGCTACCTGGTGCTGTTCACCGCGACCTGCTCGATCGTGTTGGGGGCGATGAACCGGACCCGGCCGGCGGGTCGCGGGTTGCGCGGCGTATGGAAGGCATTCGTCGGCCTGCTCGACCTGCAGGTGCTCGTGGGCGTCGCGATGCTGGCGACGCGCCCGTTCCAACCTCGCTTCATTGGCCACTTCACGATGATGCTGCTGGCGCTCGCGGTGGCGCACGCGGCGGGCGTCGCGTTCAAGCGGCGGCCGGCGGAGCGGCAGGTGGGCGGAGCGCTGATGGCGGGTGCGCTACTCGCGCTGGTGCTGGTGGTGGGCGGGATCCTGGCGATCGGGCGACCGATCGTGTGAGGGCCGGCCGTCAGGCCGTGCGCATGCTCGCGGCGGGCGACTGGTAGACGCGTACGGAATCGGGACCCACGGCCTTGGCTTCGTAGAGAGCGACGTCGGCCGCAATGAGGAGATCCTCGACGTTGCGCATGGCCGGGTTGAAGGCTGCCACGCCGATGCAGACGCTGACGGAACCCCGCTTGAGCTGGGTCTCGCGGAGCCGTGCGCGGACGCGGTCGACGAAGACGAGTGCGCCCGCGACGTCGGACGAAGATAGCACGGCCAGGAACTCCTCGCCGCCCCACCGGCCGGACACGTTCATGGTCCGGGTGAGGGTCGAGAGCACGTGCCCGAATGCGCGCAGGGCGTCGTCGCCGGCGTTGTGGCCGTAGCGGTCGTTGTAGTCCTTGAAGCGATCGAGATCGAAGGAAGCGACGACCAGCGGGCGTCCGCGCTGGCCGGCCGCAAACTCCCGTTCCAGCATGAGACCGACGTGCCGTCGGTTGGGGAGCGCGGTCAGTTCATCGGTGAGGGCGAGCTCCTCCGCCACCATCCGGGCCTGGTGAAGCTGGTCGGACAGGAATCCGATGCCGAGTGCGATGAGCACGTAGGAGACGGTTACGCCGATCATGAGTGCGGCGTGGGTGGGGGCATAGCCCCAGACCGCGAGGAGCGCCTGCACGGCCGCCATTACCGCCATGCCGAGTGCGAGCGCGGCCGCGACACCGCGCCAGCCGCGGAAGTAGGCGAGCAGGAAGGCGGGAACGAGCAGGAGCAGCCAGACGAGCACCTGATATTCCTCGGTGGCGTCGGGCACGACGAGCGTGGCACCGATCGGGATGATCAGCGCCACGATGCTCAACAGAACGGCCCGTCGCGGAACGGCGGGCCTGCCGAGGTACCACACCGGGAGTGGTCCAGGTCGGCGCTTTTCGGGTTCGAAGCTCATCCGTCGGATATCCCCCCATCTCCCCTTATTTGTTGAATTTCGACCTGGTGATCCCCAGAGTTGATGGTCGGGGGGAGACCGGGGGTCCCGGGACGGGCGGTCTTCGCCCCAGGAAGGGTCGGTTCGTTGCCCCTCTCACGCCATCCCGGCATCTTGGTTCGCTTCCGGACGCGGCCAACGCGTCCGGCCCGATCCCCGACTCCGGCACCGTGAGATGCGACCCACGATCCTCTGTCTGGCCAGCTACGAGAAGGGCGCCGACTTCCTGCGCGAGTGCCGGGCTCTCAACTGCGACACCGTTCTGGTGACCGTCGAGAAGCTCCGCGATGCGGACTGGCCGCGGGAAGCGATCGACGAGTTCTTCCACATGGCGGACTTCGACAACCGGGCCCACGTGATCGACGGGGTAAGCTACCTCGCTCGCAGCCGCACGTTCGACGCGATCGTGCCGCTCGACGAATTCGACCTCGAACTCGCCGCCAGTCTGCGCGAGCACCTGCGCGTGCCCGGTCTCGGCGAGACCGGCGTGCGCTTCTTCCGCGACAAGCTGGCCATGCGGCAGCGGACGGCGGAGGCGGGCGTACCCGTGCCGCGCTTCACCGCGGTGTTCAACGACGAGGACGTGCGAAACTTCCTCGAGGCCGTCCCGCCACCGTGGGTATTGAAGCCGCGGACCGAGGCGGCCGCGATCGGGATCCGCAAGCTCTTCGAGGTCGCCGACGTGGCCCGCTTCCTGGACGAGCTGGGCGACCGGCGTTCGCGCTTCCTGTTGGAGGAGTACGTGCCGGGCGCCGTGTACCACGTGGATGGCGTGGTCGCTGAGCACCGTGTCGTGTTCGCGGCGGCCCACCGCTACATCGCGCCACCGTTCGACGTGGCGCACGGCGGCGGTCTCTTCGGCTCGACCACGCTCGTGCACGGAGGGACCGAAGAGGAGGACGCCCTCGCTGCGCAGACGGCGGTGCAGGCGGCGCTCGGCCTCGAACGCGGCGTGTTCCACACGGAGTTCATCCGCGGCCCGGACGATCGTTTCCGTTTCCTCGAGTCGGCCGCACGGGTCGGCGGCGCCCACATCGCGGACCTCGTGGAGACGTCTACGGGCGTCAACCTCTGGCGCGAATGGGCCCGGCTCGAAGTGTCGCGGATCCGGCGGCAAACCTACGCGCCACCGGCAGCGCGTAGCGACTACGGCGGCCTGCTGATCTCGCTCGCCCGGCAGGAATGGCCCGACCTGTCGGCCTATGACGACCCGGAGATCGCCTGGCGTCTCAACAGGCGGCACCACGCGGGCCTGGCCATCGTGTCCGCCGATCACGGCCGGGTTTCAGACCTGCTGGTGCGCTACATGGAGCGGTTCCGGGCCGACTTCCTCGCCTCGTTGCCGGCGCCTGACCGGCCCTCCGCATGAGCGGCAGCGCGCAAGGCTGGTTCGACTACGCGATCGGGGGGCGTCGGGCCGCGGGCGGAATCCGCCTCAAGGTGCTCCGCGACGTCTTCAGTCCACGCCTCGGGAACCACCGCGACCTGCTGGTCTGCCTGCCGCCCTCGTACGGCGTCAGCCGACGGCGCTATCCCGTCGTGTACATGCACGACGGGCAGAATCTCTTCGACCCTGCCACCAGCTTTGCGGGCGCGTGGCGCGCGGACCGGGTCATCGAGTCCCTCGCGGAGGACGGCCACGAGGCGATCATCGTCGGGGTCCCGAACGCGGGTCCGCGCCGGATCGACGAGTACAGTCCGTTCGCCGACGGCCCGCGTGGCGGCGGCCTCGCCCGCGACTACGTCTTCTTCCTCACCAACCGGGTGAAGCCGGCGGTCGATGAAGCGTTCCGCACTCGGACCGGCCCGGATTCCACGGCCGTGGTCGGCTCGTCGATGGGCGGGCTGGTAAGCCTGTTCGCATACTTCGAGCGTCCGGACGTCTTCGGTTTCGCGGGCGCGATGAGCCCGTCCCTGTGGTTCGCGAAGCGCGCGATCTTCGAGTGGGTGCGGCAACAGCCGCGGCGGCCGGGCCGGATCTGGCTGGATGCGGGGAGCAGCGAAGGCTCGTTCGTGGTCGCGGACGTGGAGCGGATGCGGGACGTGCTGGTCGAGCGGGGCTACCGGTCCGGCCGCGAGCTCGGATTCGTCATCGAGGAGGGCGGACGGCACGACGAAGTCAGTTGGGGGCGCCGCCTGCCCGCCCTGCTCCGCTTCATGCTCGCCGGCGTGATCTCACCGGCCGGCTAGCCTCGCCCCGGGCCGCGGCCCATGCCAGGCAGGCGTCGGCGAACTCCCGGAACAGGGTCATGGTCCGGTCGCAATCGTCGATCAACGCTTCCGGATGCCACTGGACCGCCACCGCGAAACGATCGCCCTCCAGCTCCACGGCCTCGACCAGGCCATCGGCGGCCGTCGCCGTGGCTCGGAGCCCGCGGCCGAGCTTGCGGATCCCCTGGTGATGCATGCTGTTGACCGTGATCGTGTCCGCGCCGAACGTGCGCCGCAGGCCGGACCCGGCCGCCAGCGTGACCTCGTGCGCCGGGTGGTCGCGGTGGAAGCCCTGACTGGGGAAGAAGTCGTGCTTGATCGAGCGCGGGTACAGCGTGCAGTCCTGCCAGAGGGTGCCGCCCAATGCGACGTTCAGTAGTTGCAGCCCCCGGCAGACACCGAACACCGGCTTGCCATCCGCCAGCGCCCAGCGGGTGAGTAACAGCTCGACCGTGTCGCGGGCGGGATCCACGCGGCCGCAGAGCTCGTGCCGCGTCTCGCCGTACAGCGCCGGGTCCATGTCGACACCGCCGGCGAGGAAGACGCCGTCGAGCCGGTCGTAGATCGCGCGCAGCGTGGCTTCGTCATCGTCCAGCAGCGGCACCAGCAGAGGCACCACCCCGGTGAGCGCGAGCGCCGTGATGTAGCGGCGGCTCATCACCCAGGAATGGGGCAGCGCGCTCGGGATATCGTCGATCGCCTGAAGGGTCTGTGTCGGCACGCCGACCACGGCTCGTGAGTCCATGTTCCTGTCGCTGTCTCCTGTCGGCCGGCGCGGATCACCTGTCACGCAGGTTCGCTCCCGGCGTTCCCTTCCATAGTCTCGGCAATCAGGTGGTCGACAACAGCCTTGAGATCGCCCGTCCGCCGCCACACCGCCAGCTGGCGGTCCGCGCTGGCGCCGTGCTCGAGAATGTGATCGACGTACTCGACCTCCGCCCTCGTACCCAACTCGTCCACCACGTCATCGATGAACCAATCGAGCAGCTCACGGATGAGCACGCGGGCCGGCAGCTCCTGCTGCTTGCCGAAGTCGATCAGGCTGCCCTCCAGTCCGTAGCGGACGGCGCGCCACTTGTTCTCCTCGATCAGGTCCGAGGGATACACGCGGAACGTCGTGTTGTCGCGCCGCATCTTCCAGAGCTTCGCCACGATCGCCTGCAGGATCGCCGCCAGGCACATCGCCTCGTCGACACGCGTACAGACATTGAGTACCCGGAACTCGAGCGTGGGATACAGCGGGTGCGGCCGCACGTCCCAGTAGATCTTGGTGCCGTCCGGGATGCAGCCGGTACGCACCAGCGTCTCCTCCAGATACTTGAAATCGCCCCAGGAGCTGAACGGGCGCGGCAATCCGGTCCGCGGGAAATTGCGGAACAGCACGCTGCGGTAGGATTTCAGGCCCGTCTCTTCACCCACCCAGAACGGCGAGCTGGAGGAAAGACAGAGCAGGTGCGGCAGGAAGTAGCGGGCCACGTTCATGGCATCGATCAGGAATTCCCGGTCCTCGATGCCGATGTGGATGTGGGTCCCGAAGATCAGAAGCTGCTGCGCCAGCAGCTGCATATCCTGGCGCACGCCGATGTAGCGCTCGAGTGGCGTGATCTCCTGCGTCAGCCACGAGGAGAACGGGTGCGTCCCGGCCGCCGCGATGCGGAGACCCTTGCGCGCCGCGAGGCCGTTGACCATGCGGCGCAGCCGGCGCAGCTCGTGGCCGGCCTCGGCCGGCGTCCGGCAGACGGTGGTTCCGACCTCGACGATCGACTGGTGCAGCTCCGGCTTCACCTCGCGGAGAACGACCTCGTCCTCCTTCAGGATCTCCGTAATGTAGGAGCGGAGCTCACGCGTCTCCGGGTCGATGATCTGGTATTCTTCTTCGATACCGATGGTGAGGGATGGCGCCTTCATGACGGAACTCCCACTCAGCGGTTCTCGACGACGAACGTCGCCAGGCTCGAGCCACCGCCCGCGGTCACGTTCACGAGCGATGCGGTGGAGAGACGGGTCAGACACCCATCGACGTACGCGCCATAGTAGACGAACGGCGCAGTGTCCATGATGCGGTCGCGGAACTCGACGGTGCCACCGACCAGCGTCGGATAGGGCTCGACGGGAATCTCGACGCGTTCCTGCACGACCCACGGACCGGCTGCGGCCTGGCGCACCATGGCCTCCCAGGCCGACGCTTCCGTCTCCCAGCCCAGCGCGATGCCGCGGCCGCCGTAGTCGTCGTTGGGCTTGAGCACCAGCGCTTCACGGTTCGCGGCGATGAAGGAGAGCAGGTCGACCTCGCGGCCCGCGAACAGGGTGCGGCGGTCCTCCACGCGGCGCGTCCAGGGCACGTGACTCGTGATGGCTTCGAGCTCCTCGGCCGTGAACAGGTCGCGGTTCCGCTCGTCGCTGAGCACGGCGAGACTGGCCTTCTTGTGCAGGATCTTGCAGCGGAACGGATTCACCATGCAGACGGCCCGCTCGCGGACCGCGCGGATGACGGGATGCTCGAGTCCGCCGCGCTCGACCAGCTCGTTGATGAGAACGCGCTTGTAGATGAGGTCGATGGGGCCGTCCCCGGCGTGCAGCCGGCCGCCGCGATACTCGACCTCGCCCGGATCGACGATGACGCAGTCGAGGCCCTGCGACCGCAGGTACTCGGCGGTGATCACGAACTCGCTGTACGTGGGCACGTCGTGCCAGTCGAGGATGGCAATGCGCGGCAGCGTCCGCGTTCCCGACCATTGCTGCCACGCGTCGAGCAGAGCATGCATCACGTTCTGGCGCGACGGCTGGGGCCGCACCTCGTAGCGGCGCAGGAACTCGCGCATGACGGGCAGGCCGAGAAAGACGTGCGCGAGCACGTCGTTGTAGGCGGCCGCGGCGGGCGTCTCCGCGTTGTACTCCACGTAGCGCAAGCCGCCGCGCTCGCTGACAAAGAACGCGTCGAGCCGGGACACGGGGCTCGGGTCGCGGAACCCGGGGTCGGGCCGGATCAGCTCCCGCTCCCAGTCCTCGAGCCCGAACTGGTCGAGGAACACGTCGTCGGCGATGGCCGCGTTGTAGGCCTTCTCGAATGCCGTCAGCACGAGGTGGCTGCGCTTCTGCAGGAAGGCGTACTGGCCGGGCGTGAGGAAGCGGGGCCGCAGCACGGTGCAGAGAGGGCGGTCCCCGAAATAGAGGCCGCGTCGCTTCAGCTGGTCGTCGAGCTGTCCCTGCGAGTCGGCGGCGAGCCCGTCGCTCAGCAGGATCGAGTGGTAGTGGTCGATGGCGGCCTGGAGAGACATCAGCCACCCCGCGAGGCGGTGAAGAGGTCGGCCCAGCCCAGCGAGACGTCCTGCCGGCGGGGCGCCTTCGCCAGCCGGATCACCATGCCGGCCATGTGTTCGACGACCCACTCGAAGTAGTGCGGCGTGAGCGAGTATACGTCCATGTCGGGCGCCGGGTTCATGAAGTCGATGGCATAGGGCACGCCATCGCGGATCGCCCATTCGATCGAGTCCATGTCGTAGCCGAGGGCGCGAACCAGCTTCAGCGAATCGGCCACCACGCGTTCGCCGAGCGCCGGCGTCAGGTAGGCGTGGTCGACAATGTAGCGCCGCTCGCCGGGATCGTAGCGAATGGGCATGACCTCTTCCTGGCCGAGGCAGATGCAGCGCACGAACTGGTCCCACTCGATGAACTCCTGCACGATCATCGTGAGCAGTCCGGAGCGGTTGTAGTTATCGATCAGCTCCTCCAGCGAATGGCAGACGTAAACCTCCTTCCACCCGCCGCCGTGCGCGTCCTTGAGCACGCAGGGCATGCCGACGTATTGCGCGATCTCCTCCCACGGCAGCGGATACACGAGGTTGCGCAGGCTCTCCTCGTGCACGATACCGGGGACGTAGTCCTTGTTGGGCAGCGCGACCGTCTTCGGATGCGCGACTCCGAGCCGCTGCGCCAGGCCCGCGCCGAAGTACTTGTCGTCGGCCGTCCACATGAACGGGTTGTTGACCACCGTCACGCCCTGCAGCACCGCGTTCTTGAGGTACGACCGGTAGTAGGGGACCTCGTGCGAGATACGGTCGATGATGACGGCATACGGCGACGGCTCTTCCGGCCGGGCGCCGCCCACCTTCACGTACTCGACGCTCACGCCCACGTCGCGGCGCTCGACTTCCTCGATCAGAGCCGGCGGAAACGACCATTCCCGGCCTACGAAGAGACCCACCTTCAGCGTCATGCCCATCTCCTCAGTCGTGTCCCCCGATGTAGAGTCCGACCATCTGCCGCCACCAGGGCCAGTCGTGCGCCCAGCCGTCCCATACCCGGAACGCGTGCCAGATTCCCTTGCTCCAGAGCACGTGCGAGAGGTGCTCGTTGTCGCCGCGGTTGGGGTCGTCCTCGCCGATCGCCAGCACGATCTCGATGCGACGCAGGGCCTCCAGCCGATCCGGGTCTTGCTCGTTCACCATGTAGTGGGACGGATCGTGGAAGTACACACGCTCGTCCGAGTACCGGATCAGGCGCTTGATGTCGTACATCCCCGACAGGCCCACGACCCGGCTGACGTGGTCCGGGTGGCGAAACGCGAAGTTGACCGCGTGGTACGCGCCGAAGCTCGCTCCCGTCGTCACCAGCACCGGGTCCGGGTTCCGGTGCAGGCTGAAGGGCAGCACTTCGTATAGCAGGTACTTCTCGTACTGCTCGTGCCGGACCGGAAAGTGGGAGGGGTGCGTGTCGCGCGCGTACCAGCTCTCCGCATCGACACTGTCCACGCAAAACACCTGGAGCCAGCCGCGCTCGAGAGGACCGCGCAGCGTCTCGATCATTCCGCGGTCCTCCCACTCGTAGAACTTGCCGAGCGACGTCGGGAACACGAGGACGCGGGCACCCTCGTGGCCGAAGACGAGCAGCTCCATATCCCGTTGAAGGGCGGGACTGAACCAGCGATGGTATTCGCGTTTCAATCGAGTTCCGGTCGGATTCGCCGGGCCGCCCGGACCGGCTGCCGGTCCGTCTGCGCGCGCGTCGGGAATTCCGGTATCGGGTAACACGAAAGGGGCCGGGCCGCAACCGGGGGGGGCCGGGAGGCGGGAGCGGAGGCGGGAGCGTTTGCGGGAGCGTTTGCGGGGGCGGCGGGAGGTGGGAGGTGGGAGCGGTGCCGGGAGCGGGGGCGGATGGCGGGCGGGGGGGCGGGGTTCGTACATTCGCGGGGACCTGCGGCGGAGGGCGCGGCGGGCGGAGCGAATCAGGAAGAGGGCACGAATGCAGCCGTACGAGAAGCTCGGGGCGTTTTATCTCGGACGCCGGTACGACCCGTCAACGGGCAAGACGGGTGAAGAGTCGATCCTGTACGACGCGAAGGATCTCACGACGCACGCGGTGTGCGTCGGGATGACCGGCTCGGGGAAGACGGGGCTGTGCCTGACACTGCTCGAGGAAGCGGCCATGGACTCGGTGCCGGCAATCGCGATCGATCCGAAGGGCGACATCGCGAATCTGCTGCTGACGTTCCCGGACCTGCTGCCGTCGGACTTCGAGCCCTGGGTGAGCGCGGCGGATGCGACGCGGAAGGGCCTGTCGGTGCCCGACTACGCGCGCTCGGTCGCGGACACGTGGCGGAAGGGTCTGGCCGACTGGGGCCAGGACGGCGACCGCATCCGAAGGCTCCGCGAGACGGCGGACTTCGCGATCTACACGCCGGGCTCGAACGCGGGCCGGCCAATCTCGGTGCTGCGCTCGCTGAAGGCGCCGCCGGCCTCGCTCGCGGAAGACGTGGATGCCATGCGCGAGCGGGTGCTGGCGTCGACCTCCGGCCTGCTCACGCTGCTCGGGATGGAAGCGGATCCGGTGCGGAGCCGTGAGCACATCCTGATCTCGCGCCTGATCGACGATGCGTGGCGCGCGGGCCGCGACCTCGAGGTCGGCGACCTGATCCGGCTCGTGCAGTCGCCGCCGTTCGACCGCCTCGGCGTTCTCGACCTGGAGACGTTCTTCCCGTCGGCGGACCGCTTCACGTTGGCGATGACGTTGAACAACCTGCTCGCGTCGCCGGGCTTCGCGGCATGGCTCGAGGGCGAGCCACTCGACGTGCAGCGTCTGCTGTGGACGGAAACGGGCAAGCCGCGCATCTCGATCCTCTCGATCGCGCACCTCTCGGATGCGGAGCGCATGTTCTTCGTGACGCTGCTCCTGAACGAGGTCGTCTCCTGGGTCCGGACACAACCGGGCTCGACCAGCCTGCGCGCGCTCGTCTACATGGACGAGGTCTTCGGCTTCTTCCCGCCGGTCGCGAATCCGCCGTCCAAGGGCCCGATGCTGACACTGCTCAAGCAGGCGCGCGCGTTCGGGCTGGGCGTGGTGGTGGCGACGCAGAACCCGGTGGACCTCGACTACAAGGGGCTGTCCAACGCCGGCACGTGGTTCCTCGGCCGGCTGCAGACGGAGCGGGACAAGCAGCGCGTGCTGGACGGGCTCGAGAGCGCCGCCGCCGGCGCCGGCGGCTTCGACCGGAAGACGATCGATTCCCTGCTCTCCGGCCTGCAGTCCCGCGTGTTCTACCTGCACAACGTTCATGAGGACGCGCCGGTCGTCATGCAGACGCGCTGGGCAATGTCGTACCTGCGGGGCCCGCTGACGCGCGAGGAGATCAAGCGGCTGACGCCGGCGACACCCGCGGCGGCGCCGCCGGTTGCCGTGCCCACGTCCGCGCCGACCGCGAGCGCCGAGCGGCCCCTGGTGCAGGCGGGTGTGACGGAGAACTTCGCCCGCGTGCGGCAACCGGACTCCGGCGGACACTACCGTCCCGCCCTGCTCGGCCGGCTGCGGCTGCACTTCGTGAGCGCGAAGCAGAAGCTCGACGCCTGGGAAGAGCGATCGGTCTGGACGGGCCTGCCCGCGGCGCGGGATGCATGGGACGAATCGACCACCGGCGAGTTGGCGGTCGAGAGCGAGCCGCTCACCGGTTTCGACTTCGGCGAATTGCCCGCCGAAGCGTCGCGGCCGGCATCGTACAAGAGCTGGCAGAAGCAGCTGTCCGACTGGGCGTACCGGACGCAGACGCTGACGCTCTGGCACTGTGCGGCACTCCGGCAGACGTCGGCGCCAGGCGAAAGCGAGGGTGAGTTCCGGGCGCGGCTCACACAGGATTCGCGCGAGCAACGCGACTTCGCGGTCGAGAAGCTGCGTCAGAAGTACGCGCCGAAGCTGCAGCGGATCGCCGAGCGCATCCGCACGGCGGAACAGCGCGTGGAGAAGGAATCGGCGCAGGTAAAGCAGCAGACGCTGCAGACGGCGATCTCGTTCGGTGCGACCGTGCTCGGCGCGATGTTCGGCCGCAAGATGGCGAGCGTGGGCACCGTCGGCCGGGCGACAACGGCAATGCGGGGCGCATCACGGATCGGTCGCGAGAAGGAGGACGTGGCCCGGGCCTCCGAGTCGCTCGAGTCGTTGCGCGAGAAGGAGGCCGAGCTCAGCCGGGAGTTCGAGGCGCAGAGCGCGGAGGTACAGGCGTCGTTCGACCCGGCGGGGCTCGAGCTCGAAGCGATCGAAGTCCGTCCGCGGAAGACCGACATCGCGGCGGATGTCGGGCTGGTCTGGCTGCCCTGGAGCTCGGGGCCGGGGTTGAGCGGGCCGCTCTGGTAACCGGGCGATCGGCGCCTCCCGGGCGCCGTCAGAAGCCGGGCTCGAGCCTGTACTGCCGACGGAGCACTTCGCCGCCCGGCACCATGACCGTGTCGATCACCGTTCGGTACCCGTCGCGCGAAAGGCGCAGTACGTGCGGTCCGACGGCGAGGTCGGACCACTCGACGGGCGTCTCCCGCGCAACTCCGCCGTCGAGACTCACGTTGGCCCAGCCGCCCGTCACGGTGGCGACGAGGCCGCCCGTCGTCACGTAGTCGGTCTTGGACACCCGGTAGGAATCGCCGGGGCGCGTCATCCCCACGGTCGTCTGCCAGTCCCGCTGCCCGGGCGAGCGCAGGAGGAACGTGTACGTGCCGGTCGGCAATCGCCGGATCGCGTTCGTCGAGCCGAGCCGGATCTCTCCGTTGGCGGTGACGAGGTAGATGTCGGCCGGGACGTTCGCCTCGAACGTCGCGATTACGGAATCCGGAACCAGCGCGACGGAGAGCCGCGACCCCGTGAATGGTAGGCGGACCGGCACGTAGCCGGGCCGCGAGAACTCGAGCAGCATCGTGTCGCCGGACGCCACCGTCAGTTCTTCGCCGTCCTGCCACGACGAGCCCGGGACCCCGACCGTCCGGATCCTTGCGTCCGTCGGCGTCACGCGGACGCGGGCCGAGACCGTGGGCATTTCCGGTGCCTGTCCGACGGGTCCGGGACCGGCGCTTTCCGGCACGGGCTGGCTGTCGGCCGCCGCAAGGACGGGGGGCGCCGCCGAAGGTGCGGTCGCGGGGTCTTCGGCGACCGGCGAGGCCGATCCATCGCCGGCATCGGATCCGCCCCCCCACGTCGCCTGGATCACGGCCAGAGTCGCGACTACGAGGACCACGGCGACGGCGACCAGCGCGATGCGCGAGCGGCGCGAGGACGACGGGCGCGCGGCCGTGTCGTATTCCGGCGGCTCGCTGCCGAGCCGCGCCTGCAGGTCGGCAAGGTCCGGCGGCAGCACGAGGCGCGTCGGGCCACCCGCCGTCGGGACACGGCCGAGCGCGGCCAGAGCACGCCCGTCCTCGGGAAGCAGATCGGTCATCGAGCCGGACGGCCCGATCACGCGCGTCGAGAACGAGGGCTCGACACCGCTGCCCGCCCGGCCACCCGACCGGCCGGCCGCCGATTCGAGCGCGAGCAGCACCGCATCCCGGAACTCCGCGGCGCTGCCGAAACCCGGAGCCTCGTCACTCCCGAACACGCGGGAGAGGACGGGTGTGAGGAAGCCGAGCGCGGCACGGGCCCGGACCGAATCGGCGAGCAGCGCCGACCATCCGGCCACCTCCGCGCCCGGCGGCGCGAGCAGCTCGCAAGCCAGAGCGGCCAGGGCCACGATGTCCTCACCCGGCTCCGCCCGGACGACACCGCCTTCCTGGTCGATTTCGCGGGGCACGCCGAGGTCGAGGAGCTTCACCCGGCCGTCCGGCCGGATCTTGACGTTGGCCGCGTTGATCCGGCCGTGCGCCAGGCCGGCACCGTGCGCCGCGGCGACCGCGTCGGCGAGCCTGGCGAGCGTGCGCGCGACGTCGAGGACCGTCCAGCGCTCGCCTCGCAGGTGGAGTTGCTCGAGCGTGTCCCCCTCGACCTGCTCGAGCGCGAGCAGGTCGCCATCACGAAGCGGCAGGTACTCGTAGACCGTGACGAGGTTCGGGTGGTTCAGGTGCGATGCGACGCGTGCTCCCTCCCGCATCCGATCGCGGACTTGCGCCGCCGCCGCGCCGAGTTCTTCCGCCGGCCGGCTCACGCGCAGCACGACCATCCGGTCCAGCCGCTCGTCCACGGCGCCCAGGAAGAACCCCAGTTCGTCCTGTCCGAGCTCTGCCAGGATCCGGTAGTGGCCGATCCGCTCCTCGCTCGCTTCCGGGTTCATCCGTTCCGTTCCGTCACCGCTCCTCAGAACGTGATCAGGGTCAGCGTGTCCTTCGAGGTCTTGCCGTTCTCCGTGATCCTCGCTTCAATGGTCCCGAATCCGGAGGTGAGCGAGGTCGCGACGACCGATTGCCCGGTGGACGCGCTCAACGTGATCGACACGCCCTGGATCACGGCCCAGTGGACCTGGGGACCGCGATTCAGGATCGGCGCGCCGTCGGCCGCCTTCAGGTCCGCCGTGAAGGTCCTCGACCCCGAGAAGGCGAGGGGTCGCGGCGAGATGGTGACGGCCGCGACGGGTTTGAGCATCGTCAGCCGTCCGGTCGCCGCCGTACTGCTCACGCCGTCCGCCGTCGCCACGATCGTCACTTCGCAGTCCTCGTCGGCGTTCGGGTCCGTGGTCCCGGCCACCCACTTGTTGCACGCCCCCGCCGTCACGGCAGCGGTCCCGGGCGCGGCTGCGGGCGTCGCCGTCGCGAACGGCTGCGTTGCCGTCCAGGTTACCGTGCGACCGGTGATCACGGTTCCATCGGAAGCGAGGACCGTGGCCACCGCCTGCGTCGCCATCGACTCGAAGAGGGTATCGGCCCCGAGGCTGACGGTGACGGTCGCCACGCCCTTGCGGACGACGAGAGTGGCCACGCCCGCCCGACCCTCCGCCACGGCGGTGATCGTCGCGCTGCAGGATGCGACGCCGACGACGCACGATCCCGCAGTGATCGCGGCGGTGGTCCCGGTGAGGCCACCGGGGATGGGCAGTGCCAGTGTCGAGTCGTTGCTGGCCCAGGTCACGACCCGACCCGTGATGGTGTCACCGGCGGCCGTGAGCAGCACCGCGGCGAAGCTGGTCGATCCGAGCTCGAAAACCGTGTCGGTGGCGGGCTCGATGTTCACCGACGCCACCGGCGTGAGGATCGTGAGCGTCGCGGAGCCGGGCACGCCATCGACGGTCGCGGTGATCGAGGCGGCGCACTGACCGGGCGTGCCCGCCGGGCAGATCCCGGCCGTGACCGTGACGCCGGCGCCCGCGGGAGCGAGGCTGACCGGCGCACCCGAGCTCGACCACGTCACCGGGTGCGTCGGCAGGGGCGTTCCGTCCGACGCCAGGGCCGTGGCCGTGAACGTGGCCTGACCGGCCTCGTAGACGGTGTCGGCGACGGGCGCGACGCTCACCGTTGCTGCGGGCCTGGTGATGGTCACATCGGCGGAGCCGCTCACCGTGCCGACCGCTGCGGTCAGCTTGGCCGCACACGTGGTCGTGCCGGACGGACACGTGCCGGCCGTGACGGACGCCGTCTGGCTGAATGGGCCGGCGGGCGTGACCGAGAGCAGGCCCGCCGGCACAGCCGACCACGTCACCGCGCGATCGGGGAGCACCGTCCCGTTCGCGTCCTTGACCACGGCATCGAACGGTGTCGTCGCGCCTTCTCCGAGAACCGCCGTTGCGGGTACGACGTCGACCGTCGCCGGCCGCTGCTGCACCGTGATGCTGGCCGTAGCCAGCACGCCGCCGGCTGTCGCCGTCACGGTCGTGGTGCAGCTGCTCTGGCCAGCCAGACAGCTTCCGGCCGTGACGTCGGCCGTCTGTTGGAACGGCCCCGTCCCGGTCACCGCCGCGAGGGTCGGATTCGCGCTGCTCCACACCACCGGCTCGTTCGCGAGCAGCGTACCGTCGGACGCGCGCACGTCGGCCGAGAGTGGGGCGGTTCCGCCCTCGAGCAGCGTGAGCGAGCCGGGCACGATGACGACGGTCGCGACCGGCTTCGGCACGACCGTCACGGTGGTCGTGTCCGTCTTCCCTTCCGACACGGCCGTGATGAGCGTCGTGCCGGGCACCTTCGCGGTGAGCGAGGCCGCCTGTGCGGCCGGACCGTTTGACGCCACCGAGGCCACGGACGGGTTCGAGCTGCTCCACGCGACGAACCGGGCTGTCAGAACGCTCCCGTCGCCAGCCTCGAGATTCGCGGTCAGCGTGAGCGGGTCGCCGACCGCGACGTTGGGCGCCTTCGGCGTGATGCTCACCGTGGCCACCGGCCTGGACGAAACGAAGACGGTCGCGTTGTCGCTTGCCCCGCCCGCGCTGGCCGTGATCGTGGCCGAACCCGGAACGAATCCGGTGACGAGACCGCTACCGTTCACCGAAACGATCGACGGGTCGTCACTCGTCCACGTGACGGACCGGCCGGTCAGCACCGCACCGCTCGCGGACCGCAACGTCGCCTGCATCTGCAGGGTAGCGCCGACGAATACGGTCGCGGTTGCGGGCGACACTGTGACACTCGCCACGGGAACGGCCGTGACCACCAACATCGCCGTTCCGGACACCCCTTCGGAGGACGCCGTGATCGTGGCCGTTCCGACGGCCCGGGCATGCACTCGTCCTCGGGAGTCGACCGAAGCGACACCGGGCGCGGAACTGCTCCATGCAACGGTCCGACCGGTGAGCCCGGTGCCATCCGCGGCGGTGATCACAGCAGTCAGGTCCAGCGAGTCGCCCTCGGCGAGGGTCGCGGTCGATGGGACGATGGTGACAGCGGCGACCGCAAGCACGATTCGGGCACGAACGCTGACGTTCGCCTGGCCGCGGACCCCTTCGACGTCCGCAATCACGGTCGTGACACCCGGGCCAACGCCGCTGGCCCGACCATCGACGCCGATCGACACGACCCCGGGATTGCCGGAGATCCAGACCGGGGTGTGACCGGACAGGACGGCACCGTCGGAGTCCCTCGCGATGGCCTCGAACGAGACCGTGTCGTCCACCAGCATCGTCACGTCAGCCGGGATGACCTCCACGCTCGCAACGGGACGGGGCTTCACCGTCACGTCCGCGCTCGCGCTGTGCCCCTCGACGCTGGCGGTGACCCTGGCGGCGCCGGTACCGACGGCCAACGCATCTCCCGTACTCGAGACCTGCAGCACCGAGGGCGCGCTGCTGCTCCACACAATGGTGCGCTCCAGGTCGTGCCCCACATCGTCCCGGACCGTGGCCTGGAACCGGATCGAACCGCCGACCTCGACGCTGGCGATCGGCGGGTCGATCGCGACTTCGAACACGTCGACGGCGGACACCGTGACCTCGCGGCAGGACGCAACCGCCAACACGCCCGCCGCCGCGAACGCCAGAAGGCGTCGCGACGCGGCGGGTCGCATCCCCCACCGGGTCCCGGAACGTGCGGAATCGGTCAGCACGGGCAGCGCAACTCCTCGATGTCGGTATGGAAACGGAGGCCGGAGGCGAGGCCGCGCGCGAGCGGTTCGACTCGGGCCTTTCCTCCGGGCCCAACCCCACGTCCATGCGGCGGTATGGTCTCCATCCCAAACTAGGGCCGGCCGCGGGTGGCGGCAACGATTTCCGGACCGTCATGATTCCGGGGCTGAGCGTGGAGGCCATCAGTTGACGGTCGTGGTGACTCCCGCCGCGTTACTGGAGAGGTCCGGATCGGCGGTCGTGGCCGTGACCGATAGCGTGCTGTCGGCGGCGCCACTCGTGGTGGCCTCGACCTTCACGGTGAACGTGAGGCTGTTCCCCGACGGCAGGCTCGCCACCAATGGCCACGTGATCGTGCCCGTTGTCAGTGTGCCTCCGTCCGCGTCGACCAGTATCACGTTCGTCGGCAGCGCCTGGCTCAACAGCACATCGACTGAAGCGTCCGGCCCGTTGTTCGTCACCTGCAGGCTATACGTGATCGTGTCGCCGACGTTCACCGTACCCGGCGCACCGCTGAACGCGAGGACGAGGTCCGCCGACGGCGGTGGCGGCGCGACCGTCGTGCTCACGCTGCTGGTGTTGTTCGCCGCGCTCGGATCGCCCGTCGACGACTCGACGGCGCTGGCGTTCCTCACCGTGCCGCCCGCCGCCGGCGCCAGCACGTGGACCGTGTCCGCGATGGTGGCGCCACTCGCCAGGCTCGCCACCGCCGGCCACGTCACCGTGTTGCCCGCCGGCGTCTGCCCGCCCGACGCATCGACGAACGTGACCCCCGCCGGCAGCGTGTCACTCACCACCACGTTCGTGGCGGCGTCCGGTCCGCTGTTGCTCACCGTCAGCACGTACTCGAGCGGGTCCGACGCGTTCGCGGTCGCCGGCCCGCTCTTGCTGATCGACAGGTCCGCCGACGCCGGTGGCGGCGCGACCGTCGTGGTCGCGCTGCTCGTGTTGTTCGCCGCGCTCGGATCGCCCGTCGACGACTCGACGGCACTGGCGTTCCTCACCGTGCCGCCGCCCGCCGGCGCCACTACGTGGATCGTATCCGCGATCGTCGCGCCGCTTGCCAGGCTGGCGACGGCCGGCCACGTCACCGTGTTCCCCGCCGGCGTCTGCCCGCCCGACGCATCGACGAACGTCACCCCCGCCGGCAGCGTGTCACTCACCACCACGTTCGTGGCGGCGTCCGGTCCGTTGTTGCTCACCGTCAGCACGTACTCGAGCGGGTCCGACGCGTTCGCGGTCGCCGGCCCGCTCTTGCTGATCGACAGGTCCGCCGACGCCGGTGGCGGCGCGACCGTCGTGGTCGCGCTGCTGGTGTTGTTCGCCGCGCTCGGATCGCCCGTCGACGACTCGACGGCACTGGCGTTCCTCACCGTGCCGCCGCCCGCCGGCGCCACTACGTGGATCGTATCCGCGATCGTCGCACCGCTTGCCAGGCTCGCCACCGCCGGCCACGTCACCGTGTTGCCCGCCGGCGTCTGCCCGCCCGACGCATCGACGAACGTCACCCCCGCCGGCAGCGTGTCACTCACCACCACGTTCGTGGCGGCGTCCGGTCCGCTGTTGCTCACCGTCAGCACGTACTCGAGCGGGTCCGACGCGTTCGCCGTCGCCGGCCCGCTCTTGCTGATCGACAGGTCCGCCGATGCCGGTGGCGGCGCGACCGTCGTGGTCGCGCTGCTGGTGTTGTTCGCCGCACTGGACTCGGCGGTCGTGGTGGCGACGGCCGCCACGTTGACGACCGTGCCGCCGGCGGCAGGCGCGACGACACGGACCGTGTCCACGAACGATCCGCCCGCCGCGAGACTCGATACCGCGGGCCACGTCACGGTGCCGGCATTGTTCACGCCCCCTCTCGAGGCGCTGGCGAAGGTGACGGCGGCGGGAAGCGTGTCACTCAGCACGACGGCCGCGGCGGCCGCAGTGCCGCCGTTCGTGACCGTCAGCACATACTCGATCGTGGCCGATGCGTTGGCGTTTGCGGGCCCGCTCTTGGTCAGCGAGAGATCGGGCTGCAGCACCGTGGTCGAGACGATGTCGTGATTGTCACTCGCGTCCGGGTCCGACGTGGATGCGACTACCGCGGCCGCGTTGACCATCGTGCCTGACGCAGGCGCGGTGACGGCTACCGTGTAGTTCAGCGCGGGGCCGGGACTGACGCTGGATATCTGCCAGGTCAGCACGTTGCCGTTCTGGCTGTAGCCGGGCGTGGTCGGGCCGACGTCGAGCGTGGCGCCCGCGGGCAGCGTATCCGTGAGTACGACGTTGAGCGCGGGGCCGGGTCCCTGGTTCGTCAGTGCAAGGTCGTAGGTAGCCGTTCCGCCGGGAAGAACGGTCGGCCGGCCCGGTCTTCGCGACGACGAGATCGGCGCCGTTCACGGTCGTGACGACCGTGCTCCGGTCGTTGGCCGCGTTCGGATCAGCCACGGCGGAATTCGCCCGGGCCACGTTCGTGAGCACGCCGGAGGCCGGCGCGGTGATCGACACCGTTTCCTTGAGACTGTCACCGGCGGCCAGCGTGGTCGCGCCCCACGTGAGCACGTTGCCGGTCAGAGTCGGATTGCCGCTCGCGGTGTTGTACGCTACGCCGGCCGGAAGCGTGTCGGTGCGCACGACGCCGGTCGCCGTGCTCGGGCCGAGGTTCCGGACGGTAATCGTGTACTGGACGGTTCCGCCCGCGTTCACCGTCGCGGGACCGGTCTTCGTGACCTCGAGGTCCGCCGCGGCACCGACGCCCGTGGTGGCGGAACCGCGATTGTTCGCGGGGCTGACATCCGTCGTCGCCGATACCGCGGCCGCGACGTTGGTCACGCCGCCGCTCGTCGCAGGCGCGCGGACGCGGACGACATACAGCAGCGAGTCACCGGAAGCGAGGCTCGCGATGCTCGGCCAGGTGATCACGCCGCCGGCCGGCGCTGCGCCCAGCGTCGCATCGATGAAGGTGGCGTTGCTCGGCAGGGTGTCCGTCACCACCACGTTCGCCGCCGTGCTCGGGCCGAGGTTCTTCACCTTCACCGTGAACGGGATCATGTCCGTCGCGTTTACCGAAGCCGGTCCGCTCTTCGTCACCTCGAGGTCCGCCGCCGCGCCGACCGCCGTGGCGGCGCTCGCCGTGTTGTTTGCCGTACTCGACTCCGCCGTGCTCGTCACCGCCGCCGCGACGTTCACGACCGTCGCGCTCGTCGCCGGCGCCTGCAGGGTCACGGTGTACACAAGTGAATCGCCGGCCGCCAGGCTGGCCGCGGCCGGCCACGTCAGCACGTTGCCGACCTGCGTCGCACCACCGCTCGCACCAATGTACGCCGCGTTCCCGGGCAGCGTGTCCGTCACCACGACATTCGCCGCAGCGCTCGGGCCGAGGTTCTTCACCTTCACCGTGTCCACGAACGTCTGGCCCGCGGCGACCGCTGGCGGAGCGAACTTGCTCACCGCGAGATCGGCGACGGCGCCGGCACCTGTCGTTGCCGTGCCGCGGTTGTTCGCCGTGCTCGACTCCGCGGTGCTGGTCGTGGCGCGCGCGACGTTCGTCACCGAGCCGCCGCCAAGCGGCGCCTGCAGCGTCACCGTGAACATGGCGGAGTCACCGGCAGCCAGGCTCGGACGCGTCCACGTCAGCAGGCGGCCGGCCTGGCTCGTCGGTACCGGATTCGCGGTGACGAACGTCGCGTTCGCCGGGAGCGAGTCCGTCACCACCACGCCCGCCGCGAGGCTCGGGCCGAGGTTCTTCACCTTCACCGTGTCTACGAACGTCTGGCCGGCGCTCGCCGTCGGCGGCCCGGTCTTCGTCACCGACAGGTCCGCCAGCGCGCTCACAGCGGTCGTAGCCGTGCCCCGGTTGTTCGCCGTGCTCGACTCCGCGGTGCTGGTCGTGGCGCGCGCGATGTTGGTCACCAATGCGCTGGTCGGCGGCGCCTGCAGCGTGACCGTGAACACGGCGGAGTCACCGGCAGCCAGGCTCGGACGCGTCCACGTCAGCAGGCGGCCGGCCTGGCTCGTCGGTGCCGGATTCGCGGTGACGAACGTCGCGTTCGCGGGCAGCGAGTCCGTCACCACGACATTCGCCGCGACGCTCGCACCGAGGTTCTTCACTGTCACCGTGTCCACGAACGTCTGGCCCGCACTTGCCGTCGGCGGTCCGGTCTTCGCCACCGACAGGTCCGCCGACGCGGTCACGGACGTCGAGACCGCGCTCCGGTTGTTCGTGGTCAGTAGATCCGTCGTCGTCGAGGTCACCGCTGCCACGTTGGCAACTGTGCCGCCGCCGAGCGGGGCACGGAGACGGACCGTGTCGGTGATCGCGGCGGCGGCGGCGAGGCTCGGCACGACGGGCCACGTCAGCACACCGCCGGCCGCGACGGCACCTCCGGTCGAGGAAAGGAAGGTCGCGTTCGAAGGAAGCGAGTCGGTGACGGCCACCGCCTTGGCCGCGCTCGGCCCCGCGTTGGTGACGGTGACGACATAGACCAGGATGTCCCCCGCGATCGCGGCAACGGGGCCCGTCTTCGTCACTCCGACGTCGGCGACCGTTACCGTGGTGGCGGCCGTGGCCCGGTTGTCGGCCGGAGCCGGGTCGATCGTCGCCGCGGAGCCGAGCGCGACGTTCGTGAGCGTGGTTCCCGCTGCCGGCGCGATGACACGGACCGTCTGGACGACCTGGCCGCCGGTGGCAAGTGCGGCAACGGTCGGCCAGGCGAGCAGCCTGCCCGCGGCTGACGGAGAACCGGTCGCGCTCACGAACGCAGCACCGGCCGGGAGCGAATCGCGCAGCACGACGCCGGCCGCGCGACCGGGGCCCTGGTTGGCGAGCGTGATCGTATAGACGATCGTGTCACCGGGGTCTGCCGCCGCGACCGCGCTCTTGGTGACGGCAAGGTCGGCCGTCAGTACGGCGGTCGTCGCGACGGCGCGATTGTTCGACAGCGCGCCCTCGTTGGTGGTCGTAGCGGCGGCCGCGATGTTGGTGACCGCTCCGCCGGCCGGCGCTTCGACGAAGACCGTGAAAACGAGCGAATCCCCGGCGGCCAGGCTGGCCACGACGGGCCAGGCCAGCGTGTTGCCGGACTGGACGGGGCCACCGGTCGCGGAGACGTACTTCGCGTTGCCCGGCAGCGTATCCGTGACGTTCACGGTGGCCGCCGCGCTCGGGCCCGGGTTCTTCACCTTCACGGTGTACGCGATCGTGTCGCCCGCATTGACGGCGGCCGGCGCCGATTTCGTGACCCGCAGGTCCACCAGCTCGTTGACGCCCGTGGCGCCCACGGCGCGGTTGTCGGTCGAGTCGTTCTCCGCGGTCGAGGACACGGCCGCCGCGACGTTGGTCACCGTGCCCGTCGCCGGTGCCACCATGCGGACCGTGTCACTCAGGGTCGCGCCCACCGCGAGCGTTGCCACGGTCGGCCACGTGAGGACGTTCCCGGCGAGTGTGGGCGACCCCGTCGCATCGACGAAGGTGGCGTTGAGGGGAAGCGTGTCCGTGACCACTACCGCGGACGCGTCGTTGGGACCGCCGTTGGCGACGGTGATCCGGAACACGATCGTGTCGCTCGCGCTCACGACCGGGCTGGCCGCAACCTTCGTCACCTGCAGAGCGGCCTTGGGCACGACCGTGGCGGTGACCGTGGCGGTCTTGCCCTCGGCGTTCGCGGAGACGTCGACCGTACCGGGCGTGACACCGACGAAGTTGGCCTGGTTCGTGGTCGGGCCAGTGCCCGCGGCTGTTGCGATCGCCGGGTTCGCCGTGGTCCAGAGCACGGTACGATTCGTCAGCGTTACGCCGTTCCCGTCCTTGAGTTCAGCCGTCAGGATCAACGTGTCGCCGACCGCGACCGTGGGCGCGGCCGGCAGGATCGTCACGGAAGCGACCGGCTGGAGCGCGACGAAGATGTTCGCCGTCCCCGTGAGTCCGGCGGCGGCCGCGCGGATCGTTGCGGTGCCGATCGCCAGGCCGGTGACCAGCCCGTTCGAATCGATCGTCGCGACCGCCGGCTGGAGCGAGGACCAGACGATGGGAAGGCCGGTGAGCGTGGATCCGTCGCTCGCCTTCACGCTCGCGGAAAGCTGGATCGTGCTGCCCAGCGTGAGCGAACTGGACGTGGGCGTGACTTCGATGGTGACCGGGCGCGGACCGGTAACCGTGAGCTGCGCGGCCCCGGACACGCCCTCGGAGAACGCGTTGATGATGGTGTTCCCCGCCGCCACCGCGCGCACCAGCCCGTTGGCATCGACGGTCGCCACGGCCGTGTTGGTGCTCGTCCAGCTGACGAGCCGGCCCACGAGCGTCTGCCCGGTCGCATCCGCGAGCGTCGCCCGGAACCGCAACGTGTCGCCCGCGGCGAGGGTCGCGGTCGAGGGCGCGACGCTGACCTTGGCGACCGCGAGCCCGCTCGAGGCCCGCACGCTGATCGCGGCCTGCGCGGTGAAGCCCTCGACCACCGCGCTCACGGTCGCGCTTCCCGCCGTGAGCGCGACGACCCAGCCGTCCGGCCGGACCAGAGCGATTCGCGTGTCCGATGATGCCCACGTCGTGGCCCGGCCCGTCAGGGTCGAGCCGTCCGTCGCCTTGACCACGAGCTGCAGCTGGATCGAGTCACCGGCCTGCAACGATGCGGCGGGTGGCGAGATCGCCACGCTGGCGACGGGCTTCGACACCACCGAGAGCACGGCCTGGCCGGTCTTGCCCTCCACGGTTGCGGTAACGGTCGTAGCGCCCGCCGACAGCGCATTGACGAGGCCCGCTCCGTTCACCGTGGCGACGCCGGCGTCGCTCGACGCCCAGGTCGCCTTGCGCTGCAGGTCGCGCCCGGCCCCATCGAACGCGGTGGCCGCGAGCTGCAGCGTCTGGCCGACGGCGAGCTGGGCGGAGGAAGGCTGGACCGTGACCTGGAAGACGTCGACGGCGGTCACGGCCACTTCGCGGCAGGATCCGATGAAGAGCGCCGCGAGCGCCGCGAGGGTCGCAGCGACCCCCACGCGACTGCGGCGAATCCGGATCGGCAGGCTCAGAATCGGATTCGTGCCCATTCCACAAGGACTGCGCGGGCTCCGACGCGCACCGACGGCAGGACGGTGATTGCCACTCCGTCGCTTCCGCTGCGTTGCGCTCCGGCCGCCCGTGAATTCGCCCGGCGCGCGGCGAAGAAACCATCCAGCGCACCGACGAGCGTGATGGCGGCGGCCCCCGCGATCCCTGCGGTCAGGTACGGCCGCTCCGTATGCCTGCCCACCTCGTAACCGGCGGGGCAGACCCCGCTGACCGGCTCGATCAGGCAGTCGATCTTGACGCGTTCGACCAGGTAGCCGGCACTTGCCGCCCCGCCGGCCGCAGCCAGCGAAAGAAACCCGAGCAGCTTCCGTCCCGCGTAGGCCTGACCGAGTCCCGGCACGACCAGGCCCATGGCCAGGGCCTGGCCAGCTCTGTAGGTGTGCAAGCGGCGCGCCGTCCCGTTCGCCCCCCCCGTCGCCGCAGGCGGACCGACCGGGCGGACACCCGCCGTATCCTGCTGTCCGGCAACTGATTGACGGAGACTGTCCGCCGCCGCTCGGGCGGCCTCCTCGAGCCGGATTTCCTCCTCGATCCGGTCGATTCGGGACTGCGCCGCCACATCACCCGGAAGCGCGGCCAACACGGTATGGAGGAAGCGGAGCTCGGTTGCACGATCGCCTCGGGTGCCGGCGTCGGCGGCCTCGTTCCGCCACTCCTCGACGACGGCATCCCGGGCCGCGTCGAAGGCGGCGATCCGGCTGGGGGCATGGAGCGCGGGGTCGAGACGCGCCTCGGGGTCCAGCCGGACGGCCAGCGTGAACGCCTCGCGGGCACGGATCGGATCGGATTGCGCGACGAAGATCAACCCCATGTACAGGGCGCGCACGGAACCATCGACCGATGGCAGCGATGCCGGGGCGGATTCGAGCAGTTGCAGGGCGCGATCCAGATTGCCGGCATCGTAGGCCGAGACGGCCTGGCGAACCGCCGCGCTGGTCACGTCGGAGAGCTTCTGCGCGACGACGTCCCCGGGAATGCCCACCATAAGGCACAGCGCGAGACCGGCGCCAAGACATCGCGTGAATGAGCCCCGCGCTGCGGCAACCCGATTGGATCGGGATCGGAGTGCGGCAAGGAAGGTGAAACGCATGATCACGGCCGGACTGAGGTGGTACGAAGGCCGGTGGTCGGCGCGGGCGGTTGATCAGCGCCGGAAGCCTGCTTCGCGTCGCGATCCGGACCGGTCGATCCCCGGACCTTGCCCGTCGTCGTTGGCGGGTTCGGAGGGCAAGCTAAGGCGCAAGCCGGCCGCATGGCAACGGCGCAACGGGGCCGGTCCCCTGTGGAGCACGGCGGCAGGAAAACCGTGGTTGACGCCACGGCGATTCGGGGCTATTTGACCGATGGAGCGAAGAATGGCGGCGCTCCCGAGTGAATCGCGGACCAGGGAGATCGGAGAATGGCGAAGCTGTCCACCATCGAAGGAATCGGGGAGGTCTGGGCCGGCAAGCTGGAAGCGGCGGGCATCAAGTCGGTTGCCACCCTGCTTGCCAGCGGCGCGACGGCAAAGGGCCGTCGCGACATTGCGACGCGAACCGGACTGCGCGAGGCCGATGTCCTGCGCTGGGTGAATCACGCCGACCTCATGAGGGTCAAGGGAGTGGGCGCGGAATATTCCGAACTGCTCGAAGCGGCGGGCGTCGACACGGTCGCCGAACTCGCTCGCCGGAATAGCGCGAACCTGTACGTCTCCATGTCGGCAACGAACACGGAACGGAAGCGGGTTCGGCAGCTCCCGACCGAGAAGCAGGTCGTCGCCTGGATCGATCACGCCCGCGCCCTGCCCCGGGTCGTGGAGTACTGACGATCGCGAACCTCTCTCGCATCACCCGCGTGGGTGTGTCCCCTCGACCGGCGAGATCGAGGGGCCGAACGAGAAGGCGGAGTCCGGCGTGGGAACGCACGCGCGCCGGTCACCACCGTGGAGTCAGCGCACGAAGCCGGCGGCGAAGTCCGGGAAATGGGCGTAGGTGATGCCGGCATCCGCGAGCAGCTTCTTCGCGATCGGATCGAGCGGACCGAGCACCCGGTACTCCACGAACCGGACCGTCCGACTGAAGGGTACGCGCTCGGGCCATGTCGAGGTCATGTGATGATGCCGGACGTAGGCTTCGGCATCCGCGTAGATGATCAGGTTACCGGCCGTACCCGCCTCGACGTCCGCGTAGAACTGGTAGGCGAGAACGCCGGGGCCGCCTTCCTTCTCCGTCCGGCCCGACAGCGCCGCGGCGGCCGCCTGGTATTCGGGTAGGGGTGCGATCAGCTCGTACCGGCCCACCGCGACGACATGCTTCTCGGGACTCCTCGCCATCGGGCATCCTCCTTGGGTCCGTCAGGACGAGAGACCGCGCGATGGACCTTTCCGCCTCCGGCCCGCGGCACTGACCCGTCGAAGCCGGATCGAACCGGCCCGATCGCCCGGTTGCATCCGGATTCAAGATACGCCGCGCGAGCACCCACTGCGAGGCCGCGGCCGCGTTGCAGCGCGGCAAAGCGCCCGACGGGCTACTCGTCGCGCAGTACCGCTGCGGGCGAGACCGGGACCGCGGCCGCGACGACGCTTGCGAGAAACGACGAGGCCCCGCCCAATGTCACCGGGTGGGGCCTCGTGCAATGGGCCAGGGAGGACTTGAACCTCCGACCTCACGCTT
>CAWAYJ010000024.1:0-111026 GCA_963786235.1 uncultured Gemmatimonadales bacterium
CCGCGGTGCGCGTCGTGAACTGCGCGGTCGGCGGCAACGCGGTCGAGCGGTGGATCGATCCGGCCTTTGATGCCGGACTCTGGGACGCGTGCAAGGCCAACAAGCTCGGGAATGCGGGCGTGCGAACGGACCAGGTCCGCGTGATCTGGCACAAGGCGGCGGACCAGTTCACGACGGCGACGGGCGGCGGTCCGAAACCGCTCTATCCGGCGGCGGGCAGCGACTACGAAGCCTTCCTCGCGAATCTCGCGACGTTCGCGGCACGCGTGCACGCCGAGTTCCCGTCCGTCCAGGCCGTGTACACGTCGTCGCGCAGCTACGGCGGCTTCGCGGGCAACGCCGCCGCCCGGGGCGAGCCGCTCAGCTATGAAGAGGGACACGCGCTCAACACGTGGTTGCGCGACAACGCGGAGGTGGACGGCGTCTGGTACGGCTGGGGGCCCTACCTCTGGGCGCCTGACTGCGCGACCGGCGAGCACAACGGCGGCGGCGTCTGCTACGTGCGCGACGACTACGTCGCGGACGGCGTGCACCCGGCGGATTCCGGGCGCGCGAAGGTCAGCATGCTGCTGCACGCGCGGTTCCTGGAGCATGCCTGGTACCGGCGCTGAGGCGTGGCCGGCGCGATCGGCTGCGGCCTCAGCGACAACGGCTGCAACGAGCTGGCCATCCTCGGCGGCGGCACGGCCCTCGGCGCCGTGTTCGGCGCCACGGTGGGCGGCGTTCTGGGCGGCATCGCCCGGCCTGGCGAGTATCGCTGGGTGCGCGAATGGTCGGCGGCCCCGCCGGTGCGGCGGGACCGCCTCCGCTTCTAACGGGCTTCCGCGCTCGCCGCCGGCCCCGTCTCCCCGACCAGCGCGTTGAACACGAGCTTGTAGGTGCCGTGCGTCTGCGCCCGGTGCTGCGGCCGGAACCCGATCATTACGACGTGGCCCTGCCCGAGCTCCACGGACACCATGGCAGCCTTTTTGGCGATCACGTCCTCGCCCAGCAGCCAGCCGCTCTGCAGAAGGTCGCGGTCCGGGTACTGCGCGACGACCTGGACCCGCTCGTTCCGGTCCGTCGTCACGATGTCCCACGTCTCGCTGTCGGCGAGGTACGTGGCGAGGCCGTGCTCGGGCATGCCGTACGCGAGCGGGTTCGTGTTGTCGATGTCCAGGTGCAGCGTCGAGCCGGGCGACCAGAACTCCGTCGATGGACGGTTCGCGGTGACGTCGCGGAGCGGCAGACCGAACCGCTCGATGGGCAGGTCGGCAGCCTCGGCGAACGTGAGCAGTGTGCCGCCGTTCCGCACGAACGCCTGCAACGCCGCCACGCCCTCGGCGCCGAAGCCGCTCCGATACTCGGGCGGGAACGCGTTGGCGTTGCCGCCGCGGCCGCCGGAGCCACGCTCACCGGTCATGGCCGCGACGCCGTCCGCGGGCAGGATGATCACGTCGTACTTCGCGTTCAGGTTACCCTTTTTCAGCGCCGCGTCGAACAACGTGTCGAACGGGAAATCGAACTGCTCGAGGATCAGGCGCGTCCAGCCCTCGTCGGCGTTGCCGCCGTAGTAGCGCTGGTACATTCCGATCCGCTGGCGGGTCACCGGGTGACTGACGGCGGAGACGTTCGCGTTCGTCGCCTGGAAGTCCACGCCCGTCCGCCGCGCGATGTCCGAGAGCAGCGCCTCGGGCGCGTTCGCGATGAAGAAGTCGCCGGGCCGGAGCCCGTCAGCGCCTGGCGCGTCCACGCGCCGGACCGCGACCTTCGCGTCGAAGAGCCGGTTGATGGCGTGGAACGCGTCGTTCAGGCGGCCGTCGATCGAGTAGCCGGTGGTGCCCCGCTTCACGCTACCGACGACGGCGACCTGCTCCGTGATCTTCGTGAGCGGCGCCGACACCGCGGTCGTCACGGGATCGACGCGGACGCCCATGAACTCGGCCATGTTGTCCGTAGACATGTCGTACGGCCGGATCGGGCTGCCGTCGGCGTTACGCGTATAGCTGTTGTCCGGGTAGAACGTGCGGCCGAGCAGCCAGCGGATGAGACCCATCTTCGGCTGCGCCATGGTCACCACGAACGTGCCCGGCCCGTAGATCCGGTCCTCGTGCGTGAAGCCCTGCGCCGCGCCCTGGATCTCCACGCCCTGCACCAGCAGCTTGTTCACCATCTTCACCGCGGTCAGCGGATCGTGCTGCTCCGCCGGGATGATGTACGCCTTCGTCTCACCGGCCGCGCCGCGCTCCGTCTGCCGCTTCGCCTTCAGATACGCGTTCCAGAGCACGGTCTCCCGGTTGCGCGCGGCCAGGTCGAGCGTCGCCCACGCGGAGACCTTCTGCCGATCCACGATGTCGCGAAGATGCCACCAACCGCCCGGCCACGGGTCCGGGAACGTGGTCTGCTCCTCGTATTCCGGCAGCCCGCGCGCGCCGCCACGCAACTGGTCCGGGTGGATGAAGAGCGGCGTCGCCAGCCGCGCGCTCGCCGACTCCGTCAGCATGCCCGCAATGTTGTGGAACGGCGTGATCCAGTGGAACCCGAAGTGGCCCCAGCCCGAGTAGATCGCGGAGTTGACCACGCCCGAGAGCGCCTGCTCCTCCTCCTTGTACGCGATGTGCGCGCCCCACCAGCTCATCTCGCGCCAGACCAGTGGGTCGGCCATCGGACGGACCGGATCGGCATACGGCGGCACGTAGATGCGCGCGCCGTAGCTGCCCATGTGGTGATGATCGACATACGCCTGCGGGATCCAGTCGCGGAACAGCAGCTTCGCCATGTACTGCGACTCCTTCACGTTCGTCATGAAGGCGTCGCGGTTGTTGTCGTGGCCCGTGTACTTGTGATAGAGCGACGGGTAGCTCACACCCTCGTACTCCGTGCCCACGTACTTCCGGTACCAGTCCGTCACCATGATCTGGCCGTCGGGGTTGAACGACGGCACGATGATGGCGACGACTTCGTCGCGGATCCGCTGCGCCTCCTCATCCTCCCGGTTCACCAGGTCCCACACCAGCTCGACCGCCATCTGGCTGCCGCCGATCTCCGTCGCGTGCATGCTCATGGACTGCAGCACCACCGCCTTCCCCTGCGTGACGAACTGGCGGATCTCCGGCTCCGCGATCCCGCGCGGATCGCTGAGTCGCGCGTTGATCGAGCGCAGCTCCTCCAGCCGCGCCAGGTTCGCCGGCGAGGACACGAACAACGCGAGGAACGGATTGCCCATCTCCGTCGGACCCATGTCCACGACCCGGATCCGGCCGCTCGGCTCGAGCGCGTGGTAGTACTCGATCATCCGGTCCCAGCGCGCCATCTGGCGGTCGGCTCCCATCCGGAAGCCGAAGAACTGCTCCGGCGATGGCAGGGTCTGGGCCGCGGCCGGCGCGGTCGCGCGGCCGACCGGGGGAAGGGTGAGGGCAAGGAAAAGGGCAAGGGGGAGGAAGCGGGAGAACCGTCGGCGGTCCCGTCGCATGTCATGCTCCTCGGAGCGGCGCTCCGTTCGAGTGGGCGTTGCGCAGGGCGAGGATGGGGTTGGGCAGGGCGGGTGTCAATCGCCCGGAGCCCGCTCCGGAGGCTCGTGAGGCTTGTCCCGTCGCGCCATTCTCGCGCCCCGGCCGCCGGGCGATCGTACACCATCGGGAGACCGCGATTCATCCCCCGGCACCGGATCCCCGGCCGCATTGAACGGGGGTGGTAAAGCGCGCGGTTCCCGATCGGGGTTGACTCATCATGATGAGTCGATCATACTACACACATGAGTAAGAGGCTGCAGGTGCTGCTCGAGGAAACCGAGTTCCGGGAGATCCGGCGGGTCGCGAAGCGGAACGGGATGACCGTGGCGGAATGGGTCCGCCAGGCGCTGCGGGCCGCGCGTCAGAGGGAGCCGACGATGGAGAAGCAGAAGAAGCTGGAGGCCGTGCGGGCGGCGGTCCGGCACGAGTTCCCGACGGCGGACATCGGGACGATGCTGGCGGAGATCGAGCGGGGGTACCTGGGTGAGGAGGCACCCTGATCTTCATCGACTCGAATATCCCGATGTACCTGGTCGGGGCGGAGCATCCGAACAAGGGGATGGCGCGGCTGCTGCTCGAGCGCTGCATCCACGAGGGGGTGCGGCTGGTGACGGATGCCGAAGTGCTCCAGGAGGTGCTGCACCGGTACGTCGCGATCCGTCGCCGTGAAGCGATCCAGCCGGCGTTCGACGCGGTGCTCGGCGTGGTGGACGAAGTGTTTCCGGTCGAGCGGGCGGATGTCGAGCGAGCGACGACGCTTCTCGCCGGTTCGCCCGCGCTGTCCGCGCGGGACGCGATTCATCTGGCGACAATGGAGCGGCACGGC
Organism: uncultured Gemmatimonadales bacterium; assembly: GCA_963786235.1. GTDB lineage: Bacteria > Gemmatimonadota > Gemmatimonadetes > Longimicrobiales > RSA9 > CAWAYJ01. Next base: position 4,318 of record CAWAYJ010000024.1, read on the forward strand.
GTGACGCGGATCCTCAGTTTCGACGGCGGCTTCGACGGGCATCCGGGGGTCGAGCGGCTGGGCGGCTGAGGGGTGGGGCGGGGCAACCCGGGATTCGGCTCATTCAGTTCGACGGCGGTCGAAACATGGGCAGGCCTGGCGGGCTCATGCCCGTACCTCGCGCCGGCCCCAGAGGGAGGTCAGGAGAAAGAGCGGCGCGGCGGCGGCGAGCATCCACATGCCGCGGAGCGGCGTGACGTTGGCATCGCTGCCGATCCGATTGATGACGATCACGAGGGCGAGAGCGAACACGTCGATCATCGCCCAGTCGTCGAGTACGATGGCGAACGTCACGAGGCGCTCCATCCGCCGGCCGGTCCGGGCTCCGATCCAGAGGGCGATCCAGCACCCGATCGCGAGTCCCGGCATTACGAGGACGAACAGCAGCAGAGCCAGACCGAGCACGGCGTTGCCGTCGGCGATCAGTTGGCGTGCCCCGCTCAGCAGCGAATAGGTATGGTCCCAGAAGATCCACTTCTCGACGCGCATCAGCGGATGCGTGATGGCCCGCGTGAGGAGGACCGCGGTGGCGACGAGGGCCACGAGCAGAGCGATTGGCATCGGGCCATCGAGCCCGCGCTGCCGCCGGTGGCGGCGCACCTCCAGCAGCCACCAGATCACGTAGGTCGCGACCAGCGAGAGGAGGATGGCGCCGCCGAACACGTACACGCCGGGCAGTACGTGCGCGTCCGCAAGGATGCCGAGCCGGGCGGCGGTCGCGAACACTGCGACGGTGAGCACATCGAGCATCGACCATTTCCCGAGCGTCCGCAGCCCGCCGATCAGCTTAAGCGCGAATCCATCGTTGCTGCGCTGCCACCAGGCCACGCCGAGCAGCATCAGCTTCACGGCGGGGAACGCGGCCGAGAAGGAAAGGAGCAGTAGGCCGAGCAGCGCGTCGCCACCGCGCAGCAAGTCGAAGCCGCCGGAGAGGATGGACCACGTCCTGGCATCCTCGAGCAGCTTGTCGGTCGACAGGACCGGCCGCGTCACGCCGAAGGCGAGCGTCAGCAAGGCCCCGCCCAGCATGACGGGCACGAGGACGTTCCAAACCGCACGCTTGCGGATGCCGGACCGCGACGACTCGGTCACGTTGCGGTTCGGCGGATTCAGGGTACGAGCGCGGGCACCATCGTCTCGCAGGCGTCGGCGCTGGCCAGGCAGGCCTCCGCGCAGATCCGGCAGTGCTCGTGGTCGTGGCGCCCGCATTCCTCGGCGCACGCGCGGCATGCGCGGCTGCACGTGTCGAGGGCGCGCTCGAGCGAGTCACGGTCCTGTCGTCCGGGCCGCGCCAGCAGCCGAGCCACCAGCCGGCAGATCTCCGCGCACTCCAGGTCGAGGCGGATGCAGTCGGCCAGCCGGGCCAGGTCGGGCTCCGACAGGCAGGCATCCGCGCAGGCCGTACAGACGAGCGCGCACTCGGCTGCGGCGTCGATGGCGGCGAGCGCTTCGCGGCCGGCGTGGCTCGCGGGTCGCGGGTGCGTCTTCAGCAATCGCTTCAGCCTGTCCATGCGTTCCTCCCGGTGAAGGGGACGTCAGTCGGAGCGGCGCAAGGATCGCGCCCGCCCTCAGCGGGCGATGATGCTGAAGCTGCCATCGGCCTCGCGGAAGGCCCGGCAAACCCGGTCGATGCGCGTGACACGGTTCTCGCGCAGCTTTTCCAGGCTCTCGGCGCGCGTGAGCAGGTCGAGCACGCGGCGGCCGGCGAAGCGGAGCAGCAGGTAGAGGAAGAGGTAGATGGTGGTGGCGCGGAAGAGGAGCTCGACGAGGGATGCGTCGGGCAGGAGCACCGCGCCCCAGTCGTTCGGCCAGATCGACCGGAAGCGATCCGCGTCTTGCCACGCGCTGAGGGAGAGCGTGTCCGCCTTCACCGCCTGCAGGATGCCCTGTCCGACGGAGAGGTCGCCGAGCGTGCAGCCGCTGCCGCAATGCGCCGCGCCTTTCGCGACCATCACATGATCCACATGGGCTGCGGGTGACGCAACAGGTCGAGTGCGATGGTCAGTGCGCAGAGGAACCCAGGACGAGGAATGCGTTGGCCAGCAGGTGGAGCCACTGCGGGATCAAGGAACGTTCTCGATCCGTTCCCGCAGCTCGTGGTCCGACTCCGCCACTTCCCGGCAGACGACCGGGTCCGGCGATCCGACCTCGAGGTATTCGTCGACGGTAATGGACTCCACTCTCAGCTCGTTGCCGGACAACAGCTCGATGGCGGCTTCCCGGCACCACGGGCAGCGGAAGAACGGTCCCTCGACGCTCCATTCTTCGTGGCAGCTTCGGCAGTGGGCTCGAGCGGCGACGACCGTCTGGTCGAGGCGGGCGCCCTCGCAGACCGTTCCTCGCGCCACGACGCCGAAGTAGAACTCGAGGGCGGCGGGCATGACGCGGCGCATGTGACCGACCCAGAGGTCGATCGCGACGACACGTCGGCCGCCGGCATAGCGCTCCGCCGCCGCCAGGATCGCGGCCGAAAGGGAGAGTTCGTGCATGCTTCACGCTCCTGCCCGCGGATCGGGTCGGTGGTGTCCTGCAGGTAGACGTTGCCGATGCCCGCGACCAGGATGCGGTTCGGTGGGGTCCGCTCGGTGTGGGGCGGGGTCGGGAGTGGAGTCGAGTTGATCTCGATCATGGCTCGGGCCGGACCTCATGGGGAAAGAAGAAGAGGAGGCGTCCGGCTTCACGGAACAGGTCCCGGCCGGGATCGTCCTCGATCGTGACGCCGAAGTGGATCCGGTCGAGGCAATCCCGGACGATGCGCTCTATGGTCGCGGTGCGGCCGTCGAGGAAGGGGTCGGAGACGTCGCGGCATGCCTCGATCCGGAGGCGGACCCGGTCGCCGCGGGCGTACGTGACGCCGTCGACGTCGATGGCCTGCTCGCCCGGAACCGCGGGCTCGGGCGGCTCGCCGCCATCGGGGTCCCGGAGCGTGGTCCGGCCGTGGACCGGCGGATCCGCGCGCTCGGGCGCGAGCGACGGATAGTCGGGCAGTACGATCGCGGCGCCGAGCGCCGCCCGGTCGTCCTCGGCCGCAAGTACGGGCCACGTGTTCCGGTTGCGGCACGCCTGTACGGCGCGGCCGGCGGGGCCGTCCGTCTCGAGCGGGGAAACGAACCGGCCGCTGTCGAGGCGGAGCACGACGTGCGTCGAGTGGAGCGACCGGCGGAGTGCGTCCGCGCGCGACATTTCCGCGACGGCCGCGTCTTCCAGCGGCGTGAGATTCGTCAGTTCGACACGAATCCGCGTGAGTCCCTCCGCGACGGGCTCGGCGGCGGGCCTGGTTCGCGCGGGATGAGGCCGGTCGGTGGCGCGCGTCCGCGGCGCTGGTCAGCGCGGCTGCAAGGCGCGCGCGTTCACGCGGTTGTCCGCGATCCGCGAGAGCGACGCGTCGGTCTACTTCTCCTCGTCCAGCGTCTCCATGAGCGGGTGCGCCGCTTCGTCGTGGCCGAGCGCACGCGCGAAGTGGACCGCGGTGCCGTAGCCGGCCATCTCGTAGTGCTCGACCCGCTGGGCGGATGCGATGATAGCGGCGTCGCGGACCTCATCCTCGTCCTGCAGGCCTACCATGTCGGAGCCTTCCTTGACGATCCCGGCCATGCCCTTGCACGTCATGCCGTCCAGCTCGATGTCGAGGTCCCTGGCCACGTTCTGCAGCCGCGAACGGTGCCGCTTCGTCTCATCGAGATGCGCCCGGAGCGCGGACTTCAGTTTCGGATCGAATGCCCGCTCCACCAGATCCGGCAGTGCGGGAGGATCTGATCCTCGGCACTGACCAGGTGGCGCATCTCGTGCGTGAACAGCTCGTTGAGTGTCTTCTGTCCGGCGATTCCGATGCCTCCTGTATCGCGAATGAGAATGTTCAGCTCGATCGTGCATCTTCCGTTCCCGCCCGGAGCGCCGCGGTCGGTGCGGCACATGCGCCGGCCACGGCCGCTTCGGGACTGTCGCACGCGGCGGTCAGCCGCTGTCCACGACGAGGTGGTCGTGCACGAAGAACGCGCCGCCCTCGTAGGGGTTATCGCGCGCCGCCGTCTTCTCCAGTCGACTGTCCACGGTACCGTCGAGTGTGGCCATGCCGGCCTCGATCTTCACGTCCACATCAGCCGCATCTACGAACGGGCTCCAGAGGAGCTGTCGCTGGATGTGCCGCTCGATCACGCTGTCGGGCGCGGGCGTGGATGACGCGGGCGGGATCCGGAAGTGGCCGCGGATCCCGGATGCGACCTCACCGGCGTGCGTCTTCTCGAACCACGAGTCCACGGTGCCCGTGAGGTAGGCGGTGCCGTCCATCACGCGTACGCCAATGCCGGAACGGTCGACACACGGATCGCGCCGGAGCGCCGCCTCACGGCGTCGGCCGCGACGCCGGCCGCCACAGGGCGTGGCACGCCCGCCTCGAGATGGCGGGAACGCGTATTGCATCGAAAGGCCGCGGTACGAGAAGAAAGGCGTAGCCTTGAAGGTTGGACGCAGGCAGATCGAGATCGGCAACGCGGACAAGGTTCTGTTCCGTGGCGATGGAATCACGAAGCGGGACCTGGCCGCGTACTATCGCGACATCGCGGAGGTCATGCTGCCGCACCTGCGAGGCCGGCCGGTCGCCATGCAGCGATTTCCGGATGGCATTGCGAAGAGGGGTTTCTATCAGAAGGACGTACCGAAGCACTTTCCGGGCTGGGTGCGGACCGCATTCGTCTCGAAGGAAAGCGGCTCGCTGCACCAGGTTGTGGTGGAGAACGCCGCGACGCTCGTGTACCTGGCCGACCAGGCGGTGGTCACACCGCACGTCTGGCTGAGCCGGGTCGGCCGCATCGCGAGGCCGGACCGCATGGTATTCGATCTCGATCCTCCCGGCCGCAACTACCGGGCGCGGTTCGACGATGTGCGCTGGGCCGCGCGCCGGCTGCGCGAACTGCTCGAGCGCATCGGCTTCGTGCCATTCGTACAGACGACGGGCTCGCGCGGCCTGCACGTGGTCGTGCCGATCGACCGCGGTCAGGGTTTCGATGAGGTGCGCGCGCTGGCCCGCGCCATCGCGCGCCGCATGGCCGTCGCGCATCCCGGCCGACTCACGGTCGAGCAGCGACGCGCGAAACGGGGTCGTCGCGTGTTCATCGACGTGCTCCGGAATGCGTGGGGCCAGACGGTCGTGGCGCCGTATGCGGTACGGGCCCGACCCGGCGCGCCGGTCGCGACGCCGCTGGACTGGCGGGAGCTGGATCGGTCCGACCTCGGGCCGCGCCGGCATGGGCTCGACAGTGTGCGCCGGCGCCTCGGCCAGAAGGAGGACCCGTGGGCGGGAATGGGCCGTCGGGCCCACTCCCTGGAGGTTGCACGCCGGGCCCTGCAGCGACTCGACGGTTCCGTTCAATCCGGCCGCGTTTGAAACAGCGGGCCGCGGGGAACCGCAGTCAGCGGACGGTGACGTCGGCGCCGACGCCCGGCACCGGGCAGATCATGAGCGCGAGCGAGTGGACGGATCGCGCGAGCCGGTCGGCCCGGCTGCCGAAGAGGATCCGATCCAGCAGGCTCCGGTCGTGTCGGCCCACGAGCAGGATGTCGGCATCGACCGATTCCGCGAACTCGACGAGCGAGCTGCTCGGATGCACACCGGCCGGGGTAGTCCGGCCGCTGGCGGCGACGCCGCGCTGCCGGAGTTCCGCGGCAACGGCCGCGACGCGGTCCATCGCGCTCCGCTCGATGCGGTTCCGCTCCGCCACGTCGAGCGGCGGTGTGACCGGCGGCTCGACCGGCGAGATGCGCGTGGGTCCTGCCGAGGCGGATACGAGTTGCACGACGTGGATGGTCGCATCGAACGTGCGTGCGAGCGAGAGCGCGTGGCCGAGCAGGACGTCATTCGCGTCGTCCGCCGCTTCCAGGGCGACGGCGAGTGAGCGCGGCGGCTCGTACAGCGGCGTCGTCGCGGGATCAGGCTCCGGCTCCTTCGACGGGACGAGCAGTATGGGACAGGGCGTCGACCGAACGAGTTCGGCCGCCGTGCTGCCCATCAGCAACTGCGCGATAAGACTGCGCGAGTGCGTCGCGGCGACAGTCAGCGAGGCGTCGGTCTGCCGGGCGTATGCCGTAAGCGCGTCGGCCGGGTGCATATCCGGCAGCACCTCGAAGTGGACCGGGCAGTCGCACTCTTCGTGCAGCCGGTCGCGCCAGCCGCGCAGGTAGCTCTTGAGCACGGCCGTCTCCTCGAGCGCGTAGCCCTGGGCCGGGGGCACCGGGTCCAGGTTCGCGACGCGGCCCGTGCCCGGCTCCGGCACGGTCACGAGCTCGACCGAGCCGCCGGAGCGCGACGCGATGCTCGTGGCCGGGCGGAGCGCCGCTTCGGCGAAAGGCGTGCCGTCCAGCGGTACGAGGATGCGCGAGTAGGCACGGGGGCGGATTCCGCGCGATACCCGGCGCGCGGTCCGGTCCTGCACGGTGCTGGTCATGGCGCGACTCCTTGCATGGCTCTTCGTCTCAACGTTCCTCTCGTCGACCCGATCGGGTCCTGCGTCAACATGACGGTGCACGTGCAGTGCCAGCGCTCTGGACCGATGTAGCCCCGTGTTGTGAACCGGCGCGCACCGCATCGGTGTTTCATTTCACGTCGAGATGAAAGAGCGAGACGACGCCCGGACGCGCCACGGTTCTGAGCGCGCGTCATCAAGCGGACAGCCTGCGGAGCGCGTTGTCCACGGCCCGCCGATATCAGGCGCCGGCTCCGGCCACGGCCGCCCGGGCGAGCTCGCGGCGGAGTTGGCCGAGGCCGCGCTCGACGTTGCCGCGGACGTGCACGCGCAGCACGCGGCGGCCGGCGTCGCGCAGCGCTTTCAGGTCGCCCATCCACTGGGCGCGGTGCAGCGTGGCCAGGCCGTACGCCTCGCCCGGGATCGGCACGTCGCCCTGCGGGTCCGTCGTGACCACGAGGAACAACCCGGTGGCGGGCCCGCCCTTGTGGATCTGCCCGGTCGAGTGGAGGTAGCGCGGTCCGAATCCCAGCGTGGTCGCCACGCCGTATCGCTCGCGCAGCTCGGCGCGGAGCGCGGCGAACGCGGACCGACGCTGCCGTGTCGGCCGCATCCACGCGAGAATCGAGATCCAGTCGCCGGCGCCCGCCTGATCGAGGAACTCGCGGAGCGCGTCGCCGGGATCGTTGCCCTGGCCGGGCGCCGTCGTGTCCCCGAAGAGAGCGAGCGAGTCGTCGTGCGCGAGCGGCGCCTCCTCCTCGCCGAGCAGGTCCGCACCGTGCGTGTCGAGCAGGGCCCGCGTCCGCGATTTCGCCGACTCGACGTTCGGCTGGTCGAACGGGTCCACGCCGAGCACCGCGCCGGCGACGGCGGTTGCGGTCTCCCAGCGGTAGAACGCGGCGCCGATGTCGGCAAGTTCGTCGATGTCGAGCCGGATGACCGGATGGCCGGCCGCCTCCAGCGCATCGAGTGCCGCGTTCGCCTGCGTGTCCTCGCCAGCGCGCGTCGACAGGTGCACGAACATACGATCCCGGCCGTAGCGGTCGGGCGGCGCCGGCCGTTCGCCGACCACGGGCAGGAGCCCGGTCCCGTCCTTGCCCGTGCTCTCCGCCAGCAGCTGTTCGACCCAGTCGCCGAAGCTCGCGAGGTCGCGCGAGAACGAGAGTGTGACCTTGTCGCGGCCGTCCGCCGCGAGCCAACCGAGCGCCGCACCGAGCTCGATGCCCGGATTCACGGATGCAGGCACGCCCGGTCCGCAGCTCCTCCGCATCCGCTGCGCGGCGTGGAGGATCGCCTCGACGTCGATGCCCTGGAGCGCCATCGGGACGAGACCGAACCAGGAGAGCGCCGAGTAACGGCCACCGAACCCGACCGGGTTCTCGAAGATGCGCCGGAACTCCCGCGCGGCCGCCTCCTCGGCGAGCGGTGAGCCGGGATCCGTGATGGCGACGAAGCGGGAGCCGGGATCCGGTGTCCGTTCCTCGAGCCAGGCGAAGAAGATCCGGTAGAGGTCGAGCGTCTCCGTCGTCGTGCCCGACTTGCTCGACACCAGGAACAGCGTCCGCTGCGGGTCCAGCCGATCGCGGACCAGGCTCACGGCCTCCGGCTCGGTGTCGTCGAGCACGGTCAGCCGCAGCCAGCCATCGGCGGTGCCGAACGTGGCGCGGGCGACGTCCGCCGCGAGGCTGCTCCCGCCCATGCCGAGCAGGACGGCCTCCTCGAAGCCGGCGTCGCGCACGTCGTCCACGAACTCGCGCAGCGCGTCCAGCCGGTCCAGGAAGTTGGCCGGCGCCTCGAGCCAGTCGAGCCGGTTCCGCGCTTCCTCCACCTTCGCCGGGTCGCGGGTCCAGAGCGAGGCGTCGCGCGCGAAGAGGCGACGGCCGAAGCGGCGCCCGCCGAGCGCGTCGACCACTGGCTCGATGGCGTCGCGCACGGCATTCGGCGCCAGCCGGGGCCGGCCGCGTCCGCCGAGGCGCCGGTTCCGCTCGTCGGCAATGGTGACGAGCAGCGCGTCGAACGGATCGACGAACTTGCGGATACCTTCGTGCACGAGCTGCCACGTGACCGCGTCGATGTCGATGCCGGCGGCATGCAGCCGCGTCATCGTGCGCTCGGCGTCCTCGATGCCCTCGTCCAGCGAGTCCGCGACCCGACCGTGGTCGGCGAACGCGGCGATCGTCTCGTCCTTCATCGTGTTCACCGTGTCCCGGCCGATCAGCGGCTCGACGTACAGGACGTCCCTGTAGAGCGGGTTCTTCCGGCCGGTCGATGCCCAGAGCAGGCGCTGCGGCCGCGCGCCCGCCGTCGCCAGCCGCTGCCAGCGGTCCGATGCCGTGAGCCGCAGGAAGCTGCGCCGCGCCAGCTTCGCGCTCGCGATCGCGGCCTCGCCCAGCAATGAGCCGGCGGGCGGGCGCTCGGCGGCGTCCCGCTCAGCACCGAGATGCTGCCCCAGGATGCGATCGACGAGCACGTCGATCCGGCTCAGAAAGAAGCTGGCGACGGAGGCGACATTGTGGATCGACGCGTCATCGGCGAGTCGCCGCTCGAGCGCACGCAGGTACGCCTCTGCCACCGCCTCGAACCGCTCGACCGAGAAGAGCAGCGTGATATTGACGTTCACGCCCTCGTAGAGCATCTGTTCGATCGCGGCCGTGCCCTCGACCGTGCCCGGGATCTTGATCATCAGGTTGGGCCGGTCAACGGCGCGGAACAGGCGTCGCGCGTCCCGCATCGAGCCGTCGGCGTCGTGCGCGAGGTAGGGAGAGAGCTCGAGGCTGACAAACCCGTCAGCCCCCTCCGATGCATCGAAGACGGGGCGCAGCACGTCGCAGGCATCGCGGATGTCGGTGAGCACGAGCTGTTCGTAGATGCCGTACGGTCCCAGGTCGTCACCGACCAGGTCGTCGATCTGCTCGCGGTAGTCGTCACTACCGGAGATCGCCTTGTGGAAGATCGCCGGGTTCGAGGTCACGCCGCGCAGCCCCTGCTCCGAGACGCGTCTCGCAAGCTCGCCGCCACGCAGCTTGGCCCGCGTCAGGTTGTCGAGCCAGTACGACTGGCCGTGCTCGAGCAGGCGGTGCAGGGATTCGAAGCGTGTGTCCATCATGACTCCTTCGTCCCATCCAGGGACTCGACGGCGCACCGCGCGACGTGCTCCGCGGTGATGCCGTAGTGCTGGTAGATCTCTTTCCATGGCGCGCTCGCGCCGAACCGGTCCACGCCCACGATCGCGCCCGCATCGCCGACCCACTCGCGCCAGCCGAACGAGGCGGCGGCCTCGACTGCGACCCGGGCCCGCACGTCCGGCGGAAGCACGGAATCGCGGTACTCCCGCGGCTCGGCGCGAAAGATCTCGAAACAGGGCAGACTCACGACCCGCGCGTCCACGCCGCTCCCGGCGAGCCGCCGGCGTGCCTCCAGCGCGATCGAGACCTCGGACCCGGTCGCGATCAGCACGACGTCCGGCCGCTCGCCGTTCTCGGGTGCGAGCACGTAGCCGCCTCGCCCGAGGCCGGTGGCAGGGGCGAGCTCACTCCGGTCGAGCACGGGCAGCTTCTGCCGCGTGAGCGCGAGGAGGGTCGGACCGGTCGTCCGCTGGAGTGCGACGCGCCAGGCTTCCGTTGTCTCGTTCGCGTCCGCGGGCCGGATGACGAACAGGCCCGGCATGGCGCGTAGCGACGCGAGGTGCTCGACCGGCTGGTGCGTGGGCCCGTCCTCGCCCAGACCGATGGAATCGTGCGTCATGACGTAGATCACCGGCAGGCCCATCAGGCTGGCCAGCCGGATCGCGGGGCGCGCGTAGTCGGTGAAGATCAGGAAGCTGGCGGCGTACGGACGCACGCCGCCATGCGCGGACATGCCCGATGAGGCCGCGGCCATCACGTGCTCGCGGATGCCCCAATGCAGGTTGCGACCGGCGCGGTCCGTCGGGCCGAAATCGCCGGCATCCTGCACGAGCGTCTTGTTCGACCCCGCCAGGTCCGCGCTCCCACCGATCAGCCAGGGCACGCGCGGCGCGATCGCATTCAGCACCTTGCCGGACGCGCCGCGCGTGGCCATCGGTCCGTCGTCGGGCGTGAAGGTCGGGATGGCGGCGTCCCAGCCGCTCGGCAGCGTGCCGGCAAGCGCGGCATCGAAACGTGCCGCGAGGTCGGGGTACGCCTCACGCCAGGCGGCGAGCCGGCGGTCCCAGTGCTCGTGCAGCGCGTGGCCGCGGGCGACGGCCTGGCCCATGTGCGCCCGGACCCGCTGCGGGACGAGGAACGTCTCATCCTCCGGCCAGCCGTACGTGCGCTTCGTCGCTTGCACCTCGTCTGCACCGAGCGGCGAGCCGTGCGCCGCGGCCGTGTCCTGCTTGTGCGGCGCGCCCCACGCGATGTGGCTGCGCACGATGATCAGCGACGGCCGCGCCGTCTCGTCGCGCGCGGCTTCGAAGGCCTTCGTGAGCGCATCAAGGTCGTTGGCGCGCTCGCCCAGGTTCTGCACGTGCCAGCCGTAGCCCGCGAACCGGGTCGCGACATCGTCCGAGTACGCGAGCGCGGTGTCGCCCTCAATCGTGATGTGGTTGTCGTCGTAGACCCAGGTCAGCCTGTCGAGCCGGAGATGGCCGGCGAGCGAGGCGGCCTCGTGCGATGCGCCCTCCATCAGATCGCCGTCGCTGCAGAACGCCCACGTGCGGTGGTCCACGATCTCATGGTCCGGGCGGTTGAACAGCGCGGCCAGATGCGCCTCGGCCATCGCCATGCCGACCGAGTCCATCAGGCCCTGGCCGAGCGGACCCGTCGTCACCTCGACGCCCGGCGTCATGTGCCGTTCCGGGTGGCCCGGCGTCACGCTGTCCCACTGGCGGAACCGCTTCAGGTCGTCGAGCGAGATGTCGTAGCCGGTGAGGTGCAGCACGGCGTACTGCAGCATGCAGGCGTGTCCGTTGGAGAGTACGAACCGGTCGCGGTCGAACCAGTCCGGTGCGCGCGGGTCGTAGCGGAGCAACCGGTCCCAGAGCACGAACGCCAGCGGCGCGAGCGCCATGGGCGTGCCCGGGTGCCCCGAGTCCGCCTGCTGCACCGCGTCCATCGCGAGCGTGCGAATGGTGTCGATGCACAGCTCCTCGATCGGCCGATCGAGGAGCGACGTCGCCTTCGTGCCGCCGCGCGGTGTCTCTTCCATCAGCGATGTGCTCTCGTTGCCGGTGTTCATTCCGTTCTCCCTTCCATTCCGCCGTTCGACTCTTTGCGCACCCACGGCCGCCAGCCGGGCGGCGGGCTCGACGCCTCGTCGGGCACGAACCCGAGCAGGATGAGCAGCAGGCCCATCAGGATCGCGTTCTGCGCGACGGCCGGGCCGGGCCGGGCGAACCGGGACCAGCCCCAGATCGTGAAGAGCACCGCCATGAGGGGCACCAGGGCGTGTGCCCGGCTGCCGCGGCGTGCGAGCACGACGACGAACAGGATGAACACGCCGGCCGCGAGCGGCAGCAGGCGCGTCTCCATGGCGTTGGGCAGTGCGAGCAGGACCGAGCTGGCGATGAGCCAGGCGGCGATCACGGATTCGAGGACGCGGCGATACATGGCTCAGTCCTGCATCCGGTGCGCGATCTCGATCGCCACGGGGGACGGCCTTCCCCAGAATGTGCTCCAGAACGCGGCGCGACGCGGCTCGTGGCTCCAGACCTCGCGCAGAAAGCGGAGCGAGGACCAGACCTCGTCATAGGCGAGGAAGACGAGCAGCAGCGAGATCGAGGCGGTGACGAGACAGGGGAAGCACCAGGCGCCGACCGACGCGCCCTGCAGAATGACGAGCACGACGCTCGTGATGCCGAGCGGGATCACGTCGATGCCGAACAGGACGACGAGCCACGGGCGGAACTGCCAGCGGCGGGTCGAGCCGGCGAACGCGAGCACGACCTCCGTGAGATAGGCGAAGCCGCCGAAGACCGCGTCCGGGATGCCGAAGATGTGCGCCATGAAATGCGAGGCGGACGACGTCAGCACGGTGTCCGAGCCGGTCCCGAACACGGGGTCCCACACGGACCCGATCAGGCCCCACTGGTAGGCGCCCATGTAGAAGGCGATAGCGGCGGCCAGGAGGCCGAGGGCGGCGATCCGCCGCCGCTGCTTCATTGAGGACGGGTTGTAGCGGAACGGCGGCGCGTCGATCGCCGGCTCGAGCCCGGGCGGGGCCTGCGTCTCGAGAGTCACGGCCGGGGCGCTGCGGTCACAGCTTCCTCGGTGACGTCGAGGCCGTTGTGCCTGTACCAGCGGGCCGGATCCTCGCGCAGCTTCTGGAGGATACCGGGCAGCTCGTCCTGCAGCCGGTGGCGCGGCTCCCAGCCGAGCAGCCGGCGGGCGCGGCCCACGTCGAGTGCGTAGTGGTCGTCGGCGAGCTCGATCATGAAAGGCTTGATGAACTGTTCCTCGTTCGACGCCTTGTCCTTGACCCATGCGGCTGCCTTCGCCATGCCGGCCGGGACCCGGATCGTCGGCCATTCCTCGCCCCAGAGCCGCTCGCCGATGCGGTCCTGCAGCTCGGCGTAGGCGGGCGGATCCGGCTCGCCGATCAGGATGGGCAGGCTCGTCAGTGCGTCGCGCCGGTCGATCGTCCGCGCGATCGCATCGACCGCGTCATCGAGGTGGACCAGCGACTGGCCGGCTTCGGAGTCACCCGGGAAGAAGAAGCTCTCGAAGTCCTGCTCGTGGATCCGGCGTATCTGCTCGACCAGCGTCGGCTGCGAGCCCCAGTCGGTGTACACGCCGGCGATGCGGAGCAGCGTGTACGGCACCGCCGGCTCGTGCTGCACGATGACGTGCTCCGTGCGCATCTTCGACTCGGGGTACGGCCAGCGCGGCTCGATCGGCGAGTCCTCGTCGATGCGCTGTCCCGGCCGGACCGGCCCGTGCACGAGCATCGTGCTGGAGAACACGAACCGGTGCACCTCGAAATCGTCGAGATGGCGGAGCAGCCGGTCCGTGCCCTTGACCGTTACCCGGTCATAGAGCGGGCTGTCCGCACCGCTGAAGTCGTAGAAGGCCGCGAGGTGGACGACTGCGGCGAGCTTGCGGCCGTGCGCGGCGCGCACCGCTTCGAGCGCTTCCCGCACGCTCATGTCCGAAGTCACGTCCATGTAATGCACGCTGTCGAGCGACGTGCCGGCCGGCGGCTCGGCAACGTCCGCCCCGACGACCGTGTATTCGGGCGCGAGCCGGGCCGTAAGCGCCCGGCCCAGCATACCGCTGGCTCCGGTGATGAGTACGACTGGTTTCGTCATCCGTGCTCCCTGCTGTGCTGAAATGAAAGATTCCTTGCACACGCAACGGAAGCGTGCACGCGTCATGCCGTTCCCGCTGTTCCGGTGCACGCCCCCCGGGTCACCTCGCGAACCCGGGGCTCGCCCTGCTGAATAGGGACCACATCCCCGACGGGACGGCGTTTGGCCGTTCATTTCGGTGCGAACTGAACGAATCCGCGAGCGGACCGAAAACATGCGGTGTCACAGGTGAGACGGCGGTGGGCACCGGTCCGCATCCTGCACCGCAATCACGCGGACTCGAGCGGGAGACGGGACATGGACATGGAGACGTTCGATGCGATCATCGTGGGCAGCGGCCAGGCCGGAACCCCTCTCGCATACGCGCTCGCGGGCGCTGGCCAGCGGACCGCACTCATCGAGCGAGGCCGGGTAGGCGGGACCTGTGTTGTGACCGGCTGCACGCCGTCGAAGACGATGATCGCGAGCGCACGCGTCGCGCACCTCGCTCGCCGCGCCGCCGACTACGGCGTCGGGACCGGGCCCGTCACCATTGACATGAAGGTCGTGCGCGAGAGGAAGCGCGCCGTCGTCGACTCCTTCAACCGGTCGAGCCGGGAGGGACTCGAAAAGACGGACAACCTGAGCCTGGTGCGCGGCACGGCGCGATTCACCGGACCGCACTCGCTCGAGGTCGAGTCCGGGAACGGCGGCAGAGGGCGGCGGCTGCAGGCGGATCGGATTTTCCTGGACGTCGGCGGCCGGCCGGCCATCCCGCCAATCGACGGGCTGGAAGAAACGGGCTTCCTCGATTCGACGTCCGCCATGGAGCTGGACACCGTGCCCACGCACCTCGTGATTCTCGGCGGCGGCGCCATCGGCCTCGAGTTCGGCCAGATGTTCGGCCGCTTCGGCGCCGCCGTCACGGTCATCGAGCGAGCGTCACAATTGCTGCCGGACGAGGACGAGGACATCGCGCAGGCGATGCGCGGCATCATGGAGGATGCCGGGATCGCCGTGTTCACGAACACGGAAGCGACACAGGTCGACGCGGCCGACGGTGGCGTCCGCATCTCGCTCCGCGGCCCGGGCGTGCCCGGGTCCGTCACGGCGAGCCATCTCCTCGTCGCGGTCGGTCGGACACCGAACAGCGACTCGCTGGCGCTCGAGAACGCTGGCCTGGAGACGGACGCGAAGGGGTTCATCCCGGTCGACGAGCACTGCCGGACCGCAGTCGATGGGATCTGGGCACTGGGCGATGTCACGGGCTCGCCGCCGTTCACGCACATCGCCTACGACGACTACCGCGTCGCGGCCGCCGACGTGCTCGGCAACGGATCCGGCCGCACGCGCGAGCGCCTGCTGCCGTACACGATCTTCACCGATCCGGAGTTGGGACGCATCGGCCTGAGCGAGAGGGACGCGACCGCGAAGGGCAGACGGTTCCGCGTCGGAAAGCTGCCGGTGCACGAGGTCTCGCGCGCCATCGAGACCGACGAGACGCAGGGCCTGCTCAAGTGCCTCGTCGAGGACGGCACCGACCGGATCCTCGGTGCCGCGCTCCTCGCCCCGCGGGGCGGTGAGCTCATGGCCGTGCTCGAAGTCGCGATGATGGGCGAACTCCCATTCACTGCGCTCCGTGACGGCGTGATCGCGCACCCGACCTTCTCCGAGTCGCTGCAGAACCTCTTCTCGTCACTCGAGGACAAGTGACATGGCACGCGGTCCGTTCAGGTGCCCTCATCCTGAAACACGGCGGCGTGCGTTACCTCGCCAACAAGCACCCTCGCAACGTGTCCGGTCCATCGACGGAAGCGGCTCGGACGCCGGGGCGGCGGTTACCCGGCACGGTCCATGCCTCCAATGATCGGACAGTGTGGGGCCGCGGGATGGGTTTCGTGCGGTCCCGATCCGCGAATCGGTTGGAAAAGGAGCAGCATGAGATTCCCGAAACGGAAGACCTCGAACCGCATCGCGCGCGCTCTCGACGGCAGGCTCGGCGGCGTTCGCGGCACGGCCGCGGCGGCCGCGGGCGTCGTCGCCGCGGCGGCCGCGGGCGTTGCCGCCTCTCGCCTGCTGCGGAACCACGAGAGTGCGACGGTGCTGCACGTGCAGACGGACTCGGAAGACGGTTGGATGCTGACTGAGGACGGGACTGCAGACCCGATCGACCGGTTTCCGCGCAAGCGGCAGGCGGTCACTGCCGCGCGCGAGTTCGCCCGCGAACACGCGCCGGCCGTGTTGAACATCCATCGTACGGACGGTTCCGTGCTTCGCACGCATGCCTACGGCACGGATTGAACCGATCCCGAGTGAATGAAAGGAGACGTGTGTCCGGACGGACGCACGGAAGCAGGCCGGCCTCGCCGCGGCAGCGCGGCGAGGCCGCTCAACATCAGACCGGGCGGCGTCCCTGGATGATCCGCACGAGCACGGCAATGATCGCCAGCACGAGCAGGATGTGGATGAGTCCGCCGAACGTGTATGAACTGAGCATGCCGAGCAGCCAGAGAATGAACAGAATGACGATGATGGTCATGAGCATGTCGTGCCTCCCTGTTCCGGTCCGGGCGGCGCGCCGCCCGCCGGCACGCCCGCGCTGCATCCCTTTTCCCCAGTCACGCAGATCGCCGTGCGCCGACGCCGACGAGTACGATTCCGGCGACCACGGCAATGACACCGACCGCCGGTGCGATGGGAATCGTCCTGGTGTGTTCGGCCTCGATCTCGATCGGTCCGGCGTCCACCACGGTGTCCTTCGTGGTGTAGCGGATTCCCTCGAAGACCAGGCCCGCCACTCCCGCAATGAGGAGGATGGCGCCGAGCGTCGTGCTTGCTTTCACTCCGGCCACCTCCTTCGCGGACGTACGACCACCGTGACGCACGCGGTCGTTCGACCGCAGCCTTGCTCGCGTCACGGGAGTAATGTGCAAGGGCCATGCCGGAAGGGGCATCAGCACCCGGCGATGACGCCCGAATGGGTCCATCGCATGCGCGTGCCAGGTCGGCGTACCGCCGCCCGCTCGAGGATTGCGCCAAACAGACGTTCAGCCACGCGACGGGTTCAGTGGAGGACGAGCAGGATGACGGCGGCGAGAAGCGCGGCCGCGGCAAGCAGGAAGGCAGGCCGGTGTCGACTCGCGAACAGTTGCGGACTGCGCCGGTGGGCGCGGGCCGTGAACCGGCCGGCCGCGCCGCGATCGCCGGGCAGCGGGCGCTCGAGATTATCCGGCCTTCCACGATCGGCCGGCTCGTCCGTGAACTGCGAATCAAAGCCCGTGCGCGCGAGGTACCGGTCACCCAGGCCCGGCGCGAACTTGTTCCCGAACATCAGGATCGAGTTCCAGCCGCCCACCCACACCTCGCGCCGTCTGGCCGCCGCGGCGAAGAAGATGGCTTCTGCCGCCACCTCAGGCGCATAGATCGGCGGGACGGGCTGCGGCTGCCGGTCGAAGCGCAATCGGCTCCAGTCGAACTGAGGCGTGTTGAGCGCCGGCAGCTGCACCATCGTCACGTGAATCGGGTGGCCATCGTGCATCAACTCGGTGCGGAGCGAATCGGTAAATCCGCGCAATGCATGCTTGGCCGCGCAGTACGCGCTCTGCAGCGGAATCGCGCGGTATGAGAGGGCCGAGCCCACCTGCACGATGGTGCCGTGTTCGCGCGGGACCATTCGCCGGAGCGCGGTCAGGGTACCGTGCACGGCGCCCAGGTACGTTACCTCCGTAACGCGCCGGTAGTCCTCCGGCACCGCGTCCGTAATGCGCGACATCACCGTCACCATCGCGTTGTTGACCCACACGTCGATGGGGCCGAGATCGCGCTCGATCCGCTCGGCGGCCGCTTCGACCTGCGCCGCATCCGATACGTCGGTCGGGATGGACAGGCCGCGCGCGCCAGCGGCCCGGACGTCGGCCAGTGCGCCGGCGAGGCCGTCGACCCCGCGTGCGAGGAGCGCGACCGCGTCGCCATTCCGTGCAAAGCGGCGGGCGGTCGCGCGGCCTACGCCCGCCGATGCACCGGTGACCACGATGACGCGGGGCCGCTTCATGGTCGCCCTGGCTCCGCTCGGGCGCCGGTCAGGCCGGCCTCCCTTCCGCGGGCTGCTCCTCCTGCTCGTGGAACCAGCGGGCGACCAGCACGTCCGTGGATGAGTGCGCCACGATGGACACCGCGATCACGAGCGCGAGCAGATGGTAGATGTGGCGCGATCCAGCGATCCCGGACCGTTGGACGAGGAGCGCATACGCGACCGACGCGAAACCGCGCGGTCCGAACCAGGCCGCGGCGATCCGCTCCCGCCTGTTGAGCGGGCTTCCGAGGAAAACGGCCAGCAGGGGCAGCGGCCTCGCGATAACCAGAACCAGACCCGCGAATACCCATGCGGCAGGGCCGAGGTCGCTCCAGCTCTTCGGCGCCACCAGCACGCCAAGCAGCAGCAGGGCACCGAGCTTGAGCAGCTCCGACACGACCTCGCCGAAGAGCGGCAGCGGCGCCGCACCGCGCAGCGCGTCGCCGGCACCCGCGAGCAGCAGCAGCACGGCCGGAAGCGCGAGCCCATCGTTTACTCCGCTTTCCACGTTCAGCAGGTTTCGGAGCCGCACCGGAACGTCCTCGCGCCCGATGAGCGCGGCGGCGAAAACCGGATCCGTCGGTGCAAGCACCGCGCCCACCAGCAGCGCCGGCGTCCAGTCGAGCCCGGCCACCGCATGCGCCAGCCACGTCGTCACCGCGAATACGAGCGGCATTCCCAGAAGCAGCGCACGGCCCGCGAGCCGCCAGGCCGGTCCGACCTCCCGCGGCGGCAGCCTCATCCCGTCGCCGAACAGGACCGCGAACAGTGTGATTTCCACGAAGAGATCGAGTCCCGGCCGGTCCGGAGACAACGCGATCCAGCCCAGGCCGCCCGGTCCCGCCAGGAACCCGCCCAGGAGAAACAGCACCGAAGTCGATAGAACGCTCCGGCTCGCCAGCTCCGCCACCAGGACGGCCACGAGAAGAAGCACGGCGTAAATGAGCAGCAAGATCAAGGGCCGGCATCCCGTTCCGTCTCCGCGGGACGATTCCCGATTGCGTGCTGATCACTCTTCAGATCTCTCCTCCCATCGCCCGTTCCATCGCATCACCCACCCCGGAACCAGCCAGAATCGTGCCCGCGATGGACGGGTTTCCGGCTCGCCGATTCCGCGCGGATCGCTCAGCCGGGCTCTGGTCGCGCGCAACTTCTCGAAGCGCGCAGTGCCGGGGCGTGAATGCGCAGGGTCAGGGAACGAGTGCCGGCACCATTGCCTCGCAGGCTTCCGCGCAGGCTGCGCAGGTGTCCGCGCAGATCCGGCAGTGCTCGTGGTCGTGCCGCCGGCATACCTCCGCGCAGGCGCGGCACGCGCGGCTGCAAGCGTCGAGCGCGCGCTCCAGTGATTCGCGGTCCTGTCGTCCGGGTCGCGCCAGCAGCCGCGCGACCAACCGACAGATCTCGCCGCGGGCCGCGGGTGTGTCTTCAACAGTTTCTCGAGCCGGTCCATTGAGCTCCTCCACTGAGGCGGTTGATCGAATTGCCGGGGCGAGGGTGGCACCCGCGCCCATCAATGTGTGATGATGCTGAAACTGCCATCCGGCTCGAGCCAGGCCTTGTCCACTTGGTCGATCCGGGCGACGCCGTTCTCGCGCAGCTTCTCCATGATCTCACTGCGCGTCAGCAGGTGCGTGCGCGCGTTCTCGACGAGAAGAGAGCCATCATCGATGATGCGAACCGGTCGCTGACGGAGCAGATGCCGCAGGCGCGGTGAGCGGTAGGTGAGGCGATCGAGCAGGAAATCCCAGGCAAAGACGACCGTGGCCAGAATGATGGCATCACCGACCGACCGGTGTCCGCCGGAAATGCCCTCGCGCACCGCGACCGCGATCAGCATCACGACCAGGATGTCCGCCATGGCGAAGCCGCCGAGCATGCGGCGACCGGCGAATCGCATCAGAACGTAGAGGAACAGATAGATGACCGTGGCGCGAACCACCAGCTCGAGGATGGGAGCGTCGGGCAGGAGCACGGCGCCCCAATCGGTCGACCACATCGACATGCTATCCTCCCGGAAGTTGAACTGTGCGGCGCTCCGGGACCGGTGAGCGCACCCAACACATGCGCTCCTTGACGCCTCGTTTCAAGGACGTCAGCGCCGCCACGACTCATCGTCCGCGCTGACGGCGACGAGCTCGCGGTCCGTCGCGGGTGAAACGCGGCGCACGCCGGCCGGGTGCGAGTGTCGCTTCTGCCGGAGCCGGTCGATGGCGCCGGCGCCGGGGCCGCCGATCAGCAGCGCGGCGAGTCCCGCGAGGTAGAGCAGATTGACCTCGTAGCCGGGCATCCCGAAAACCGGGCCCTGCGGCGTCATGCCGGTGACGTTGATGAAGTTGAATCCGTACTGCAGGTGGACCGTGATCAGGGCCACGAACATCTCGATCGTGAGCAGGGAGGCAAAGAGGGTTGTGAACGCGCCGAGCAAGAGGCTCACGCCGCCCAGCAGCTCGACGAGCCCGACGGCCCATGCGGTCAGGCCGGGCACCGGGATGCCGATGCCCTGCAGCATGCCGACGAGCTGGGTGTGGGCGTCGAACGAAAAGAGCTTCGGCGATCCGTGGTAGAGAAAGGCCACGCCGAGCACGAGCCGGAGCGGCAGCGGGGTCCATGATTTTCGTTCGAGCATGGTGCAACTCCTTCCGGAAGCGAGCGCCTGGAGGCGTGAGACGCCAATCCGGACGTGCACGGACCGTACCGGTGCGCGGTCGCGTCTCCCGTTGTCGCGTCTCATGGTCCGGACGCGGCGGGATCGTGCATGGCGACGCGCCACGAAACACGGATGCCGCGCTCCCCGACTCGCGTCCGCGGCGGCAGCCAAAGGGAACGCGACAACGCCCGCCGGGCGGGCCGGCACGGGCCGGTGTCCGCCGTGCGGCGGCCTGCGAATTCTTCGAGGGCCCGCGCCGGAGCGCGGACCCTCGTGTGATCGATGCGAGCAGTGACTCTCCTTTGATCAATGCATCTGCAACGCGCGCGCGTTCACGCGGTCGTCGGCGATGCGCGAGAGCAGCGAGTCAGCGCTCTTCTCCTCGGCGAGCGTTTCCGTGAGCTGACGCGCGGCCTCGTCGTGGCCGAGCGCGCGGGCGAAGTGAACGGCCGTGCCGTAGCCGGCGATCTCGTAGTGCTCGACCCTCTGGGCGGAGGCGACGATCGCGGCATCGCGCACTGCCCCGTCCTTCTGTCTCCCGATCAGGTCGGAGCCCTCCCTGAGGATCCCGGCCATGCCCTTGCACGTCAGTCCGTCCAGTGCGATGTCGAGGTCCTTCGCCACGTTCTGCAGTCGTGAGCGGTGCCGCTTCGTCTCGTCCAGGTGCGTGCGCAACGCCGACTTGAGTTCCGGGTCCGCCGCGTCCGCGACGAGGTCAGGCAACAAGGCGAGGATCTGGTCCTCGGCGCTGACCAGGTCGCGGATTTCGTGGGTGAATAGTTCGTTGAGCTTGCTCTGTGTTTCCATTCAGTACCTCCTCAGAATCTCGGATGATCGTTCCAATCGGTCGAGCAATCAGTCCTTGTCCACGACGAGGTGGTCGTGGACGAAAAAGGCGCCGCCCTGATAGGCATTCTCACGCGCCGCGGTCTTCTCCATCTGGCTGTCGACGGTGCCTTCGAGCGTCGCCACGCCGACCTCGACCTTCACGTCGACGTCGCCGGAGTCGACGAACGGGCTCCAGAACAGCTCCTGCTCGATGTTGCGCTCGATCTGGCGGTCCTTCGGCGGGGTGTACGAGACGCCCGGCCTCGCCATGGGCGGCTCGACGGGATGGACGACGATGATAGGGTCGATCCGGGAATCGAATGTGTATGCCGTCTCCATGCCGACGTCGATGTCGTTCACGACCTCGACCACGCCGCGGATACCGGAAGCGATGTAATCGGCGCGGTTCTTCTCGAACCACGAATCCACGGTACCGGACAGGTAGGCCGTACCGTCGAGTACGCGGACGCCGATGTCGAAGCGGTCGACCCAGGCATCACGCAGCAGCGCGGTGCGGATCCGGCGCGCGACCGCGGTGTCCGCGCGGATCTCCACCGGCCGTACCTCGAGAGCGTTTTCGACGGACAACACGCCGACAGTGTTCTTCGCGTCCGCCTCGGCGGAGCGCTTCGCCCTGAGGTTGTCGACGACGCCGTGGAGCGTTACGGCGCGATCGGTGACTGACGGGTTCACGGCGAACTTGCGGACCCGGGGATCACGTCTGAGCGCGGCCTCCACGGCGTTCTCGATTTCGGCATCCGACTTCGCGATGTACTTCGTTCTGCGCAGATCGGGATCGCGCGTCCAGCGCGCCACCTCGAGAGCGGTATCATCGACCGACTTCACGCCGGACGTCCACGCGTCGAACCGGGCTCGGCGCTTCTCCGCCGCGCTGCCCGCGATGCCACTCAGGGTGACGTTGCCGTCGTGGACGGTCACGTCGATCAGACCATCGTCGACCAGTGCGTCCCAGTGCAGCGTCTGTACAATGTCGAGCTGGATTTCGCGGTCGTTCCGCTCGGACGCGAACACGGTCGTGATGTCGTCCGTCAAACCGGTTACGCCGGCCACACCCCTGGCCACGTTCCCGGCGATCTGCTTCTCGGCCCAGGAGTCGACGGTGCCCGTGAGCGTGACGTGGCCGCCATTGACCAGCACGGAAATCTCGTAGGCGTCCGCTGCCGGGTCCTCGAGCAGCGCCTGCACCACATCGCTCCGGATCGTGGCGTCAGTGCGCGGCGTCGATGGCATCACATCGACCCGGTTCACGACAGATCGTACGCCGCGAACCGTCTCGGCGATGAGCGCGGCGCGGTCCTTCGCGAGCACGTTGGAAACGGTGCCGGTGAGCGTGACGATGCCCGCGTCCGTGGTCACGTCGATGGGATTGTCGGGTACCGCGTGGTCGTGGCTGAACTCCCGCTCGACGGCATTGGTAATGTCCTGGTCATCGGGCGAGTTCTGCGCGTATGCCAGCGCCGGCGTCGTCAACAGGAGCGCGAGCGCCGGGACAATGAGCCTGCGTGTCTGCATGTGCACCCTCCCTTCGGTGGGTTCGAAAGAGGGTACAAGAGACTTGCAAGTACAATGCCAGCAATCAGTTGCAGGAGTTGCGCGCGACGCGTGCACGGACGCGTCACGCGCGTCTCAGTCCTCCGCGGCGCCAGCGCCGCTGTCACCGCGGCCTTGCCGCTCCTCACCGGTTTCGCGTTCGCGGCGGGCATCGCCGCGCTCGACGCGCTGGACGACGCGACCGGCGTAGGCGGCGGGACGGATGAAGCGCCCGCGGGAGCGCGCCCAGACCTCGGTGAAGCAGGCGCCGATGAGGAAGATCTGGGCGGAGTAGTAGATCCAGACCATGACGGCGAAGAAGGAGCCGGCGGCGCCGAAGACGGAGCCGATGTCACGGGCGCCGAGGAAGGCGCCGATGAGGAGTTTGCCGATGGAGAAGAGGATGGCGGTGGTGAGCGCGCCGGTGGCGACGTCGCGCCACGCGATCTCGACGTCGGGCAGCCAGCGGTAGATGGCGGCGAAAGCGAGCCAGAGGATGGTGGTGGAGAGCGTGAGGTCGACGGCTTTCACGAGCAGGGAGCCGGCGGGCAGGCGTGCCTCGATGAACGGCATCAGGATGGACGCCGTAGTGCTGAACACGAAGAAGACGACGATGAGGCCACCGGTCATGAGGATCATGAGGAAGGAGATGAGCCGGGTGCGGAGCGCATTGCGCACGGTGCCCGTGACCGGCCTCACGCCCCAGATCTCATTGAGCGCGCCCTGCAGGTTGTTGAACACGGCGGTCGCGCCGACGATCGAGAGCAGCAGCGAGAGCAGGGATGCCAGGGATCCGAATCCGGGAAACGACGCCTGGTGCAGCACGGTGGCGGCGATGTCGGCGCCGCGGGGGCCGAGCACGATGCGGAGCTGGGAGAGAATCTCGGTCTGGGTGACGGACGCGTCGAAGAGCATGCCGGCGGTGCCGGTGATGAAGACGAGCAGCGGCGCCATCGAGAAGAGCGTGTAGTAGGAGAGCGAGGCGCCCCAGTGCATGATGCCGCCGCCCAGCCAGTGCTCGAGTGTTCGCCAGGCGATGCGGCGAATACCGATATCGGTGTGTCCGTTGGCTGTTTCGTGGCTCGTCATTGGGTCTCCGGTCAGAACGATCGGCCGATCGACAGGTGCAACTGCCAGCGTCTTCCGCCGTGGGTGGGCACGGCCTCGATCGGGGTCCCCGCGAGCAGGGCGCGGCCGACGTCGGCGGGGTCGCGGACGTCGAGCAGGCCCGGGTTCAGCTTGTAGCCGAGCGAGAGGCGGAGCGGTCCGACCGGCGTCGCGAGCTGGACGCCGGCGCCGGCGCCGAAGCGGGCGGCGTCGTCGAGCGTGAGCAGGGAGGGCGCGGAATCCGGCTCGGCAAAGCGGCGGTCGGCGGTCCAGACGCGGCCGGCGTCGAGGAACGCGTGGATGGAGTTCGGCCCTTTCACGAACGGCATCCCGAGCTGGAGCTCGATCGAGCCCGTCCAGCGGTCGAGCCCGCCGAGCGGCACGTAGCGGCTCGCGGTCCCGAACACGGTGGAATCGGCCTCCGTCGAAACCGGGATGTCGGGGATCTTCGGCCCGAGCTGGTCGGTGCCCCAACCGCGGACGCTCTGCGTGCCGCCGGCCGTGAACAACCCGTCGCGGAGGCGGAGGAAAGTCTGGACCCGGTCGCCGCCGGACGGAACGCTCGAGCCGAGCGGGAAGAGCCGGCCGGCCCCGCCGCGCAGGAGGACGGCGCCGCGCGAGCGAATGGGCAGGAACGCCTGCACGCGTCCGTCCAGCCGGACGTACTGCACGTTGGAGAGCGCCTTCGGTCCGGTCACTTGCGCACCGAACCGGGTGATCCAGCCGGAGCGCGGCGCGACCGGGTCATCGAGGCGGCCCCACGTGGCCGTGCTCTTGAGACCGCTGCTCCGGATGTCGATGTCCAGCGTGTCGCGCGAGCGGAGGAAATCGAGGAAGCCGGCGGTGCCGGTGAGCGCGCCGCCGCGCGCCGTGTACACGCGGCGGTTGGCGAAGCCCCAGGACACCGAAAGGGTGCGGAGCGGGCCGCGCTCCCAGACGACGGTCGCGTCGAGCCCGACCTGTGCCGAGCGGTCGCGCAGGTCATCGCGGTAGCTGTAGAACGGGCTGAGCAGGCCGGACACGCGGTAGTCGCCGAGCCACGGCTGGCGCAGCGTGGCCGTGACGTTGTAGCTGCTGTTCGGCCCGGGCTGGCCGGACCACCAGCCGGTGTTCGCCCGGCCGTTCAGCGTGAGCCTGCGCGCACCGCCAAGGAAATCGCGATCGCTCCACGACGTCTCCGCCGCGATGCCCTGTTCAGTCGTGAAGCCGACGCGGCCCTCGACCTGGTAGAGCGAGCCTTCCTCGATCCGGATCCGCACGTTCGCCGTCGAATCGGCCGGCTGGCTGTCCGGTACGGAGATCAGGGCGAGGCGGACCAGGTCGATGCCGAACAGCTGGCTCTGGCCGACGGCGAGCCGGTTGGCATCGAACTCATCGCCGCTGGCGAATGGCAATTCGCGCAGGATCGTCCTCCGGGAGAGCACGCGGTTGCCCTCCACGTCGATGCTGCCGACCCGCGCGTAGGGCCCGGGCTTCACGGTCAGACGCGAGGATCGCGGCGAATCGCGAGGCCGGTCCGGTCGTGTCCACACGGGATGCGACGTCCGCGAACGCGTACCCGTGGTTGCGCCAGAAGTCGAGCGTGCGGCCGCGCAGCCTGGTTTCGAGCACGTCGCTGAGGCGCTCGCCGCGTTCCGCGGCGAGACGCGCGCGGAAGTCGCGCCAGCGCGATTGCAGCGGGGCGGGCACGTCGAGCGAGTCCCCGTCCGGACCCGCCACCGTGACGGAGTCGAGAAGGCGCGGCTCGCCCGGGGTCACGAGGAACGTGACGGCCACGGCGTTGTCGGTCGTGTCGAGCACCACCTCGTAGCCGACGTCCGCATCCGGGAACCCATCCTGCTGCAGGAAGAGCGCGAGCCGGACCTTGTCCTTCTGCAGCTCGATCGGGCTGAACCGCTCGGGCGCGGGCGCGGAGATGAAGGGCAGCCATGCGAGTGAACGTCGGATACGGCTGATCATGCCCGGATCGTGAAGCGCGATGCGCTGCGTCAGCCGCATCTCGTCGATGCCGCCATCCGTGAAGCGGAATCCGACGGACGCGACGCGCGTCTCGGAATCGATCAGGAACAGCGGCACGGAGCCGGCCGGCGGGGCTTGCTGCCGGGCCTGCAGTGGCGCCGCGCATGCGAGCAGGACGAGCGCGATCCGGGCGATCCGTTCAATACCCATGACGCGCCTTCAGGAAGAACTGCAGCGCCTCGCCACCGCTCTGGAAGTTGAGCAGCAGCCAGCGCCATGCCTGGAGCTCGATCTCGACGCGCGTCTGCTCGCTGGTACCGCTGTCGGTGCCGCCCTGGCTGCTGCCGAGCGGCTGCTGGAAGCCGACGTAGAGCGAGGGCGAGACGTAGCGGCCGGCAATGAGCGTGGCGCTCTCGAGGCCCTGGCGCCGGATCTCGACGACGTCGAGGCCGACGCGTTCGGCGGCGAACGACTCGATCAGTGACGCGGCCTGGCCAAGCGCGAGTCCGCCCGCGCGCGCCGCCACGCCCTCGCCCTGTCCGCCGCCCGTCGAGAGCGACTGGGACGCGGGCCGTCCGGTCGCGATGTACGAGACGATGTCGGAGTTGTCCATCGCGGGCTCGGAGCCGAGCGTCACGCGCAGGTCGCCGACCTGGCCCTGGAGCCCGAGCGTGATCGTCGCTTCGGGCTGGTTGTCGCTGCGCGACGGTACTTCGTAGCGGGCCTGGAGGTCGAGCTGCGTGTTCAGCGGATCGCCCCGGAACACGAGCATGGCCCTGGCTCAGCTGGAAGCGGCGGCCGAACTGCTGCACGTAGCTGTGCTCCGGTATCGCGTCGAGCTCGCCGAGCAGCTGCAGGTCGGGGCCCGGGTCCTTGCGCACGTTCAGCTGCCCCGTCAGCTGGACGGTGAGCTCCGGATTCGCGCCCTGGCGCAGCCAGCTGTCGCGGCCCAACTCGATCGAGAGGTCGAGAGCCAGCGCTTCGAAACCGGGCGCGGTGGACTGCGTGTTCCTACGGACGGGGAACCCGAAGTAGTCCTCGAGCTCCGCGTAGTCGGCCTCGGTCAGCGTCACATCCTGCACATTGGCGGCCGCGAGGCCGGAATCGAGATACAGGTCGCCGCGCTCGACCGAAACGGTGCCGGTCACGTTCGGCCGGGTCAGTGTGCCGTTCACCTTCAGGTCGCCGGACACCGTCGCGCGGACGAAGTCGTTGTCGACGGCGCGGAACCCGTCCATGCGCACCGCGAGGTCCCAGGTACCGACCGTCGCGCTTTCGAGAGCGACATCGCCGTTCACGAGGAGGTCGCCGCCGCCCGAGCCGATGCGCAGATCCACGAGGTGCGCGGCGTTGCCGGACAGGTCGGCGCGGCCCTCCAGCCGGTACGTCACGCCGAGCGTCGTCAGGTGGGCGCGGCCGTCCGCGAGCGTGAGCGAGCCATCGAGCTGCGGATCCGCCGCCGTCCCCGTGATCCGGACGTCGCCATCGAGCGTCCCGGCCAGGCCGCGCACGAGGTCGGGGTCGAGCACCGGAGTCAGCAGGTTCACACGGAACGAGTCGGCGCGGGCGCGCAGGTCGAGCGCGGCGGCGGAACCGGTTCCGAGCGGCACGCTACCTTCCACCCGAAGATCCGGGCGGCCGTCCTGCGTGACCGTGCCATCGATCGCCGCGCTGTCGCCGGCGATCCGGGCCGTGGCGTGGATGTCGCCGCCGCCGCCATCGGCCGAGCGCATCGCGAAGTCGAGAGACGCGTCGCCCGTCCGGGCGCCGGCCGCGCCATCGAGATCGACGCGCGTGCTCAGCCTGCCGCGCACCCGATCGAAACCGGCGAGGTCCGCCAGCGTCTCGACCCGCAGCGAATCGATGTCCGCGTGCAACGATGTCAGGCCGGCGTCGCCCCAGACGGCGGCGAGCGCGATCCGCTGGCCGGGCGCCTCGATGACGAAGTTCTCGATGTCGACGCCGGCGCCGTACCGGATGCGAGCGGGCTCCGCCAGCGTCCACCGGTCCTGATCGACCTGGAACTCGGCGCGTTCGACGATCACCGCCGGCCGCGCGTCGGCCGTCACGAACCGGGCGTCCAGCTCGGCCGTGCGCCGCGCATCCACTCGCGCTTCCGCATGCAGTCGCACGTCACCGCTGTCGAGCGTCGCCGTCAACTGCGTGCGCGTGACCGTGGCGGTCGGGAACGCGAGCCGGTCGAGCAACACCTCGAGCGAGCCCGAGCGGAGGCCGCCGGCCAGCGAGTACCCGGCGTTCGCGTCGGCATCGAGGCCGACCAGCCGCGTCGTCCCGACCAGCAGCGCACCGACGTGCGCGGTGCCGCGGAGCTCGAGCGAGTCCGCCGTGCCCGTCACGCGCAGTTCGGCCCGCCCGTCGCCGGCAGACAGCGCCAACGACGGCAGCGCGGAATCGACAGGCTGCAGGCTCTCGAGCCGGGCGATCAAATGGAAGTCGGCCGTGTCGGCCCGGTTCGCGGCCGGCGGGTCGAGCGGCACCCGTCCGCCGCCCTCGATGCTCGCGACGTTCGTCCGCGCCCAGAGCGTGTCGACCCGGACCGCGCCGTTCCGGACGAGCAGATCGATGCGGCCGGAATCGGCGTGCACCATGCGCCACGACGCGGTCTCGAGCGAGACGCGTGCGTGCGCGTCGGCGGTGCGAAGCGAGAGGCCGCTGCCGCCGGCGTCGAAACGCGCGGCGAGCGCGCCGGTCGTCGTGTCGCCGAGCAGCGCGCCGAGCGAGCGCAGGTCGGCCGCGCCGGTCGCTTCCCACGACGGTACGTCGGACCACAGCAGACGGCCGGTCGCGTCGATCGTGCCGCCGCCGAGCGCGACATTCGCGTCACCACGAAACCGTCCGGCGGCCGAGCTCAGCGAGAGCGTCGCGCTCTCGACGCGCGTGCGGTTGATCCGGGACGAGTCGAGCGTGAGCGTCAGGTCGGAGCGGAGCGTCGCCGGGTCGAGTCCGTCGCCGCTGCCCTGAAGCTGTCCACTCAGCCGCGTCGAGAATGTGGCCGCGCCCATCAGTGCGCCGACATCGACGTCTTCGAACCGGGCCTGCCGGACGGCGTAGCGGATCGGCCGCGCGGCGGGCCACGCCTCGAGCGTGACGCGAGCCCGGCCCGCACCCAGCGTCACGTCGCCTTCGAGCACTGCGCGTTGCTGTGCATAGCGGAGCCGGAGCTCGCCGCCCCCGATCGTCTCGCGTCCGAGCGATGACGAGTCCAGGCGCAGTGTGAATCGCGCATCGGGCCCACCAGCCGCGAGCACGGCGCTGGCCGTGAAGGACGCGTTCAGGTCCGACGACGGCGCGGCGGGAGCCAGCGTCGTCAGATCGAGCCCGTCGATGCGTCCATCCTCGACGCGCCAATCGGGCGAGGCCGCGAACGGCCGGCCCGCGAGCCGTCCCTGGACACGCGCCTCACCCACGTGCAGCGCGAACCGGCCCGTCACATCCTCGCCGCGGAGGCGCAGCGTGGCGGATCCGCGATCGACGTGGACCGCGCCGGCCGTGGCCGAGTCGACGTTCAGCGCGAGGTCGAGCCGGCCGTCCGGCGGGATGCCCGCCCCCTGCAGGGAGAGTCGGCCGGCCGCACTGCCCACCGAGTCGGCGGCCCAGCGCGCGGATCCGCTTAACGCGTAGCGTACGGAATCGCCACGGAGATCGAGATCACCCGTGCCGTCGACGACGAGTCCCGCGGCATCGGCGCGTAGCGTCGCACTTCCGGCACCGTTCTCGAGGTGGGTGTCGAGCGCACCGTCCGCTATGGCCGTGGCGCCGATCCGTGAGTCATCGACCCCGACCCGCGCGCTGCCGGTCAGGTCCCGGACGCTCGTGCCCGTCAGGTCGATGGCGACGTCGCCGTTCAGGCGGCCGACAAGGCCGGCATTCGCGATGAAGCGGGACGGGTCGATCGCATCGATCCGGCCATCTACCGCGATGGCGAAGGGGCCGCCTCGGCCCGGATCGTAGCGGCCGCTGGCTTCCACGGCGCCCCCATCGTCCGCGTCGAGTCGCCCGGCGAGCCGGTAGCCGGTGCTCGTGCCGTCGATCGATACGCGAACGTCGGCGAGGCCGGGCCCGGCCAGCGCGAGGAACGGGCGGAGGTCGCTGAACGCGAGCGGCGATCGCCTCGAACTCGAGCCGGGTCTCCTCCGGGCGTGCTGCCAGCAGGGACAGCGCACCCGAGCCGTGGATCCGGCTGGTGGCGGTGGTGACGAGCAGAGTGTCGAGCGCGACGCGCGCGGAATCCCAGCGCACGCCCTCCGCCAGGAGATGGCCGCCCGCGGTGTCCGGCGCGCCCCACAGGAGATCGGCGTCAGCGCGAAGCAGCACGCCCTGCGATGCGCCGCCGAACGTGATGTCGCGGGCGTCGAGCGCGAGGTTCCGGACGCGGTACACGGAGTCGGCGGTCACGGCGGCGTCGAAGCGCGCAGCGTCGACCCGTAGCACGCCGATCCGCACGGTCCAGACGGCGGCTCCGCCGGCCGTGGCGGTTGCGTTGCGCTCATTCGTGAGCAGCGTCCAGGTCGAGTCGGGGCCTGGGCGGATCCGGACGTCGGGCGCCTCGATGCGGACCGAGTCGAGCACGAAGGAGTGGTGGACGAGCGGCCAGAGCCGGTAGCGCAGGTGGAGTCGTCGCACGGCGACGGCCGTGTCGCCATCGGGCCGCAGCAGCGCGACGTCCTCGAGTGTCAGGGTCCGGAGCCACGAGCCGTCGACGCGGCCGAGGCGGAGCTCGACGCCGGTGGGCAGGAAGCGTGGAGCGAGGGAACGGAGCGTCCAGCCCGCGATGCTCGAGGACTGGAGCGCGAGGATGAACGAGAAACGCGACCACGGGGATCGCCGCGACCAGCGCGACGACCACCGTGATCGCGATCCTGAGACGGCGTTGGCCGCTCGCGCTTCACGTCAGGCGGGAGGTGGATTGCCCCCTTCGCCTTCCCAGCGACTGAGGTCCGCGTTCAGGCGCACCCGTTCCGCCAGCGCTTCCAGCTCGGTGCGACTGAGGGAATCGAGGTCGGTGGCGATCTCGAGGCGGCCGACCGGCCGATCGTCAATCTTCACGGAGACCACCGTCGCCGAGTCCGGCTCGTCATGCGTGGCCGCGAACGTATAACGCGCGCCGCGCCAATCGATCTGGCGAGTCTCTCGTCGTTGTCTGCCCGTCATCGCCATCTCCTCCCATTGACCGGATACACCCCGCGGCACGCAACGTGTCAGCTCTGCGCCGGCGGCTGGCTCGCCACCCACTCGTCGATCAGCCGACGCGTCTCTTCCTTCGCCTTACCGTACTTCTCCTGGATCAGACCCTCCAGCCGCTCACGGCGGCCGGCGACCTGGTCGAGTTCGTCATCCGTCAGCTTGCCCCACTTCTCTTTCACACGCCCACGGAACTGCTTCCAGTTTCCTTCCACCTGCTGCCACTGCATGGATACTCCTTCGTTCGAGGATCGAGGTATTCTCGGCTCGCAGTCAGGACCGCTCCCGTATCGCGTGCACCAGCTCGGCCTTCTTCATTGAGCTGCGCCCTTCGATATCGAGTTCGCGGGCCCGGTTGCGGAGCTCATCCACGGTCCGGCTCTCGAGCCGTGTGTTCGGATTGCCGGTGCCCATGTCGTCCGCTTCGAGGCCGTACGGCCTTCCTCGCGCCGATGGCTGTTCACCGTCCTCGCCGCGATCTCCTCAGCGCGCGACTCCGAGCGGCCCCGGTCCATCTCGCTCTGCCGGACGTGCCGGTACATCCGCTCGTCCGCCTCGCTCCATTCGTTACGGGGCATGGTCTTTCTCCTCGGGTTCTCGATGCGGGCCCGAACATCACGAGCCCGCCGACAGTTCGAACAGCCATACAGAGGACAAGAAACATGCCGCTGGCTCTTCCCGGGGGCTGCCCTCCGCAGGCGGTCGGCAATCGACGACCCGGTCCCGCGCCGGGCGAGCCGGTTCGTGTTTCAGTGGAAACGGACATGAACGAAAACATGATTGACGCGCGTGCATATCGCGCGTGTTGCGCGCCTTGCTGTCCGTCGTGCGGAGTAGCCCCACCCGGCATGTCGCTTGCTCCTCTGCGGGTCCGCACCATCGCATACGCAGAGACTTCAGCAACGTGAGAATGCCATGAGCCAGACCACAGCGGACTACCTGATCGAGCGACTGATGAGCTGGGGCGTCGAACGCGTGTTCGGCTTCCCGGGCGACGGTATCAACGGCATCATGGGCGCGCTTCGACGGCACGAGGACGACATCGACTTCGTGCAGACGCGGCATGAGGAGCTGGCGGCGTTCATGGCGTGTGCGCACGCCAAGTTCACCGGCACGCCGGGTGTCTGCCTGGCCACGTCGGGTCCCGGCGCGATCCACCTTCTGAACGGGCTCTATGACGCGAAGCTCGACCACCAGCCGGTCGTCGCCATCGTCGGGCAGCAGGCGCGGGCGGCGCTCGGCGGCGCCTACCAGCAGGAAGTCGACCTGGTCTCGCTCTTCAAGGACGTTGCGGGTGCGTACGTCCAGATGTGCGCCACGCCCTCACAGATGCGCCACCTCGTGGACCGGGCCATGCGCATCGCCGCGAGCGAGCGCACGGTCACGTGCCTCATCATCCCGGCCGACATCCAGGAGATGGACGCCGTGGCGCCGGCCCGGAAGCACGGGACCGTGCATTCGGGCGTGGGCTACCGGCCACCGCGCGTTCTTCCCGGGAGGTCCGACCTCGAGCGCGCGGCCACCATCCTCAACGAGGGCGAGAAGGTCGCGATCCTGGCCGGCGCCGGCGCGCTGCACGCGACCGAGGAGCTGGTAACGGTCGCGGACCGGCTGGGTGCGGGTCTGGCCAAGGCGATGCTGGGAAAGACGGCGGTGTCGGACCGGCTGCCGTGGGTGACGGGCGGGATCGGGCTGCTCGGCACCGCGCCGAGCTGGATGCTGATGACGGAGTGCGACACGCTGCTCATGGTCGGCAGCAGCTTCCCGTACTCGGAGTTCCTGCCGCCGGAAGGCCAGGCGCGCGGCGTGCAGATCGACATCGCGGCGCGTCAGCTGAGCATCCGCTACCCGATGGATGTGAACCTCGTGGGCGACAGCCGCGAGACCCTCGCCGCGCTGCTCCCGCTGCTGAAGCAGAAGACCGACCGCAGTTGGCGCGAAAGCATCGAAGACGAGGTCGCCGACTGGTGGAAGGTGCTCGAGGACCGCGCCCTGAACGACGCCGACCCGATCAATCCGCAACGCGTGTTCTGGGAGCTCTCGCCGCGCCTGCCGCACGACGTCATTCTCGCCTCGGACTCCGGGTCCGCCGCCAACTGGTACATGCGCGACCTCCGCGTCGAGCCGACCATGCTGGCCTCGCTGTCCGGCAACCTCGCGACCATGGGGCCGGGCGTGCCGTACGTGATCGCGGCCAAGTTCGCGCACCCGGACCGCCCCGCCATCGCGCTGGTCGGAGACGGCGCCATGCAGATGGTCGGCATCAACGGCATGATCACCGTCTCGAAGTACTGGAAGGAGTGGAAGGACCCGCGCCTGATCGTGATGGTGCTGAACAACCGTGACCTGAACCAGGTCACGTGGGAGCAGCGCGTGATGGTCGGCGATCCGGAGTTCGAGGCCAGCCAGGACGTGCCGGCATTCAACTACGCGCAGTACGCGGAAAGCCTCGGCCTGCAAGGCATCCGCGTGGAGACGCCGGACGCGATCGGCCGTGCCTGGGACCGCGCATTGACGGCCGATCGGCCCACCATCCTCGACGTGCGGACGGACCCGAGCGTGCCGCCGCTGCCGCCTCACATCACGTTCGAGCAGGCGCGCAAGTTCGCGGCCTCGATGGTCGAAGGCGATCCGCACGTCCGCGATGTCGTGACCCGGACCGCGAAGGATCTGCTCAGCGCGGTGCTGCCGGGCGTATCGAGAGTGATCCGGGCGACGCCGGCATCGACCGTGTTCCGGGCGCCGGCCGCGTCCTCCGTCGGCGCCGGCGAGCCGCGCATCGACGCGATCGAGGCGAACGCGTTCGTCGTGCCGACCGACGCGCCCTTCGAGTCGGATGGCACGCTCCGCTGGGACCGGACCACGCTGGTCGTCGTCGAGGCCCGCTCGGAGGCCGTTCGCGGCATCGGCTGGACGTACGCGCACCGGTCCGCGGGCCTGATCGCCCGCGACACGCTCGCGCCCGTCGTGACGGGCCGCTCGGCGCTCCGTCCGGAAGCGGCCTGGGAAGCCATGCGCCACCGGGTCCGCAACCTGATGCGCCCCGGCCTGGTGTCGATGGCGATGGCCGCCGTGGACACCGCGCTGTGGGACCTGCGCGCCCGCCTGCGCCGGACCCCGCTCTTCCTCGAACTGGGCGCGCTCCGCGACCGCATCGAGGCGTACGGCAGCGGCGGGTTCACGTCCGCATCGGAGCCGGAGCTGTGCCGGCAGCTCGGCGGTTGGGCGGCCATGGGGTTCCGCCGCGTCAAGATGAAGGTCGGCCGCGAGCCGGACGCCGATCCGGCGCGGGTACGGGCCGCGCGTGACGCAATCGGTGACGACGTCGCGCTCTTCGTGGATGCGAACGGCGCCTGCTCGCGGAAACAGGCGCTCGCGCTCGGCGAGCGCTTCGCGGACACGGCCGCCGTCTCGTGGTTCGAGGAACCGGTATCGGCTGACGACCTCGACGGGCTCCGCCTGCTGCGCGACCGGCTGCCGGCGGGCCTCGACGTCGCGGCCGGCGAGTACCTGACGGATGTCTTCGGCGTTCGCCGCATGCTCGACGCGGGCGCGGTGGACGTGCTCCAGCTGGACGCGACGCGCATGGGCGGATTCACGCCCTTCCTCAGGGCCGCCGCCCTCTGCGAAGCGCACGGGATCCCGCTCTCCGCACACACGGCGCCAGCGCTGCACGTGCCCGTCTGCTGCGCGGCGCCGCGCGCGATCCACGTCGAGTACTTCCACGACCACGCCCGCATCGAACGGATCGCGTTCGACGGGCTGCCCTCGCTCGAGGACGGCGCGCTGGTCCCCGATCCGATGGCGCCGGGCAACGGGATCGAGCTGCGCGGGGCCGACCTCGAACGCTACCGCGTCCCGACCGGAGGGGAGCAGTGATCCGGCCGCGGCAGGACGGAACGGCGCCGGACGACAGAGGCGCGGCCCGCCTCGCGCAGGAGCTGCGCGACGCGATCCAGGGCGACGTGCTGTTCGACACGAAGAATCGGGCGCTCTACGCGACCGACGCGTCGAACTACCGGCAGACGCCGGTCGGCGTCGTCCGGCCGAAGAGCAAGCAGGATGTCGAGCGGGCCGTCGCGCTGTGTCGCGCGTACGGCGCGCCCGTGCTCGGCCGCGGCGGTGGTACCAGCCTCGCCGGGCAATGCTGCAATGCCGCCGTCGTGTTCGACTTCAGCCGCTGGATGAACCGGGTGCTCGAGATCGACGTCGAACATCGGTTGGCACGGGTCGAGCCGGGCTGCGTCCTCGACACGCTGCGAGCGGCGGCGCGCGAGCACGGGCTCACGTTCGGCCCCGACCCCGCGACGCACGATCACTGCACGCTGGGCGGCATGATCGGCAACAACTCGTGCGGCGCGCACTCGGTCCATGCGCAGTGGCACACCGGACCGCGCACGTCGGACAACGTGCATCGGCTCGAGGTGCTGACCTACCACGGCGACCGCTTCTGGACGGGGCCGACCCCGGAAGACGAGCTGCGGCGGATCCTTGCCGGAGGTGACGGCCGCGCCGCGATCTACCAGGCCCTGCTCGAGCTGCGCGACGAGGTCGCGGACGAGGTCCGCGAACGGTACCCTGACATCCCGCGCCGCGTCTCCGGCTACAACCTTGACGACCTGCTGCCGGAGCATGGGTTCCACGTCGCGCGCGCCCTGGCGGGGACGGAGAGCACGTGCGTCATGCTGCTCGAGGCGGAGCTGCACCTGATCCCGGAACCGCGCGCGCGCACGCTGGTCGTGCTGGGCTACTCCGACATCTACGAGGCGGCCGATCAGGTGACCGATGTGATGGAGAGCCGACCCGTGGCGCTCGAGGCGCTGGACCGACGGTTGATCGGCTACATGGAGAAGCGAGGCCTGCATACCGACGACCTGTCCCTGCTGCCTGATGGCGACGGGTTCCTGCTCGTCGAGTTCGGCGCTGACACGGCTCGCGAGGCGCGCGGCAAGGCCGACCGACTCGGCGCGCGGCTGAAGGAATCCGAAGCCGCACCCGACGTCGAGGTGCTCGATGATCCGGAGAAGCAGGCCGCCATCTGGCGGATCCGCGAGTCCGGGCTCGGCGCCACCGCGTTCGTGCCCGATCAGCCGGACACGTGGCCCGGCTGGGAAGACTCGGCCGTACGGCCCGAAGACCTCGGCGACTATCTGCGCCAGTTCCGCGCCCTGCTCGAGCGCTACGACTACGACTGCTCGTTCTACGGCCACTTCGGACACGGCCTGCTGCACACGCGCATCGATTTCCGGCTCGAGAACGAGGCAGGCACGGAATCGTTCCTGCGCTTCCTCCGCGAGGCGGCCGACCTCGTCGTCCGCTACGGCGGCTCGCTTTCCGGCGAGCACGGCGACGGCCAGGCGCGGGCGGCCCTGCTCGGCCGCATGTTCGGCCCCCGGCTCGTCGACGCGTTCCGTCGCTTCAAGTCGATCTGGGATCCGGACGGCCGCATGAACCCGGGCAAGGTCGTGGACCCGTTCCTGCCCGGTGACAACCTGCGGCTGCGCTGGAAGCCGCGCTCGCTGCCGACCCACTTCGGCTTCCGCCGCGAGGGCGGGAGCATGGAGCGCGTCGCGCTGCGCTGCGTGGGTGTCGGCAAGTGCCGGCGCGCGGGTGGCGGCACGATGTGTCCGAGCTACCAGGTGACGCGCGAGGAGGAGCACTCGACGCGTGGCCGGGCGCGGCTGCTGTACGAGATGCTGCGAGGCGAGGTGATCACCGACGGCTGGCAGAGCGAGGAGGTGAAGGACGCGCTCGATCTGTGCCTCGCGTGCAAGGGCTGCCGTGGCGACTGCCCGGTCGGCGTCGACATGGCGACGTACAAGGCCGAGTTCCTTTCGCACTACTACGAAGGACACACCCGGCCGCGGCACGCGTGGGCGCTCGGCCGGATCCGGACGTGGGCCCGGCTCGGCTCCCCTGTTTCGCCGCTCGCCAACTGGATGCTGCGCACCGAGCCGCTGGCCGGCTGGCTGAAGCGGTTGGGCGGCATCCATCCGGAGCGTTCGATCCCGGCCTTCGGCAGGCCGTCGTTCCGGCGCCGGCTGCGGAAGGAGCGCAGGCGGCGCCCGCAGCCGAACCCGGGCGGGCCCCGCGTGATCTTCTGGGCGGACACGTTCAACGCGTACTTCCATCCGGGGACCGCGCTGGCGGGTGTGCACGCGCTGGAGGCGCTCGGCTTCCGCGTGACGCTGCCGGACCGGCCGCTCTGCTGTGGTCGCCCGCTCTACGATTTCGGTTGGCTCGACAAGGCGCGCCGCGGCTGGAACAACGTACTCGCCGCGCTGAAGACCGACATCCTCAGCGGCGTGCCGGTGGTCGGCATCGAGCCGAGTTGCATCGCGGCGTTCCGCGACGAGCTGCCGAATCTGTTTCCCGATGACGAGCTGGCCGACCGGCTCTCGCAACAGACGTACCTGTTCGCGGAATTCGTCGAGCGGTTCGCGCCCAGCGCGGCACTGCCGCAGAGCCCCGGACCCGTCCTCTACCATCCGCACTGCCACCAGAAGGCGGTGCTCGACTGGAACGCGGACCGCCGCGTGCTCGAGCGCATGGGCGCCGATGTGCACGTTCCCGATTCCGGCTGCTGCGGCATGGCCGGCTCGTTCGGCTTCGAGAAGGAGCACTACGACATCGCGGAGGCGTGCGGCGAGCGCGTCCTGCTGCCCTCCGTCCGGACACGAGAGCAGGGCGTGCGCGTGGTGACGGACGGGTTCAGCTGCCGCGAGATGATCCGGCAGGGGACCGGCGTGCGCGCGCTCAATGTCGCCGAGCTGATGCGCGACGCGTTCACGGCGCGCGCGCCATTTCCGAGAGGAGCCGAATCTTGCACGTCATCGTGATGCAGGACGAGCCGGACCGCCGGCGCTGGGTGCTGGTTGGCGAGCCGGGCGACGAGGTGGTCGCCGAGTTGACCACGTTTGCGGAGCGCGAGCGGGTGCGTGCCGCGCACTTCACTGCGCTCGGCGCCTTCCGCAGCGCGACGCTCGCCTACTTCGACTGGGAGGCGAAGGCGTACCTGGAGATCCCGGTCGCCGAGCAGGTCGAGGTCACGTCGCTGGTGGGCGACATCGGCGTCGCGGACGACGGGGCGGCGATCCACGCGCACGCCGTGCTCGGGCGCCGCGACGGCAGCGCGCTCACGGGCCACCTGCTGCGCGGGACCGTGCGGCCCACGCTCGAGGTCTTCGTCGAGGAGGGCGCCGGCACGCTCCGGCGCCGGCCCGACGCCGAGACCGGCCTGGCCCTGATCCGGCCGGAGGCGTAATCCTGGCCTCGAACTCGTGGCCGCAACGCGTGGCAGCGACCGTCGCGATGTGCGCGTTCGCCGTTGCGGCCGGCTTCCTCGCCTGGTACCTCGCCGGCTTCTGGCTGCTGCTGTTCGCGGCCACACTCTTCGGCGTCTCGCTCGGCACGGCCTCCGACTGGCTGGGCGAGCGGACCGGCATGCCGCGCTGGACCGCGCTGCTGCTCTGCGTCCTCGCCGGCGCGGCGTTGCTGGTCGCGTTCTCCTGGTTCGTCGCGGCGAGCCTGGTGTCGCAGCTCGCCGACCTGTCGGACCGGATCCCGCGCGCGCTCGAGTCGTTGCGCGAATGGGCGTCCGGCTACTCGCTCCTGCGGCCGATCTCGCACGAGGTCGCGGCGCTGCTACAGGGCGAGTCCGGTCGCGCGAGTCCCGAGCTCGGCCGCTACCTCGGCCGCGCCCTCGACGCCTCGCGCTTCACGCTCGGCACGCTCGCCAACCTCCTCGTGATGGTCGTGCTCACCATCTACCTGGCTATCGACCTGCGCCGCTACGCCGACGGCGTGCTTCGCCTCGTGCCACCGGACTGGCGGGACAGTACGGCCGAGTTGCTCGAGGCGTGGGGCCGGGCGCTGCCGTGGTGGCTGGCGGCGCGGCTCGCGGCCATGGCCGTGGTCGCCCTCCTGACCTCGATCGGGCTTGCCATCGCGGGCGTGCCGCTGCCGCTCGTGCTCGGACTCATTGCGGGCGTCCTCTCGTTTGTCCCGTTCCTCGGGCCGATCGTGTCCGTCATCCCCGCCGCGCTCGTCGCGCTCACCGACTCGACGGGCGCCCTTGTCGGGGTGTTCGTCGTGTTCGCCGTGGTGCAGGCGCTCGAGAGCTACCTCATCACGCCTCAACTGCAGCGACGGACCGTGTCCGTGCCGCCGTTCCCGCTGATCGCCGCGCAGGTCGCGGCGGGCACGCTGCTCGGGATTCCCGGCGTGATCTTCGCCACGCCGCTCCTCCTCACGCTGGCGCTCGCCATCCAGGTGATCTGGCAGAAGCGGATCCTCGGCGAGGACTCCGCGATGTGGGGCGTGCAGTGACGTACGCCGGTTCGACGGTCCGCATCCGGCACGGCTCGGCGCTCTGCCTGTCGTTCGATTCCGCACGCAATGAAACAACGTCACGGCGTGATCCGGCGCCGCAACGGCCACGGGATGACCCCGCAGGGCCCGCCCCCCGGCCGCACGGCGGAGGGCGGTGGCATGTCCCATGCGCGCCACTCAGCGGAAACACTGCCCGTCCCCCGCAACACTGGAGGCGATATGTCACAGCGATCCGAACCAAGGGACCGACCGGATCCGAGGAACCACGCAGCGTGGATGCGTGTCCTCGCGCCATTGGCCGGACTCGTCGCACTCACGCTCACGGCGGGATGCGGCAACGAGGCGCCGGCGAACGACCAGATGCCGGAGGCCTCCAGCGCGCCGGCCGCGATGTCGATGATGGACACGCTCTTCACGACCAATGTGCAGGCGGGCGATTCCGCCATGGCGCCGGTCACGGGCAAGGTCGACGTCGTCGCGACCGGTGCGGGCGAGCCGCTTCAGCTCTCGATCACGGGTAGCGGGCTCACGCCCGGTGAGCACGCCTGGCACATCCACGCGGGCTCCTGCGCGATGAGCGGCGACGTGCAGATCCCGCTGAGCGCGACCGCGGACATGGCGGCGGTGACGGGACCGCTGATGGTCGATGATTCCGGCCGCTTCAGCACGACCGTTACGATCCCGCAGCTGACGCGCGACGAGCTGGGCACGGGTGAGCACAGCCTGCATATCCACGTGCGGTCCGGCGTGGACCACGGGCCGACGGTCGCCTGCGCAACGATCTGATCCGGATGCCGGGGTTGCCGCGCGCCGGCCGGCGCGCGGCCGCCGGCCGGCCCGGCCGGCGCGCTCAGTCCCGGGCCAGCAGCGACTCGACGGTCTCGACCAGGATCGACGGCTGGACCGGCTTCGGCAGAACCGCATCGAACTTGCCGGAGAAGCCGCGCACCTCGGAGAGCGACGAAGCGTGCACCGAAACGAGGATCACCGGGGTGACGCGGTCGCCGGACTCCTCGAGCGCCTGGACGAGTTGGTGCCCGTCCAGCACCGGCATGATGAGGTCCGTGATCACCAGGTCGGGGCCGCGCGAACGGAT
The DNA here is from genome assembly GCA_963786235.1 of uncultured Gemmatimonadales bacterium. Taxonomy (GTDB): domain Bacteria; phylum Gemmatimonadota; class Gemmatimonadetes; order Longimicrobiales; family RSA9; genus CAWAYJ01. The sequence goes on from CAWAYJ010000024.1 coordinate 44,851, forward strand.
CAGTTCCAGACCTTCGAACCCGTTGCTCGCGGTCGCCACGCGGTAGCCGGCTGCCTCGAGCACTACCCGCAGCACGATGCGTGTCTCGTCGTGATCATCCACCAAGGCGATCAGCGGACCCTTGCCGGCTTCCCGCCGTGCGCCCTGCGCGGCGTGATGCTCCGTTCGGGAGTCGGGTTCCACTGAGTCGTTCACGGCATCGTCCGGTGGGATTCAGCACTTGGTTCCCTGACGGGAACGGAGATGAGCGCAGTTCGGATAACGGCAAGCCCCGTACCCTTCGCTGTAGCGCCCCTCCACAAGTTGGGCAAATGGGCGATCCGTGCAACCTCCGGCCCTTGCTTCGAGCCGGATCCGAGCGCCGTACTGTGCGAGCGACGGCCATGCCGCGATATTGGTTGCGTGCCTCCGGCCGGCCCCCACACGAGCGCGCAAGGCGAATCCGATCCATGTCGCAGTCCTTCGACCGACACGTCGCGCGCCACCTCCGTGGTGAAGCACGCCGAATCACCGAACGCTGGGTGGGCATCCTGGCGGAACGGCTTGCGGTCGGCCGGCGGGCCAGCCTGCCGGGCGACTCGATCCTGAACCACATCCCGCGAGTCCTGGAGGCGGTCGCCGATTCGATCGAGGACCCGGCCGGCGCGCCGCTGGACCAGCGGATCCGTGAAGACCTGAGCCGGCTCGCCGACCTGCGTCGCAGCCAGGGGTTCTCCTTGGCCGAGATCCTGCCCGAGTTCGCGATCCTGTCCGACCTCGTCGAGGAAGCGGTCACCGACGCCGTCGAGGCGTACGAGGACGAAATCGAGCGGCCCGAGCTGGTCCGGCTCGTCGGTCGCGTCAAGGACGCGATCTACCTGCTTGGCGCGGAGACCGCGTCCCGGTTCCGGACGTGGGAGGTGCGCCAGCAGGAAGAGCGGACACGCGTGCTCGAGGCCTACACCGCGATGCTCTCGCACGAGCTGGGCAACCGCCTCGGCGCCGCCGAGACCGCCGCCCGCCTGATCATGCGCTCTGGCGCCACGCTATCCGACGAGAGCAGGCGGCGGCTGCACGAACTGATCCTCAGGTCCGTGAACAGCGGACTCGAGACCGTACAGGGGGTGCGCTCCCTGTTCCGGCCGTGCGGCGCCGATGACGGCGATGCGGTACCGATGTTCCCGATGGGCTCGCTGATCCGGGACGCGGTCAACCAGCTGCGGATCCGTGCCGCCGATCAGGCGATCCATCTCCGCATCGTGACCCCGGGCCCCGACCACCCGATCGACGCCGAGCGGTTTCCGCTCGCTTTCTTCAACCTGGTCAGCAACGCGATCCTGCATCACGACCGGCCGAACGGGAACGGCAAGGTCACCATCGACGTGACCGATTCGCCCGACGGGTGGACCGTGAGCGTCGCCGACGACGGGCCCGGTATCCCGCCGGAGCTGCGGGATCGCGTGTTCGAACCGCTCATCCGTGATCCCGACGGGTTGGGCGCCGGCCTCGGCCTCGCCATCGCGAGAGAGGCGGTCGAGCAGATGGGTGGGACGATCGCGTTCGAGTGCGGCGAGCCGCGCGGGACGACGTTCCGCTTCACCGTGCCGCGGGAGCCCGCCTCGTCGTCGATCCCCTGAGCCGCCCGCTCCCCGCACCTGTACCCGGCCCCGCATGACCCACGGCCGGTAACGTCAGATCCCGTACTTGCGTCGCCGCCGCCACAGCGTCGAAGGCGCCACACCCAGCACCTCGGCCGCATCCTCGACCGAGTCCGTGACTTCCATGACGTGCCGGATGTAGCGCTCTTCCATCCCCTCGAGCGTCGGCAGGTCGCGCGGGTCGCTGGCGCCCAGCCGGTCGAGGAGACCGCCGCCGCCGCGGGGCAGCGCGTTCGCCCCAATGCGCGGGCCGCGCGCCAGGATCACCGCGCGCTCGACCGCGTTCTGCAACTCGCGCACGTTGCCCGGCCACGGCATCGACGTCAGCGCAGCCACCGCCTCGTCCGTGAAGCCGTCGATCGCCTTGCCGTAGCGTGCGGCAAAAAAACGGCGGAACGACTCCGCGAGCGGCAGGATGTCATCCGGCCGTGACCGGAGCGGGGGCAACTCGAGCTGGATCACGTTGAGCCGGTAGTAGAGGTCATCGCGGAACGAGCCCTCCGCGACTTCCTTCTCCAGGTCCGAGTTGGTCGCCGCGACCAGCCGGACATCCGCCTGGCGCGGCTCAGGATCACCGACCCGCTCGTACTCGAGGTCCTGCAGGAAGCGGAGCAGCCGCGGCTGGATCTCCATCGCCAGCTTGCCGATCTCGTCCATGAACAGCGTGCCGCCATCCGCGAACTCGATCTTGCCGACCCGCGTGTCGACCGCCCCCGTGAACGAGCCCTTCACGTGGCCGAACAGCTCGCTGCGCAACAGCTCTGTCGACAGTGATGGACAGTTCACCACCGCGAACGGGCCACTCGAGCGACGGCTCCACTCGTGGATCGCCCGCGCCAGCACCCCCTTGCCCGTGCCGCTCTCCCCCGTGAGCAGCACCGTCGCATCCGTGCGCGCGACCTCCTGCGCCGTCGCGATCACCCGTGCCATCGCCGGGTGGTTGCTGTCCAGCATCGGTAGCCGTGTCGCCGCCCGGGCGGAGTCCTCCAGGACCTGCAGCCGCTGCCGCATCGAGCGACGTTCCGCCACCCGCGCCACCAGGATCTCGAGCTCCGTCGGCGAGATCGGCTTGTTGATGTAGTCGAACGCGCCCCGCCGCATCGCCTCCACCGCCGTTTCCACCGAGTGGTGCGCCGTGACCAGAACGATCGTGAGCGAAGGGTCCGCCTCCAGCAGCTCGGGAATCAGGTCGAGACCGGACTCGTCCTCGAGCCGGAGATCCAGCAGCACCAGGTCGAACCGCTTCCGCGCTACCGCCGCCCGGGCATGGTCCGCTCCGCCCGTCGGCGTGACCGGGTGGCCGAGAGGCGCGAGGCACGCCTCGATCGCTTCCCGCACGAGTGGTTCGTCATCGACCACCAGAACACGCACGCTCTCACGCGCTTCGTCCGACGCACCCGACCGGGGTTCCGTTCCAGCCGACGTGTCATTCATGCTGGCACCCTTTCTCCACTGCTGGGGGAGAGGGAAAGGGAACACCGGGACGGGGTGTGGCGCAACGGAGGGAGGGACCGGGACGCGGGAGCGGAGGCGGGGGCGTTTGTGGGAGCGGCGGGAGCGGGAGCGTTGCGGGAGCGGGGGTGCATGGGCGGGTGCGGGAGGGGGGACAATCGCGGGGTCGCGACGTCTGCCCGCTCCGTTGCCAGAAACACCGGCGCGCGAACGTTCTCCTGACATGGAGCACGAAGTGAAAAACGACCCGCACCGGCGCCCCGGCCGGCGCCCGGCGCCCGCCCGACTGCTGGCGGCCGTCCTCGCGGCGGCCCTGCTCTCGGCCTGCGGCGACAGCACGGCGCCGTCGGGCGGCGACCTGCTCGACCGGCTCAACGCGTTGCGGGGCGTCGTGGCGCTCGAGATCGCGCCGTACAACGGCTATCCGCGCGAGTTCCAGCTCGACATCACGCAGCCGGTCGACCACGACAATCCGACCGGGCCGACGTTCACCCAGCGCGCGTACCTCTCGCACATCGGCGAGTCGCTGCCGATGGTCTTCGCGCCGTCCGGGTACGGCAGCGGTCCGCAGGCGGGCAACGAGGTGGCTCGGATCCTCCAGGCCAACAACCTCAGCGTGGTGCACCGGTACTTCCCGGACGCGCGGCCCGCGTCGCTGGACTGGCGGTACCTCGACATCCGTCAGGCGGCGGCGGACCACCACCGGATCGTGTCGCTGCTGAAAGGCGTCTACACCGGCGCGTGGGTCAGCACGGGCGCGAGCAAGGGCGGCGAGACCGTGCTCTTCCATCGTCGCTTCTATCCCGACAATGTGGATGCCACGGTCGCGTACGTCGCGCCGTTCCTCTACTCGACGAGCGATGAGCGCTTCCCGCCCCGGGTCGCCTCACGCGGCACCGCGGCCGACCGCGCCGCGATCCTCGACTTCCAGCGCAGGTTGCTCGAACGCAAGGCGGAGCTGCTCGACGATCTGCAGAACTGGTTCGCCACCCGGAACTACGCGTTCTCGCTGCCGCCCGGGCCGGAGCTGGAGTCGGCCGTCGCGGCCTACGAGTTCAACTTCTGGCAGCGGCACGTGTACACGGCGGCGCAGATCCCGGGCCCGTCGGCCACGGACGCGCAGCTGATCGGTCACCTCGCTGACGTCGTGCGGCTCGAGTTCGATGCGGACGTGTGGCGCGACTACTTCAGCGCGTACGTCTACCAGGCGCTGACCGAGATCGGCCTGCCCGCGATCGACCTCGCACCGCTCGAAGACCTGCTCTCGCAGGACTCGATCGACACCCACGTGGCGTACGGGTTCCCGCCCGCGCTACAGTTCGACTACAGCCCGGACGTCATCCCCGACATCGTGCAGTGGATCCGGACGCAGGGCGACCGCATCATCCTCATCTACGGCGGCGACGACCCGTGGACCGCGGGCGCGGTCGGGCTCACGGGCCAGACGGACGCGCTCGAGATCATCCAGCCTGGCGCGGACCATCAGGTCATGATCGCGGACCTCGATCAGCGCGACGCCGTGCTCACGAAGCTCTCGCAGTGGCTCGGGTTCCCCGTCGCGATCCCGGTCGCCGGGGCGATCCGCGCGGCGCCGCCTTCGCCCGAGTTCGTCCCGCTCCGCCGCCGGATCGATCTCCGTCCCCGGTTCTGACCGCTGGACGGACGTTGCACTCGGCCGTACCGTCCCTCCGTTCGCGACGGCGCGACACCAGCTTCCGCCTCTGTCCGCACCACCCCGAAACGAATCGAGGGATACCGATGGGTAGCATGGGCCAGAACTTCGCCATCATCTACGGCCGCGAGCTCGACCGACTCGCCGGCGAAGCCGCCGCCTACGGCAGCGATGCCGACCTCTGGTCGACGATGGGCGCGCAGAAGAACCCGCCCGGCACGCTCGCGCTGCACGTCGCGGGCGGACTCATGGCCATGATCGGCGCCGGGCTGGGCGGGATCGGCTACGTCCGCGATCGGGACCGCGAGTTCAGCGAGCGCGACTTGCCGCGCGAGGACGTCGTGCGCCGGATCCGCGAGTGCCGCGACACCGTCGTCCCCGTCCTCGCCGGCCTCGATGACTCGACGCTCGCCGACCCGTATCCCGGCAATGCGCCGGCCCACATGAAGGGCGTCACCACGCACGCGTTTCTGCTGCACCTGTTGTGGCACCTCGGCTGGCACCTCGGCCACATCTACTACCACCGCCTCGGCATCGCGGAGCCTGCGTCGTCATAGGCGGCGGCCAGTCCGGTCCGCTCACCGTCGGGCCGGCCCGCGCCCTGGCTCGAGCGCTCCGCAATGCATCCGAAGGGCGTTGTCCGGGTATCACGTGGACATTGAGCGCAGCGCGAAGAACACGGAAGGAGCAACGCATGAGTGGAAGCGGCGACGGGCCGGCCGGCCCGGATCTCGGCAAGGGAATCCCGGCGGAAGAGCTGCTGGATGGATCGCTGCTCGCAGGGCATGTCGGCGACGACGCGGTGCTGCTGGCCCGCGTCGATGGCGAGGTGCTCGCGGTATCGGCGAGCTGCACGCACTACGGCGGACCACTCGCCGATGGCGTTCTCGATGGCGACACCGTCCGCTGCCCGTGGCACCACGCCTGCTTCAGTCTGCGCACCGGCGAGCCGCTCCGCCCGCCCGCGCTCGCGGACCTCGACCGCTGGAACGTCGTCGAGGCGGACGGCCGGATCCGCGTCACCGGAAAGGCGCCCTCCGCCAGGCCCCAGCGCACGCCGTCGCACGCGCCCGACTCGGTCGTGATCCTCGGTGCGGGCGCCGCCGGCAACGCGGCCGCCGAAACGCTCCGCCGCGAGGGCTACGAAGGTCCCATCACAATGATCGATGCCGACGACGGCGCGCCCTGCGACCGACCCAACCTGTCAAAGGACTACCTGGCAGGGAACGCGCCCGAGGAATGGATCCCGCTGCACCCGCCGGAATTCTACGCCGACCGGCGCATCGAGATCGTGCGCACGGAGGTTACGGCGATTCACCCGCACGAGCACGCCGTAGAATTCGCCGATGGCGGGCGTCGCTCGTACGGCGCGCTCATCCTCGCGCCCGGCGCGGAGCCCGTTCGCCTGCCCGTGCCCGTCGCAGACGGCGCGCGTCTGCTCTACCTCCGCACGCTCGCCGACAGCCGCGCCATCATCGCGGCGGCGGACGGCGCGCGGCGCGCCGTCGTGATCGGCGCCAGCTTCATCGGTCTCGAAGTCGCCGCATCACTGCGCAACCGCGGCGTCGAGGTCCACATCGTGGCGCCCGAATCGGTGCCGCTCGCCCCCATCATGGGGCCGGAGCTGGGCGCGTACGTGCGTCAGTTGCACGAGTCGAACGGCGTCGTCTTCCATCTCGGCCGCACCGTGGCCGCCGTGAATGCGGACCACGCCACGCTCGACAACGGGACCCGGCTCGACGCCGATTTCGTCGTCGCCGGCATCGGTGTACGCCCGCGCCTCGCGCTCGCGCAGAATGCCGGCCTCGAGATCGACAACGGGATCGTATGCGACGAGTTCCTCGAGACGTCCGCGCCCGGTGTCTGGGCCGCCGGCGACGCCGCGCGCTGGCCCGACCCGCGCACCGGCAACGCCATCCGCGTCGAGCACTGGGTGCTCGCCGAACGCATGGGACAGGCCGCCGCGCGGAACGTGCTCGGCGCGAACCAGCGGTTCGACGCGGTACCGTTCTTCTGGAGCCAGCACTACGACGCGACCATCGCCTACGTCGGCCACGCGCCCGACTGGGACCGCGCGACCCTCGAGGGCAACCCCGAGGACATGGATTGCGCGGTCACATTCAGCCGCAACGGGAAACGGCTCGCCGTCGCGACGATCTTCCGGGACGAGGTGAGCCTGAGAGCGGAGATGGAGATGGAGGGGCGGACGGCCTGAAGGCGGGCGACTTGGGGCGGGCGACAAATAGCGGGTTGCGAGGCGGGATCATTCGCACGGTCAGGTCCCCGCCCCACGACCCGTCCCATGTCGCCCGCCGTTACGCCTTCCTCCCCCTGTACCTCTCCTTCCAGCCGTCGGGCACCGGCGCCGACAAACCGCGCCGAAGCACCTCGGGATCGAGGTCCTTGCCCGCGTACAGGTGCGCGGCTTCCGTGACCGTGATGCTCGACGGCTCGCGATGCAGCAGCGTGAACTCGTCGCCCGCCGCGACCGCGCCCTCCTCGACGATCGCGAGGTAGAAGCCGTTCCGCCCGCTCGCCAGGAAGAGGTCGGGCATGTCGGCGCGCGCGAAGCGGACCGCCAGCTTGCTGCACGGCATGCGCGGCTGCGTGACCACCAGCCGCGCCGTCCCGGCACGGTACTCATCGCCGATCCACACGTCGGATTCCGTGAAATCATCGAGCGTCAGGTTCTCGCCGAACGCGCCGTACACCGCGAGGTCGGCGTCAGGCAGCTCGGTGCGCCAACGCGCGTAGTGGCCGGCCGCGTACGCGTACACCGCCTTGTCCCGGCCGCCGTGCACGCGCAGGTCGGCCTGGGCGTCGCCCGCCAGGTTGTCACCACGCACGACCACGCTGCCGGTGACCGGCGCCTTCCAGATGCCGGTGCGCACGGTCTTGCCGCGCCAGACGGCCTCGCGCGGCACGCCGACGTTCACGGATACGATCTTCATTGCCTCACCATGGGTGTTCACATGGCAAGCTTCGCGTACGCCGGCCCGCCCGGCAACGCCTCGCTCCCTCCGGCAGGATGTCCGGATCCGGAACGGCGCCATCCCGTGAGCGGACGCAGCCTGCGAAAGCGTGCACGCGTCAGGGCGTCGGCGCCCACGCAGTCCGGACGCTGCATGGTGACGAGCGTTCTGGTACACCTGTTGCACCCGTATCCCGGCTGTCCTCCGCGCGCCGACTCCACCGGGAATCGCCATGGCCCTCGCATCCGTCGTTACCGCGTACCTCGCGGACGCCACTCTCGACCTTCGCGTAACCGTGCGCCGCATGCGCCGCGAGCCGGCGCTTACCACCGCGGTCGTGCTCACGCTCGGGCTCGGACTCGGCGCGGCGGCCGCCATCTTCAGTGCATTCGACGCGGCCCTGCTCCAGCCGCCGCCCTTCGCGGAGCCAGGTACGCTCGTGCACCTGTGGGGGCAGCGACCCGGTGCCGCCGAGCGCGATCCCGTGTCGTGGCCCACGTTCGAGGACCTGCGCGCCCGCGAGACGGGACTCGCCGATCTCGAGGGCTACAACCCGTCGAACATCACCGTCGGAGTAGGCGACGAGGCGCAGATGCTTCGCGGCGGAACGATCACGACCGGCTTCTTCCGGCTGCTCGGCGTTGCACCTTCAGCCGGCCGCGACTTCATCGAGGATGACGCGGCCAATGGCGCGAGCGTCGCCATGATCAGTCACCGGTTCGCGGCCGCGCACGGCGAGGACGCGACGCCCGGCAGGACCATCACCATCAACGGCGCGCCCAGCACGATCATCGGCGTATTGCCCGCATCGTTCGCCTTCGCGCCGCTGCAGGACGCCGACATCTACACGCCGCTCGTCGCGGCCGCGGCTGCGCGCGCCGACCGGACGGACCGCTGGATCAATGTGATCGGCCGACTGCGCGACGGGACGGGGCTGGTTGCCGTCCGCGCCCGGCTGGAAGCCGTGATGACCGAGCTCGGCGCGGAGTACCCGAACGCGATGGCGAGCCGCGGCATCGTCGCCGTGAGACTCGGCGACGCCCTGCTCGGCAACGTCAAGCCGATCCTCATCAGCCTGGCCGGCGCCGTCGCGCTCCTGCTCGTCACCATGGCCACCAACCTCGCGCTCCTGATGCTGACCCGCCTCGCCGCGCGCAGCCGTGAGCTGGCCATGCGCGTCACGCTCGGCGCCAGCCGGATGCGCATCCTGCGCCAGCTGTTCGTCGAGAGCGTCACGCTCGCGGCGGCCGGGTTCGCGCTCGCGCTGCTGCTCGGCGACACCGCGACGAACCGGCTCCTCGCGGCCATCCCGGACGGCGTCCGCATCGACATGCCGTACCTCGCGGGGGCAGGAATGGGTGCGAGCACGGTGGCGTTTCTGGCCGTTACCGCGCTGCTGCTCACGATCGCGTTCGGTGTCGGGCCGGCCCTCGTCACGACGCGCCGCACCCGACGCCCCATGGACTCGCGGACGACCGCGGGGCGGGCGGAACGGGGACTCCGGCGGGGGCTCGTCGTCGCGCAGCTCGCGTTCACGGTCGTGCTCCTTACCGCCGCGGGGCTGCTGGTGGGCAGCTTCCGCAATCTGACCGGGAACAATGTCGGCGTCGCCGATCCGGCCGGACTGGTGACCGCACGCGTGCCGTTGTCCGGCGTACGCTACCAGGACGCGTCCGCGCAGCGGCGGTTCTTCCAGGAGCTGCTCGGCGAGGCCGCCGCGATCCCCGGCGTACAGTCCGTCGCCGTGGTGGACCGGCTCCCGCTCGGTGGCGGCGGGATCACGACGTTCGAGGACGTCGACGAGCCCGTGTCGCCCGCGGCGCGGCCGCGCGCGGCGGTCCGGCGCATCGGCGGCGCGTACTTCGCCACGATGGGGATCCCGCTCCTCGCGGGCCGCGCGCTGGACGGCACCGACCGCGCGGACACACGCCCCGCCGCGGTAGTCAGCCAGGGCCTCGCGCGGCGGCTGGCCGGCAACGGGTCGCCGCTCGGCCGGCGGCTCCACCTCGATGCGACGGGTGACACGGAATGGGAAATCGTCGGTGTCGCCGGCGACGTCCAGATCGCGGCGCTCGATGCGGCCAACCTGCCCGCCGTCTACGTCTCGCACCTGCAGCTCGCCGAGAACCGGATGTCGGTCGTGGCGCGGACGGCGCTCGGGCCCGGACCGGTCGCGGCTTCGATCCGTGACATCGTCCGGTCGATGGATTCCGCGATCCCCGTCTACGCGGTCGGCACGCTCGCAACGCAGGCACTCGAGTCGCGGGCCGTGTTCAGCCGCCGGTTCCCCATGCTACTCTGCCTCGCGTTCGCGGTGGCCGCACTGCTGCTCGCGCTCGTCGCGCTCTACTCGCTGAACGCGCACGAGGTGCTGGCGCGACGCCGCGAGTTCGCTGTCCGCCTCGCGCTCGGCGCATCGCCGGCACGGGTCCGGACATCGGTCCTGCGCGGCGGCGTCGTCCTCGCGCTCGCCGGCATCGGCATCGGCGTGGTCGCGGCGCTCGCGACGTCACGCACGCTGGGTGCGTTGCTGTTCGGGATCCGGCCGGATGACTGGCGGGTCTACGGCGTGGTCGTCGCCGGCGTGGTCGCGGCCGCATTGCTCGCGACGGTCGTGCCCGCACTGCGCGCCGCACGGCTCGACCCGGGCACCGTCATGCGTGAAGTCTGAAGCGCGAATCAGGTTTCCACACCAGCCGTGCGCAGGAACCGGCGCGCCAGCTGCGCGACGCGGTCATGGCCTTCCTTCTCCGCGCGCTCGAGGATGCCGCGCACGTGCGGGACCAGCGCCTTCTCGCCCCAGCGATACCCGGTGGCGCTCTCCGCGTCGCTCGACTCGCCCCGGTCCGCGCCCTCGATGAGCGCCCACGCCGCCGCCTCCGCGTAGTACGGCGAATCGGGGTCGGGCAGGTTGTAGCGATGGTCCGGCCCCTGCGGGCCGTCTTCCTTCACGAACGCTCTCGACACGATCCGGGCTCGAGCTCGGGTAACGAAGTTCGTTCAGGCGACAACGCGGCGCGGCGCCGTCGCTCGAATCTCACGGGTGCGTACCCTTCAACTTCACGAGGTATCCACCGCCATCGAGGTCCGTCGCCCAGGTCTCGACGCCACGGAGCTGGCCGGAGCGGAGCAGCGTGCCGATCGCGCGCTTGAGCACGGGCGCGCCGATGGAGCCGCGGCCCCGACCGGTGATGATGTGCACAAGCAGGCCCGGCCGGTTCCGCGCGAGGCTGTCGAGCGTGCTCGTCACCCACGCCCGCGCTTCCGCGGCACGCAGTCCGTGCAGGTCCATCGCATGATCGATCGGCGCGTCGAACGGATCGAACGGGTCGCGCGGCGACTGCCGCGGCCGCTTCCGTGGCATCGGCTCCTTCCGGGTCCGGAAACACGGGCGGGCTGACGCCGCCCGCGGCACCCGCAACCTGCGCACAGCGGAGCGAAAGCGCGAGACCGCGGGCGCACTGCCGGAAAGAGAGTACGCTCGGCGCCCGGAGCGCCTATCTTGGATACGGACATCGGGGCGACGTCTCCACGTGGCGCCCGCGGTGTCGAAGGGGATCTCCCCGGCCGTTGGAGGTCGTCATGAAGGAATCGCGTCGGTGGCCGCGAACGGCGCGTTGTGGGGCATGAGCGCGATCGGCGGGATCGGCGGCTCGACCGGACGCTCAATGTGGTGGGCGCTCGTGCTCCTCCCCTATCCCGTCGGCTGGGTGATGGGATTCGCCGGCGTCATCCGGGCGTTACGTGAGGCGAACGGCGCACCCGCCTCCGCGTAGCCCGGCAGCGCGCCACGGCCATCTGTCACCCGGAACGTACGGCGCAGGCGTCGCATACCGGAATACCCGCTTGCCCGTGATCCCGCGAGTCCCGATGTTGAGCGCGCATCCGACTCCGAGGCGATGATGGCCGATCCCGCATGCACCATGCTCCGCCACACCCTCGCGACCCTCGCATACCGCGCGGGTAAGGCGCTCCGCGACGCGCCGCCCGGCTTCGCCGAGTTCCGCATCGGCGAGACCTCGCGCACACCCGCGCAGATCCTGGCGCACATGGGTGACCTGTTCGACTGGGCGCTGAACATGGCGCGCGGTACGCAGGCCTGGAGGGATTCCGACCCGCTGCCCTGGGATCGGGAAGTCGAGCGCTTCTTCGACGCGATCGCGAGGCTGGATGCGTTCCTCGCGTCCGATGAGCCGATGACCGGTTCCGTCGAGATCCTGTTCCAGGGACCGGTCGCCGACGCGCTCACACACACCGGCCAACTCACCATGCTGCGCCGGCTCGCCGGCTCGCCCGTCCGCGGCGAGAACTATGCGCGTGCCGAGATCGTCGCCGGCCGCGTGGGCGCCGAGCAGACCCGGCCGCGGCGCGAGTTCGACTGAAATGAGCGAGACTTCGTCCGACGCGTCCGGCTCCCCGGAGCGTCTCGGCTTCAACGCCACGTGGTCGATGGCCGTCGGCGGGATGGTCGGCGGCGGGATCTTCTCGACGCTCGGCGTCGTGATCGGCATCGCGGGTCCGCTGGCCTGGCTCAGCTTCGTCGCCGCCGGTCTCGTGGCGCTGGCTGCCGGCTACAGCTACGTGAAGCTCGCCGCGCACTACGGCGAGGGTGGCGGCGCGTTCACGTTCCTGCGCGAGATCGACGAGGACGGGCTCGCCGGCAGCCTCTCCTGGGTCCTCATCATGGGGTACGTCCTCACGAATTCCGTCTACGCTTTCACGTTCGGCCAGTACCTCGGCCACGTCGTCGGCCTCGGGCCGTGGTTCCCGCGTGCGGCCGGCGTCGCCATCATCGCGCTCTTCATCGGCGTGAACCTGCGCGGTGTCGGCGAGGCCGGCGGCGTCGAGGTGTTCCTGGTCTGGTTCAAGCTGATCGTGCTCGTCAGCCTCGCCGCGTGGGGGCTCGCGCACTGGGATCCGCCGATGCTCTCACGTGGGGTGCCCGCTTCCGGAATCGGCGCCGCCCTCTTCGGCGCGGCGTCCGTATTCATGGCGTACGAAGGGTTCCAGCTGCTCACGTACGACTACGAGGACATCGACACGCCCGGGCGGACCCTGCCACGCGCGGTGCTGTCGGCGATCGTCGTCGTCATCGTCGTCTACGTCGTCGTGGCGCTCGGCACGGCAATGATCATCGGAGCGGACCAGGTGGTGCAACACAAGGAGGTCGCGCTCGCCATCGCCGGCGCCAAAGCGTTCGGCACCGCCGGCCTCGTGCTCGTCACCGTCGGCGCCGCGTTCTCGACCGGCTCCGCGATCAACTCCACGCTCTTCGCCACCGCGCGCCTCGCGCACGAGGTCGCCGGGGCCGGCGAGCTGCCCGCCGCGCTCGGCCGCCGGAACAAGGCGGGCGTCCCCGATCGCGCGGTCATCGGGATGGGCACGCTCGCGGCCGTACTCACTGTCGTTGGTTCGCTCGGCGCACTCGTCGAGGCCGCCAGCCTCGCGTTCCTCTTCACCTTCACCGTGGTGTGCGCTCTCGCTTTCCGCGTCCGCACGGGCAGCCGCGTCTTCACCGGCGCCGGTGCGCTCGCCGCCGCCGCCGCTACCATCGCGCTCGTCGTCCGACTCGTCCGGACCGACCCCATCGCGATCGCGTTCCTTGCCCTGCTCGTTCTGGTCGCCGTCTTTGGCCGGCCGGTGCTGCTTCGCCATTTCGCGACGAAGCAGGGACAGGAGTGAAGCGTACGCGCAGTGCCGCGATGTCCAGGCTGCGCGCCCTCTTCGGAGTTTTCGTGATCGGCAGACTGGTACGGCTCACCATGCGGTCGAACGCAGTGCCGCGTCGCCCGCGGCTGCTGCTCCTGCCGCTCGCCCTCTCCGTCGCGGGCGCGAAGGCGGCCGCGCAGGACGCGCCGGGGACCCCGGTCTCGTGTGAAGGCAGGACCATCTCCGCGATCGCGATCAATCCACGCGATCCCACGTTCCCCGCGCGGCCCCGGATTCTGCAGACGCTCGTGCGCGGCGCGGATGTCCTCCACACGACCACGAAGGCGGAAGTGATCGGCCGCTTCCTGCTGCTGGAGGCAGGGGAACGGTGCACGGAGCGGCAGCGCGCGGAGTCGGAGCGCATTCTTCGCCTGCAGCCGTTCCTCGCCGATGCGACGGTGCGCGCCGTGGCGGACGGTTCGGGTGGCGTACGCATCGAAGTCGAGACGATCGACGAGATTCCCACGGTGCTTGGCATGCGTTTCCACGGCGCGCGGCCCTCGGCTTTTCGTTTCGGCAACGGCAACGTCGGCGGCCAGGGCCTGTACCTCGCCGCGAGCGTGAAGCAGGGCTTCGCGTATCGCACGGGCATCGGAGTGTCCGGCGCGGCGTACCAGGCGTTCGGTCGCCCCTGGACGCTCACGTTCGCGGCAGAGCGCGCGCCGCTCGGCGGCACGCTGGCGCTCGCCCTCGGTTACCCATTCCTCACCGATCTGCAGCGGACCGCGTGGCACCTGGGGGGCAGCGACACGGACCGCTACAGATCCTTTGTTCGCCCGGAGGGTGAGGCGCTCTCGCTCGCCGTGCGGCGCCGGTTCTGGGACCTGGGAGGTGTGCGCCGACTCGGCCGCGGGCGCCGGGCCGCTTTTCTCGGTGTCCTGCTCACGGAGGAATCCGTGACGCCCGCAGCCCGCGGCGTGGTCGTTTCCGACTCGGGACTCGTGGTGGATACGAGCGCGGCGCTGGGCGGGCCCGTCCCGGCCTACCGCAACGTGCGACTGAACGCCGTCATCGGCGTGCGCGCCCTGTCCTTCATGACGGTGCGTGGGTTCGACGCACTCTCGGCGGTGCAGGATGTGGCCACCGGCGTGCAGCTCGGCACCCTGGTGGGGCGGGGCACCCCTCGATTCGGCGCCAACGACGACGATGTCTTCATCTCCGCCGACCTCTACGCCGGGCTCGGCTCCGCCACGTCCTTCGCCGCGTTGCGGATCGAAGGCGAAGGGCGCCAGAACCGACGCACGGACCGCTGGGACTCCATGGTCGGCAGCGGACGACTGGCCTGGTACCTGAAGCCCGCCGCGTCGCACGTTCTGATCGGCAGTCTCGAATTCGCCGGTGCGTGGCGGGTGCGAGTCCCATTCCAGCTCAGGCTTGGCGACCGGCAGGGCGGGGTGCGCGGCTATGCGGCCTCACGGACCGCGGGCGCTGTGCGGAGCGTCGCCCGCATCGAGGAACGCTGGCGGATCGGTGGGCTCACGGAGCGCGTCGCGGTCGGGCTCGCGACGTTTGCCGACGCCGGCCGGGTGTGGGCGGGCGATGCGCCTTTCGGAGTCGACAGCGGAACGAAAGTCGGACTCGGAACCGGACTTCTGGTGGCGTTCCCCCCGCAATCACAGCGGCTCTGGAGACTGGATCTCGCCGTCCCGGTGAGCCCGGACCGGCACGCGAGCTGGGAGGTCCGGCTGACCGGCGTCTGGACGCGGACCTTCTGGCGGGAGCCGGGTGACGTGGCGAGCGGGCGCGCAGGCGCGGCGCCATCGACGATCTTCATCTGGCCGTGAGGTTTACCGAGTGCTCCCTCTCTGGCGCCGATCGACTCACAAAAGGCGCTCCCGATCCGGACCGGCTCGCGTAAGGGTCCGTTCGGACTAGCTCTTCACTCCCTCCATTGGTGGATTGGTGCGTCCCACCGATTCACGTAGCGTTAGCGCATGCGTGCGAGGGCTGTCATCCCCGGCGCCATCGCTGCGACCGGGTCGCCGACGCACACTTCGACGTCAACCGGCCCAGGAAGAGGTGAGAATGAGCGCGTGGCATCCGACTTCCGAACAGGAGCGCGACCGAGCGACCCTGACACGGTGCGAGGGCCAGCTCCGACAGGCGCGGGAGCAGGCCCGGCGCGCCGACGAGGCGCTCAGGAAGGCGCTCCGCGGCATAGCGGAGGCCGAAGACGCACTTGGGCGGGCCACGCGGCGGATGGACGGCACGGCGCGCGTCAGCGTCGCTGACGCCTATCGCCTTTGAAGGGAGAATCCATGCGTACATACCTCATCGCCGGGATCGTGATCCTCATTCTCGGCGCCTTCGTGCTCCTTCGCGGAGCGAGCTTCACCTCCCACCGTGATGTCCTCAAGATGGGCGACATGAAGATCACGGCGGATGAACAGCAAACGATTCCACCGTGGGTCGGTGGGGCGGCCATAGTCGTGGGTTTGGGGCTGATTGCGGCTGGCGCGTTGAAGCGCGCATGACCCGCGACGGGCCGAATTCGGGAGCGCATCACATGACTGACAGAAATGACGACATCGAGAGGGTTGCGACAGAGGCCAGGGCCGCGGCCGCGAAGGTTGCCGACAAGGTGCCCGAGGCCGTGGACTCTGCGGACGACCAGACCCGGAAAGCAGCGAAGCGAGTTTTCGAGAAGATCAAGGAATCCCGCGAGAAGGCGGTGAAGGCGGTGAGGCCGGTGAAGCCGGTGAAGCCGGTCAGGGGAGCCGGCCGGCCGTAACGGTCGCTCGCCAGACCGATCGAAGCGGCGCCGCGCTCACCACGATCCACCAGAGGAAGGCAGCACCCATGAAACGCAAGACACGTAACGGCCCCGTTCTGGCCGCGGCCCTGGTGTTGTTCGCCGGCTGCTCGAGCACCGGGTCGACGGCCAATCCGCCGGCTCCCGCTCCGTCCGCACCGACCAGCTACAATGTCGCCGCGGGCACGCGGGTCGACGCGACGATCAACGATACCATCAGCTCTCGCCACGGGATGGTGGGCGACACATTCACGGCACGGGTCACGACCAATGTCCGGGACGCCGGTGGCTGGATCGCGATCCCCGAAGGGTCAACGGTGCAGGGGACGATCACGGATGTGAGCTCGGCTCCCAACAGCAATTCCACGGGCACGCTCACGCTCGCGGTCTCGAGCATGACGGTGCGGGGGAGCACGTATTACGTCGAAGCGTCGATCGACTCCCTCGATACGGTCCAGCAGGGCCGGGGCGTCGAGGGCGGGGATGTCGCCCGCGTGGCCGGGGGCGCGGCGGCCGGGGCGATCCTGGGCCGGGTCATTGGCGGGAACTCGAAGGGGGCAGTCATCGGCGCCGTGGTCGGCGGTGCTGCCGGAGCCGTCGTCTCCGCGGCCATCAAGGACGTGGATGTCGTGCTGCCGGCGGGGTCGCACATGGTGCTGACTCTGAGGCAGCGATTGACGGTGATGGCCAACTGAGTGGAACCGGGCGTACGTTCGAGTACCGGAGTCCGGGAACGAAAAGGCCCCGGGGGGCAGACGCCCCCGGGGCTTCTCTTTGTTGTGCATCTATCCCCAACCCGTGGTTCAGTCCGTGATCGGCCGCATCATCAGCGGGCTGCCCGAATAGTCGATGACCAGTGACACGCGCCGGTTCGGCTGTCCCGCGGCACCGGGACCCTGTGCCCCTCGAACCACCTGCCGGTCGGTCGCCTCACCATAGCTAACGACCCGTACCGCGTTGGCCTGCAGACCTTCCGTCACCAGGAATGCCTTCACGCTCCCCGCGCGCTGCCGGCCAAGCTCCATGTTGTAGGCGCGGGTGCCGGCCGGATCCGTGAAGCCTTCGACCGTCACGACCGCGTTCGGATAATACCCCTTCACCACGGACGCGAACTTGCGCAGCACCGAACGGTCCGCGTCACGCAGCGCATCACTGTCGTAGTCGAAGTTGACCGGCACGTTGAAGGAGAGCATGCCCTTCAACTGCTCGATGCTCGTGTTGA
This sequence comes from uncultured Gemmatimonadales bacterium, assembly GCA_963786235.1. Taxonomy (GTDB): domain Bacteria; phylum Gemmatimonadota; class Gemmatimonadetes; order Longimicrobiales; family RSA9; genus CAWAYJ01. Next base: position 62,267 of record CAWAYJ010000024.1, read on the forward strand.
ACTCCGTCCGCAGCGTACCCAGTTCCTTCTCCAGCGCCGCTGCGCGGCTCTCCAGACCGCCCACCCGGCCGTCCAGTGTCGTGATCTTCCCGTTCAGCGCCTGGTCGCCGGTCTGCATCTCGGACTGCATGTCCTGGCGCAGCTGCGTCAGCTGCGCGTCCACATCCTTGCGCTTCGCGTAGCCACAGCCGGCCAGTGCCACCAGGCCCAGGATCAGCCCGCCACTCGCCACCCTGCGCCAACCCCTGCTTGCCTTCATTTCGGTCCTTTCTTGAACGTTCGATCATTGGCCCCGACCGGGACCCACTCCCACTGCGCTCGGCCTGCGGCCCTCGCAGTCTGCATCCGACCCCTCGTGCAGTCTGCCTCAGTTACCTTTGCGCGCACTCGCATTGGCGTAGATCGCGATCTCGACGCGCCGGTTCAACTGACGGCCACCTTCGGTGTCGTTGGTAGCCAGGGGTTCGGTCTCGCCCCGTCCCACTGCCTGGAGCCGCGTCGCGTCGACGCCCTGCCCCGTGAGGTAGTTTGCCGCCGCCGTGGAGCGCCGCTGGGAGAGCCCCTGATTGTACTCGCTCGATCCCACCGCATCCGTGTGTCCGACGATCAGCAGATCCGTGCTCGGGTATTTGTTGAGGCTCGATGCGAGGTTGCGCAGGTTCTGCGCCGCCTCGGAGCGGACGATGTCCGAATCGAAATCGTACAGAAGCCCGGACGCGAACGTCACGGCGATTCCTTCGCCCACGCGAGTGACGGTTGCCCCGGGAATGTTCTGCTGAAGTTCCTTGGCCTGCTGGTCCATCTGGTGGCCGATCACGGCGCCAGCAGCACCACCCACCACGGCGCCGATGATGGCGCCCCGGGTCGTCGAGCCCGTCTGGTTGCCGATCACGCCGCCCGCGACGCCGCCCCCGACGCCGCCGATGATCGCGCCTTTCTCCTTGTTGTTGAGTGCGCAGGCCGAGAGTCCCAGTGCAAGCAGGGCCAGAACGGCAAACGCGGCGCGTGGGAACCGGAACCCGGTTGACCCATTCTTCGCGTACATGAAAACCTCCTCGGAATGTGCAGATCGTGCCAGCACGAGCGTGCTGTGCGCGTCGAACAGGGACCGCATCCGGCTGCGAGCCAGGTGCGGGTCCTCTCACACGACTCGTCGCCCCGAAATCACCCGGACCAGGAAGATCACAACCGCAATGACCAGGAGCACGTGGATGATCCCGCCCATGGTATGGGCGGTCACCATGCCGAACACCCAGAGTACGAGCAGGATGATGGCGAGGGTCATCAGCATGGAGGTCTCTCCGCTGGAAGCCGGCAACTCCCGCAGATCCGGGCTGCTGCCCGCGCGAGTGCCGAAGGGGTGTAACCAACTACTGATGAACACTACCATGGTGGCCGGATTGAACCAATCGACCAATGGAGTGAGTCAAGAGCGAGTCGCGGCCCGCGGCCAGACAAGGGAAAGGCGGCGTCGCGGACTGAACCGGCCGCAGGAGAACCGGGAACGTGGCGTGGATCGGCAGGCGCTATGCCCCGGGCTCCGGCTGCACAGCGGCCCCGTCCGCGTACTCCTCTGCGAACATCTCCCACAGCACCAGGAACAGCGCGGCAATGACGGGCCCGGCGACGAAGCCGGCCAGACCGAACGCCGCGATGCCACCGAGCGTCGAGATGAGGATCACGTAGTCGGGTGTCTTCGTGTCGCGCCCGACGACGATGGGCCGCAACACGTTGTCGATGAGACCAATGACGAACGCGCCGCCGAGCAGCACGACCAGGCCCTGCCAGACCTCACCACTCGCAAGGAGTATGATGCCGGCGGGCAGCCAGACCAGGCCGGCGCCGACCGCGGGCAACATCGAGAGCACGGCCATGATGACACCCCAGAACACGGCCGTCTGGATTCCCGCGATGTAGAAGATGATCACGCCCAGCCCGCCCTGCGCGGCGGCCACGATCAGGGTCCCCTTGACCGTCGCACGGGCGACTTGCGCGAACTTCCGCAACAATCTCTGCTTCCGCTCCTCACCGAGCGGCACGGCCCGCATCACGCCGGCCACGATGCGGCTGCCGTCCCGGAAGAAGAAGAACAGCAGGTAGAGCATGATTCCGAACATCAGTACCAGCACGAGTACATCCCGGCCGGCGCCCAGTGCCCGCCCGGCAATCGAGTGCGTGGCGGCGCCTGCCAGTTCCTGCACGGAGACCCGCAATTGTTCGACGTTGACGCCGTGGCGCTCCAGGAACGCGGTGGCCGCGGGCAGCGACCGCTCGATCATGTCGATCGGCGCCTGCACGTTGATCTCGCCGGATGCGATGCCCTGGTACAGCAGCAGCCCCTGCCGGGCGATAGCGCCCAGGACCAGACCGAGGGGCAGCAGGACGAACAACACGAGAACCAGGGTCGCGAGAAGCGCGGCAGGAGCGCGCCTGCCACGGCAGGTCACGAGCAGGCGGTCATGGACCCGCCGGAAGAGCACCGCGAACACCGCCGCCCAGAATACCGGCGGAAGGAACGGGCGGATCGTCCAGACGAGCACCACCGTCGTGCCCAGAACGAGGCCGAGGAACGCGAGGCCTTCGATCCTGCCGCGCCGGACATCCGGAAGAGCGATCACGGGTCGCGCGCGAGCGTCTCGAGACGGGTGGCCAGATCGTTCGCCAGACCGTCCAGGCCCGCGTCGAGCAGAGCCACGAGGCCGCCGTAGTCTCCGATCTTCCAGCCGGGCTCCCGGTAGTCGGAAGTTCCCCGCGCCAGAACCGCGCCATCCTGTCCGATGATCTCCCACGTGGCCAGCATGTACGCCTCTCCCTCCACCGCCGACAACGCCTCCGGAGCCGCGCCCTCGAACCGCGATACGCTGAGCTGGATCAGGTAATCGTGCGGCGTCCCGAGCGGCCACGGGGCCATGTCGATGTCCGCGAACGGCGCCCGGGCAGCCAGGTAGCCGGCAACCGCGCGGTTGATTCCCACGCCCAGATCCTCGCCCCAGCGCTGGAACTCGGAGAACGTGATCTGGTTCGATCCACGCCGCACCACGACGAACGGCGTTGCGAGATACGGTGCGAGCTGGAGTCGTCGCAGCCCGACGGTGATGCGATCCGGATCCCGGGATACCGTGTCATCCCGCCGCGGTCCGGCTCCACCGAGCACGAAGTGCTGCGGGGTCGGCGCATTGCGGGCAAGGCTGAAGCACCCCGCCAGGCTGATCAGCACCAGCGGGAGGATCCGACGGATCGTAGCCGGTTTCCGTGGCATGTTCAGTTCCCCCCCGGCTTCTTTCCGCGGATGAGCATATCGGGGTTTCGCTCGAGGGCGATGGCCAGCACGCGGAGCGCTTCGGCCGCCTCCCTGAAGCTGGCCAGCGCCTGCTCCAGGCCGTACCCGATGCCGGAGTCTGTCGTAAACAGACCGTGCGTCTCTTCGATGGTCTTTCGCAGGGCCTGCAGCGTGAGTTCCATCTCCGCGTTCGTGCCTGCCAACTGGACCTGGAACGGATCGATGGTCGCGGCCAGCCGCTCGGCCAGCCGCTGCATCTCCAGCATGGTCCGGGTGGTCTGCTCGGCCATCCCCGGGGCCTGACCCACGGCCGCCCGCATCTCCGGGGAATCGACCAGGCGCTCGACGGCCTGGGCCGACGCCACGACGGCGGAGTTGATCTCCTTCATGTCCACGTCTTCGAGCATCTGGTTGACCTGGAACAGCACTTTCAGCACATCGCCCACCAGACTGCCGGCCCCGGTGCCGAGCGCGGCCAGCAGCGAAGGCGTGGTCGGGATCTCCGGCCAGACGGTCGGCCTCGATTCGAACTCGGGGGGCGGCGCGTCTTCACGGTACGTCAGCTCGACATAGAGTTGCCCGGTGACGATGCTCTCCATCTGCAGCTGGGCCCGGAGCCCGTCGGCGATCTGCTGGCGCAACACGGGCTCGTTGTCCAGGTCGACGAACGTGCCTGTCGGTGTCGTCAGACGCGTGAGGTCGATCTCGTAGCGCACGGGCACACGGAAGGTCTTGTCCCGCTCATCGATCTGGATCAGGATCTCCGTCACGCTGCCGACCGGCGCTCCCTGGAATTTGACGGGCGCCCCGGGCTCGAGGCCGTTCACGGACTCATCGAAGAAGCTGATGAAGGTCGAGCGCGACTGGAACCACGCGGTGGATGCCAGCGTGGCAACGCCGACGACCACCAGCACGATGGCGCCGATCAGGAACAGCCCGATCGCGGTGGGGCTGGCTCGTATGCTCATGACAATCCTCCGCTGCTGCGCGTCAGGAACCGGCGCACTTCCTCGCTGGGCGGGTCGTCCCGCAGTTCGCCCGGCTTTCCGAGCGCCGTCATGGTCTTCTGCTTGATGTCGAGGAACAGCGTGCGGTCGGCAATCCTGAAGATGCTGGCCAGGTCATGGCTCACCACCACGATCGTCGTGCCGAAGCTTTCCCGCAGTTGCAGGATCAGGTCATCCAGGCGACTGGCCGAGATAGGGTCCAGGCCGGAGGACGGCTCGTCGAAGAAGAGCACCTCCGGGTCCAGCGCCACGGCGCGCGCGAGGCCCGCACGCTTGCGCATGCCTCCGCTGATCGCCGAGGGATAGAACGACTCGAATCCGCGCAGTCCGACGAGGGCCAGCTTCAGCGAGACGAGCTCGCCGATCGCACCGGGGTCCAGGTCCGTGTATTCCTCGAACGGCAGGGCCACGTTCTCGGCCAGCGTCAATCCGCTCCATAGCGCGCCGTTCTGGTAGAGCACGCCCATGCGGCGCAGCATCCGCTTGCGAACTTTCCCGTCGGCCGTCCCGACGTCCTCGCCCTCGAACAGGATCGTGCCTCCGGCCGGCTTCTCGAGACCGAGCAGGTGCCTCAGCAGCGTGCTCTTCCCGCTGCCGCTCCCGCCCATGATCACGAAGACTTCCCCGCGCCGGACCTGGAAGGTCAGGTCCTGCATGACGACGAGCGAGCCGTACGCCATCGTGAGTCGCCTCACTTCGACAGGCGTCGCTTCCACGGACGCGCGCGCAGGCAGCGGAACGTCCATCAGGTCTGCAACAGGGCAGCGAGCCAGTCGACCACGGCGTTGGCCGCGATGATCAGCGTGATCCCCATGACTACGGCCGACGTCGCGGCCCGTCCCACCGCCCTGGCGTCCGAGCCGGTCTGCATGCCCTTCATGCAGCCCGCGAGGCCGATGATCAGGCCGAAGACGACGGCCTTGAACACTCCGAGCAGCCCGTCGGACAGGGTTACCGCCGTCAGCAATCCCCCCATGAACTGGGTGATGCTGATGTCGAGCAGTGCGAGAGCGACGATCAATCCTCCGAGGACGCCGACGAAATCGGCGAAGATCGTCAGCAGCGGCATCATCACGAAGAGGCCGAGCATGCGAGGCAGAACGAGGTAGTCGATCGGCGACACGCCCAGCGTCCTCAAGGCGTCGATCTCCTCCCCGATCTTCATGCTGCCGAGCTCGGCGGCGAACGCGGCTCCAGTCCGACCGGCCATGATGATGGCCGTCATCAGCGCCCCCATCTCTCGCAACATGCCGTACCCGACCAGGTACGACACGTAGTAGCCGGCGCCGAACCGGCGCAGCACGACGGCGCCCAGGAACGCGATGATCACGCCGACCAGAAACGCGATCAGCGCGACGATCGGGAGCGCGCCCGAACCGTTCGACTGCACGACGACCCAGAAATCCCGCCAGGGCAGCCGCGCCCGGCGCAACAGCAGCCGGATGAAACTGTCGGTCACCTCACCCGTGAAGGTCACCGACGCCAGGAATGCGCGGTACGCGGACACACCTGACGTGCCGAGCTTCGCGACGAACGAGCCGCTTCCTCCATCCTCAGGGATAGCCTGCTCCGGCACCGCACGGGCCAGCGCGAGCAGGCGCGCAATGCCTTCCGGCAGTCCTTCTTCCCTGAACTCGAGGCCATTGGCCTCGCAGTAGTTCAGCGCCTGCAGGAGGAAGGTCAGCAGGCTGCTGTCCCAGGCGCCCAGCTCCGGAGTCTCGAAACCGATGGCACGTACGGTACTCCCGCCCGGCTGGTTCTCGACCAGACGTTCGAAGCGCGGTGTGGACTGTTCCAACGCCCAGTCACCGGCCAACGCGGCGATGAGCGTATCACGCTCCACGCGGATCGCTACCTGCACGGGAGCCGATCCCGCCCCGCCTGCCACCGGACTACCTCGACCGCGTACGCATCAGCCCTGCCGGGGCACGCCGGGCAGCCAGACGCGGAATGTACTCCCCTTGCCCGGTTCGCTCTCGACCTCCACGTCTCCACCGAGCAACCGGCCGTATTGCCGGGCCACCGCGAGCCCGATGCCCAATCCCCCGGTGAGCCGGGTCGCGCCCCCGTCCACCTGCCAGAACCGGTCGAAGATCCGGGCCTGATGCTCGGCAGCGATGCCGATGCCCGTGTCGCGGATCTCGAAGACGACGCGCTCCCGATCCCCTCGCACGCCCAGCCGGATTTCGCCGTCATCGGTGTACTTGACCGCGTTTCCGCACAGGTTGATGAGGATCTGCCGGGCCTTCCGAATGTCCGTCTCCAGCGCCACGCCTTCAGCAGGCACGTCCAGTCGGAACGCGAGGTCCTTCGCCGCGGCGAGCGGCCCCAGGAGCGAGTGCACTTCAGCCGCGATCGAGCGCGCGTCCAGGGTCGCAGGCTCGATCACCTCGCGGCAGCTGTCCAGCCTCGAAAAACACAGAATGTCATCGACCATGGATGCCAGGTGCCGGCCGGCCGCTTCGATCCAGCCCACCCGCTGCTCCTGCTCGGCGGTGAGCGTACCATCATCCCGGAGAATCTCGACATAGCCCAGGATCGCGCTCAGCGGGCAACGGAGTTCGTGCGAGACCGTCTCCAGCAGCCGACGCTTCGCCAGATTCGCCGACTCCGCCTCGGCTTTCGCCTCCCGCAACTCTTCCTCTACGCGATGCCGGGCCGTGTTGTCGACGAAGGTGAGAACGGCGCCATCGATCTGCCCGGTGCGCGAGCCGTGCGGACTGATCCGGACGACGAACCACTCCCCGGTGTCGCTCGCCACCTCGCGTTCAATGCGCTGCAGCGAACGGAGTACGTCGGCGACGTCCGCCGCCAGTCCGGGGTAGTCCAGCCGGTGCGTAAAGTGTGTGAGGGGCCGGCCGGGATCGGCATCGAAGAGGTCGAACAGCGCCGTCACGGCGGGCGTGAAGTGCCGGACCCGTAACGCGCGGTCGAGGAGGATGATCCCGATCTCCGTCGATTCGAACAGGTTTCGCAGGTCGGCGTTGGCCCGCTCCAATTCCTCCGCCGCGGCATTGCGGCCGAGGCCGGTTACGCGCTGCCGGTCCCGAGCTCCATTCGCCCGCGGCGGAGCGACCGCGCGCTCCGCTTTCGTGTCCTCCGTGATGATCGAGGCACTCCGGCCTCCATTGCCGTTGCCTGTTGCCGGACGCACGTGAACGCGCACCTGCCGCTGCGACGTGGAGGAGCGAGATTCGTCGTTGGCTGAACTGCGCTCGAGGTCTCTCAATCGACCTTCTTCACAGCCCTCCTGCGGGCTGCCCTGTGGTTTCTCGGATGCCCGCCCCGCCGACCGTCGGGGATCGCATCGATTCCATCCGGACGTCGTGGACCCGCTTGCCGCGGGCCCTGGAAATCGCCGAGAGAATCCCGCCGTTCATCAACCAGGAGCCTTCCGGGTGCCGGCTTTCAGGCCCGCCGCCCGCGCCGTGTCCCACGCAGGCCTGGCGCAGCAGCGCCACGATCCGCGCAGTGCGCGACGGGTCTCTCGTCATGTCGCCTCTCATGTGTTCGCCGATGCAGCCCTGACCGGGTGCCAGGGACAACTCCGTCCGACAACGAACGTTACCCTTGCCGCCGGATGGGGGAAATCGATCATTGGACGGGATGCGCCTAGCTCGGAAGGACTACAGGAGGTCACGATTCCCGAGCGAATCGACGACGCCTACTTCGCGGGCGATCCCAGAACCCGCTTCACGACCTGCCCAGACCGGAGTGGGTCGGTCCTGCCCATCCCGTTGATGAGCGCCACCTCATCCAGCGACACGCCCGACGAATACTGGCTGTTGAATTGCGCGAGCGTCATGGCGCGAGGGGCCTTGACGAGCCCGATCCGCATCGGCTGTACCGCAAGGTCGGCGGCGCTGGTCAGGCGGTCGAAACTCGTGACGCTCGTCCGGAACGCCGAACCGTACTTGTCGAACTTGCCACTGGTCGTGTAGGCCAGCAACTGATAGGTGGAGCCGTTGAAATCGATGAACGTCGCAGTGCCCCGCAACGTCGTGCCGTCGCTGGTCTGCGCGCTGAACTCGCCGGTCCTCGCCGAAAAGCCGTGGATACTCGTCTGCGAGACGGTGCCGGCCACGAGGCCCTGCTGACTGAAGAACGCCTGCGACGCCGCGGCCGCGGTTCCCTGCGCGCCCTGAAGCTGGATGAGAGCATCCTGCGCCGAACTGATGGCCATCACGGCAGCGTTGGTGTTCTGCGTCTGCCAGCCATTCGGGAACTGGAACCGGAACTTCAGGTTCGGGTGCAGGAAGAGCGAGCCCCGGAAGAAGCCCTGGCGCGGATTCTCGCCGTACACCATCCCGTCGATCATCTGGAGGAACTCGGCCTCGCCGACCTTCATGGTGGCGAAATTGGCTTGCGAGGTGGCGAGACGTTGTTCGGTGGCATTGATCCGGTTGCCCGGATCGGGATGCGTCGACTGCCATTGGGGCAAGCTGCCACCGCCGCTCAGATTGCTCTGCTGCTGGAGCATCTCGAAGACGCTGACCATCTCGCGCATGTCGTAGCCATCGGCCAGGGCGTACCGGAAGCCCAGCTGATCCGCCTGCGTCTCATCATCGCGACTGAACTTCAGGAACATCAGTTCCAGGCCGGCGCCCGCTACCGCGCTGTAGTCCCGGATCGTCGATGAAAGGACCGATCCGAGGCCCAGCCCGAACTGTGCCAGTTCCGACCGGCTGATCTGCTGGACACTGTGACGCGCGGCCACGTGACCGCTCTCGTGGCCCAGGACGCTCGCCAGCTCAGCCTCGTTGGTCATGTGCGTCAGGAGTCCGCGAGTGACGAAAATGAAACCGCCCGGGAGCGCAAACGCGTTGACGGACGGGTCGTCCACGACGTGGAACTCCCAGGGCAGATCGGGGCGCTCGGTCCTGGCCGCGATGGTCAACCCGAGGCGGCTGACGTAGGCCTGCACGGCGGCGTCCTGGTAGAGGCCGATGGTCTGCGCGACCTGGGCGGCGCCCTGCCTGCCCATGTCGATTTCCTGGGATTCCGATACCAGGGCGAGTTCGCGCTTCCCGCTGACCGGATTGATCGCGCACCCTGCCGCAAGCAGTACGGTAAGCATTGCGCCGCCGCGTGCCCGGTCGGTGACCTTCCGGGCCGCCGCCGGGAAAGCCCGTGCGCGTTTCGCCAGGCGCTCAAGGCTATTTCTTCTGTCGGTCATCTTTGCGCACTCCATATCGTCCCGCTCAGTCGTTCCCCATCGTGAAGTTGAGACCGACGGATGCCTGCGTGGTGGAGCCTTCGTTCGCGGTGAAACGGAACTCACCGAACGGGTGCACCCGGCCCTGCAGCGTTTCCACGCCCGCGAACAGGTTCAGGCCGGTCCGGGTGTCGTGGTATCGCTCACGTCGGACTTTGACGACGTTGAGTCCACCGCCGAGGTAGAGCCAATCGATCGACTCGGTGGCCACGCGGTACTTGAGATCCACGTTCACGCCCCAGTACGAGCCGGCGTTGACGAAGAACTTGTCGAACGACGGATAGAACTCGACATGGCGCGTGACCGGCACGCTCAACTGGGCGCCGACCCCAAGCTCTTCGAGGTCGAACTGGTAGGACAGCCGGGGACCGAAATGAAGCGGACGGCTCTGCGCCTGGGCCGTGCCTGAGACGGCCAATGCGAGCGCCACGACAAGGGCCATCCTGGAAAAGCGGAACGCCATGGAGCGACTCCTCTGCGGGTTGCACGATACTCCCCGAAACCTGGATCTCTGCCTGCCCGTCCACCATCGCTCGTCCGGGCTAGTCCGACAGAGCCACCGTTCGATGGATGGTGCCGCTCCCGGAACGCGTACAGTTTCAACAGAACCGGAACGACCCGGAACCGGGACGCCTTTGTGACCCGGTCCGGGACGATCAGACAGGTACGTTCAGGGCAATTGCAGCCGGAGCTTCCGTGCAACTCGTCACTCTGTTCGTCGGTGCCATGATCGGTGTCGCAATTCTCGTGGGTGTCGGTTCCTTGATCGTGCCCGACGTGGTCAGGCGGTTGCGCCGGATCTGCGTCATGTTGACTCCTCCGCCCATGTAGAGTCAATCGAGGCAGGTCGGGCGGAGGCATGAGCCCGGCGCGTGACAACAATCGTAAAGGACTAGTCCCGCAAATCACCCAATCGATGGATTGCGACGGCTAGTAGTGCGGCGCCAATTTGTAATGGGGCCGGAGGCAGATCCGTTGATCGGACAGTTGCATAAGGCGAATCAACGCAACCGGAGCTCTTCAGTGAATCTCATTACCCTGCTCATTGTTGGCCTGGTCGCCGGCCTGCTCGCCAGTTTCGCGGTTGGCGGCGTCGGTTTCGGGCTTCTGGGCGACATCGTGATCGGCATTATCGGCGCCTTCCTGGGCAGCTGGCTCTTCGGCACGTTGGGCGTACACGTGCCATTCAGCGGCATCGGCAGCACCATCTTCGTCGCGTTCATCGGCGCTGTCGTGCTGCTCCTGGTACTGCGGATCTTCCGAAGAGGCCGGCGCAAGTAATACGGGGACTGGATTCCATACGCGGGGAAGGCGGCCCGGGCACCCGGAGGTGAGACAATGGTGATGCTCAATCCTGTGCAGCAGAAAGGGTTCCGACAGCTGTTCGACGCGGTCGGCGACTCGCTGTTCGTCGTGGACGCGGGGGGAGCGGTGGTCGCGTTGAATCCGGAGGCTGAGCGCCTTTTCGGATGGACAGTGGAGGAGCTGGTCGGTACGCCGTTCAACCGGATCTTTCCCCCGCGTTTTCATCAGGCGACCCATTCGCAGCCGCCGGACACGCGCAATTCCACGGACGGGCCGAACAAGGTCCCGGTTCACCTGTTCGCTCGGCGACGGGACGAGACGGAGTTTCCGGTGGAGTTGAGCCAGAGCCTCCTGGATCCCGGCGAGGACCCGCTCGAGTTGATGATGGTGCGCGATCTCACGCGGGAGCGCCGCGCCCACGACACCCTGTTCCGGGAGAAGGAGCGAGCCTCCGTCACGCTGGCATCGATCTCGGATGCCATCGTTACGACCGACCTCGCGGGTTCGATCACCTACATGAATCCCACGGCCGAGCGGCTCACCGGGTGGCGCACGAACGAAGCGCTCGGGCAGCCGTTCGGCACCGTCCTCGCGCTCATCCACGAAGCGTCGCGTCAGCTCGTCGAGAACATCCCTGCCCGGTGTCTGAGGGAAGGGCGCGCCGTGGACCTGACCGACGGCGTGCTCCTGATCCGCCGTGATGGGACCGAGATGGCGATCGGAGAGTCCACGGCCCCGATCCGCGACCGCAGCGGGGCCATTATCGGGGTCGTGCTGGTCTTCCATGATGTCACGGAGCGGCGGCGCGAGAATCGCAGGCTGTCGCACGAAGCGACACACGATTCCCTGACGGGTCTGATCAGCCGCAAGGAATTCGAGCAACGTCTGGCTCGATCGATGGCGGAGCTTGCGGTCAGTACGTCCGAGCACGTCCTGTGCTACGTGGACCTGGATCGGTTCAAGCTCGTCAACGACACGTGCGGACACGAGGCCGGCGATGACCTCCTTCGCACGATCAGCAGCCTGCTGATGAGTCGTCTCCGTAGCCGCGACACGGTCGGCCGGCTCGGCGGCGACGAATTCGGCATCCTCCTCGAGCATTGTTCGCTCTCCAAGGCCGAAGAAATCGCCGGCAAGCTGGTGCGGGCGATCGCCGACCTGCGCTACGAGTGGAGGGAGAGAAGCTTCTCGGTCGGCGCCAGCATCGGCGTGGTCCCGATCACGTTGGGGAAAGTACGAACCGCTGACGTGCTGCGTGCCGCCGACCACGCCTGTTACGCCGCCAAGAGCGCCGGAGGCGACCGCGTCCATATCGCGCAGGAAGTGGATGCCGGAGTCGGGCAACGGATGGAGGACAGCCGGATGACGCGACTTTCCCGTGTGATGAAGGAAGGCGGTCTCCATCTGTTCGTCCAGCCGATCGTGCCTCTCGCACCGCAGCACCTTGGCCATCCCCGGTGCGAGATCCTGTTGCGTCTGCCGGACGAGAACGGCGGGGAGAAGAATCTCGACTCGTTCTTCCCGGACACGGGACGCTACCCGCTGACGTCGGAGGTCGATCGCTGGGTCGTGCGCCAGTCGGTGGAACTCATCGACAAATGGCAGCAGGGCCACCCGGATCACGAACTGCCCTTCTGCTCGATCGGCCTCAACGTCGCCTCGATGGACGACGCCGATCTCATCCCTATGGTGCGCGAGTCCCTGGCGCTGTTCGGGCTGCCGCCGCAAACCCTCTGCTTCGAGATCACCGAAACGACGGCACTCGACAACGTCGGCCGCACTATGCGCCTCATTTCCGAGATCCGGGCGGCCGGATGCGGAGTCGCGCTGGACGACTTCGGCTGCGGCATGAACTCGTTCGTGAACCTCAAGGGGCTGCCGGTCGACTACGTGAAGGTCGGCGGGGCCTACGTGCGGGGAGTGTCCACGGACCCGGTGTACGGCGCCCTCCTGCGCACCGTCAACGAGATCAGTCGGATCATGGGTATCGCGACGATCGCCTCGGAAGTGGAGGACGACATCATTCTCCAGGGAATCCGGAGCCTTGGGCTGGAATACGCGCAGGGACACGCGGTGGCGCCGGCGCAGCCGATGATCGACGCCGATGGGAACGTGATCCTCCCGAGCGTCGCGCGACGCGCGGCCTGACGCTCCGGATAACGCCGGTTCCACGCATCGCGGTCGGCTTTCCGCCCCGGTTCAGCGGTAGCCGTGCTCGAACAGCGGCCAGCTCTGATGCACGCCGAGGGTGAGCGCGAAGCGCCGATCCGCGACCAGGCTTTTCGCCAGGTCGATTCGAAGCACGCCCAGTTGTCCCTCGCCAATCCCGATCCGTATGCCGGCGCCGCCATCGAGATAGAAGCGGGCATCGGGTGAACCCTCGGCGGCCGCGACGATATCGGCGGCGTCGAGGAACAACCCGGCGGCGATGACGAGGAGTCCGGTGCGATGGACGGGGACGTCGCCGGCGAGACCCGCGTGGACGATCCGGCGGCCGACGCTCCCGCCCTCGAGGAATCCGCCGCCGGTCGGCGTATGGGCCCGAAGCGGAATGGTCCAGGAGAGAGCCCCACCAGCCACCGGCCAGGTTCCGAGCGGAGCATTCCTGTCCGCCCAATCGAATCCCAACCGGGCAGACCACGTTGGACGGCTCAGCCCGAGCGCGGAAGCCCAGGCCGCACGCGCGCCGCCGCTGGTGTACGACGGTTGGGTCGAGAGCGCGACGGCCCGCTCGCTCCTCGCGGCCAGCTCGAAGCGATCGTGCCCGGCGCGGAGCTCCGCGCCGACCGAAGCCGCGAGATACTGGCGGTTCCCCGACCAGCGCTCGAGCCGGAGTGCGGCGGAGGGTCGGAACCCGGCCGTGACCCAACCGCCGAACCCCAGCATGGCGGACCGCCGGGTATCCTCGATGATCATGGTCTTCGACGCGTCGAGCGCGAAGCGGAACCGTTCCCAGGCGCCCTCGACGGCAATCACACCCGGGAATCCGCGATCCACGGGCATGTCGAGTCGAAAGCCGGCGCGAGGCCGGGCGGATTCCCAGCGCCAGCTCCCGGTCCATAGCTCGCCGGCGCCGGTCGGACTGGCGACCTCCAGGCTCACCTCGTGCTGAGCGACCGCGCGGACCGCGCCGGCCGCGACCAGGCGCCATGCCGGGTCCACTGTCGGGCGTTCGACGACCGCCGCCCGGACCTCGACAATGCCGCCCGGGACCGGCTGATACTCCACGGCAGTCCGGCGGAGCGCGGGGACATCGGACACCCGACGTCGCGCGAGCGCGAGTCGGGACGGGGTAAGCAGCGTTCCGGCAGGCACCGCCATCGCGCCGGCGATCACCCGGAAGCGGATCTCCCGCACGCCATCGATCCGGACGAGATCCACGGTCGGCCGGCCGGTATCGTTCCATGCCTGAAGCGCGCCGTCCCGATCGCCCGCCAGGTACCGGCTGGTGGCGAGGAGCTGCCAGCCATGTTCGTCGTCGGGAACGAGCGCGAGGTACTCGGAAGCGAGTCGGATGACCTCCGCGTGACGTCCCTGCCGGAACCGCACAGCGGCCGTTTCGCGCAGGACCAACGGTTCCAGAGGGCACGCCCGGCCTGCCTCCGCAAGCAGACTGTCTGCATCATCGAGTCGATTGGCGGCCGCGGCGTCGAGTGCCCGGTCAAGCCAGGGAGGGCACGGCAAGGTCGAGTCCAGCGGAGTTGGACCCGCGTTACCGGCGCTCGCCGTGACCGCAGCGGCCGGCGCCGGCAGGACCACCAATGCCCACCGGTCGGATCCGGCCCAGCGAGCGAGGAAGGCATCCTCATCAAGACGGGTGAACGGGGCCGTGGCGGGATCGTGAAATACCACGCGCCCGTCGTTCCAGCCGAGCACGACGACGTAGTGGTATCGATCCCGGCCGACCTGGATGAGAGCCACGACGGGTACGCCGTCGCGGAGGTTCCGTTGTACCAGCTCGGGCGTGCCACGGAAGACCCGGGTGTCCCAGCCCCGGGCGCGCGTGGCCGACACGAGGTCCATAGTGAGGATGCCGCCGGAAGCCGGACGAACGAGGCTCGCGAAGTCCCCGGCGTAGACCCCGCGCCGCCCCCACCACCGCTCGACCATCGCGATGGCCGCCCCGCCGCAGAGCAGGACGGACTGCGGCAGGTACGGCACGTCCAGCACGGGAGGCTGGCCGGCGGGAGGCCCCGAAGGCATCCGCCGGCTCAGTCCGGGTGAACAGCCCAGTCCCGTCGAGAACCAGAGTCCAGCCGCGGCCAGCCGCGCGACAACTCGCAACGGTAGATCGCCGGGCCGGGCCGCTAGCGAGTCAGGAGGATGATCAGCAGCAGGACGATGATGAGCGTCGTGGCACTGATCACGATCGTGTCGGCACCACCCGCAAGGGCCGCATCGCTGATCCCGGCCATATCGGCGAGCCGGTTGAGCGACGCCTCATCGAGGCTGGCGACAAGGGCCGACAGGTCGGAAACGCTCACCCCCATCCGGTCGGCCACTTCCTGCGCCTGGTCGGTCGCGAGGAAATCACGGACCGCCTCACGAACGGCGCTTGGCCGCTCGGCGACGGCGGCGTCCAGCTCGGTGCTGCTGACGGAGCTCCGGGCCTGTGCGGCAAGCGGGGCCGTCAGGCCGAGCGCGGCCACGGCCATGACCATTGATAACGACAGGTGTTTCGACATGCGGTTCCTCGAGAATGAGTGGTGCACATACGGGATGCCTGACCTCTAGATCCGAACACTACCGGACTGGGTCGGACTCTCCAATCGCTCGTTCGGGCTGAATCGGAGCTAGTTCGGAAGGACCAGCCCCGGTGCGGATGTTGGAGGATTCACCGACCGCCGAGCAGGCTCACCTGACGGCTCGACGCCTCCTGCGGAAGTGCCCCGGGCTGGAGACAGCCGCGACCGCCAGCCCGAGCCGCATCAGCCATCGAGCCAGATGGTATATGCCGAGCCGACGAGCCACGCCATGACCAGAACCAACGCCACGGCGATGAACACGTTGGGCTCCTTTCCCGCCGATGACTTCGGTACTGACGCCCACGGACACGACGCCGAGCCGTTCATCTGTCCGAGCCCGGGGCAGCGCCAAGGTCCGCCCCGCCCCGGGCTACTACGACACGGGCCGCGGCCAGAAGAAGGTCCGTCTGACTGCTTCAACGTACCGGCGGCGCCGGCTGTCCGTAATCGATCAGAAGGCTGGATCGAGGACTGCTCGGAAGGACCAGACTGCGGAGCACCGGCGCGCGAGTTCGTCACTGGTCGTGGAGGCCGTCAAGAGGAAGGACGCCGGCGACCGGCGGGGCGCCACAAGGCTACCGGCCGGCCGTCGTGCCCCGGATGAGGCACGTGCCGGAGGGCACACTTACTCGTCGCTGGTGTCCTCTCGGTCGGATCGGTGGGTGAAGGCGGCCACCTCGAGGCGACTGCGCAGCGACAGCTTCTCCAGGACGTTGTGGACGTGACTCTTGACCGTGTGGACCGCGATGCGCATCCGGGTCGCGATGGCCTTGTTGCTCAGGCCTTCGCCGAGAAGTTCGACCACCTCCCGTTCCCGGCTGGTCAGTCGTACCGCCTCCATCGCCACCGCCTTGTTCAGCCCGACCGCGTTCTGGGCGATCTGCGAAAAGAGGGAGTTGGCCAGCTCGTCGGGCAGGACGACGGCGCCGCGGGCCACGGCGCGAATGGTCCCGAAGAACTCCTCGAACGTCGCATCCTTCATGACGAAGCCGGACGCTCCCGCCTGCACGAAGTCGGCAATATCCTCGGAAATCGACAGGAGGCCCATGACGATCACCTTGGCCGTGGGAACCTCGGAATGGACTGTCGCGGTAAGGCTGAGGCTGTCGTGGTCGTCGAGCCCGAGATCCAGGAGGACCACATCCGGCTTGGCTTCCCGGACCTTCTGCATGGCCTCCTCGACATCCGCGGAAGCGGCCAGGATCCGGAAATCCGGCTGCGTGTGGACCATCGCCACGATCCCCTCACGCAACAGCCGGTTGTCGTCAATGAGCACCAACTCGATGGGAGCCTCCGTCTCCACGTCCGGAGCCTTATCGTCCAGAGCCTCGTCCACCTCGCCCGACGGTCCCTGACTCACCACGCGACGTCCGGAGTCCGCGGAGACGCGTTCCGCACGGCGGCAACGCCCTTCATGGCCGCTGAAGATGAATCGGCGATGACGAGACTTTCACAAAGGTACCATCCAGCAACAGGGCCGACTCGAACATTCCATCCCGACTTGCGATAGGAGTCGGGGGGGGCGGCGGGATTTACAGCGGGCCAGGGCGAGCCGGATTCGCCGTGCCCATGATGCTAGTAATCCATACAATATGTTGCGTGACCTTGCGCGCGCAAGGATGACGTGGCATGGGGCTGGTTGAGTAACTCGTTGGCCGCCATGCCGATAGAACCGGGCGCACCGGTCTCCAGCAACGCAAATACATCACTGTATTTGGATAGGTGTGGTCCGCCGGATTCGCGCTACCAGCACAGGCGTTCCTTCCGACTACTGCCGCCCCTCATCCCGGGCTACCTTGTGACCGAGTGATCGGGCCAGCGCCAGGGTTTGGAGGCGGACCATGACAACGTTGTACGTTGCCGCAGCGCTAGCAGCCATTGCACCGTCGGCATCCGCACAGGGGAATGCCGGAACGGCCAGCGACGCGTCGGCCCTCGCGTTCGGCGAGACGTTCACCATCCAGTCACGGGTGCTGGGTGAGACACGCCGCATCAACGTCTACGCGCCGCCCGTCCGGCTGCCCGCCTTCCGCAAGGTGTTCCCCCCCGCCCCCGCCCCCGGCGGCTGACGCAGTCACCGCCCCACTCCCGCTCCCGCCGCTCCCGCAAACGGTCCCGCGAACGCCTCCGCCTCCGCTCCCGCCACCCCCGAATTCCCCGTCCGTTCTTCGGTAGCGCGCTACACCATCCGCAGCGAAATTCCCACCATGATCGCACGAGCACTCCCCGCCCGGACCGAAATGCTCCGCGCGTTCCAGGAACGCGACGCGAGCTACGACGGCATCTTCCTGACCGGCGTGACGACGACCGGCATCTTCTGTCGCCCGACGTGCGGCGCGCGGAAGCCGAAGCCCGAGAACGTCGAGTTCTTCGGCTCGGCGAGGGAAGCGCTGTTCGCGGGGTTCCGCCCGTGCCGGCGCTGCCGGCCAATCAAGCCGGCGGGTGCGGCGCCGTCCTGGCTGGAGCCGATCCTGGCCGAGATCGAGGAGAATCCGGCGCGCCGGATCCGCGACGCCGACCTGCGACGGCGCGGGCTCACGCCCGAGACCGTGCGCCGCTGGTTCCAGCGCGAGCACGGCATGACCTTCCAGGCCTACCAGCGGGCGCGGCGGATGGGCCGCGCGCTCGACGCTTTGCGCAGAGGTGAGAACGTGACGGGCACCGCCTTCGACACCGGCTTCGAATCGCTCAGCGGCTTCAACAGCGCGTTCGCGCGCTTCACCGGCGACTCGCCGGGCCGGAGCCGGAACGCCGAACCCGTGTCGGTACGCCGGCTCGTGTCGCCGATCGGCCCGCTCGTGGTCGCGGCCACGGAAGCTGCGCTCGTGCTGCTCGAGTTCGCCGACCGGCGCATGCTCGAGAAGCAGATCGACACGCTCGCCCGCCGCCTCGGCGGCGTCGCGGTGCCGCGCACGAACACGCTGATCGACCGGACCGAGGCCGAGCTGAACCGCTACTTCGCGGGCGAGCTCCGCGAGTTCACGGTTCCGCTGCACGCGCCCGGCACGCCGTTCCAGGAATCCGTGTGGAAGGTGCTGCGCACCATCCCGTACGGCCATACCCGGAGCTACGGCGAGCAGGCGAAACTGATCGGGCGGCCCACGGCGACGCGCGCGGTCGCCCGCGCCAACGGCGACAACCGCATCGCCATCATCATCCCGTGCCACCGCGTCGTCGGCAGCGACGGCAAGCTCACGGGCTACGGCGGCGGGCTCTGGCGCAAGAAGTTCCTGCTCGACCTCGAGCGGAAGGTTGCGGGCACCGCGCAGCTCGAAGCGGAACTGGACTGAGCAACACCATTGAGGAGCGGATCCATGGGTTCTTCAGTGTTGCTCGTGCTCGGCGTCTCGCTCCTGATCTTCCCGGCCGGCCTGGTCTCGGCCCTCGGGATTCCCGCGGCTCCATCAAGCGGGTCGCTTGACTCGCATCGACCCGCCCCCTCAATCGTCCGGAGAGGAAGCATGCTTCACAATTCCGTTCCCGCCGCCGTCGCGGTACTGGTCTCCGTCCTCGTTCCGGCGCACGCTCAGGCGCAGGACCTGCCGCTCCCCACGGAGTGGAGTACCCATTACGCCTGGTTTCTCGAATCGAACCCGGCGTATGAGCCGCAGGCCGACAGCGCCGAAAGTGCGCTGACAGCCGCGCACATCCAGTACCAGTTGCGTCTTCAGCGGGATGGGCATGCGATCGCGGCGGGCGGACTGGCACCGCGCGAGGGGGATCCGGTCATCGGATTGACGATTCTGCGTGCCGCTACGCTCGCTGATGCACAAGCCATGGCCGAGGCCGATCCCGCGGTGAGGGCAGGTCGAATACTGGCGCGGGTTCGTGAATGGTGGGTCCCCACCGCACAGCTGAAGTAGTCGCCGCCAGGAGGCCGGTGTGAGTGATTGGGTGTCGGGAGGATTCTTCCAGTTCGAGCTTCACCGGACCATGGACACCGCGCCGGCGCCGAAGCTCCACGTGTCGGGATTGTCCTCGCACGGCGACTCGCCGGGGCCATGCTCGATGAGCTCGATCCGGAGCTCTGTCGTGGAGGTCAGGGACAGGAACCAGCTGCCGGACGCCCACAGTCCGACGTCGGGACCGTAGCAGTAGATCAGGCCGTCCGGCGTGACCTGGTCGAACGCGCGATTGACCCGGCCGTTCGTCTGCCGCGTCACGATGCTGATGTGCCCGCCTAGCGAATCCGGCCCCATGCTCAGCGCCAGCTCTGCCTGCGGACGGTACGGATAGTTCACGAGGGCGATGTAGCGGTTATCGTCGCCACCGATCAGTTCGGTCACGTCGGGACCCGCCCAGACGCCCTGGGCGGTACCCGCGACATCGACCTCCATTGTACCGCAGCGCGGCTCGCCGGTGGGTACCACGTTCGGCCGCTCGCCATCGCGCAGCTTCGAGAACAGGAACTCCCGGTTCGTCGCGTCCCACTGATCCCACATGCACACGGAGTGGTCCGGTCCGCCGAACCGCCAGGGCGACACGTGGAAGTTGCTGACCCGCTCGTCTCTCATGCCGACATCGGTGACCCCGGCGCTCGTGCCCAGGTCTTCGCCGGCGGACACCTTGATATCGAGGTCGCTCGCCTCGCAGGTCTCGATCATGGCCCAGATGACCGAGTACGTGCGACAGTCGCGATAGTCCACATCGTCTGGCGAGAACCTCGACGCGAGGGTAGCGACGTGGCCGAACCAGCCACTCACTTCCTTGCACACCTGGAAGAAGATCGCGTAGTCCTCCTGGCCCGGCGGCACGTCCGGTCCCGTGTATCGGACCCGGCGCAGCAACGTCACCGCGATGTCGCCGGGCGCGCGCAGCGCCACATCCCCGTGCGTGAAGAAGAGGCCGCCGTGGTCGGTCGGCAGCGTATGGCCCGGGGCGTCCACGCCGCCGAAGATGGCGACGTACGACAGCTCGCTCGCCGCGGCGGGCAGCAGGGTGAAGTAGGGGCCCGGGCCGCACGACTCGGCCTGCGGACCCGTGATCGAGTCGCTGCCGCCGCACGCGCCGAGCAGCGTCGAGACCACGAGCAGAGCCGCGGCCGTGATCGGCGCAGAACGCGACGGCGTTGCACGGCGTCCGGGATTCCTCATCGTACCGTCCCCATCGGGTGTGTAGTACCTTCTGCAATGGTTGTCGCAGGCGCCGCCACCGGGCAAGGATCATGAGATCGACGGACGGCCGTTGAATGCAGCCGGGCGCCCTCCCGTTGCTGCTGACCCTGCTGGTCGGCGCGTCCGCCGCGGCGCACCTGCACGGAGAATACCGCGGCCCGCGCTGGCTCGTCTACACCGGCAAGCCGCTCACGACGTCGCTGCTGCTCGCGCTCGTGTTCGTATTCGCCGGCGGCGGCCGGTACCAGGCCGCGGTCGTCGTGGGACTCGTGCTCTCGCTCGCAGGCGACGTATTCCTGATGCTGCCTCGCGATCGGTTCATCGCCGGGCTCGTCAGCTTCCTGCTCGCGCACGTCGCCTACATCGTCGCATTCACGTCGGGCGTCGCGGTCGCGGCCGTGCCGCTCGCGTTCGTGCCGTACATCGCCGCGGGCGCCATCGTGGTCGCGATCCTGTGGCGCCGGCTGGGCCCGCTGCGCGTGCCCGTCCTGCTGTACGTCGCCGTGATCATGGCGATGGCCTCGCAGGCGGCGGTGCGGGCGGCGGTGCTGCACACGACGCCGGCCGCGCTCGCCGCCGCGGGTGCGGCGCTCTTCGTCGCCTCCGACACGATCCTCGCCTTCGACCGGTTCTACACGCGGTTCCGGAGCGCGCGGGCGCTGGTCACGGTCACGTACGTGGTCGCGCAGTGGCTGATCGCCGTTTCCACCGGGACCGGCGCCGGCTGACCGGCGATCTGCGGACCGGACGTGTCCGCCGCGACGACCGCAGGCCATGCTTGACGGCAGGACCGGCGCATCGCGTATTGGTGCAAAGGTCGGGTTGGGCGTCGGTCCATGGAAAGGAGCCGTCGTCATGGTCGAGCGGGATGAGAGCGTCATCGAGGAATTCCGGCGTCGTCGGACACGGCAGCTCGTCGTGATCGTGCCCGTGGTCGCCGTTCTGGTCTTCATGACGACACGCGGCGAGGGCGAGAGCATCGCGCTTGCCGGTCTGCCGGAGGCGGTCGTCGGCGTGACCGCCCTGGTCATCATACTGGCGGTGCTCGCATTCTCGATCTCCAATTGGCGCTGCCCGTCGTGCAACCGGTACCTGGGCAAGGCGATCAACCCGGCCTTCTGCTCGAGGTGCGGCGCGCAGTTGCGGTAGAGGCCGGGCCATTGCCGGTCGGGTGACGCGGAGGCAACCGATGGAGGATCGACTCGACGAGGCATTGCCCGTGCTCCGGCGTACGCCGGCTGTCCTCCGCGAGCGTGTAGCAGCACCGACCGCGATACTGGCCGCGCTTGTCGCCTCCATGACCCTTCCCGGTGCCGGCCGCGCGCAGGTGGACACGGTACAGGCCGGGGCGTGGTTCGCGGAGGCCGCCGCCCTGTGCGAGAGCGACGGCGGCCGGCTCTGGGGCGTGTCGCTGTGCGGCCCGATGGTGTTCGCCGATGCCGCGACGCACACGCTCGCCACCAACCAGCCCGCGCCAGCGGCCGACTGGCCTGCGATCCTCGGCTACGTCAATGCGCCGCTCGAGTGGGGCGGCACGCGCTGGTCCACGTACGTCTGGTCGATGCTTCCGCGCGACGACGCGCAGGCGCGCGGCCGGCTCATGATCCACGAGCTCTTCCATCGCGTGCAGCCCGATCTCGGACTGCTGCTGATGGGAGAATCGAACGACCATCTCGACACGCTCGATGGGCGCTACTGGTTGCAACTCGAATGGCGGGCGCTGGCGCGGGCGCTCCGTACATCGGGCGCCGAGCGGCTGGACGCGATCCGGGACGCGCTCGCGTTCCGGGCGCGGCGCCGCGCGTTGTTCGCCGGCGCCGCCGAAAGCGAGCGCGCGGACGAGATCCGCGAAGGGCTTGCGCAATACACGGGCACCGTCGTGGCCGCCCCCTCGAGGGCGGCCGCGATCGCCGATGCGTTGAAGCAGCTCGCCGACGCAGAAGCGACGCCGACCTTTGTGCGTACGTTCGCTTACCCGTCCGGCACCGCGTACGGGCTGCTGCTCGACGCATTCGCCCCGGGCTGGACGCGCCGGCTCCGACCAACCGACGACCTCGGTGAGCTGCTGATGGCGGCGACCGGCGTGGGCCCCGCCGATGATGCCGGGAGCGCGGACGGCCGCTACGGTGGGCCGGCCCTTCGCGTCGCGGAAGTGAAGCGCGACGAAGTGCAGAAGGCCCGCGTCGCGGAATTGCGGCGTCGCTTCGTCGATGGACCGGTCCTGGTCGTGCCGCGCGGCCGCGGCGCGATGCTGATGACGACGGGCGCCACGCCGATCCCGGGCGAGGGCACCGTCTACCTGCAGTACCGGGTGACCGCGGAGTGGGGCAGCCTGGAATCGACCGGGATTCTCGTAGGCGACGACGGCACGTTGCGCCTGCCGCTGCCGTTCACCGTCGATGCGGGCACCTTCCGGGGCGATGGCTGGTCGCTCACGCTCGCGCCCGGCTGGGTCGTGCGTCCGGGTGACCGCGCCGGCGACTCGCGGGTGGTCCGCGAAGGCCGCCCTTGAAGCCGACCGGCTCAGGTAGTCGGCGCGGGCCGCTCGCGATTCACGCGATCATATCCGCAGGAAGCGCTCCTCGACCGCCGCGGTCGCCGGCGCCCGTCGTCCATCCCGCCAGCTGCCCGCCAACGGGGAGCTGCCTCACGCGCACGCCGGTCGCGGCGAAGATCGCGTTGGCGAGCGCGCCCATGGCCGGCGGCACGCCCGGCTCGCCGACCCCGCCCGGCCGTCCCTCGCTCTCCACGATGTGCACGTCCACGGACCGCGGCGCCGCGCGCATCCGCGTCACGCCATAGTCGCCGAAGTTGCTCTGCACGACCCGGCCGTCGGCGAACGTGATCTCGCTGTAGAGGACGTTGCTCATCGCCATGATCAGCGCACCCTCCATCTGCGACCTCGCGCGGTCCGGGTTGGCCACGAAGCCGGCGTCGAGCGCAACGGTCGCGCGCGGCACCCGCACCGTGCCATCGTCGTCGATCTCGACCTCGACCACCGTCGCCACGTACGAGAGGAAGCTGCGGAACACCCCGATGCCGCGCCCGCGGCCCGGCGGCAGCTCGCCACCCCAGCCGCTCTTCTCCGCCGCCACCCGTATGACACCGCTCGCGCGGCCGGTGTCCAGCGGGTGGTCGGCCCACGTCGCGCCGTAGTTGCTCGCGGGCGGCACGAGCCCGGCCCGCGACAGGTCCACCTGCCGGTCGGCGCCGATCAGCCTCAACAGGAAGGCCACCGGATCCTCGCCCGTCGCGTGCGCCAGCTCGTCGACGAACGAGCCGATCGCGAAGCCGTGGTGGATCGCGTTGACGCTGCGGAACCAGCCGATGCGCGCGTGCGCCAGGGCGGGACAAACCTCGATGCTCAGGTTCGGGATGTCGAACGGGATGTCGCTCGCGCCGTTCGTCAGCTCGTCCGGCTCCGGGCCCGTGACACCCGACGCGAACGTGGCGTTGATCGCCGGATACGCCGACCGGTGGCGCCATGCGCTCACCCGGCCCGTCGCATCCAGCCCCGCCTCCAGCCGGTGCGCGGCGGCGGAGTGGTAGTACGAGTGCCGGATGTCGTCCTCGCGCGTCCACTGCACGCGCACGGGCGCGTCGACCTCGCGGGAAAGGAATGCGGCCTCGCAGACGAAGTCGGGCTTGGACTTCCGGCCGAACGCGCCACCGAGCAGCGTCACGTGCACGGTGACGTCGGCGACGTCGAGCGCGAGATACTCGGAGATGGCCTTCCGTGCGTCCTGCGGCGACTGCGTGGGCGCCCACGCCTCCACCGTCCCGGCGCTGACGCGCGCGATCGCGGCCACGGGCTCCATCTGTGCGTGCGACAGGTGCGGCACGTAGTACTCGGCGCTTACCGTGCGAGCGGCTGCGGCGAACGCGCCGGCCGCGTCGCCGACGGTGCGTCCCGGCGCGCCCGGCCCGCGCACCGATTCCAGCAGCGTCGCCTTGTACGCTTCGCTGTCGTAGCTCCCGTTCGGGCCCGCGTCCCACGTCAGCTCGAGCACATCGCGTCCCCGGATCGCGGCCCACGTGTTGTTCGCCACGACCGCGACCCCGCCAAGCGGCAGGTAGCCGCCCGGCAGCGGCGCCGCCGGGACCCGGATCACCTTCTCGACGCCCGGCACGCGCCGCGCCGCGCCGTCATCGAGGCTCGCCAGCGTCGCACCCCACACCGGCGGGCGGGCGAGCACGGCGAACTTCATTCCGGGCAGCACGACATCCGCGCCGTAGACCGCCGTCCCCGTCGTCATGGGGACGAGGTCGATGGACGTCATCCGCTTGCCCTCCCAGCGCCGCTCGTCCGGTCGCTTCACTCGGATACGCGCCGCGTCCGGCAGCGCGATCGTGCGTGCGGTCGGGACCAGCGCGCCGAACGCCTTCGTGCGTCCCGTCGGCTCGTGCACCACCTCGTGCCGGCGCGCCGCCACCTCGACGACGGGAACCGACCATTCCTTCGCCGCCGCGTCCTCGAACAGCGCGCGCACGGTGGCGCCCGCCTCGCGATATTTCGACAGGAAGTCGCGGATGCTGGTCGAGCCGTCGGTGTTCTGCGTGCCGTACTTCGCTTCGTCGCCGTCCGCCTGCTCGACGCGGCACCGCGCCCAGTCCGCCTCCATCTCGTCGGCGATGATCATCGGCATCGTCGTGCGGATGCCCTGTCCCATCTCCGAGCGATGACACACGATTGTCACGATGCCGTCCTCGCCGACGCGGATGTACGCGTGCGGCAGCCACGGCTCGGCCCACGCGCCGGCGATGGGGTCGTCATCGAGCCGATGGAGGCCGAGCGGACCGGCGGCGAGCAGCAGGCCGCCCATGCCGAACCATTTGACAAACGTGCGGCGATCCGGATCCGCGGGCGCAGCGCCCGCCGGAACCGCGTCCCGCTCGACGGCCGCGTCCGCAGGCGCGGGCCCGCCGCCGGTCCGGCGCCACGGAAGCGATTCGCGCGCGCTCATGGCCGCCTCGAGGCCGCGGCCCGGATGGCCGCGCGGATCCGGGGATAGGTGCCGCATCGGCAGAGGTACGCGTTCATGGCCGCGTCGATGTCCTCGTCCGTCGGTTCCGGGTTGGCCTGCAGCAGCGCCACCGCCTGCAGGATCTGCCCACCCTGGCAGTAGCCGCACTGCGGCACGTCGATCTCGCGCCACGCCACCTGCACCGGGTGCTCGCCCGACGGGTGCAGTCCTTCGATCGTCGTCACCGAGACGCCTTCCAGCGTCGCCATCGTGCGCCGGCACGATCGCGCTGTCTGCCCGTCCACGAACACCGTGCACGCGCCGCAGCGCCCGATGCCGCAGCCGAACTTCGTACCGGTCAGGGCGAGCCCGTCACGCAGGAACCACAGGAGCGGCATCGAGGGATCGCCGTCGTAGAAGCGACGCGTCCCGTTCACCGTCAGGGTGATCATGCGGTATCTCCGAGAATAGGGGCTGGGTCGGGATTCGCGCTGCGCCGGGTCCGGGTGACGGACCGGCCGACCGGGCCGTTCGGGCCGGCGGTCGTGCGCGGTGGATCGACAGCATACCCCGCCGCGCCGGTTTCGCGCCACTGCCGAGGGAACGGGCGCAGCGCGCCGGCCGCGCCGACCTGGTTGCGCGACCGGTCGATCGAAGCGCACCCTTGTCCCTGCGCGCGTCCGGGAAGATACGGAACAACAGGGGGCCGTCGATGTCCCGCCAGTCCGTCGCGGGCAGAGGCAACGTGTTCCCCATCAGCCGGATGGGCTTCGGTCCGATCCTGAACCGCATGCGACCGGTCGAGCTGACGAGACTCCTCCCGGATGGTGAGCATCGCGTGACCGTGCGGGTAACACCCGACTACGTCGCGGTCGGCTCCGACACCGACTACTTCCTCGTCCCGTTGACTCCGCGCACCGCGCAGCGCATCGCCGACCTCGTCCACGCATCGCTGCCCACACCGCCGATCGTCGATGCCGTGTGGGCCGCGGCGTCCGTGCGGCTGGGTCCCGACTCGATCCCGCCGAGTCCCGCGATGACGACGGCCGGTGTTCGAGGCGCACGACCGGCTGGTGCGAGCGAGGCGGGACCGCGCCGGTGCGCCGCCGGGCGCGCTCGTCGCGGGACACAAGAAGGACGTGGTCCTCACGGCGCGGCTGGACACGCTGCCGGGAAGGGTCGCGATCTACGGCTGGCACCGGCCCGACGGCCGGCCGATCCAGCCACTCTACACGGGGCACAGCGCGCGCTACGCGGACTACAGCCACGGCATCCGGCTCGTCAGCCGCGTCGTCCTGGTCAATGGTGTCGAGCACGACCTCCGGGACGTGCTGCGCGACACCGCGCTCGCGGCTCTGCTGAGCGACGATGGTCCGATCCGGACGCCGGCGTACGTGTACGGCGATTCGCTCGCCGTTCCTCAGGAATCGTCCGGTCCGGCCCGGCTCGCGAGTCGGCCGCCTAATGCGTCGCCAGCCTCCGGATCCCAGGATTCCAGGAACCCGCACCGGGTACACCTGAGCGTCGTCACCGGCAGCTGTGGATGTCCCTGTACGGAGAGATGCGTCCAGAAGCTCGGGGCCGGTTCTCCCTCGACCCACCTACTCTGCCTCAGCACGCTGCTCGAACGATCGAGTATGTAGCCCGGCTCCATGCGGCCGTCACACTTCGGGCACGTGGAGGTTCTCATTTGCCTGCTCCCGCGTTGGCGTGACGATCAGAGCATCATGTCGAACTGATACTCCGCCGGACTGCGACGGCAGCGTTCCCGTAGCGGTCCGGCTCTCGATCGGTTACGTGGCCGGACGCGCCTTCTTCATCAGTGCCTCGATCTCGGCGATCTCGCGCGGCGCCGTGGTGATGCGTTCGAGCCCCTTCGCCGTGATGATGTAGTCGTCCTCGATGCGGACGCCCGTGTTCTGGTACTTCAGCACGGCGTCCTTCACCTTGGCGATGAACGCGCGGTTGCGCGGAGTGTCGGGCAGGGCGTCGAGCGATGCCGTCGAGATGTAGATCCCGGGCTCGATGGTGAACACGTCGCCCACCTGGTAGGTCCGCTCGCCGTACGAGTACTGCGTCGGGTCGTGCACCGCGAGCCCGAGGCCGTGGCTGATGCCGTGGATCGTCCAGAGGATGGCCTGGTTGCAGGCGTCGCCGCGCGAGCAGTCCGCCGGCCAGGGTGGATCGAGCTGCGCATCCGCGCTCTCCACGAGACCCAGCTTCGCCAGGCCGCGGGCGCGCACGGCGAACGACGAGTCCTGCGCCGCCTGCTGCGTCATGCCCGCCTTCGAATTGCGCTCGGCCGCCGCCTGCGCGTCGCGGACCAGCTGGTAGATCGCGCGTTGTTCAGGCGTGAACGTCCCGCTCACCGGGATCGTGCGCGTGATGTCGGCCGCGTAGCCGTGGTACTCCCCGGCGGCGTCCATCACCACGAGGTCGCCCGGCTTCGCCTGCGCCGTGTCCTTCATGTAATGCAGCTGCGTGCCGTTCGCGCCCGCGCCGACGATCGAGCCGTAGGCCGGCCGCTCCGCGCCCAGGCGGGTGAACGTGAATTCGAGCGCCGCACGCAGCTCGTACTCGTGCCGCGGGTTGGCGGTGAGCATGGCGGCGCGGTGACCCTCCGAGCTGATCTCCGCCGCCTTGCGGATCAGCGCGATCTCCGCTTCGCTCTTGCGTGCGCGCAGCTGCTCGATGATCGGCTGGCCGTCGCGAACGGCGAGGCCCGAGTGCCTCGCCGCGAACGCCCGCATGTATACCTGACCACGCGTAAGCGAGTCGGCCCGCGCGAAGTCCGCGTCCTCGTAGTCCGCGAGCGTGTAGAACGGCAGCCCGCTCCGCGCCAGCGAATCGAGCACCGCGCCGAGCGCCGGGAAAGAGCGGCCCTTCAGGCCGAAGTCCCGTTCGACGGACGCCGTGTCCGGCCGCCGGCCGTAGTAGAACGCGCGTCGCGGGTCGCTCGGCGTGATGAAGATCGTGCTCGAGCCGCGGCCGCCGCGCACCACCATGACGAACCCCGCGTCCGGCTCGTCGAAGTTCGTCAGGTAGTGGAATGAAGGCAGCTGGAAGAACGTGCCGAAGTCGTTGACGAGGGTGCGTCCCCCGAACGCGACCACGACGCCGTCGCCGATGCGCTTGGCGAGGGAGTCCCGCCGCGCGGCGTACTCGGCGGCGGGAATCTGCGCCTGCGCCGCGGGTGGCGCGGCCGCGAGAGTGAGCAGGATGGCTGCACAAGCCGTCGAAACGATTCGCCGGATCTTCATCGGGGCACCTGCGTGGATGCGGTGTGGGTCTGGGAATATCGGGAGTCTACCGGAACGGGACTACGCGGCGCAATCGGCAGCCGGGAAGCGAAAGCGCGAACGGCCGGTCTTTCCGCGCGGCGCCTCGCGACCTACGCGATCATCTCCGCCAGCAGCTGCTCCTCGACGGCTCGGCCGTTGACCGCGCTCACGCGGAAGACACGGGCCGCGGCGCGAGTCTTTACCACTCGCTTGACCTCGTTGTCCTCGAAGTAGATGCCGGCGTCGTTGTCGCACGCGTAGCCGGGCTTGAGCTTGCCGGCGCCGACCATCTCGAGATAGAGCGGCCGGCGCTGCGCCTCGCGGTCGTAGTGCGGGCTGTGGCTGCCCTTCAGCAGACCCAGACACCGCACGATGGAAAGCTCCCTGGGTCGCGAGTCCGTCGTGCCCTCCTCGAACCAGCAGAGCGAGCCGGCGCTGGCACCGCCGAGAACGATCCCGCGGTCCCATGCCTGACGCAGCACGACGTCGATCCCCTGCGCCTTCCAGATTGCCTGCTGGTTCAGGGTGTTGCCGCCCGAGCAGATGATGGCGTCCACCGACAGGAATACATCTTCCCAGCTCCGGTCCTGGCGGTAGCTGCTGATGAAGCTGTTCTGGATGCTCGGCTCGACGTCGAGCCCCTCGCAGGTCGCCATGAAATTGCCCGGCCGGTCGGCCGCGGCGGTGGGCAGGTAGAGCACCTTCGGCCGCTGTTTCCCCGTGAGCTCGGCCATGTACCTGATGAACGCGGCGCCGAAGCCGCCACCGGCAATCAGGATCTTGCGCGTCGCGGCGTTCACCGGGCGGCCGGGCCCGGACGTCCCGGTGGCCGGGGACTCTTCCCCGTGCAGGTCGAGCCGCGCCGCGCCGAGACCCAGGATGCCCAGCGCTGACGAAACGACGAATCCCCGTCTCTTCATGACCGTCTCCTCGTGATGTTCAGCGGTGTGTGGGGAGGTTCGGCTCCCTGAGCACGCGCAACCGCACGACCTTGTCCTCATCGTACGGTCCCTTCGTCACGCCGTACAGCAGATCACCGCGCGCCCGAAGAAGGCGCATGGGATAGGGGAGCGTGATCGGTCCCAGGAACCGGCCCTCGCGATCGAAGACATCCCACGTCTTCGATCCGAGCAGCTCGTACGACGTCTCGCCCAGTCCGCCGGGGTCCATGTCCGCTGGCTCCGCGATCTGCTGGACCCAGAGTGTGGCCTCGGGCCCGGCCATGAGGGATGCGAACGCGGGAAAGGAGTCCGGCAGTGCGAGCGAAATGACATCGCGGATCTGCTGGGGGACGCCCCGTGCGTCCTGCTGTCGGGCCAGGAGGTCGGCAATGGCTTGCTCGTCGGGCGCGGTGACGGCGCGCCGGCCGCGCGGACCCGCGATGATGCGCTCGACCGTTCCATCCGGCCCGACAACCGAGATCCGGTAGGCATCGGTCGTCCCGATCGCGATTCGGCCATCCGTCATTCGGGTCCAGGCAGGCAACACCATGAGCGGGTTGAAGGTCATCCGGAACGTGCCGGTACCGGGATCGCCGCCGAGCTCGGCCAGCGGTGGCGGGTAGACGAACCGGAGCAGCGTGTCAGGCGGAAGGCCCGAACGGGAATAGTGAAGGAGACCGTCCCACCGCACGGAGAAGAAGCGATAAAGGAGGTCACCGGTTGGCAGGACAGCCCATGATACCGCGATGCCGTTCCCCGTGCTGAATGGCAGATCACCCGCCGACTCACCGGAAGGCAGGTAGGCGTGGATGCGCTTCGCGAGAGGATCGGGAACGAAAACGGTGTCCGCGGATCCGATCACGAGAGTGGACGTCCCCGGCCTCAGCTCTCCCGGGCCACTGCCGGGACCCGCGATCGTGTGCTGTGCCGCACCGGTCGAATCCAGCACCCGGATCTGGCTGGCCTGCCGATCCAGCAGAAAGATGGAACCGTCGGAGCCGATGTCCAACGCCGAGATGTAGCCAAACTCGAGGTCCGGATTCCCCGAGGCCACACCCACGGAGAACTGCTCCTCGACGTCCCATCTCTGCGCGTCGCTCCACAGCCCTCGCACAGGGTTGCGGACCACGGCGACGCCGGCACTGTCCGTGATGGTGCCGTCCCAGCTACCCGTTCGGTCTTCGCCAACGCAGCCGGCGGTGAGCAGGACGGGCAGCACTGCGAGCAATGGCCATGCACCTTCGAGCCGCGTCAGCCGGTACATGCGTCTATCTCCGGGATTCGATTGTCGAACAGCACCGCATTGCACGGAACGTCTCCGTGCTCACGAAGCCCCGGCGCCGACCGCCGGGTCAGCGGAGGAATTCCGCACAGTTCCGAGTCTGCACCTCTTGCCACCCGCACGGCAAGCGTGCGTCGGCGCGCGCACCGCGCGCGATACCATGGATCGACTCGTCCGGATGAATGTACCGCGGACCACTCTCGTATTGATCGTACGTTGGCGGTATGGCCCTTCAGGGAGGTGGATGCGCATGGGGTGCATGGATCGGATTACCGGGCCATCCGCCATGGCGTTGACGCTATTGGCACTCGGGTTCGCACTGGCGGCGCCCGCCGCCGGACAGGACGCCGGGACGGGCGCGGCCGTGCAGGTCGTGAACACGGCGGATCGCGTCCCCGGCGATGTCTGGCTGCGGTACGCCAATGTTACGGAGGCGGGCTTCTCGCCGGACCGTCTCGCGGCTGCACGGCGCTTCTGGGAGAGGCGCGGAGCCGCGGCATTCCTCGCCGTGTCTCGTGGAGCCGTCGTGGCGGCGTGGGGGGACGTGGATCGGCGGTTCCCGACCCATTCCATGCGCAAGAGCTTCCTGAGCGCCCTGTACGGCGTTTATCGCGACGACATCGACCTCGACCGCACCCTGGCCGAACTGGGCATCGACGACGTGCCGGCGTTGACGGGACAGGAGAAGCAGGCGCGCATCGTAGACCTCATCCGGTCACGGTCCGGGGTGTACCATCCGGCCGCCGCCGAGCCGATGGAGATGTCGAGCGCCCGGCCGGAGCGGGGCAGCCATCTCCCCGGTACCTATTGGTGGTACAACAACTGGGATTTCAACGTGGCCGGCACGATCTTCGAGCGGCTGACCGGGGAGGACATCTTCGAGGCGTTCGACGAGACGATCGCCAGGCCGATCGCCATGCAGGACTTCCGGTTGATCGACGGCTTCTACCACTACGAGCCCGAGAAATCCGACCACCCCGCCTACCTGTTCCGGATGTCTACCCGGGACCTGGCGCGGTTCGGGCTGCTCTTCGCCCGTGGCGGCCGATGGGGGAGCGCGCAGGTCGTACCGGCGGACTGGGTCGCCGAGAGTACGCGGTCGCACAGCGAGATCGACCTCGGCAAGGAGTACGGCACGGGGTACGGATACATGTGGTGGGTCGAAGGCACGCGAGGGTTCGCGGCTCGGGGGTATGGCGGCCACGTGCTGGCGATCTATCCGGAGATCGATCTGGTCATGGTCGTCCGGGCAGACACCTATCACGACCGGTTCGTGTCGAACCGCGCGATCGCCGGACTCTTCAAGCGGGTCGCGGCCGCGGGTGGTGGGGCGAGGTCGGATGATCCGCGGCTGGTCCCGCTACCCTCGAGCCGACCCGACACCGCGCCCGCGGTCGAGCTGTCGGCCGAGCAACAGGCGCGCTACACCGGTGAATTCGAGTTGCCGAGCGGCCGGGCCGTGACCGTCGCCTCGGCCGACGGCGTGCTTACGATCGACTACGGGCTCGGCGTCTACCGGCTGCTTCCGGAGAGTGAGACGCAGTTCCTGATGGAGGACGCCCGGGATCCCGTCGTGTTCGATCTGGGTTCCGACGGGCGGGCCACTGGTGTCCGGACGGAGCAGCTCGCGTATCTGGAAGCTCAGGCCGCGGTGAGCAGGGGCTCGCCCGAAGCCGCCGTGGACCAGGTGAGGATGGCCGTGGCGACGTTCCCCGAGTCGTCCAGGGTGCACTACAACTTCGCCCGAGCGCTCAGCGGCACGGGCAAGGCGGACGAGGCGTTGGCTCAGCTCCGCATCGCCCTGAGCATCGACCCGGACTACGGCGATGCGTCGAGTCTGTTGCGACGCCTGCTGATCCGTCGGTACGCATGGCTCATCGGCGCGATCGGCCTCATGATCGTCGCGGCCTGGGGTCTCTGGCGGCGCCGGTCTACCGGAACAGCGTGAACACGTGGTCGAACAGGTCGTCGCGCAGGTCGGCGAGGATGCGGTCGGTGTCCGGCTTGTCGCGCGGCGTGCCGCGCACGGTGTTGAACTGGGCAATGGCGGCCGCGCCCGACTCCGGGTCGAGGTAGAAGAACGCGCGGAACGACTCCTGGCTGCCGGTGTGGCCGATTACGTGCAGGGCGCCGCGGTCGAGCAGAAAGTAGATCAGCCCGATTGACTCGCGGGTTTTCGCGCTGTCGGACGCCGGTGTGATGTCCAGCTGCTTCCGCCACATCTCCTCGAGTGACGCACGCTTCAGCACGACGTCGTACAGTGGATTCGACGGCTCGCCCGCGAGAAATGCGAGGTATTTCGCCATGTCGGTGATCGGCGCGTTCAGCCCGCCGTTCGACGTGGTGATGCCGGTGTCGAAGTCGAGGCCGTTCGCGACCGGCTTACCGTCGCGCACGGTGTAGTTGTTCGAGCGGTACGGCAGCAGGAAGTACGGCGTGATGTCGAAGTAGCTGTGCGTCATCCCGAGCGGCTTCAGGATGTTCTTGTCGATGTAGACCTCGAAGTCGTCGCCCGAGAGGATCTCGATCACGCGGCCGAGGAAGATGATGCCGGGATTCGAGTAGCTGTGTTTGCTGCCGGGCGGGAACAGGATCTCGGTGTACGGCAGCATGGCCACGATCTGCGACCACTCGGTCGGCTCGAACGGCTGCCACGGCTGGTCGCCGCCCCAGGGCCACGTCGGGTTCCGGAACCCGGCGGAGTGCGACAGGAGCATGCGCAGCGTGATGTCGTCGATCGGGCCGTAGGGATCGTGCACGGCGCGCAGCTCGGGCAGGTACTTCACGATCGGGTCGTCGAGCGAGAGCAGGCCGCGGTCGCGGAGCTGCATGATCGCGATGCCCGTGAACGTCTTCGTGATCGAGGCCCAGTGGAAGATCGTGTTCTCGTCCACCTTCCGCCGCGTCTCGAGGTCCGCGTAGCCGTGGAACTCGCGCGCGAGCAGGTCGCCGCCGCGGACGAACCAGAGCGCGCCGCCGACCACGCCGTTGTCGCCGAGCGTCTGGTGGTAGCGCGTGGCGACATCGCGCCAGGCGGCGTCGAAGCCGGCGGGCTTCTGCGCCGCGGCGTCGCCCGGCAGGGCGCTGAAGAGCGTGGCAGCCAGGATCAAGAGCGCGCGGGCGTTCGGAGTTCGCGCTGGCTGGAAGCCGGGCCGGAACGGGGTCATCGCGTCTCCCGGTAGTCGAGGGCTCCGGGAATCTACTCACTTGTCGGACCATCCCGCACGTCGAGTACCGGCGGATCCCCACAGCTTCGCGCCGGCCGCGTAGAACCGGGACGTGAACGCCACCACCTCGCGGAGCTGCCGGCGCGGATCGCCCGCCACCACCACCAGCGGGGCCTCCACGTGCGGCCGGTCCGGCGTCCGGGTGGACCTTTCCGTGTCCCGATCCGGTAGCACGTCGCTTGTCGCGCCCGGTCGGTTGCCGGCATCGCGACGAAACGAACAACGCCTGGAGGCCGTATGCGTATGATGCTCCGCTGGACGGTGCCCGTGGAGAAGGGCAACGCGACCCTGGCCGATGGCTCGATGCCGAGCCTTCTGGAGTCGCTCATGCAGAGTCTGAAGCCGGAAGCGGCGTACTTCCACGCGGACGGAGGCGAGCGGGGCGGGACGATGGTCTTCGAGATGAAGGAGCCCGCGGACATCGCGCGCATCGGCGAGCAGCTCTTCCATGGACTGGATGCGGCGGTGGAGCTCATCCCCGTGATGAACGCGGACGACCTGCGGAAGGCAGTGAGCTCGCTCTAGCCCGCCCGTCCAAAGCTCCCCACATGGTCCTGGTCGCGGCCACCGCCTTCCCGGCGGCGGCCGCGACCCGCGATGGGTGCCCGGCCGCGGGCGCGCCATGCGGCCGCGTCTTGCGGTCCGGCCCGAGGCGGGGCATGGTGAGGCTGGTCCCGGAACCTTGCCGTCCACGTAACGGCTGAAGGAGACCCGTCCATGGAACCGTACCGCCTGCATCTCTACGCCTGCGAGCAGAAGAAGGCCGAGGGCGCGCCCTCCTGCTCCGCCAACGGCTCGGCGCTCGTGATCGAGGCGTTCCGCCGCGAGATCGCGCGCCAGGGCCTGGCCGCCGACGTCCAGGTCACGGCCTGCGGCTCGCTCGGCCTCTGCACCCGCGGCCCGAACATGGTCGTCTACCCGGACGGCGTCTGGTACTCCGGCGTTCAGCCGGGCGACGTGGCAGAGATCGTGCGCGAGCACTTCGCGAACGGCCGTGTCGTCGAGCGACTGCGGAGCGGGGAGCGGGAGGCGGTGCGCGAGGAGATCGACGGGAACCGGAAGAAGATGCTGGCCGCGTTCAAGGCGAAGGACGATGCCGGCGTCCTGCCCGACGACCTGCAGCAGTCGATCAACGGCTTCCGCGAGAGTCGCGCGCTGCTCACCGCCATCGAGCTCGATCTCTTCACGGCACTGGGTTCCGGCGCGAATGCGACGAAGGTCGCCGAAGGGCTCGGTACCGATCCACGCGCCACGGAGGCGCTGCTCAACGCGCTGGTCGCGCTCGGCGTGCTGGAGAAGCGTGACGGCATCTTCACGAACACGCCGGTCGCGGCGCGCTACCTCGTGGAGGGCGCCGAGCACGACTCTCGCGCTGCGCTCATGCACACGGCCAACCTGTGGCCGCGCTGGTCCACGCTGACCGATTGCGTGAAGCAGGGCACATCGGTCACGCCCGGCCGGCGGCGCGACATCGAGGACGAATGGACGCAGGCGTTCATCGCGGCGATGCACAAGAACGCGTCGTTCCGGGCGCCGCAGGTGATCGGGGCGATGGGCCTCGAGGGGGTGCGCCGGGTGCTCGACATCGGCGGCGGCTCCGGCGCGTACTCGATCGCGTTCGCGCTGGCGCAGCCGGACCTCACTGCCGAGATCCTGGACGTGGGCGGCGTAGTGCCCATCGCGGAACGGCACATTGCCGCGGCCGGTGTCGCCGACCGCGTGAAGACCTGTGTCGGCGACCTGCGTGCCGACGACTACGGCAGCGGCTACGACGTCGTGTTCATCTCCGCGATCTGCCACATGCTGAGCCCGGACGAGAACCGGACGATGCTCCGGAAGGCGAACGCCGCGCTGGCGGCCGGCGGCCGCGTCGTCGTCCAGGACTTCATCCTGAACCCCGACAAGGCCGGACCGAAGACGGGCGCGCTCTTCGCCCTCAACATGCTGGTCGGCACGAAGGCGGGCAGCTCGTACAGCGAGCCCGAGTACGCGGCATGGCTGGAGGAGGCCGGCTTCGCGGATGTGCGTCGGGTGCGGCTGCCCGGGCCGACGGACCTGGTGATCGCGACGCGTTCGTGACTCGCTGAATCCGCCGCGTCGACGCGCGGGATCAGGGAAGTGGATCTGAAACGCGCCGCGTCGCTTTGCCGATGTACAGTGCAGCGGGTCTGGCGGACAACGCCGCGCCTCGCACCTGGATCGGACCGACGAGGACGCCTTCGTCTAGGTGGCTCACGGCGCCGGATGACAGGCGCCGGACGAATTGATTCGCGTCGTTCGCGTTGGCTTCCAGGCGCCGCAAGGATGTGCTGTCCGTCTCGAAGACCTGAATGATGAAGATCGCGCGCGCCACGTGGTGTTCCGCCGCCAGTGCCAGCGTTCCGGCGATGCCGGTCAGCAGCTGATACCGCAACTCACCAATGGACACCGTGTCAGGCACTCTGGGCGGTACCAGGGCTCTCACCAGCTCGATCAGCCGTTCGACACCAGCCGACCGCGGGTTCGCGACGGTCCGCTCCAGTGCAGCGTCGAGTACGTCGGCGAGAGGCCGGTCGAACGTCTCATCGGCCTTGGCCTCGACCGACCCGGCAAACGGTCCGTGGTCATCATGTCCGATGACTACGAGATCGGCATTCCTCGGCTCGCCGCGGCGAGTATCGAAGCTCACGCGCGCTTCGGGCTCGACTCGATCGATGACGGCATTGCGGAAGTCGGTGTGCGACCGAAGCAGGTCAGCGACCTCGTTCGGCGGGCCGTTCGGTGCAGCGTCCAGCCACGCCCGCGCGGCTTCCATCGCGCTCCCGCCCTCGACCCAGTGCTGCTCCGGGTTCTTCGGGCCCGCGTGCTCCAACCACTCGTCGAGGTTGGTGATGGAAGCGTTGCCTTTCTCGATTCGCACCTGATACCTCCGGAAATCCGCAAAATTGATGGTCCAACGATGGCAGCAGTCCCCGGTGCGCTTCGGCGTCGGTCCTGCTGCGGGATGTGGATCGCGAGAACCGCGAGCGTGATCGCGATGGAGAACACTCCATCGCTGAAGTCTCGTTCAGTTCGACGGCGCTTCCGCGTCCGGGCTCTCGTCGTTGCCTCCGGTGACGGCAAGGAAATGTTGCTCCAGGCTCTGGCCTTCGTAGAAACGGCGCGGCACGGCGCCGAGGTCGAGCAGGGTGCGCAGCACTGACGCCACGGCGTCGTCCCAGTCCCGGCCTTCGCCCAAGTCCAGCTGCAGCGCGTAGTCGGGCGCGCCACGGGCATCCACGGATGCGACGGCCGCGAGGCTCCTGAGCCGCGCGATCTCGTCTTCCTCGAGCCGGCGTGACAGGCGCAGGTCCAGCTCGCGGGCGGACGACGTGAGCTCGGCGACCGAGCCGCAGGTGACGACCCGGCCCTTGTCGAGGATCGCGACATGATCGCACAGCTCCTGGATCTCCGCGAGGTTGTGGGAACTGAGAACGACGGTCGTCCGCTCGCGCAGCTCCAGGATCAGATTGCGGATCTGCCGCACGTTGGCCGGATCGAGGCCCGCCGTCGGCTCATCGAGCAGGATCACCTCCGGTGTGCCGAGGAAGGCCTGCGCCACACCGAGCCGCTTCATCATGCCATGCGACAGCGCGCGCGCTCCGCGTTTCGCGTAGTCGTCCAGCCCCACAAGCTCGAGTGTGCGACGGACTTCTTCCCGGGCCGCCGTGCGGTCCTGGCCGTCGAGCATGCGGAAGAACACGAGCTGCTCGAGGATGGGCGTGCTGCGCTGGAACGCCGCGTCCTGGGGCAGGATGCTCAACCGCCCCCGCAGTTCCGCGGTGTGGCGCGTGTCGTGGCCCAGGACCTCGATGGCGCCGTTGTCCGCCTTGAGGAAATTGGCGACGATCGAGAACAGCGTCGTCTTGCCCGCGCCGTTGGGGCCGAGCAGTCCGAAAATCGAATGCGGCGGCACATCGAAGCTGACATCGACGAGTGCCTGAATGTCGTCGAAGCGCTTCGACACGTTCCGGATGCGGACCGCGGGATCCACGTGTGTGTTCATCTCAGAGATCCCGCGTTCGGAACTTGCGCGCGCCGAGCCACGCGAAGACCACCGTGTAGAGCAGGCAGGCGCCGCCCGCCAGCGCCACGATCGAGAGCTCGGGCCGGAACAGCTGTTTCTGCACGCCCCAGGGGAGCAGCCAGGCGATCCAGTGGCCGCCGTCCCACTTGAGCTGCGCGAGAAAGGCCACGAGCAGCACGCCGCCGATGACGGCGCTGGCGACGGTGAGCGATGTCATCGGCGAGTCGTTGGCGGCCGAGATCCAGGCGCACACCGCGACGTAGGGCAACGTCAGGATCGACAGCGCGAAGAGCCCCTGGAGGCTCCAGGTCGTGATGTCCATGCCGTCGTAGATCCGCACCTTGAGGCCGAGGTAGAGCGCGATGGTCGCGATGACCAGGATCTGCACGCCGACTGCGAGGATGATGTTGGCGAGGAGCCGGCCGTAGTAGATGTTGGCCCGCTCGGTGCGCAGCAGCAGGTAGCGCAGTCCGCGATTGCCGATGTCACCCGAGGTCTGGTTGAAGCCGCCGAACGGGATGAGCAGCGGCGTGCCGAACAGCAGGATGAAGAAGATCGCCGACAGCAGGGCCGGCCGGCCATTGAGCAGGAAGTCGACCCAGGCGGTGGTGCCGGGGCCGACGTTGCCGCGCGCGATCGACCACTCGACGATCGGTCGCGCGAACTTGATGACGGCCTGCTCGACCTGCGCCGGGCTCATCTGGCCGCTCCTGGCGACGATGAGCTCGAACGGCGAGATGACGGCATTCGCCACGATCAGGCCGAAGAACATGGCGAGCAGGAAGTACACGAGCCCCGAGCCGCTGCGCAGCGCATGCCGCATGGTGTGCAGGCAGATCAGCTTGAGCTGCCGCGTGTCGATGTCGCCAACCCTCATGAGTCAGCCAGGCCTCGGGCTCAGTTCACGAAGTCTTCCTTGAACGCCGTATTGATCAGGACCAGTGTCAGCACGGGGAAGATCAGACCGATGATCGTGCCGATGCTGAAGCTGCCGCCGCCGAGCGCCGCCGGCATCCACAGCATGGATCCGACCGTCGCAAGGATGCCGAGGATCCCGTAGGCGTTGCCGAGCGTGCGGCCGAGGAACTTCTTGAGCTTGAGATAGCCGATGCCCGAGAGGATGAGCAACAGGGCGCTGATCAGGTTGAGCGCGGCGAGGGTCAGGAACAGGCCCGTGCCGATTTCCTTCAGAGCATTGATCTGCGCGAGCTGCTCCGCCGTCATCTGCGCCGTCGCGTCGGCGGGCATCTGGCCGAGCATCGGGATGAACACCGCGAGGCCGAGGGCGCCCAGCAGGCCGAGGGCGCCGAAGACGAAATTGAAGACCGCAAGCGCGGTCAGACCCCCGGGACGTTTGGCTTCGCTCATGGGTGTTCCCCCTCTTTACGAGGCAGTGGTTACGAAGAAAAACCCTCCCTTGCTGCGACTACGAAATCCGTGGGCCGCGCGTTCATTTGCCCGGCCTCGCAAGGATAGCGACTCGATGCACCGAATGCCACGGGCACGATCGGGGCGCCAATCGCGGGCCGCAGTGCAGCGAGCGGAGATCCGGAATGCGCGCGCGGCCGCTCGACGTCCGGTCGCTCGACCCGGTCGTGTTCGTGGCCGTGCCCGTTGTGCTGGTGGCTGTCGGGTGGCTGGGTTCCGTCGTGCCGGCGCTACGCGCGACGCGCTCGGCGCGGAGTAGCGGTGGGGGGCTACGCGGCCGCGGCCCGGCGGAGGTTGTGTCCGATGATGGCTTCCTGCGTGCGCCCCAGCAGGGAGTGGGGAGCGATGCGCCCACAGGGTCCGATCCCCTCCACCGGCACGCAGATCCGGAAGCACCACTGGGTGCGGCTCTTGGTCAGGGGACAGCCCAGGCAGGTGTAGGCGGGAGTCCTGGTTCGGGCGCGCTTGACCGTCCTGGGTTTGCTCATCCTGCATCCTCCTGGAGGCCCTTTCCGTGGCCCGTACCGTTCGCCGGCGTCAACATCGAGAGTTGTTCCCGATTCCCTTACAAGGTTAACACCGCGGCGGCCTCGCGTCACCGGGCGCGGGAGCCGCGCCGCTCGTTCGCCGCTCCGCGCGCTCGCCGGACGAACGGTCAATCACGCAGGACGCGTCCCGTTCCGGGCCGCGCGCCCCACCGTCAACGTTCCAGCAGCGATGCGCGATCCAGCACCACGCCCTTCCGCACGACCATCTCGAGCGAGCGCGTGTTCCGGATGTCGTCGAGCGGATTCGCGCCGAGCACCAGCAGGTCGGCGCGCCGGCCCGGCTGCAGCGTGCCGAACTCCGCGCCCTTCCCGAGCATCTCCGCAGGCAGCCGCGTCGCCGCCACGATCGCTTCCATCGGCGACATTCCCGCCTCGACCATCAGCGCCAGCTCGTGGTGCATGCTGTAGCCCGCGAACACGAGAGGATTGCCGACGTCGCTGCCGGCTCACAATGGTGACGCCCGCGTCCCGCGCTCTCGTGAGATTCGACAGGAAGTCGTGGCGCCACGCGCGGTCATCGTCGGAAGGCGCCGTCTTCGGCAGCATATCGGACCGGAGCAGACTCTGAATGACGCGGTCTTCGACACCCGCGCGCAGGAACGGGTCCGTCAGGTTGTCCTTCGGGTCGCCCCACGTGTCCGGCCACACGGAGAGGCCGAGCGTGGGGACCAGCTCGATGCCGCGGCGCGCCATTTCCGCGAGAACGGACGGGCCGGCGCCGGGCACGAGATGCATGACCGCATCGACGCCGGCGTCGACGACGATCTCGAGCTCGTCGGGAGACGTCGCGTGAGCGAAAACCGGAAGGCCGTGCAGCCGCGCTTCATCGACGGCCGCGGCCACCAGCTCCGGCGACATCTGCGGATGCGTGTCGCCGAAGATGTCGGGTCCCGACTCCACGACGATCTTGACCGCATCCATGCCCGCGTCCGCCACCTTCCGCACGGCCGCGCGCATCCCGGCCTCGTCCTCGACGACGAACACGCCGAGCTCCGACCAGTCACCCGATGCCGGCGCGGTCATGATCGTCGATGTCGGGTGACTTCCCGGCACCGTGATGAGCCCGCCGCTCGCGTAGATCGTCGGTCCTCGCAGCGAGTCCGCGTCGATCTCCGCCCGCAGCCTGCGGATCGTGTCGATGTCGCCGTGCGTCGCGCCGAGGTTGAGGACGGTCGTCACGCCGTAGTAGAGGAACTGCCGCAGCATGCGCTCGACGTTCGCCTCCACGGGTCCGCCCGCGGAGAAGTGCACGTGCATGTCCGCGAGGCCGGGAATGACGTACCGGCCGGCGCCGTCGATGACTCGCGTTCCGCGCGGGACCTCGACGGCGGACGACGGACCGACCGCATCGATCCGACCGTCGCGGATGAGGATCGTGGCGTCGGCCAATGGCGGCGACCCGGTCCCGTCGATCACCGTCGCGCCGACGACGGCCAGGTCCGGCCTCGTACTCGGGCTGCAGCCCGCCAGTGGCAGCACCGCACCGAGGGCGACAGCCACAATGCCGCGCGCGCGGTTCGTCGTCCTCATGTTCATCGACCGCAATCTCCGTTCATTTCAGCGCGACGACGGCGTCGCGCAGACGCACCGTCGTTCCCCGCGCCACGGGTACGTGATCCGCGTGCGGTGCCGTGCCGCACACCTCGCCGCGCTGGTGCGCGAGGATGAAGTCCGCGGCGGGATGACGCGAGCGGAGCACCGACGCCACGAACGACTCGTGGTCGTACGCGACGCGGCGCGGCTCCAGCTCGACGCCCGCGCTCGTCGCCTCCAGGATCACGTAGCTCGCGCGCAGGTCCGGCGCCCGTGGATTGCTGACGCTGCCGAGATTGACGACGATCCCGTCGCCCGCGCGCCGGACCAGTGCTTCGTGCGTGTGTCCGACGAACAGCAGGTCCGCGTCCGCCTCCGCCATCATGTCCGCAAGCTCGACGTCGCTGCTACCCGGATGAACGCCGGGCCCATCGTCCTTCCCCGGCGCCGCGTGCACGGCGAGCACGCGAATCTCGCCCAACTCGAAGCGGATCTCGAGCGGCAGCGACTCGAGCCAGCCCAGCCAGCCCGTCGCCGTGAGATGGCCCCGGGTCCAGGCGAACGAGGCCGCGATCCGGGCGAACACCGGGATCAGCTCCGGATCTTCGCGGACCGCATTCAGCCCCGGCGGCGGACCCTCGCCCGTGACGGCGTAGCGGTCCGTGTTGCCGCGCGTGAGCGTCGCGTCCGGCAGGCGCGCGATCCGTTCGAGCACGGCCGACGGCTCCGGCCCGATCGCGCAATGGTCGCCGAGGAACCAGAACCGCTCGACTCCCGCCAATGCCGCGTCGCGCAGCACCGCCGCGAGCGCGACGGGGTTACCGTGGATGTCCGAGATGATCGCAATGCGCATGCGTACCCCCGCTACGGTGCGCCGAGGGCCGCGCCTGCCCGGCGTCCACGATGTGTACGACGTCGAGGATCGTCATGGGCGCCGCGTCGAAACCACCCATGGCCTGGTGCCGCACGTCCCTGCGGACCACGCACACCGAAGATGGATTCGCGCCCTTCGACCAGTCCACGAACACGATGGCGCTGGTGAACGCGATCATCCGGGACGGAATCGGCACCTTCCAGCGGCCCCGGATGTCGGCCTGCCAGCCGCGTGCGGCCCAGTCGGCGTCGGCGGTCGAGCCCGACTGCCGCGCGAGGTGCGCGACGAAGATGCTGCCCGCCTTCCTGCCGACGACAATGTGGCAGCCGCTGAACGGTCGGCCTCATTGTGTCGCTCCAATGTCATTGGTCGGGCGAGCAGCCCCGGCGCCTGCCGTTCGCAGCGAGTTCGTGGCGGCACAAATATCGACGAACGGCTCGATTCCGGACAGGTGGGTCGCCAGCGGGCGATGGTTCGCTTCACTCCGGCCCTTTGCCGGACCGTGATTGTGCCACGTTCGGCCCTGCCGCCGCGATGGGCACCACCGGGCTGCCGTGAAAAGCCAACGGACGTCGCCGCGATGGGCACCACGTCGGGCGGCGTGAAAAGCCAACGGAGGTCGCCGCGATGGACACCACGTCGGGCGGCGTTGGCCGCCGATCACGCGTCGTCTGTACCGGAGGCCGCAATGTCGCCCCACGGCCTCCGGCGTGTGAGTGGCGTGCCCTCCAGCGCATGAGTTGACGCGGCCTCCAGCACACCGGGCCCGCGGTTCGCCCCGCCTGGCCATGGAATTGCCCGTCCGCCCTTGCGATATGGATGATCGCAGCGTGCGAGGCGCGGGAAACCGACCATTCGCGCGGTCCGATCCGGTGCCGGTGTGCGTCTGCCTGCTCTATCCGCAGGCAAGTGTCACCGACAGTGCGCCTGGCTTCCGGTTGGGTCATGCAGCCTGCTGCAGGAGCGGAATAGTGACCGAGCCGCGCCGCCAGGGACGGAAAATGGTCGGTTGCCCGCTGGGACGGCCAGGATCTGCGCGGGACGAGGCCGGCGAGGCCGGGCGAGGGCCGATCGGTCGCTGGGACGGCCGGGATCCGCGCGGGACGAGGCCGCCGGGGACTGGCAGGGTGCGATTGCCCGCGGGGACGGCCGTCACCGCCGCAAGGAGTAGTGAGGAACGTGTGTCGGGATCGCGGCCATCGTGACGGCGAAGAGTTCGAACGTGGAGCCACCAGGCATGGTGGG
This sequence comes from uncultured Gemmatimonadales bacterium, assembly GCA_963786235.1. Classification (GTDB taxonomy): domain Bacteria; phylum Gemmatimonadota; class Gemmatimonadetes; order Longimicrobiales; family RSA9; genus CAWAYJ01. The sequence continues at coordinate 106,301 of CAWAYJ010000024.1, forward strand.
GGGCGCAATGGGTGGTGCGGCAGATGCGCGGAGCGTGGAGGCGATCCTGCGTCGGTACGGCGTAGCGCAGCACGGACTGGTCACGCGACGGCAGCTGCTTGGCGCCGGTGTCGCGGACCACGTTATCGAACGCCGCGTGCGAGGCGGCCGTCTGGTGCGCGTGCACCGCGGTGTCTATCAAACGGGCACGGTGGCTGGCACGTACGCTCGCGAAATGGCCGCGGTTCTGGCATGTGGCGGAGAATGCCGGGTGAGCCATCGGAGCGCCGCGGCGCTCTGGGACCTGCGCCCGGGGGCTGCTCGCGGAGAACGCGTGGAGGTGACGATGCACGGTGGCAAACGACGTCGCATACGGGAAATCCGGACGCACCAGGGGCGGGACCTAGTGCCGGACGAAATCACGACGCTGCACGGGATTCCGGTGACTACGCCGGCTCGGACGTTGCTGGACCTGGGCGAGTGCCTGGGGCCGCGGGAGCTGGAGCAGGCGCTGGCGCGTGCGGAACGGAGTGGCCTTGTCACGAGGGAAGAGGTCCGCGCGGTAGTCCGGCGTCACCCGCGGCACCGCGGTGCGCGCGCGCTTCGGCCGCTACTGGACGATGACCGGCCCACCGCGTTCACGCGATCCCGGGCGGAGGAGCTGCTGCTCGCCCTGATCCGCAAGGCGCGTCTGCCGGTGCCCGAGCTGAACGCCCGGTTGCTCCACTACGAGGTGGACTTCCTGTGGCGTGCGCACCGGTTGATCGCGGAGGTCGACGGCATGGCGTACCACGGCTCCGCCCGGGCATTCGTGGAGGATCGCCGGAGAGACGCCGAGCTCACCGCGGCGGGCCACCGGGTGCTCCGATTCGCGTGGCAGGACCTCACGGAACGACCGGAGGCCACTCTCGTCCGCCTCGCTCAGGCCCTGATGCGTGGATCCGGCGACGTGGGGTGACGTGGTCCGCGACGGAGCATGATCAGCGGCGCCGTGCTCGCTTCCAGTCCCGGAGCACGCCGCTCGCCGCGCCCGTCGGCCCGGCTCGTCGTCGGCTTCCGCCCGAGCGGACCTGCGTCGCGCGCCGCGCCCTTCGGCCCGCCTCGTTGTCGGCTTCCGCCCGAACGTGACCCGCCCGGCGCGCCGGGCCGCGCGGGTCGATACGCGGATCTCCCAGACGAGTCCGACGACACCTCCCGGCCGTGCCCCGGGGCCTTGCGCCGCCCGCCCCGTTCCATTAATTAAACAAAGTTTAAGACACGAGGCAGAGATCGGAACGGAGGGGCGCATGTCCGGCCGCGAATACCTCGGTGAGTTCGAGCAGGTCGTGATGCTGGCGCTGGCGCGGCTCGGCGACAGCGCGTACGGCGCGACGGTGCATCAGGAGATCCTCGAGACGACGGGGCGCGACGTCTCGATCCCGGCGGTCTACGTCACGCTGAAGCGGCTGGAGAAGAAGGGGCTGGTGAGTGCGCGCGTGGTAACGGATCCGGCGGGGGGCCGGGCGACCCGGAACTACGTGTTGCGCGCGGCGGGGCGGCACGCGCTGGAGCGGTCGCGCGAGATGCTGGACCGGCTGTGGCGGGGCGCGGGGATCCGGCCGGAGGGTGCGCGGTGAGCGGAGCGCGCGAGCCGGGGCTGGCGCGGTGGCTGGTCGCCGTGCTGACGCCTGCGGAGGACCGTGCGTACCTGCTCGCGGACCTGCGGGAAGGTTGGCAGGCGATGCGTGCGCGATCGGGTCGCGGCGCGGCGCGGCGCTGGTACTGGTGGCAGGCGTTGCGCGCGATCCCCGCGCGGTTGTCCGCGACGGGTGGGTCGGCGGAGCCCGGCGCGGCCCGGCGTCGGCCCGGCGGCGTGGGCCCGGCGGTGCGGCTGGCACTGCGGTCGTTCGCGCGGCGGCCGTTGTACGCGTCGGGCGTCGTGGCGACGCTGGGTCTCGGTCTGGGAGCGGCGTCGGCGGTGGCGGCAGTGGCGTGGGGGATCTGGTTCCGGCCGTTGCCGTATCCGGACGCGGACCGGGTCGTGCGGCTGTACGAGGTGAAGCTGCGTCCGGACGGCGAGGGTGAGGGCGCGCCGGTGGCCACGGCGACGGTCCCGCCGTCGCGGTGGAGCCGTGTATCGCCGCCGCTGTTCGAGGATCTTCGCGCGGCATCGCTGGAGACGATCCAGGGAGTCGCGGTGGTGTCGTTGGCGACGGTGGACCGGGACGACGCGGGCACGGTGGAGCGGATTCCGGCGCAAATGGTGTCGCCGGAGGTCTTTTCCGTGCTGGGTGTGCGGCCGCTGCTCGGGCGGGTGCTGGAGAGATCGGCGGGTGCCCACGAAGTCGTTCTGACGGAATCGTTCTGGCGGCGCGCGTTCGGCGGCGCACCGGATGTGCTCGGCCGATCGCTGGATCTGGATGGCGACTCGTACGCGATCGTGGGCGTGATCCCGACGTCGCCGGGCTATCCGGAAGCGGCGGACGTGTGGATGCCGGTACTGTTCGAGGAAAGCGCGTTGCAGGAGGGGATGCGCGGGGCGCGCTACCTGGATGTGGTCGCGCGCGTGCGGCCGGGACGTACGGTTGCGGATGCGTCCGCGGAAGTCGATGCGTTCGTGCGCGCGCTCGCGGAAAAGCACCCGGCGCAGCGCGGGTGGGGTGGCAACGTGGTGTCGCTGCGCGAGCAGCTGGCGCGGCCCTACCGCGGTGTGCTCGCGATGCTGCTCGGTGCGGGCGCGGTGTTCGTGCTGCTGGCGCTGGTGAACGTGGCCGGGCTGGTCGCGGCGAAGCGTGCGGAGAACCGGCAGGCCCGGATGATCCGGCTGGCGCTCGGCGCCTCGCACGGCAGAATCCTGCGGGACGATCTCATCGAGAGCACACTGCTCGGGCTGTTCGGCGCGCTGGTCGCGGCCGCGGGTGCGACGTGGGTGCTCGCGCCGATCAAGCGGCTCCTGCCGCCGGACGTGCCGCGGCTGTCCGCAATCTCGCTGAACGGCGGCATGCTGGGCGTGGTCGTGCTGAGCGGTGTGCTCATGGGTGTGTTCGTCGGCCTGCTCGGACACACGATGTCCGGCGTACGCGATCAGCCGGCGGTCGGGCGGAATCGCGATGCCGGCCGGCCCAACGTGCGCGGGCGGCGCGCGCTGCTGATCACGCAGGTCGCGCTCACGACATGGCTGCTGCTCGGCAGCATCGCCCTCGTCCGCTACGTTTCCTCGCTGCGCTCGGTCGACATCGGCTTCCATGCGGCCGGGGTTCTGACCGCGCCGATCGTGCTGAGCGCGCAGCGACAGGGCGCCTCGCCGGAACAGTCGTACATGTTCTGGGACGACCTGCTGCGCCGGCTCGAGGCGCGCGGCGCGACGGCCGCGGTCGCGACGAACCCGCCGATCAGCGGATCCACCATGCGCTTCGTCTATGCGATCCCCGGCGACGCCACCAGGTACTGGGCGCAGTACCACAGCGTGTCGCCCGCGTACTTCGACGTTCTCGGGATGCCGATCGCGGAGGGCCGTCCGTTCACGGGCGCCGATGCGGCCGGTGCCGCGCCGGTCGTGATCATCAACGACGTCATGGCGCGCGAGCATTTTCCGAACGAGGATCCGATCGGGCGGACCATCGGCGTGGTCGGCACCGATCGGACGATCGTCGGTGTGGTACCTGCGACGCGGCACTTCGGGCCGGACACCGAGTCGCCGGCGGAGCTCTACGTGCCGCTGGCGCAGGACCCGCCGCCGTTCGCGCACGTGCTCGTGCGGGGCGGTCCCGGGGTCGCGCCCGGCCTGCTCGCGGAAGTGGTCCCGGCCATCGATGGCACGCTCCCCGCACCGCCGCTCGCACCGTTCGAGCGGTACATCTCGACCTGGTTCGCGCCGCTCCGCCTGCAGCTCGTGGTCATCGGCGTGTTCGCCGCCGTCGGTGTGATCCTCGCCGCGCTCGGACTCTACGCCCTCGTCGCCTACCTCGTGTCGAACCGGGAGCGCGAGATCGGTATCCGGCTGGCGCTCGGCGAACGCACGCCCGTCCTGTTCCGTCGCGTGCTCGGCGAGGGCGTGATGATGAGCGTAGCCGGTGTGGCCATCGGACTCGCGGCCGGCGCAGCGACGCGCGGCGCGATCGGCCGGCTCGTGAACGGCGTCGATCCGGCCGACCCGGTCGTTCTCGTCCTCGCGATGCTGATCGTGCCGTGCATCGCCCTGGCCGCATCACTGCTGCCAGCCAGGCGCGCGATCGGCGTCGATCCGATCGTCACGCTACGCGGCGAGTAGGCGCCCGGGCAGAGCGCCCGCCGATGGCGTTTCAGGCAGAGCAGAGCCCGTGCCGAGGGGAAACCGGCCGAACCGGGCGATCCACCACCTCGGGCGCCAGCAACGACGCGTGGCAAAGCGACCTGTCGCGCGATCCGGTCCGGCGGTGACCGGCACTGATGCCGGGAGCACCTCCAGCCGCGATCCGGTCCGGCGGCGACCGGCGGCGATGCCGGCGGCACCTCCAGCCGCGATCCGGTCCGGCAGCGGCGGCGGCGGTAACTGCGCACGCGGTCCTGCGCGGGAAACCGACCATTCGCGCGGTCCGGTCCGGTGCCGGTATGCGTCTGCCTGCTCTATTCGCAGGCAAGTGTCACCGACAGAGCGCCGGGCGCCAACTGGTGTCATGCAGCCTGCTCCAGGAGCGGCGAACTGACCCTGCCGCGTCGCTTGGGACGGAAAATGGTCGATTTCCTGCGGCGATGGCCGGGATTCGCGACGGATGGAGCGTCGCTGCGA
>CAWAYJ010000025.1:0-34199 GCA_963786235.1 uncultured Gemmatimonadales bacterium
CTGGCCCCGGGACGGAGCGGGATCGGGTTCCGGGCGCGCGCCGCGAACGCCGGATCGCTCTCACGCCTGAAGGTGAAGTTGTTGCGCACCACCTGCTCGGTCTCGTCGGGTAGCGCGGCGTCCGACGGGATCTCGATGACCGAGACCGTGCCCCGCATCAGGTTGCCCACGTAGCTGCCTTCCGGGCCAGGCTCGAAATCGGGTCCGCCGTTGGGTCCGCTGCCAAACCCCTTGGCGTTGGCGACGACGAGATGCCGGCCGTCCGGCGTTACCGCCAGCTTGCCGGGAAACCAGCCCACCGGGATGTGGCCGAGCACGCGCATGGTCGGCACGTCCACGACCGCCACTGCGTTGATGCCCGACTCCGCGACGTACAGCCGCCGCTGGTCCGGCGAGAGCGCCAGTCCGAACGGGATCAGGCCGCGCAGCCCGCCCAGCCGCGGATCCAGCTGCAACGCGAGGTCACCGACCACCGTGTCCCGCGCGATGTCGATCACCGAGATCCGGTCGTTGTTGCCATTGCTGACGAACACGCGGTCGGCCGTCGCCACCAGTGAGTTCGGGCTCGAGCCGCCGACCGCGGGAAAATCCTCGACCATCTCGCCCACGAGGATCCCCGTCTTGATCCGGGAGACCACGCGAGGCCGGGTCCGGTCCCCGACGTCGATGCCCCAGACGGAGAATGCCTCGGGCGCGTTCGGGTCGCCCAGGCCCCGCACGTCGTAGCCTTCCGCCGTCGTCCCCTCGCGCGCTTCCTCGCTGCCGTACGCGAATGCCGGGAACGACAGGCCCTGCCGCACCGAGTCGGACGGCTCCGACTCCTGCACCGGCGTGTACTCGAACTGGCCGACATTGGCGACGTACACGCGTCCGCCATCCGGCGTGAGCGTGATCCCGAACGGGTACCGTCCGACGGGCACACTGCCCACCAGCCGCCGGGTCGACGTGTCGAGGATGACGACGCGGAAGTTGGTCTGGTCCACCGCGAACAGCGTCGCGCCATCGTCGCTCGAGACCAGGTCGCCGATGTAGCTGTCCTCGTACGCGCGTCCATCGAAAGCGACGTTGCAGTCGATCTCGCCCACGCGCTCGCCGCTCGCGACATCGAAGACGACCACCGCGCCCTCCTGGCCCCCGCCCACGTACAACAGCTCGCCGTCGGGTGAGTACGCGAGACCCATGAACACCGACTCGAGCACGCCGCGGTCCGTGTTCGCCCCCGGCGGGATCTGCCGCACGGACGGGTCGCCGCCCGCCACATCATCGATCAGCGAAACGGAGAACGGCCGCACGCCGGAATTCGCGGTCGCCGCACTGCGCCCGTCACGGCTGAGCGCAAGGCCGTACGGGTGCGGCGCCACCACGATCTGCCGGCCGCGCGGCGTCAGCAGCCGGCCGTTCGGGATCACCGTCGCGCCGTCGGCGTCGATCGCGGTGAACGCGGTGTCCGCGGGCGCGGTGGCGATCCAGGCGCCGGCGGGCCGGCAGGCGGACAACGCGAGCAGCGGCAGCCACAGATCACGCCTCCACCGACGTGCTGCGCAGGCCGCGCGCCGCACCGGCGCGGGCATGGGACCGAACCCGTTCTCTGCGGGATGATCGATCATGGGAAGCACCCATCCGGGGAACGCGGGCTGGGACGGGATCACGGTCCGAAGCTCTCTCCGGCCGTGGCCCTTCCCTTTCAACGGATGGAGTGTGGAACGGGGAGACCGACGCGGCAAGGACCCGCGCCGCGCCGGCGTTGCCGGACGCGGGGGCGGAATCCGCTCCGGTGCCTGCGCGTTTCAGGAACGTGACGTTGCCGGCGACGCTCGAGCCGCGCTGTCGTCCTTCGCGCGGCCGCACTCCGCCATCCGGACCGCGAGCGCAGCCGCCCGCGCGTCGTCCAGCCCCGCTCCGGTCAGCACCTGCCACGTCCGGAAGTCGAGCAGCAGACGGAGCGCCACCCGTCTCTCGTCGGCACTCTCGTCCGTGGACCAGCCGGCGGAGAGCACATCGACCATGCGCTCCACGAGCGGCCACCAATTCGCGTCCATGACGTCACCGACCGACCGCATGATCGGAGCATCGCGCAGCACGTTGTCCCACATGTCCTCCGCCCGGCGGTACCAGGCGTACAACTCCCCGAATCCCGCCCGCAACCGCTCGCGCGGATCCGATACTGCCGCCCAGGCCCCCGGGTCGGGAAACGGATGACGCGCGATCCAGTGGGTCGAGCACGCCTCGAACATGTCGGCGTCCGTCGGGAAGTGGTTGTACACCGTCATCCGGCTGACCCCGGCACGTTCGGCGACTTCCGTCACCTTCGTGTTCGCCGGCCCGACCGTGCGATGCAGTGCCACCAGCGCCTCGGTGATCCGCTCCCGAGTCTCTTCCTCCCGGATCGCGCGCTTCCGCTTCCGGTACCGCCGGGTGTTCACTTCCTCCGCCATGTCCTCCTTCACCAGCCTGGACGCTCAACGGGCGTCGAAGCCCGTCGCCACCAATCGGTACTCCCGGTTCTTCGAATCATACGTCGCCCGCAGCTCCCGCGGATAGCGGACGCCAGACGGAAGACCCCGCAGCCCGGGCACCGGCAGCGTGAAGTCCTTCCCCTTCAGCAGCAGCGCCTGCGAGACCATCGGCTCGAAGAAGATCGGGCTGCCGCCGTAGTAGCCTAGCATCATGCTCGCGCCGAACGCGTCCGTGGCGTCCGTGTCCTGCGCCGGCATCGCGTGCATCCCCATACGAGGCACGCACAGCCCGACCAGCGTGCCCATGTCCGGAATCGCGATGTCCGGCAGCGCGTACCCGGCCGGAAGCGACGATGGCTTCGTGGAGTCCGAACAGTCGATCGCGCTCACCGCCGCCCGCGAAATGTTGTAGAAGTGGAAGTCGAAATGCGGCGTCATGAACGTCGCGGGCGGATGACCGTGCGCTTCCCAGTTGATGCCCAGGTGATCGATCCCCAACGCATGCGCCTCGGCCGGCAGCTCGATGTCCGCCAGTTCCTCCGGCGGCCACACCATCGGCGCGTCCGCCGGCACCGACTCGATCAGTGACATCGGGATCGTCGCACCCACTTCCACAGGATTCGCTCCATCGATCGTCACCCACGCGCACACCTTCGACTCCATCACCGTCGAGCACGTCTCTGTCGTGGTGCGCGGTCCGCCCGCGAACGCAGCCGCCAACGTCCCGACCGGCAGAAGAAGTGCGGCCACGCTCAGGATTCGCCTCGATGCCATGCCAGCCTCCCGTTTTCTGGGTGGGTCCCGTGATATTTCACCTGACAGTATGTCCAGTGAATTATCCGCATAGTAACCCGGGCCTGGCGGGGTGTCAAGTTTCGTTGGACGCCGTGTCAAATTCGCGCCGCGGCGAAGGTGCCGGCCCATCGCGGTCGAGGCCGGGCGGGGCGGGCGCTCGCCGCCGCCTTGTCCGTGCGTTCCGGGCGCCGGTCTGCACACGGGGACCAGACATCCGGGACGGTGGGGTTACTTGCCTGCCATGGGCGGGTGTGGCGCACCTTGCATGCGCGCGGCCACCCGGCACCGCATCGCGCAAATCACAGGTTGAAGGAGCCGCGATGATCGTGCGTTCCATTTCGTTCACGGCGGCAGTGGTCATGCTGGGTCTCACGAGGGCAGGCTCCGCCGACCGCGCGCCGTCAACGTCCTTCGCCGGGAGGGTGTGCCTCGTGCCGTGATCCACGACGACGATCTGGGTGGTGAACTCTCGCGTCTGAGACCGGGCTCCGGGCCGATCCGGGGTGCGTCCCCGGGTCGCGCTCCAGGCCGTTCCGTGACACGCGCGGAGGCCGCCCGTTCTGGCGGCCTCCGCCGCATCCGTGGTACACTCCCGGCGCTGCCGCCGGGCTCGCGCGCCACGCGGCCGCTGGCTCCCGTGATCCTGACGCCGAACGACAGCCGCAAAGGGACCGCCCATGGCCGCGCTCGACTGGTTGATCATCCTCGGCTACCTCGGCCTCGTGCTCGGTATCGCCGGCTGGGTATTCCGCCGGCGGAAGGACACGCCGGACGACTACTTCCTGGCCAACCGGAACCTCGGCTGGTTCATTGTCGGCGCCTCGATCTTTGCGTCGAACATCGGGTCCGAGCACCTGGTCGGGCTGGCCGGCTCCGGCGCGACGAGCGGCGTCGCGCTCGCGCACTACGAGCTGCACGCCTGGTGTCTGCTCGTGCTGGCGTGGGTGTTCGTGCCGTTCTACATGCGCTCCCAGGTCTACACGATGCCGGAGTTCCTGGAGAAGCGGTTCTCGCCCGCCGCGCGTTGGGTGCTCTCGCTCATCTCGCTCGTCGGCTATGTCCTGACCAAGATCGCCGTCGGCATCTTCGCGGGCGGCGTAGTCTTCGCCACGTTGCTGCCGGACGTGCACGTCGCCATCGGCGGGACGGTCTGGAACAGCTTCTGGATCGGCTCGGTCTCCGTCATCCTGCTTACCGGGGTGTACACGGTAGCGGGCGGGATGCGCGCGGTCGCGTACACGGAAGCGATGCAGACGCTGATCCTCGTGATCGGCTCCGCGCTGCTCACGTGGTTCGGATTGCAGGCGCTGGGAGGATGGGGCGGGTTCCGGGCCGCGCTGGATCCGGACATGTTCAACCTGTGGAAGCCGCTGATCCCGGCCGGCATGCAGGGCACGTGGGCACCGGTGATGGAGCCGACGCGACTGGCGTGGTACTTCAACGGAAACTACCCGTGGCTCGGGATGCTCTTCTGCGCCCCGATCATCGGGCTCTGGTACTGGTGCACGGATCAGTACATCGTGCAGCGCGCGCTGGCCGCGCGCAACGAGACGCAGGCCCGCCGCGGCAGCATCTTCGCGGGTCTGCTCAAGCTGCTGCCCGTGTTCATCTTCATCATCCCGGGCATGATCGCGCTCGCGCTTGCCCGTACGGGGCAGTACAGCGGCCTGAACGGCATGGTGGACGCCAATGGCGACGTCATCACGGAAGCCGCGCAGGCGGCGTTCCCGCTGCTGGTGACGAGCGTGCTCCCGGTGGGTGTGCGCGGCATTGTCGTGGCCGGCCTGCTCGCCGCCCTGATGTCCTCGCTGGCCGGCGTGTTCAACGCGTCATCCACACTGTTCACGATGGACCTGTACCAGAAGTTCCGGCCGGAGGCGACGAAGCACCGGCTGGTGTGGATCGGGCGCGTCGCCACCGCGATCATGGTGCTGATCGGGCTGCTCTGGATCCCGGTGATCCAGGGTGCGCGCGGGCTGTACGAATACCTGCAGGGCGTGCAGGGCTACCTGGCGCCGCCCATCTTCACGGTCTTCTTCCTGGGCGTGTTCAACAAGCGGCTGAACGCGAAGGGCTGCCTCGCCGCGCTCATCGTCGGGTTCCTGCTCGGCGTCTTCCGGCTCGCCGTGGACACACCCGTGAGCCTCGGGCTGGGCGGCTTCGCCGGGTACGATCCGGGCTCCTTCCTCTGGATCGTCAACCACATCTACTTCCAGTATTACAGTCTGTTCATCTTCCTGGTATCCGTCGTGACCATGGTGGTGGTCAGCTACGCGACCGAGGCGCCGTCGTACGAGGCGATCTCGGGCCTCACGTACGCCACGGTGACGGAGGAACAGAGCGCGGAGTCCCGGCGCAGCTGGGACCGGCGCGACGTGATCCTGTCCGTGGTCGTGCTGATCATGATCGCCATGGCCTACCTCTACTTCCGTGGCTGAGAGAGAAACGAACATGTCGCGCTTTACGAAGGACCAGCTCGAACACGCCGCCGGCCTGACGGCGCCGCTCGATCGCGAAGCCTCGATCGCGTTCATGGATGCGCTCGACATCCGGATGAGCGTGGGCCACTGGTCGGCCGGCGAGTTCTTCGACCGCTTCGCGCCCGTCGGCTATCACTCCGACGATCCCGGCTTCGCCTCCGACTTCGAGGCCCAGTGCCGGCGCACGAAGGCCGCCGGCATCGACTTCATCGAGATCCACCAGAGCGTGTTCGAGAAGACGCTGAACGGCGACGTCGACTGGGGTGCGGTCGAGCGCGCGCGCGGCGGGCTCCTGCCGGAGCTCGGCATGAAGGTCACCGCCTGCAACATCAACACGTGGACCAATCCGCGCTTCCGGCTGGGCGGGCCCTGCAACCCGGACGCCGGGCTCCGGGGCGAGGCGCTCGAGGAGATCCTGAAGGCGGTCGAGATCTGCAAGGTGCTGAACATCCCGGTGCTGAGCGTGTGGCCCGGGTCGGACGGCGCCGACTACCACTTCCAGATCGATTACCTCGAGTCACTCGAGTGGTTCACGGAAGCGCTGGTCGAGGCGAACCGCGCCTGCGTCGCAGCGGGTATCCGGTTGGCCATCGAGCCCAAGCCGTACGAGCCGCGCGAGTTGTACATGATCATCCCGACCGCGGCGTCGGCGATCCTCGTGGCACAACGCGTGAACGCGACCACCGGCGGCAACAACTGCGGCCTGACCGTGGACTACGGCCACCAGAAGATGGAGGGTACGACGGCCTCGACCGCCTGCGACCTCGCGGCTTTCGCCGGAGTGCCCATCCACAAGTTCGACATCAACGACGCGCGCCAGGGACGGAACGACCAGGACCTCATCTTCGGGACGGTGTCCGTGCCCGAGTCCGTCGAGTACCTGTTCACCACGTTCGAACGCAACTACCGCGGCTTCTACAGCCAAGACCAGTTCACGTACCGCGACGACCCGACCCGCGCCATGGAACGCAGCATGATCAACTTCGCCAACATCGCGCTGAAGGCCGTGCGCATCGTCGCGCGTCGCGATCAACTGGCGGCGGCGCGGGCCGCCGGGACCGGCCCGGACGTGCTCGACATCGTGAGCCCGATCCTGCTGGGCTGAACCGATGGCGCACGCGTTCACGCTCGGCCTCGACTTCGGCACCAACTCGGTGCGGGCCGTCGTCGCCGATTGCGCCGACGGCGCGACCGCCGGTACGCACGTGTTCGAGTACCCGTCCGGCGTCCACGGCGTGATCCTGGACCCGCGCGACCCGCACCTCGCGCGGCAGAACCCCGCCGACTGGATCCTCGGGCTGCGCGAGTCCGCGTGCGGCGCGCTCGCCGCCGCCGCCGCGGTCGTGCCCGACTTCGCCTCCGACGAGGTCATCGGCATCGGTGTGGACACGACCGGCTCGACGCCGCTGCCCATCGACGCGGACGCTCGCCCGCTCGCGCTCGATCCGGAGTTCCAGGCGAATCCGGCCGCGCACGCCTGGCTGTGGAAGGATCACACCGCGGCGGACGAGGCGGCCGCGATCACCGAAGCCGCACGTGAGCGCGCGCCCGAATACCTCGCGCCCATCGGCGGGACCTACTCCTCCGAGTGGTTCTGGTCCAAGATCTGGCACTGCCTGAAGGTCGCGCCCGACGTGTTCGCCGCGGCCGTGAGCTGGGTCGAACTGGCCGACTACATTCCTGGCGTCCTGATCGGCGCGAAGAGCCCGGCGGAGATCCCGCGCTGCGTGTGCGCGGCCGGCCACAAGGGCATGTACTCCGACGTCTGGGGCGGGCTGCCCTCGAAAGCGTTCCTCACGCGCCTCGATCCGAAGCTCGCCGCGCTGCGCGACCGGCTCTACACGAAGGCGCACCCGCCGGACCGCGCGGCCGGACCGCTCTCGGCGACGTGGGCGGAGGAGCTCGGCCTGCGCGCGGGGATCCCGGTGGCGATGGGCGGCTTCGATGCGCACTACGGCGCGGTCGGCTCCGGCATCACGCACGGTACGCTGGTCAAGATCATCGGGACCTCGACCTGCGACATCGCGATCGCGCCGACATCGGAGCCGCTCGCCGATGTGCCCGGTATCTGCGGCATCGTGGACGGCTCCGTGATCGATGGCTGGTACGGCATCGAGGCCGGCCAGTCCGCGGTCGGCGACCTGCTCCACTGGTGGATCGAAGTCGTGTGTGAAGCCGACGAGGCCCTGCACCGCGCGCTTACCGCGGAAGCATCGCGGCTGCGCCCGGGCGAGTCCGGGCTGCTCGCGCTCGACTGGAACAACGGCAACCGCACCATCCTCGTCGATCCCCGGCTCACCGGCCTGCTCGTCGGACAGACCCTGCACACCACACGGGCCGACATCTACCGCGCACTCATCGAGGCCACCGCGTTCGGTGCGCGCGCGATCGTCGAGCAACTCGCGGTGCACGGCATTCCCATCGAACGTGTGGTCTGCTGCGGCGGCATCGCGGAGAAGAACGAGCTGTTCATGCAGATCTACGCCGACGTGCTCGGCCGTCCCATGCTCATCGCGGGCTCGCCCCAGACACCCGCGCTCGGCGCCGCCATCTCCGCCGCCGTCGCGGCGGGTGCCGACGCGGGCGGCTACGACTCGTTCCCCGCGGCGCAGGAACGGATGACGTCGCTCCGCGAGCGGCGGTTCCAACCCGACACTACCGCCCGCATCGTCTACAACGAGCTGTACGGCATGTACCGCGAGCTGCACGACGTGTTCGGCGGCGTGCCCGACGCGAGCCCCGACCTCGGCCGGCTCATGAAGCGGCTGCTCGCGTTGCGCGAGCGGGTCATCGGGGAGATCGGGAGATGAGGGAGATGGGAGATGGGGGAGATGGGGGAGATGGGGGAGATGGGGGAGATGAGGGAGATGAGGGAGATGAGGGGATTGGGGGGATTGGGGGGATTGGGGGGATGATGGAGGAGCGGCAATGATCGCGGAGGATCTGCGCGAGACGGTCTGGGGCGCGAACCTCGAGCTGTTCGAGGCCGGGCTCGTGATGGGCACGTTCGGCAACGTGTCGGGAGTGGACCGCAAGGCCGGGCTCTTCGTCATCAAGCCGAGCGGCCTCTCCTACGACGAACTGAGACCCGACCACATGGTGCCCGTCTCGCTCGAGACCGGCGAGGCGCTCGAGGGCGAGTTGCGCCCGTCTTCCGACACCCCAACGCACCTCGAGATTTACCGCGCGTTCGACTGCGGCGGCGTCGCCCACAGCCACAGCGAGTTCGCCACGGCCCTCGCCCAGGCGCGCCTGCCCGTGCGCTGCCTCGGCACCACGCACGCCGATCACTTCCGCGGCGACGTGCCGTGCACGCGCGAGATGACGAGCGAGGAAGTGGAGGGCGAGTACGAGCGGAACACCGGCCTCGTCATCGTCGAGACGTTCACCGGTCTCGGCATCGCGGGCCACGAAGTGCCGGGTGTCCTCGTCGCCAACCACGGGCCGTTCACATGGGGGCGGGACGCGTTCGACGCGGTCGAGATCTCGCGCGTGCTCGAGTTCCTGGCGCGGCTCGAGTGCACGGTCCGCGCGGTCGCGCCCGACGCGTCACGGCCGGCAGGGCACTTGATCGACCGCCATTTCCTGCGCAAACACGGCCCTGACGCGTACTACGGGCAGAAGTGACACTCGATCCGGGCCGACCGATGCGCGATCCCGTGGAGAACGCCTCCTCCGAAGCGCCACCGCGCGCCGTGCTCTGGGACCTCGACGGCACGCTCGCCGACTCGCGCGATTACCACTGGCAGTCGTGGCTCCGCGTGATGAAGCGCGAAGGCATCGAACTGACGCGTCCGCAGTTCCTGGCCACGTTCGGCCAGCGCAACGACGCCATCCTCGCCACGTTGCTGGGCGAGAACGTGGATGCCGACCGGATCCACCGCATCGGTGACACAAAGGAAGCGATCTACCGCGATCTCGTCCGCGACGGCGGCATCGAGCCGCTGCCGGGCGCCGCCGACTGGGTGGTCCGGCTGCACGAGGCCGGCTGGCGCCAGGCCATCGCGTCGTCGGCACCGCGGCTGAACGTCGAGGTCATGCACAGCGCGCTCGGCTTCGACGCTCGGATCGACACGCTGGTCGCCGCCGAGGACGTGCACCACGGCAAGCCGGACCCCGAGGTGTTCCTCGTCGCCGCCGAGCGCGTCGGCGTGGCGCCATCGCGCTGCGTCGTGGTCGAGGACGCGGAGGCCGGCGTGCAAGCGGCCCGGCGCGCCGGCATGGCGTGCGTCGGCGTGGGTGACGGCGCGGTGGGCGCGGCCGACGTCGTGATCCGCTCGCTCGCCGACCTGCCGCCGGAAACGTTCGAGAGACTGCTCGCCCATCGCTGATCCGGCCATCGACGTACGAACGGCCTTCCCGGCTGCGGGCGGAAGTTCGCCTCGACGCAACCCGGTCGAGCGTCCTACCGCAGCTTGAACACCACGATGGTCGGAGACCCCGGGAACTCGTCGACCCAGAAATTCGACGGGCTTCCGGAAGCGGCGGCGATGTACTGCGTGCCGCCGACGTCGTAGGTGACAATGCCTCCGCCCATCGAGCCGCCGGTGTTGAAGCGGTAGAGGACGTCGCCGGTTCGCGCGTCGAGCGCGAGGAAGTCGCCCGTCAGCTCACCCGTCAACAGCAGGTTGCCGGCCGTCGCCGTGACGGAGGCGACCATCGGGCGCGGCGAACGGTACTTCCATTTCACGGTACCCGTCGATGCGTCGATGGCGGTGACCCAGCCCTGTGACATCTCGGGGGGATCCATGTCGACCGACCCGCCAAGGTAGTTCTTGCCCGGGATGTAGCGGGCATCCTCGAAGGCCGTGAACGTGGAGCACCAGTCTACGGCGGGCACGTACAGCAGGTTCGTGCCCGGGTGGTACGCGGGGTCGCTCCACTCGACACCGCCCAGAATGCCGGGACAGACGCGGCTCGGCGTGGTCGTGGTGGGCGTGGTCTGGTTCTCGAGCGTCGTCACGGGCGTCTCGTACAGCACTTCGTGGGTCTCGCGGTCGAGGGTACGGAGCACTCCGTCCTTGCCGGCGGTCACCACCAGGCGGTGAGGCGTGCCGTTGACGGTCGTGGTAACCAGCGGGCTGGCGTGGGTCAGGTCCCAGTCGTGCGAGTCATTGGGCACGAGCGAGCGGTGCCATTTCAGCTTCCCGGTGCGCACATCGAGTGCGATGATCGAGTTCGTGTAGAGGTTGTCACCCTGTCGGAGGTGGACCGGCAGGTCGGGCGCGGGATTGGTGACGGGGATGTACAGATCGCCGGTCTCGCGATCGAGCGAGAAGGACGTCCACACCGCTCCACCGCCAACCGGGATGCCTTCCGGATTGTGCCACGTCTCGTAGCCCGGCTCGCCCGGCTTCGGCACCGTGTTGAAGCGCCACACGGGCGAACCGTCGGCCAGGCGGAAGGCGCCCACCCAGCCCTGGACGTTGTTCTCGCTCCCGGCCGGACCGATGATCACGAGATCATCGTAGACCAGCGGAGCCATGCTGAACGTCTCGCCATCCTCGGACTTCGCCACGCGCCGCGCCCAGAGCATCGCCCCGGTTTCCGCACTCAGCGCGAGCAGGTATCCGTCGGGCGTACCGCGGATGAGCCGCCCATCTTTCAGTGCGACGCCGCGGTTCCGCTGCCACCCGGGGAAGCCGAGCGGCTCCCACGTGTGGCGCCACTTCGGCCGGCACGTGGCGGCGTCGAGCGCGATGGTGGTCTGCCACGTCGTCACGTACATGGTACCGTCGTGCACGATGGGGCCCGTCTGGAAGTTGTCCGTCTCGCCGACCTGGAACATGCACGCGGGCACGAGCTCCGCCGCGTTGGCCGTGCTGATCTGAGCAAGCGGCGAGTAACGGGTGCCGGCGTAGTCGTGCGTGTACAGCAGCCAGTCGGTCGAGCCGGACGCGTTGTCGAGCGCGTTCTGATCGGGACCATTGGTTGCCGGCGCGGCGCCGCCGTCGCCTTCGATGAAGTCCGGAGGCAATGTCGCCTTTGCCGTTCCCGGCCCATCACCCGTCAGACCTGCGGACACCCAGCTCGGCGACTGAAGCAGCCCCGGTGCGCCCGGCGACACGGGCGTTTGCCCCGCCGGATAGCCGTTCACCTGCAGGATGTACGCGAACACCGCCGCGTGATCGGCGGGCGAGACGGATGACGACGCATTCACCGGCATCGTCGTCCGCTGCAGGAAGAAGATGTCGTCCAGCGTGACCCGGGGGTGGTTCCAGCTCTGCTCGAACGCCGGCCCCGTGAGCGGTGGCGCCGCACCTCCCGTGAGCGCGGGTCCGTGGCACGCGGCACACTTCTCGGCGTAGACGGCCTTTCCCCGCGCCGCCTGCGCCAACGTGAAGGTCCCGCTCGCAGACTGCGCGTCTGCCGCGATGGGAGTGACCAACCCTGCCAGTAGCAGGCTCGCCACGCGGATTCCGGTCCGGGCGTTCGCCTTCAACAATGGGCCTTCCATTCATGGGACGTGAACGCAAGTACGCCCTGCGCTGGAGAAAGGGCGCACGTCGCCAGGGATTGCTGTGTCAGGCGGCTGATGTCGAGCAGACGCTGGACTGCCGGCGGGACCTCGTGCCGGTCCGGATGGCCCGGCGTGACGGCCCCCCGTCACGCGGACTTCGACCCACGACGATGTCCGTATCACGCGATCCTGTCAACCGCCCGAGCCAACTCGCCGGTGTCGCGCCTTGCTGCGAACCGGGTCCCGGCGGATCTTTCCGTGATGGCCAATCGCACGTCCTGGCACCAACACCTGTTCGCCGACCTGAAGCGGCGAAACGTGTTTCGCGTCGCCACCGTGTACGGTGCGACGGGGTTCGTCATGCTCGCGCGCGTCGGCCTCGTGCGTGTGGTCCCACGCAGGCTGCCGACGCAGAAATGACCCGATCGTGGATGTTCGGAGCGTCGATCCCGACGCCCGCGAGGCGCCGGCAATGCGACATCCGCAGACGTCCGCAACGGCGTGTGTCGAGTTGACGGCGACAGGGACGGGATCGGCGACACGCGGCGCAGCGGTCTCGCAGCCGGTGACGAGCCGCCGGCGAGACAGGCGCAGAAATCGACACGGGCAAGGTCTCGTGAACGCGGATGACGGATTGTCAATCATGGAACCGAACGAGCGGGTGGACGACGAATGCGTGACCCCGGAGCCGGCCGCCCGCCGGCACGGGGCCGTGTCCCGCTGCCGGATCGGAACGAGGAGTCACTCATGAGCGCAGAACCGAATCGCAGGGAATTCGTCGCGTCCGCGATGAAGAGCGCCGCCGTGCTGGCCGGCACGCCGTTTCTCACGCTCGGCGGAGCCCGCCCCCGCCGTCCGCGCGCCCGCCTCGCGGACGCCCACATCGAAGTGCTCACCGCCGAGCCGATCGGCACCATCGCGCCGGAGATCCAGGGCCACTTCGTCGAGCACCTCGGCGGCGTCGTGTACGACGGCATCTGGGTCGGCGAGGACTCGCGCATCCCGAACTACGGCGGCATCCGGAAGGCGCTGGTCGATGCGCTGAAGACGATCCGGCCGGCGGTCGCGCGCTGGCCGGGCGGCTGCTTTGCCGACTCCTACGACTGGCGCGACGGCATCGGCGATCCCGCAAGCCGGCCGACGCGCACCAACATCTGGTCGGACGACGCCAACATCCGGAATCTCGGCAACATTCCCGCGCGCTTCGATCCGAACCGCTTCGGCACGAACGAGTTCATGCGCTTCGCCCGGCTGGTCGGGGCCGAGCCGTACATGGCCGCGAACGTTCGCACGCTACCCGCTCGCGCCTTCGCCGAGTGGGTCGAGTACTGCAACTCACCGCAGGGCAGCACCACGCTGGCCGAGCAGCGCGCCGCGGGCGGCGATCCCGACCCGTTCAACGCTCGCTACTGGGGCATCGGCAACGAGTCCTGGGGTTGCGGCGGCAACTTCACGCCGGACGAGTACGCGATGGAGTTCCGCCGCTTCGCGACGTGGCCCGTCCCCGACTACGGCGTCGGTCTCCGCTTCATCGGCTCCGGCCCGAGCGGCAACGACCGCGCCTGGACGCGCCGCTTCTTCGAACGGCTCGCCGAGCGCCGCGAGGTCAACCGGATGTGGGGCTGGGCGCTGCACCACTACTGCAGCGCGCGGAACGGCGAGGCCGTCGCCTTCGACGAGCCGGCGTGGTACGAGCTGCTCACCAGCGCCGACCGCATGGAATCGCTG
The DNA here is from genome assembly GCA_963786235.1 of uncultured Gemmatimonadales bacterium. Taxonomy (GTDB): domain Bacteria; phylum Gemmatimonadota; class Gemmatimonadetes; order Longimicrobiales; family RSA9; genus CAWAYJ01. Next base: position 13,920 of record CAWAYJ010000025.1, read on the forward strand.
ATCACCGCGCACTGGGATCTGATGAGCGAGCTGGACCGGCAGCACCGCGTCAAGCTGGTCGTGGACGAGTGGGGCGCCTGGCACAGCATGACCACCAACGTCGAGCCGTACCACCTGTTCGGCCAGCAGTCCACGGTGCGCGACGCGCTGGTCGCCGGTCTCACCCTCGACACCTTCAACCGCCATGCCGACAAGGTCGCGATGGCCAACATCGCGCAGCTCGTCAACTGCATCCAGTCCCTGTTCCTCGCGGATGGGGACAAGTTCCTGGTCACGCCGACGTACCACGTGTTCGCCATGTACGCCCCGCACCAGGGCGCGACATCGCTCCGCACCGAGTTCTCCGCGCCCGGCGCCGCGTGGACCGACGGCGACGGCAACGCGAACAGCCTGCAGACCCTGGACGGCTCGGCATCAATGCAGGGCCGCACGTTGACGCTCACCGTGACGAACCGGCACATCGCCGAAGCGCAGGCCGTGGACATCGCCGTCCGCGGCGCGAGCGTGCGGTCCGCGCGTGCGACCACGCTCCGCTCCCGCGACGTGCACGACCACAATACCTTCGAGCGGCCCGACGCGGTGCGGCCCGTGACGGCGGATGTGGCCGCGACCGGGACGACGTTCGCGTACGAGTTCCCGGCGGCTTCCGTGACGCGGCTCGATCTCGAGCTGGCCTGACCCGGATCTTCGCGCCTTGGCCGTCTACCTGGGCTTCGACTGCGGCACGCAGAGCCTGAACGCCATCGCCATCGAGGTGGACGGCGACGAGCGCCGTGTTCTGCTCGACCTGTCCATGCCGTTCGATGATGCGCTGCCGGCGTACGGCACACGGAACGGCGTATTCGTCGGCGAGGATCCGCGTGTGGTGACCAGCTCGCCGCTCATGTGGGCGGAGGCGCTCGACCGGTTGATGGGACTGGTCGCGATCACGCTCGGGCCGGCGCTCGGACGTGTCGAGGCGATCTCCGGGTCGGGGCAGCAGCACGGCAGTGTCTACCTGAACGTGTCGGCCGCCACCGCGATGGAGGGGCTCGACCCTTCCCTGCCCCTCGTGGATCAGGTCGGCGGCATCTTCGCCCGTGAACGTTCGCCGGTGTGGATGGACTCGAGCACGCACGCGGAGTGCACGGAAATCACGGACGCCCTGGGTGGGCCGGATGCGGTAGCACGGCTCACGGGGTCGCGGGCGTTCGAGCGGTTCACGGGTCCGCAGATCCGGAAGTTCTTCAAGGACGAGCCGGAGGCGTACGCACGGACGGACCGCATCCACGTCGTCAGCTCGTACCTCGCTTCGCTGCTGATCGGCGCCCACGCGCCCATCGACCGTGGCGACGGTGCCGGCATGAACCTGATGGACATCGCGGCGGGCGACTGGGCTCCGGCCGCGCTCGATGCGACGGCACCCGGGCTACACCCGAAGCTGCCGCCTGTCGTCGACTGCGATACCGTCGTCGGCAGGCTCGCTCGCTGCTGGACGGAGCGCTACCGCTTCCCGCAGGCGGACGTCGTCGCATGGACCGGCGACAACCCGTCGAGCCTCATCGGCCTCGGCGTCACCGAGCCCGGCGCGACCGCGATCTCCCTCGGCACGAGCGACACGCTCTTCTCGCTCATGCCGGCGCTCGCGTTCGATCCGTCCGGCGCCGCGCACGTGTTCGGCGCGCCCACCGGCGGGTACATGAGCCTGGTCTGCTTCCGCAACGGCTCGCTCGCCCGCGAGCGGGTGCGCGACGCGTACGGCCTCGACTGGAACGCGTTCTCGGCGGCACTTCGCGCGACGCCGCCCGGGAACGACGGCCGGATAATGCTGCCCTGGTTCGAGCCCGAGATCACGCCGCCCGTGCTCGAGCCCGGTGTGCACCGCGCCGGCGGCCTCGATCCCGACAATGCGGCCGCGAACGTCCGTGCGGTCGTCGAAGCGCAGATGCTGGCCATGGCCAGCCACTCCGCCTGGGCAGTGCCGCGCGTGACCCGCATCCATGCGACCGGCGGCGCCGCCCGGAACACCGACATCCTCCAGGTCATGGCCGACGTCTTCGATGCGCCGGTATTCCGGATCCACGCCGGGAACGCGGCCTGTCTGGGCGCGGCGCTGCGCGCGTGCCACGCGTCGACCCGAGAACGCGGAGAGGAGCGGTCGTGGGCAGACGTCGTTGCCGGATTCGCCGTCCCGGTCCCGGACCTCGTCATCCGGCCCGACCCGGACCGTGCCGAACGCTACGCACGGCTCCGGCCGACCTACGCGGCGTTCGAGCACCGATCGTTGCCCTGACAACGCCCGCGGGGCCGAAGTGCCGAAACTGCATGAGAAGGAGCCCGTCGCACCAACCCAGGTCGGACGGGCACTTGTGCCAACACGGAAGCCGACCCATGAACTTCGACAAGTCAGCGGCTCTGAAGAAACGAAGCCACGCCCTCATTCCGGGCGGGGCGCACACCTACGCGAAAGGCGATGACCAGTATCCCGAGCTGGCGCCCGGATTCCTCGAGAAGGGCAAGGGGTGTCGGGCATGGGATCTGGACGGGAACGAGTACATCGAATACGGCATGGGGCTGCGCTCGGTAACGCTCGGCCACGCCTACGAGCCGGTCGCTGAAGCCGCCTGTCGACAGCTGCGCACCGGCATCAACTTCAACCGGCCCTCCTCCATCGAGGTCGAGTGCGCCGAGAAGCTGCTCAGTCTCATCGACGGGGCCGACATGGCCAAGTTCGCCAAGAACGGTTCCGATGTGACGACGGCGGCGCTCAAGCTCGCGCGGGCGTTCACCGGTCGCGATCTGGTGGCGATCTGCCAGGACCACCCGTTCTTCTCGACGGACGACTGGTTCATCGGGACGACCGAGATGTCGGCCGGAATTCCGCAGGCCATCCAGGACATGACGCTGAAGTTCCGCTACAACGACCTGCAGAGCGTCGAAGCGCTGTTCGCGCAATACCCCGACCGCATCGCGTGCCTGTTCCTGGAAGCGGAGCGGCTCGATCCACCCAGGGACGACTTCCTGAAGAAGCTGCAGGCGTTCTGCCGGAAGAACGGCGCGCTGCTGGTCTTCGACGAGATCATCACGGGCTTTCGCTGGCATCTCGGCGGTGCCCAGGCCTGCTATGGCGTCGTGCCGGACCTGGCCGCGTTCGGCAAGGCGATGGGCAACGGATTCTCGATCTCCGCGCTGGTCGGCCGGAAGGAGATCATGGAGCTCGGCGGCCTGTTTCACGACCGGGAGCGAGTCTTCCTGCTGTCAACGACCTACGGCGCCGAGACTCATGCCCTGGCCGCCGCGCTGGCAACCATGCACGTCTATGAATCCGAGCCCGTGATCGAACACCTGCATCGCCAGGGCGAGCGGCTGGTTCGCGGCATCGAGCGGTCGGTACGCGAGCATCACCTCAATGGCTTCTTCGGCACCATGGGACGACCCTGCAACCTGCTCTACTTCACCCGCGATGAGAATCGCGAGCCGTCACAGCCGTTTCGCACGCTGTTCCTGCAGGAAACGATCAAGCGGGGACTGATCATGCCCTCCCTCGTAGTGAGCTACTCGCACACCAATGCGGACATCGACCGCACCCTCGACGCGATCCACGAAGCGCTCGCCGTCTACCGACAGGCGCTGGACCATGGCATTGACCGCTACCTCGTCGGCCGCCCGGTGAAGCCCGCCATCCGTCGATACAACTGACAGCAGGCCGGCGCCTCGCCGACGCTTGACAGCCCCCGATCACCCGCGTCCTTTCCCGTTCGGCACGTTGGTATTTGAACGACCCGTCCGCGGCGATGGCCGAAGGGGCGTGATGGTATATCTGCACTATGGTGACCGGTTGCCCGTCGTGGGCGTGTTGCAGCGTGTGCTGAACGAATGCCGGCAGATGGACGTCCGCCTTTTTGGCGTCGAGGAACTCGTCGAGGACGGGGTCTTCGGGATCCGAACGCGCACGGCCTTCCAGGATGCGCAGGTGGCACTCGGCCTGCGCGATCAGAGCGGCGTCGTCGGTCCCGTGACGTGGCGCCAGCTGGCGACGATCGGCGGCTTCCGGATCGTGGACGTCGTGGACGCAGTCTTCGAAGCCTGGATGCAGAAGAAGGGCCGGGCCGGGCTGCACTGGGAGCAGATCGACCTCTACATGAAGAAGTTCCCGCATCGATCCCAGTCGGACGCCGTGGCATTCGCCGACCGGGCGATTCGGAGCATGGAGAACGAGATCAAGGACAACCGGAATCAGTACAACCGGCTCGTCACACACGGCGGAAGGCCCATCGCGATCACGAGTCGGGAGCATGTCTTCGCCGCCATCCGCAAGGGTCTGGAGGAACGCTGTCGGGACGGGAATCGTGTCGTGCTCCTCCGCTTCACGGCACACGGAGGCCCCGGCTCTCAGGGCGTGGCCGCAACGACCTCGGCGCGCAGGGTACGGATCACCGACGACACCTTGTCCTTCGATGACGACGACACACCCGAGGAACTCGTCGAGACCGTCGTACTGAGCGGCATGACCATGCCGATGGCGTCGTTCGGCTGTGTCGAGTTGCACGGCTGCAACGTAGGCGCCAGGCGGCGTGTGGGACGTGGCAAGGACCGGATCCTCGTCAACGGTCCGGCCTACGTCCAGAACTTCGCGAACACGGTGGGCCGTCCGGTCTCGGCTTCTGCGATCGGCGACTACTTCGGCACGCTCAAGCTCGACGTCCGGTACGAAGGCGCCGTCGTGAGCTGCGCGCCGGGCGGCGCCAGCGTCAGGGACTGGTTCAAGCAGCACTGACCCGCACGGCGATACGTTTGCGACCCGACTCTTCGACGCGACGAGCCGGCGATTCCGCGTCGAACACAATCCTCCTACGCTCCGCGCCATGACGATTCTACGAGTGCTGATCGCTTCCACCGCCGGACTCGCGGTGGCCGTTCCGGTGCCTGCCCAGTCTGCGCCGTACGAGGTCTGCGACACGCGACCGGTCATCCCGACGCCGACCACGCGGCCGCCGCCGAGTGGCTGCGGCACCTGTTGGGCCTCGATCCATACAACTCGCGGACTGTGATTCGCCTGATGTCGGCACTGGCCGGACGGGGCGACCCCGCGAACGCGCTCCGGCTCGCGGACGAGCACCGCGCGCTGCTCGACACCGAGCTGGGCATCGACCCGCCCGCCGAGCTCCGCGAAGCAATCGAGCGCTTGCGGCAAGTCGCGGTCCGACCTCGACCCGACACCGGATCGGCTCCACCGTTCGACCTCGCCACATCCGGGCCGACGCCGTCGCCCGCACCGTTCGTCGGGCGGGTTGCGGAGCTGGCGCGCCTGCGCGAGCACCTCGAGCGGGCGTCCGCGGGTGAAGGCCGCGTCGTTTTCATCACCGGTGAGGCAGGCACGGGCAAGACGGCCCTGGCGAGGGAGTTCTGCCGCAGGGCCATGGACTCGGATCCGGCCCTGATCGTGGCCACCGGATCGTGCGACGCGCTCACCGGCATCGGCGACCTGTACCGGCCGTTCCGCGAGGTCCTCGGCCAGCTGACCGGCGACATCGAGGCCCGCCGGGCGGCGGGCTCGCTCACCAAGGAGCACGCGACCCGTCTCTGGAATCTTCTGCCCGCGTCCGCCGGCGCGCTGGCCGCGCAGGGCCCGGATCTCGTCGGCACGCTGCTGGATGAGGACGCCCTCTTCGAACGAACCGGAGCGCACGCCTCGATTCCTGACGAGTGGACACCGGACTTCCGCGCGACGCTTCTGCGTCGGAAGGAGGGCCCGCCCCGCAGGCAATCTGATCTGTTCGACCAGTACGCTCGCGTCCTCCGCACGCTGGCCAACGAGAGACCGTTGCTCCTGGTACTCGACGATCTGCAATGGGCGGATGCAGGCAGTGTCGCGCTCCTCTTCGGGCTGGGCCGCAGCCTGCGCGGCACGCGAATCCTGGTTCTCGGGCTGTATCGAAACACGGAGGTGGGGCTGGGCCGCGCCGGGGAGCGCCATCCTCTCGAGCCGGTGATCAACGAAATGACCGGGCTCTTCGGCGACGCGCGCATCGAGTTCGACGGTGCGGCGGATCGGGGCTTTGTCGATGCCTTGGTGGACGCCGAGCCGAACCGGCTCGACGCCGGATTCAGGGACGCGTTGTTCGAGCGAACGCGGGGCCACGCGCTGTTCACGGTCGAGCTGCTCCGAATGCTCAGGGAAGAAGGCTTCCTTCTCCGGAACGATGCGGCCGAATGGGTCGAGGCCGACGCGGCCGTCGCGTGGGACCGGCTGCCGGCGCGCGTCGATGCGGTGATCGCGGAGCGCATCGGCCGGATCCCGCCCGGGCTGCAGCGCGTGCTCTCCGTTGCCAGCGCCGAGGGCGAGCGCTTCACGCTCGAGGCCGTGGCCCGCGTACTTGCCGTCGAGGCCCGCGACCTGGTCGCGGCGCTCAGCGCCGAGCTCGAGCAGAAGCACCAGCTCATCGTGGCGGAAGGGTTCGAGCGCTTTGGAGAGCAGAGCCTTTCCACCTATCGGTTCCGCCACATCCTGTTTCAGCGCTTCCTGTACGACCGTCTCGACCTGGTCGAGCGCGCGCATTTCCACGAGCGACTCGGCGAGGCGCTGGAGACGCTGTACGGCGCTCGCGGCGACGAGATCGCGGTCGCGCTCGCGCACCACTTCGGCGAGGCGGGTCTGCCGGACCGCGCCGCGGCCTGGTTCTTCGCGGCCGGCGAACAGGCGCAGCGCTCGCTCGCGCCCGAGGAAGCGCTCGCGCACTACGAGGCGGCGCTGGGGATGCTCCGGCAGGTGCCGGCATCGGAGGCGCGAGATCGCCTGGAATTGTCGATTCAGCTGGCGATCGGCAAAACGCGGATCGGACTCATCGCGCCCGGATACGCCGAGGCCTACGAGCGCGCGCTCGAACTCGCGCCTGCCGTCGGCACGCCGGTACAACTCTTCTGGGCCAGCTTCGGCTCCTTCACCGTGGGCTACTACGCAAACGATCGGAGCCGCGCACGGACAAGTGCGCAGACCGCCCTCTCCGCGGCCCGGAGCCTGGAGGATCCGGGAACGCTGCAGCTCATGCTCGGCTTCGCGGCGCTCGAGGCCAAGGCGCGTGCCGCGCGCACGGAGGCGGAGCAGTACCTGCGGGAAGCCATCAGCCTGCCCGAATCCAGGCCGTGCATCCCGATCTGGGATGACGGGGGTCGGGCGTTCGCTCAATCCGTGCTCGGGTCGACACGGTGGGAATTGGGGTTCGCGGACCAGGCCGCGCGCCTCACGGGCACGGCGGTCGAACGCGCGCGTGAAACGAACAAAGCCACGGTACTCCAGATCATGCTTTTCCGGGACATTCTCATCCGGGTATGGGGCGGAGACATCCGGGGAGCGCGACCCCGCTGCGACGAGGCGCTGGTGTCCATGAAGGAAGTCAGTGTTGCCGGGAACGGGCCGCCGATGATGGTCTGTGCCGGCTGGTGTGAAGTCCTGTCCGGCAGAATCGAGCCGGGCCTCGAGATCCTCGAAGATGCCCTGCAGCAATACGAGGCAGCGGGCACGCGCGTGTTTTCCGCATACATGTGGGCCCTCTACGCGCGAGCGCTGGGCATCGCCGGCAGGCCGGGAGAAGGGCTGCGGCGCGTCGAGAGGGTGATCGCGGACCGGCTCGAGGACGAGAACGGCTGGGCCGCGGAGACCTTCCGCCATCTCGGTGAGCTCCGCCTGGCTGTTCCCCGGCCCGACGAGAAATCCGCCGAGACCGCCTTCCGGACCGCACTCGAAATCGCGCGCGAACAGAAAACCCCATCATGGGAGTTGCTAGCCACGACGAGTCTCGCCCGGCTGCTTCGAAAGCAGGATCGCGTAGGCGAGGCCCGCGACATGCTCGGCGCGATCTACGCCTGGTTCACGGAGGGCTTCGACTGGCCGTACCTTGTCGAAGCCCGCGATTTGCTCACGGAGTTGGAAACGACCGGCTGACCGGCAGCGCCCCACGCCGCCCGGATACGCGCAACATGGCCGCCATCGACGCCGTCCCGCGCCCGGCCGCGGCCGGGATGGGACTCATCCGACATGTCGGCGGCAATGGGAGGACTCCGGGGTCGGTAGCGCGCGCCGGCCCCGGAGTCGATCGCCGTCAGTGAGCGTTCGAATCGTGAGTTGCGCGTGGACACCGATCCGAGCGCCCTGCTGCATGCGGCCTACCAGATGACGCCGTGGAAATCGTAGATGGCCACGTCAAACAGTCCGGGGTGCGCCTTGTTGTCCAGGTGCGACCACAGGTGCATGCCCTCGAAATCACCGGATCCCTGGCAGCCGGCCAGGTTGCCGCTCTGCGTGAACGAGTCCGGGTATCCCTCGATCTTGAACGTGGCATTGCACTCGAACATCCCCGTCATGCCCCACGGCGAGTCCGTGATCTCGAACCAGACCGGTAGCGAAACAGATCGCCCATCCCGTTCTTCGGATTGAGGACCTACCCGCCATCGAAGTACCAGGGACCGGCCAGATCACCGTGCATCGCCCATTCGTTGAGCAGGCCCGGACTGGTCACCCCAGTTCTTCGGGCTCGACGTGGCTGTCTCCTCGGTCCCTCCTGGCTCTGGCGTACCGGGAATTCGCTCGGACGCGAGCCGCCGCCCGGGTTCGGCCGACTTGACGGCACGCCGCCGCCTCGGCGAGATTTTCGCCATCAATCGGAACATGCGATTCACAACATCCGCGCGGAAGCCGGCTCACCGCGGCTTCCCTCTGCCCGGGAGCGCATCTGATGTCCAACGGGAACAACGCCAGTTTTCTCAAGAACCCGGTGCGCTTCGCCGAGCGGCACATGCTGAACATCTCGCACGGGCTCCGCAGCGTCACCCAATCCAATGCGGCGCTCAGCAACAGCATCCGCCGGAAGGAGAACTACTTCTCCGTCGGGAAGGAGATCCGCGTGGTGAGCTGCAACCTCAGACCCTCCGACAAGGAAACGGACGCGGCAGGAGCGGTGGCGGTGGAACTGCGCGACGCGGCGCAGCCACGTGATTTCCCGGTCTTCTTCCTTCCCTGGGCGGCCGACCGGGTCGTCAAGATCAAGCTGTCCGATCCCCGGCAGAACCCGAACGATGAGGTCCGGATCTTCTTCACGGCGGCCGTCGACGGCTGTTCCGTCTTCGTCGAGGGCGACCCGGCCACGCCGACCGTCTACCACGCAAACGCGACCTCGTACAACGCGAACGAGCTGGATCCACAGGTCGCCGCGCAATTGATCCTGTTGAGACGGGAGAAGGCCGCGCTGATGCGGGCCCGCGTGAGAGCGGTCCGCCAGGGAAAGGCCCTTGCGGCCAATGCCGGAACCGTTGGCAACATGCGGGTCGCCGAACATCGCGACTACGCGCCCGGCGCGGTGGACCCTCTGTCCAACGTGGAGCGAACGAGGATCGTAAGCCGCGCGGCGAAAGCTGCCGGCACCCGATTCGCGGCGATCGGCCAGGGCACCGCTGCTCGCCGCTCGGGCGAGCAGGAGAGCATCGCCCCCGTCGTCGACTTCAAGGGGACCGTGTTCGGCTTCAAGAACCAGCAAGGCACGTGGGAATTCTACTACCAGGTTCGCGCTACGGTGTTGCTCTGGTTGCCCAAGGAAGGGGCCGACCTGACAAAGAAGGCAAACTGGAAACACGAGACGCGCAACCTTCATACTTCCCTGCAGAAGTTCTGGCCCGGAGGCAGCGGCTCGGCCGTGGCCCGGCCGACCACCGTCGTCGAGTGGCCGGACTAGGAATATTCCGCCTGCAGCCCCCATCGCCGGCTCGAAATCCAGTGGCTATTTTCTCCCCGTACCCGGAAGCGCCCGGAGCGCCAACGGGACTCCACGGCGCGCTGCGCGCCGGGCGCGGACCGTGGCTCATGAGTCCTGCGGCCATCGCCCCGTTCGGGCCGAAGTCGCCGACTGCGAAAGCGCCTGCAATGAACTTCGAGCGATCAATCGCCCTCCAGAAGCGAAGCCACTCTCTCATACCGGGCGGCGCCCACACGTACGCCAAGGGCGACGACCAGTATCCTGAATCGGCCCCGGGCTTCCTCGAGTCGGGAAAAGGGTGTCACGTCCGGGATCTGGATGGGAACGAATTCATCGAATACGGCATGGGTCTGCGGACCGTGATCCTCGGCCACGGCTACGGGCCGGTCGTCGAAGCAGCCTGTCGAAGGATGCGCGACGGCGTGAACTTCAACCGCCCGTCATCGATAGAAATCGAGTGCGCCGAGAAACTTCTCGGTCTCATCGAGGGCGCGGAGATGGTGAAATTCGCCAAGAACGGCTCGGATGTGACGACGGCAGCGGTCAAGCTGGCGCGAGCCCACACGAATCGCGATCTGGTGGCAATCTGCGTTGACCACCCGTTCTTTTCAGTGGACGACTGGTTCATCGGAGCGACGGAAATGGCGGCCGGAATCCCGCAGGCAACAAGAGACCTGACCCTGGGATTCCGCTACAACGACCTGGAGAGCGCCGAGGCGCTCTTCGAGCAACATCCCGATCACATTGCCTGTCTGGTTCTGGAACCCGAACGGCTCGACCCGCCCAGGGACGACTACCTGCAGAAGTTGAAGAAGCTGTGCCGGAAGAACGGTGCGTTGCTGGTATTCGACGAGATGATCACGGGCTTTCGCTGGCATCTGGGCGGCGCCCAGGCGTATCACGGCGTCGTTCCGGACCTGTCGGCATTCGGCAAGGCGATGGGGAATGGATTCGCCATCTCCGCCCTGGTCGGCAGGAGAGAAGTCATGGAACTGGGTGGCCTGTTCCACGACCGGGAGAGGGTATTCCTGTTGTCCACGACGTACGGCGCCGAAACACACGCGCTGGCCGCGGCGCTGGCCACCATGCACATCTTCGAGTCGGAGCCGGTCATCGAGCACCTCTATCGTCAGGGCGAGCGGCTCATCAGGGGGATCGACCAGTCGGTGAAGGCACATCACCTCGAAGGCTTCTTCGGTACCATGGGCAAACCCTGCTGCCTTCTCTACTACACCCATGATGCGAAGCGCGAACCCTCGGAGGCGTTCCGAACGCTCTTCCTGCAGGAGACGATCAAACGAGGCCTGATCATGCCCTCTCTCGTGGTCAGCTACTCGCACACGGACGAAGACATCGATCGCACACTGGAGGCGATCCATGAAGCCCTGGCCGTGTATCGCAAGGCACTGGATCACGGCATCGAACGCTACCTCGTCGGCCGACCGGTCAAACCGGCAATCCGCAAGTACAACTGAGGTGCGGTCACGACGCAGGTAATGCACGGCGGCGCGCACCACGCCGCGGGTCTCAGGGCTGCTTCGATTCGTACTTCCAGTTGCGGCCCCTGCCCTCCGCGAGCCACTCGAGCGTCGTGGCCAGCCGCTTCTTCCGGGTCGGCTCCGTCTTCGCTTCCTCGATCCACTCAATGTACTCGTTGCGGTGGCTCTGGCTGAAGCCGTCGAAGGTGGCGCGCGCCTTCCGGTTCTTCTTCAGCGCGGCCGCGAGGTCCGTCGGCGTCGCGAGCACGCGCGGCTGCGACTTCCGCTTCCGCGGTACCGTCACGCCGTCCTCGTTCAGCCTCATCGCCTTCCGGATGTAGCCGGTCAGCACCGTCTTCGAGGGCAGATCCTTCACCGACGTGATGCGACCGAACTGACCCATGGCCGACTCGTCGCTCGCCGCCTCGCCCAGCACGAGCGCCGCCTTCCAGAAGCCGAACGTGCAGTGCTGCTTGAACGACGCCATGTTGCAGAGCATGCCGTGGTGCGTAAACACCGGGAAGCTCCACTTGATGGTCTCCACGACATCCGGACACGCCGCGTGCACGATATCGCGGATGTGCGTCAGGATGGGCCGCGCGAACTCGGCGGAGCCCTCAATGTACGCATCGACCCGGGGGTCTCTCTTTCCCACGTCGCCCTCCTGATCATGGAACGCTGCAGCGGCGACCGGTCCCGACTCAAAAGCGGCCGCCGTCCACGTCCTGCAGAAAGCGGATCACGCCCGTCATGTACGTTTCCTGGTCGTCGTACATGTCCATGTGGCTGCCGTTCGGACAGTAGAGGTAACGACCGTGCTGGACCGCGCCCGCCATCCATTCCATGTGTTGCGGGTCCATGGTGTCGTAGCGGGCGCCGACCACGAGCGTGGGCACCGTGATCTGGCCGAGGTCGCCGGTGCGGTCCCATTCGAGCAATCTTCCGCTCGCGCCCAGCTCGCTCGGCCCCTGCATCAGCACGTAGACGGACGGGTTGATGTGCGCGAACGCGCGGTTCACCGGGTCCGGCCACTGGTCGGCCGGCAGCCGCAGGATGTGCTGCTCGTAGTGGTTGGGCACGAGCAGCTCCATGTAGCGCGGGTTCTCGGTGTCGCCCGTGGCCTCGAGCTTCTGGATCTCGGCCAGCACGTCCGGGTCCATTGCCGGCATCAACGTGTTGTGCGCGTACTCGTTGTAGGCCGGAATGCTGGCCATCATGTTCGAGATGATGAGGCCCTTCAGGTTCTGCTGGTATTTGAGCGCGTACTCCAGGGCGAGGATGCCGCCCCAGGAATGGCCGAGCAGGTAGAAGTTGTCGGGCCCGAGGCCGAGCGCCTGACGCACCTGCTCGACTTCCTCGACGAAGCGATCCGTCCGCCACAGGCTCGTGTCCGCCGGCTGGTCGCTGTAGAAGGAGCCGAGCTGGTCGTAGTAGTAGTATTCGATGCCCGCGCCCGGGAACCAGCTGTCCATGGCCTCGAAGTATTCGTGCGTGGCGCCCGGCCCGCCGTGCAGCAGCAGCACCTTGATGGTCGGGTTGTTGCCCACCCGCTTGGTCCACACGCGGAACGTGCCCTTCGGCGTCTGGATCGGGATGAGCGTCACGCCTCCGCTCAGCACGTCGGCCCGGCCAGTGTTGTCGAAGTACGACGAAGCGGCCGTATCGGGGTCGGCCGTCGTGGCCGCCTCGCAGGCGGGGAGCAGGAGGGCCGCGCAGGCGGCCAGTGCGATTGCCTTCATGCGATCCTCCGGGTCTTTCGGTGCGGCGCCCGCCGCCAGCGGCCTACCTCGTCGGCCAGCTCAGCATCGACTGCAGCGCGTTCATGTGCTCCGGCGAGCCGGTGAACAGGCCTTCCGGATACTGCCAGTACTGCAGCATGTCGGAGTAGATCTCGGCCTCGTTGTAGAAATTCAGGCCCAGACCGGCAAGGTACTGGAGCCGGAGGTTCCGGTCCCGGTTGATCTGCGCATCGGCGAGCCAGCCCTGCAGCTCGGGGCCGCGGCCGGCGTACGTGCCGAACAGGTCCTCGAGCGAGTAGAACCCGATCTCCGAGAGCGAGCGGACGATGGGCTCGTACTCCGGACGCGCGAGCCGCGCCTCGATTCGATCGAGGTCGATCGGGCCCGGGTCTTTCTGGCCCAGCAGCACGAGATCGTAGCCCTGGCCGTTGTTCGTGTTGCCGAAGACGATGCCGTTCGGGAACGCTGTCATGAACGTCGCGATCTCGCTCTTCACCGCCGCTTCGCTGCTCTCGTAGAGCTGCACGAACACGGTCACCACGCCGCCCGGGTTCAGGTGCTTCTTCGCCAGCTGGAAGAACTCCTGCGTGTACAACGTGGCCGCACCCTTGACCCAGGGATCGAACGGGTCCGACGTGATGGCGTCGAACATCTGGTCCGTCGTCACCAGGAAATGGCGCGCGTCATCAATGTGGACGTCCACTTTCGGGTTCCGTACCACGTTGAAGTTGTGCTCGCCGAAGTACTCGGACACGACCGTCGGCACGAGCGGCTCGATCTCCGCAATGGTCTCGTGCTGCACCATCGGGTCGATACTCACCGCGCCCGCCGTGACGCCCGCGCCGCAGCCGATCACGAGCACGTTGCTCGGGTTCTCCGGCACCAGCGTCGTGAGGTGGCCGAGCATGCGCTGCAGCCGCATGTCCTGCGGCTCGCTCGACGCCTGCACCTTGCCCGCGTTGTGGTAATTGAGCACCCCGTTCGAGAGCAGCGACACCGCCATCGAAGAGTTCATGCCTTCGCCCACGTAGATGATTTCGCCGTGGTTGTCCTGCCGCGCCGCCATGTAGCGGCCGTACGCGACCAGCAGGCCCGGCACCGGCGCGACCGTCGCGCCGAGCCAGAGCGCCAGCGCGAGCGCTGCGGCCGCCCATACCGCGCCGCGCCCGCTGAGCTGCAGCTTCCCCTGCTCGACCACGGTCGGGACCAGCAGCAGGATCGCGGAGAGCGCGGCGATCCCGATGAGCACGCGTTGCGATTGCTGCGTCCCGATCCACGCGATGATCAGCAGCGAGCCGGCCAGCGCGCCGATGATGGCGCCGACCGTGTTCGCGGCGTAGACCGCGCCCACCAGGCGTCCCGGGTCCTGGCCCTTTTGCGCGACCGCCGCGAGCGCCAGGGGGAAGCTCGCGCCCCAGAGAAGCGCGGCGGGCAGCACGGTCCAGAGCGTGCGCGCGAAGTCGAGCTGGAAGTTGTACGTGATGGAGGTGGAGAGCCACGGGTTGATCGGCCAGTACGGCAACGCCTGCGTGAGCGAGTAGGCGCCCCAGGCGAGGCCGGCCACGAGCAGCAGCTGGCAGATGCCGAGCGCGCGCCGCGGGTTCGCGATCGAGCGAGCCAGGTAGGCGCCGGCGCTGCTACCAATGCCGAGCCCCATCAGGAACCCGGCCAGGATCAACGAGAACGTGTACGTCGTGCCGCCCAGCAGCAGCGAAAGCAGACGGGTCCACACCGCCTCCGAGGCCAGCGCCGTCATTCCCGAGAGCCCGATGGCGACGAGGACGGGCCACGATCCGGCCGGGAATCCGCCCGCTCCGGACGAAGCCGGCGCCACCGCCGGCGCCTCGTGGGGCGTGACCCGCGAGAGGCCGAACCCGATCGACGCGACCAGGACGTTGATCGCGACCGCCACGAACGTCGCGTACGTCATGTCGTGCACACGCAGCAGGTAGAAACCGGCGAACAGGCTGCCGAACACGGCGCCCGCGATGTTGCCGCCGTAGAAGAAGCCCATCCAGGACACGCCGTGGGGCGTCGTCTCGACCCAGCGCGCGATGGCCGGCAGCGTCGCGCCCATCAGCAGCGTGGGCGGGAGCAGCAGGATCGCGCACAGCAGGCCGCGGAAGAGCAGCCCGCCAATGCCGGACCCGCCGATCGCGGCGTAGAGGCCACCCACGTACGGCATGGCGAGCAGCACGATGATGCCGAACACGCCAATGCCGGCCTCGAGCAGCGCGTACACCTTGAGCGGGTGCTCGCGCGCCGGCACCACCCGCGCCAGGGCGAGACTGCCAATGCACATGCCGCCCATGAACGTGGCGAGCAGCACGCCCATTGAGATCGCGGACGAGCCGATGATCAGCGAGAGCATCTGGAACCAGACGATCTCGTAGACCAGCGCCGCCGCGCCACTGCCCATGAACAGCAGCAACAGCCACGGCAGGAACCGGTGCGCACCCGGATCGGGAGCGGCAACGCCCGCTTTCGTCTTGGTCGTACTCATTTCAGGCGACGTCTCCAGGGGAAGCATCCGCGGCCGGCCCGTTCCCGGACCGGCCGCCAATGCAGGGTGAAGGCCGGATGCCGGCCGCTCAGTTTCTCGGGTTCAGCGCCCGGTCGATCCGGAAGCGCAGATCCTCAATGTGCGCCCGCTTCATGCCGGACGACCGGCCCGCCGCAGCGCGGAGCTGAGCGTCCAGCGCCTGCAGCTCGGCCCGGACCGCCGGGTAGATGTCCGACAGCTTCGGGTCCAGCTGCGGCGTGGCATTGCCGCGGCCGAAACCGGCCGCCGCGCCCGCCGCAGGCGGTGGCGGATTGATCTTCGTGCTCAGCATATCGACGTACTGGCGCTGCAACGCGCGCCGGTACACGTCAATGTCACGGTTCGATCGGAGCTCCGCGAACAGGCCGTTGCGGACGTCGCTCAACAGCTCCGTCACTTCATAGGCCGTGCCCGGCCGCGCACCGTGCGCGTACTCGCTCAGCCGGATCATGCGCGTATTGCTCAGCACCGAGTTCAGGACTCCGGACTGCGCGCTCACGATCCGTTGCACCGAGCCGCTCGGCTCGATCCGGCGCAGGATGTCGTCGACCAGGAACCAGGTCGGCGTCTGGAACATGTTCTCGTTCAGGAACGCGACCGCCTGCTTCTGCCGCGCGCGGCTGATCGGCGTGAACCGGACACCCGCCTGCCCGCCGTACTTGTCCTGCGAGTCCGAGCCGCCCACCACGTTCGCAACGTGGCCCATTTCCGTCCGCCACTGCCCGATCAGGCGGCCGTACAAATCGTCCAGGTCGTCGTAGTTCCGGCCCGGCTTGACCGTCGCCGGCATCAGGTAGGCGACCTCGCGCTTGATGTTCGCAAGGCCCCAGCCCGTCGCCTTCACCGCGTCGGCATCGCCCACCGCCTCCGTCTCGTCGCCCGGGTCGCTGCCCGCCGCGCCCGCCGTCGAGAACCGCAGCCACGGCTTCGTGTCCTGCTCCCGCGCCCAGCCGTCCAGCGTCGTCTGCTCCGCCTCCGGCGTCCGCGCGCTCGGGATCGGCGCGTAGCCCCAGTGCGTCGCCCAGATGTCGTACGGTCCGATGCCCGGCACCAGCAGGTTGACCGGGATGTTGTCTTCCGGCTGCACCAGGTAGTTGAAGCGCGAGTAGTCCATGAGCGTGGGCGTGTGGCCCCACTGGCGCAGGAACGTCACGCTGCGCAGCGAGTCCGTCGGGTACAATGAGCTGGCCTTCATGTTGTGCTGGAAGCCGAGCGTGTGCCCGACTTCGTGCGCCAGCACGTACTCGAGCAGCCGGCCCATCAGCGAGTCCGGGAACGGCAGCATCCGCGCCCGCGGATCGACTGCCGAGGCCTGCGCGAAGTACCACGCGTTCTGCAGGTTCTCGACGTTCTGGTAGAACTGGACGTGCGCCTCCAGGATCTCGCCCGACCGCGGATCGCTGACGTGCGGCCCCGACGCGTTCTCCGTCGTGCTCGGCAACCAGCGCACGACCGAGTAGCGCGCGTCCTCCGGCGACCAGTCCGGATCGTCCGGCGCCTCGCGTGCCACGATCGCATTGCTGAAGCCGGCTGCCTCGAACGCCGGCTGCCACGACTCGATTGCCCGCTTGAAGTACGGGATCCAACGCTTCGGCGTCGCCGGATCGATGTAGTAGACGATCTGCTTCACCGGGTCCGACACCGCCGCGTTCGGGTTCTTCTTCTCCAGCCGGTAGCGCGCAATGTAACACTTCTCGCGCACCCGGTCGCCCGTCTCCGTGAAGTCCGTGAACTGCACCGAGAAGTAGCCCACGCGGTCATCGCACAGACGTGGCATCATCGGCGTGTCCGGCAGACGGTGGAAGCTCCAGCTCATCTGCACCGTGTTCGACGGGTTGGTGTTCGTCGCCGCGCCGCGGCCACCACCCGCCGCCGGCGTGGCCCCGCGACCGCCCGACTGCTGGAACGTCAGCGTCGAGAGTACGTTCACATTGTCCGGGAACGGTACCGCCTTGTCGATGAACGACCGCGCCGCATCCACGTTGCCCGGGATCCGCGAGCCCGGACCCAGCTCCGTCGGCGGCTGCGTGAACGTCCGCGTCACGTCGATCACCACCGTGCTGTCCGGACCGTACGCCTCCACGTTGTACGCCGCGATGATCGGCGGCACGTTCGCCGCCTGCACCGCCTGGTACTCCACGGTGTTCGGATCCGCCCGGACCTGGTACGAGATCTCCCGCAGAAGGATGCGGTCCCCGCGCCGCTCCCAGCGCAGCACACGGTTGCCCACCGCCTGACCGCCGTACCCGCTGCCGTGCACCGTCTTCGCGATCTCCACCACCACCAGCTGGTCCTTGTTCAGCTGGTCGCGCGGAATCTCGAACAGCAATTTCGGGCCGATCTGGTGCACCTTGAACAGGCCGGACCTCGTCTGCGCCTCCGACGTCACGACCCGCCCGTACGGCTGGGGATTCGGCTCACCCGCCGCCTGACCGCCCCGGCCTCCACCCGCCCCACCCCGGCCTCCACCCTGCTGCATCGTCGTGTCCGCTCCCGGTGGTCCGCCCTGCCGGTTGCCACCGGCCGCCGGGGTTCGCGGCGCCGGCGTGCTCTTCGCGCACGCGCCCAGCGCCAGGGTTACGAGCACGGCCAGAATCGTTCTGGATCTCATGGGACCGCACCTTGTGCGAGGTGGGAGAACGCGGACACGACACCAACCGGACCGGCGTCATACCGCAGCCATTGATTGTCGCGCGGGACTCCGATTTCGTTGGGCCTCGGCGCCTTTGCGGACGCGTCATTGTGGGACGGGGCAACCCGCGCGTCAACGGATGGCCGTCGCCACGCACCCGCCGGACCCGTGACCTCACACCCGGACTCCCGTGCTCGCCCCACCCCGCGACGGCCCCGGCGCCCCCTCGACGCCCAATTGCAATTTTTGTAGTAAATGACGAGGGGACACCACGATGGATACGCTGGGCGAGTTGGAGCAGACGGTGCTGCTCGCGGTGCTGCAAGTGGGGGAAGGCGCGTACGGTCACACGGTGCGCCGGGAGCTGGAGAGACGGCGGGCCGGCGGGTGTCGGTCATGAGCCCGGGTCGCCTGCCGCCGCGCGTTGCTGCTCTGCTCGTCCGGCTCGCGGTACGGGGCATCTTCGGCACGGCGGCCGCCCTCGCGCTCTCCCGCTTCATGGCCGGGATCCTGTTCGAGATTCAGGCGACGGACCCGCTCACCTGCACAGGCGTCGCCGTACTGCTCGCGGCATTGCCTTCATCGCGAGCTGGATCCCCGCCCGCCGTGCCACCCGGGTCGATCCGCGCATCTCGCTCAACACCAACCAGGGAGAACGGAAGATCACTCACACGGAGACGCGGAGTGGACTGTATCACTCCGCGTCTCCGCTTGAACCTAGTTGCAGACGGGACGGCCGTGGGGCAGGGGAAGCGAACAGGTCTTGGTCACGCCATCCTGCGTAATGACGAGTGTCGCCGTGTCGCTGCCGTCGTACGTCACGACCTCGTGCCGTACGGACGTCTCGGGCGTCTGGCCCGCATACGTCAGCGTTACCTCCATGCTGCGGCTGACCTCGCCCGAAACCGGGTAGGGCGGCGACCCGGCGTCGAGCGGCACGATGACGTTGTTCGTCGCGTCGCTCATGACGCGGAGCACCGTGAAGTCGCCGGTGTCGTTGGTGCCCGTCGTCGTCTCGGTCCCCGCCGACGTCCCGTTCACGGTCCGCGCCGTGCTGCCCGCCGCGAGGCCGGACACGGTGCGGTCGCTCGCGTGATCCACGGTGCTCGTCAGCCCGTTGTTCCGGGTCACCGTGCCCGTGACCGTGATCCGCGTATTCATCACGTCGGTGGTGACGCCGTTGAACGCGGTCTGCACGTTGCCGTCGGCGTCGAGGAAGGCGAACGAGCGATCGACCGTCAGCCCGTTGTCCGTCTCGACCGTGCACACCACACGCTCGACGGCGGCGTCCCAGGCGCAGGCGTTATCGAACCCGGCGTACCCGAAGCGGCCATGGCCGAAACCCGGCCCGAAGCCGCCGCCCAGGAAAAGGCCTTCCAATCCTCCTCCCATCATCGCGCCCATTCCGGGCCCTTCCTGGTGCTGCTCGCGATTGCGGTGGCGGCCCTGGGGCCCCCAGGCCATCAGTCCGCCGTCCTGGCCGCCCGCGAACGAGCTGGCCGTGTTCTGGTAGCCGAGCAGGACGGAATTGAAGGCCGCGGCGATCTCCGGATCCTGCGTATTCACGCCGGTGGGACTCTCGCTGCACGCAGCCGCACCCGCCGCGAAGGCGGCCGCAATCATGAACGACAGCTTCTCTCTCATCGGTGGACTCCTGTGACGTGCCGCCCGGCGCCGCCCGAACTCTTCGGGTCCGCGGGTCGGCGTCACGGATGAGACACGCCACACCCCCTCCGACCCTTACCGAATGACGGGCCCGAGGCGACACGGAATGCGCATGGCGGCGGCACGCAGGCCCACGTACCTTGCCGGCCGGTTGGCACTCGGTCGGAGCGAGGGACGTATCGGAGCGAGGGACGTAGATGCTTTCGCGTGCGGTCGCCGACGCGACCCCGGCCGGCTGCGGCCGATCGAGCGCGCGCCTTGCCATGAGGGCCACGGGATCCCATGCTGTCGGGCCACCGGCCGCCAGAGCCGGTGGTCCGGATCACCAGCTTTCCCCTGACTCCACCTGCTTCGACCTGGACTCGTGGCCGGGCCACCCGGCCGAGCCGCCGCTCCTGCGGGGAGACCGACATGTCGAACGAGATTCACGTGGGCCTGCCCGGCAGCACCGAGGTCCTCCGCTTCCGGGAGACGGTCCGGCTCGGCCGTGCGGACACCA
>CAWAYJ010000026.1:0-27233 GCA_963786235.1 uncultured Gemmatimonadales bacterium
TCCTCGACAACTTCTTCATCGTCGAGGAACAGTTGCGGGAAGTCCGCGACCATCTGCCGGCCAGCTTCTACCGCATGCTGCCGAAGAACGCCGAGGGTCACCTCGAGGGATTCCCGCGCGTCTACGGCCTGGCCTGGGCCTACGTGGCCCACACCGACAGCCGCTTCGAGCTGGACACGCTGCGCCGCTTCGTCCAGGCGTACCAGGGCATCCAGCCGCTCGGCATCGGCGAGCTCTGGGCGGTCGCCATTCACCTGCGCGTCGCGCTCCTCGAGAACCTTCGGCGGCTCTCGGAGCCGATCATCCGTGCCCGCCGGGCGCGGGCCGAGGCCGACGAAGTAGCGGACCGGCTGCTGGGACTCGGCGACCGGCCGGCGGAGCGAGTGGCCGATGTGCTGGCCGAGCTGGGTGACGGTCCTCTCGGCAGCGCGTTCGCCGTGCAGCTCGTGCAGCGGCTACGCGACCAGCCCGCGTCCATCATGCCGGCCCTGGACTGGCTCAACGCCAACCTCGCGGCACAGGGGACGTCGCCCAACGAGGTCGTCGCGCGGGCGCATCAGGCGCAGGCCGAGGCGAACATCACGGTTCGCAACATCATCACCAGCATGCGCTGGATCTCCTCGCTCGCCTGGGCGGACTTCTTCGAGAGCGTCAGTCTCGTGGACGAGGTCTTCCGCAGTGTCCCGGGATTCGCCGCGATGGACTTCGCCACCCGTGACAAGTACCGGGCCCGGGTCGAGGCGCTGTCGCGGCGGGCGGACCGGTCGGAGCTCGATGTGGCGCGCGAAGCGGTGCGGTTGGCCAGCGATGCGCGGCAGGAGCGCGAGCGGGCCTCGCCCGGTGACGCCGCGAGCCCCGCGGGCCCCGTGTCGGGAGACGACGTCGCACGACTCGAGCTTCCCGTGCGCCCGGAGGAGGACCCCGGATTCTATCTCGTGTCACGCGGCTGGCGAACGTTCGAGAAGCGCATTGGCTATCGAGTTCCCTGGCGGATCCGGATCGGACGCGCGGTACGCGCCCGTGGCGTCGAGGGCTATTTCGCGACCATCGCCACGCTCACCGTTCTCGTCCTCGCCGGCCCGCTGTTCCTGACCGCGCGCGCCGGCGCACCAGCGCCGGTTCTCATCCTGCTCGGAATCCTCGCGCTGGTGCCCGCGTCCGATGTCGCGGTGGCAATCATCGATCGCCTGGTCATGGCCCTGGTGACGCCGCGGCGGCTCGCCAAGCTCGATCTGCCGCAAGGCGTGCCCGCCGAGCTACGAACCATGGTGGTCGTGCCCACGTTGCTGACGAGCCACGCGGACCTCGAGGAGTCGATTGAACGACTCGAGGTGCACTATCTCGCGAATCCCGGCGGCCAGCTCCACTTCGCACTTCTGACGGACTGGTCGGATGCCCCCAGCGAGCACATGCCGGGCGACGAGGATCTCCTCACTGCGCTGGGCGACGGCATTGCCCGCATCAACGAGAAGTACGGAGAGCTGCCCGGTGGAGGGGCGCGGTTCCTCGCCCTGCACCGCCGGCGTCTCTGGAACGAGCAGGAAGGGAAGTGGATCGGCTGGGAACGCAAGCGCGGGAAGCTGCGCGAGCTGAACTGGCTGCTGCGCGGCGCCACGGAAACGACGTTCCTGCCGATCAACGGCCGGATCCCGACCGTGCCCGCCGGCGTTCGCTTCGTCATCACGCTGGATACCGACACGCGGCTGCCCAGGGCGAGCGCCTACCGCCTCATTGGGGCGATGGCGCACCCGCTCAATCGCCCGCGCTATGACGATAAAGCGGGACGCGTCGTCGAAGGCTACGCGATCCTGCAACCGCGCATTACGCCGTCCCTGCCGACGGGACCGGGCAGCACGGCCTACCAACGCATTGTGTCGGGCCCGGGAGGCGTTGACCCCTACGCGGCCGCGGTCTCCGACGTGTATCAGGACCTGTTCGGCGAGGGGTCGTATACGGGCAAGGGGATCTACGACGTGGACGCCTTCGAGCAGGCCATGGCGGGGCGCGTCCCGGACAATACGCTGCTCAGCCATGACCTTTTCGAAGGGCTCTTCGCGCGCGTCGGGCTCCTGACCGATGTCGAATTGTTCGAGGCGTTCCCCGCCAATTACGAGGTGGCCGTCCGCCGTCACCATCGCTGGGTGCGGGGCGACTGGCAGCTGCTGCCCTGGATCCTGGGCCGGGCTCGCGACCGGGCCGGCCGGAAAGAGCGATCCCGCATCCCCGCCCACGCCCGCTGGAAGACGGTGGACAACCTGCGCCGCAGTCTCGTCGCGCCTTCCTCGTATCTGCTCGCCGTTGCCGCATGGACCCTGCCTGCCACCCCGCCCCTGCCCTGGGTCGGGCTCTTCCTCGCAGCCCTCGCCGCGCCGCCCTTCATGTCGGTGCTCGACGGGCTGCGACCCCGGCGGCGAGGCTTCTCCAAGCGCAGCTACCTGCGCGCCGCCGGCGCCGACATCCGCCTTGCTTTGCTTCAGTTCCTGCTCGCGATCACCATGCTCGCGTACCAGGCCTGGCTCATGACGGATGCCATCGTGCGCACGCTCGTCCGGCTGTACATCACCCGACGGCATCTCCTCGAATGGGTGCCGGCCGCGCAGGCCGCGTACGGCGTGGATCTGAAGCTCCGCGCCGTCTACGTACACCTGCGCTGGAGCGTCATCCTCGCCGTGCCCGCCGGGGTCCTCTTCGTCGCCTTCAAGCCGGGCGCGTGGTTGGTCGCGGCCCCGCTGGTCCTGCTCTGGGGCCTGGCGCCCGTGTTCGCCTGGCGCTTGAGCATTCCGGAGAAGCTCGCGGAAGGGCCGCGCCTCTCGCCGGCCGAGGTGAGGGCGTTGCGGCTTGTTGCACGACGGACATGGTGCTTCTTCGAGAGATTCGTGACCGAGGAGGACCACTGGCTCCCGCCCGACAACTTCCAGGAGGATCCCGACCCCGTCGTCGCGCACCGCACATCGCCGACCAACATCGGGTTGTACCTGCTGAGCACGCTGGTCGCGCACGACTTCGGCTGGATCGGGCTCGTGGACATGGTGGAACGGCTCGAGGCCACGCTGGCGACGATGGAGACCATGAGTCGGTACCACGGTCACTTCGTCAACTGGTACGACACCCGTGACCTGCGCCCGCTGGAACCGCTCTACATCTCGACCGTGGACAGTGGAAACCTGGCCGGACATCTCATCGCCCTGGCCCAGGGATGCCGACAGATCCTGCCCCGGTCGCGGCCGGGCCCCGAGGTCATGGACGGGATCTACGACGCCCTGCAACCGGTGCTCGCCACGCTGGGGACGACTGCGTTCCGCCCGCGGACCGAGACGGTCACGGCCCTGCAGGTGCAGGAAGCCCTGCAGGCGATGACGAGCGTGCTCCAGGATCCCCCGACTTCACTGCCGGCATGGGCTCGCCGTTTCGACAACATGCAGGCCGGCGCGGAAAATCTGCTGGACATTGCCCGCACGCTGGCAACGGTCATCGAGAGCGAGTCCGGACGCGCGATTCTCACCTGGGCGACCGCGATCCGGGACACGGTGCGGAGTCAGGCGCGTGACTTCGAGCCGGTCCGACCGGAGGATCCGTACGCGTACGACATTGCGGCGGCCGATCTCGAACAGCGCCTCGCCGCGCTCGCGCTCCAGGCCGAAGATATGGCCCGGGCGATGGACTTCCGGTTCCTGTTCGACGCCTCGCGCAAGCTGTTCTCCATCGGATTCCGCGTCGCCGACAACGCCCGCGACACCGGCAGCTACGATCTGCTCGCTTCGGAGGCGCGTCTGGCGAGCTTCGTGGCCATCGCCAAGGGCGATGTCCTGCCGCCGCACTGGTTCTTCCTCGGCCGGGCCCTCACCCCGGTGGGACGGGGAGCGGCGCTCGTTTCCTGGTCGGGATCGATGTTCGAGTACCTGATGCCGCTGCTCGTGATGGAACAGCCGGCCGGCAGCCTGCTGGACCTCACCTGTCGCCTCGTCGTGGCGCGCCAGATCCGTTACGGCGCGGAGCGCGGCGTCCCGTGGGGCGTTTCCGAGTCGGCGTACAACGTGCGCGACGTCTCGCTCACGTACCAGTACTCCGATTTCGGCGTGCCCGGCCTCGGGCTCAAACGCGGGCTGTTCGAGGACGTCGTGGTCGCTCCCTACGCGACCGGCCTTGCCGCCATGGTCGATCCGCGGGCCAGCCTGGACAATTTCCGCCGGCTCGAACGGATCGGCGCCCTCGGCGCCTGCGGGTTCTACGAAGCGCTCGACTATACGCCAACCCGGTTGCCCGAAGGGGCGCAGGTCGCCGTGGTCCGGGCCTGGATGACGCATCACCAGGGGATGAGCATCGTGTCGCTGGGCAACGTGTTGCACAACGGCCGCACCCGACAGCGCTTTCACTCCCACCCGATGGTCCAGGCCTCCGAGCTCCTGCTCCAGGAACGGACGCCGCGCTCGGTCGCCGTCGCCCGGCCCAGGGGCGAGGAAGTGCGGGAGGCCGCGCACGTCCGTGACCTCGTCGCGCCGACCCTGCGTCGCTTCGAGTCGCCGCACGACATCTCGCCGCGAACCCATGTCCTGTCGAACGGTCGGTACATGGTCATGGTCACGGCGGCGGGGGCCGGGTTCAGCCGGTGGCGCGACCTGGCCGTCACTCGCTGGCGCGAGGACACGACGCGTGACTGCTGGGGCTCGTTCTTCTACCTGCGGGACGCGAAGACCGGTGCCGTATGGTCCGCCGGGTTCCAGCCGAGCGGCACCGAGATGGACCAGTACAACGTCGTGTACGCCGAGGACCGCGCCAAGATCGTGCAGCGCGACGGGTCCCTGTCCATCACGCTCGAGATTGTGGTCTCGCCGGAAGACGACGCGGAGCTGCGGCAACTTACGGTGACCAACAACGAGAATCGGGATCGTGAGATCGATGTCACCTCCTATGCGGAGGTGGTGCTGGCTCCGCAGGCCGACGACGTGGCCCATCCCGTTTTCTCCAACCTCTTCGTCGAGACCGAATTCGTTCCCGCGCTCCACACACTGCTGGCCACGCGGCGCCGGCGAGCGGAGGGGGAGCCGCAGCTGTGGCTGGCCCACCTCGCCGCCGTCGATGGGCAGACCGTGGGAGCCTGCGAGTACGAGACCGACCGCGCCCGGTTCCTGGGTCGGGGACGCTCGATCAACCAACCGCTTGCCGTGATCGCGGGGCAACCGCTCAGCAACACCACGGGGCCGGTCCTCGATCCCATCGTGAGTCTCCGCTACCGTGTGGCGATACCGGCGGGCGGGACGGTGCGTCTCGTGTTCACCACGCTCGTGGCGGCCAGCCGGGAAGCAGCCCTCGATTTCGCGGAGAAGCACCGCCACGCGGGGACGTTCGAGCGCGAAAGCTCGCTCGCCTGGATGTATGCCCAGGTTCAGCTGCACCACCTGCGAATCACCCAGGACGAAGCGCATCTCTTTCAGCGGCTGGCCAATCGACTGTTGTACGTCGACCCCACGTTGCGCACTACGCCGCAGGAGGTGGCCGGCAACCGTCGGGGCGCGTCCGGCCTCTGGACCTGGGGGATCTCAGGCGATCTGCCGATCGCCGTCGTTCGCGTGGAGGAAGACGCCGAGCGGGACGTCGCCCGCCAACTGCTGCGCGCGCACGAGTACTGGCGCCTCAAGGGGATCGTCGCCGATCTGGTGATCCTCAATGGGAAAGGGACATCCTACGCGCGGGAACTCCAGGACTATTTCGAGGCCATGGTGCGGGCCAGCCAGTCCGCGGTCGGCCCCGGCCAGGACCGGCGGCGCGGCAAGGTCTTCGTCCTGCGCGAGGACCTGATGCCGGACGAGGACCTGGTGTTGTTGCGGGCGGCGGCGCGCGTCCTGATCCTGGCGAGCCGGGGTACGCTCAGCGAGCAGGTGGTCCGGCTGGAGCGGTCGCGGCCCGGACCGATGCCGCCCGCCCTGCGCGTGCCGCGCGAGGACACCGAGACCGTTCCGCCTCCCCGTCTGGATCTCGTGAACTTCAACGGCCTGGGCGGATTCACGCCGGATGGCCGCGAATATGTAACGGTCCTGGGCGAGGGGCAGTGGACGCCGGCGCCCTGGATCAACGTCGTCGCGAACCCGGGGTTCGGGTTCCAGGTCTCCGAGTCCGGCTCCGGGTACACGTGGTCCGGGAACAGCCGCGAGAACAAGCTGACCCCGTGGTCCAACGATCCCGTCCGCGATCCGCCGGGCGAGGCGCTCTACGTCCGTGACCTGGAGAGCGGCCTGATCTGGGGACCGACCTGTCGGCCGATCCGCGAACACGCCACACCGTACATCATCCGGCACGGCCAGGGGTACAGTCGCTTCGAGCACACCGCCCACGGCATCGAACTCGCGTTGCTTCAATTCACGCCGCTACGCGACCCGATCAAGATCTCGCGCCTCACCCTCGTGAACCGGTCCGCCCAAACGCGGCGGCTGTCCGTCACGGCCTACGCGGAGTGGGTCCTCGGCGTTGACCGCGGACGCTCCATGCCCTTCGTCGTCACGACCATCGATCACCCGTCCGGCGCCATGTTCGCCCGCAACGCATGGAACGGAGAATTCGCGAATCGGGTCGCCTTCGCCGATCTCGGTGGCCGGCAGTCCTCGTGGACCGGCGACCGGCTCGAGTTCCTCGGCCGCAATGCGACCCTCGAGCACCCCGCCTCGCTCGAACGCGATGCCGGACTGTCCGGTACGGTCGGCGCGATGCTCGACCCCTGCGCCGCGCTCCAGACGGAGATCGAGATCGAGCCCGGGCACGCCACCGAGGTGCTGTTCCTCCTGGGACAGGGCGAGGATGCCGACCAGGCGCGCCGGCTGGTCGAGCGCTACCGGGCGCAGGATTGCGATGCCCTGCTTCGCGAGGTCCGTGACGAGTGGGACTCGACGCTCGGCGCGGTGCAGGTCCGGACGCCGGACTCGTCGATGGATCTGCTGCTCAATCGCTGGCTCCCGTATCAGACGCTCTCCTGCCGCGTCTGGTCCCGCTCGGCCTTCTACCAGAGCTCGGGGGCGTACGGTTTCCGCGACCAGCTCCAGGACATCATGGCGCTGGTGGTGGCGAGACCCGACGTCGCGCGCGAGCACATCCTGCGCGCCGCCGCCCGCCAGTTTCCCGAGGGCGACGTCCAGCACTGGTGGCACCCGCCGACGGGACGAGGCGTGCGCACCCGGATCTCCGACGACCTGCTCTGGCTGCCGTACGCGGTGGCCCACTATGTCACGACCACCGGGGATTGGACGGTACTGGACGAGGCGGTGCCCTGGCTCGACGGACAACCCCTGGCCGATGACCAGCAAGAGGCCTACTTCGAGCCGAAAGTGTCCGGCGAGCAGGCGACGCTGTTCGAGCATTGCGCGCGGACTCTGGACCGCAGTCTCCCGGGCGGAGTCCTCGGGCTTCCGCTCATGGGGTCTGGAGACTGGAACGACGGGATGAACCGGGTCGGTCACGAGGGGATGGGAGAGAGCGTCTGGCTGGGCTGGTTCCTTCTCGCCAACCTGAACGAATTCGCACCCTTCGCCGAAATCCGCGGGGAACGTCAGCGCGCCGACCGCTGGCGCGAGCGGGCCGAATCTCTCAAGGCCGCTCTCGAGCGCGAGGCCTGGGATGGGGAGTGGTACCGGCGCGCCTGGTTCGATGATGGGACACCGCTCGGATCGGCGACGAACGACGAGTGTCGTATCGACTCCATCCCCCAGTCCTGGGCCGTGCTCTCCGGGGGCGGCGATCCGGAGCGGGCGCGCCAGGCCATGGCCTCCGTCGAGCGCCGGCTCATCCTCCGCGGCGACCGGCTGCTCCTGCTATTCACGCCGCCCTTCGATCGGACGCCGCTCGACCCCGGTTACATCAAGGGGTACCCGCCCGGCGTCCGCGAGAACGGCGGCCAGTACACGCACGCCGCGGCCTGGTCGGTCGCGGCCCTCGCCGCGCTCGGCGAGGGTGACAAGGCGCTGGACCTGTTCAACCTGCTCAGCCCCATCCACCACGCGCGCGGCCGGGCGGACGTGCAGCGCTACAAGGTGGAGCCGTACGCCGTCGCCGCCAATGTCTACTCGGAGCCGCCCCACGTCGGACGAGGCGGATGGACCTGGTACACCGGGGCCGCAGGCTGGCTCTACCGCGCGGGGCTCGAGTGGATTCTCGGGTTCCGGAAACGAGGAGCCGCACTCTCCATCGATCCGTGCATTCCTCGCGAGTGGAACGGCTTCGAGATCGACTACCGCTACGGACGGACCCGCTACAAGATCGCCGTCGAGAATCCCGATGGCGTCTGCCGGGGCGTCATCTCGCTCAGCCTCGACGGAACCCCGCTCCCGGCCAACGGTCTCGTCCCACTGGTCGATGACGCCGGGAAGCACGACGTCCGGGTCCTCCTCGGCTGACTCGGCGGCCGCGATTGACCCCGGGCCGGCCCCGGGAATACCTTCGAAGCCGGGGTGCGGGTGCTGACGTAGCTCAGCTGGTAGAGCAGCTGCCTTGTAAGTCTCGTACTCTACGTTTCAGGTCCTTCCAACCAGTTCCACCACACACCACCGAAGTCGTTGCATCCCAACGGATTCCGTCATATCTTCGTTTCAGGGCGTTTCACGCGATTCCGACCATGACCACGGATTCCGTGCCCTAAACGTGCCCTAATGGGGCCACTGCCTTTCTGGGTGGTGCTGCCAACGGAGCGAAGATGCCGAGGCGAAAGCTGACCGCGAAGTCGGTCGAAACGCTGCGCTCGAGGGACGGCGAGCAGGTCGATGTGTGGGACCTGCTGACGCCCGGCCTGTGCCTGCGCGTGGGCCAGACGCGGAAGACCTGGTACGTGAGGTACCGGGCGAACGGCAAGCACCGGCGCATGAAGCTCGGCACGGCGGACCGGTTGTCGCTGGCCGATGCGCGGACGGCCGCCCGGAACGCGCTGGCCGCGGCCGACGCGGGCGCGGATCCGGCCGCCGAGACTGTAGAGCCGGCTGCGCTCGATCGCTCGTTCCGCGCGCTGGCGGACGACGCGTTGAACGCGCGCGCGGCGAAGACACGGGCGCGAACGCAGCAGGAGCGGCGCCGGTTCGTGGACCGGGAGCTGCTGCCGCTGTGGGGCGATCGCGAGGCGTCGTCCATCGCGCGCCGCGAGGTCGTCGAGCTTGTCGAGCGCATCGCGGCCCGGGCGCCCGTGCAGGCGAATCGCGGGCTGTCGATCATCCGGCTGATCTTCAACACGGGCATTCGCCGCGGCTTCCCGGGTCTCGAGTTGAACCCGGCACATCTGATCGAGCCGCCCGCGCCGGAGACGAACGGACGGGATCGGTTTTTGTCGGCGGCCGAGATCAAGAAGCTATGGACCGCGACCGAACACGAACCCCTCTGGATCCGTGGCGTGGTGCGGCTGGTGTTCCTGACGGCATCGCGCGTCGGCTCCGTGCTGGCGATGAAGTGGGCCGACGTTGACGGCGAGACGTGGACGATCCCCGAACCGGACTTCAAGGGTCGGCGCCCGCATCTGGTCCCGTTGTCCGACGAAGCCGGTGCCGTGCTCGTCGCGCTGCGCACACCCGCGCCTGCCGATGACGTGTTCGTGTTCCCATCGCGCGACGGCACGGCCGCCGGCCACGTCGTGAACTTCGGTAAGCCGATGTCCCGCGTTCGGAAGCTCGCGAATATCCCGCACTTCACGCTGCACGACGCGCGGCGAACGTTCCGCACGCACGCAACCCGCGCTGTCGCGGCCGGCGGGCTCGGCGTCGCGCCGAACGTTGCCGACGCCGTACTCGGCCACAAAGAAGAATCGCTCGGCTACAACCGCTACACCGGGGACCGCATCAACTACCTGGCGACCGAGAAACGGGACGCGCTCACGAAGTGGGGCCTGTTCGTCGCGCAGGCGGTGGCCGGATGAAAGGGCCTCATTTCTACTGGCCCGAACCATTCTGGGACGACGACTCGCACCAGGACGAGGTAGAAGAAGCGCGCGAGCGCCGCGCTGCCGGTGAACCGACATATGGATTGCGCGAAGGAACGAACGACCGCCGGCTCCAACAAGGTTTTCTCCAGAAGTACGCAGAGCTCTATCCGAACGTGCTTATTGCCCTGCGCGATGATGTGCTCCCGGCATTTAAGGACCGCACGTTGGGGCAGGCGCAACTTGATGTCGATGGTCAGAACGTTGGCACCGACTATTTCGGACAGCTGTTGCGGTGGGCGCACCATTGGGGGCTGTGCGACAACTGGGCCATCTCGGCGGCTGAGGGCACGCTACAGCACTGGTGCGCCAAGCCGCTGGCAACTGATTGGGCTGCACTCCCGGATGGCGACCCGCCCCCGCCTATTGCGCCGCCGGAGTGGACCCCTTCGGCGGAAAGCCTGGGCGAATACCTGCACCGCCTTCGCCGGCTTCTCGGAACGAAGGCCGATGACTTGGGCTACCGGCGCGTACCGCGGGAGAAGGCGTTGGGGCTCGAATGGCTCGTGCACTTCCAGAAGGGCGGGAAGCGCAACACGACGTACCCGCAGATTGCCCGGCGCTACAAGAAGGCGAACGGCTCCCGGTACACGCCCGATGCGGTCCGCAAGCAGGTTGAGAAGTGGTCGAAGGACATCGGGATGACTCTCCGCACCGACTCCCATCCGTAGGTTTCCGAACCGGAAAATAACTCGCCGATTGTCTTTCCGCTCGCACCCCGCACGGCGCTGTAGACTCCATGTATGACCGCATGGATGCGCATGCACGGAGGCGAAACGATGGACGATGTACGGCTGCTGCGACTACCGCAAGTCGTCGAACGCACGGGCCTTTCCCCTACCACCATCTGGCGACGCGAGCGCGAAGGGGACTTTCCCCAGCGCCGTCGCGTCGGGCCGACGGCGGTGGCATGGCGAAGCGACGAAGTCGCGAAGTGGATTGACGGGCGCCCCGTCGCAGAGAACGACGACGGCGCCGAGTGAGCGACGCGTCGGATTGGCCGGCCGCGCCGGTCCCGCTGACGTGCCCCGACCCCGACCCGCTGCCGCTGGATGTGCTGCCGTGGGGACTCCGCGCGCACGCCGAGTCGGTCGCCGGCGCAACGCAAACCCCCCCGGACATGGCTGGGCTGCTCGGGCTCGGGTGCGTCTCGGCCGCATGCGGCGGCACCGACGTATCTGTCGATCAGCGGGGCTGGACCGAGCTGGCGGCGCTGTACATGGGCATCGTGCTCGTGCCGGGCGCGCGCAAGAGTCCGACGTTTAAGGCGATGACGGAGCCGATCACGGCATGGGAGCGGGACGAGCTGCTGCGCGTCGGGCCGGAATACCGCCGAGCGAAGGACCTCGCCGAAACGGCGGCGGCGGCGCTGGCCGCTGCCAAGTCGGGCGCAGCGAAGGGCGCGAAGGGCGCCGGCCGAATCAGCCTTGAGGCCGAGAACGCAATACAAGCGGCGCGCGACCAGCTCGACTCTGCCGAGGCCGCGGTGCCCACGCTGCCGCGTGTACTGGCCAGCGATGCGACCCCCGAGGCGTTGGTGCGCCTGCTGGCTGCGCACGGCGGCCGTATTGCCCTGCTCGCGCCCGAGGGCGACCCGCTCCGCATCAGCGATGGTCGGTATGATGCGGCCGGCGCTGCCCGTCTCGACGAACTCAAGCGCGCGTGGTGCGGCGACGCCATCCGCGTTGACCGCGTGAGCCGGGACCCGGTTTTCATCGAACGGCCGGCGCTCACGCTCGCGCTCACAATGCAACCGGGCGTGCTCGAATCGTTGCGGCACCGCGGAGCGTTCCGCGGCGAAGGCGTGCTCGCGCGGTTTCTGTGGTGCGTACCGGATGCCGGGCTCGGCCGCCGGGCAACGGGCCGAGACGTGCCCGCGCTGGACACTGCTGCGGCCGAGCGGTACGCCCGCATTCTGCGGCGGCTGCTCGATGCGTGCGCGAGCGAGCGTCACACGCTGTCCGTCGCGCCGGCCGCGCTCGACGCGCTGTACGCGTTCGAGGCGCACATCGAAGCCGGGCTCGGAACGGATGGGTTTTTTGCGGATATTGCGGACGCCGCGGCGAAGGCTCACGGCCAAGCCGTTCGCCTGGCCGCGTTGCTCGACCTGGCCCGGCGCGCCGAGTCCGGGGGCATCGATTGGGCGGAGCCGATAGGGGCGTGGGCGATGGCCGGAGCCGTCAGGCTGACCACGGCGTTGCTCACGCACGCCCGCATCGTCCTGGCCAGCCCGCGACGACGACGAGCTGGGCGCGTACATCGTCCGGCCGGGCCGCCGAGCTGCCCGACGCTGCGCGAACCGTGCGGGCGGTGTTCGAGCGGGTGAAAGGGCGGGCCGCCATCGGGAAGGTCGATGACTTGTACGACGTGCTTGAACGATTGGAGGACCTAGGGCACGCCCGCATCATCCCCCAGCCGCGGACCGGCCAAGCCGGCCGGCCCAGCTCGCCGCGCATCGCGCTGCACCCCCTACACATTCATTCGCATAATTCGCAGAACCCCGAAAACGGGGGGGCATCACCCCATTCTGCGAATATTGCGAACGGTTCCGCTGCTAGTCGCCGCGGGCGACTTGTTCCGGGAGAACGGGTCGTGAACGCGCTCCCGCGGGCCGAACGCGCACGGCTGATTCTCCAACGGTTGACGGCCGTCGTGAACCGCGACGCGCCGGCCGGACTCGGCCACTGGCCGGGCGCCTGGGCCATCGTGGAAGGGCCATCGGAGCGCGCCTTTGATGCGCTCGACCGTTGGGTCGCGACAGGCGCACCGGAAGATGCAGCGACCGCACAGGCCGCTCATCGACGGGTGCGCGCTCGCGTGGCAGGAAGCCGCGCGGCGGTGGGAAGCCGCCGGCCGACCGGAACCGTTGCGCGAGGTGGCGCATGCCTGACCGGATGGCGCGGGCCGCGCGGCACTACACGGCGGCGCTCGGATGGGCGCTTGTTCCCGATCCCGCCCGGCTCGAAGGGACCGAACCGAAAGGGCTGGCAACGCCTCGAAAATGCATTCGCGGACCCGGCCCGCTCGTTCGGCTATTGGCGCCGCCGGTCCCGATGAGGGCATGGGCCTGTTGCACGGCGCCGTCGGGCACGGCAACCGTCGATGCGGACGCGCCGGCAGATTACATTGCCCGCGCGCTCGCGGCCGTCGGCATCGATTACGGCGCGCTCCTGGCCGCGCCCGGTCCGAAGATTCAAGGCAACCCCGCGAAGCCGACCAAGCTCCTGTTCCGGCTCCCCTCCGGGTGCGAGCTGTCGCGCCGTGCGCTCCGCTGGCCGGATGCGGCCGACCCGTCGATTGAACGGGTGTTGTTCGAGCTGCGCGGCGGCTCCGTGCAGGACGTGCTACCGCCGACCGTCCACAAGGACACGGGCGAGCCGTACCGATGGGTCGGCGCCGTACCGATGCGGCCCGACGATGTGCCGATCATCCCGCCCGAGCTGCTGGCGTTGTGGAACGCTTGGCCCGCCAACGTGCCCGTGATGCGGGATGCGTGCCCATGGGCACCGCCCCCGCTCCGCCGGACGCACCGACCGCCCGTCAGGCGGCACACACACGGACACGGCATCATCGACCGCTATAACGCGTATGTGAGCGTCCCTGACGTGCTCGCGCGGGCGGGTTACCGCGAACATGGCGGCCGCTGGATTGCGCCCGGTTCCACGACGGGGACGGCTGGCGTTGTCCTGCTCGATGACGGGCGCTGCTTTTCGCACCACGCGTCCGACGTGCTTGCCGATGACCACGCACATAGCGCGTTCAATGTGCTCTGCCGACTCGAACACGGCGGCGACGTTCGTGCGGCCGTGCGCGCTGCGGCTGCCGAGTTGGGGCTATCGCGACGGTCACAGACGCGGAGCCGTAGTAGGCGTGCGCGATGAGCAGGACGCCGAGACCCGGCAACGTCCAATTGGAGAACGACGCAAGTCGTTGTGGTGGGCGGGGATACGCCGAACCTCTGGGGTCGTCCTGGCGACCCGTCCAGTCGGTAGTTTTTGCTCCGTACGTGTTCAAGACCTTGGCTGCTCAAACCCGTACAGCGGCGCGCCGGTGGACGAATATCCATCGGCTGGATATTTATGCACGGCTCGCCCGGGGGGGTGCCCGAAACACTGCCGGAGACCCCCCAAACGACCTGCAACGCCCCTTTTCGCGCATGGGGCCGAGAGAAAACATTAAAAAGGCGATGGATATTTATGCAGACTGACGACGGAATCGAAGAGGTCGAGGGCCGGCTGGACGCGCTGGAGGGCCAGCTCGCGGACCTGGAGGCACGCGTGGAAGAGCTTGAACAGGCGGCCCGCCCGCCAGTACCGCGGCCCCGTCGTCGTTCGGATCCGGAACCGTTGGTGGTCCGGTGAAGAGCCTTTCCGGGTCGGACCTACCGCAGCCACCGCGTCATCTCACGCGAGCGAGTAAGGCCATTTGGCGCGCGACGGTCGCGAAGTGGGACCTGGACGACCCGCCGTCGCTGATGCTGCTGCAAGGGTTGTTTGAACAATGGGACGTGTACTGCCGTGCGCGTGCCGAGCTGGCCGGCGCCTCTGCGGTGACGACGACGAGTGAGACTGGCGTCGTGCACGCGCACCCGGCCGCGAAGGTGATGAAGGACGCCCTGGCAGAATTCCGCCAGTGTCTTCGCCAGCTCGGTCTCGAGCAGGCCGAGCATCCCGATGCGAACTGGGCCACATACGCGCTCGGAAGGAAGGGAGCGACCCGATGAGACTCCGGAGCCGACGTCTGCCGCCGGTCACGCCCGAACACTTGGT
This sequence comes from uncultured Gemmatimonadales bacterium, assembly GCA_963786235.1. Lineage (GTDB taxonomy): Bacteria > Gemmatimonadota > Gemmatimonadetes > Longimicrobiales > RSA9 > CAWAYJ01. Next base: position 14,710 of record CAWAYJ010000026.1, read on the forward strand.
GGAGTTGCTGCTCGGAACCGCCTTTTTTGCCGGTGCCGGGTTCGGCGACGATGAGGCCGCCCGTCGGCAAGCGTGGCAGGCTCACCGGGAAGAGCTGGTCGCGTTGTGGCAGCAGGAACCCAAACCGCCATGGTCGGAGGTACGCGGCCAGCCGTGGCACGTCGAAGTCGCTTGGATTCTCGGGTCGCCGACGACCTTGCCTTGGGCAGCGTACCGCTATGACGGCGCTGATGCAGTCGATCAGGATGAAGAAGAGGAAGAGGACGAGGACGCCGACGTACCCGAACCGTGGCGCGGCTGACGATGTGCCGGTGCGCGCGCGACTGCGGCGCCCGGAGACCCACTTTCGACCCGGAGACCCGATATGAAACTCACGATCCCCGACCCGCGACACCTGACGCGGCTAGTGATGCGGCCTGCGCAACCGGCGGCCGTTCCGGTCCCGACGACGGCCGACCTGGAGCGGCTTCGCGAGCTGATCGATGAGGCCGCAAATACGGGTCTCGCGGCAGGCTGGGAGCGCCGCCAGCCGGTCGAGGTCGAGATTGACGCGCTCCGATCGGAGTTTGCCGGCTTCATCGCGCGCGCAGTGGCGGCAGGAGTGGCGGCCCGCCGATAAAGGCGGCCCGGCCCGGAACGAACCCGTGAAGGCAGGAACCGAACATGCGAACGACGACAGCATCGCCCGCGACAAAAAGCGTCCGGCTCATAATCACGAGAGCGGCCGTCGACGGCGACGGCAAACGCGTTTTCGAGGGCATCGCCAGTACACCATCGACTGACTCGATGGACGACATTGTCCAGCCGGAGGGTGCGCAATATCGGCTGCCATTGCCGCTCTTGTGGCAACACCGCGCAGACCAGCCGGCGGTCGGCCGTGTGTTCGAGGCGTCGAAGTCGCCCGCAGGGATCCGCGTCAAGGCAGAGATCGAGCGCGTCGACGAGCCGGGGACGCTCAAGGATCGGCTCGACGAGGCCTGGTCGGCCGTCAAGAAAAAGCTCGTCGCGCTGTCGATCGGATTCTTGCCCGACCCGGCGCACACCGAGAAGCTGCCCGGCGGCGGTTTGTGGTTTCGGAAATGGAAATGGCTCGAACTTTCGCTGGTGACGCTTCCGGCGAATGTCGATGCGCAGATTCTTCTTGTCGCCGCGGGTCAGCGCTCGACTGCCAGTCAGCGGGCCGGCCTGCCCGCCGGGTCGAGGCCGTTGAACTTTCCGCCGCCACCGCCGCGCCTGATCTCGCCGAAGCGCCGGTCGGACGGTTGCACGTCCACGGCCCCGCCGATGTTCGAGCGACGGGACGACGGCGCGGTCCAGCTCCGCATTCCGCGGCGACGTGGGCGAGGTCGGCCGCTGCTCGACCGCGAGCCGGCATCGGGCCTTGAGGGCGCGCGGTACGTCATGCCGCGTCGGCCGAGTCCCGGTCGCAAGATCACGCTGCCGTCGGGCTCGCGCCGGCTGTGACGGAAATTTCCGACGTTGGAATCGGGTCGTGCGCAGCCGGCGCGCTTCCGCGGTCCTTGGACGGGCTCTGCATCCCGGACCTCGACGCCGCGAGCGCGACAAGCGGACCCAGGCCGGCCCCGGGGGGTCTGGTCCCGCCGGCTCGCCGACCCCCGCTCTTACAACAACGGGTAACGGACGGGAGGTGACGATGGCGACATACACGCATACGCTCGACGTGCGCACGATCGCGACAACGCCCGGTCGTTGTCTGCGCGTGGGCGCCTGGCGGAACGAGCGCGGGGAGACAACGCACATCGCCATTGCCGATGGCTATGAAGCTGACGTCGAGACGTGGACGCGCACGAGCCTGGCCGCGATCGAGATCGCACCGGAACATGCGGAGGCCGTCGCCCGGGTGCTGCTCGAACTGGCCGGTGCATGACGTACCTGTCCATCCTCGATCCGGCCGTGCGGGCGGCGCTCGAGGCGCAAGGGCTCACGGTGCGGCCGACGTTCCGGCTCCCGCTCCCGTTCCCGCCGGCTGTCTGCCAGTGCGCGCTCCGACCGCCGGCCGTGCGGAAGTACGGCGGTGAGCGGTTCTGCGTGGCGTGCGGAACCCCGGTCCGGGTCGGCGGGGCGGCTGAATCGATAGCGCTCGGGCAGGACACTGGAAGCACTGGAGCGGCCGAAGGCGCAGGAACGCTAGGGCCGGCCGGGGCCGGTTCGGGGATCGGCTAGTTCCGCGCTGCCGCCGGATGTGGTTTTGCCTCGCTGTTCTTGGCCACGACTGACTTCGACCGGAACGCCTCCGGAGCGCGGCTTGCGCCTGTCGGCAAGAGGGATTTGCTATTCCGCGGGGTGTCACAGCGAAGCTCGTCGGCTTGGTTGGTAACTACCCGGCCAACATGCGAGGCTCTGCTCTGATTCAGGACTTGGGCTTGCTTCATTGCCAAGGCTCCCCGGGAAAGACCTGCCACTCAACCCTCGGCATCAACGCCGCCTTATCCTAGTATCGTCCTCCAGCCCATCCGTACAATGACACCCTGGGCCTTGATCGCGCCAGTGGCCTCAATCGTTCCGGTGACCTTGTGGTCAATGGTGAACGTATCGCACCGACCCCGGCTTTCGATGAAAACGTAGTACATCTTTGGCACATCGACAGTTACGGGCTGGCCGACTGTCGGGTTGACGGCGAGGGCAGAGAGGGCGTACGCGACCTGCCAAGGAACGAGTAGGTCCATGTCCCTCTCGTACTCCTCGTATAGCCTCCACATGGCTGTCTCGACTTCGGTCGGGCACTCAACGATCCGAAGTCCGATCTGTTTCGCCTCCTGCCGGTTGATCGGGTGTCCGTGGTAGTAGAGCTTCGACGTGAGGTTCGCCACAATCTCTTCCACCTTGTGCTCGTCGAGCGCCGGCTTCCCAAGTGCCATCAATTTGCCAGCAATCATTCGTGACTGACCGTGTGTCCTCTTCACCGACCCGAGAGCGATCGGATGGACTTTGTCCGCGAGCTTGTTTACGGCATCGACCACCTGATCTTCGTGATTGATGCCGGCGTCCTCCCGCACCAAAGCAAAGTAGGCCAGCACTTCTTCCACGCTGATCGGAAGGGGGTTGCCGCTCGGGTCTCTCGGGTTGTATGGACCCGTGATGCTTGGATCGGTGGGGCCGAGCATCCCCATGGGATGTATCATTATTTCGTCGGCGCCGAGAGCCGCTAACGTGGCCGCACTGAACGCTCGGTTCGGAACAAGCACGCGAAGACGGTCACAGTACTCGCGAATGAGCGTAACGAGCTTCCACGGCACGATGCCGTCCCCGCCATTGCTATGAATGAAGAGGTTGAGCGTCTCGACTCGGGGTTGGACCAGCCGGAGATGCTCGTAGAGAAACCGGATCGCATCCATCCCCATCTGTGCCTCGGCGTTCTCCCGCGTGCTTGTGACGTACGAGAGCACGGGCGAGCGCAACACTTCTTCCAAGCCACGAAGTCTACGAAGCCGAGTCGCCCTTGGCATGGAACCCTCCCCAGAGTGCGTTTAACCCTCTTGCCGCGTCGCTAGCGATCCCCCTGCCTTGGCCTCAGCTTACCGACGACCGCGAACAGAGACTCGTGAATCGTCGCCGACGGCCAGGACCTCCCACATATCGGGCGTCCCGCCCCCGAGCTTTCCCTTGACCAGTTCGTCGACCCCTGTACTCGACCCGAGCGGCACGGGGACGATCTGCGTGTAGCGAGAAAGGGGGACCGGGTATGACACGTGCGCGTCCGGCATCCGACACCTCCGCAATGACTCGGGGGATGGAAACAACCGGTGGAAACATAGCGCGTGCGGCAGCGACAGGAAAACGACCGGACTCGACGCCCCACATGCCGTTGACACGGCCTTGACCGGGCGGTTACAGCCGTCCCATCGTGTTCCCATGATGAAAGCCCCGAACGCGTCCGCCGACCCGAAGAACGCGGACTGGCCCAAGCGGACGTGGGACCTGAACCTCGCGTCCGAGGCGGAGCTGCGCGCCTGGCTCGAGCGCGCGGGGTCAGACGTTCGACGAGTTCCGCGACTCGCCCGCCGTCCGGCTCTGCCAACGCGGGATGCCCGCTTGGCTCGAGGCGCTGCTCCGGTGACGGTCGGGAATACGTGCCTATGCGTGTAACTAGGATGAGGTAGATTTTGGTAACAGATGGAAATAAGAGTGCTGACGTAGCTCAGCTGGTAGAGCAGCTGCCTTGTAAGCAGCAGGTCGTCGGTTCGAGTCCGACCGTCAGCTTGTCGGGAACTGATCAGCCGTGCGCGACGACCTCGAAGTCGTCCTCGTACGCGACGCGGTCCACGGAGGGCAGGTACCCGGAAAGCGCCTCGTCGCCCGCGAGCTTCCGGTCGAACAGCGCGAGCTCGCGTTCCTCGGCTTCCTTCCCGCTGTCCGCCGTCGAGTACACGATCTCACCGAGCGTGCGGTTCTCGAGCTGCAGCGTCCGGCGCACCGTTTCACCGGCCGCGTACTGGCGCCGGATGGCGTCGAAGCGGAACCACAGGTTGCCGTCGTCGGCGGCGGTGACGTCCGCGTCGAACTCGGCGGCCAGCGCGTTCAGCGCCGCCTCGACCGCCTCGCGGGTCACCACCTGCTTCTCCAGGCGGGCCGACACGTGGAGGTGCGCTTCGGTGAGGCCGACGGCACGGCCGCCGTCGAGCTCGCGGGAATCGACGTAGCCGAGCAGGACGCGGCGCAGATTGCGCGCCTCGCGTCGCCGGTTCTCGCGCCGGATCGCGAAACGGCGGAAGAACGGAACGCCGAAGAACAGGGCGCTGAACACGATCGGCACGACCATCAGGCCCCAGACCGCGGCCGGCCCGCCGATACCGAGCCGCGGGAAGATGAACCAGGGCGCGGTCGCCGCGGCGGCCAGCGTGAAACCGTTCATGCCGGCAATGGCGGCGTTGGCCCGGGCGGTGTTGCCGGTCAGCTCGAGCGGATACTCGAGCCGCATCCACGACGGGTTCGGCGCCCGCACGCGCACGCGACCCTGTGCGCTCGTCATGAGCCCGGGGAAGGCGTAGACGACGACGCCGTCCGGCGACACGAGCGGCTCGCCGTCGTGCGCGCCCATCAGCCGGCCCAGCTCCTCCTCCGCCTCGGGCAACGTGAGCGCGCGCTGCTCCATCAGCTCGGCGGCCGTGAGCACGCCCTGGCGCGAGCGGATGAGCCGGATCGTGTCGCGGTCACGCTGTTCCTGCGTCGGCCGCGGCCGGTCGGGGCCGAACACGAAGGCGAAGACCTTCTTGTAGAACGGAACCGTGTCGTCGTGCGCGAGCGTCCGCTCCCACCGGCGCCCGTAGTACGGCCGCCCAATGCGCCAGTGCGGCCCCCAGATCCAGTACCAGAAGAAGAAGTTGGGCAGGGAACCGCCACCGCGCCCGCCCCAGCGCCCTCTCCGGCGGCCGCCGCCCTGACCGCCCCGCTGGCCCGCGAACAGGGCCCCGATCACGAGCGCGACGAAGACCACGAAGTAGACGACCAGCATCACGACGATCCAGACCCGGAAGGCGCGGCCCAGGAAGGAAGAGACGGCCCGCTTCGCCCGTGCGAGGAAGGGTTCGCTGCCGCGCTCGATCAGGCGACGGTCGAACTGGTAGAGCAGCTCCCCGGAATCGGAGACGTCGAGGTGGCCACGGTGCGACGCCAGCAGGCTCTTGAGGCCGTGCCGGACGTCGGCGCTGTCGAGCCCCGAGTCCGCCGCCACGTCGCCTGACGTGACGCGACCGCCGAGCCGCCTCAGCGATGCGAGGATCTGGTACTGCTGGTCTGCGACGGCAAGCGTGCTCATGAGATTCCCGCTCCGCGCGGCCGGTCATTCGCCGCGCCGGTTTCAATACTCGGGCACGACCTGCGGGTTTCACGGGGCCCCGCGCCCGGCCGGTCAGCCGGCCCCGCCGTCCCTCCCGCTTTCCGGCCGCAGGTACACGAACCAGTAGATGCCCGCGACGAGAAGCGTTCCGCCGACAATGTTGCCGAGCGTCACCGGCACCAGGTTGTGGGCGAAGCCCGCCAGATCGAGCGATTCGACGCCGGCGATACCCGCCAGCTGCGGACGGCCCTTGAGCAGGATGCCGAGCGGGATGAAATACATGTTGGCGACGCAGTGCTCGAACCCGAGTGCGACGAAGGCGGTGATCGGCCAGAGCACGGCGAGTACCCTGTCCGTCGTCGACCTCCCCGAGTGGCAGAGCCAGACGGCGAGGCAGACCAGCGCGTTGCAGAGCATGCCGCGGAAGAAGGCCTCCACCCAGCCGATCTGGCACTTCGCGGCGGCGATCGTCACGGCGTTCGCTGCAACCGCGTGATCGCCGAACGCCAGGGTCCCGGACCACAGTACGAGCAGCGCCGTGGCGATGGAGCCGACCAGGTTGCCGATGTACACGAGCCCCCAGTTGCGCAGCAGTTGCCGCGTCCGGATCGCGCCGCACGCCCATGCCATGGCCACGAGGTTGTTGCCCGTGAACAGCTCCGCCCCCGCGACCACCACCAGGATGAGCCCGAGCGAGAAGGCCAGGCCGGCGACCACGCGGGTGAAGCCGAACCCGAGCACGGAGCCCGTCGATGTCAGCGTGGAGAAGGCCGCCCCCATCCCGATGAAGGCGCCGGCCAGGACGGCGAGCGCCATCGAATCGCGCGCGGGCAGGCTCGCCTTGGCGACGCCGATCTCGAGCACCTTCCGCGCGATCTCCTGCGGGGCATACGCGTCCGTCGAATGCGCGCGCGGTACCGCGCGCGGCTGTTCCCTTCCCATCGCGTGTCTCCTCTCGTCGAGATTCCCGGGATCCCCGCCGGGTCGCAATCTACGGCGTCCGGCGCCCGAGCGTGTCCATGGACTGCCCGGCCCGGGCGTTGCATCCGTGGGGGTCGGTCACGATTTCCGGCGCAGCCACATGGAGTCATGGACATGAGTTCGCACGACCTCGGGCCGTTTCGACGGTTGTTTCCGGCCATCATGGCGGGCCTCGCCGCCGCCGCCCCGCTCGCGGCGCAGAGCATCTCGATCAAGACCGTGCCGATCGCGACCGGCGAGCAGTACCTGATCTTCCCCTCCCGCGGCATGGGCATGGGCGGGCTCTCCATCGCGTACGACGATCCGCTCGGGGACGCCTTCGCCAACCCGGCCCGCGGCGCCCGGCTCCACGGCATGTGGCTCATCGCCTCGCCCGTGACGTACGGCGGCGGCGACGGGACGAACGTGGGCGGCCACACGCTGCCGCTCGCGTTCACGTTCGGCGGAACGCGCTGGTTCGGGACCGGGACCGTGGCGCTGCAGGAGGTGCAGGCGCCGGACGCCCAGCAGTTCTGGTGGATGCCGCAGCCGGCGAACGGGTCGCTGCTGCGCGACGACGCCGCCACCAACACGTACGTCGCCGGCTCGCTCGGGCGGTCGTTCGACCGTGGCCGGACGGCGGTCGGCGTGGCCGCCTACCGCGCCGACCTGAACGCGATCAATGGCGTCGGCCAGCTCTACGCCAACAGCATGAGCATCGCGCAGAGTGGCACCATCACGGATCTGCGCGTCGGCGTGCTGCACGAGTTGGGCGGGGAGCGGCGGCTGGAAGGGATGGTGGCGAAGAGCGACGTGGACATGACCCACGACGTCGTCTACCTCACGTGGCCGCCGGTGGAGCCGCCCGTGCCGACGCCGTGGACTCCGACCACGCGTATGGAGACCAACCTCGACCGCACCACGACGTGGAGCGGCTCGCTCCGCTACACCGCGCCGACCGGCGACCCGGGCGTCCGCTTCGGCCTGGTGCTGATCGGCAACACCAAGTCGCACCCCCACATTCCGAACTACGACCTCGTCAACATCCCGCGTGACCCGGGCAACTCGACCGTGTTCGGGATCGGGACCGGCGTCACCAGCCAGCAAGGCCGGACACTGCTCGGCGCGGAGCTGATGTTTCTGCCGGGACGGAGCCACACGTGGGCGTTCGCGGACAGCGCGGTCGTGACGCCCGGCGGCAAGCTCGGCAAGGGCGACAAGACCATCGACAACGAGTTTCGCTTCGCCAACTGGACGATGGCGCTGGGCCTGGAGCACGAGTGGAACCCGGGCGGCATGGAGCTCGGGCTCCGCGTCAATCGCTACGGCTACCACCTGGACCAGCAGAACTTCCTGCGCGACACAACCGTCGCGACGAACGAGAGCTGGATCGAGTGGTCGCCGAGCTGGGGCGGCTTCCTGAAGCTGGGCCGCGCCGAGGTCCACTACACCGGCCGCTGGGTCGCCAAGGGCTTCGACTACCCGAGCGGCTTCTGGGGCACGCGCACGGCCATCGACGTCGCGGTGCCGGAAGCGCCCGGCGGCAACGACTTCCTCGTCGCGCCCACGGACCCGGTCAACATGCCCGACTTCCGGGTCGTGACGCACCGCCTGATGGTGGTCGTGCCGCTCTCCGGACGGCGCTAGCAGCTTCAGCGGCCGTCCGGCGTGTCGTACGGGCAACAAAGCTGACAGGTCCCGTTCCCGTACGGCAGCGCGTCCAGGAACGCGCTGCCCGGCGCCTCAGCCCGTTACCGTGTCCGCCGCCAGCCCCGGGTAGTGCCGGAGCAGGTTCTCGAGCGCGTGCTGTGCGAGGCCGTGCGTCCGCTCCAGGTCGGAGACGATTTCTTCGAGCTGCCGCATGTGCGCGGCGAACTCCGGCCGGAAGCGGCCGCTGCGGGGATCGTAGAAGCCGGCCGTGTCGCCGGCCTCGACCGGCCAGACGCTCCGCTCCGTGAATTCCGCGTAGCGCAGGTACTTCGGTGATGCGCCCTCGATCTCGTGATAGAGCGCCGCCAGCTCCAGCACCAGCTCCGGTGCGAGCACCTCGCCCGCGCCGCTCTGCATCGCCGCCACCCACACCTCGACGGGCGCACCCTCCGCGCCGGGCACGCGCAGCACGTACGGGACCGGCCGGCGGCCCGCGGCCGTGGCGGTGCGGAAATCGGCGAGGCCGTCCCGGACCGCGGCCGCGTACTGCGCGCTCGCGCCCCGGAACGCCGAGACGTCGCGGATCAGCGCGGCCGCGAGCTGATCGCCGCGTTCTCCGGTCGGGGTGCTCAATGGCGATGGATGCGGTACAGGATCAGGTACGGAACGTCCAGCGAGTCGTGCTCCAGCGTCACCAGCCGCGGCCGCAATGTCGCCGGCGGCACCTGTCTCGTCGCCGGCGCAACCGCACAGGATGATCAGCAGGGGAATCAGCGCGCTTCCGTTTCGCATCGCTTCCTCCATGCGGTGTAGTGTTCCCGCCCCAGCACCATCATCACCGCCGGTCCGTCCGGCGTGTCGATCTCGCCCGTGGCGCGGAACCCGGCCTTCTCGTAGCAGCGGATCGCGCGCGCGTTGTCCGGCCGCGGATCCAGCCGGATCTCCGTCACGGCGGGGTCGGCGAAAAGCCATGCGACGAACTGCGAGACCATTGCCGTTCCGAGCCCCTGTCCGAGCCGGCCGCCGTCGCCGAGGAACTGGTCGATGCCGAGCACGCCGGGACCGGGCTCGTCCGGCCACCAGCCGGCGACCTCCGCTGCCGGGTAGAACTGGATGTATCCGATGGGCTCACCGTCGAGCGACGCGATGAACGGGTGCGCGGCGTGGCTGCCCGCAATGCGGGGCAGGTACTTCTCGCGGAGCGCGGCGAGCGAGAGATCCTGCTCCCGCCACCATTCGCGGAGGTGCGGCCGGCCCAGCCAGTCGCCGAGCAGCGGCAGGTCCGACTCCGCCAGCGGCCGGAACTCGAACGCCGGCTCGCGGCCGCTCACACGCGCTCGGTCCCGCCCTGCGGCTCCTGCCAGACCACGCTGTAGAGATCGTCACGCCGGTCGTTCCACGGCTGCACGGTCCCCGAGTACCGGTGGCGCCGCAGCAGCTCGAGGTCGACGTCGGCCATGACGAGCGTCTCAATGTTCGGTGTGCACTCGGCCGCGATGCCGTCCCGCGCGAAGGAGAAGTCGAGCGGCGTGAAGATGCCCGACTGCGCGTAGTGGACGTCGGCGTTGGGCACGAACGGCAGGTTGCCCGTGCACCCCGAGAATGGCGACGAACACGTCGTTCTCCACCGCCCGCGCCACCGCGCAGTAGCGCGTGCGCAGGTAGCTGGTCCGGTCGTCCGCGCTGAACGGGACGAACAGGATCTGCGCGCCGCGCGCGGCGGCGATGCGCGACAGCTCGGGAAACTGCACGTCGTAGGACGGCAGAATCGCGATCCGGCCGCGGTCCGTCTCGAACACCTCCAGGTGCTCGCCCGCCACGAGGCCCCACCAGCGCTGCTCATCCGCGCTGATGTGCAGCTTGCGCTGCTGCTCGATCGTGCCATCCCTGCGGAACAGGTACGCCACGTTGAACAGGCGGTCGCCTTCGAGCGTGAACTGCGACCCGCCGATCACGTTCACGTTGTACTTCACCGCCGAGCGCGCGAAGAAGTCCAGATAGTCGGGCGTGCGCCCGGCAAGGATGCGGACCGCGTCGGCGGGACGGCGCTCGGCCTGCAAGCCTAGCAGCTGGGTCGTGATCAGCTCCGGGAAGAGTACGAAGTCGGCGCGGCTGTCAGCGGCCGCGTCCATGAAGTACGAGCATTGCGTGCAGAACTCGTCCCAGCTGTCGATGGGCCGCAGCTGGTACTGCACGGCGCAGAGCCGCACCACCGAGACGCGCAGCCACTGCCGCTGCGGGTCGCGCACGTGGTCCAGGTTGGTCCACTCCAGGTGCGTCGCGTACCCGCGCGATGCTTCGTCCGACGGGAAGTAGTCGGGGATCAGCTCGCGCAGGACGAACCCGTTCGCGACCTGGATCGTGAGCACCGGGTCGTAGAGCCCGCGCTCAATGACCTTCTCGACGTACTCCCGTGCGCTCATGCCCTCCGCCTGCGCGCCGAACCCCGGTATCCGGCCGCCGATCACGATGCGGGCGAGGTTCAGCTTCCGGCACAGCGCCTTGCGCGCGTTGTACAGCCGGCGTGCCAGGTGCATGCCCCGGTACTCCGGGTCCACCATGATCTCAATGCCGTACAGCGTGTCGCCGTCCGGCGCGTGGTTGCGGATGTAGCCGGCGTCCGCCACTCGCTTCCAGTCGTGCCACTCCACGTACCGGTCGTAGTCCACGATCAGCGAATTCGACGAGGCGACGAGGCGCCCGTCGTACTCGATGCACAGCTGGCCCTCCGGGAAGATCGCCAGCTGGCTCGCGATCTGGTCCCGGCCCCACGGGAGCATGCCCGGGAAGCAGCGCTGCTGCATCGCGACCAGGTCGTCATACTCCGTGAGCGTCATCGGCCGGACCTTGATCTTTTTCTCGAAGTCTTTCAGCCGTAACTTCTTTCCAGCACCGCTGTCGGCTTTTCGCTCACTCATGGGCTCGTCCCGCTCCTCCAACGATCGGTCCGCATGCTCATCGACTGCCACGTGCACCTGAACAACTACCACACCGGCAACGAAACCGGCAACGATCACAACCACCGGCCCACTGAGGAGAACGTCCAGAAGCTCTGGGCCGCGATGGGGGCCAACGGCGTCGATCACGCCGTCGTCCTTACCTCCTACATGGTCAACGTGGATCGGCCTTCCGTCGAGCACATCCTGGAAGTGCTCGCGGAGGATCCGCGGACCACGGTCGTCGAGGGGCTACGCTGGCGCAGCAATGCCCGCACCGACCTCTTCCACATGGAAGAGCGCATCCGCGACGGCGTCGTGAAAGGCATCAAGTTGTACCCCGGATACGACAAGTACGCCATCAACGATCCCTCCCTCGAGGCCGTCTTCCGCCTCGCCGCCAAGCACGATGTACCCGTAATGATTCATTGCGGCGACACCTACGCCAAGGGCGCGAAGGTGCGGCAGGCGCACCCGCTCCTCGTCGACGACGTGGCCGTCGACTACCCCAATGTCCGCTTCGTCATCTGCCATCTGGGCAACCCGTGGTTCCAGGACACGGCCGAGGTGCTCTACAAGAACGACAACGTGTACGCCGACATCTCGGGGCTCACGCTTGGCGATTTCGATTACGAGTTCGAACGCTACCTCGTGACCCGCGTGAAAGACCTGATCGCCTACATGGGCGATCCCGGCAGCCAGCTCATGTACGGTAGCGACTGGCCCCTCGTCGAGATGGGGCCGTACGTCAAGTTCATGAACAGTCTGGACTTCCCGGAGAAGGCCCGCGAGAGCATCGCATGGAAGACGGCCGCGGAGCTGTTCCGCATCGACCTCGCGAAGCTCGGCGCATCCGCCGATCCGGAGACGGCCGACGGCCCGTAGCCGACGCCGGCGGACGCCGGTACCGCGCCGGCAACGATCGGGCACGATGCTTGCGCCGGACCCCGGACCCGGCGACCTTCAAGATGTACGGTGGGCCCTCCCCCCCTCTTCTGAGCCGGCCAATCGAGGGATCTCGAATGTGTGAAGCCAGCGCTCGACCCTTGCCCGCGATCATCCAGGGCGGCATGGGAATCGGCGTTTCCAACTGGACGCTCGCGCGCGCGGTGTCGAGGCTCGGCCAGCTCGGCGTCGTCTCCGGTACCTGCATTGACTCCGTGATCGTGCGGCGCCTGCAG
>CAWAYJ010000027.1:0-92395 GCA_963786235.1 uncultured Gemmatimonadales bacterium
GGGTTCACGTCGGCCGCGTACGCGCCGGCGAGCCGCTGGATGAAGTCCGAGCACTCCTGGTTGCCGTTGCTCATGCCGATGCAGACGACGCCGATCACGCCATCGACCGGCGTCACCACCGGCTCGCCGTTGTCCACCAGCCGGAGCCAGAGGCCCTTGTAGGTGCCCGGCGTCCCCGCATCGTCGCCCCGGTCGATCGGGAATGAATAGGCGACGTCGGCCCCGGCAGGCACGCCGGCCTCGTCCCCCGTGTCCGGGGCGCTCGGCTCATCGCAACTGGCCGGGAAGAGGGCCGTAAGGACCAGCAGGGTTCGCGTCACGGAGGCGCGCCACCGTCGGCTCGTCGTGTCCATCGCGAATGCTCCGCGCGAGGCGGGGGCGGGGCGGCCCTCGCCGCCGGCGACCCGCGCCTGTCCCTTGCCCTGAGGATCGCGCGAATCCCGCATTCGTTAAGTCGGACCCGGCGCTTTCGAGAAGAGCGACGGTATTTCCGCGACGGTTTCGAGGATGAAGTCGGGCCCCGCCGCCGCCAGCGAATCCCGGCCCTGCGTCCCGGTCAGCACCGACACGGTCCAGACCCCCGCGTTCCGTCCTTCCTCGACGTCCGCCACCGTGTCGCCGACCTTCAGCACGGCGCGCGCGTCCTCGATGCCGAAGTGCGCCATCGCGTCGAGCACCATCGCCGGGTCCGGCCGGCCACCGCCCGCCGCTTCCGCGCTCGTCACGTAGTCGACCAGGCCACGGGCCGGCCAGCCCAGGCGGTCCGCGACGCCGTGCACGAGCGAGTCCGGCAGTCCACTGGCCAGGGCGACCCGCACGCCGCGCTCGTGGAGGAACGTGAACGTGGCGCTCGCGCCCTCGATCTCGCGCGCGGCGCCGAGCGCCGTCTCGATCCTTGCCAGCAGTCGCGTCGTGATGCGGTCCACGTCCGCGTCCGCCGGCCGGCCACCGCCCTCCAACGTGAGCAGCCGCGCCACCGCTTCCCGCTTGTCGAGCCCGCGGAACCGGGACACGTCCGCCGCCCGGATCGCGATGCCGGCGTCGCCAAACACCTCGAGGTACGCGTTCGCCACCACGGACGCCCCCGCCCCGCCGTCATCGACCGTCGTGCCGACCACATCGAGCACGACCAACCGTATGCGCTCCGCCTCGAACCCCCGCATCATTCCCGCTCCCGCAAACGCTCCCGCAAACGCCTCCGCCTCCGCTCCCGCAACCCGAGTCCCTACGCCCCGTAGGGCTTTACCCCGCCCATCCACCCGGCAACGGCCGCTACCTCGCCCGTCCCGCCGCCGTTACGCTCACAGGGTCCGCGGCCGGTGAGGGGCCGGCCCCGAGCGATTGCGGGGAGGAAGTTGCGTGGCAATAACATACGAGTTGGACGAAGATCTGCAGTTGATCACGATCGTGGCCTTGGGCGTTCTGACCGGGGACGAAGTGATAGAGATGCGTGAGGTGCTGAACGCGGATCCGCGGCTCGGCCTCGGATTCCGCGAGCTGGTCGATGTCCGGGGGATCACGGAGTTGCGCGTGAATTCCGCCGACATCGAAGACCTGCTGTCCATGGACGAAGTGTACGGCGAGCGAGTCACGTCGCGTATCATCGCGATCGTGGCGACGAGCGACTCGACCTTCGGCATGGCCCGCATGTACGAGATGCGGAGCGACCGCGACGGCCGCGTCGCCGTGTTCCGCGACGAGGCCGAGGCCCGCGCCTGGCTCGGCAACGGCGTCGCGCGGGCGGCCGGCGTCAGCCCCCGGATCGCAGCAGTGCATTGAACAGGACGCGGAACGTGCCGAACGGCTGACCGCGCCACTGCGGTCGGAAGCCGATGAGCACGACGCGTCCATCGCCGTGGCGCACCTCGAGCGCCGCGGCCCTTCCGTTCAGGTATTTCTCCCCCAGCAGGTAGCCGGACAGCAGCGGTGAGCCGGCGTCCGCGTAGCGCGCCAGGACCTCACCCTCGAACCCGTCGCCAGGCTCGAATACCGGGCTGCCGTCGAAGAAGATGGCCGCGCGGTCCGGCATCCCCGCCATCACCTGCTCGGCGGGATCGGTGATCACCTCGAGGATCGAGCCGCTGGCGAAGAAGTCCTTCCGGTCAATGCGGGCGACGGCGTTCGTGACCGGCAGGTGCAGCTGCTGGATGGCGAGGTCGGTGCTCCGGTTGAGACAGACGAGCGTGCCGCCCGCGCGGACGAACGCGTCCAGCGCGCGCACTCCCGCCTCGCCGATCCCGCCCTCGTACATCGGCGGCACAGAGCCTTTCGCGAAGCCGTCGAGGATCGTCCGCGCGCCGTCGGACGCGAACGCGATGACGTCGAACCGCGCGCGCAGGTCGCCCGCGGCGAAGTCCGCGTTCGTGATCGTCGTGTAGCCGAACTCGTAGCGGTCGAGCAGCCAGCGCGTCCAGCCCTCGTCCATGCTCGCCGTCCACGGCTTGTACAGCGCCATCCGTCCTCGCACCGGCGTGCCCGTCGCCGAGGTCCGCTCTCCGCGGAGCCCGAGCTCCCGCACCCAGCCCTCCAGTGTCGCGCCGCTCATGCCGCTGATCACGTATCTGCCGCCGCGGTTGCCTTCGGCCGCCGCGAACCGGACCGTGCCGCCCGCCGCGAGCGCCCGGTTCACCACGCGGAACGCGTCGTTCTGCGCGGGATCCACGGCAAGTGCGGGTCCGGACCCGGTGATGCGGCCCGCGGGCGGCACGATGCCCGCCGCCGTCGCGTTCGTCGTCAGCTCCGAGAGCGGCGACGCGTCGCGCGCCACCGGCTCGCCCTCAAGGGACTGTAGTGCGGCGCGGAACGCGTCCGACAGCGGCGCCTTCGCGGCGACCACGCGCACGCCCATCTGGTACTGCAGCGTCCAGCCGGCCGCGTCGTACGGCTGTTCCGGCGGCCCGCCCGGGTACTCGCGCAGATCGGGATAGACCTGCGGCTCGAGCAGCTGCCGCGCCAGCTCGGCGAACTCCTGGTCCATCGGGATGACCCACGTGCCGCGCGGGTACGTCATTCCGTCCTGGTCGACCGCGGCCGTGAGCTGTGAGACGCGGAGCCCGTTGAACGCGAGCCGGCGCAGCAGCTCGACCGCCGCCATTGGGTCGCGCTGCTCCTGCGGCACGATGTACGCGAACGGCGGCTCCTTCTGGTAGCGGCGGATCGCGTCACGCCCCGACTGGTAGCGGTTGTAGAGCACCTGCTCGCGGAACTTGGCCGCGTAGTCGAGCGTCGCGACCGACGCCGTCGTCATGTACTCGACCGCGTCGCGCAGCCGCCACCAGCCGCCCGGCCACGGGCTCGTGTAGAGCGCGTCCGGCCGCAGGTCGCGGTAGTTCGCGGGGAAATCGCGGATCGTGTAGTACCCGGGCGTCGCGTAGCTGAACAGCGCGGTCTCCGTCCACCAGGCCGCGACGTTCTGGAGCACGGGCATGTAGTCGATGTAGCCGGGATACCACGCGTCGAAGCCGGTGCCCATATGCGTCGCGCCCGGCTGGCCGCGCGAGTCCAACTCCTGCGCGATCAGCATTCCGATCGCGTTGGTCTCGCGCGCGATCAGGCCCGGCGTCCGGTCCGCGATCGGCTCCGCGAAGGGCGGCAGCCAGATCCGCGTCGGGAACGGCGACGACTGGTGATGCACGTAGATGATCTCCGGCTCCCAGTCCCGCCAGGTCCGCGCGATCACACGCGACTCGGGCACGTTCAGCATGTACGCATCGCGGTTGTTGTCGTGCCCGATGTACTTCTGGTACAACTCGTGGAGCGGCGCGGTCTCGTACGGCCCGCCCACGTTCTCGCGGTACCAGTTCACCACGATGTCCTGGCCGTCCGGGTTGAGCGACGGCCAGAGCATGAGAATGACATTGTCGAGAATCGCGTCGATGCGCGGGTCGCCGCGCGAGGAGACCAGCTCCCAGGCCAGCTCGATCGTGTGCTGCGCACCCGCCACCTCGGACGCGTGCAGCCCGCCGCTGATGTCCACCAGCGCCCGGCCCTCGTGCGCCAGGTCCCGCGCCTCGTCATCCGTGAGCCCGGCAGGGTGCGCCAGCCGCATCGCGATCTCGCGGTAGCGATCGAGGGCCGCGAGGTTCTGCGGCGATGAGATGAGTGCGACGAACCAGTCCCGCCCTTCCGAGGTCTTCCCCACGTCCACGAGCCGGATCCGGTCGCTCGCCTGCTCCAGCCGGCGGAAGTACTCGATCGACTGCTCGTATGTCGCCAGCTTGAAGTCGGCGCCCGGCTCGAAGCCGATCACGGAGGCGGGCGTC
Organism: uncultured Gemmatimonadales bacterium; assembly: GCA_963786235.1. Lineage (GTDB taxonomy): Bacteria > Gemmatimonadota > Gemmatimonadetes > Longimicrobiales > RSA9 > CAWAYJ01. The sequence continues at coordinate 4,263 of CAWAYJ010000027.1, forward strand.
GGGACGGCCTGCTGCGCGACCGCGGCCGCGGGCAGGAAGGCTGCCGCGAGCGCCAGGGCAAGCGGAAGAGACCACGTCACACGGAGGACGCGCTTCATGACCAGCTCCAGGGACCGGAGGAAACGAACGTTCCGGGAATCGTGGCCCGGCCGCCCCGGCCTCGCAAGCGGACGCCTGGACGTAGGCGCGGTGGCGCGGGACCGGATCGTGCGGCTCAACTCGGACGCGGACGCGCCCGATATACCTCTTCAGAGGCGTCGCCATCGACGCACCGCACGAGCGTCACGCGCCCTCCTGATCCCTCTCCCGCCAGGCGGCGAGCCGTGGCATCACACGGTCGCGTCCGACGACACTCGCATCACCGGGAACCGGAGGTCGTCATGCGCACTGCCCTGCTCGCCGCTCCGCTCCTCGCCGCTCCGCTGCTCCTGGCTGCCCGGCCCCGGCCGGAACCGCCCGCCTGTGCCGCCGCGGCGCTGGCCGCCGCACCGGACTCGTGGGACGAGTCGGCCGTCGTGACGGGCGACCTCACCGCCGACGGAAACGATGATGTCGTGTTCTGGAAGCGCGAGGACGGTGCCGTGATGGTCTATGTCGCGGCCTGCGAGGGCGAGCGCGCGGTCGAGACGTGGCGATTCCGCGTTCCGCTGCAGGAGGACTGCGCGACGGCCGCTCCACCCGTCGAGGTCACCAGCCCGCTGCTCGACGCCGCGCTCGTGGACCGCGTGTGCGCCTCCGGCGAGACCGACGAGTGCCAGAACATGCGCCGGGAAAATGACCGCCGGCGGGCTCTCGCCGAAGCCGGCGCTCGCGATCTCCGTGTGGGCGGATCGTGCGCCGGAGTGCGCTTCCGCTGGTCGGCGGAAGCGCACGGGTTCCTGCGCATCGGCGGCTGACGGCGCACTCCGGGTGCGGCCGGCGCGGCGCCGGCGGCGGCAGCCGCTTCGCTACGGCATGCGGCTGACGATCTCCGCGAAATCGTCCGGACTCCAGGCCCGCATCGTGATGCTGCGCACGTTGCCCTGGGCCGAGATCGACAGGGCGAACGCGGTGGCGGTCTTCTCGTCCTCGGCCTCGCTGATCGTGACGAGATCGTAGGGGCCCTCGGTGTACCATGCCGCGATCACCTTCACGCCGGCGGCATCCCCCCGCTTGATCGCGCTCTTCAGCCGCGTCGGCGAATCCTTCACCGCATGGACGCCCTTGTCCGTGAAGTTGTAGAGGGTCACATACCTGGCCATGGGTCGAGCCTCCGTTGTTGGGGGATTCCTCACGATAGGTCCTCTGCCGGTGATCGGGGTAGGTCCTTGTGATCCGCCTCCCGGGCCCGCTCCACGCGGAGCGGTGACGCTTGCCGGGATCGGCCGGCGCCGTTCCCTTGGCGTCGGCGACACCGGCCGACCGCGCGATTTGGCCCCCGTACCGGACACCCATGAGCCAGCCCGACCCGTCCCTCTCCCCGACCCGGATCGCGCGGACGTACTACGTGATCGCCGCGCTGTACACGCTCGCGGCCTCGCTGATCTGGGGCACGAACACGCTGTTCCTGCTGCGCGAGGGCGGACTGACGCTGCTCGAGGTGTTCATCGCGAACGCGGTCTTCACCGGCAGCATGGCCGTGTTCGAGCTGCCGACGGGGATCGTCGCCGACACGCGTGGGCGACGCTACTCGTTCCTGCTCAGCACGCTCGTCCTCGCCGCCGGCACGGCAGGCTACCTCGCAGTGGCCCGGGCCGGCCTCGGCCTCATCGGATTCTGCGTCGCATCGGTCGTGCTCGGACTCGGCTACACGTTCTACTCGGGCGCGGTCGAGGCTTGGGTCGTGGACGCGCTCACCGCATCCGGCCACACGGGGCCGGTCGACCGCGTCCTCGCCCGCGGCCAGTTCGCATCTTCCGCCGCGATGCTGGCGGGTACCATCGGCGGCGGGTTCCTCGGTAACATCGACCTGAACCTGCCGTACATCCTCCGCTCGGGCGTGCTGTTGCTCGCGTTCGGCTACGCGTTCGTCGCCATGCGGGACCTCGGCTTCACGGTGCGCCGCCTCCGGCTTCGCGAGGTGCCGGCAGCGATCGCGGAACAGGGGCGCGAGGGGATCCGGTTCGGCTGGAACGTGCCGCGCGCCCGGCTCGCCCTCCTCGCCGGCGCGATGCCCGCCATCTTCCTCGAGTGGGGCTACCACGCCTGGCAGCCGTACTTCCTTGGTCTGCTCGGCTCGGATGCGGTCTGGGTGCTCGGCACGGTCGCCGCCGCGATCTCTCTCTCGATGATGGCGGGCAACTGGCTGGTCGAGCGAATCACACGTTTCTGCGGCCGGCGCACCACGCTGCTGCTCGGTGCTGCCATCGTCTTCGCCCTCGCCTCGATCGGCACCGGCCTGAGCCGCTCGTTCCCCGCCGCCGTCGGTTGCTACCTCGTCGCCATGATGGCGATGGGCGTGTTCCAGCCGGTGCGTCAGGCGTACCTGCACATGGTCGTACCCGCGGAAAAGCGCGCGACCGTGCTCTCGCTCGCGTCGCTCGTGTCGAGCGGCGGCAGCATGGGCGGCCAGGCGGGACTCGGGCTCCTGGCCAGCCGTGGCTCGCTTGCGGCGGGCTACGTCGCAGGTGGCCTCGCCGCGGGGCTGGCCGTGCCCTTCATCGCACTCATGCGACGGCTCGGCGGCGGACCGGACCGGATCGTGGGCGAGGCGGGCCGGTATGGCGCGTGTCAGACCGGGGCGCTGCCGGAAGGTGTCGCGGTCGCGGCTCGACGCGAGATCTCCTGATGCAGAGGCCGGAGAGCGAGGCCGGCGCCGCAATGCGGGTGGTGGCGCAGTCGTTGCGCGGCCTGCGCCGGCCCCGACATCTTTGTCATCGGTGGCGCGACCTGTCTGTGCGGCTGGCCCGCGTTTCCTCCCCTTCAGGTCGTCATCGCGAGCCTCACCCAGGGAGCATGCACGAGTGAACGAGCCGGTCGAGCATCCGCCGGACCCGCCCGATCCGACCGACGCGGCTGCGGCGCGTGCCCTCGCCGAGGCGTTCCCGGTCATCTACGAGGAGCTGCGCGGGCTGGCCCACCGCAATCTGCGGAAGGAGCCGTCCGGCCACACGTTCGCGACCACGGACCTGGTCCACGAGGCGTACCTGAAGCTGATCGACCAGACGCGCGTGCAGTGGCGAAGCCGCGCGCATTTCATGGCCGTCGCCGCGACCGCCATGCGACGCATTCTGGTGGACCACGCGCGGCGGAAACAGGCTGCGAAGCATGGCGGCGGGCTCCGGCGCGTGCGCATCGAGGCGGTCGGGATCGCGACCGCGGAGCGGGCGGACCTCGTCGTCGCGCTCGATGGTGCGCTGGACCGGCTTCGTGAGTTCGATGCGCGACAGGCCAGGGTCGTCGAGTGCCATTTCTTCGGCGGCATGACGATGGACGAGACGGCGGCTGCCCTCGACATCGGACTGCGCACCGCCAAGCGCGACTGGGCGAAGGCGAAAAGCTGGCTCTACCGGGAGATCACGCAGGACCCGGCCGCCTGATTCGACGGCGAAACCCCCAATAAACCGCACGGATGACCGACATGGATGAATCGGCGGCAGACCGGTTCCGGCGCGTCGATGCGCTCTTCGACCGGGCCCTCGACCTGCCGGCCGACGACCGGCGCGCCTTCCTCGACCGCGTCTGCGGCGATGAACCCGACATCCGCGACGCTGTCCTCGAGCTGCTCGAGGCGCACCGCGAGTCCGCCGATTTCCTCGAGATCGTGGCGGCCGGGCTCCACGAATCCGTCCTCGACGACCCGGACGCGCTGCCAGTCGAGGACGCGGTGCCGGAGCGCGTCGGCCCGTTCCGTGTCGTCCGTCGGATCGGCCGCGGCGGCATGGGCGCCGTCTACCTCGGCGAGCGCGAAGACGGCCGGTTCCGGCAACGCGTCGCTCTCAAGCTGATCCGCAGCCCATGGGCCGGAGACGACCTGATCCGCCGTTTCCTCGAGGAGCGCCGCATCCTCGCGCTCCTCGAGAGCCCGCGCATTGCACGGCTGATCAATGGCGGCGTGACGGCCGACGGCCTTCCGTACTTCGCAATGGAGTACGTCGAGGGCGAGCCCATCGATCGCTTCTGCGACAACCGGCGCTTCACGGTCGAGCAGAGGCTCGATCTGTTCGCCGCCGTCTGCGACGGCGTGCAGTACGCCCACCAGCATCTGGTCGTGCACCGCGACCTCAAACCCTCCAACATCCTGGTCAGCGAAGACGGCGAGCTGAAGCTGCTCGACTTCGGCATCGCGAAGCTGCTCGACCCGCTCGCCCTGTCGGAGTCGGAGCCGCTCACGCGGACCGGGCTCTACCCGATGACGCCCGAGTTCGCGGCCCCCGAGCAGGTGCGCGGCCTGCCTGTCAGCACCGCGACCGACGTCTACGCGCTCGGCGTGCTGCTCTACATGCTGCTCACCGGCCGCAGGCCGTACGAGATCGGTGGGCGCACACCAACCGAGATCGAACGCGTCGTCTGCGACGTCGAGCCGCCCGACCCCTCGGAGACGCTCGACCTCAAGCACGACGCGGCCGACCTCGAGGCGCGCGCACGGGCCCGGGGCACGACGTCGAACCGGCTGCGCCGGCAACTCCGGGGCGACCTCGACCTCATCGTCCGCAAGGCGATGCGCAAGGAACCCGAGCGCCGCTACACCTCCGCCGCTGCCGTACAGGAGGACCTGCAGCGCTTCCGCGCGGGACAGCCCATCCTGGCGCGGCCGGACAGCACGGCGTACCGGCTCCGCAAGTTCGTGCGGCGGAACCGCGTTCCGGTCACCGCCGCGGCCGTCACGCTGGTCGCGCTGCTGGGAGCGACCGCGTTCTCGACGGCTCAGATGCGCGAGGCGAGGCAGCAGCGGGATGCCGCGCGCTACGATGCGCGACGGTCGCAGGCCGCGGCCGACGTGCAGTCGGTCATCCTGAGCGATTCGCGACGCCCGGACGGTCGCCCGCTCGATACGGTCGAGCTGATCGAGCTCGCGCAACGCATGATCATGCGGAAGTTCCGCGACGAGCCCCGGCTCGCCATCGACCTGCTCGCCGATCTCTCCGGCCGATTCTACGAGATCGGGGAGCGCGGCAGGCAGCGGCAGGTCCTCGGCGACGCCCGCAGCATGGCGCTCGCCGCCGGCCTGCCGTCGAGTCTCGCGACCGTGGACTGCCTGCGGGTCTACAGCCTCGCCTACGACGACCGGGTCGACTCCGCGCACGTCGAACTCGACGAGGCGTGGAGCGCCCTGGCGCGGACCCGCGAGCCGGACCCCGCCGCCCGACTCACCTGTCTCGACGCGGAGGGCGTGCTGCTCGTCGCCGAAAACCGCCCCGATTCGGGGGTCGCCGTCCTCCGCCGCGCGGTCCTGGCCACGGAAGGGCCGCAGGGAGACCCGATCCGGCTCCAGGCCCTGAACGATCTCGCCGGCGCGCTGCGCGCAGTGGACCAGCCTCGTGAGGCGGCCATCTATCAACGCCAGATCGTCATGGAGCTCGACTCGACGGGCTTCGCCGGCACGGACATCCTGTCCAACGTGGCGACCTTTCTGGCGTCGTCGCTGGGTGAGCTGGGCGAGCTGAGCGAGCTGGATTCTCTGACTCGCCGACTGGTCCGCGAGCGCGAGGAGATCCTCGGCCCAGGCGGAGAAGGCAGCATCCTGGCCTTCCTGTACGGCTGGGGCAAGCTCCGCCTCGGACAGCTCGATTCCGCCGACCTCTGGATCCGTCGCTCGATGCGTGACACGACGCAGGGTGCCGGGGGCATCAGCTGGTACCTCCCCCCGGCACTGACGCAGCTCCGCCTCGAACAGCACCGGCTCGATGAGGCCGAACGGGCCTACCGCGACCTGCCGACCGGCACCTACCAGCGACGACTGAACGCGATGTGGCTCGGCGCGTGGCTGCGGCGCGAACAAGGCGATCCGCTCGCCGGTCGGAGCCTCGAGGACAGCCTGCGCGTGCTCGCCGTGGACGGCGCCCGGCCCGCGTTGTCCCAGCCGCTCCTCACGGCGGCCGAATGGCGGCTGCTCGAGGGCGACGCCGCGGCCGCCGACTCGCTCGCGCTGCTCGCCCGCTCCGCCGCCGCCGTCGACTCGCTCGCGCTCGCGCGCAGCGCCTGGGTCGGCCTCGCCGAGCTCATCCGCGCCCGGGCCCGACTCGCACTCGGCGACACGGCCGGCGCGCGCGACGCCGCGGGCCGGGCCGTACCGGCGCTGGAGAACGCGTTCGGCGCCAGCAGCGAACGGGTCAACGCGGCGCGCGGGCTGCGGGACTCCTTGCGCACCCGCGCGAAGCCGGCGGCACGCCGAGGCGACGCCCCCACCCTGGCCTCACCTTCGTAGCGGAGCCTGGCACCTTTTCCGTCCCGATCTCGCGTAAACGGAACGTCCGATTGAACACTTCCGTTCCCAACGACCGGAGGCTGAAGATGTCGCGTTTACGCCGGATCACCGCCACTCCCCTCGCCATCGCTCTCGCCGGCGCTGCGCTCGCCGGCTGTCTCGACGACGAATCCCCCACGGCGCCCGGGACCGCGGCGCCGGCAGCCGTGATCGTCGGGCCGGTGCTCACGGTCACGAACACCGGCGGGAGCGGGTCGGGCTCGCTCGCCGAGGCGCTTGTCATCGCCACGGATGGCACGACGATCGCCTTCGATCCGGGTCTCGCCGGGCAGACGATCAAGCTGGCCGGGCACCTGACGCTTCCCGCCGGGCTGACCCTCACGGTCGAGGGTCCGGCGGCTGGCGGCATCACGCTCGACGCGCAAAGCAACGATGTCGTGCTCGTCGTGGATGCCGGCGCGACAGCCACGCTGCGCAATATCACGATCACCGGAGGAGCCGGCGGCTATGGTGGCGGCATCTCGAATCACGGAGACCTGACGCTCGAGAACTGTACCGTGACGGGCAATGAATCGACCGGACTGCTCGCGCATTTTCTTGGCGGCGTTGGCGGCGGTATCGCCACCGATGGCCCGCTCACCCTGATAAACACGACCGTGTCGGGAAACCAGACGGACAACTGGGGGGGCGGGATCTTCAGCGACGACTATCGAGCCACTTTCACGCTGATCAACAGCACGATCGCGTACAACTCGGCAGGGGTCGACGGCGGCGGAGTGATGGTGCTCGGCACGGACAACTTCGACCTGCGCAACAGCATTATCGCCAACAACAGCAGTGGGGGGCGCGCGAATTGCTACGTCGATGTGTCAATCACCCTCGGGCAATACACCGGTGTCCAGCTCACGAACAACGCCTCGGATTGCGTGCTTCCGGACAACGCGCAGCCCACCGTGATCTACGCCGATCCCATCGACCTCGGCCCGCTCGCCGACAATGGCGGCCCGACGTTTACGCATGCGCTGCCACGGGGAAACCCGGCGATCGATGCCGGTACGCAATGCGGCCCGACCACCGACCAGCGCTACGTCGCCCGGCCGCAGGGTCTCGGCTGTGACATCGGCGCGTTCGAGTTCGACGATTACACGGAATTCACCAACACGATCGATCCGAACGTCGTGCTCAGTCCGAACACCGGGGAACCCGTGATCACGGGCTCTCTGACGTGCTCCCATCCGGCACTGGTCGATCTCACGGTCACGCTGACCCAGGACCAGAAGCACGGACGGCTGTCCAGCCAGGTCAGCTCGAGCGATCATACGCTCGTGGACTGCAACGGCACCCGCAGCTGGAGCATCGTGCTTCCTCCGTCTCCCGCCGCGTTCAAGAACGGATCGGGTACCGTAATGGCCACATCCCCCGTGGACTACCCGAATTACCTGCTGGGCTCCTCGGCACAGGAGGACGTGAAGATCTTCTGGGGGCACAAGTAGCGCTCGGCGCCCACGAGCCGGACGAAGGGGCTGGCGGCCGCGAGCACGGCCGCCGGCCCCTCTCCGTGCCTGGTCCGGGCCCGGACCTGCCCCGCGGGTGCCCCCCGCGGGTGGCCCCCGATGCATCACCCACGCTACCTTCGCGGAACCGGAGGGTAAACCCGGAGCCGTATCCGTCCCGGCGCCGGGACTTGCAACGCTTCCCGCAAAGGCCAGGCAAATGGCAAGACCCGTCATCCTCGCGGTCGATGATGAGCCGGAGGTCCTGAACTTCGTCGAGCGCGACCTTCGTCACCATTACGCGGGCACGTACCGTGTGATGAAGGCTTCGTCCGGGCAGCAGGCGCTCGAAACGGCACGCGAGCTGAAGCAGCGGGGCATGGCGGTGGCGCTGTTCCTGGTCGATGAGCGCATGCCGGGGATGACCGGCACGCAGTTCCTGACGGAGGCGCTGAAGCTGTACCCGGACGCGCGGCGCGTGCTGCTGACGGCGTATGCGGACACGGACACGGCCATCACGGCGATCAACCGGATCGGGCTCGACCACTACCTGCTCAAGCCGTGGGAGCCGCCCAGCGAACGGCTCTACCCGGTGCTCGACGACCTGCTCTCCGACTGGTTCGCGCGGGCACGGCCGGCCTACGACGGCATCCGCGTGGCCGGCACGCCGCTCTCGCCCGCCAGCTTCGCGGTGCGCGACTTCCTGTCGCGCAATCAGGTCCCGTACCAGTGGCTCGATCTGGAGACCGATGCGACGGCGCGCGAGATGGTGGCCGGCCTGTCCGTGAGCACGCCGGCCCTGCCGGTCGTGTTCCTGCAGGACGGCTCGGCGCTCGTGCAGCCGACCACGCGCGAGTTGGCCGAGAAGATCGGGCTCCAGACGACAGCGCTGCAGCCGTTCTACGACCTCGTCATCGTCGGCGGCGGCCCGGCCGGCCTCGCCGGCGCCGTTTACGCCGCGTCCGAAGGACTCCGCACCGTGCTGGTCGAGCGCAACGCGACCGGCGGCCAGGCCGGTACCAGCTCCCGCATCGAGAACTACCTCGGCTTCCCCGGCGGCCTCAGCGGCGCGGACCTCGCCCGCCGCGCCACGACCCAGGCCCGCCGCTTCGGCACCGAGATCCTTACTGCCCGGGACGTTGTGGGCGTCCGTCGCAACGATCCCTACCGGATCGTGACCCTGGACGACGGCTCCGAGCTCCGCTGCTACGCCGTGCTGTTCACCGCCGGCATGGAAGTCCGGCACCTCGATGTGCCGGGCGTCGCGGAGTTGTCCGGCGCCGGCGTCTACTACGGCGCCGCGCTCACCGAGGCGGCGACCTACCGCGACCGCGAAGTCTACGTCGTCGGAGGCGCGAACTCGGCGGGCCAGGGCGCGATGTTCTTCTCGCTCTACGCGCGCAAGGTCACGATGCTGGTGCGCGGCACCGGGCTCCACGCGATGTCGCAGTACCTGGTGGACCGGATCCGGGAAGCCTCGAACGTCGAGCTGCAGACCGGGACCGTGATCGCGGCCGTCCACGGCACGGACCACCTCGAGCGGATCACGCTCGCCGACGCGACCAGCGGCGAGACCCGCGATGTACCGGCCGACGCGCTCTTCATCTTCATCGGCACCGCGCCGCGCACGGACATCCTCGCCGACCTCGTACAGCGCGATGCGCAGGGCTTCATCCTGACCGGCCGCGACCTCGTAAACGACGGCAAACGGCCGAAGGACTGGACCGCCGACCGCGACCCGTTCCCGTTCGAGACCAGCGTGCCCGGCATCTTCGCGGCGGGCGACGCCCGCCACGGCTCCGGCAAGCGCGTCGCCGCCGCCGTGGGCGAGGGCTCCGCCACGGTCAGCATGATCCACGAGTACCTGCAGACCGTCTGATCGCGAGCCGTCCACAGAACCGGAGAACGACGGACATGCCCGAGAACGGGTTGGTCGACCGAATCGCTGCGCTGCCGAGCCTGGCGGATATCCCGCGCGCAGAGCTGGAATGGCTCGTCGCTCACGGCACATACACGATGCGGGACCCCGGCGACATTGTCGCGCACAAGGGCCAGCCCATCGACGAGCTGTACGTCATCCTGTCCGGACACATGGCGATCCGCGTGGATCGTGGCGCGGGACTCCGGCGCGTCATGGACTGGCGCACGGGCAATGTCAGCGGGATCCTGCCGTACTCACGCATGACGGCGACGCCGGGGGACACGTACACGGAGGAGGAGACCGAGCTGCTGGCGGTCACCCGGGAGCATTTCCCGGAGATGACGCGCGAGTGTCCCGCGTTCACGGCGCACACCGTCCACATCATGCTCGACCGCGCACGCAACTTCAACACGAGCGACCTGCAGGACGAGAAGATGATCTCGCTCGGCAAGCTGGCCGCCGGGCTCGCGCACGAGCTGAACAATCCGGCGTCCGCGACGGTGCGCGGTGCCAAGCTGCTGCTCGAGGACCTGACCAACGCCGATTCCGCCTCGCGCGCGCTCGGCGCTGCGGGCCTGACGGGCGATCAGCTCGCGGCCATCGAGCAGCTGCGCTCCGCCTGTCTGGCCAAGCCGATGAACGCCGTGCTCTCGCCCATGCAGCAGGCGGACCGCGAAGATGAGATCGTGGCCTGGCTCGAGCGGCATGACTCCGATCCGGCACACGCGGAGCCACTCGCGAATACTGCCGTGAACCTCGAGGCGCTCGACTCGCTTGCCGACTCGCTCTCCGGCGAAACGCTCGACGCCGCGCTCCGCTGGATCGCCGCCGGCTGCACGACGCACGCGCTCGCGCAGGACATCGAGCGGGCCGCGACCCGGATCTACGAGCTCGTCGCCGCGGTCAAGAAGTTCACCTACATGGACAACCTGGCCGGCCCCGAGTCCATCGATGTCGAGGCCGGGCTCCGCGACACGGTCCGCGTGGTCGCATCGAAGGCGAAATCGAAAGGCATCGCCGTCATGCTCGACATCGAGCCGGACCTGCCGCCCGCGTACGCGACGGGCGGCGAGCTCAACCAGGTCTGGCTCAACCTGATCGACAACGCGCTCGACGCGGCGCCCGAGGGCGGCCACCTCGAGATCAGCGCGAGGAAGGAGCTCGACCGGGTCGTCGTCCGGGTCGTCGATGACGGGCCCGGCATCCCGCCGGAGATCACGCAGAAGATCTTCGACCCGTTTTTTACCACCAAGCCGCCCGGCCAGGGCACCGGGCTCGGTCTCGACATCGCGCGCCGGCTGCTGCGCCGCTACCACGGCGACATCAACCTGGAGTCGCGGCCGGGCCGAACGGAGTTCCGCGTGAGCCTCCAGCTCGAGAAGCCCGGGCCGGAACTCGCGACGAAGACCTGACCGCGGTCGCATCCGCCACCGGCTCCCTCGATGCTGCCGCCTCCGGAGATCTTCGTCCTCGCCATCGCGCTGGCGGGTGTCGGCCTGGTCCTGCAGGCCTTCCTGCGTCGTCGCACGCTGCTTCGTCGTCTCGACCATGCCTGGGGAGCTGCGCGCCCGCCCGCGAAGAAACGCGAAGAGGGAATGTCCGAAGCGTGGCAGCTGCTTACGCCGGCTGACGCCCGCGCCTCGCTCGACGACCGTACCTGGGACGACCTCGGCTTCGACGACGTGCTCGCCACCATCGACCGCACGCACACCGCGCTCGGCCGCCAGAATGCTCTATCACCGGGTGCGCGCCGGCGCGGGCTCGGGCGCCACACCCGCGGTCGAGGATCTCGCGACGTTGTTCGGCAGGGACCGTGAGGCGCGACTGTACGCGGGACTCCACCTCGCGCGTTCGGGCAGCTCCCTCGGCTACTCGCTCTGGGCACTCGTGCGACCCGGCGCGATCCGCGTCCGCTGGTGGTACTGGATCTTCCCCGTGCTCGGGCTGGCAGTGATCGGCGCAGCCGTCTCGATTCCGTTCTACCCGCGCGCGCTCGTCCTGCTCATCGTGCTGGCGGTCGTCAACATGACCGTCCGGGCGACGACCGCGTGGCAGCTGCCGGGCCTGCTCGCGCCGATGCGCCAGATGGGGCCGTTGATCCGGATCGCGCGCCGGCTCGCACGCGGGCCGGGCATGGACGAGCACGCCAGCGCACGCGAGACCCTCGCCGATGTCCGCAAACTCCGCATCCTCAAGCGCGTCGCGCGCTGGGTCAGCCGCGACCCCGCCGCTGTCGGCGAGATCGTGGCCTCCGTGTGGGAGTACCTGAATCTCCTGCTGCTACTCGACGCGAACGCGCTGCTCTTCAGCGCGCGCCACCTCCGGCGCTCGGCACCCGTGCTCGCGCGCGTCGCCACGTGGGTCGGCGACGTCGATGTCGCGCTCACCATCGCGTCGCTCCGCGCCGAGCCGCGCGACTGGTGCGTGCCCGACTGGACGGGTGGGCCGGATGGCGGGACCCGTGTCGACGGGCTGTGGCACCCGCTGATCGAACGGCCGGTGCCGAACGACGTCTCGCTCCGGGGCGGCCGCGGTCTGATCGTCACGGGCGCGAACATGTCCGGCAAGAGCACGTACCTGCGCACGGTGGGCGTGGCCATGGTGCTGGGCCGCGCGCTGAACACGTGCCCGGCCACGTCGTGGCGCGGGCCGGGCTTCCGGGTGCGGAGCCTGATCGGGCGGAGCGACGATCTCTCGGCGGGCAAGAGCTACTACCAGGTCGAGGCAGAAGGCGTCGTCGAGCTGCTCCGCCGCTCGCGCGAGGACCCACCCACCCTGTTTCTGCTCGACGAACTGCTGCGCGGCACCAACACGATCGAGCGGCTGGCGGCCGGCGAGGCCGTGCTGCGCGCGCTGCTCGAGGAGTCCGGCGACGGTGTGCGACACACCGTCGTCGTCGCCACCCACGACGGCGAGCTGGTCTCGCTCCTCGCGGATTGCTACGAGCCGTGGCATTTTCGGGAGAGCATCGGACCGGAGGGACTCAGCTTCGAGTACCACCGGCTGCCCGGACCCGCGACGACGCGCACCGCGCTCGCGCTGCTCGAAGACTCCGGTGCGCCGGCCGCGATGCTCGACCGGGCCCGTCGCCGCGCCGCCGAGCTCGATGCCCGCGCCGCCGCGAACCGGGCGCAGGCGACTGGATCCCCCGCGACAGGACTGGCATGAACGTGGACAGGAAGGCACTGATCCGGGAGTACAAGGAGACGCCGCGCCCGATGGGCGTGTTCCGCGTCCACAACACGGTGAACGGCAAGTCGCTGATCGGCAGCAGCACCGACCTGAACGGGATGATCAACCGGCAGCGGGCGCAACTCCGCATGGGCGCCCACCCCGACCGGCAGATGCAGGCGGACTGGAAGGAGTTCGGTCCCGACGCCTTCGTCTTCGAGGTCCTCGACTCGCTCGAGCCGCGCGATGAAGCGGGCTACGACCCGGCCGCGGACCTGGAAGCGCTCGAGAAGCTCTGGCTGGACAAGCTGGCGCCCGACGGCGACCCCGGCTACAAGCGCGCGCGATCCTGACCCGGCGCCGGCCGCCATGCCGCGAACGCCACGCCACGAGAACGACAATGAGAACGACAAAGCTCTGGCCGGTTCTGGCGATCATGGTCGCGGCCGCATCCGGCTGCGGACCCGGTGGTCCGCAGGGCGCCGCGATGACGGCTGACACCGCGATCACCCACGTGGCCCCGCTCGACACGGTGATGGCCGCGCGCTTCGCCGAGCTCGCGCTCGCCTGCGTGCACCGGCCCTACCCGAACAAGATCGCGCACGTCCTCGAGAGCGATACCGACGCGAAGCCGCCCCGCGAGCTCACGCCCGCGTTCTATGGCTGCTACGACTGGCACTCCGCCGTGCACGGCCACTGGCTGCTTGCCCGCCTTGCCCGCCTCTTCCCGGGTGCGAGCTTCGCGGCGCCGGCGCGCGCCGCGCTGGCCGAAAGCCTGACGCCCGCGAATATCGCGGGCGAGGTCGCGTACATGGGCACACCGTCGCGCATCGGGTTCGAGCGGCCCTACGGCCTGGCCTGGCTGCTCCAGCTCTCGGCCGAGCTGCAGGAGTGGTCGGCGCGCGACAGCGCCGCGGGCGCGTGGCTCAACACGCTCGCTCCGCTCGAGTCGCTCGCGGCCGACCGGATCCGGACCTGGCTGCCCAACCTGAGCCACCCGATCCGTATCGGCGAACACTTCCAGACCGCGTTCGCGTTCGGCCTGATATGGGACTGGGCGCAGCTGCGGGCCGACTCCGCGACGCGCGCGCTGCTGCGTGAGCGCATCCTGACCTATTACGGCGATGATGTGGACTGTCCGATGGCCTACGAGCCGTCCGGGCAGGACTTCCTCTCGCCCTGCCTGGCAGAGGCCGACCTGATGCGCCGCGTGCTCGAACCGGGGCGCTACCGCGAATGGCTCGGCGCGTTCCTGCCGACGCTGCCGATGCAACCGGATACGACGTGGCTCGAGCCGGCCGTCGTCACCGATCCGACGGATGGCAAGCTCGGCCACCTGATCGGGCTCAACCTCTCGCGGGCATGGATGCTCCAGGGCATCGCGAGCGCGCTCCCCGTCGATGACGCCCGACGGGCGCCGCTGCTCGCCATGGCCGCCGCGCACGAGCGGGCCGGCCTCGCCGGCGTCTCGCCCGACATCTACGAGGGGTCGCACTGGCTCGGCAGCTTCGCGACGTACCTTCTGACCGGACGCGGCCTGACCGCGTCCCGTTGAGGCGGGCATGAGCGCACACAAGGAGTACACCTGCGCGGTCTGCGGCAAGTCCTTCCCCGCGCGACAGGTGATCCCGGGCTCGGCCGTGCGCGACAATGTCGCGGCCGAGATCACCAGGGCCGTCCCCGACTGGAACGCCGACCGCTACATCTGCCGGAACGACCTCTCCAACTTCCGCGCGCAGTCCGTCGACGCGCTGCTCCGCTCGGAGAAGGGCGAGCTGACCGAACTCGAGCAGGAAGTGGTGCAGAGCCTCCGCGACCACGAGATCCTGGCCAGCCACGTGGACGCCGAGTTCGAGCGCGACTGGACGTTCGGCGAGCGGCTCGCGGACCGCATCGCGACCTTCGGCGGGAGCTGGACGTTCCTGATTGTCTTCTTCCTGTTCCTCGCCGCCTGGATCACGATGAACTCGCTGGTCCTGCTCTGGAAGCCGGCCGATCCGTACCCGTTCATCCTGCTCAACCTGCTGCTGTCCTGCCTGGCCGCGATCCAGGCGCCCGTCATCATGATGAGCCAGAACCGTCAGGAGGCGAAGGACCGGCTCCGCTCGCAGCACGACTACCAGGTCAACCTGAAGGCCGAGCTCGAGATCCGGAACCTGCACGAGAAGGTGGACCACCTGCTCAATCACCAGTGGGACCGCCTCGTCCAGATCCAGGAAATGCAGCTCGAGCTGCTCACCGAGATCGAGAAACGGCGATGAACGGATCCACGGGCCGCGGACAGTCGAGGCGACGTCGCACCGCACGACTCCGGACCGCGACGATCCTCCGGACGGCCGCATGCGCGGCTGCGCTGCTCGCGCCCGCCGCGTGCGGCGAGCCCGCCGACATCCCGCCCAACGCGGTCCTGCCATCCGCCGGGCAGGTCGCGTATCAGAAGCAGGAGCTGATCGGCTTCGTCCACTTCACGGTGAACACGTTCACCGACCGCGAGTGGGGCTACGGCGACGAGCCGGAATCCGTGTTCGCGCCGACCGCGCTCGACGCGGACCAGTGGGCCGCGGTCGCGGCGGCGGCCGGCATGAAGGAGCTGATCCTCACCGCCAAGCACCACGACGGCTTCTGTCTCTGGCCGTCGCAGTACACGGACCACTCGGTGAAGAACAGTCCGTGGCGCGATGGCAACGGCGACGTGCTGCGCGAGTTCGTGGATGCGGCCAGAAGCCACGGGCTCCGCGTCGGCTTCTACCTCTCGCCGTGGGACCGGAACCGCGCCGACTACGGCACGCCCGCGTACCTCGACTACTACCGGAACCAGCTGCGCGAGCTGCTCACGCAGTACGGCGACGTGACCGAGCTCTGGTTCGACGGCGCGAACGGCGGCACCGGCTGGTACGGCGGCGCGGACGAAGAGCGGCGCATCGACCGCACCACGTACTACGACTGGCCGGGCACGTGGGGCCTCGTGAAGCAGCTCCAGCCCACGACGCTCATCTTCTCCGACGCCGGTCCGGACATCCGCTGGATCGGCAACGAGCGCGGCTTCGCCGGCGAGACGGACTGGTCGATGCTCGACACCGACCGCGTGACCGTCGGCGCCGCGGATACGCGCTACCTCAACACGGGCGATCCGGAGGGCACGAGCTGGGTCGTGCCGCTATGCGACGTCTCGATCCGGCCCGGCTGGTTCTACCACCCGTCCGAGGATGATCGCGTCCGGAGCCCGCAGCAACTGGTGGACACGTGGTACCGCTCGGTCGGAAGGAACTGCGTGCTGCTCCTGAACGTCCCGCCCGACACGCGCGGCCTGTTCCACGAGAACGACGTCGCCGCGCTGCGCGAGTTCCGACGCATCCTCGACGAGACGTTCGCCAACAACCTGGCGGCCGGGCATGCCGTGACCGCGGACAGCCGCTGGAGCCGGAACGCGCGCTTCGCGCCGGCCAACCTCGTCGATGCGGACGCCGACTCGTACTGGGCGGCCGCGGACGGAACGCGCGGCGCGACGCTCGAGATCGATCTCGGCGCGCCCGCGCAGTTCGACCGGATCCTGCTGCAGGAGCCGATCCGGCTCGGCCAGCGCGTGGCGCGCTTCGCGATCGAGGCGCGTGTCGGTGGGACGTGGACCGAAGTCGCGCGAGGAACCACGATCGGGTACAAGCGGGTTCTCCGCGTGGCCGGTGTCACGGCGGACCGCGTCCGCATCGTCATCGAGGATGCCAACAACGTGCCGGCCCTCTCGAACTTCGGTCTCTACCGCGCTTCCGCGGACGAGCCGACCCCGGACCGCGCGAGCGGCTGAGCCCGACCGACCCGGAAGGAAGGTTCATGAGCACGGAACGGATGAGTGCGTTCAGCGACGGTGTGCTCGCGATCATCATCACGATCGCGGTCCTCGAGATGAGAGTGCCCGAGGGCGCGGCGGCGGGCGCGCTGCGACCCGTGCTGCCCGTATTCCTGAGCTACGTGCTGAGCTTCATCTACCTCGGCATCTACTGGAACAACCACCACCACATGCTGCACGTCACCGAGCGCGTCACGGGCACCATCCTCTGGGCCAACCTGCACCTGCTCTTCTGGCTCTCGCTCGTGCCGTTCGTCACCGGCTGGATGGGCGAGAACGAGTTCGCCGCGCTGCCCACTGCGCTCTACGGCGTCGTCCTGCTGCTGGCCGCGATCGCGTATTTCCTGCTGCAGCGCGCGATCATCGCCGACCAGGGCGCCGGCTCCGTCCTCAAGCGCGCCATCGGCACCGACCTCAAGGGAAAGATCTCGCCCATCCTCTACCTGATCGCGATCCCGGCCGCGTTCTACCTGCAATGGATGGCCGAGGCGATCTACCTCGGCGTCGCGCTCATGTGGCTCGTGCCCGACAAGCGCATCGAGCGCGCCATCGCGGCCGCGCCCGACCGGCGCTGAGCCGGTCTGCGACTTTCAACACGGAGACCGGGTCCATGCCCCAATGGCTGCTGCTCACGATCACATTCCTGCTCGGCATGATCGCCGGCGCGATGCTCCGCGGCCGCCGCGACGAGACGCCACCCGAGCCGCCCCGCTTCCCGCCCGGCTCACTGCCCGATCTCGAGGAGGAGGTCCGCCGGCTGATGGGCGAACGGAAGAAGATCGAGGCCATCAAGCTCTACCGCGAGACCACGGGTGTCGGACTGAAGGAAGCGAAGGAGGCCGTGGAAGCGATCGACCGCGCATGACGCGTCGTCGCATCGCGGCACAACCGCCAGGGGAGGCGATGTGAACGTCCTGCTCTACGGCGCGACCGGGATGGTCGGCTCCGGCGTGCTCCTCGAATGTCTCGACGATGACCGCGTCGAGTCGGTCCTCGTCGTCGGCCGTCACGCCACGGGCGTCACGCACCCGAAGATCCACGAGGAGGTGCGGAAGAACCCGGCCGACCTCTCCGGCCTCGAGGAACGGCTCGCGCGGTGCGACGCCTGTTTCTTCTGCCTCGGCGTCTCCTCTGCCGGCCTCGACGAGGCCCGCTACGCGCGGCTCACCTTCGACCTCACCATCAAGGTCGCGCAACAGCTCGCGGCGGTCCGGCCCGACGCCACGTTCTGTTACGTCTCCGGCGCGGGGACCGACAGCACGGAGAAGGGCCGCTTCATGTGGGCCCGCGTGAAGGGCCGCACCGAGAACCGGCTGCTCGAGATGTTCCCGAATGCGTACGTGTTCCGGCCCGGCTACATCCAGCCGAAGAGGGGCGTGCGTTCGCGCACCACGCTCTACCGCGCCCTCTACGCGGTCGCCGCGCCGCTCTACCCCATCCTGCAGCGGCTCGCGCCGCGCCTCATGACGACGACCGTCGATGTCGGGCGCGCAATGATCGCGGCGGCCGCGGGCGGCTACCCGAATCGCGTGCTCGAGGTCGCCGACATCAACGCGCTCGCGGCGCGCGGCTGAACGCGGGATCCATGGAGTGCGACCGCGCCCGGAGACCGCCGGCGTGATGTCCAGGTCCGCAGAGATTGGGTCTCAGGGCGTGATCAGCGGTCCCATGCGCACGACCTCGAACGCCGAGGACGGCACCGTCTTCAGCGCACCCAGCTCGTCGTCATCCCAGCGCGCGTCGGGCGCGCCGCTGATGAACCAGCCACCGCCGTTGTCGGCGAGGAACATCCCGTACTGCTTCAGCGCATCCAGGATCACGCGGACCGGCGCGGGAAAGCCCGACACGTCGAAGTCGGCGCGAAGCCGGACGCGCATGCCCATGGGTGGCAGGTCCGGGTCCGTGCTCGAGCTGGCCCAGTGGCGGGCCGGCGCGACGTACGCCTTGCGGGTCCGCGGGCAGGTGAACCGGAGCGCGTGCCGGATCTCGCCCCGCTCGACCGCCTCGTCGTAGCGCACGAGACCGGGAAAGATGGGCAGGCCGGCCGCGTCGGCGGACGTCCAGCCCGCGGGCCGGAGCCCGTTCGTCTTCAGGTCGAAGATCGCGCCGGAGCCCGCGCGCCAGCGCGCGCCGCCGTCTTCCGGGTACGCTGCGTACAGCTCGTAGAGCACCCAGGCATCCGCGTCGACCACCAGTACGTGCCGGTCGCCGGTCGCGCCCGGACCGCCCTCGATCGGCGCGTCCGGCGGGACCGGGTACGGCCCCGGATCGCTCTCGCCCGAGTAGTCGAAGCTCACCGGCACGCGCGGCTGCGAGCCGGACACGACAACGTACGGGATCCCGATCGGCGCGCCGTTCCACACGGTCCCGAAATCCGGGTGCAGGTTGCGGAGCCCGCACGCCGCGATCAGCGCCGCGGAGTTGGGATCGACGGCGTCGCCTGAAACATCCGTGTTCCACGGGTTGTCGGGCGGGAACGGCAGCCGGCCGGTGAGATCGGCGGACTCGCCCGGCCCGACCCCCGCATTGGCGGGCGCCAGCGCATCACCGCACGCCGCGGCGAGCCCGACCACGAGGACCGCGGCCGCGTGCCACCGGCGTGGTGGCCGGCCCGGATGACGAACGGTTGGTCTCATCGCCCGCCCGGGGTGCAGGACGGGTGCCACACCGGGACGTGCAATCGTAACTCGCAGTGCGGGAAGGCGTTGGCGCGACCGGGCGGGACGGACGTCCGTGCCCTACCGGCCCGACGACGGGAAAGGAGTTCCGGATATCCGTTCAGCCCGTCGGCGAGCCGTCCGACCACGCCCCAATCCGGCATCGACGAGGAACACGTCCGCGCCGCGCTCCTCGACGAGGCCGAGTGAGCGCTGCGTCGCGCCCGGCACGGCCGCGTGATGCCGCGAAAACAGCGTCCCGACGGCCTCGGTATCATTCTCTCGCGCCGCAAGCATCAGCTCGGTGTCCCGGTCCAACCGATCGTCCTTCCGTTTCGGGTTCCATCAGATAGACTGCGGACCGCCCGGCACCGTTACCCGCGACGTCAACCCTTGAAGAATCCTGCCGCTCTGGCTATCGTGAGTCCTTCACCCGACAGTTCCCGACCGGTGTAGTCTCGTCCGGTCTCCCCGTGCCATGGATGGCCAATGTCATTCGTACGCCTCCGACCCCGGATCGGTCGGCGAAGCATGGCGTTCCTGCCCGCGGTCGGCTTGCTGATCGCCGGCGGTTGCGCCACCGGAG
Organism: uncultured Gemmatimonadales bacterium; assembly: GCA_963786235.1. Lineage (GTDB taxonomy): Bacteria > Gemmatimonadota > Gemmatimonadetes > Longimicrobiales > RSA9 > CAWAYJ01. Next base: position 24,281 of record CAWAYJ010000027.1, read on the forward strand.
CGCGCCTGCCCGCGCCCGGACCCCAGTCCATCCGTTCGCTCGAGTCGAAGGTCCAGAGCTCGCCCGGCTCCGCGGACGCGCGATTCGACCTCGCCGTCGCGTACCACGCTTCCGGCCGCGACGCCAATGCCGCCACGACGCTCCAGCCGCTCGCCGCCTCGGGCGAGGCCGACGCCGCCGCGCTCTCGCTCCTCGCCATGAGCTACGAGGCGCAGCAACGGTTCGGCGACGCCCGCAAGGCGTGGGACGCCTACCTCGCCGCCGGCGGCTCCCGGCGCATGGACCGGAAGGCTCGCGCCCGGCTGCAGTTGCTCGAACGGCTCGAGCTGCACAAGGCCGTCGACGACGCGGTCGCGAACGAGCAGCAGCTCGCCAACGCGCCGGACCCCACCACCGTCGGGGTCTTTCCGTTCGCGCTCTCCGGGCCGAGCCCCGAGCTGCAGCCCCTCGGACGCACTTTCGCCGAGCTGCTCACCACCGACCTCGGCGTCAGCGGCAGGCTCAAGCTCGTCGAGCGCACACAGCTGCAGTACCTGCTCGATGAGCTGAAGCTCGCCGAGAGCGGCAGGGTCGATCCGGCCACCGCCGCTCGCAGCGGCCGCATCGTCGGCGCAGGCCGCATCGTGCAGGGAAGCATCAACGGCGACGCCGCCGCGCTCCGCATCGATGCCTCCATCGTCCCCGTCGCCTCCGGCACCCCCTCGAACCCCGTCCAGCAGAACACGCCGCTCGACGGCCTGTTCGACGCCGAGAAGCAGCTCGCCCTGTCGTTGTATTCCGGTCTCGGCATTCAACTTACTGTAGCCGAGCGGGAGCGGGTGTTGAGGCGACCCACCGACAACGTGCAGGCGTTGCTGGCGTTCGGCGCGGGGCTGGAGGCGGACGACGCGGGCCGGTACGCGGACGCGGTACGCGAGTTCCAGCGATCGCTCGATCTGGATTCGGGCTTCGAGCTCGCGCGCATGTGGCGGGACGGTGCGCGTCTGAGGCAGGAGGCTTCGGAGGAGAACATGGACGAGCTGACGGGGCTCGCGGAGCGGGAGCTGGGGTGGGACCTGGCGGGTTGGCTGCGACGTCGTCTGGTGTTCGCGGCGATCGACCGCTTGGTCCCGGTCCCCGACTTGCGGGATCCGGTGCCCGAGCTGTTTGGCATCGAGGGTCTGGATCGAAGGGCGCGGGTGGACGTGATCATCCGGCCGCCGACGGGGGGGAACTGACATGCGACGAGGCATGATTTCCCTCCTGGTGGTGCCGCTTCTGGCGGCGGGTGCGAGTCAGGTGACGGCGCAGTCGAGCTCGAGTGTAGCCGCGGGCGTGGAGTACGAGCGGTACTCGTTCGACAAGCCGGAGGCGCTCGATATCAAGTCGCTGACGCTGTTGACGGTGCCGTTCGGGGCCCGGGTTCCGCTGACGCGCCGCATCACGTTCGCCGTGACGGGAGCGTGGGCGAAAGGCACGCTGGTGAATTCGGATGGAGGCAGTACGGACCTGGCGGGACTGACGGACACGGAGGCGCGGCTCGAGTTCGCGCTGTTGCCGGGTACGGTGGTGCTGACGGCGGTAGGTCTGCTGCCGACGGGTTCGCAGTCGATAACGTTCGAGGAAATGATCGTCGCGGGTGCGATCGCGGCGGACCAGTTGCCGTTCCGCATCACGCACTGGGGCACGGGCGGCGGTGCGGGCATGAGCCTGGCTCTGTCTCGCGGATTCGGTGACTGGTCGGCGGGCGTGAGCGGTGGCTACGTGCTGGCGCGGACATTCGAGCCGCTGGAAGGCGATGCGTTCGAGTACCGCCCGGGCAACCAGCTCCAGGTGGTGGGAGCGATCGACCGGTTGCTGGGACCGAGGACGAAGATCGCGTTGCAGGTGAAGTATCAGAATTTCGGCACGGACCAGGGGGACGGCACGAACCTGTTCCAGACGGGGGATCGCCTGACCGCGACCGGCTCGCTCGACTTCGCGATCGGCCAGTCGAGCGCGATCCTGTACGCCGGCTGGTACAACCGGGACTCCGCGGAACTGTACGGTCCGCCGACGGAATTCCTGCCGTCGCAGAGGATGATCTACGCGGGTGCGGGTCTGCGCACCGCGCTGGGCTCGGCGGTGCTCGAGCCGTCGTTCGACGTGCGCTCGGTGGACACGGACGTCGGCCCCGGCTACACGATGGGCGTGGGCGCGTCGCTCGAGGCGCCGGCCGGTTCGACGGTGCTCGTTCCGACCGCCCGGTTCCGGCTGGGCAGCGCGGAGTCCGTGGATGGCGTCAAGACGGGCCTCAAGGGAGTGGATGTGGGATTCTCAGTCCGATTCGGAGCTGGCCAACGATGAATGCAACGTTTCGACGCACCGCGCTGCTGGGCCTGGCGCTGCCGCTCGTCCTCTCCGCCTGCGACCGGGAGGATCCGGGCGCGCCGGCGAACTACGAACCGGCGTCGGTCGCCATTGCCTTCAGCTTCCCGGCCTCGCTGTCCGGCATGGCCGGTCTCGAAGAGGCGTACCTGAAGACGGACCGGCTCTGGCTGCAGTTCCGCGACGAGCAGAGCACGGCGCGCGACGAGCGGCAGGTCGACTTCCAGCCGTCCGTGCAGGATTCGCACGTGCCGCTGACGATCCGGCTGCGGAGCGCCAGGGAGGCGTTCACGTTCAACGTCGAGGTGCGGCTGGGCGACGCGGGCGTCTTCCGCGGCACCGCTCCCGTCACGCTCCGGGCCGGCCGCCTGACCTCGGTCACGGCGACGCTGGTCCCGATCCTCGCGGGCGTCGTCACGCCCGACACGGTGCCGGTCCTCACGGCATGGGGCGACACGGTCCGGCTCGCGGCGGCCGGCATCCTCGCGACGGGTGACACGCTCGCGAACGTGCCCATCGACTGGACCGCGCTCGACCCGGGCATCGCGACCATCGATGCGGGCGGCAAGGTCCTCGGCAAGATGGACGGGACCGCGCGCATGGTGGCGTCGTCCGGCTCGTTCGCCGATACCGCGACCGTGCACATCCTGGCAGAGGTCGCGAGCATCAGCGTGCAGCCGACCGTGACTTCGATTCCGCTCTACAGCACGCGGCAGTTCACGGCCACACTGACCGACCGCAACGGCAACACGCTGCCCGCCCGGCCCGTAACCTGGACCAGCGCGAACACGGCCGCGATCACCATCGATGCGAACGGCATCGCGACCGGCGTCAACATCGGCACGTCCGAGATCACGGCGATGATCAGCGGCTCTGCCGGGTCGGCCGAAGCGATGACCATCCCGATCCCGCCTCAGGCGGATTCGATGAAGGCGCAGGTGGTGAACACGTCGACGGCCGCGATCTCGGCGATCGTCTATGCCAATGGCGCGCCGACCCAGGGCTGGTTCGAATGGGGGTCGCCGCAGTTGCAGAGCCTGCCGTCCCTGATCCTGCCCAAGGCTCTGGGGTCGAGCCTGCTGGCCGTGCCCATGTCGACCACACTCCACGGGCTCCTGCCCAACACGCTCTACTACGCGGTGGCGCACGCCATGAACGCCGCGGGCAGCGCGATCAGTGACACCGTCTGGTTCAGTACCGGAACGCCGAATCCCGGCCCCAACGCCCCCATCGCGACGACGGTCGGCTGGACCTCCATCGGCCAGCCCAACTGGGTCGAGTTCACCGGGTCGGTCGAGACCCTCGGGTTCCCGACCAATACCTGGTTCGAGTGGGGTACGGACCCGGCTCTGCAGGGTGCGCAGAAGACCGCGCTCCAGAGTGCCACACAGGCTGGCGGAGTGGTCCTGAAGGCCGCCGCGCAGATGCCGTTCGCCGGCACCTACTATTTCCGCTTCGTCGCGCAGAACGGGAACGGCACCTCGTACGGCGCGATCCTGAGCCTGACGCTGACCCCGCAGCCGGCGGGCGCGCCGACCGTCAACACCGGTCCGGCGACGAACGTGGTGAAGGACGGCGCCCGGTTGAACGGAGACGTGAACCCGAACAACAGCGCCACCAGCGCGCACTTCGATTGGGGCACGAATCCCACGCTCGGAACGTACACGTCGACGCCGGCGCAGACGCTCGGCAGCGGCGGCTCGAGCACACCGGTCTCGTTCGACCTGACCGCGCTGATGCCGAACATGACGTACTACTTCCGGCTGACCGGGAGCAACGCCATTGGAACCAGCGTCGGTTCGATCCTGAGTTTCACGACGCCGGTGGATCCGACCGTGAACCCGCCGGCCGTCACGACCGACAATTCGACCCACGGGCCAACCCTCGTCACGCTGAACGGTACGGTGGACCCGATGGGATCGGCCACGACAGTGTGGTTCGAGTGGGCACTGGCTTCGGCGCCATCGACGTTCTTCACCACGCCGCAACAGGCGGTCGGCGCCGGCAATGTTCCGCTCGCGTTCAGTGAGCAGATACCCAGAACGACGGAGGGCGTCTTCCGGGCGGTTGCCCGGAATGCGGGTGGCACCGTATACGGAGCTTTCGTGCCGTTCCAGTTCTGACCGAACGTCGGACGTGATCCGCCGCGCGTGGCGGGTGGGGCCGTGATACACGCGGTCCTGCCCGCCACGCGGAGCAACCTGATCCGCATCCGTTGCACCGGCTACATCGTCGGGCCCTTCTTCGAACGCGTCCACGTGATACGAGGCGTGCGCTGATGCGCCCTCGTGATTATCGTAGGACTGTTACGCGCCCGTTCCGCAACGGTCGAGTCGAGCCGATGCAGTCCGCTACCTGCCTTCCCGAGTTGCGCATCACGCTCACCAAGCACACAAACGGCTGCACCGTGCTCCACTGCAGGCGGGCGGACGGGACGGAAACGCACCAGCGCCAGAGGGGGCGACAGGCGAGCTTCTTCCCCCTCCATGACCTGACCCACCTCTCGGTCGAGACCACCCTCGACGTCCGTGGCGGTTTCTTCGACCTGATCGCCGACGGCTGGGACATCGAGGAAACGGGCGGCAAGGGCGACCGGGGCGCGCTGCCGCCGGAAGCGGTCGCGATCGAGCACCTCGTCGGCTCGCTCGACCTCGAGCGCGCCGGATCCGTGCACTGGACAGCCGCGAGTCTGCAGGAACAGGCGACAAGCTTCGCCGCCGGACACGGACTGCCACCGCCACCCCCCTTGACGGACGCACTGCTCGATCGGGTCCGCGCCCGGATGCGCGATCTGCACGCCCGCTGGGTGGCGCTTCCGCCCGGCGACGCGCTGGAGCTGACCTTCGACCGGCGGCCCGCCTGACCGGCCCGATGCGTTGACGCCAACGGATGCCGAAATGCGCGGCGCCGGACCCGGCCGTTCGCGCACCCGGCACGGACGGCCCTATTCTTCCCCCGTCGATCCTGCATTCCGGTAGATCACGGCGGGCGCATGACTTCACAGAGCTGGGAGACCGGGACGGAGGGAGAGGCGGCCGGTGCAACGGAGCCCCTCGCGGTCATGCGCGGGATCCGGAAGTCATTCGGTCCGGTCGAGGTCCTTCACGGCGTCGACTTCGACGTACTGCCCGGCGAGGTCCACGTGCTGGCCGGCGAGAACGGTGCGGGCAAGAGCACGCTCATCCGCATCCTCTCCGGCGTCTACTCCGACTTCGAGGGCGAGCTCACCGTCCTCGGTGCACCCCGCAGGTTCCGCCGCCCCGACGAGGCTACGCGCGCCGGCATCGCGACCATCCACCAGGAGCTGTCGCTGGTCCCCTCGATGAGCGTGGCCGACAACTTCTTCCTCGGCCGCGAGGTCACGCGCCGCTTCGGTGGTGTCGACTTCGCGTACCACGCCACGGAAGCCGCGCGCGCCCTCGCCGGGACCGGCCTCGACGTCGCGCCCGAGCAGACGGTGGGCGAGCTGCCTGTATCGGTGCAGCAGAGCCTCGAGATCGCGCGCGCCCTCGCCCGCGACGCCCGCATCGTCATCTTCGACGAGCCGACCAGCGCGCTCAACGAGCACGAGGTCGAGGCGCTGTTCGGGCGCATCGACGACTTGCGCCGCCGCGGTCGCGGCATTCTCTACATCACGCACCGCATGGAAGAGATCTACCGGCTGGCCGACCGCATCACCGTGCTCCGCGACGGCCGCAAGGTCGGCACCGCGCCCGCCCACGAGCTCGCGCCCGCCGAGCTGGTCGAGTGGATGGTCGGCCGCGAACTGGCCGACGCGACCGCGGCGCGGCCCGCGCCCGCCGACGATGCCGCGCTCGAGGTGAACGGCCTCGTTGTCTCGCACCCGGTGGTGAGAGGCGTCGATGTCGTGAGCGACGTGTCCTTCTCGCTCCGCCGCGGCGAGGTCCTCGGGCTCGCGGGCTTGCAGGGTTCCGGCGCGAGCGAGGTGCTGCACGCACTCTTCGGCGCGCTCGGTGCCCGTGCCCGCGCGACCATCCGTCTCTTCGGCGAGCCCTTCTCGATCGAGAGCCCGCACGACTCCGTCGCGCGCGGTATCACCCTGCTCACCAACGACCGGAAGGGTCTCGGCCTCGCGCCCGAGCAGAGCGTCAGGCACAGCATCAGCCTGGCCGGCCTCGACCGCTTCTGCGGACGCACCGGCTGGGTCCGGACCGATGAGGAGGACGTGGCCGTTCGCGGCATCGCCCGCGAGTTCCGGTTGAGCACGCCCTCTCTCGACGCGCCCGTCCGCGTGCTCTCCGGCGGCAACCAGCAGAAGGTCTACCTCGCCCGCTGCCTGCTCGCCCACCCGCGTGTGCTGCTGCTCGACGAGCCGACGCGCGGCATCGACATCGGCGCCAGGGCCGACATCTACGAGCTGATGCGCCAGTGGACCGCGGACGGCATCGCGATCCTGCTGACCACGACCGAGCTGGATGAGCTGCTCACGCTCTGCGACCGCATCCTCGTCCTGCACCGCGGCCGGGTCGCGGCCACGTTCGCCCGCGGCGAGGTCACGCGCGATGGCGTGCTCGCCGCCGCCATGGGACTCGCGGAAGGCGACGACGCATGAGGTTCCGCGAGTGGTGGGCCACGCCCGTCGCGCGCGCCTTGCTCGCGCTGCTGCTCATGATCGCGATCGGCGCGATCTTCAACGCCGACGGCTCGTTCTTCCGCTGGAGCGTGCACCGCGACATGCTGCGCCAGGTGTCCGTGTACGGCATCCTCGCGTGCGGCATGACCGTCGTCATCATCACCGCCGGCATCGACCTGTCGGTGAGCAGCGTGCTCGCGCTCGGCGCCGTGCTGTTCGCGTGGCTCACCATGCCGCAGGCGTGGCCCGCCATCTTCGCGATTCCCGTCGTGCTGGCGGCCGGCGCCGCGCTTGGCGGCGTCTCCGGCGTACTGGTCGCGCGCATGCGCATCCAGCCATTCATCGTGACCCTCGCCATGATGGTCTTCGCGCGCGGCCTCGCGAAGGTCGTTTCCGGCGGCCGCAAGATCACCAATTACGTCCCGCTGCCCGACGGCTCCTCGAAGCTGGTCGACATGCCGCGCATTTTCGGCATGATCGACAGCCGCATCCTGGGCGGCAACCTCTCCATCGTGACGGTGATCTTCCTGGTCTGCGTGCTGCTCACGTGGATCCTGCTCGCCAGGCTCCGCGTCGGCCGGCACATCTATTCGGTGGGCGGCAACGAGGAGGCGGCCCGGCTCTCGGGCGTGCCGGTGCGCCGCACGCTGATCCTGGCCTACGCGCTGTCCGGCCTGCTGGCCGCCGTGGCCGGCATTTGCCAGGCCGCCCAGGAGACCCAGGGTGACCCCGAGACCGGCATGGCCTACGAGCTCGACGCCATCGCCATGGTCGTCATCGGCGGCACGTCGCTCGCCGGCGGCAAGGGCAGCGTCACCACCACCCTGATCGGCGTCCTGACCATCGGGTACCTGCAGAAGATCCTCTCGCTCAACGCCGCGCCCGAGGCGACCCGCCTCATCCTGACGGGCGCCATCATCATCTGCGCCGTGCTCTTTCAGCGCGGCCGCTAGAACCGGAGAGACCATGACGGATCGCGGAACCGCAAAACCGATCTCCTTCGCCGCCCACCCCGTCCGGCACGTCCGGCTCGCGCTCCTCGCCGCGGCCGCGCTGGCCGCAGCGGCCTGCTCGGGCAAAGCCGGCTCGCATCACGCCGGCACGGCGGACGACCCGTTCGTCATCGGCATGAGCCAGTGCAATCTCGGCGAGCCGTGGCGGGTGCAGATGGACGCCGATGTGCGTGAGGCCGCGGCCGCGCATCCGAACCTGCGCGTGGTCTTCAAGGACGCGCAGAACAACTCGCTCACCCAGCGCTCGCAGGTCGAGGAGTTCGTCGAGCAGGGCGTGGACCTCCTCATCATCAGCCCGAAGGAGGCCGCGCCGCTGACCGGCCCGGTCGCCGCCGCCTACCAGCAGGGCATCCCGGTGATCGTGCTCGATCGCAAGGTCCAGGGCGATGAGTACACGACGTTCATCGGCGCCGACAACGTGCGCATCGGCCGCGAGGCCGGCCGCTGGATCCGGGAGACGCTCGACGGCACGGGGAAGATCGTCGAGCTCGAAGGTCTGATGACCTCGACACCCGGACAGGACCGCCACAGCGGCTTCCTCGAGGGCCTCGACCTGGCCGACAACCCCGGCCTCGAGATCGTGTTCACGGCCGAGATGGAATGGCTCGAGCCCAACGCCCGCACGGAAATGGAGTCCGCGCTCGCGACGAACCGGGTGATCGATCTCGTGTACGCGCACAACGATCCCGGCGCGCACGGCGCCTGGCTCGCCGCCCGCGCCGCCGACCGCGACTCGACCATGAGGTTCGTCGGCATCGACGCCCTGCCCCAGGAGGGCCAGCAGTACGTCCGCCAGGGCATTCTCGACGCCACCTTCCTCTACCCGACCGGCGGCGCCGAGGCCATCGAGACCGCCCTCGCCATCCTCGGCGGGAAGCAGGTGCCGAAGGACATCACGCTCGGCACCCGCCTCTTCACGAAGGACAACATCGAGAGCGGAGGAGAGGAGATCCGCTGATGTCGCGATCAGCGTCGCCACCCGTACGACTGTTGCAGCAGGCGACAGGATCTGAGCAGAGCGTGAAGCACAGGAGACTACCGTGAAGCAGCGCATCGCGTTGTTCTGGCCCGGCGATGGCCGGGACCTCCCCAACCAGATGGCCCTGCCCTCGATCACCGAAGCTACGCGCCAGATGGAGGCCGCAATCCGGAAGCTCGGCCGCGAGCCGTATCGCGTCGAGGGCTTCCTGACGAAGCCACACCATGCGATCGAGAAGCTCGGCCCCGTGCACGACCCAATGATCGGGATCTGCGTGCACTGGATCTACGGGCCGCACACGACGGAGGGCGTCGTCGGGAAGGACAACCCGCTGCTGCTCGCGAGCAACTTCTCCGGACAGTGGCCGGGTCTCGTGGGGATGCTCAACACGGGCGCGTGCCTCGAGAGCCTGGGCCGGCCGTTCTCGCGCGTCTGGACGGACGCGGCCGACTGGACGGCGGACGACGCCTTCATGGCGCGGCTCGAGGAGTGGTGCGAGACGGGCGCCATCGCGTACCCGACCGACGACATCGCGGACGGCGCCGAGATCTCCCCGGCGGCCGCGAAGATCGCTGGCGACGTCGCACGACAGTTCCGTGACCGACGCGCGCTCATCCTGATGCTCGGCGACACGTCGATGGGCATGATCAACGGCTACTTCGGGCCGCGGCTGCTCCACCGATACGGCTTCGCGGAGCACAAGATCGACCAGGCCTGGATCGTGGACCGCGGCCGTCGCATCGAAGAAAAGCGCATCGATGGTGCGCTCGCGTTCGTGAAGTCGAAAGGCATCAATTTCCACTGGGACGAGCCCGCCGACTTCACGGAGGCGAGCACGCGCGAGCAGCTCCGCGATTACCTCGCCGTGCTCGACATGGCCAGCGAGTACAGAGCCGACTGCATCGGCTGGCAGTACCAGCTCGGACTGATCCCGCTCCGCCCGCCTTCCGACTTCGCGGAAGGGATGTTCAACTCCACGTGCCGCCCCGAGTCCGATGGCACGACGATCGTCTGCTCGACCGAGGCCGACCAGGGCAACGCCGTGCCGATGGAAATGATGAAGCGGCTGCTCATCGCGAAGGGACTGCACCAGGCCGTGATGTTCCACGACGTGCGCTGGGGCGGCGAGCACGAGGGCCGCTTCGTCTGGGTGCTGCTCAACAGCGGCTCGTCGGGCGCATACGCGTTCAACCATGACCCGGACTCGCTCGAGGGGGTACACAGCTACCGGCAGCCGGCCATGTACTTCCCGAATCCGGGCGGCACGTTCACGGGCGAGAGCCTGCCCGGCCCGATCACATGGGCGCGCAGCTACATCCGGGGCGACGTGCTGTGGATGGACATCGGCCGGGGCGAGGTCGTGAAGCTGCCCGCGGCGAAGCGCGACGCCTGGTGGGAGGGCACGGCGCGGGTCTGGCCCTTCATGGCGGCCGACCTCGGCATCGGGCGCGACACGCTCATGGCGCACTACCTCTCGAACCACATCGCTGTCGCATACGGCGACATCTTCGAGGAGATGGTCGCACTGTCGAACGAGCTCGGGTTCCGGGTGCGGGTGCTCGAGGCTGCGTAGCGGGCGGGAGGACGGACCGGATCGGCAAAGCACGCTGCGGCGGGGCAGGGCCGTCTTTCGGTGCACGGAATCGCAAGCTAACCTGCACCGCAGCAGAAACGCAGACCGTTGCCACACATACATGGAATCAGCGGAGAACGGAGATGAGTGACGATAGCAAGGGCCCGGCAACGGGCAGACCCGACGTACCCATGGCCGGACGCGGCACGTCCAACCGCGACTGGTGGCCGAACCAGCTGAACCTGAAGATCCTCCATCAGCACTCGGCCCTGAGTGATCCGATGGGTGACGACTTCAACTATGCCGAGGAGTTCCGGAAGCTCGACCTGAAGGCCGTGAAGAAGGACCTCTACGCGCTGATGACCGACTCGCAGGACTGGTGGCCGGCCGACTACGGTCACTACGGCGGGCTCTTCATCCGGATGGCGTGGCACAGCGCGGGCACGTACCGCATCGGTGATGGTCGCGGCGGCGCGGGCTCCGGCAACCAACGCCTTGCACCCGTCAACAGCTGGCCCGACAACGTCAACCTCGACAAGGCGCGCCGGCTGCTCTGGCCCATCAAGCAGAAATACGGCCGGAAGATCTCCTGGGCCGATCTCATGGTCCTCGCCGGCAATTGCGCGCTCGAGTCGATGGGATTCAGGACTTTCGGCTTCGCCGGCGGGCGGGAAGACGTCTGGGAGCCCGAGGAGGACATCTACTGGGGCAGCGAGGACACCTGGCTCGGCGACCAGCGCTACGCCGGTGACCGGGAGCTCGACAATCCTCTCGCCGCCGTGCAGATGGGCCTCATCTACGTGAACCCGGAAGGCCCCAACGGCAAACCGGATCCCGTCGCTTCCGGCCGCGATATCCGCGAGACCTTCGCGCGCATGGCCATGAACGACGAGGAAACCGTCGCGCTGACCGCCGGGGGACACACCTTCGGCAAGTGCCACGGCGCGGGCGACGCCGCGCTCGTCGGTCGCGAGCCCGAGGGCGCCGGTATCGAGGAGCAGGGTCTCGGCTGGAAGTGCAGGTTCGGCAGCGGCAAGGGCGATGATACGATCAGCAGTGGCCTCGAAGGCGCCTGGACGCCGAACCCGATCCGGTGGGACATGGGCTACTTCGACATGCTGTTCGGCTACGAGTGGGAACTGACGAAAAGCCCCGCCGGCGCCTGGCAGTGGACGCCGAAGGACGTGGCGGACAAGGACCGCGCGCCTGCCGCCCACGATCCGTCGAAGCGGGTCCCGACCATGATGACCACGGCGGACATGGCGATGCGGATGGACCCGATCTACGAGCCGATCTCGCGACGGTTCCACAAGAACCCGGAGGCGTTCGCGGACGCGTTCGCCCGGGCGTGGTTCAAGTTGACGCACCGCGACATGGGCCCCCGCTCCCGCTATCTCGGTCCGGAGGTCCCGGCCGAGGAGCTGATCTGGCAGGACCCGGTACCCGCGGTCGAACACAAGCGGATCGGCAGGAAGGACATTGCGAACCTCAAGGAGAGGATCCTCGCCTCGGGCCTGACCATCTCCCAGCTGGTCTCGACCGCCTGGGCGTCGGCGTCCACCTTCCGCGGCTCGGACAAGCGCGGCGGCGCCAACGGCGCGCGGATCCGACTGGCGCCGCAGAAGGACTGGGAAGTCAACCAGCCAGCCAGGCTGAAGAAGGTGCTGAAGAACCTGGAAGGGATCCAGAAGGAGTTCAACGGCGCGCAGTCCGGCAGGAAGCAGGTGTCGCTTGCGGATCTGATCGTCCTGGGCGGCTGCGCTGCCGTCGAGCAGGCGGCGAAGGATGCCGGTCACAGGGTGACGGTGCCCTTCACGCCGGGACGCACGGACGCATCACAGAAGCAGACGGACGCGGATTCGTTCGCCGTGCTCGAGCCGGCCGCGGACGGATTCCGCAACTACCAGAAGAAGAAGTACTCCGTGACGGCGGAGGAGCTTCTGGTCGACCGTGCACAGCTGCTGACGCTGACGGCGCCCGAGATGACGGTCCTCGTCGGTGGCCTGCGCGTCCTGGGCGCAAACTTCGGACAGTCCCGGCACGGCGTGTTCACGAAGCGCCGAGAGACGCTCACGAACGACTTCTTCGTGAACCTGCTCGACATGGGCACGGCGTGGACGCCGACCGCGGATGACCCGGACGTGTTCGAGGGCCAGGATCGCGCATCGGGCAAGGTCAAGTGGACCGCAACCCGCGTCGATCTCGTCTTCGGTTCGAACTCCCAGCTCCGGGCCTTGGCGGAGGTCTACGGCTGCAGGGACTCCGAGAAGAAGTTCGTGCACGACTTCGTGGCGGCGTGGAACAAGGTCATGAACCTCGACCGTTTCGACCTCGCCTGATCGAAGCGGACGGCAACAGGGGGCTTCCGGCGCGTCGCGTCGGAAGCCCCACCGCATCCACTACCGGCGCACCGGCCTGAGCAGCAGGTCCTGGAAGTCGTAGCTGAAGTCGGTCAGCGGAGACACTGCCCGCATCCTGACTTCGCGTATGACGCCGCCCGGCTCGAGATCGAACGTCACGTACGCGTCGGCGCGCAGCTCCCGGTCGCGCCAGCGGGCGATGAACGTGTCGTACCCGAAGTGCTCGAGATCGCCGACCAGCACGGGCGTCTTCGAGAAGCGGATCACCAGCCCGCCCGCCTCGCTCGTGATCGTCACATCGCCGTACCAGGCGTCGCGGTACGTTCCGGCGTACGCATCCAGCGGTAGCGACGGCGGCCCCATCGCGCCGCCTGCCGCGCCCGCCTCCCGTTCGGCCGCGGCGCTCGCGGAGTCTTCGCGCGCTTGCGCGGCGAGGTACCCGGCCAGCCAGTCGGTCCGCGGAGCCTGGAGGTAGTAGTCGAGGATACGCCAGGCGATCGCGTCGAACGCGGCGCCGGCCTCCTGGTTGGTGAGCACGGCCACGCCGAGCCGTTGGTCGGGGAGCATGGCCACGCGCGAGACGTAGCCGGGCAGACTGCCGGTGTGGGTGACCAGCTTGTGGCCGCGGTACTCCTGCACGATGAACGCGAGCGCATATCCGCGATAATCCGTGGCCAGCGGCTCGAGGCCCGGCGCCGGCCGGCCGATCGGCATCGGCGTCACCGGACCCCACAACTCGCGCGTGGTCCGCGGCGTGAACAGCCGCGAGCCGTCGGCCAGGCGCCCGGAATCGAGCTGGACGATCAGCCACTTCGCGATGTCCGTCGCGGTCGTGTTGACACCGCCCGACGCGTTGGTGTTGGTGGCATCGAACGGCTGGACCGGGCGCACGACGCCATCGACTCGCGCGTGCGGTGCTGCGACGTTGCCGGGCTCGCGTGTCGAGGCGCGGCTCACCCGGGTCTCGCTCATCCCGACCTTCGCGACAATGCGCGACGACACGAACTCCTCCCACGTCTGCCCGCTCACCGCCTCGATCACCAGGGCCGCCGCGTGGTACAGCACGTTGTCGTAGGCGTAGGCGCTGCGGAAGCTGGTCGCCGGCTTCAGGTAGCGGATCCGCCGGACGATCTCCTCGCGGGAGCGCGTCAATGGCGGCCAGCCCAGCAGGTCGCCCTCCCCCAGGCCGAGTCCGCTCCGGTGCACCAGCAGGTCGCGCACCGTGATCTCGCGCGTCACCCAAGGGTCCCACATCTGGAACCAGGGCAGGTACGTGATGACCGGCGCGTCCCACTGGAGCTTGCCCTCCTCTACCAGCAGGGCGAGCGCGGTCGCGGTGAACGCCTTGGTGTTGGATGCGATGCCGAAGCGCGTGTGCGCATCCACCGGCGCATCCTCGCCGAGCGTACGGACGCCGTAGCCCTTCGCGACCACCACCGCGCCATCCTTCACGATGGCGAGCGCGACGCCGGGCACCTCGAACGCCCGCATGACCTGTGTCACGTAGGCGTCGAGGCCGGGTGGTGTCCCGGACGCTTGCCTGGCCAGGACCGGACTCGCGAGCGAGAGCCCGGCGATCACGACGGAGACCAGGGCAACCCGGCGGCGTTCACGCACCCGGCTCATCGTACTGCGATCCGCCCGGCGCCCGACCTCGGTACGCCCGGGAAGCTGCCGAGCAGACCAATGGGGCTGCGTCGGCCGAGGAACTGGGTTTCTTCCCTGCCCTGAAGCTGGTCGAGGCGCGGAATGGCAGCGAGGACGTCTTCCTCGCCTTTCTTGGAGAATCGCGAGCCGTCATTGCACCAGTTCGCACCCCCCCCTTCGGCTTCGAGCCCTTCGTAATCCTGCCCGCCCCGGTGGGGTCGGCCGTAGGGGGGGGCGCCCATGAAGGTCCACCAGAGCTGATGCCACACCTCGTGAGCAATGGTCCTCCCCAGGGCGCGACCCACCGCCGTCCTCGTGGCCGCGTCAGCCGCCACGAGTGACGGTGGCCGCTTCGTTCCCATGCCCAGTCCGAACTTGGAGATCTTCCACCACCCGAACACCGAATTCAGGGATACCACGGCCTCGGACACGCAGATCGGCGGGGTCGTCGATCCGTCTTTCAACGCGAAGGCGACCCCAATGTCCAATTTGCCGATGCTCTGATTCCGGTAGCGTTGGGGCAGTTGGGGCAGTTGGCGCAGCTGTGTTCGAAGCGCCGTGTTGATCGCGGACCTCGCTTCGTTGGGCGACGCGTGCACCTGAACGACCGCGTCCACGAAGTCGATCCGATTGGGGACCTGGCTCTGATCGACGCCCTTCAGCTCCATCATGCGCTTCCCGCCGATCTTGTAGACCGTGTGGAACCCCCAGTACGCGCCGTCGCGCACTTCCCGGGGAAGTCCGTACCAGAAGGGGTCCATCACGAGGTACGCGATGCCCGTCTGGCGTCTGATGTGGTTCGCCATCGAAGACTCCTCTCAACGAGTCGAGTCCTTCGGCGGTCCTCGTGACCTGCGACTTGCGAGGATCCCGAGTCCAGACACCCTTTCCGTGTCGCCGCCGAGGGTACTGCCGGGTGATCCGCCGGTCAAGCGTGATGGGATTCTCGATTCCCCCTTCGGACGGAGCGAGGGGTCATGGCCGACCCCCGCCCTCGACTCCCCCAAGCGGGCGCCCCGCTCCGGCGCGGGGGATTGGCCGCGCCTCGTCGCCCACCGTAGACTTCCGGGGTGCGCCCCAAACGGGCGACGACCAACATCCGGACCAGGAGTCAGCCGTGCGAGTCTCGACCAGCCTCTGCCTGCTTCTCGCCGTCAGCGCCGCGCCGCTCCACGCGCAGCAGCACTTTGACCGCTACAGCATCCCGCAGAACGCGCGCTACCAGCCGTTCAAGCTGGACGGGAAGCGGCCGCTGACGCGCGCGGAGCGCACCAACTTCGCGGAGACGTCGCTCTACGCCGACGTCGTCCTGTTCATCGATTCGCTGAAGGTGCTCGGGGCGAAGATCGAGACCGGGTCGATCGGCAAGACCACGGAAGGGCGGGACCTGCCGTACGTGATCGCGTCGCGGCCGCTGATCACGTCGCCGGAGGAAGCGCGCCGGCTGGGCCGGCCCATCGCCTACATCCAGGCGAACATCCACTCGGGCGAGGTCGAGGGGAAGGAAGCGATGCTGGCGATGCTTCGCGACCTCCTCTTCGACACCCGTCCCAACGTGCTCGACTCGATCGTGCTCATCGTCCAGCCCGACTATAACGCCGACGGCAACGAGAAGCTCGGAGAGAACAACCGGCGCTCGCAGAACGGACCGGCGCTCGCCGGCACGCGCAGCACGGCCGCGAACATCAACCTGAACCGTGACTACGTCGGCGCCGACGCGCCCGAATCAAAAGCCTCGCTCGCAATGCTCGACCGCTGGAATCCCGACCTCTTCATGGACCTGCACACCACGGACGGCAGCATCCACGGCTACGCGCTCACGTACGCGCCCACGCTCATGCCGACCGCCGTCACGGTCGCGCCGTTCCTCTTCGGCACCATGATGCCGGACATCCGGCGGAACGTGCTCCGGAACCAGGGCTTCTACATCGACGACTACGGCGACTTCTCGCGTCCGCGTCCCACAACGCCGCCGCCCGCCGGCGCCGGGCGCGGCTTTGGCCGCGGCGGCGCATCGATCGAGGCCATGGTCGCCGACTCGATCCCGAGCGGCTGGAGCTTCTCGACCTACGAGCATCTGCCGCGCTACGGCACCAACTACTACGGCCTGCGCGGCCGGCTCTCGATCCTGAGCGAGGCCTTCTCCCACGACCCGTTCCCGCGCCGCATCGCATCGACGTACGCGTTCGTGAGCGAAATCCTCTCCTACATCGCGCAGAACCGGCAGCAGATCCTCGCGCTCGGACAGAAGGCCGACAGCAGCCTCGCCGCCTGGGCCAACAACCCCGGCAGCTCGCCGCCGCTCGCGCTCCACGCGCGCATGGACACCACCCGCATCGAGGACGTCCGCGTCGAGGCCGTCGTACCGCTCACCGACAGCTCCAGGGCCGAGGCCGGCATGGGCAACCGCCAGCGCACCGGCAACATCTACCTCGTCCGCATGCCCGTCATGGCCAGCTTCGCGCCGACGCTCACGCGAACCCTGCCCTTTGCCTACGCCTTCGACGCCGCCGCCGCCGACTCGCTCCGACCGATCCTCGCCACCCACGGCATCCAGGTCGAGCAGCTCACCGCGCCCGCGACCGTCACCGCGCAGGGATTCACGGTCGACTCCATCATCGACCGCGGCCGCCGCGAGACACCGCGCAACCTCAAGGAGCTTACCGGTTCCTGGAACGCCCCGGCTTCGCGAACGCTCCCGGCCGGCACCTTCATCGTGCGCGCCGGACAGCCCCACGGTCTCGCCGCCTTCTACTTCCTCGAGCCCGAGAGCGACGACGGCCTCATGACGTACCTCGACGGCATCATGGCCGCCGGACGCGAGTTCCCGGTGATTCGCATCACCGCGCGGAGCACGCTGAACACCCGGCCCATCCGCTAGCGGCCACGTGACCGGTGTGGCAAGTCGGGCAGATACTCAGACCAGGCGCGGCTCGACTACCGGACCGAGGCCCCGAGCGCGGGTCCGGCCCGGGGGGTGATCTGACGGACCAACGCGGGCCGTCGCGGGAGCGGGCACGTGTCGCGTGCGGGGTCGCTTCCCCGGATCTTCGCGTCGGAATCTTCAGCCATCGCGCGTTTCGCCGCCCTCGGCGCATCCGCCAGCCGCGAGGGCTGCGAACAGCGGGGTAGTTCGCGCGTTTTGCCGCCCTCGGCGCGTCCGCCTGCCGCGAGGGCCGCGAACAGCGGGGTAGTTCGCGCGTTTTGCCGCCCTCAGCGCGTCCGCCAGCCGCGAGGGCTGCGAACAGCGGGGTAGTTCGCGCGTTTCGCCGCCCTCGGCGCGTCCGCCTGCCGCGAGGGCTGCGAACAGCGGGGTAGTTCGCGCGTTTCGCCGCCCTCGGCGCGTCCGCCTGCCGCGAGGGCTGCGAACAGCGGGGTAGTTCGCGCGTTTCGCCGCCCTCGGCGCATCCGCCTGCCGCGAGGGCTGCGAACAGCGGGGTAGTTCGCGCGTTTTGCCGCCCTCGGCGCGTCCGCCTGCCGCGAGGGCTGCGAACAGCGGGGTAGTTCGCGCGTTTCGCCGCCCTCGGCGCATCCGCCTGCCGCGAGGGCTGCGAACAGCGGGGTAGTTCGCGCGTTTTGCCGCCGTCGGCGCGTCCGCCTGCCGCGAGGGCTGCGAACGGAGTGGTAGTCGCGCGTTTCGCCGCCGTCGGCGCGTCCGCCTGCCGCGAGGGCTGCGAACAGCACTGACCCGCTCGGCACCATCTACGGCGGCGAAGATTCCTCCCGCGCCCTTTGGACGGCCCCATGGTCACCCCCCCACGCGGGCCGCCGGACCGCCTCCGCGACCTCCGACAGCCTGGCGACCCCGCGATGTGAGCGCGCGCGTCGTCGCTCGCCGCGAGACTCGACCAATGTCCCCTGGCCAACCGGCTCGGGCTCTTCCCCCAGCAGTCGCCGCCTCCCGGCCCCTCCGCAGGGGACCTGCCCGTCGGCGCACACGTGCGATGTTCGCGGGCACAGGTAGCGCGTCTGCCTCCTTGCCGGCGCCCTCGATCCCCCGCGACAGAGGCCAGGCTCCCGGCTCCACCCCTTGCGCATCGAGGGATCATCTCCCATCGTCCGCATGTTCCATTAGATCGGAATAGGAAACGGAGGCGCCGGTGTTTTCGAAGGAAGCGGGATTGCTGCAGGGCACGGTGGAGCTGCTGGTGCTGAAGCGGCTGTCGTGGGGCCGGATGCACGGATACGGGATCGCGAGCTGGATCGAGACGGCGACGGACGACGTGCTGCGTGTGGAGGAAGGCTCGCTGTACCCGGCGCTGTACCGGATGGTGAAGAAGGGCTGGATCGAGGGGGAGTGGGGCGTGTCGGAGAACAACCGTCGCGCGAAGTACTACCGGCTGACGAAGGCGGGTCGTCGTCAGTTCGAGGAGCAGGCGACGGGATGGGAGCGGTTGTCGGGCGCGGTGAGCCGGGCGGTGGCGGCGACGGAGGCTCCGGAGGGCGCGGCGTGATGGCGGGGCGCCTGCCGGAGGTCGCGGTTTGAAGCCGGGAGACGGATTCGTGCGACGCTGGCGCCGCATCTTCCGGCGCGATCCTTCGGCGGAAGTGGACGAGGAGCTCCGGTACCACGTGGAGCGTCGCGTCGCCGAGAACATTGGGCGCGGCATGGAGCCGGAAGAGGCCCGGCGTGCTGCGCTCGAGCGGCTCGGCGATCTCGAGCGCGTGCGCGTCGAGTGCGCCTCGCTGTTCGCGTCGGACCGTCGCGGCCGCGAGCGGCGCCGGTGGCTGCGCGTGTCGTGGCTGGACGTGAAGCTGGGCGTCCGCATGCTGGCGAAGTACCCGGGCCTCTCGCTCGTGTCGGTGCTCGGGATGGCGGTGGCGATCGCGGTGGGGGCGGGCGGGTTCGCGTTCTTCGGGTCGGTGATGGACCCGACGCTGCCGCTGTTCGAGGGGGACCGCGTCGTCTCGCTGCAGAACGTTCGTGCCGACGATCCTTCGAGCCCCGAAAGACGCGCGCTATCCGACTTCCGGCGGTGGCGGACCGAGCTCTCGTCGGTGCGCGACCTGAGTGCGTTCCGGACGGACACTCGCAACCTGGTGACGGCGGACGGCGCGACGGAGCTGGTGCGGGTCGCCGAGATGACCGCGTCCGGCTTCCGCGTCGCGCGTGTCCCCGCGTTGCTCGGGCGTACGCTGCTGGACGAGGACGAGCGGGCGGGCGCGCCAGCGGTCGTCGTGATCGCGTACGACGGGTGGCAGCGGCGGTTCGGCGGCGATCCCGGCATTGTGGGCAGGGTGGTCCGGCTCGGTGCGACGCCGCACACGGTGATCGGGGTGATGCCGGAGGGGTTCCGGTTCCCGACGAATCACCGCTATTGGGTTCCGCTCCGGCTCGATCCTTCCGACTACGCCCCGGGTGCGGAGCCCTCGATCGAGATGTTCGGCCGGCTGGCGGACGGCGTCACGTTCGCGCGGGCGAATGCGGAGCTGGCCACGATCGGAGCGCGGATGGCGGCGCTGGATCCCGCGGGACACGGCAATCTGCGGCCGCGGCTCCTGCCGTACGCGTACCCGTTCTTCGACGTCGACAGCCCGCAGGTCGCGGCGTTGTTCCGCTCACTCCAGCTGGCGCTCGGCCTGCTGCTCGTCGTCGTGTCGGTGAACGTCGCGATCCTGGTCTACGCCCGGACGGTGACCCGGGTCGGCGAGATCGCGGTGCGGACCGCGCTCGGCGCGAGCCGCCGCCGCGTCCTCGCGCAGCTTTTCGTCGAGGGCCTGGTGCTGTCCCTGGTCGCGGCCGCCATCGGGCTTGCGTTCACGGTGGTCGCGCTCGGCCGCGTCGAAGCGCTCATCCAGCGCATGGACGACGGATCAATCCCGTTCTGGTGGCACCTCTCGCTGACTCCGGGCGTGGTCGCGTACGTGGCGGGCCTGGCGTTGCTCGGTGGCGTGATCACCGGCGTGCTCCCGGCGCTGCGAGCGACCGGACCCGGTGTATTGGCGGGGCTGCAGCAACTTTCGGCGCGCGGCTCGCGGATGCAGCTCGGCCGCGTGTGGACGACGCTGATCGTCGTGCAGGTGGCCGTTGCGGTGGCGGCCCTGCCTGCGGCGGTGTTCTGGCCGGGAATGCTGGCCACGTTCGGCGCCGCCGATCCCGGATACCCGGTCGCGGAGTTCGCGACGGCGTACCTCTCCATGGAGCGCGACGAATCGCCGCCGACCGCGTCGGCCGCGGAGTACGAGCGTGAGTTCGCCGCGCGTTTCGACGACCGGGTGGCGACACTGGTTCGACGTCTCGAGTCCCGGCCCGGCGTCGAAGTGACGTTCGCGGCCCATTACCCCGGTCGGAGCGAGAGCCTCGCTCGAATCCGGCTCGAGGCGATGCAGGCGCGCCCGGTGCTGGTCAATCACGTGGACGTCCGACTGTTCGGGGTGTTCGACGTGCCAATCCTCGCCGGTCGTGGTTTCGACGAGGCGGACACGCGCGCGGGCGCGACCGCCGTCATCGTCGACCAGACGTTCGTCGACCGGATCGCCGGCGGCGGCAACGTCGTGGGTCGCCGGCTCCGGTACATCACGGCGGGTGGGCAAGGTGAGGACGCGGACCCGGGTCCGTGGTTCGAGATCGTCGGCGTCGTTCCGGCCTTTCCCGCACCCATGCTTCCACTGGCAATCAACGAGATCGAGCCCCGGCTCTTCCAGCCCGTGGCACCTGTCCACGATGGCGCAACGCTGCTGATCGTTCGGGATCGGAACCGGGCCGGCGGCGAATCCCTGGAGGCGCTTCGCAACGTCACGGCCGCGATCGACCCGGCGCTCCAGCTCCACGAGCTGAGCACGGTCACCGAATCGACGAACCGGATGCGACAGGCGTTGCGCACGCTCGCCCTCGGCATCGTGATCGTGACCCTCAGCGTGATTCTGCTTTCGGCCGCCGGGATCTATGCGATGATGTCCTTCACCGTCGCGCGGCGACGACGCGAGATCGGCATCCGCTCCGCGCTCGGTGCGGACTCGCGCCGCGTCCTCACCGGAATCTTCGCGCGCGCCGGCGCCCAGCTTGGTGCCGGCATCATGATCGGCCTCGCTCTCGCGGCCGCGATCGAGCGAGGCTCCGGAGGCATGGTCATGGGCGGGCACGTCGCCCTCGTGCTGCCCATCGTGTCCGTGCTGATCGTGACCGTCGGTCTGCTCGCCGCGCTCGGGCCCGCCCGGCGCGGGCTCGCGATCCCGCCGACGGAAGCGTTGCGCGCCGAATGAAGCGGAACGTCCGCTGGCGACGCCTGCGCCGCATCTTCCGGCGCGATCCCACCCGCGAGGTGGACGAGGAGCTGCGGGTACCACCTTGAACGCCGCATCGCCGAGAACGTCGCGCGCGGCATGGCGCCGGAAGAGGCGCGTCGCACGGCCGAGAAGCGGCTCGGCAATCTCGAGCGAGTGCGTGCACAATGCGCCTCGCTGTTCGAGGCGGACCGCCGCGGCCGCGAGCGGCGCCGCTCGCTGCGCGTCTCGTGGCTCGACGTGAAGCTCGGTATCCGCATGCTGCTGAAGTACCCGGGGCTCTCGCTCGTGTCCGTGCTCGGCATGGCGGTCGCGATCGCGATCGGCGCGGGTTACTTCGGCGCGATCCAGGCGTTGCTCGACCCGTCGCTGCCGCTGGACGAAGGCGACCGCGTCATCACGATCAGCAACCACGACCTGTCAGGCGATCTCGGCACTCCGGGCCGCGCGTCCGCGCTCGACGTCATCACGTGGCGGGACAATGCGAAGTCGCTCGAAGATGTCGGCGCGTACCGGATGGAGCGGCGGAACCTGCTGGCGGCGGATGGCACCACGGCGCTGGTCGAAGTCGCGGAGATGACCGCGTCCGGGTTCCGGCTCGCGCGCGTCCCGGCGCTGCTCGGCCGCACCCTCGCGGATGACGACGAGCACGACGGCGCCGCGCGGGTGGTCGTGATCGGGTACGACGCGTGGCAGCGTCGCTTCGAGGGAGACCCGGACATCCTGGGACGCAAGGTCCGGCTGGGCGCCGAACCGTACACGGTCGTGGGCGTGATGCCGGAAGGATACCGCTTCCCGTTCAACGACCAGTACTGGGTGCCGCTCCGACTGGATCCGTCGTCGAGTCGGCTTCGCGTCGGACCGATCGCTCACGCCGTTCGGCCGGCTCGCCGACGGGTTCTCGCTCGACCTGGCACGCGCCGAGCTGGCGACGATCGGCCTGCGCATGGCCGCTGCGTTCCCGGAAACGCACGAGCATCTCCGGCCGCGCATCCTGCCGTACACGTGGTCGATCCTGAACCAGGACGATCCGGCGATGGTGCTGGCGCTTCGCGCCGTCCAGCTCGCGGTCAGCCTGCTGCTCATCCTGGTGGCCGCGAACGTTGCGATCCTGGTGTACGCGCGCACCGTGACCCGGACGGGCGAGATCGCGGTGCGGAACGCTCTGGGCGCGACCCGCCGTCGCGTCGTCGGGCAGCTCTTCGTCGAGGCGCTCGTGGTCTCCGGCGTGGCCGCCGCGATCGGACTCACGATCGCCGGCATCGCGCTCCGCATCTTCAACGCGTACCAACTGTCCGTCGATGGCGGATTCCCGTTCTGGATCCGGCTCGGCCTTTCGCCGGCGCTCATCGCGTACACGGCCGTGCTCGCGATCGTCGGCGGCGGGATCGTCGGCGTCGTGCCCGCGCTCAAGGCGACCGGCCGGCGCGTGCAGTCCGGCCTCCAGCGCCTCTCCTCGCGCGGCTCCTCCATGCAGCTCGGCCGGACCTGGACCGCGCTCATTGTCACGCAGGTCGCCATCGCCGTCGCCGCGCTGCCCGCCGCGCTCAACTTCACGGAGAAGTCCGCACGGCTCGGGACCGGCGCCCCGGCCGAGGCGGCCGAGGGCCTGATCCGCGCGGGTCTCATCATGAACCGCGACCACGATGCGCCACCGCCGGACGACGACGCCGCGTACGAGCGCGCCCGGCGCGCGCGCTGGGAAGACCGGAGCGCGGAACTGCTCCGGCGTCTCGAAGCGGAGCCGGACGTCACGGGCGTCGCCTTCGCGGGCGCCTTCCCGGGCGGCGGACCCTGGACGCGGATCGAGATCGAGGACGTCGCGCCGACGGACACGGCACGCACGTCCATGTGGACGGGCACCGACCGGGTCGGCCTCGACCTGTTCGACGTGTTCGACGTTCCGGTTCTCGCGGGCCGCGGCTTCCGGCCGGCGGACGCGCGCGAGGACGCGACGGCGGTCATCGTCAACCAGACGCTCGCGGAGCAGATCGGGCACGGCGCCAACGTGCTCGGCCGCCGGCTCCGCTACCTCCCGCGCGATGGCGAGGAATCGGCGCCGGGCCCCTGGTTCGAGATCGTCGGCGTCGTCCCCGACTTCACCGACCGGTTCACGGCGCCGAACTCGTTCGTCGGCGTCCAGCCCCGCCTCTTCCGAGCCGTCGCCATCGAAGCGCTTCCCGCCGCGGCGCTCGTCGTGCGCACCCGCGAAACGACGCCCGCCTTCAGCGCGCGGTTCCGCGACATCGCGGCCGCCGTGGAGCCGACCTTCATTCTCGACCGCATGCAGACCGTTGCGGGCGCTTGGCGTCGCGAGCAGAAGGCCTTCGCCTGGCTCGCGCTCGGCATTGTCGCCGTGACGCTCAGTGTGCTGCTGCTCTCCGCCGCCGGCATCTACGCGATGATGGCGTTCACCGTCGCCCGGCGACGACGCGAGATCGGGATCCGCTCCGCGCTCGGCGCCGACCCGCGTCGCATCCTCACCGGCATCTTCCGGCGCGCCAGCGCCCAGCTCGGAACCGGCATCCTCGCAGGGATTCTCGTCGCCGGCGCGCTCGACCGCCTCACGACGGGCGACCTCACCGACGGCCACGCCGCCATCCTGCTGCCGGCCGTCGTGGTGCTCATGCTCGCGATCGGCCTCGCCGCCGCGCTCGGGCCGGCCCGGCGCGGGCTCGCCGTCCAGCCGACCGAGGCGCTGCGCGAGGAATAGCGCCCGGCGGCCGGTCCCGGCCATCGGGATCGCCAGTCACAGGGTGTTGTCATTATTAATTATCAAGATAAATGCCTTGACAACTACGAGCGGCCCCGTCATCCTGAAAACGTGGCGGGGAGGATCCGGAGGAAGGGGCGGGCGGATCGAGTACCGGAACGGAGAGGCCAATGGAGCGGAATGTGGTGGAGGACATGGGGATTCGCACCGTGGGCGAGGTAGTGGCGGAGGACTACCGGCGGGCCTCGGTGTTCCAGCGGTTCGGCATCGATTTCTGCTGTGGCGGAGGTCGAACCGTGCGCGCGGCGTGTGAGGGGGGCGGCGTCGCGTACGCGGATCTGGAGAGGGAACTGAAGGCGCTGGAGCGGTCGGGAGATCGCGGCGGTCCGGACCCGCAGGCGTGGGAGCTGGACGTGCTGGCGCGTCACATCGTCGATGTGCACCACGGGTACGTGCGCGAGGCGACGCCGTCGTTGCTGCAGTTCTCGGAGAAGGTCGTACGCGTCCATGGTGCTCGCCACGAGGAGTTGCGGGAGATCCGGGCGCTCGTGGTGGAGCTCACGTCCGAGCTCGGCCGGCACATGGCGGAAGAGGAGGGTGTGCTGTTCCCCCGCATCGAGCGGCTTCTGGCGGCGCGGGCTGCCAACGGGGGGAGGGTCGACGAACCGGACCTGGTGAGCGCCCCTCTGGGCGACCTCGAGGACGACCACGAGCATGCGGGCGAAATCCTCCGCCGGATCCGGGCATTGAGCGGAGGCTACTCGCCCCCGGCGGATGCCTGCACGACGTATCGGGCGCTGTACGCGAAGCTGGCGGAGTTCGAAGCGGACCTTCACCGGCACGTGCACCTGGAGAACAACGTGTTGTTCCCGGGCGCCCGGGCGCTGGCCATGGAGTCGACGCGCGTGCGTGCGGTGGAGGCGTAGGCGTGGCCGGCCGGCGGCGGGAGCCGGGATTGGAAGCTCCGGGGCTGGGCGACAGCCGCAGCTCGATCCTGTCGGTGCTGAAGCGGCTGGGCGGCGCAACGATATCCGAGCTGGCGGCCCGGCTCGATCTCAACGTGGAAACGGTGCGCGAGCACGTGAGGATCCTGACGTCGCGGCGGTTGGTGCGGCGAGCGGGGACACGGAGCAGCGGTCCGGGACGGCCGGACATCCTGTATTCGCTGACGTCGCAAGCGGAGACACTGTTTCCGCGCCGGGAAGGCGAGCTGCTGCGCGAGCTCGCGGCGCACCTCAAGGAGACCGGGCACGAAGCGCTGCTGCGGGAGTTCTTCGACCGTCTCGTCGAGCGGCGTCGGGCCGAGGCGTTGTCGAGGGTCGGGAAGCTGGAAGGGCGCGCACGGCTGGAGGAGGCCGCGAACATCCTCTCCGAGCAGGGCTTCATGGCGATCGTCGAGGAGCGTGAGGGACGGCCGCAGCTCCGGCTCTGCCACTGTCCGTACCGCGAGCTGGTGGAGGAAACGACCATCCCCTGCCGTGCGGAGATCGGGTTCGTCCGGGAGTTGATCGGGGAGTCTCTTGCGCGCGTTCGCTACATCCCTGCCGGTGATGCTTCGTGCTCCTACGAAACGGGCGAGGCGTCGTGACCGGCGCGGCGGCGGTCGAACCGCAGGTGATGGCGCCAGCCGCAACCGTAGGACCGGGCGCGACGAACGCGCCACCGTTCCGGCTTCCGGGCGCGCACTTTTCCGGTGCGCTCGTGTTCCTGCTTCTGGGAGTGGTGGGGCTCGTGTTCGTCGCGGGGGATCTGGCGCAGGGGTTCTACCCGGCCACGCGGGTCGTTGCGGTCACGCACCTGTTCACGCTGGGCTGGATCACCACCTCCATCATGGGCGCGCTCTACCAGTTCCTGCCGGTAGCGCTGGGAGAACCGATCCGCTCCGAGAGGATGGCGCATGCGACGTTCGCCCTGTACGTGCCGGGTGTCCTGGCGTTCGTCGCGGGACTGGTGTCCGGGCACGCGAACCTCATGCTGCCGGGCGCGGCCACGTTCGGCACGGGCATCCTGCTCTTCGCGACGAATCTCGGCAGGACACTGGCGCGCGCGAAGCGTCGCGACCTGACGTGGTGGGCACTCGCCGCGGCGGACCTCTACCTCGTGTTCACCGTGGCTTTCGGGCTCGCGCTCGCCGGCAATCTCCGCTGGGGGTACCTGGGCGGCCACCGGTTCACGGCGCTCGGCACCCACCTTCACATCGCGCTCGCGGGCTGGGTGCTGCTGGTCGTCATCGGCGTGGCCCACCGGATGCTGCCGATGTTCCTGCTCAGCCACGGAGCGGGCGACGGTTTCGGCAAGGCGGCGGTGGCGCTCGTCGCCTCGGGCGCAGGAACGCTCTCTCTCCTGCACCACGCGTCCGCACCGTTCAGCCGCTGGTTGCCGGGAGTGCTCATCGCCTCGGGCATGGTCTGTTTCCTGGTCCAGGCCCGGCGCTTCTACGCGCATCGCCACCGGCCCTCGCTCGACCCGGGAATGCGGCTCGCCGCCGGCGCGCTGGGGCTCCTGGGCGTCGGGCTCGTGCTGGCCGGGGCGGTGCTCGCCGGTGTGGCATCCCCGCGCGTGGCGACGGCGTACGTCCTCGCCGTCGTGCTGGGGTTCAGCCTCTTCGTCGCGGCACACTACTACAAGATCGTGCCGTTCCTCGTGTGGTACCATCGATTCGGACCGCTGGCCGGACGCCGGCCGCTGCCGCGGCTCGCGGATCTCTATTCGGCCCGACTGGCAGGAGTGGCGGGCGCGCTTCTCCTGAGCGGCGCGATCGCGCTCGTTGCCGCCGTGGCGCTCGGCTCGACGCCCTTCGCTCGCGGCGCCGCCGTCGTCCTCGCTACCGGTGCGGGGATCGAGGCCTTCCAGATGCTCGGGCTCTCCAGGACGAAGCCATGAACGGGAATCCCGGCGAATCAGGGGACGCGGGAACCGCGGGTCGTTCGGTCGGCCCGGAGACCGGCGATCTCTCGGAATCGATGGTGCGCGACGCGCTCCGCGCCGTGATCGATCCCGAGATCGGGCTGGACATCGTCACGCTCGGGCTCGTCTACGACGTCCGGATCCACGACGGCACCGTGGCCGTCACCTACAGCCTGACCACACGCGGCTGCCCGCTCGAGGCGCACATCACCAACGGCATCCGCCGCGCGGTGTCGCGCCTCCCGGGCGCGGCCCAATGCGAGTTGAACCTTGTCCGGGAGCCCGCGTGGCACCCGGGCCTGATCCACAGGGGGGCTTTGTGATCCGGAAGGAAGACCTGAACGCGCACGGGCCCGGGACGCGAGCCGCTGTCGTGGCGTCGCAAGCGGCCGGGCCGGCCGCGGAGATCCCGGCCGAACTGGCCCACATGCCCGAGGATCGCGTGCTGGAGATCGACGTGCGCGAAGACCTCCGCAACGGGAAGGAACCGTTCAGTCGCATCATGGCGGCCCGGCGCGACGTGCCGCCGGGAGGAGCACTCCGCGTCCGGGCCATATTCGAGCCCGTGCCTCTCTACTCCGTGATGGAGAAGCAGGGCTTCGCCCGTCATCACGCGGAGCAACTCGGTGTCGAGGACTGGCGCGTGTGGTTCTATGCGGCCGCGGATGGAGCGGAGCCGACGCCGCGCCCGGAAAGCGCGGAGCCTGATCGGACGGACGCTGGCATCGCCGACGACGTGATCGTGCTCGACGTTCGCGGCCTCGAGCCGCCGGAGCCCATGGTCCGGACGCTGGCCGCGCTGGAGTCACTGCCGGTCGATGCGACGCTGGTCCAGATCAACGTGCGCGTCCCGCAGTTCCTGCTGCCGCTTCTCGACGAGCGGGGCTTCACGTACGAGATCCGGGAGCAGCAACCGGAGCTCGTGCGCCTCTTCATCCGACGGGCTCCAGCGGATCGAGCCGTCGAGACCGTGGACACTCAACAGGTGAGAATCAGCGAATGACCGGACCGCGAACCCTCGACGTGCGCGTCATCCCGCCGCGCGAGAAGCATCCCGCCAGACCCGAGGTGTGGCGCATTCACGTTCGGAAGACCCCACGGGAAGGCGGCTGATGCCATCGATCGAGAGACCCCTGTCGGGCGACGTGCTCGTTTTCGATCTCGGTGAAGAACGCGAGCGCGCGGAGGATGCCGCGCTCCTGAAGCGCGGCGGGCGCAACGCCCGCACCCTCATCAAGGACGGGCCGCTGCGCGTGACGCTGGTCGCGGTCGCCGCCGGAGGAACGATCGCCGAGCACGTGGCCGAAGGACCCATCACCGTGCTGCCCGTCCGGGGACGCATCCGCTTCACGGTCCATGGCCGGCACCACGACCTCGAGCCCGGCCGGATGCTCGCGGCCGGACCCGGCATCCGTCACAGCGTCAGCTCGGACGAGGGCGGTGCGTTCCTGCTGACCGTGGCACTCCCCGGCGCGGCGCACGAGGCCGGAGCGTGAACGTGAGCGGCAGCTCCGCGGCCCATCGCATCCCCGGAATCGCCTGACGCGTGTACACGCTCGTCCGCCGTTTCATCAAGACAGGGATCGCCTTCCTGTTCACCGGACTCGTCCTCGGCGCATGGATGCTCGTGCGCCGGGAGCTGTTCGGCACCTGGCCGAACCCGTACCTCGTCTCGGCCCACGCGCACGCGGTCCTGATCGGGTTCGTGATGTTCCTGATCCTCGGCGTGGCGTTGTGGCTGTTCCCACGCGCCCCGAGTGACGACACGCGGTACCGGCCGGAGCGCGTCGCCGCGGCGTACTGGATCCTCCTGTTCGCTACCGGCGGCCGGTTCGTCGCAGAAGCGGCCCGGGCCTGGTCCGACGCACCGGCACTTCCGTGGATCATTGTGGCCGGTGGACTCGGCCAGGTTGCGGGCCTGGCCGTCTATTTCTGGACAATGTGGCCACGGATCAGGCCCGTCGGCAGCCACCTGCGGGAGGCACGAGGCGAGAAATTCTGAGTTGACGCCGACCGCTTCGACCGGGATCGCTGAGCCCGCTCTGTCGGACAACGGTCCGCCACGGGCTCTGCATGGCCTTTCGCATCTCCAGAACGAGATCGGTTCGGACACTCGCGGAATCGATGATCGGCGCCCCCAGGGCCCGCCGGGGGTCGATCACAATTGGATTGTCGAATCCCAGAGGGTACCACTTCTGCGCGAGACCAGAAACGTCGAAGTCGATCTGTTGCAGATAGGGCTCCAGCGCCTCGCTCATGGCCACCTGAGCATCACCGACAACTTCAACCAGGACATGCTCGCCGTGCTGTCTGACCAACTTCAGGTAGATTCCTGCAGGGTCGACGAACCACTTCTTCATTGCGAACGGGTGAGCCTCACCGTGGAGCAGCCGGGCGGCAGTGAGGCTTGCCTTGCGGACTTTGTTCCAGGACACGCATGCCTGGAGAAAACCCTGGATGAACATCAGTTCCACCAGCTCGAGGAAGGTCACGAGCTGGACTCCGTTCCTGACCGGGACCCGGGTGCGAATCGGGGGCTCATAGAGGACGCCGTCACGAGTATACCCGAACGCCCACCTTCTGAGCGTGCGCGAGTCCTCTTTGAGCAGGCGCCCAGCTTCGGGGAGGGTGTACAGGCCGGTCCGAGCGAATTCGATCACATCTCCTCCGGGTCAGCCCACGACACCGAAAATACCCCGAAATACGTGATCCGTGCGGAAACGTGGACCTGACATAGCGAAACTGGCAAGGGAATCGTGAAAGCCCATGTCAGGTAGCGACTCATCGGCGCAACCGAGACGATCCGCCGTGTCGAGATCACCTTTGCGCGGCGTCTCCACGCGTCAAGACGAGCGACGAATCAAACAGTCTCCACGGCCGAGCCGGCGGCGTGGTAGCGACCGTCGGGCGTGGCCCGGACTTCGGCCAGAATCCGCAGCGTTTCCAGGTGCCGCTCGACCAGGGCGCGACGGGCGCCCCTGAAGCGGCTCGCGATCTCCTCGACGGTGCCCGGGGCCTGCGTGACGGCGGCCTTGATCGCCGCGATCTGGTCGATGGCGCCCGCGGGCCACTCCTCGCTTGCGACCTGTCTCCGCTCGGGCGTCTCACCGGTGGGATACGCCTCGGTCTGTCGCGACAGTCCCGCTCCGAAGCGCGCGGCCTGGTACCCGGGACGGAGCCAGCGGACCTTGCCGGCCGCCTCTTCGACTCGTCGCTCGTCGTGGAGCGCGACGAGGCGAGCCAACACATCGCCCTCCGTCAGCGGCCAGTCCCACCCGTAGCATCCCGCCACCAGCCCGTCCAGTTCGTCGTGAAGGTCCCGAAGCACTCCGCACGCCGCAATTTCGTGGACCCGGCGCTCCGCTTCGGTCAGCTCGTCACCCATCTTCAATTTCTCGACGACGTTGTACATCCCCGTCACGGTGACCGACTCTGCGCGCGCGAGGGCGCCGGCACGGTGCGCGTGGAGGCGTGTCATGATTCCGGCGACCGCATCCCGCTGTTCAGCCGTCGCATCCGGGAACGGGAACGGGTCGAAGCAGAGAGAGTTGTTGTAGGTTGGCCGGTCCTCCAGGCGTGCCCCTGCCGCAAGCCCCCATTCTACGTGGATCGCGGACGACAACACCCCGAGCACGATACGGGTCCTCGGACGCAATGCAGACGATCTTCTCGTCGGGGGCTGTGTCGGTGCCGAGGAACACGAAGAAGCGGTGCTTCGAGACGTACGGTGTGGCAATGAACCGGGACAATCCGCGCAACGCATCGCGCAGCTCCTCGCGGTTGCGTCCAAAGAGCCACCAGTTCTCGCGTGCCTTGCGGTCGTTGTTCGCATCCCGCTGCGGCTTCACCCGGTCCCGCACCACGTTGTACAGGACGGGATGCTCCCTGACCTGCGCGTGCGGCCGAATCCCGAAATCGATCACGTACACGCCCCGCGGGCGCGCCGTGAGGTCGCGGCCGTTGAGGTAGGGCCGCACGAGATCGCCATCGTCGCCGGCCAGCTCGCGCAGGCGGGCGGCCTCCTCGTTCTCGAGCACGAAGCCGCGGCCCACGAGCGTGAACCCGCGCGAGGACAGTCCCGCGTTCGCGAGGAGCGGCTCCGCCGCCGCCCGTGGCACGTCCGCATGCGCCGATAGATCAGCGTTCAGACGATCGACTTCCACCTGGCGAACGACCTGCGCGTCGTCGTCCACCTCGACCCGCAGGGCGGTGGCCGGTTCGCGCTCGATGACCGTCATGGCCACGCGCACGGCCGCGCTGCCGGCCTCGTCGACCCAGGGATGCGTGGGAATGGCCCAGGCAATGCCGACGCCGGCATCCAGGGCGCGGGCGATGACGCTGCGGTTGAATACCTGAGTAATCGAATTGGTGGTGATGAGTCCCGCGCGCCGCGTCCGGCCGGCGTTGACCTCGTCGGCGGCGCGGTGCCACCAGTACATGACGTAGTCCGCGCTCTCGGGAACCTCCGGATACGCCGCCCGGAGCGCGTCGACGTACCCGTCGCCGAAGGCCTCGCGCATGCGCTTGTTCCCCATGTACGGCGGGTTCCCGACGATGTAGTCGGCCTCGGGCCATCGCGCCGGACGCGGGCTCATGTGTTCGAGGTAGGGGAGCGAGCGTTCCGGATCGGGAATCAGCTCGCCGGTGACCGGGCTCCGGATCCGCGGCGTCGGATCGGGCCGTGCCCGCGCCGGATCGTCGCGCACCTCGTCGCACGACAGAACGGCGTCGCGACATTCCAGTGTGCCCGTGTCCTTCAGAATCGGTTCGGGCGGCTGCGTATGGCCGTGCGTCTGGCGCCACCACTGGTGATGGCCGATCCACAGCGTCAGCTCGGTGATCTCGCGGGCCCACGGCTTGATCTCGATGCCGAAGAACTGGGCCGGATCCACTTCCTCGATCCTCAGCTCGGGCTCTCCGGTGATGGCCTCGATCTCGCGGATC
Source organism: uncultured Gemmatimonadales bacterium (assembly GCA_963786235.1). Taxonomy (GTDB): domain Bacteria; phylum Gemmatimonadota; class Gemmatimonadetes; order Longimicrobiales; family RSA9; genus CAWAYJ01. The sequence continues at coordinate 56,581 of CAWAYJ010000027.1, forward strand.
ACCTCGAGCTCTACGCGCTTCAGGGCCGACAGGGCCATGTACAGGAAGTTGCCGCTCCCGCACGCCGGGTCGAGGACGCGGATGGCGCGCATCTCTTCGTGGAACTCGCGAAGGCGGGTCACTGCACTCCGCAGGTCCTGCCGGCGCCCCCGGTCCCGGAGCTGGATGACCTCCGCCTGAACGAGGACCCACCGCTCCCGCACCGGCTCTTCGACCGTGACCCGTACCAGCCGCTCGACATATGCGGGCGGAGTGAACTCCGCACCGAGACGGTGCCGCTCCTCCCGATCGAGCGCGCGTGTGAACAACGTCCCGAAGATCGCGGGCTCCACGTCGGACCAGTCGGCACGCGCGGCCTCCGCGAGCACGGATAGGTCTTCCCGGGTGAGAGGCAGCGCCGTCGCATCGTGGAAGAAATGACCGTTGTACCGGAGCAACCGGTGCACGCCGAAGCGGCCTCCGGAGTCCATCGTCCGCCACAGCTCGACCGCACCCTCCTCGAACTCGGCCGGACGCTCCATTGCCAGGCCGAGCAGTGCCGCGAAGGGTCTGCCGGGAAGCAGGCCGACATCCTCCGCGAAGAGCGTGAACACGATGCGGATCAGGAAACGGGCTACCGGTTCCTGGTCCCGGCCGCGCGCCTCGAGCGCGCTCGCGAGTTCCGCCAGATGCGCGGCGATCTCCCTCGTGACCGCCGCGGCCCGCGCCCGCGGATCACGGGCTTCCGGACGCTCCCAGATGTCCGCGAGAAGCGCCACATCCTCGGGCCGGTCGGCAAGGGTCCGCAGGTCGATGCGCCGGCCAGCCTGAAAGCCGCCGTACGTCCCGTGCCAACGATCCCAGACGATCAGCGTTCTGGCGACATCGAGGACGAGCAGGTACGGCGGGGGGCCGCCCGGAACGAACGCGGCGTATTCGGCCGCCTGACCGAAGGCGCGCCGGAGAAGAATGTCGCTGGAGGCGCTTTCCTTCTCGTCCTTCGATTCGAGAAGGAAGCACCCCTCCTTGTGCAGATCGGCGAACTTCACCGTCTCGGTGCCGTCGCGGGTCACGACCCGGACCGGATACTCGAACTCGTAGCCTGCGCCGCTCGGACGGGGTCGCTCGACTTCGAGCGCACCGGTCAGCTCGGTGAGGTAGAGCTGCGAGTTGGAACGCTCGGCTGGCGCAGCCGCCGCCCACCGCGCGTTCAGCTCGAGCAGTCGCGTCCTCACATTCACACGTTCTCCCGATCCACCATGAGCCGTTTACAGCCCGGCTTCCGTGCGCGTTGCTGCGAACTGCCACACCGCTGTTCAACATGGCTCCGATCATTCCGTCAGGAAACGGCAGCAACGGCAACGGCGCGCTGCCGACAGGTCTATTCGTGCACGGCACGTATGCGAGGGTCGGCACGGCGGAGGCGCGGATCGAGAGTCTACGTTGTCTCTTGAAATGGCGTTTGGATTTCCTAACCGCAGGGCGCCGCTTGGCCGGCGCATGATCTCGTTGTACGGCAGAAATGGACTATTTGTCTGGTATAATATGGTCCAAGTGTATCGTAGATTGCGGACTGAGTGTATACTATCCCGACGAATGCCCGCACTGGAGGAGCCGGGATGGCCTATGTACGCCGTGTGATCGACGACGAGATCGACGATTTGTTCAGGGGGGTGTCTGCTCTCGCCATCGAAGGACCCAAGGCGGTAGGGAAAACGGCGACGGCCCTGCAACGGGCGCGGACGGTCCGTCGATTCGATGAGCCCGGCCAGGCCGCCCTGGCCCGGGCGGACCCGGTGCGGGCTGTGGGTGGGGATCCGCCGGTGCTGTTGGACGAATGGCAGCGGGTGCCGGAGGTCTGGGACGCGGTCCGCCGTGCGGTGGACGCGGATCCGGTGCCAGGCAGGTTTCTGCTCACGGGCTCGGCCGCGCCGGATTCACCGGGCACGCACTCGGGGGCGGGTCGGATCGTGCGCCTCCGGCTTCGGCCGATGAGCCTCTCCGAGCGTGCCCTCGACACCTCGACGGTGAGTCTCGGTGAGTTGCTGAAGGGCGGACGTCCTGCTCTCTCGGGAGACACCGCGGTTGGATTGACGGAGTATGTGACCGAGATCGTCGGGTCCGGCTTTCCGGCGATCCGGCCGCTCCCGGGGAGAGCGCGGCGGGCGCAGCTCGAGAGCTACCTGGCGCGGGTGGTAGACCGGGATTTCCAGGAACTCGGGCGGCCTGTACGCAAGCCGGGCACCTTGCGTCGCTGGATGGCGGCATACGCTGCGGCCACGTCCACTACAGCGAGTCTCGAGGCGATCCGGGACGCGGCCACCGCCGGGGAAGGCGACAAGCCGTCGCGGGCCACGATACTCCAATACCGCGACATCCTCGAGCGACTCTGGCTCCTGGACCCCGTGCCGGCCTGGGTTCCGACCCGGAACCGTTTCTCCCGGCTCGCACATCCCGACAAGCATCAGTTGGCCGACCCTGCCCTCGCCGCGATCCTTCTGGGCGTCGACGCCGAGGCGCTGCTCGATGGTGCGGAGGGATCCGTGGCCGTGCCTCGAGATGGCACACTCCTCGGCCACCTCTTCGAGGCGTTGGTCACGCAGTCCGTGCGAGTGTACGCGCAGGCGGCGGAAGCGGAGGTGATGCACCTGCGGACGAAAGGAGGTCGGCAAGAGGTCGACCTTGTCGTCGCGCGGGCGGACCAGCGGGTACTGGCCATCGAGGTGAAGCTGGCGAGGGAGGTGACCGACACAGGTGTGAAGCACCTGCACTGGCTGCAGCGGCAGGTCGGCGCCGACCTGCTGGACGTAGTGGTCGTGACAGCGGGAGCCGCCGCGTACCGGCGAAAGGACGGCATCGCGGTCGTGCCGGCGGCGTTGCTTGGTCCGTAGAGCGCGCCGGTTTCGGCGGACCGTCCGCTCCGGCGATGTCGCCGGAGACCGCGCCGCCATCCTGCTGCCCGCCGGCGCGCTGCTGATGCTCGCCATCGGCCTCGCCGCCGCGCTCGGGCCGGCCCGGCGCGGCCCCGCTGTCCAGCCGACCGAGGCGCTGCGCGAGGAGCAGGCCCGTACCTAATGCGACGCACCGACCGGCTGCCCTGCCCCGGCTGCGGCGGCGAGGTGTCGGCCCACTCTCGGGCCGCTGCTCAAGGTTCCTGCTCGAAGCCGGGGTAGGCAATCGCGAATTCGAGGTTCCGGCAGTCCTGTTCGGTTCCGCCGTGAGCCTCCACGTACGAGCGCCATGTGCGGGTTACGGTGTCGCGGATCCGCGTGATGGTCTCCTGCGCCGCCTCCTCGGAAAGGCCGAAGTGCGCGGCTCCGGAAACCAGGTTGGCCCGGTTGGCCCACCGTTCCCGGCCGGGAATCACGCCGCAGGTCATGGCGAGGCTGCGTTCTTCGACGCTCGATGCGTTGGAAGCGACCAGATCGTAGGCAGGCGATAGCCGCCAACCCCTTTCCAGGGTACCGATCACCGCGTGGTTGCGGGGATGGTCGTCGAGGTTGGTCACCAGGGCATTGAACGCCATGCGGGCAAACAGCTCACGAGCGTCGGCTTCCGCCTCGTCCGAGATGCGCCGCAGCACGTGCGCAAGCTCCAGATAGGACCAGCGAGCACGGTCGACGACCGATTCGTCGAGGCCGAGCAGCGTGTGGGCGCTCAGGAAAAGGCTGCGCGTCGGACCACCGGGACCCGGCTGGCGGTCGAAACGCCGGACCAGCAGGGTGGGTCGCTCCCCGACGACGATCACGCGATGAGCCGGCACGCGGATCCCGCATGCCCCGGCCATGCTGAGGTAGGCCGCTTCGGTGACCGCGTTGACCCTCCGGTCCCCCCGCGAAGGGAATTTGGCGACCCAGAGCGAGCCCGCGTCGTCCACGACCGTCGTCTTCGGGCGAGCTCCGCCGAGTCCGCTCGAGGGCTCCAGCAGGTCCGCGAGGTCGTGGGTCAGAGGGGGAGCCTGGCCCGACGCTTCGGCCTCGACTACGCCCGCCGCCTCCTCCACCCGACCCAGTTCGGAAAGGGTATGCGCTCGTCCTCCGGGCGGAGCCGGCGCAACGTTCGTCGGGCCGTAGCTCAGAGCCCCGACGCGTTGATCCGGGGCGGCCAGAAGGTAATCGAGCTCGGTCCAATCCCTGCGCGCCTGCCGGCGCTCCAGGACGAGGCGGCCCCAGACGTCCGGTGCGCTGTCCCGGAACGCACCGAACATCCCGGCGATCCGGGTGGTCGTGAACTCTTCGTCGGAGAGCGGCAGGTGGATCGGGTCGAGTGCCACGGCGTTGTGCCGGGCCAGATACGACATGCCGTACACGAAGTGCCCGACGCCACCTGCACGCGTGGTCTCGACCTCGTAGCGCCCGGCAACCACCGGCTCGGTCTCACCGGGCAGCTGCACGAAGACGAACGTGCCTCGCCTAGAACTCACGACTCATGCTCCGAACGGGACGGGCGATCCGGTTCCGCTCCGCAGCCTCGCGGATGATCCCCTCCCGGTCCCGCTCCGGGTCGGCGATGAGCCGCACATCGTCGAACAGACCGAGTACCCAGAGGGCCTGGAGGTAGAAGCCGATCCCCGTGCCGGCGGCTCCCTTCTCGATCTTGCGGATGGTATGGAACGACGTCCCGACTCGAGCCGCCAGCTCCTCTTGCGTCATGCGCCGGCGAACACGGGCGATCCGGACCCCTTCCCCGATCCGTCGAAGCTCGTGCTCGATATCGACCGCGAGGGCTTCGCTGTGTTTCATGGGATATATTTTCAAGTATCCAAAGACGTAATAACTATATTATTTTATAGCTGGCAGCGCAACAAGCCAACGGCTCGAGAGTAGAGTTGACGCCCGACCCCGGTTGGCGCAGACTGATGGGGCCTGACGGCACGCACCTCCCGGTTTCAAGAACGGGCCGTTCGCCAGCCACTTCATGCCTTTCCGCGGGGCCATGATCAAACCCGGGCGTAACGAGCCCTGCCCGTGCGGCAGCGGCAGGAAGTTCAAGCACTGCCACGGCAGGACGACGCGGGTCTCCGAATCGGCCGGGGACAGGACGTGGCGCAACCTGCGCCGCGTCCTCGACGGCTACCCCTCCATGATGCTCCGCTTCGTCCTGGAGGTTTACGGCCCCGTCGCACTGCAGGAGGCATGGGACGAGTTCCTGCTCTGGCCGGACGACGATCCGGAGTTCGATCCCGAGACGCCGCACATGCAGGTCTTCATGCCCTGGTTCTTCCATCGCTGGGAGCCCGACCCGTACGAGGGCTCGATCGAAGACGCGGCTCTGCACGATCGCTCCCCGACGAGCGTGCTGCTGGAGAAGCGGGGTCGCAGGCTCGATCCCCTGTTGCGGCGGTATCTGGAGGGGTGCGCGCGCACGCCGTTCAGCTTCCACGAGATCGTCCGCTGCGAGGCCGGTGTCGGCTTCCGGTCCCGCGACATGTTCGCGGGCGAGGAATGGGATGTCCTCGAGCGATCGGCCTCGCGGACCATGCAGGTCGGGGACCTCTTTTTCGGCCAGGTCGTCACGTGCGACGACGTGTCGATCATGGAGGCGTGTGGCCCGCACCCCATCCCGCCCGTTCGAAAGATCGAGCTGATCGAGCTGCGGGAGCGGGTGGCCGGCGGTCTCCACCCGCCGACGCCCGAGACCCTGGCGGACTGGGACATCGAGTTGCGGGAAGCGTATCTCGACATCACCGAATCGCTGATCAACCCGCCCCTGCCGATCCTTCAGAACACCGACGGTGACGATCTCGCGTTCCACCGCATCAGCTTCGAGACCGGCTCCGCCCAGCGGGCCTTCGACGCCCTGAAGCACCTTGCATCCGAAGAGACGGAGAGCGAGCTGCTCGAGTCGGCGGACCGGGACGAGGAGGGACGGGTGCAGCGGGTGTCGTTCTCATGGACGGTCCCCGGCGACCGCGCGCACGCGGCCTGGGACAATGTCGTCCTGGGTCACATCGAGATCGACGGTACGCGGATCGTGGCGAACGTCAACTCCGCGGAGCGGGCGGCTCGTTTCCGGAGCATCATGGAGGAACGCCTCGGCAGCGATGCGCGGCACGAGGGCACGGAGGTTCAGAGCGTCGACGATGCCCTGGAGGCTGAGCGATCGGGCGACGGCCCGCCCGACCCGGCCGACGATCCGGTCCTGGCCGACCATCCCGAGGTCCGGCAACGGCTCCGTGAGCTGATGTCGGCCCACTACGAAGCCTGGGTGTCGGAGAGTATCCCCGCTCTCGATGGCCTCACGCCCCTGGAGGCGGTCCGCGACCCGGCCGGACGCGAGAAGGTGGAGGCTCTCATCCGGCAGATCGAACGGGATGGTCTGCGGATGAAGCCGCCGCTCGACCCGGCCGTTCTCGAAGACCTCCGTCTGCGGCTCGGATTGGACTGATCGGTGCACTGGCTGCAGCGGCAGCTCGGCGCCGACCTTCTGGACGCCGTAGTCGTGACAGCGGGACCCGCCGCGTACCGGCGAAGGGACGGCATCGCGGTGGTGCCCACGGCGCTGCTCGGTCCGTAGCGCCATTGCAACCGCAAGCCGCGCAGCTACGTACTTTATCGTTGACACCGCGTCGCTTCCCGGCCAGCTTGCCGCAACGACGGCCTCTTCCACAATCCCTCGGACCGGTTCAGATGGCGGTCTCTCCAGCCATGGCGAAGTCGCGGAGCTCCACATGAAAAGGCGGACGAAGGTCATCCTCGGCGTCGTCGTTGTCGGCGGCGTGCTCGGAGTGACCAGCATGACCATGTTGCGGGGGCGAGCCGGTTCGCCGGCGCCCGCGGCAACCTTCGAGGTCACGGTCGGCACCGTGGTCGAGAAGGCGGTCGCATCCGGCACGATCGAGCCCAGCGCCGAGGTGGAGGTCAAGTCGAAGGTGTCGGGCGTGGTGCGGCAGCTGTACGAGGAGGCGGGCGCGTACGTCAAGGCGGGCACGCCGCTTCTGGAGATCCGGCCGGACCCGACGCCCCTGGAGCTGGTCGACGCCCGGCGGCAGTTGGAGCTGCGAGAGATGGAGCTGGCGACGGCGGTTCGGGAGCAGGATCGGAATCGCTCCCTGCGGGAAGCCGGAGTGGTGACCGTGGAGCAGTTGGAGCAGTCGAACCGTCAGCTCGAGGCCGCGCAGCTGCAGGTGACGATCGCGCGCGAGCATCTGGCGCTCATGGAGGGCGGCAGCGTGACGGTGGACGACCGCGCGCTCGAGTCCGTGGTGTCCGCGCCGATCGATGGCTACATCCTCGAGCGCACGGCGAAGATGGGCGAGATGGTGATCCCGCTGGGTTCGTTCCAGTCGGGCACCGTGCTGTTCAAGATGGCCAACATGAACGACCTCGTTTTTCGCGGCACCGTGGACGAGATCGACGTCGGCCGGCTCAAGGCGGGCGCGGAGGTAACGATCCTGGTCGGTGCGCTGCCGGAGGTGCAGATGAAGGGCCGGGTGACCCGCATCGCGCTGCGCGCCACCCGTACCGACCAGAGCGTCGGCTTTCCCGTCGAGATCGAGATCACGGACCGGAACGGCGCGGTGCTGCGCGCGGGCTACTCGGCAACCGCGGAAATCACCGTGCGCCGTGCGGATGACGCGCTGCTGATCCCGGAGCGACTCATCACGTACGCCGGCGACACCGTGACCGTCATGGTGCAGACCGCATCGGGCGGGGCCGAGCGCCGCGTCATCACGACAGGCGTGAGCGACGCCGTCAGCGTGCAGGTGCTGAGTGGCCTGAAAGCGGGCGAGCGCGTGCTCGACTCCCGCTCCGCGCAGCCGGCGCGCAACTGACGTGGTCGGCCTGCTGCCCGCCACGCTGCGGGAGGATCTGCGCACGCAGAAGCTGCGACTGACCCTCACGCTCTTCGGCATCTTCTGGGGCACGTTCGCGGTCGTCGTGCTGCTCTCGTTCGGCGCGGGCCTCGAGCGCAAGGCGAACGAGGAGCTGGGCGGTACCGGCCCCGTGAGCCTGCGCAATGGCGTAACGCGCATGGCGTACCGCGGACTGCCCGAGAACCGGCGGATCCTGCTTCGTCCCGAGGACGCCGATCTGCTGCGCCGCGAGATCCCGGGCATCGCGAGGCTGAGCGAAGTGTCCTCCTCGACCCGGACGCTGCGCGCGGAGGAGCGCAGCGCTCGGCCAACCGTCTACGGCGTGGACCCGGATTATGCGACGCTCGCCGAGGTCGAGGTCGCGGACGGCGGCCGCTTCATCAATCGCCGCGACATCGAGGAGCGGCGGCGCATCGCCGTGGTCGGCAGCAATGTGGTGACGGAGCTGTTCGGCGATGGCGATGCGTTGGGCCGCGTCTTCGAGATGAGTGGCTCCGTCTTCACGGTCGTCGGCGTGCTGCAACGCCGTGCGGGCGTGGCCGGGTTCAGCAATGACCGGCGCGTGTTCGTCCCGGCCACGACCTACCGGATTCTGCACGGTACGCACACAATCTCCAGTATCATCTACGCGCCGGCGTCGCCGGCGCTGCGGGCCGAGACGCTGGACCTCGCGTTCTCGCTGCTCGGCGCACGCCACCACTTCGATCCATCCGACCATCGCGCTCTGGCGCAGTTCGATTCGGCCGAGTTCGAGCAGCAGATCCGCTTCTTCCTCGTCGCACTCAAGATCTTCCTCGCCGTGGTCGGCTGCTTCACGCTGCTGGTCGGCGGCATCGGCGTCGCCAACATCATGTTCGTTGTGGTGCGCGAGCGGCGCGTCGAGATCGGCGTCAAGCGGGCGGTGGGCGCGAGACGCATGCACATCCTCTCCCAGTTCCTGGGTGAGGCCGCACTGCTCGTCGGGATCGGCGCGTTGCTCGGGTTCCTCTTTGCGGCCCTGGTCGTGAAGCTCCTCGGCTTCATTCCGGTGACCGATGACATGGGCGATCCGGTCATCTCTTCGGGCGTCGCAGCGATCACCGCGGCGGTCCTCGCGCTGGTCGCCCTGGGCGCCGGCGTGTTCCCCGCGCGCCAGGCCGCGCGCCTCGATCCCGCCACCTGCCTGCGCGGTTGACCACCATGTGGCAGATCCTGCTCTCGCAGTTCTGGGATGATCTGGCCGCGCAGCGGACGCGGGTGCTGCTCACCGGGTTCGGGATCGCCTGCGGCACGTTCATCGTCGTGGTGCTGCTCGCCCTGGGCGAGGGCATCAAGCGCGCCGTGCTGAGAGAGGTGCTCGGCCAGTACGACCAGGCCATCGTCGTCTACGCCGGCGTGACCACGCAGCCGTACCGCGGCCTGCCCCCACGCCGCCGCATTCGTTTCGAAGACGACGACGTCGCACTGATCAGGCGCGAGGTGCCGGACGTCGCCGTGGCGAGCAAGGAGTACTTCAGCCGCGTCCGTCTCACGGTGCCGGGCACGCGCGCTTCCGAGGAGGCGCAAGTGCAGGGGGTCGATGCGTCCTTTGCGAGTCTGAGGAAGGTGAGCGCGGCGCCCGGTGGCCGGTTCCTGAACGATCGCGACGATGCCGAGCGGCGCCGCGTCGTATTTCTGGCCGACTCGCTCGCCCGCCTGCTGTTTCCCGCCGGCAATGCGGTCGGCAACGCCGTGCGCCTGAACAACCAGTCTTTCACGGTGGTCGGCGTCGCAACGCGGCGCGTGCAGACGAACATCGAGTCCGGCGAAGACAATACGCTCGCCGTGATCCCCGCGAGCACGTTCAGCGCGGTGTACAACGCGCACAACCCGGGCAGGATCGTGCTGCGCGCGCGCGATCCGCAGCACAGCGAAGAGGCCCAGGCCGGCGTGCGCAGAGTCCTCGCGGAGAGGCACCGGTTCGACCCGACGGACCGCTCCGCGCTCTACATGAGCGACTGGGCGGAGCAGGCACGCGAGGCATGGCGCATTCTCACCGGGATCCAGCTCTTCATGGGATTGGTCGGTGGGCTGACGCTGCTCGTCGCCGGGGTCGGCGTCGCGAACATCATGTATGTCGCGGTCAAGGAACGCACGCTCGAGGTCGGCATCAAGCTCGCGATCGGCGCGCGCGCTCCTCACATCGTCGCACAATTCGTGTTCGAGGCCGTCGTCCTCTCGATCGCGGGCGGCCTCGCCGGCCTCGCCGCCGCATGGGCCGCCGTCTCCATCATGAACGGGCTGGACACCGGCAACGAGGCGCTCCAGTACCTGATGAACCCCGTGATCTCCTGGCCCATCGCGTTCGCGACCGTGCTGATCCTGACGGTCACCGGGTTCCTCGCGGGCATCTTCCCCGCGCGTCGCGCGGCACACCTCGATCCCGTCGAGTCGCTGCGCTACGAGTAGGCGTCGGCAACGCAGCCCCCTTGACCTCGACCGACCGCGCCCGAATCTTCTTTCACCCTCCCACCGTCCCGTGATCGACAGGGAATTCGGCAAACGGCGGGCGCCCTCCAACCGGCAACTGCACCCATGACTCACGGATCTCTCACACGCCGGGAGTTGCTGGCGGCTCTGGCCTCCGCCGCCGCGCTCCCGCTCGTCTCCGGATGCGGAGGTGACCATGCCGCCAGGCCGGCTGCCATGACCGACGACGACGCCCGCGCACTCCTCGACGATGTGGGCAACAACCTGCTGGACCTGTTTCCGGAGCTGGCGACCTCGCTCGGCCTCGACACGGGCGCGCGCGCTGGCCTGCGGTCCCGACTCGCGGATCGGTCGGCAGCGGGTCAGCAGCGGATTGCCGAGCGGGTTCGAACGGATCTGGACCGGATCAACGCCTTCGACGCGAGCGCCCTCCCGCATACGACCCGCACCAGCTTCGAGGTGGTACGCAGTGCCTACGCGACGTCACTCGAGGGCTTCGCGCTCCCGTACGGCGACATCACGGTCGGCAACTGGCGCAACACGCCCTACGTCGTCATCCAGAATGTCGGAGCGTATCTCGACGTCCCGCGCTTCCTGGACAGCGACCACCGCATCGAAAGTGCCCCCGACGCCGAAGCGTATCTCGAGCGGTTGCGGTCGTACGCGGTGCAGCTGGATGGCGAACTCGAGCGGATCCGGGCCGCGCGTGAGATCGGACTGGTCCCGCCGGCGTTCCTGATCGACAAGGCGCTGGCGCAGATCGGCATCTCCGCGAGGAACGCGCGCGAGGGCGGAACGCTCGTCGAATCCATCGAGCGGCGCACGACGGACATCCCCGGGGACTGGGCCGGGCGGGCACGGACGATCGTCATCCAGCAGATCGCGCCGGCGCTCGACCGGCAGATCGGCGAGCTGCAGGCCGAGCGCGCGGTCGCCACCGACGACCCCGGCATCGCATCACGGCCGCACGGCGAGGAGTTCTACCGCTGGGCGCTCAGGGCTTCGACCACCACGACGATGACCCCGGACGAGGTCCACGAGCTCGGCAGGAGCGAGCTCGAGCGTCTGCAGGCGCAGATGGACACGATCCTGCAGGAAATCGGCTACACGCGGGGCACGGTCGGCGAACGGATGAAGGGGCTCGCCGGGGATCCGCGCTACAAGTTCGCCGAGGGCGACGAGGGCCGTGCCGAGATCATGGCGTTCATCAACGAACGACTCGCGTGGATCCGGGCGCAGATGCCGCGCGCGTTCAACACGGTCGTCGATCCGAACATGGAAGTGCGGCGGCTGCCGCCCGAGGAAGAGCCGGGCGCGCCGGGCGCGTACGGCGGTGCCGGGTCGATCGACGGGAAGATCCCCGGCCGGTTCTGGATCAACCTCCGGACCACCGACCTGCACAGGAAGTACAGCCTGGCCGATCTGGCCTTCCACGAGGCGATCCCCGGGCACATCTGGCAGGGAGAGTACACGCACGAGATGCCGCTCGTCGGTCAGCTGCTCTCCTTCAATGCCTACTCGGAAGGGTGGGCACTCTACGCCGAACAGCTCGCCGATGAGCTCGGCGCCTACGATACCGACCGGGTCGGCCGACTGGGGTATCTGCAATCGATCGCGTTCCGGGCGTGCCGCCTGGTCGTCGATACCGGGCTCCACGCCAAGGGCTGGACGCGCGAGCAGGGTGTCCGGTTCTTCGTCGACGTGAACGGTTCGAATCCGGAGGAGGTCGCAAGCGAGGTGGATCGCTACTGCTCGTGGCCCGGGCAGGCCTGCGGCTACAAGGTGGGCCACAGCGAGATCAATCGTCAGCGTGACCGGGCGAAGGCCGCCCTCGGGGCGAAGTTCGACCTCAAGGCGTTCGACGATACCATGGTCCTCGGAGGCAACGTGCCGCTCGACGTGCTGGCCGGGAACGTCGACGAGTACCTGCGAACCGCCACCGAATAGGGCATTGGCGGGACCCGGGTCGCCCGAGTGGCTCTTTCCCCCGGCCCGGGTGAACGGTACCGGACGGGCTGTGGTTCCGCGGGCGCCGAAAGCCTACCTTGAGCCCGGCCCCTGCTCAACCACAAGGAAGGGAACGATGACCCGAGCCCGCCCGCAGTCCTTCCTCCGCTCCATTACTGCTTTCGTGCTGATCACGGTCCTCGTCGGCCTCGTCGGCGCGTCGCGCGCCGAAGCGCAGAACAACCGCACCCGGTTCCGGGTCCGCGTGGACCCGGCCGCGCTGAACGAGCCCGTCACCGGCCGCGTGTACGTGATGATCTCGCGCACCAACGAGCGCGAGCCGCGCTTGCAGATCGGCCGCACCGGCGTCCCCTTCTTCGGCAACGACGTCGAGCAGCTGGCGGCGGGCACGTTCGCGACGATCAATGGCGGCGAGCTCGGCTTCCCCGTGGACCGCATGGCCGACCTGCCCGCAGGCGACTACTGGGTGCAGGGCTTCGTCAACCGCTACTCCGAGTTCAAGCGCGCCGACGGCCACACCGTCTGGATGCACGACGACCAGTGGGAAGGACAGCGGTGGAACCGCTCGCCGGGCAACCTCTACAGTGACGCGCAGCAGGTGCACCTGGATCCGGCCCGCGGCTGGAACATCGAGCTTACGGCGTCGCACGTGATTCCGCCGGTCGAGACGCCGCCCGACAACGCATGGGTGAAGTCGTTCCGGTTCGAGAGCCCGATGCTCACGAAGTTCTGGGGCCGACCCATCTACCTGGGCGCGACCGTGCTGCTGCCGCGCGACTACGACCGGGACACGACGCGCTACCCGGTGCTCTACGAGCAGGGCCACTTCTCGCTCCGGGCGCCGCTCGGGTTCAGCGAGCGGAGCCCCATGTTCAGCGACTGGGTGCGCGACGACTTCCCGCGCATGATCGTCGTCACGTTCCAGCACCCGACGCCCTACTTCGACGACTCCTACGCCGTCAACTCGGTCAACGTCGGGCCCTACGGCAATGCCATCATGCAGGAGCTGATCCCGGAGATCGAGAAGCGGTTCCGCACCATCCGGCAGCCGTGGGCGCGCTGGCTCTCGGGCGGCTCGACCGGCGGCTGGGAATCGCTCGCGCTGCAGATCTACCACCCCGATTTCTTCGGCGGGACGTGGTCCTACTGCCCGGACCCCGTCACGTTCACCAACGTCGAAGGCTACAACATCTACGAAGACGAGAACGCGTACGACCGTACGACCGGCTGGATCACCGTGCCGATCCCGAACTCGCGCGGGACCGACGGCTCGATCCGGACGACGTCGCGGCAGCGGAACTACTTCGAACTGGCGTCCGGCACCCACGGCCGCTCCGGCGAGCAGCAGGACATCTGGTCGGCGGTCTACGGACCGCTCGGCGACGACGGTCTGTTCAAGCCGCTCTACGACAAGCGCACCGGCGCCATCGACCACACCGTCGCACAGTACTGGCGCGACAACTACGACCTGCTCGAGCACCTGAAGCGGAACTGGACCACGATCGGGCCGAAGCTGGTGGACAAGCTGCACATCTACACGGGCAGCATGGACACGTACTACCTCGACGTCGCGGTGCGCGAGCTCGAGGCATGGATGAAGACAACCGAGAACCCGCACTACGAGCCGTACATCGAGTACGGCCTGTTCCGGCCGCACTGCTACTCCGGCGACGTGCCGACTGCGTACCGGCTGCGGGAGATGGCGGCGTTCGGCGATCGCAGCACATGCCGGCCGGCGCTCGAGGCGTGGTGGCGACATTGAGGAGATGGGGGGATGGTGGGAGATGGGGCGATGCTTGCCGGTGGGGATGCGGGTTCGGGGCGAGGCCGGGATCCGCATCGGCGGCGCCGGCGTCCGTGGCGCAACCCTGTCGCCGGGCCTGACGTCCAACACGGTGGCTCCCCTGATCCCTGTCTCTCCGGACGGAAGACCCATGCGGATCGCGAACGTCCTTCTGCTCGCCGCGGCTCTCGGCCTCCCGTTCCTTGCCGGCTGCGCGGCCGACGAGTCGAGCGACGGCGCCACCATGCGCATCGATACGGTCGCCGGGATCCCGCGCGTCACGAACGAGGGCGACGGCGTGTGGCGCGACGGTGAAGCCTGGCGGATCGGTGAGGACGGCGTCCTCATCGGAGGGGTGGAGGGCGACGACGCGTACGTCTTCGGCGACATCGCCGGACTGGGCGTTGCCGCCGATGGCACGATCTACGTCGCCGACGGGCAGGCGAAGGAAGTGCGCGCGTTCTCGCCGGACGGCGCGTTCCGGGCGAGGTTCGGCCGGAGCGGCGAGGGGCCGGGCGAGTTCCGCGCGATCAATGCGCTCGTCGTCGCGCGCGACGGTACCGTCATCGTGCGCGACCCGCAGGGGTTCCGCATCACGCGGTTCGGGCCGGACGGGACGTACCGCTCGTCGTTCCGGCTGCAGCGGCCGTTCATGCAGTTCGCCGGCTCCACCACGCTGACGATCGCTGACAATGGCAGGCTTTTCGATCAACTCCAGTTCAGCATCGGCGCCGGCTCGGCCGACAGCCTCGGCGTCATCGTGTACGCGGCCGACGGCACGCCTGCGGACAGCATCGTGCTGATGGTCTACCAGCCGGAAACCGTCGTGCTCACCCGGGACAGCCGCGCCGTCATGGGACTTCAGGTGCCGTTCACGCCGAGGCCGTCGACCGCGGTCGCGCGCGACGGCACGATCGCCTGGGGGATCGGCGCGAGCTTCTCGTTCGACGTCGCCGACGCAAACGGCGATACGCTTCGCACGGTCGCGCGCAACGTCGAGCCGGAAGCCGTGTCGGCCGCGGAACGGGACTCCGCCACCGCCGTGATGCGCACGATGGCCGAGGAGAACGCGGGCGTGAAGCAGCTCCCCGACTTCGACTTCCCCGCCCACAAGCCGGCGTACCGCCAGATCGTCGCGGACGCGGCCGGGAACTGGTGGGTCGGGTCCGGCGCGACGTACGGAACGGCGCCCGAGCACGCCCGCTACGACGTGTTCGAGGCCGGCGGCCGCTACCTCGGCGCCGTGGACGTGCCGTCACTCCGGATCCTGCAGATCGGCGAGGACTTCGTCGCGGGCGTGCGCACGGATTCGCTGGGCGTGCCGTACGCCGCCGTGCTCCCGCTGATCAAGCCGTCGAAGCGGTAGTCCGCGCCCGGCTCACGAGCCCGACGCGGAACCGAGCGACCTGAGGAAGCGATCGATCTTCCCCGGCGTCAGCACGACGCCCGTCAGCGAACGGTCCCCGCATACCAGCGTCGGAATCGACGAGACTCCGGCCCGCCGGGCACGATCGAGATTCGTCAGAAACTCGACCTTCCGGACCTCGACGTGTGGATGCCTGCCGAGAACGCGACGCAGCGCGATGCCGGAGACCTGACAGCGCGGGCAGATCACGGAGTGGTAGAAGTCGACGACCGTCCTGGCAACGTCCGCGCTCATCAGGCCTCCCGTCTTGCCGGCACGCTCCGCGCCCGCTTCGCCCGACTCGCGCCTTTCCGTGCCGGATCGATGCCCAACGCATCCGCGAACCCGAGCAGCGCGTCTTCCAGGACGGACATCTTGAGCCTGTAGATCACCACCCGGCCATCCTTCTCCGTCTCCACCAGATCGGCCTCCTGGAGCACGGAGAAGTGGGCGGACATGGTCGGCTTCGACAGTGGGAACTGCTCCGCCAGCTCGCCGGCTGTAGCCGCTCCCTGCCGCAACAACTCGAGTACCCGACGTCGCGTCGGGTCCGCGAGAGCCTTGAACACCTTGTTGGTCGTCATCCTTCCAGCCTTGTAGCCCGGACGTTCATCCAGACGATCGCGCCGAACAGCATCACCAACCCGGCCACCACCGCCCACCGCAGAAAGGACGCCGCGACCCCGAACGGCGCCCCCACGAACGCGACCAGCATCGCGAGCCCCAGAACGACGAATGCCGTGCCCACGAACCGACGAGCCAATGTGACGAGCTCGGCCCGGTCGAGAGACAGCAACGACAGCGGCGTCAGGATCTTCGGCAACGCGTTGCCCACCCCGATGAACACGAGACTCACGGCGACCCCGACAATCCGGCGCGCTACGTCCGGATCCGGACCGTGCCCGGTGACGAGCCAGACCTCGAGACCCGTCCGCACGAACAGCGGCACGGCGATCGTGGCAAACACGAGGCCCATCACCGAACCGAAATAGCGGGTGACGGCCGGTTCGGCTTCGACGCCGCGCCGGCGCAGGGATTTCAGCATCGACAGATGCCAAGCCGTCACCCCCAGCCAGAACAGAGTTGGCAGGAGCATCGCGCGAAGCCATTTCGCCGCCTGGTCCGGCCTCAGCACCCAGTTCACCCCGGCGAGCGCGACCACCGCGAGCAGCGCCAGAAGGACGCCCCGTTGTCGTCGGGCGATCGAGAGCAGGGATGGACCGGTCGGCGTCATGATATTTAGAAGATTAGCGAAATATCGAAGTATGTCAAGCTCATCGCTCGCCACCTTGTCCGGGAACCGGACCCGCCGCATTCTGGTCTTTCCGGAGAATGGACGGTTCCAATGCGACGACGACACGACCGGCTCCCCCTGCTCACCATCGCGTTCAGTGTGGCCGTCTTCGCGGCTCCGCCGGTACGCGCACAGGAGCCACAGTTCCGAGGGATGCCCGGCGAGCTGCGCCAGCTCTACCGGCCGGACCTGCTGCCGCTCTACCGGACCGGCTCGCGCGTCGCGCAGGTCTCGAGCTACGACACGACGGGCGGCAACAACGACGGCTTCTCCGGCCAGTACTCGTTCATCCGGCGCGAGGGCGATGCGCTGGTGCTGGCGGACCTGAAGGGGCCGGGCGTGGTGCAGCGCATCTGGACGCCCACGCCGACCGAGCGCATGGTCGCGTTCTACTTCAATGGTGAGAGCACGCCGCGGCTCCGGCTCCGTTTCATCGACCTGTTCTCGGGCGAGGTCGAGCCTTTCCGGAAGCCGATCGTCGGCAACGAGGTGGGCGGCTACTACAGCTACCTGCCGATCCCGTACGCGCGCTCGCTGAAGATCGTGTATGAGGGCCAGGACATCCGTTTCCACCAGATCCAGTACCGCGCGTATCCCGCGGGGACGCGCATCGAGAGCTTTCGCCCCTCGCTCACGCCGGATGAGAACCGGGAACTCGAGGCGGCGGCTGCGGCGTGGAGCGCCCCGGGACGCCGACCGTTCGACGTGGCCGGCGTGGATTCCGTCGAGCTGAACTTCCGGATCGGGCCGGGTGGACGTGGCGTGATCTTCCGCCAGGATGGCGGCGGCCGCGTCGTCGGCATCGAGATCTCGCGGGAAATCGCGCGCGCCTGGGGGCCGCAGGTCCTGCTCGAGGCGCAGTGGGATGGCGACGAGGCACCGGCCATCCGCGGACCTGTCGATGACCTCTTCGGCTGGGCCTTCGGCAAGCCCGCGGCGCGCAGCCTTTACGTCGGCTCCGACGGAACGCACGACTGGCTCTACCTGCCGATGCCCTTCGACCGCTCCGGCACCATCGCGATCCACTCGCTGCCGACCGCGCGTGTGACAGTGGCCGGCACGGCGCGCGTGTTCTTCACCCGTGACGACCGCGATTCTGCGCGCGAGGGCCGGCTGTACGCGGCGTGGCGGCGGGAGACGCGACCCGCCGAGGGACAGCCGTACCTGCTTCTCGACGCGCGCGGCCGGGGCCATTACGTCGGCACGCTGCTCCAGGCGCAGGGGCTCGAGCCGGGCATGACCACGTTCTTCGAGGGCGACGACGTCGTCACCATCGACGGCGAGATGCGCATGCACGGGACCGGCTCCGAGGACGCGTTCAACGGCGGCTGGTACGCGCTGCTCGACCGCTGGGACCGCGGCGTGAGCCTGCCGGTGCACGGGTCGCTCGACTACGACCTGCCCATGAGCCGGACAGGCGCCTACCGCTTCTTCCTCGGCGATCGACTTTCGTTCGAGCGCGAGATCCAACTCACCATCGAGCACGGGCCGGAAGGCAACAAGGTGCCGGTGGACTACACCTCGGTCGCGTACTTCTACGGCGACCAGCCTCCGCTTTCCACCGTGGACCCGGCGGGGTTCACAGAGCTGCCTGTTGCGCCGCCGGTGCACGTGTTCTATCCGCAGCTGCTCTCTGTCTCGCTGGGCGGCGGCACGATCGCGGACTACTCGAGCGGGCGCTACATTGAGATGCGATCGGAGCGGGACGGGCTCATGCGGGTGGATGTCGGGGCCGTGCCGTCCGGGCGGTATCGCGTGTTCCTCACGTATGTCTGCGGTCCGAACTCGGCCGCCTTCTCGGTGTGGCGGCGGCAGGCGCCGGTGTCCGAATGGATCAACCAGTTCTGCGAGGTCGACCAGGAGATGGAGCACGCGGATCTCGGGACGGTCGAGCTCACGGACCAGATCCGGTCGCTCACGATACGAACGCGGGCTTCGCCCGGGCGCGGATCGTTCCGGCTCGAGCGACTCTTCCTGGAGGAGATCCGGTAACTTCGAGGGAGATGCGGGGGATGGTGGGGAGGATGAGGATTCTACGCGGCAACCGGGCGGATTCACCGACCACAACGCCACATTCGTGGGTCCGCGGAGATCGAATGCGGAATTCCGGGCGCTATACGCCGACAACACCACTATCGATGATGTACGGCACACGAGTGGGGCGTTGTTGGTCGGAGGTTACGAGGATTGCCGGAGCCGCGATCGACGCGGCCGTCCGGATCGCTGACGCTCCGACCGGATCACGAACGAGTTGGGGCCTCAGCCTCGGCGTTGTGTTCCCCGGCAGCCGACTTCACGACTGATCGGACTGCGCTGCCGGAAGCCAGCGCTCCGGCCTTGTTCCTGCGCCCACCCCGTCGCATTCTCGACCTGGCAGCAAGACCGGGGCTCGGGGAGGGACGACGCACCACGAGGCATCCATGAGACAGTGCATCGGCCGGCTGTTCTGCGGTTTCATGTTCGTGCTCACCATTCCCGCCCCCGTCCTGGGCCAGCGTGGCGGGGTTCTCTCCTCGCTCATGGAGGTGCGCGGCGGCCGCTCGAAGGCGGTGACGTCCTCGGCGAAGGACTTCCGGAGCAACGCGGACCGGCGCACGTACATCCAGCCGGGCGAGACGATGGTGATGGCGGACGTCGCGGGGCCGGGCGTCATCAACCACATCTGGCTCACGTTCAACGATGCGGCGCCGAACTGGCTGGAGTCGGGCGGCTCGGCGAGCCCGTCGGATCTGGTGCTCCGCATGTACTGGGACGGCGCGGACAGGCCGGCGGTCGAGGCGCCGCTCGGCGACTTCTTCGCGGCCGGCTTCGGCCTGAGACGCGAGGTGCGCTCGCTGCCGGTGCAGGTGGAGGGCGGAGACGGATACAACGTGTTCTGGCAGATGCCGTTCCGCAGGCATGCGCGCATCACGGTCACGAACGAGGGCGCGAAGAACGCGCGCAGCTTCTACTACCAGGTGGACTATACCGAGGTGGACGCGCTGCCGGCGGACCTCGGCTACTTCCACGCGCGCTACAACCGGGCGTTCCCGGAGCAGCTCGGCCAGGACTATGTAATCCTCGACACGGAAGGGCAGGGACAGTACGTCGGCACGGTGATGTCGGTGCAGTCGCGCTCGCCCTACTGGTTCGGCGAGGGTGATGCGCGGATCTACGTGGACGGCGACACGGTCCCGACGATCCAGGGCACGGGCACCGAGGACTACTTCCTGATGGCGTGGGGGCTGGACCAGGAGTCGTTCCCGTACTACGGCTGCACGTGGCTGTCGGATGATCCGAGCAACCTCGGCATGCGCGCAACGATGTACCGGTGGCACATCGAGGACCCGATCCGCTTCACGAAGTCGCTCCGCTTCGAGATGGAGCACACGGGCTGGATGTCGGCGGATGAGACGGAGACAGGCGAGGTGGATGGGCACGTGGAGCGGGAGGACGACATCGCGACCGTCGCCTTCTGGTACCAGACGGTGCAGGCGCCGCGGCCGACGCCGCTTCCGTCGCTCGCCGAACGCACGTTCCCCGACCTCGACCGCGTGATCGAGGGGAAGACGATGCTCGCCGGGGCGCGCCATTCCGCCGGCACGATCGAGCTGCAGCCCGGCTGGGGCTGGAGCGGTGACGGCCAGATCTTTTTCCGGCCGACGACGGACGATGCTTTCCTCGAAGTCGATTTCACCGCGCCGGACTCCGAGCTGCGCGGGCTGGTGCTCCGGCTGACGCACGCGCCGGACTACGGCCGGTTCCGCGTGCTGCTCGACGGCACGGACGTCACGAAGCTCGCGGACTACCCGGACTGGAACCCGCAGGGCCCGCGCGATCTGTACGCGCCCCGCGTCGAGGTGCACGACTGGTACCTCGGCAGCTACTCGCTTTCGCCGGGAACGCACACGCTCCGTTTCGAGGCTGCGGGCCGGAATCCGTCCTCGACCGGCGGCATCCTCGGCTTCGACTCCGTGCGACTGCGCCAGCGCTGGCACGAGAAGCGGCCGTCGCTCCGCGCCCCCGGGGGCCGGCCGTAAGCGACGTCGCGCCGACGGTCGCCGGCGTTTCCGAACACGCACCGGGCAAGGTCACCATGAACGATGACGATTGCGGCTGCACCGACGGTTCCTGCTCCAGCGAAACGCGCCCCGGCCTGACGAGCCTCACGCGCATGGACCGCCGCGCGTTCGTGAAGACCGCAGCGGCGGGCGGCGCGTCGCTCGCGTTCGGCGCCGTGCCGGTTGCCGGTCCGTTCGTCCGCCGCCAGGGCGACCACTTCGTGCCGGCGGACAAAAAGCTCTCGGCCGACTGGGTGGACGCGCTGTTCGCGCGCGGCACGGCGGCGTGGTACGACGGCGGCGACCTCGAGACGATCGGCATGCCGGTCGGGGGGATCGCGGCCGGCCAGGTCTACCTCACGGGCGACGGCCGCCTCGTGAACTGGGACATCTTCAACCAGAACCGGAATACGGGGGCGGGGGCGGTGAATTACCGCGTCGGCCGCCCGCCCGAAGAGACGGTAACGGGCGGCCGCCTGGCTCCGGCACCGGAGGTCGGACAGGGGTTCGCGATCCGCGTGACGAGCAGTGACCGCACCTTCGAGCGCACGCTCGACCAAGACGGCTTTCCCGCGGTGCGTTTCAACGGCGAGTACCCGATCGCGCGCGTCGAGTACTGGGACCCGGCGTCG
The DNA here is from genome assembly GCA_963786235.1 of uncultured Gemmatimonadales bacterium. GTDB lineage: Bacteria > Gemmatimonadota > Gemmatimonadetes > Longimicrobiales > RSA9 > CAWAYJ01. Next base: position 77,946 of record CAWAYJ010000027.1, read on the forward strand.
CCTGTAACGGTGCATCTCGAAGCGTTCTCGCCGTTCATCCCGCTGGAGAGCGAGGACTCCGCGCTGCCGGCTACCGTCCTGCGCTTCACCGTTCGCAACACGTCGGCTCGTGCCGCGGACGTCACGCTTGCCGGCTGGCTGGACAACGGCGTCTGCCTGCACAGCGGTGCGTCGTTCGCGGATCGCTTCGCGCGGCGGAACGCGCCGCTCCACACCGCTGCGCTGACCGGCGTGCTGTCTTCGGCGCGCATCCTCGAGCTGCCGGCGCGTGTGGAACGTGACCCTATCGTGTTCGCCGATTTCGAGGGGAACGACTACGGCGCGTGGACCGTCGCAGGCGAGGCGTTCGGTACGCGTCCGGCACACGGGACACTGCCTGATCAGAACCCGGTGAGCGGGTTCGCCGGGCGCGGGCTCGTCAACACGTACCTTGGCGGCGATGGCCCGACCGGTTCACTCCGCTCGCCGGAATTCACGATCGACCGGCCGTGGATCGCGTTCCTCATCGGCGGCGGCAACCAGGCCGAGCGAACGTGCATGAATCTCGTCGTGGACGGCGCGGTCGTACGCACCGCGACGGGCCGCAACAACGAGCGGCTGCTCCCGCACAACTGGAACGTCGAGGAACTGCAAGGCCGAACGGCACATCTCGAGATCATTGACGAGGCCTCCGGCGGCTGGGGCCACGTCAACATCGACCGCATTGAGTTCCGTGACACGCCCATGGTCGCCGATCCCGGACCGGTCGAGCTGTGGCCCGACTTCGGCACGCTCTGCTTCGGCGTCGTGGGCGATGGGTTCGCGCACACGTCGATCTCCGCGGAGTCGCTGTTCGATGCAACGACGGACGCCGCGGAGAAACCGGTCGGAGAGACGCTCCGCGGCGCGGCCGGCCGCACGATGACGCTCGAGCCGGGTGCCGAGGACGAGGCCGTGTTCGTCGTCGCCTGGCACATGCCCAACATGTACCGCGACGACAAGCGCGTCGGAAACCGCTACGCGACCAGGTTCGGAAACGCCGGTGAGGTCGCGGGCTACGTCGCACAGAACATCGACCGGCTCACGCAACAGACGCGCCTCTGGCACGACACGTACTACGACTCGACGCTGCCATACTGGCTGCTCGACCGGCTCCACTCCACGGTCGCCAACCTCGCGACGACAACGGCGCAGTGGTGGGACAACGGACGGTTCTGGGGCTGGGAAGGCGCCGGCTGCTGCCGCGGTACCTGCGGTCACGTGTGGAACTACGAGCACGCGATGGCGCGCCTGTTCCCCGACCTCGAACGCTCCGTCCGCGAGATGCAGGACTTCGCGCCCGGCGTCGGCTTCCAACCCGATACCGGCGCCATCGGCTTCCGCGGCGAGGGCTGGACGCTCTGGGCCGGCGACGCGCAGGGCGGCTACATCCTGAAGGCGCTTCGCGAGCACCAGACGTCCCGGGACAACGCGTTCCTCCGTCGCAACTGGCCCAACATCCGGAAGGCGATTGAGTTCCTCATCGAGCAGGACGCCAACGACGACGGCCTCATCGAGGGCGCGCAGCACCAGACCTACGACGAGAACTATTATGGCCCCAACACCATGGTCGGCTCGCTGTACCTCGGCGCGCTGCGTGCCGCCGAGGTCATGGCCACCGAGATGGGCGACGCCGACTTCGCTGCGCGTTGCCGCCGCATCTTCGAGGCGGGACGCGCGAAGTCCGTCGAGCTGCTGTTCAACGGCGAGTACTTCATCCAGAAGGTGGACCTCGAGCAGCACCCCGACTTCCAGTACGCTGACGGCTGCCTCGCGGACCAGATGTTCGGACAGGGCTGGGCCCACCAGGTTGGACTCGGCTACCTCTATCCCGAAAACACCGTGCGCGCCGCTCTCGAGTCCATCTGGAAGTACTGCTGGGCGCCCGACATCGGACCGCAGAACGAGGCGCACGCGCCCGAACGCTGGTTCGCCTATCCCGGAGAAGCCGGCCTCTTCACCTGCACGTGGCCGAAGAGCCCGCACATGGGACCGCGCTCGACGCGCTACCGCAACGAGATCTGGACCGGCATCGAGTACCAGGTCGCCGGCCACATGGCATGGGAAGGCATGACCACCGAGGCGCTCGCCATCTGCCGCGCCATCCACGAGCGCTACCACCCCGCGCGCCACAACCCCTGGAACGAGATCGAGTGCGGCGACCACTACGCCCGCGCACTCGCCAGCTGGGGCGTCTTCACCGGACTCGCCGGATTCGAGTGCAACGGACCCGCCGCGCAAATCGGCTTCGCACCGCGCATCACGCCCGAGAACTTCCGCGCCGCGTTCACCGCCGCCGAGGGATGGGGCAGCTTCCGCCAGTCGCGAAACGACGCCGCGCAGATCTGCGACATCGAGGTGCGACACGGCAACGTGCGCGCCGACACCGTCGCACTCGTTGTCGCACCCGACGTCTCCGTCGTCAACGTGCGTGCCACGATCGACGGAAACGACGTGCAGACGGCCTGGGAGCAGACGGGAACCCGCGTCTCCATCGCGCTGCCCGCCGGCACGACGATCCCGGCCGACTCGACGCTTCGGGTGACGATGAACGCGTGAAGCAATCCGGGATGCCGGCGCCCGGACTTCCTGGCGGGCGCGCAGCGTACCGGCGCGCTGCGCGAGATCAGTCCAACGGGTGCCGCCAGCGGAGGCCCGGGTAGCGCGCAAACCCGCGGTTTGTCGTCACCCACCAGGAACCGGATTCCATCGCCAGCACGGCGGCCACTCCCCGCTCCCGCCGCCCCCGCTCCCGTCCCCGCAAACGCCTCCGCCTCCGCCCCCGCCCCCCGTCCTCGAAGCCTTGCCCTCCCGGTATCGTATTGATATCATAACGATACCAAACAAGGAGACGAACCCATGATCCGGGAAATCGAGCGTGACGCGGCGTCGGGCTATCTGCCCCTGTTCGTGCTGCTGGTCGCGACGGCGGGCGACATCTGGTGGATGGTCGTTTCGGCCGGGGCGGAAGATCCTCTGAAGATCGTGCTGAGCGTCGTGTCGCTGGTGATCCTGCTGATCCTGTGGACGGGGCTGTTCATGGTGAACCCGAACCAGGCGCGGGTGCTGCAGCTGTTCGGGAACTACGTGGGCACGGCGCGGACGCCGGGGCTGCGGTACGCGAACCCGTTCTACTCGAAGAAGAAGGTGTCGGTGCGGGTGCGGAACTTCGAGACGAACAAGCTGAAGGTGAACGATCTGAACAGCAATCCGATCGAGATCGCGACGGTGGTGGTGTGGAAGGTGGTGGACACGGCGGAGGCGCTGTTCGAGGTGGACGACTACGTGGAGTACGTGCACGTGCAGAGCGAGTCGGCGTTGCGGGCGATGACGGTGCATTACCCGTACGACGCGCACAAGGAAGGCGAGACCGCGCTGAGCACGCACGCGCCGGAGATCTCGGAGAAGCTGGCGGTGGAGCTGCAGGATCGGCTGGCGAACGCGGGTGTGAAGGTGCTGGAGGCGCGGATCAGCCACTTGGCGTACGCGCCGGAGATCGCGTCGGCGATGCTGCAGCGGCAGCAGGCGAGCGCGATCGTGGCGGCGCGGCGGACCATCGTGGATGGCGCGGTAGGCATGGTGGAGATGGCGCTGAGCCAGCTGGCGGAGCAGAAGATCGTCGAGCTGGACGAGGAGCGGAAGGCGTCGATGGTGAGCAACCTGCTGGTGGTTCTGTGTTCGGACCGGGGCGCGCATCCGGTGGTGAACGCGGGCTCGCTGTACTGAGCGTGTCGTGACTGCGCGGAAGGCGTTCCTGTTGCGGGTCGACCCGAAAGTGCTGGCGGCGGTCGAGCGGTGGGCGGCGGACGAGTTGCGCAGTGTGAACGGTCAGATCGAGTACCTGCTGCGGCGGGCGCTGGCGGAGTCCGGACGGCTGAAGGCGACGAAGGGCAAGGAGGGTGGCACGGCGTAGCCGGATAACGGACGCCGGGAGGGTGGTGCGGCAGGACGGCGGTACTGGCCGGGCGAGCGCGCGTCCCGGTCGTGCTGCGGTGCGGCTCAGGACGCCGCTTCCGTCCGCGCGCGTTGCAGCAGATCGGCGACGCCGAGCCTCCCGGCCCAGGCGTCGAGCCTCGATGCATCGAGCTCCGGTCCCTGAATGCGGAGCATGGCGAGAACATCGCGCCATTGCCGCTCGGAAACCTCGCCGCCGCGGCGATACCACTCCAGCTTGCGCAGAATCGAATGCTCGGCGGTGTCCAGCACCATCGACGCCGTCCGCTCGCGCGAAACTTCGAGGCGTTTCCCCAGACGGATCCGTTCGCGGTCGAACGGATCTTCGCCGGCGATGAAGACGTCGACCTTCACCGCGGTGCGGAGGTGGATCACGTTGAACGAGGTCCCCGAGCGGACGGCCTCCCGCACTGCCGGCTCGCTCACGTAGTAGTCCGGCGTCACGGCTTTGACGAATTCCCCCACGTCGGCCACGTCGAAATCCGCGAGTACGTCGATGTCGTTCGTGGATCGGGGCTCGCCGTGTACGGAGCTGGCCAGGGAGCCAACCACCACGTACCGGACCCCGAGGCGTTCGAGCAGGCCCGTGAACGCGACCGCCACCGCGATGGGATCCGGCAGCGTCTCGGGCGTCATCGTGCGGAGGACGACGGGTACGCGCGATCGACGACGGCACCGCCCAGGCGCCGGCGGGCGAGGCGCAGCAGCACGATCCCTTCGTCCTCGTCCGGGTGCAGCTCCCGGATGCGGGCCGCTCCCAGCCGGTTGACGGTGATCGTGAGGTCGCGGACGCGGTCCAGCTTGTCTGCTGGCCGCATGGCCCGGTACAGCTCCGTCATGATCCGGAGCGCGTCCGGCGATGTGTCGCCTCGCAATGGAGTCATGCGGGAATAGTAGCGCACCGGCAGGCCGCCCGGCAGATCGGAGGCACGGCAAGCCGGAATGCAGCCAGCCGCCGCCGGCTCGCGGCTTCCGATTGCCTGCACCGAGGTCCGACGACCTCGTCCTCCTCGGCGCGGCGGATCGCGCACGACAGGCCGCGCGCCAGACATCCCTGCGGTCCCTTTTGCACACGATTTCATGTGCAAATGACGCTGCATTTTCGCTCTCACGATCGTGAACCTGCGCCGCGAATCCACTGCTTGCGCGGGACAACGCGATAGTGACGTGGATTTGCGCAAACGGCTCTTCGGGACAGCCAGTCATGAGGGCCACGGGGGTTCCGATCGGTGGGGCCAGTGCAATGCTGGCAACCGGGCCGCCTTTCCTCATCGCAGATCGGACCACCGGCGACACCCGTCGAAGCCGCGCACGACGATTCTCTTCGCTCAACGTTCTTGTCGCGCTCGCGATTCTTCCCCTTCACCTCGTTGCGCCGGACCCTGCGGCGCAGCCGCTGACGGGAAGGTCTGGGTTCTCGGGGGCATGGACATGCGCGGGGTCGGCGTGGTCCTCGCCACGCTCGAAACATTCGACCCCGGGACCAACACGTGGAGCAGCAAGCTGTCGATGCCGACCGCGCGCGCCGGCCTGGCCTGCGAATTCGTGGACGGAATCCTGTACGCGATCGACAGAGCCGTGTACGAGACGAACTACCCCTTCGGGACGACGCTGGAGCCGCTGCGGGAAGTGGAACGATTCGACTCGCGCACCGGCTATTCGGGGGAATGAGGGCACTTCGACACGAAGGCCAGGATTCGCAGCCATGGACGAGGCGGCGGGCATCGACGGCTGCAATAGCGGCGATTACCACGACGTTCGCAGCCATGGACGGGGCGCCGGGCATCGACGGCTGCAAGGGCGGCGATTACCACGACATTCGCAGCCATGGACGGGGCGCCGGGCATCGACGGCTGCAAGGGCGGCGATTGCCACGACGTTCGCAGCCATGGCCGGGGCACCGGGCATCGACGGCTGCAACGGCGGCGATCGTCACGACGTTCGCAGCCATGGCCGGCATCCCGCGGGCCTCACGGAGTGGTTCGACCCGCATACCGGCCACCCGGAAGGGTGAACCCGCACCCAGGCCAACCGGCCGGAGCCGCCCCGGAGAACTCACTCCGGCCGGCTGAGCCCGTACTTCCGGATCTTGTTGTAGACCGTGACGCGGTCGATGCCGAGCACCTGTGCCGCCGCGCTGATGTTCCACTCCGTGCGCTCGAGCACGGCCGCGATGTGCCGCTTCTCGACCTCCGCCAGGCTGTCGCCGTCGGAAGCGGCGACGGTCCGGGTGTGGTTCCGGAGCGGCAGGTCCGCGGGCTGGATGGCGGGTCCCTTCCCGATCACCATCGCGCGCTCGATCGCGTTGGACAACTCGCGCACGTTGCCCGGCCAGTCGTAGGCGACGAGCACCTTCATGGCCGCGTCGCTGATCGAGCGCACCCGCGTGTCCATCTGCCGGGTGAAGCGCGCCAGCAGGTGCTCCGCTAGCGGCGGGATGTCCGAGCGGCGCGCCCGCAAGGGCGGCGCCTCGATGGCGAACACGTTGATCCGGTAGTAGAAGTCGTCGCGGAAGCGGCCCTCCTCGACGGCCTTCTCGAGGTCCTCGTTGGTGGCGCAGATGACGCGGAAGTCGGCGCGCACGGGCTGGCTGCCGCCGATGCGCGTGAACTCCTTCGTCTCGAGCACGCGCAGCAGGTCCACCTGCGTCTTCGCGCTGATCGAGCCGACCTCGTCGAGGAAAAGCGTGCCGCCATCGGCCAGCTCGAGCCGGCCCTTGCGCCGGTACGCCGCGCCGGTGAACGCGCCCTTCTCGTGGCCGAAGAGCTCGCTCTCGAGCAGCGTCTCGGGCAGCGCGCCGCAGTTGACGGCGATGATGGGCGCGTAGCGGCGTTTGCTGTTGGCATGGATGGCGCGCGCGATCAGCTCCTTACCGGTCCCGCTCTCGCCCCGGATCAGCACCGTGACGTCGGTGGCCGCGACGTGCTCGACCAGCTCCATCACCTTCTTCATGGGCGGGCTCTCGCCCACGATGCTGTCGCCCGCCACGAACTGGTCGATGGTCCCGCGCAGGTGGACGTTCTCCTCCTTCAGCCGGCGGTGCTCGAGTGCGCGCCGGATCAGGTGGCTCAGCGCATCGGGATCGATCGGCTTCGTCACGTAGTCGAACGCGCCCTGCTTCAGGCTCGTCACCGCGCTCTCGACGGACGCGAACGCGGTGATCATGATCACGGCCATGTCGGCGTCGATGCCCTGCATCCGCTCCTGCAGCTGAAGCCCGTCCATGCCCGGCATCCTGATGTCCACGACCGCGACCTCGTAGCGCGAGGCGTCGAGCGCCTCCAGCGCTTCGGCGGCACCCGCGCAGGAACGGACGGTGTAGCCGTCCTTCCGGAGCCAGTGCTCGAGCGAGTCGCGGACGGAGAACTCGTCGTCGACGAGCAGGATCGCGGGCCGCCGGTCGCTCACTCGGACCTCCTCGCATCTACGTGGCCACCGGCCGCCTGTACCTCGGCGTCGGGCGGTGGCGTTCTCGGGAACCGCAGGTGGAACGTGGTACCCTCATTTGCAACGGACTCGACCTCGATGCTGCCGCCGTGCCGGTGTACGATGCCGTAGACGACGGCAAGGCCGAGGCCGACGCCGCTCTCGCCGGTCTTCGTCGAGAAGAAGGGCTCGAAGATGAGCGGCAGCGCGTCGGCCGAGATGCCGGTGCCGGTGTCGCCGATGTCGATGCGCACGCATTCCGCGTCGCCGCGGAGCCGAACGTCGAGCCGCCCGCCCTCGTGCATGGCCTCGACCGCGTTCACGAACAGCGCGACCAGTGCCTGTTGGAGCTGCCCGGCGTCCGCCTCGATCCCGGGATCACCCTCCAGATACGTCGCCTCCAGCGAGATGCCGCTGATCTCCAGGTGGTGGCGGATCAGCATGAGACTGCGCTCCACGACCGTGTTGACATCCACGATCGTCATGGCGGTGGGCGTGCGCCGCGCGAACACGAGCAGGTTGTGCACGATCTGGCTACAGCGCGTGGTCTCCTGCTGCACGAGCTGGAGGTAGCGGACCAGCTCGCTCCGCACCTCATCGTCCATGGGCTGGTCGTTGAGTTCGCGCTCGACCAGCCTGGCGTACGTCAGCACGCCGCTCAGCGGGTTGTTGATCTCGTGCGCGACGGTGGCGGACAGTTTGCCGAGCGACGCCATCTTCTCCATGTGCATGACCTGGCGCTGCGCGTCGCGGAGCTCGGCCGTCTTCTCGACCACGCGGTCCTCGAGCGTGTGCGACCATTCGGTAATCTGCTTCTCGGTCCGCTCGAGGTCCTCCGCCATCCGGTTGAAGTCCTCCGCCAGCAGCGCGAGCTCGTGCCGACCCTCGACCGTGATCCGCGATTCGAGGTCGCCTTCCGCGATGCGACGCGTGCCTTCCTGCAGCCGCCGGATCGGACGGCGAATGAGACGGCGATAGGTGCCGGCGGCCGCCCCGCCGATGACGAGGACCAGGACCAGCGTCGTCCAGATCAGGTGCCGGCGCGCGTCCGCGAGCGCCTCGCTCAGCGGCAGCATCGACATCTCGACGTCCAGCACGCCCAGCACGCGCTCGTTCGCCGACCGGTCGTGACACCCGACCGCGGCGCAGCCCGGCTCGTTCGCGATGATGGAGAGCTGGCGTAGCACGCGCTCGCCCCCGACACGCGCCTCGTCCGGCAGCTGCACGCTCTCCAGGCTCGCCGGCGCGTCACCCACGTGGCAGGTCGTGCAGGGCGACGCGTCCACCGCGATGCTCCGGCCCAGCTCCGCCCGCTCGCTCGACAGCACGATCCGGCCGTTCTTGTCGTAGACCCGGATCGCGGCGACGTCCGGTCCTTCCGCCAGCCGCTCGATCGTCGCCTGCACGTCATCCAGCCGGTTCAGCAGCATGCCGTCGTGCGTGGCCCGCCGGATCAGCCCGCTCGACCGGTCGGCGTCGCCCGCCACCAGGTCCAGGTAGCGGTCACGCGTGGAACGGAAGGTGAACCACGTGTGAACAGCCAGGACCGCGCAGACGATGAGGATGAGCGGGACGAGCAGCCGCAGCTCGAGGGACGACGTCACCGTCCCCGGTCCAGGACCGAACCACCGCCTTCGTCGCATGGTGCCGCCTCGCCTCCCCTTCCAACACGAACCCGACTGCCGCTGATGAAATCTCACACCACGGTGTTGGAATTCTCTACAGTGACCGCGCCGATTCCTTGCCGGGATTTTCCGTACGCGACGGATGGGAGAGGCGGACGTCACGGACTTGCCGCGTGGTACCCGTCTTGCCCGGTTCCCTCGTGAGCGTACCGACGCCGGACCCCGCCGGCGGCCGACGCACGCTCACACGGAGGAAGGGATGCCCGACACGGCGGTCGCGCCGGCCAGACAGGCATGCGTGTGGATGGAGGCCGGCGTAATCGGATACCGGCTCTGTAGCCGGGGTTTCGACTGCGAACACTGCCTCCTCGATGCCGCGCTCCGCGGGCCGGCCGGCCCGTCCGGGGCGTGCCCCGCCGCGCGGCCATGGCCGGCGGCGCTCGTGCCCGAGAACCGGTTCTATTCGACCGGCCACACGTGGCTCCAGCCCGTGGCCGACGCGACCGTCTGGCGCCTCGGCATCGATGCCTTCGCCGCCGCGCTCCTCGGCCGCCCCGCCCGGGTTCGCTGCGCGGAGCCCGGCCGCGCGCTCCGCGCCGGCGATGCCATCGGCCACATCGAGCTGGACGCCGGGACGCTCACGCTCGAGGCGCCCGTACCCTGCCGCGTCCTGCGCCCGAACGCCACCCTCTCCGATCGGCCGCTTTGCCTGGTCCGTGACCCGTACGACGAGGGCTGGATCGTCGAGCTCGCCGTGACCGACCTCGCCGGGCTCCTCGCGCTTGGCTCTCCCGCATCCGCCCGCGAACGCTTCGACCTCGACCTCGCCCGCTTCACCCGCTCCGTCGCCCTCGACCTGATCGCCGCCACCGGCACCGCCGGCCGCGCCGCCGTCCAGGCCGGCCACCCCCTCACCGACCTCACCACCCTGATCGGCCCCGCGCGGTACCTCGAGCTGCTCCAGGATTTCACCCGCTGACCCCACCCCACCGCCGTTCCCGCACCCGCCGCGCCCGCCCCCGCCCCCAGCGCCGAATCCCTCAACACAGGCGTTGAATCCTTCAACACACGCCTCCGCCTCCGCTCCCGTTCCCTGCCGCATCGACCACCGTAATCGTCAGACCAACAAGCACTTACGTGGCCCGCAAATCAACCCGGCCCCCGGCGTACCTCTTGCCCCGAACCCACCGCAGGAGTCGAAGAGTCCCGGAAAGGAGGAAAACATGAAACGCATGGTCGAAGCCGGTCTCTGCTGGGGGGCGGCGGCCGTGTTCACGGCGGTGGCGCTGCCGTTCCTGGCGATCGCCGCGCTGGTGCTGCGGGCGGTTCTGGTGGTGGCCGGGGTGATCGCGGGCCTCGGGTCGGCGGCGCTGTACTGCGCGAACCCGCGGTTCCGGGCCTGGGTCCGCCGGCACCTCGGGGTGGAGTTGGAGGCGACGCCGAACGGCGTGGACTGAGGCCAGGACGTCGGCGGACGACGGCAACGGGAGTGGAACCATGGGTGTGACGAGGCGGGTGGCCCTGCAGACGCTGGCGGCGGGAATCGCGCTCCCGCTGCGACCGGCGCGGGCCCGGGCGGCAGACTCGCGGTCGGTCGAGTCTTCGAAGGCGATCCTGTACGACGCGACGCGCTGCATCGGCTGCCGCGAGTGCGTGCTCGGCTGCGCGGAGGCGAACGGCTGGGACGCGGACAACGCGTACAGCGACGATCCGCAGCTCGCGCCCGACTGCCTGACCTTCCTGCAGGACTTCCGCACGGCGGACGGCGAGAGCTTCCGGAAGGTGCAGTGCATGCACTGCGTCGAGCCCGCGTGCGTCAGCGCGTGCATGCTCGGCGCCATGCACAAGGACGCCGACGGCGCGGTCGTGTGGGACGCCGACCTGTGCGTCGGCTGCCGCTACTGCGAGATCGCCTGCCCCTACAACGTGCCGCGCTTCGAGTGGGACTCGCCCGCGCCCGCGCTGCACAAGTGCCAGATGTGCCCCTCGCTCCGCGCCGAGGGCCGCGCCCCCGCGTGCGTCGAGCAGTGCCGCCGCGACGCACTGGTCTTCGGTGTCCGCTCCGAGATGCTCGCGGAGGCGCATCGCCGGATCGACGCGGCGCCCGAGCGCTACAACCCGGTCGTCTACGGCGAGAAGGATGGCGGCGGAACGCAGGTGCTCTACCTCGCGTCCGCCGGCGTCTCCTTCGCGCAACTCGGACTGCCGTCATTGGGCGACGAGCCCGCCGCCGCGTTGCCGGAGTCGATCCAGCACCGGCTGTACAAGGGAATGATCGCGCCGCTCGCGCTGTTCGCGCTGCTCGGCGCGGCGGTCCGCCGAAACATCGGGATGGTGCGCGCGGTCGAGGCCGCGCACGAGCCGTCGGCGCGCGCGGCGCCGGCCGGCGGCCGGCTGATCACGCTGCCGGTCGTGGTGCTGGCGCTGCTGACCGCGATCGGGTTCGCGGCGATCGGCTGGCGCTTCGTCGCCGGCCTCGGCGCGACGACCAACCTGAACGACGGCTACCCGATGGGCCTCTGGATCGCGTTCGACGTGGTGACCGGGACCGCGCTCGCGTGCGGCGGCTACGCGATGGCGCTGCTGGTCTACGTCGCGAACCGCGGCCGCTACCACCCGCTGGTGCGACCCGCGCTCGTGACGAGCGCGTTCGGCTACACACTGGGCGGCCTGAGCGTGCTCATCGACATTGGCCGGCCCTGGAACTTCTGGAAGATCCCGACGTTCGCCGGCGCGTGGAACTTCAGCTCGATCCTGCTCGAGGTCGCGCTCTGCATCATGCTCTACACGATGGTGCTCTGGATCGAGATCTCGCCCGTGTTCCTCGAGCGGCTGCAGGAAAGCCGGCACGCGCGGCTCGCCTCGCTCGCGCGCGCCCTCTCGCCGCGGATCGAGAAGGCGCTGCCCTGGGCGATCGCGCTTGGGCTTCTGCTGCCGACCATGCACCAGTCCTCACTCGGCAGCCTCATGCTCATCGCCGGGCCGCGGCTCCACCCGCTCTGGCACACGCCACTGCTGCCGCTGCTCTTCCTCGTCTCCTGCGTCGCCATGGGCTACGCGATCGTGACCATCGAAAGCAGCCTCTCGGCACGCGCGTTCAACCTGCCGCGCGAGACACACATGCTGCGCGGCCTCGCGAGGCCCGTGTCGATCACGCTGGTCGCGTACGTGGTGATCCGCGTCGCCGACGTCGCACTGCGCGGAAAGCTCGATCTGGTCACGCGGCTGGACGGCTACAGCCTGCTCTTCCTCACCGAGATCGGGCTCTTCACGGCCGCGGCGCTCGGGTTGCTCGCCGGCGCACGCTTCGCCCGTACCGGCTGGCTCGTGGCGATGGCCTCGCTGGTCGTGCTCGGCGGCGGGCTCTACCGCTTCTCGACGTACCTGATCGCGTTCCAGCCGGGCGCGCGCTGGACGTATTTCCCTGCGCTTCCCGAGTTCGCGGTGACCGTGGGCTTCGTCTCGCTCGAGATCCTCGGCTACCTGCTGCTGGTCAAGCGGTTCCCGATCCTGCGCGCGGCGCCCGTCGAGCGACGGCCGGCGCCGCCACCGCCACGGCCCGCGATCCTGCCGCCCCCACCGCGCGAGCCCGTGCCCGTCGGCGCGGACCCCGAAGAGGCGCCGGCGTGGAAACGAAACGACGTACCGCAACCTTCGATCGAGGAGTGGATCCATGCGCCGTCCGAACCCTGACTCCCGATTTCGCGGTGCTTGCATGGCGGACCCGATGGGCGCGCTTCGCACGGTGCTCCGCGCCCTCGCCATTACGCTCGGGCTGCTCGCGATCTTCGCGTTGACCACGGCCCTGACCGCACCTGCGATCGCACAGGGCACGAACGGCCAGAGCGCCGTCACGCCGCCCGGGGACCTGCGCTGCCTGACGCGGCGGGCCGAGGACTGCCTGCCCGCGCCCGTCCCGATCGACGAGCCGCACGGCGCGGTGTGCGCGACCTGCCACACGCTCTGGGTGCGCGGCGCACCCGGCGGCACGATCAAGTCCTGCTCCGCCGCCGGCTGCCACGAGCGGCCTGAGACGCTCACCCCGTTCCACAGGACCGTGAGTGCGACGACGCTCGCCGACTGCACCGGGTGCCACGTATCGCACTCGTTCCGGGCGCCGGACCGGAGCGCGGGCTGCACGACCTGCCACGCGGCCGGCGGTACGCCCGCCGCGCAGGCGCACGGCACGCCGGCGCGCCGCTTGCCGAGCGGCCTCGCGTTCCGGCACGACGAGCACGGCGGCGTCAATTGCGTCTCGTGCCACACGTCGCGGAACGCGCACGGCACGGTGAAGGTCTCGCGGCTGCAGGACTGCCAGTCGTGCCACCACGCCGCGCCGGCCACGAGCGACTGCGTCGGCTGCCACGACCGGCAGGAGCTGGAGTCGCTCTCGTTCACCGTCACGCGGGCGCTCGACATCCGGATCGGCTCGTTGCAGCGGCCGGTGCGCACGCTCGTGTTCGATCACGCCCGACACGCCGACGTCACGTGCACGACGTGTCACACGGGCCCCGACCTCGAGGCGCCCGCGACCAGCGACTGCTCGAGCTGCCATCTCGAGCACCACGCCGCGGACGCGGACTGCTCGGCCTGCCACGAACGGCCCGCCGCCGGCGCGCACGACCGCAAGAGCCACCTCGGCTGCGGCGGCGTCGGCTGCCACGAGCGCGTGCCCGCCGCCATCGAGCTCGCGCCCAGGACCCGGCAACTCTGCCTCGCCTGCCACACCGACCAGCGGGATCACCGACCCGAGCGTGACTGCGCCGACTGCCACCTGCTGCCCCCGCCGCGAGGACCCGCGGCCAAGCCGTCATCGACGCGATGAGCGCCGGCGGTCGAGCGCCGTCTTACCCCGCGGCGCTCGACGAGACCTGAAGGCAACAGTTGGCCATCACCCCATCAGACAGCACTGGCCACCCGGCCCGCCCCCCGAGGCGATCGGGCCGATCCGGTTCCTGTTCGACCGCAGCCCCGTGCACGTGATCGGCCACACCGGCGACCAGCAGGCGTTCCGCTCGTTCTTCTACCTCGACCCGGCGTCGAACGCGGCGGCCAGCGGGGCATGCAACGCCGCCACCGCAACGCCGCAAAGCGAGCCGGATACGGACCGGATCCCGGCGGACCCGCAGGACAATGTCCTCGACCCCGTATTTCACGCTGTTTCACCGAGCCGGTACTCCCGCCACACGCATAGCTCCAGGGCGCGCCGATCGCCGCATCCCTCACCGGCAAACACGCCGCCCCGTCCAAGAAATGTCGTGCTATTCCCCGGCTGGGCGCGTACCATGTAGAAGACCGCCGTGGCGGACGCCGCGGGCGGCACAAATGGCGAAACAAAGCGCGGCCACGGCCCTGATCTGACCAGACCACGCAACAGTTCGCAAGGCCCACCACGATGGGCCCTTGCACGAGATTCATCATCGACTG
>CAWAYJ010000028.1:0-217826 GCA_963786235.1 uncultured Gemmatimonadales bacterium
CTCGAGCAAGGCTCTCGAGACTCTCCAGCAGCCTCAACAGGGCCAGCGTGTCCACTTCGCAATACGCCAGAAGCTCTTCCCGGAGCTGCCGTTTCTCGGCCGCATCGAGTTCGCCGCTTCGAAGCATGAGGCGGGCGATTTCCGCGCTCGCCGCGCCGCCGTCCCGAATGGCGATGTCGTCCCATGACATTCCCGGCACGAGGACCGGAAGCACGTCCTTCAGAGAGAAGCTCCCCGCGAAGTCGGGGTGGTAGACGTACTCCTTGACGACCCGGTGCAGGTCGAAGAGTCGGCGGGAGATGTCCTCGAGCTGAGGCGCGAGGTCGGGCAGGGTGGTCGCGAGACCGCGAAGCTGCGTCGCTTCGAAGCTTGTATAGACGACGATGGTTCTGGCGTTACGGGTCTCGTCGATGAGTCGGAGCGCAAGCTCCCGCCGCGGGTCCGCGGGCCCGTCGGCGAGCCACGCAGCGTGCCGGACGGTTCCGTCGGGCTGACGCTCGTGGTAGCTGAACTGCACCGGGATCTGGCCCCAGGGGGCGAGGCCCTCCCAGACCGGCACCGCCCGCGCGACGGTCTCGAAGTCCAGGAAGCCCAGCGGCCGGTGCAAGCGGTTCGAGCGCGTTCGAAAGGCCCGGCTCCACGACGATCCCTTCCTGTCGGAGCGCTCGACGCTGGCGCTCGTTGAGAGCCGAGCGAACGTAGTCGTCCGGCAGATCCTGGATGCGGTGATAGCCTTCCGCCATCAGCTCCAGCGCCTTCCGGACACCCTTGCCGCTGAGCCGGAGAACGTGGTCACGGTCGTCAGGCCAGCAGCGGCGGCGGAAGGGGCAGTCGCGCATGTCGGCGCACTGGGATCCGAACGGAACGTCCGGGAAGTCGCCGGCCAGCATGGCGGACAGCTCTTCGATCTCCAGATGCACGAGCTCCAGCGGGTCGGCGACCCGATCGGTCACGTCTTCCGATACGAAGAGGTCGCCGTGCCCCGGATGCCGGTATTCCGGGTTCAGGTGCATGAGCTTCACGCGCCGCACCGGCAATCCGTTCGACCGGAGCACCCAGGTCTGTACGGCCGCGTCCGGGATGTGGTCGTCCTTGACCCTCGTCGATGACTTCACCTCGATCAGGTCGAAACCGCCGGCGACCCGCTCGAGGACGTCGACCGCCACGAACACGTTGTCCTTGACGAACGACGCTTCGAAGATCGCGGGGGCGCCGCTGTCGATCGCGGCTCTCGTAGCCTCCACGCGATCGCGGATCGCGTGCCAGGGGAGGTCGATGAGCACGCCGCCCGGAAAGCGCTCCCGCGCGAGCTCGCCGACGTACCGGCCCTGCTCGAAGAGGTCGAGCAGCGCGGGGCCCGGCTTCAATTCCGGTGCGTCGCGCTCGTGGACCTCCCACCAGAGCTTGTTGTGGCACTGGAGGCCGGATACGTACCGGGTCTTGGAGAGGCCGGGTCGCCTGGCGTGCGGACTCATGGCCTCGGACTCCCATCGGGCCCGAGGGCCTGCCAGATCGCATCCTCGATCCCGCGCAGGCCACCGCCGGTTGCGTACGCGATCGGGATGTCGGCGGCGGCGCAGGCCTTCTTCGCCATGTCGCCGGCAGAATGGCTGGAGAGCCTGACCCGGAAGACCACGAGCGCGTAGCGTCCCGCGCGGATGGCGCTGGAGGTCGCGTCGTGCGAATCGGATTCCGTGCGGAAGTCCTCGTGGAAATCGATCGACTCGGCGCCCGTCAGCTCGAGTAGCGGCTCAATGAAGCGGTCACGGCGCAGGCCGCCGACGAGCAGGATGCGCTCCCCTCGGAGCTTCTCCCTGAGCATCGCGGACCGCGCATCCCGGATCGAACCGCGCAGGTTCTGCAACTCGCTGCTGTCGCGGAGTGCGGACTCGATGCGATCGGATGCCTGCCGGAGCCAGTCCGGTACGCCGCCATCCGGCTCCGAGACCAGTACTCCGTGCGCGCGCTCCACGGCATCGGCGGCGAACTCCAGGTCACCGCTGTCGCACAGCCGCCAGGCCAGCTCCACCAGCACGTGAGCGGCTTCCTCACGCCTGTCGCGCTCGATGAGGCGGGTGGCCATGGCGTGCGCGATGCGGTCGACGTCGTCCCTGCCGAGCCTCGGCAGAGCCCGCCGGAAGAGGACGAGCGCCTCGTCGATGTCGCCGCGGCCGAGGAGATTCCGGATCCGGTGCTCGATCGCGTCGGCGAGCTCGCCTTCATCGCTGTTCGTGACGTCGGCCTCCGCGAGCTCCAGCAACGCGTCCGCGATCCCGGGGTTCGTCAGCCTCAGCGTACGGACTCGCTCTCGCAGGAAGGCGTGGGCACCCGGTGCGTCGCCGGTCTGCAGATAGAGGTCGCGACTGATCTCGGCGATCAGCTCCGGCGACGTGAGCCGGTCGGCCACCCGGCTGACCACCGCGCGGACGAGCTCCGGATCCGCGAGACGCTGGACCAGGTCTCGCACGGTGCGGTCGAGCACGGGCGCACCCATCGTCGATAGCAGGCCGAGAAGGCGGTCCATTCTGCCCGCCGCCAGCAGATCGAAGGGGGCTGCCACGAGGTCCACCGCGGGCGCGTGCTGGCCCCGGCGAAGGTGCAGCCCGACCAGGACGAACCGCGCGTCGTCGTCCAACAGAGCCGGGTCCAGGCCCGACAGGATCTCGAAGGCGCGCGCTTCCTGACCCGTGCCGGCCAGTGCGACGGCAAGGCGCTGCGCGACGGAGGATTCCCCCGGCAGCGTACGCGCCAGAGCCTCGAGCACCGGAAGCTCGTGTTCCGGGTCGAGCGAGGGCAGGCGGCGGACTGCCTCGAAGACCTCGAGAAGGGCAGTCCGCGCGGCTTCCGCCGCCGGCGGGCCGTGCTCTTCCTGTCGCGGGGACAGCCGCAGGGTCAGGCTCGTGTGCGCCGAGGGGTTCGGCGCAACCTGAAGCGTCAGGTCCGGGTTCGGCCCGACGACGTGCAATGGCAGCGTCGCCTCACCCTCGGCCAGGACCTCGAGCGGTCCGCCGGCCCGCAGCGACCCGGGGTCCGCGACGGCCCTGAGCTGGCGCTGGTGCAGGGAATCGGGCGGAAGGTGCGGGTTGTGGAAACGGATCAGCAGCTCGGCCTCGCCACCGGCCGCGATGGCTTCCCGGCGGGCGAGATGCAACTGGCCGCCGATTCTCAGCCCGGCCGGACGGAAGAACACGCAGTCCGCGTAGAACGGCTCGTGACTCGCTTCTGATAGCGCGAGCGTACCGTCGACGGCCTGTTGCCAGGCTTCGTCCTCGTGCTCGTCGAACCCGACCAGCAGGCGCGTTCCGTCGCGTCGGGGAGCGACGAACTTGTCGCCCGGCAGGTTCGCGCCCTGCGAGCCTCGCAGCGCCGCGGCGTACCCCGGGAGATCACCGTCGTCCAGGCGAACCCACGACCCGAGCGCCACTCGCAGCCCGAGCGATACGTCATCCTGTCGCGCCTCGACGACCTCGCCCATGCGAACGGGAACGAAAAGGGCGTACGGCCGGTCCGTCAGCACGAAGACCACGCGGGCGCCGCGCTCGATCGACCCGGCCTCGTAATACTCCGGCGCCACCCACGCGCGGTTCCAGGAGAGGTCCATGATCGTCCCGCGCTCGGCGGCCAGCAGCTGGAGGTTCTGCTGGCGGTACAGCGGCCTGCGCGCGGACTTGAAGAGATAGATCGCGCCGTCGGGAACGGTGATCATCGGGATCGGTCCGGGTCGCGTTGAAGAGAAGGGCATGCCGAACAATGCGAGGCGCCACTGACAGCGATTCGGCTGACCGGCCGGATCATCCGGCTATGGAACGACATCACGCTTGCCTCACTTTCGCGGCGGGCCCAGCCCATCGACCGCCATCGACCCGGAACTGACTGCCAGTCAGGAATCAACCGCTCGGCTGCACACCGTGCAGGGCAAGCCTCACCAGGCTTCCCAGGTAGTCGATCTGCATCTGTGAAGGCGCATCGGCCGCGACCTGTTCATCCAGCACCTGGAACAGGTAGCCGTCAACCAGGGCCGTGATCATGCGGGCGACATCGGCCGCCTGGAGCCCGCGGCGCACATGACCCGCACGTGTGATGTCCTGCACCGCGTACACGAACTCCGCGAACGCATCGTTGCGAGCGTCGACTGCGGCCTCCACCCAGGGGATCTCGCGCTCGCGGGCAACGGTCCCTGGTGGGTTCTGCCGCTCCGGTTCCGGCGCCGCCCGGCCTGTCGCCACGCTCCACAGCTCAGGCGAGTGGATGGCCAGATAGAGGTGAGGGTTCCTGAGGGCGAAGGCCGCGTACCGGCGGGCCAGCCGCTCCAGGGTGCGCGACGAAGGTGCCCGCGACGCTCGTTCTTCCCTCAACTCGACCGCCAGCTCGGCGAACGCCTCCGCAGCCACCGCGCCCAGCAGTCCCGCGGTCGTCCCGAAGTGGTGAAGGGGGGCGCTATGGCTGACGCCGAGCGCTTCATCCCGCGCGAGCGCGCGAAAGCTGAGACCCGACAGCCCCTGCTCCTCGATGATGCGGGCGGCCGCCTCCCGCATCCGCGGCGCCGCGTCTCCTCGCTCGAAGCGGGGACCCGGGTTTTTCGAAGGGCCGCCCATCGGGACTCCATGCTCCAGGTTCTCTCCTCCCGGGACCAAGATTGCACAGAACCTTGACGCCGTCAAGTTCGGCGATTATCGTAGAAACGTGACGGCGTCAAGATTCGGCGAACGAGGGGCATTCGGGGCCCTTCGGAGCACTGCCGGGATCGCCGCCGATTGTCAGTGGGGCGCGCGATATTGGCGGCGTGCCCGGGAAGCGCCAGGCGAGGTACCTGGCGAGAACGAAGGGCGACGGAGGAGGAGAGCGGCATGATGGACATTCGACTGGGGCCGCCGCAGCGGCTCGAGAATCTCGTGGTTTACCCGCTGGTGAGTCCGGGGGGAGCGGAGCTGGACTGCATCCTGCTCGCGGACGCTCTGGCCGCGGGGACGTTGGCAATCAGCGAGGTGGGATCCGGCACGGTACCTCGCCTGTTGGCGAAGAACGAAGGCGACGTCAAGGTGCTCATCCTGGACGGCGAGCAGTTGATCGGCGCGAGGCAGAACCGCATGACGAACCGGTCGATCCTGTTGCCGGCCCGGACCGAGACGGAGATCCCGGTGTCGTGCATGGAGCACGGCCGCTGGCACTTCGTGAACCGCGGCTTCGCGCCTTCGAAGCACCAGTCGCCCGCCAAGGTCCGCCGGTCCGCGCGCGACCTCGAAGCTCGGCACGTGAAGGAGGGCCGCGTCCCGTCGGATGCGAACCTCGCCATGGCGCAGGGCGACGTGTGGAACGAGATCGCGGATCTGTCCGGCAAGCTCCGCTCTCACTCGCCGACCGGCGCGCTCGACGACGTCTACCGCGCCCGGGACCACGACCTGGACGAGTGGGCACGCGCATTTCCTGCTGTCGAAGGCCAGGTCGGGCTGCTGGTCCTCGCAGCCGGCCGGCCCGTCGGGCTGGACGTGGTGGGTGGATACACGATCTATGGCCGCCTGCACCCGCGGCTGCTCCGCGGCTACCTGATGGACGGCCTGGATTCCGACGCGCTCGGCTTCGCCCGGCCGAAAGCCCGCCAGAGGGGGCTGTTCGACGAATTGCCCCCGGATGACGCTCCCCCAAGGGCCTGGAGTGGCCGCGCCCAGAGGTTCATGGACCGCGTGATGCAGGCGGAGCGCGTGCCGGCGCCCACGGTCGGGGCAGGGGCGTACCGCATCCTCGCTGCGACCGTGGTGGGAGGCGAGCTTGTCGAGGGCGAGCAGCTCGGGCACCTGAGCGCGTTCCCGGCGCGGTCGTGAGTGGCTTCGATCGTCTTGATTGTGGTGCGGGGCTCGGGCCTTCGGTGCGCCCGACAACAGGCAGCCGACCGCAGGCGGCGGGGGTGCATTGGCCGGGCTCGAGGATCGCAGTATGTCGTGCATCGGTGGTATCGAGTGCGATCACGAACCGCGTCGCCAGCGAAGAGACGACGGGAGAGCGTGGATCTGCCCGTGTTCTGCCGCTTCCATTGCGACGACGCGGAGGCCGGCCACAGATTCGGAGCACGGTCTAGGCGGTCTCGGGACGTCTCCGTCTGCGCCGGTTTTCGCCATGGACACGACAGGGAAGGCGACGACGCCACGACCCGCGAGCAACAGCTGTTGATCGCGGCACCCGTTGCCATCGAACCGAAGCCGGGAGGCGGCGAAAATGGGGGAATCGGCAAGCGGGCTCACGTTCCGGAGCGGCAAGCGGTTCATCCGCACCATGGAGGATTGGTTCGAGGCCGCGCCACCGAAGGGTGGTGGGCGGCATTGGAAGACGGGCCGCAGCGCGATGGAGCTGGCGAGGGCATGCTGTGAAGAGGACGGATGCCCTTCCATTCCCGCCGAGCTTGCCGCGGCGCTGTCGGGAGTGGTGGATACCTCGGATGTCATTCTGGCGTATCCCGAACACACAGTCCGCTTTGACGGCTACGCCGGGGAGCCGGCTAACCTCGACCTGGCACTCATCGGGAAAGACGGTCGCGGCGCCTTCGTCGTCGGCATCGAGGCGAAGGCCGACGAGCCGTTCGGCCATCGCGTGGAGTCCGTGCTCCGAGCGGGCGCACAGCGGATAGCGCGGGACGAGCCCACGAACGCGGTCGCACGGGTTCAGGATCTGGCCCGGGCGCTCCTGCCCACATTCCACGACGGGCTACCGCATTTGGGTGAGTTGCGGTATCAGCTCCTGACGGGGATCGCGGGGACGTTGGCGCTGGCACGGGCCGAGCAGGCCACACGCGCCGTCTTCGTCGTATACGAACTGATGGACCCGAAGAAGACGGCGGAGTCGAATCGACGGCGCAACCGGGACGACCTGGACCGGTTTGTCCGAAGTTTGTCGGGCGCCGAAGTCCCGCGGCTGAAGCGCGGAGAGCCCGCGGGCCCGTGGCGGGTTGCTGGTAACGGGCACATCCCGGCCGGCGTGGATCTTCACATCGTGAAGGTGCGGCGCGAACTCCGGACCCCCCTCCCGAACGACAACCGGTGACGCGGATGAATTCCATGACCGACAACACCATGGTCAGGTACCCCGAAAAGGCGCCTGTGCTTGAAGCTGCTGCCCGCTGGCGCGAGCTCTGTCTCATTGGTGATGGATCGATTCTGTCCGATGAGCCGCTCTGGACGCCTGCCAACGTCGATCAACTGGTCAGGTACTTCGTCGAGAACCCGGATCTGAGCGACCGCGACTTCTTTGCGAAGCTGAAAGACCAACTCGAAGAAGCAACTCCTTCTGCACACCGCCTCGCCGCTGAAATGCTATGGGTAATCCTCCTCTTTCCAATCGGGATGCATTTGGCGACGAAGCTGCAGCAGATACGGCGAGTATGGGCGTGGGGTGGTACGCTATTCCCGGAAGACCATCCAGAGCTGGATTTGCCCCTCAAGACCGGCATCGGCAAGCCTGGCGTTGCCTACCACGTTAACCGGTGGCGTGAACTGCAGTTTCTCGTTCTGTGGACGCGGGATATCAAGACGATGCCGCAGGCCGATCGATCCGCGCTTTTCAGGGATCCGTGGGCGTTCGCAGAGAAGCTGGAAGCGAACGAGTACGCGGCCGGGCGAATGCTCCGCCACGTTTTGTTGTTCCTGCTGTTCCCGGATGCCTTCGAACCGATCGCTGCTCCCGAGCCCAAGCGGTTGATACTACGGAGGCTTGGCAATGAATCGGAGACCGCCTCGCTTGATTACAAAGATCGTGTCGCCGTCGATCGTGCGCTACTTCGGTTGCGGGACCGCTTGGAAGGGGAGCGTGGCCTGAGTGTAAACTTCTACGCACCTGACGTTCACAAGCTGTGGAAGGACAAGGCTTCGGATGGCCCTGATGAGGACGATGGGGCGACTGATCTGCGCCGCCAGCGGGTTTTCGGCACGGCTGAGGACGTGGCGTGGGCGAAGGACCGTTTCGGCGGCCACAATGTCTGGTTGGTCGCCGCTGGCGACGGCGGGCATCAATGGCAGACATTCCAAAGCGAAGGCGTAGTTTCGATCGGCTGGGATGAGCTAGGTGATTTGAGCCGGTACGGGTCACGTGATGCTATATCGGCTGACCTTGTGAAGCTCTATGGATCAGGCCGCATACCCATGAACGACTCTCTCGCTTGCTGGCAGTTCTCTCACGAAATGCAGCCGGGCGACGTGGTAATCGCGAAGCAAGGCAGGCGGCAGTTGCTTGGCTACGGCACGGTCAGGTCTGCCTACCGGCATGAATCTGGGCGCCAGTCCCACCGGAACGTGCGCTCAGTGGATTGGGACCGCACCGGCCCATGGACCTTGGCGGAGGATCGCAGATTTGCTCTGAAGGCCGTCACTCTCTTCACTGCGTACGCGGATTGGCTCCATCACGCGTTTGGTGTCATGGATCGGGAGCCCGGCGAAGAGCCGGCGCGCGACCTTCCAGAGTACTCTATCGACGACGCTCTCACAGACCTGTTCATGCCGCGGGATACATTCGAGCGCATTCTGGACGCCTTGGAACGGAAGAAGAACGTGATATTGGAGGGGCCGCCCGGAGTCGGAAAGTCTTTCGTTGCCCGCCGCGTAGCGTGGACTCTTATTGGGTCGAAAGACCCGTCACGTGTCCTGATGATACAATTCCATCAGTCGTATTCGTACGAGGACTTCGTTCAGGGCTGGCGTCCCGCAGCTGGAGGCGGCTTCGAACTTCGCAACGGCGTGTTCCATCAATTCTGCAAGCGCGCCGAGGTCGATCCGAAGCGTCGCTATGTTTTCATTATCGACGAGATCAATCGTGGCAACCTCAGCAGGATCTTTGGCGAGTTGATGCTACTCGTCGAATCCGACAAGCGAGGTCCCGAGTGGTCAGTACCTCTCACGTACGCCCGCACAGTCCAGGATCAGTTCAGTGTGCCGGCAAACATATTCCTGCTCGGCCTGATGAACACAGCGGACCGGTCACTCGCGCTGGTTGACTATGCGCTCCGTCGGCGTTTCGGGTTCGTAAGGCTGGAACCGTGCTTCGACCAGGATTCGTTCACGGCTCAGTTTGAAGGCCTGGCCGAGGCCGAGCTGATTGGGCGAATCGTCGCGCGGATGACTGCGGTTAACGAGCGAATCCGGGAAGATCGCCGTAACCTCGGAAGGGGCTTCGAGATCGGGCATAGCTTCTTCGTGCCAGCTGGGGACGAGGATGTTGATTTTGGGTGGTACGAGCGGGTGATCCGGACGGAAATCGAGCCTCTGTTGCGCGAATACTGGTTCGACAAGCAAGAGGAGGTGGACCGAGTAGTCAGCGAGCTCCTACGAGAATGAATATCCCGATCGCCAATGCCTTCCGCTTGCTGGCGTACGCGTGGGATGTCGTCGAGGAAGCGGACGTCCGTTTGGTCGGGGCCGAACACCTGAATTTGCCGGTTGATGCCCTTGGCCACGCGCTCGCGGGTGCCACAGCCGACCTTATTCGCCGTGGCATACGAAGAGAGTATCAGGAGCGTGATCAGATCGTCTCAGGTATCCGCGGAAAATTGCTCATTGGTCAAACGACAACGCGCAATGTGTTGCCCGCGGGCCGAACGGCGTGTAGAACCGCTGAGCTCACGGAGGACACGCTTGCAAACCGAATCATCCATTCAACCGTCCGGGCCACGATGGCTGTGCCGACGCTTGACCCAGGCATCGGCGCACGCCTGCAGGAAGTTGCCGCGCGTCTGTCCAGGATTCCCATCATACGTCCATCGCCGACGGACTTTCGGTTGGTGCCGATCCATTGCAACAACCGCCTCTACCGGCTGATCTTGTCAATCTGCCAGTTGATTCTGGAATCCCTGGTTCCCGGATGAGCGCGGTGAATCGGAGTCATTCAGAGATTTCCGCCGCAATCGACGGTTCATGTGGCGATTGTTCGAACGGTTTGTCTTCCGTTTCTACAAACGTGAGCAACAGAGATTCCATGTTTCGGCGCCCAAGCTGGCTTGGATCGACCTTGTCGGCCTTGATTCGGATGTTCGGCGGGTACCGGAGATGAGAACGGATATCGTCTTGCAGAAAGCCGAGCGGACGCTCGTTATCGATACAAAATTCTACAGAGAAGCGCTCGCCCGCAACCGGTTCGGCGTCACGAAGATCAGATCCGGCGCACATTTACCAGCTGATGACGTACCTTGGGCAGTATAGAGCATCATCGAAATGGCACGGAGAGCTGGTCGACGGCATGTTGCTCTATCCTGTCGTAGGGCAACCGTTTGACCTTTGCTATCGGATTGGTTCAGTAGGAGTTAGGGCGTGTTCGCTCGATCTTGGCGGGACGTGGCCAGAGATCCGTGAGAGCATGCTTGCCCACCTGGTGCCGTGGCGGGCTGACTGCCCCGAACAGTCTGCCGGCTAAAAGGGATTTTCCCTGCAATCAGGTCACAAGGAAGACACCTCTGCGAGTTCTGGCCAGTGTCATTCGGCGCGACGGCCGGCTTCTGGTCTGCCAGCGGCCGACCCACAAGCGCCACGGCGGCCTGTGGGAATTCCCCGGCGGCAAGGTCGAGCCCGGCGAATCGGACCTCGCCGCGTCCCGCCGGGAGCTCGCCGAGGAACTGGGCGTGCATGTCCTGTCCGTGGGCCCCGTCGAGTTCTCCGTCGCCGACCCCGGCTCGGACTTCGTGATCGAGTTCCTGCCCGTGACGATCGAGGGCGATCCGGTGTGCCTCGAGCATTCGGCTCTCGCGTGGGTCCTGCCGAGCGACCTGCTCGCCTACGACCTCGCTCCCAGCGACCGCCGGTACGCCGAGTTCCTCCTCGAGCGCGAGTCCCGCCGTGACGACGGATAACGCCGCGGTCCCGACCGCGAGGCTCCGTCGCAGAATGGAAGCCTGGTCGAAGCTCTGGGACCTGCCCGGGCTCGCCGGAGTCGGTGTCCGTCGTATTCAGCCGCCGTCTGACCTCCACGCTGGCCCGCTGCCGTCCCGCCGAAGGCCGGATCGTCCTCCGCGCGGATCTCCGCGATGCGCCGGCCCGACGACTCGACGAAGTCCTCTGCCACGAGCTGGCCCACGTCGCCGTGCACCGGCTGCACGGACCATCAGCGAAGCCGCACGGACCCGAGTGGCAGGCCCTGGTCCGGGCCGCGGGGTTCGAGCCGCGGATCCGGACGCGGGATGCGTCGCATGGGAAACGAAACGCCCGCAAGGCCGCGGCCGGGCGGATCTGGGAGCACCGCTGCCCGGTCTGCCAGACCGTGCGGACCGCGCGCCGGCCGATGACGGCGTGGCGGTGCGCCGAATGCCTGGACGCGGGACTGGACGGCGCGCTCGTCATCACGCGCTGGGACCCGAACGCCGCGCGGGCGCCGTGACGGAAGGCGCCTGCCCGTTCTGCGACGTCGCGGCCGACCGCTGCTTCTACCAGGGCGAGCGGGTGGTCGGGCTGTGGGACGCGTTCCCGGTGTCGGACGGGCACGCGCTGCTCGTCACGCGCCGGCACGTCGCGAGCTGGTTCGAGGCGACGGGCGAGGAACGGCGGGAGCTGCTGGAGGCGGTGGAGGCCGCGAAGGCGGCGATCGAGGCGTCGCATACACCCGACGGCTACAACATCGGGATCAACATCGGGCGGGCGGCCGGGCAGACGATCTTCCACCTGCACGTTCACGTCATTCCGCGGTACACGGGCGACGTGCCCGACCCGCGCGGCGGGGTCCGCCACGTGATCCCCGGCCGCGGCAACTACCTCGCGGGGCGGGAGTCGCGGCCGGCCGGGGGAGAGCTGCCGCACCGGCGGCCGCTGGTCCGCGGCGGCGAGGCGGACCCGCTGCTGCGACACCTGCGCGGGCACCTCGACGGCGCGCGGAACGTGGACATCGCCGTCGCGTTCGCGATGGCGTCGGGCGTGGAGCTGCTCGAGGAGCACCTGCGCGACGTGCTCGACCGCGGCGGCCGGGTCCGGATCGTGACGGGCGACTACCTGGGCGTCACGCAGCCGGAAGCGCTGCGTCGGCTGCTCGACCTGCAGACCGACGACCGGAAGATCGAGCTCCGCGTCTTCGAGAGCGGCAACGTCAGCTTCCACCCGAAGGCGTGGATCGTGATCGACCGCGCGGGCGGCGGCACGGCGTTCGTCGGCAGCTCGAACATGAGCGCGACGGCGCTCCGGACCGGGATCGAGTGGAACTACCGCGTCATCACGTCGCATGACACGACGGGGTTCGGCGAGGTGGTGGACGCGTTCGAGGCGCTGTTCGACGACGAGCGCTGCCGCGCCGTGGACGCGGAGTGGGTCGGGGACTACGAGCGGCGGCGTCGCCCACAGGGGATCGAGTTCGGTCAGGAGGACGAGCCGGTCGTGGTACCGGTGCCGCACGGGGTGCAGCTCGAGGCGCTGGCGGCGCTGGAGGCGACACGCGAGGCGGGGAACACGGCCGGCCTCGTCGTCCTCGCCACGGGTCTCGGCAAGACCTGGCTCAGCGCGTTCGACAGCCGGCGGCCCGAGTACCGGCGGATCCTGTTCGTCGCGCATCGCGAGGAGATCCTGACGCAGGCGATGAAGACGTTCCGCGCGATCCGGCCGGACGCGTCGTTCGGGTACTACACGGGGACGGACAAGCACCCGCGGGCCGACATCCTGTTCGCCTCGATCCAGACGCTCGGCCGCGCGCACCACATGCCGCGGTTCGAACGCGACGAGTTCGACTACGTCATCGTCGACGAGTTCCACCACGCGGCCGCGAGCACGTACCGCCGGCTGATCGGGTACCTCGAGCCGAAGTTCCTGCTCGGGCTCACGGCCACGCCGGAGCGCACGGACGGCGCGGACCTGCTGGCGCTGTGCGGCGACAACCTGGTCTATCGCCGCGACGTCGCCGACGGGATCCGCGCGAACCTGCTCTGCCCGTTCGACTACTTCGGCGTCCCGGACCTGGTGGACTACGACAACATCCCGTGGCGGAGCAGCCGGTTCGACGAGGAGGAGCTGACCCGGCACGTCGCCACGAACGCGCGGGCGGAGAACGCGCTCGAGCAGTGGCGGGCGCATGGCGCGACGCGGACCATCGGCTTCTGCGTGTCGCAGCGGCATGCGGACTTCATGGCGCGAGTATCTTCGCGGCGGCGGGACTGCGGGCGGTGGCGGTCCACTCGGGTGCGACGAGCGCGCCGCGCGCGCACTCGCTCGAGCAGCTGCAGGCCGGCGAGCTCGACGTGGTCTTCGCGGTCGACATGTTCAACGAGGGCGTGGACCTGCCGGACGTCGACACGATCCTGATGCTCCGGCCCACCGAGAGTCGCATCCTCTGGCTGCAGCAGTTCGGCCGCGGGCTCCGCTACCGGCCGGGCAAGACGCTCCGGGTGGTGGACTACATCGGCAACCACCGCGTCTTCCTGAACAAGACGCGCGCGCTGCTGAACCTCGGGGACGCGAACCGCGACGTCGCGTACGCGCTCGACCAGTACGAGACCGGCACGCTCGAGCTGCCGCCGGGCTGCAGCGTGACGTACGACCTTCGAGCCATCGAGATCCTGCGCGCGCTCGTGCAGCCGACGGGCGTGGGCGAGGCGCTCGAGAACTTCTATCGCGACTTCCGGGACCGGCTCGGGCGGCGGCCGCTCGCGCTCGAGGTGCTGAGCGAGGGCTGGAATCCGGGGTCCGCGCGCCAGCACCACGGCTCGTGGCTCGATTTCGTGCGCGCCATGGGCGACTTCTCGCCCGAGCAGGAGCGGGCGTGGCAGACGTACGCGCCGTTCCTGCGCGCGCTCGAGGTCACGCCCATGACGCGGAGCTACAAGATGGTGCTGCTCCTCGCGATGCTGGGCGAGGACGCGTTGCCCGGGTCGATCGGCATGGATCGCCTGACCGAGCGGTTCGCCGAGCAGGCGCGGCGGTATGCGACGGTGCGGAACGAGACCGCGTCGCTCGAGGACGCCGCGGAGCTCCGCCGGATGCTGGAACGGAACCCGGTCGCCGCGTGGACGGACGGGAAGGGGACGGGCGGCGTCGCATACTTCACGTACGACGGTGGGCGCTTTGCGACGTCGCCCTCGCTCGACGTTCCGGACGACGATCCGGCAGGCGGCGCAGGACCTGGTCTGGGAGATCGCGGACTGGCGGCTGGTGACGTACCTGCGGCGGCCTGGCGTCGGGCGGCTGGCGGACAGGATCGTCTGCAACGTCAGCCATTCGGGCGGGCGGCCCATCCTGTTTCTTCCCGACCGCGGGCGGCACGAGGGGATCCCGGAGGGCTGGGTCGATGTCGTCGCCAACGGCGAGACGCTGCAGGCGAAGTTCGTGAAGGTCGCGATCAACGTGGTGACGCGGCCGGACGCGTCGGAGGAGAACGTGCTGCCCGCGATTCTGCGCGGGTGGTTCGGCGAGAAGGCGGGACGGCCGGGGCGGGCGGAGCGCGTGGTGTTCGAGCGTCGCGGCAGATGAGTACGTGATGGCGCCGTATCAGCGAAGAGACGGCGTCGGGGCCGGTCCTCTGGCAGCGCAACCTGCGCGCGGATGTGCCGAAGCTGTTCGGGTTCGAGTTCAAGGGCATGGAGAACCAGACCGGGCATCGTGCAGCGGCCCGGCGGGATCTTCCTGTTCGTGACGCTCGACAAGAAGGCAGGCGCCGGAAGCGCACAAGTATCGCGACCGGTTTCTCTTGCCCACGGAGTTCGAGTGGCAGAGCCAGAACCGGACGCGGCAGGAGAGCGAACTGGGCCGCGATCTCCGGCGGCACGGCGAGCTGGGGATCGATGTGCACCTGTTCGTGCGTCGCAGGAAGAAGGTGGCGCGGGAAGACGTCGCCCTTCGTGTACTGCGGGCGGCTCGAGTTCGAGCGGTGGGAGGGCGAGAAGCCGATTACGGTCTGGTGGCGGCTGGAGCGGGCGGTGCCGCGGGAGTTGTGGGCGGAGCTCGGGGTTCCGGGCAGCTGACGGCTCTCAGTCGAATCGAGCTGACCCATTTCACCATTCCGGGCAGGGACCGAGGCGGAGAGATTCCTGACAACAGGTATGGACCGCGGGCTGGATCGGGTGACCGCGGCGTCCTGCGTGGATCGGGATTCGAACCGGGGAGCGTCGTTCATGGAGCGGGGTAGGAGGCGGAGTCAGCACACCCCATCCCGGGAGTTCGCGATGGCTACACCCGCCGACGATCTGGAATCCGCAGCACTCGCGTTGCCCGCTGCGGAGAGGGCGCGGCTTGCCGATCGGCTGCTCGCGAGCCTGGCTGAGGACGGGGAGGTGGAGGAGGCGTGGGCGGAGGAGATTCGTCGTCGGCTCGAGGCGTACCGCAACGGCAAGATCGAGAGCGTGCCGGCCCGGCAGGTGATCGAGGAACTGCGCGCGAGGCTGGGCCGCTAGACGTTCGCTTCATCACCCCGGCACATCAGGAACTGGTCGAAGCCTTCGACTACTACGAAGCGCGAGGACCCGGCAAGGGTGCAGGGCTTCTGACCGATCTCGAGGCGGCGCTCGAGAGACTGCGGTGGAATCCGGAATCCGGGAGTTCGTACCGCCACGCTACACGCCAGATGCTCCTTCACCGCTTTCCCTTCCGGCTGATCTACTCGATCGAAGCAGGCACGATCACGGTGATCGCGGTCGCTCACCAGCGGCGGCATCCGGACTACTGGACCGGTCGCCGGTGAGCACCGGACCGCGGGGACGCCGCGGGAGGGCCGACGCCGACATGGCCTGCCGGTAGTTCGCTCGCCATGAGAACTGCTGGCAATTGAATGTCGGATGTCGGCAGGACCTGGCTCAACGCGTTCGACAGCAAGCGGCCCGAGTACCGGCGGATCCTGTTCGTCGCGCATCGCGAGGAGATCCTGGCGCAGGCGATGAAGACGTTCCGCGCGATCCGGCCGGACGCGTCGTTCGGCTACTACACGGGGACGGACAAGCACCCCGGGGTCCACCCTTGCTCGCATTGACCGGCCACTGAATTGTCTCGGCCCATGCTGCCATGTTCCCTGCGATGCCGTCCCGAGATATTGAGTACCAGAGACGCGGGTATCGTCGGAGGCATCGAGGAACGTGCTGGTTGAGCTGGTTCCGGTCCCGGCATAACTTGGAAGCGGCGCATTCGCAGGAGGGGGCAATGAGGTATACGCGGACCATCAAGGACGTCCCGGAGCGGGGCTCGATCACAGTTGCGCAGGCGCGCCGGGCCGCAAGGATCGCAGCTCATCAAGCCTCCGCGAAGCGGGCTCCGCGAGAGAACGGCCGCCCGAAGAAGAAAGCCACGAAGTAGCGACAGCCTCTCGGGGACATGGGGTACGACGAGTCCGTCTTCGTCAACTGCCCGTTCGACACCCGCTACCGGCCTTTCCTGAGAGCGCTGGTCTTCACTGTCCACGATTGCGGATTCGTAGCGCGAAGCGCCCTCGACACGGACGACAGCAGCGATGTTCGCATCGCGAAGGTTTATCGCCTGATCGAAGAGTGTCGCTACGGCATACACGACATCTGCCGAACGGAACGCGACGGCAGCACGCGACTGCCACGGTTCAACATGCCTCTCGAACTGGGGATCTACCTGGGGGCCAAGAAGTACGGGTCGAGCCCTCACGACGGGAAGCGCTGTCTCATTCTGGACCGGCAGCCCTATCGGTACCAGAAGTTCTGCTCGGACATAGCGGGACAGGACATCAAGTCACACGACAACCGGGTGCGCACGCTGGTGGCCGTCGTTCGAAACTGGCTGCGCCAGTGGATCCGCGAGCCAGGTGCGCGGGACGTGGTTCATCAGCGTTATCAGGGCTTCAAGCGCGCGTTGCCGGTCATGTGCCGCACGCAGCGGAGCTCCGCCGGATGCTGGAACGGAACCCGGTCGCCGCGTGGACGGACGGGAAGGGGACGGGCGGCGTCGCTTACTTCACGTACGACGGTCAGCGCTTCGCGACGTCGCCTGCGCTCGACGTTCCGGACGACGTCCGGCAGGCGGCGCAGGACCTGGTCTGGGAGACCGCAAGGACTGGCGGCTGGTCACGTACCTGCGTCGGCCTGGCGTCGGGCGCCTGGCGGATCGGATCGTCTGCAGCGTCAGCCATTCGGGCGGGCGGCCCATCCTGTTCCTTCCCGACCGCGCGCGGCACGAGGGGATCCCGGAGGGGTGGGTCGAGGTCGTCGCTGACGGCGAGTCGCTGCAGGCGCGGTTCGATCGGGGCGAGGTGGAGGTCGTGACGCGGCCGGAGTCGTTGGAGGAGAACGTGCTGCCGGCGATCCTGCGCGGGTGGTTCGGCGAGGAGGCGGGACGGCCGGGGCGGGCGGAGCGCGTGGTGTTCGAGCGTCGCGGCGACGAGTACGTGATGGCGCCGCTCGCGGCGGACGCGCCGCCTCCGGGACCGCCGCCGTGGGAGCGGTTCATGCGCGCGGACATCCTGAAGCAGTTCGGGGACGATTTCCGGAGCAACGAGAGCCAGGTGGGCGTGGTGCAGCGGACCGGCGGGATCTTCCTCATGGTCACGCTCGAGAAGCAGGGCATGCAGGCGGAGTACAAGTACGGGGACCGGTTCCTCTCGCCCGACCGAGTTCGAGTGGCAGAGCCAGAACCGGACGAGCCAGGAAAGCGAGCTGGGCCGCGACCTGCGGCGGCACCGGGAGCTGGGGATCGACGTGCACCTGTTCGTGCGTCGCTCGAAGCGGGCGCGCGGGCGGGCGGCGCCGTTCGTGTACTGCGGGCGGCTCGAGTTCGAGCGGTGGGAAGGGGAGAAGCCGATCACGGTGTGGTGGCGGCTGGAGCGGGAGGTGCCGCGGGAGCTGTGGGCGGAGCTGGGGGTTCCAGAGGCCTGACTGCCGTCCACCGGCGACCGCCGCGAAAGGACGCGGGTTGGCGCGGGCGCGCATTCCATCGCCCCGTTCGCAGGGTGATCATCCCTCCAACCAGACTCTTGCCGGGCAGAGCGATAACCGACATTATAATACCAGTAGTTCACACTCTAAAGGAACTATTGGTATATGAATATCGCTCAGGCCGGGATTTCGGGCCATTCGCGGCGGCAGCTGGCGCGGTTGACCGGGCGGGGAAGGCAGATCGTGACCGTCGATGACGCCGTAGACCGACTCGATCTCGGGCGGTCCGATGCCGCGAAAATGATGGCGAGGTGGGCCGAGCAGGGGTGGCTGAGGCGGGTCCGGCGAGGTCTGTACATCGCTGTACCGGTCAACGTCGAACGGCCGGACCTCTGGACGGCCGACCCAATGGTCGTCGCCACAGCCGTGTGGTCACCGTGCTATTTCACGGGCTGGACGGCGGGAAATCACTGGGGCCTGACGGAGCAGATCTTCCAGACCGTGGTCGTCAGGACGAGCAACCGTGTCCGTTCGCCGGAGCAGACGTTACTCGGGCAGAAGTACCTGATCGGCAACGTCGCACCGGCGAAGCTCGAGTGGGGTGTCCGGAAGGTGTGGATCGAAGACACGCAGGTCCTGTTCGCCGACGAAGCGCGCGTTGTCGTGGACGTGCTGGACGATCCCGGCATCGGTGGCGGCATCCGGCACAGCGCGGACATGCTGGCCGAGTACCTCGAATCCCATGATCGCGCCGACCTGATCGCGTACGGCGAACGTCTCGGGAACGCGGCCGTGTTCAAGAGGCTCGGCTATCTCTGCGAAGCGATGGGGCTGACCGACTCGGGATTCCTGTATGAGTGCGAGCAGCGGCTGAGCGCCGGCATCGCGCTGCTGGATCCCACCGCCCGCGCCTCGGGTCGGCGCAACGCGCGCTGGCGCATTCGCGCCAACGTCAGGGTCGGAAAGCCCGCGGCTTCGTGATCCCGCACGGCGAGATCCTCGCGCTTCGAGGGGAATGGGGGCTGCGGGACGACGTCGTCGAGAAGGACTACGTTCCGTTTGCGCGCCGAGTCCGGCATCGAAATCGAGGTTGCTCCCGCGGACATCCGTAGATACCTCGACCGCCGTGGCAACGAGACGACCGTCGTTCGCATTGCGTTCCGCGGTCCCCGGAATCCGCCGACCCTGCCCAAGGTCAAGATCGACCTGACGAGCGATGAAGTGCTGGTGTTGCCCGCTGCCAGGAGGCCCATCCTTCACCCATACAGCGATGGGCCTGCACTACTGACGGCGCAGGTGGCGGCCTACTCGATTGCAGAGTTGCTGGGCGAGAAGATGCGGGCCCTGGTGGAGCGATGCCGGCCGCGCGATCTCTACGACGTGATCAACGTTTATCGCCACCCTGAACTGGTCGGTGACCCCGCGCCGGTACGTGAAGCGCTCGCGGCGAAATGCGCGCACGCGGGCATTGCGGTGCCCGATGCGTCCGGGATCCTGACGTCGCAATTCCGGGCGGAGCTGGATCAGGAATGGGCGAACATGCTGGCGCACCAGCTCCCCCACCTGCCACCCGTCGCCGAGTACTGGTCCGCCGTCGACGCGCTGTTCGCGTGGTTGGGGGGCGCGCCGCCGGCGGTGTTGAGACGCGCCGAGACACGGCAACGGCTCGTTGCCGATTGGGCTCCGCCCCGATCGATGTCGTACTGGGGTGGTCCCCTGGATCTGATACGGTACGCGGGCTCGAACCGGCTCCGGGTCGATCTGGACTACCACGCCAAGGATGGTCGACGGGGATGGAGACGCGTCGAACCGTACTCGTTCCGCATGACCCAGGATGGCCACGTCGTCGTGTACGTGGTCAACGATCGCGGTCAGCTACGCAGCTACCGGACGGACCGGATCGCAGGAGTGCGTGTCGCGGACGAGGTCTTCGTTCCGCGCTATCTGGTCGAGTTCTGAACGCGCAGGAGGGCGGCGTCGCCTCCGCCGTCTCCGTCACGTACACCGGAACGGATCGTCTGCGGCGTCCATATCAAGCAGTCGATCTCGGTGTGGGCAGGCGGATTGACGCGAGTTGTCCCGGCATGGCCGGTCGCTCCCCCAAACCCGGCGCTAAAGGTCCGTCCATTCCACCCGATCCTCAACTATGTATCTCGTTGACCGTCTCCTACCATCGAAACGAAGAAACGGTGACCTCGACCGGGATTGTCAGAACCAGGACCCATACTGTCCGTGGAGTCCACAATGCCGGAAGCACCCGGGCTGGTATGGCGAACGCCATGACCGAACCCGGACGGCACCAACGCACAACGGAGAACGCAATGCGGAAGACACGCTTCGCCATAATGCTGCTCGCGCTCATCGGGATGGGAGCCCTCACGCCCCGCGACGCGGCGGCACAGCACCCGCAGAAGCGCGAAGGCTTCTGGTTCAACGTCGGGCTCGGATACGGGACCCTCGGCTGTCAGGACTGCACCGGCCGCGAAGGCGGGCTGAGCGGCGGCCTGGCGCTGGGCGGTACGATCAACAGCCGCCTGCTGCTCGGAGCGGCCTCGAACGCGTGGACGAAGAGCGAGGATGGCGTAACCCTGACGGTGAGCACGCTCACGGCCGCGATCCGGTTCTATCCGTCCTCGACCGGCGGGTTCTTCCTGCTGGGCGGCCTGGGCCTCGGGAGGATCAATGTCGGCGCCAGCGGGGGCGGGTTCAGCCTGAACGCGAGCACGACCGGGACCGGCGCTCTGATCGGACTCGGCTATGACTTCCGCATCGGAGCCAACGTGAGCCTGACGCCGTTCTGGAACGGCTTTGCCGGCAACTTCGACAACGGGGACGCGAACGTCGGCCAGGTCGGTCTCGGCCTGACCATCCACTGACGTCTCCTCGAAGTCCTGGAGTGATGGAGGAAAGACAATGGTCAACCGGATACGCCCCGTTCGACGGGTCGCGCTCGATCTGGCGGTGCTCGGCATGCTGGGTGCCGCGGCCGTCGGCTGCGTCCGCACGAAGTACACGTTCGTCAATCCGTCGGGTCAGCGCTATGAACCGGTGCCGCCGGAGAACGTCGTCATCGTGACCGACGAGGCGGAGCTGGACACGCTCGAGTACACGCGCGTCGCGATCATCGAAGCCACGGGATCGGGCGAGTTCACCGACCAGACGGACATGCTCGAGGCGATGCGCGAGCGGGCCGGCAAGATCGGCGCGAACGCGATCCTGCTTCCGCAGATCAACGAGCCCGGAGCCGGCGCGAAGGTGGCCGCGGCGGTCTTCGGAACGGGCACGCAACGCAAGGGAAACGTCGTCGCCTTGCGCATTCTCGGCCCGAAGAAGAAGGCACCGACCGGCCTCGCGGCGCTCTGGGCGCGTGCCGCTGTCGGGATCCGCGTTCTGCTGGAATGAAGCCGTTCACCGACTGCGCCGAACCGGTGTACTACGCGCTCCGGCGGCGCGTGCGTGAAGGCAATCTGTGCGGACGTGCCGCGGTGCTGAACCCCAAGCCGCAGGTCGGTTGCGATTTCCTCGCGCGATGCCTGACGGCCCGGTCGGACCGTGCAACGGTAACGGATCTCCACGCGGATCTTGGGTGTCACGGGCACGGCTGCCCGGCCACCTCCGTCATTCGATCGGCGCCAGGTAGTGCACAGGTCGAAGCGGAAAGAGGCGTCTTGCTTCCTCCGGGATCCTGGGGTAGTGCTCGATCCAGAGATCGAAAAGGCGCCGCAAGCTGACCAGCATGATTCGGCGCAGCTGCTGACCGCGGCCTCAGGACTTCCCCTTCCAGGGATCGCCGGGCAGGCGCTCGATGAGCCCGGACGTGACCACACGCGATATCCGCTTCCGGATTCCAGTCGTAGCCCCCGCCAGCAACGGCCTGATGTCCGCGAGGAACTGCGGGTCCTGCATCTTCTGTGCGAGATTCTCCTCGAACTGAGCGCGGGTCACCCGGTGCCCTTCGTGCTCCAGGTACCGAAGGAACGCGCTCACGATGCGTTCGGGACTGACCCCGCCATTGCCAAGCGCAATCGCAAGGTCGAACAGGTCTCGGCCCTGTTTGCGCTGAAACAGCGCACGGAGTTTGGTTCCGAGGAGTTCATCGAGGTCGTAGGTGCGAATGCTGCACGAGCCATCGAACCACCGCGAGTTGACGGAGTAGGGGATCTCCTTGAATCCGTACACAGAGATATGTTCGCGCGTGTTCGTCTCGATCTTGAGCCGCAGCGGTACCACGGGCAGGCCTTCGGAGTCAAAGCGATACACGAAGGTCACGCGGCCCTCGGTCTGCTTGTAGCGCGGTGTGCCCAGCCAGGGGGCGAGGGTGGCACGCAGCGCGTCCATCATCGGCCCCGCCGGTTCCGACCTTATCTGCACAAGATCAATGTCCTCCGAGTATCGCGCGGGCGGCTTCAGATGGAGCTTGTAGAGTGCCGTTCCGCCTCGAAACGCCAGGGCATCGTGCAGCAAGGGATGCGAGTAGATTTCGACGAGGGCGCGGCTGATGACGAGATCCTGCTCGACCTGGAAGTCCTGCACCCACGGCACCCGCCCTCGCCACTCTGTGATGTAGTCCCGGGGGATCACAGCGCGGCCTCCACGTCCGCGTTGACGTAGAGTTTCCAGTCCCTGTTGCGCCGAGCCCGGGCGCGCGATGCGCCCGGCACAAGGGTCGTCGACTGCCGGGCATGCTCGCGCACGTACGCCTTGAGAGGCGCGGTGATCACTGCCGCGCCACCCTGCTCGAGCAGGTAGCCAAGACGTTGTGCCCAGGGGACGGGTGCCGTCGTTGCCGCCACCGCGAGCTTGTCCGCGTCGAGCCGCTCGGCAAGCTCGACGAGGACTGCGGCCACCTGGCTCAGGCCACCCGCGCGGCGTTCATAACCGACGAGATCCAGCGCCGTCGCCTCCGGTGTGGAGACCCGCAGCGTGCCGCGTGGGGTGTTGAAGGTCTGAACCGGAACTTCGCCCGCGTGCTTTCGGCTGATGAAGGCGACCCGCACTACACCGCAGGCAACGGGGCGGCGGTTACCGTCGACGACAACCTGGAACTCCTGCGGCCGCTGGTGTGCTGCGCCGTGGTATTGCGCTGCGGTGAGCAAGCCCGCGTAGTAGGTCCGCTTCAGCCTGGCCATCAGGTCGGGGATGAACTGCTCCGCCGGCAGGCAACCGAGCGCGCGATATTCGGGAGGGACGATCACGTAGAACCCGCGCGCGGGAGACGCCACGAGCGTACGTTTTGCGAGCCGGTTGAGAGCGAGCTTTGCCGCCGCTGGCGAGACGCCCAGGGCCCGCTGGGCATCGCGCGAGGAGAAACTGTACCGGCCTGCCACCGCTTGGGCGGTCACGAAGTCCCGGATGTTGCGAAAGGACGCGTTCGCTGATTTCATGTTCAGAAAGTATCATATTCCGCTACTTTACGCTAGCCAAATCTGCGAGTGGCGAACCTGGAGCCGTGACGGACGGCGCCTGCCCCTTCTGCCACCTGCACGTTCACGTCATTCCGAGATACACGGGCGACGTGCCCGACCCGCGCGGCGGGGTCCGCCATGTGATCCCGGACCGCGGCAACTACCTCGCCGCGCGGGCCTCCCGTCCGGCCGGGGGAGACCTGCCACACCGCCGGCCGCTGGTCCGGATCCAGGGCCACTATCGAGTTGGCGCATCCGGCCATGTCCGCGGACGCCTGGTTTCTCCATCGTTCGAATCAGCAACAACGGGGAGGAGCCGATGGAGCCGTCCAGGGGAAGGCGGGGTACGAGCGGGGTGTCGCGTTTTCAGCCGTTCGGAAGGGACCCCATGGCCAGGTCGATCGACGACATTCTGTCGGAAGCGATGCAGTTGCCGCCCGAGGACCGGGCCCGTGTTGCGCGTGAGCTTCTGGCCAGCCTTTGGCCCGAGCCTGCGGACGACGAGGCGTGGGAAGCCGAAATCCAGCGGCGTGAGCGCGACATCGACGCCGGTGCCGTCGACCTGATTCCCGCCGACGACGTCTTCGACGAACTGGACACGCTCCTGCAGTGAAGGTCCGGTTCTACCCGGCCGCTCGCGACGAACTCCGAGCGGCCGCGGTCCTCTACGAGCAGATCTCACCCGGTCTGGGCCGGCGTCTCGAGAACGAGGTCCGTCGTGTGACCGACCGGATCCGGGACCTTCCGAAGTCGGGGTCGCCGGACTCGGCAGCGCGCCGGGTCGTCCGTCTGCGACGGTTCCCCTTCAAGCTCGTGTACCGAGAACTGACTGACGAGATCGTGGTCGTGGCACTCGCGCACGAGCGGCGACGGCACGGATACTGGCGGGATCGCGGCTGAGTTCGGCGAAAGCTGGTCCGAGTTCAAGCCGATGTCGGCGCGGCAGTTGCCCGGGTGCCTCCGGATCTCACGGCGTACCTCGAGGCCCTCTTTCAGCGACATGGACGTCCGTCCGACTCCCCGCCGCTCGCTGCCGCGTCGTGGTTCACCGCCCCACCGCATCGTGATATCACCACAAACCCGGAATAGCACGTTGCCTTATTCCAACTTGAATAGTAATCTGGAACAAAACCGACCCATGCTGCAGCTTTTCCGGGTTGGTTCCGAAGGCCCGCGAATATGACCAGGGGCACGAGCGTGCGTCCTCGGGAGGCAATCCATGCGCGGACGGGTGTTGGACCTTGTGTGGGAGCACAACCCGACTCTTCATGCACCCGCCAGGTACCGGCGGGCATGTCGCTACCAGGCATTTGTCCCCGACCCGATCAGCCGGATCGACTTCGCGATCGGCGCAGCGGTTGCCGGGCTCATTTCTGAGGCGGATGCGGCGATACGGGAACTCAACACGGTTGCGAGGCCCGCGTTGCAGCCTCTGGCGAGGCTGTTGCTGCGCACCGAATCGATCGCGTCCTCGAAGGTCGAAGGGATGCAGAATGACAGCGCGGGATGTCGCGAGGGCGGAAGCCAGGATGGAGACAGGCATGGTGGTGGGGTCCGCGGCTGCGGAGGTGATCGGCAACATTGAAGCGATGGAACTCGCGATTGAGCAGGCGACACGTGCAGACGACTTCCTGCCCGAGCAGATCCTTGCCATCCACAGGAAGCTGATGATGCGCTCCCCGACCGCACACAACGCCGGGAAGCTGCGCGCGGTGCAGAACTGGATCGGGGGCAACGACTACAACCCCTGCGGGGCCGATTTCGTGCCGCCGCCGCCGGAGCACGTGGGGACGCTGCTGGACGACCTGTGCCAGGCGATCGAGGAGGATACGCTGCCGCCGCTGGTGCAGGCAGCCATCGTCCACGCTCAGTTCGAGACGCTTCACCCGTTTGACGACGGGAACGGGAGGACAGGGCGGGCGCTGGTGCACGTGGTCCTGCGCAGGCGCGAGGTCGCACCCGCGTACGTGCCGCCCATCAGTCTGATCCTGGCGCAGAACAGGCAGCGCTACATCGACGGGCTCACGATGTTCCGCGAAGGTGACATCGAGGGCTGGTTGGAACGATTCGCCGCGGCCGCGGCCAGGAGCGCCCACCTGGCGGCCGCGTACGTGATCGCGGTGCGCGAGTTGATGGGCGAGTGGATGGCGAAGCTCGAGTCTGCAGGACCGGTCCGGACGCACGCCGCGGTCCATGCGATTGTCGACGTGTTGCCGGCATATCCGATCATCACCACGAGGCTCGCCGCCGCGGCGACAGGACGAGCGCGGAGCGCGGTGCACACCGGGATCGAGACCCTCGAAGAAGCCGGAGTCCTGGTGCCGCTTACGACGTCGAAAAGAAACCGGTCGTGGGAGGCTGCCGGGCTGCTTGACCTCTTGTCCCGGCTGGAAGCCGGGGAACTGCCGTACTGAGGAATACTCCACGTGGCACGGCGCCCGCTTCGCGACCGTCGCGGAGTGTACCGGGATGCCACACGGGCGCGGGGTCCTCCCCGAAGCTGGATCGAAGGACTCGTGGGGCGTACGGGCGTTGATGACGACGGAGAAGTCTTCCGGCTGATCGACGAGGCGGCCTCTCTCTGGATACCAGAATCGCCATGAATCTCGATCCCGACCGTTTCCACGGTTGCCTCCTCGGCCTCGCTGTCGGCGACGCGCTCGGCACCACGCTCGAGTTCAAGTCGCCCGGCAGCTTCGAGCCGGTCGCCGATATGGTGGGCGGCGGTCCGTTCCACCTCGAGCCCGGCCAGTGGACGGACGATACGTCGATGGCGCTCTGCCTGGCCGAGAGCCTGCTCGAGCGCGGCGCCTTCGACGGTGCCGACCAGATGCGCCGGTACGTGCGCTGGTGGCACGACGGCCACTGGAGCAGCACGGGCCGCTGCTTCGACATCGGCAACACGGTCCATGACGCACTCGCGCGTTTCGAACGGACCGGCGAGCCCTTCGCCGGCTCGACGCATCCCCATTCCGCGGGCAACGGCTCGATCATGCGGCTCGCGCCCGTGCCGATGCGGTATGCGACGGATCCCGCCGCGGCCGTCCGGTGGTCGGCCGAGAGCTCGCGGACGACGCACGGTGCGCGTGAGGCCGTCGATGCGTGCCGCTTCCTGGGCGGCCTCATCGCCGGCGCGCTCCGCGGCGCGACGAAGGACGAGCTGCTGTCGTCGCATTACACTCCCGTCTCCGGTCTCTGGGAGGCCGAGCCGCTCGCTCCGCGTATCGACGACATCGCGCGCGGCTCGTTCCGCGACCGCGAGCCACCGGAGATCCGCGGAACCGGCTACGTGGTGGAGACCCTCGAGGCCGCGCTGTGGGCGTTCCATCGAGGGCACGACTTCCAGGAGGGCGCATTGCTGGCCGTGAACCTCGGCGACGACGCGGATACCACCGGCGCGGTGTTCGGACAGCTGACGGGCGCATTCTACGGCGCGGGCGGGATCCCGGAAAACTGGCGGCGCCTCGTCGCTCGGAGAACGGAAATCGAAGCGATGGCCGCGAGGCTCCACGAGGCGGCGGAAACGTGACAATGACCCGACGAATCGACCAGGGACAACGACGTCGAATCAGAGGGAGATACTCATGAAAGGCCTGCTGGTGAGGAAGCCCTGGATCGACGAGATCCTCGCGGGCAGAATGACCGGCGAGCTTCGAGGGTCTTCCACGCAGAATCTCGGCACGATCGGTTAGTACGAAGTGCAACGTGGAGGACGTCAAGCGAACAGAGTCCAGCTTTCCTTTCCCACAGAACGAGGGGCAGCACATGGCCCGAATCACAGGCGGTCGATCTCTGGAGAACTCCTATTGGGTTGTTGATCGAGA
The DNA here is from genome assembly GCA_963786235.1 of uncultured Gemmatimonadales bacterium. Lineage (GTDB taxonomy): Bacteria > Gemmatimonadota > Gemmatimonadetes > Longimicrobiales > RSA9 > CAWAYJ01. Next base: position 26,991 of record CAWAYJ010000028.1, read on the forward strand.
GATCCTCGCCGGCGAGTACCCACGAACAAAGGAGCCGGACTCGTCCCGCGAACGGCTGGGCGCACTCCTGGACTTCGGCGTTCGCCTCTTCATCGACCTGACCGAGCCCGGCGAGAGCGGGCTGATTCCGTACCATGACATGCTCGCCGAGATCGCAGCCGCCCGAGGTGTGGAGGCCGAACATCGGCGGCTGTCGATCCGGGACGTCTCCATCCCTCACAGTCCAGAGCGCATGACAGAGATTCTGGACACCATGGATGAGGCCAGGCAATCCGGCCTCCTGGTGTATCTTCACTGCTGGGGTGGCACGGGCCGGACCGGCACCGTTATCGGGTGCTACTACCGTCGTCACGGACGGTCGCATGACGAAGCCCTGACGGAGCTCCGGAGCCGGTGGGGAACCATGGCCAAGGCGCCGTTCAAAAAGGGGACCCCGGACACCCGGGAGCAGGAGGAGTACATACGTGACTGGCCGGGGCTGGATCCGCGACTGTCATAGCCAGCGGATTCGCGGCTCCGCAGTGATCCAATCTGCCATTCCCTCCGGCAGGAAACCCGGTTGACCGGGTTCGTTGATCCGGCGATATTTCAGGTGCGCTTTCGAGCGTCGCGGTGATTTCTGGCGATTGCAGCCGCGTCAACAAACTGCTAAACCGCTCAACCGGGGGTCCCGGGCGGTTCGCCGTCCGGGACCCCTGTTTTTTCGGGTGGCGGGAGTGGAGGCGGAAGCGTTTGTGGAGGTGGGAGCGGGGGCGGGAACGGATGACGGCGGGTGTCAGACCCGCGTGCGATCTTTGACAATACGAACCAGGCAGCCTGCGCCTCGGCTGCCGGCATGAAGAGTACGGCGAGGGATTCGGCCCGCTGACCCGTACGCCAGACCGTAGCCCGGCTCCCGCGAAGGGGAGCGCACGGTGGCAAAGCCGACCGGACGCGATGCGCGTCGCGGACCCATGCGCGAGTGAGGCGTGACCTCTATCGAAAGGGCGTATCTCATGCGCATCGACACCATCGTACCGCCGTCCGCGGAAGTGCAGGACGAAGCGCGCCGCCGGGCGCGCCGCATCGCGGATGGGCTCTTCCCGCACCAGGTGGAGGGCGTCGCGTTCCTGCTTGGGCGGCGCCGCGCGATCCTGGCCGACGACATGGGGCTCGGCAAGACGCGGCAGGCCATCGTCGCACTCAGGGAAGCCGAGCCCGAGGGCCCGTACCTCGTCGTCTGCCCGGCGTCCGTGAAGCGGAACTGGGAGCGCGAGATCCGGCTGGCGCTGCCGGACGCGCGCGTGCACGTCGTCGGACCGGATCCCGTCCCGGCGCCCGGGACGGTCGGCTGGGTCGTCGCCAACTACGACCTGCTCCGTCGCAACATCGATGCGCTCCTCGCTCACGCGTGGGCGGGCCTGGTCTTCGACGAGGCCCACTACGTGAAGAACCACGACAGCCAGCGGAGCCGATTGGGCCGGAAGCTGGTGGAGCGCGCGGGCGAGGCGGTGATCTACGCGCTCACGGGCACGCCGCTCACGAACCGGCCGCGCGACCTGTTCCCGCTGCTGCAGCTGGTGCGGCACCCGATGTCGCGGAGCTTCCTCTCGTTCGCGAAGCGCTACTGCGCGGCGTACCGGAACGACTGGGGGTGGGTGACGGACGGCGCGAGCAACCTCGAGGAGCTGCGCACGCAGCTGCACGGCGTGATGGTGCGTCGCACGAAGGACGAGGTGCTCGACCTGCCGCCCAAGGTCCGGACGTGGCTGGAGGTGGACGTGCCGGAGGGCACGGCGCGGCGCGAGATGCGGGCGGTGCTGCGTCGCCTGATCCGGAACGACGCGGGCGCCGAGTCGGAGCCGCGGTTCGGGATGGACGGCCGCATGGCGCTGCTCGCGGAGCTGACGAAGGCGCGGTTCCGGATCGCGGGCGCGAAGACGGAGCGGACGATCGAGTTCGTGGAGGGCGCCGTCGCCCAGGGCGAGAAGGTGCTCGTGTTCTCCTGCTTCGACGAGCCGGTGCGGCGCGTGCTCGAACACTTCGGCGACGCCGCGGTCTCGATCACGGGCGCGACGCCGAGCGGGAAGCGGCAGGGCATCGTGGACCGGTTCCAGGGCGACGACGCGGTTCGCGTCCTCGTCGCCAACATCCAGGCCGGCGGCGTCGGACTCAACCTGACCGCGGCGCGGCAGGTGGTGTTCAACGACCTCGACTGGGTGCCGGCCAGCCACTGGCAGGCCGAGGACCGCGCGTACCGGATCGGGCAGACCGGCACGGTCAACGTGACGTACATGCTGGCGCGCGGGACGGTGGACGAGTTCGTCGCGCGGGCGCTGTCCGTGAAGGCGTCGCTCGTGGACGCGGTCGTGGAAGGGAAGGGCGAGGCCGCCGGCGGCGACCTGCTCCGCGAGCTGGAATCGCTGGTGGCGTCCATCTCGCCGCGTCTCGCGGACGAGTCCGCAGGCGACGATCCGGTGGAGAGGCTGCTGGCGGAGGTCACGCGCGAGTACGAGAGCCGGCATCCGGAGGCCACGGCGGAGGCGCGTTCGGTGAATGCGCCGGTGCTGCCGGAGGAGGCGCTCGAGGCGCTGGTCCGGGTGCTCTCCGGGTCGCGCACGACGCGGTACCGCGTGGAGAGCGGGTCGCGGGCGGGCGTGTCATACGAGTTGGAAGTGGACGGGCCGGACGTCGCGTGCAGCTGTCCCGGCTTCGAGTACCGCGGGAACTGCAGCCACGCGCGGACGCTGAAGGCGGCGTTGGCGAAGGGCGGCGAGGTGCCAGACGGGTTCGTCGCGGTGGTGGAAGGGAGGGCGGCATGAGCGCCGAGGACGTGGGACCGGTTCCTGTCGGCTACCGAGTCCGAGTGGAAGAGCCAGAACCGGACGCGCCAGGACAGCGAGCTGGGGCGCGACCTGCGGCGGCACCGGGAGCTGGGGATCGACGTGCACCTGTTCGTGCGTCGCTCGAAGCGGATGCGCGGGCGGGCGGCGCCGTTCGTGTACTGCGGGCGGCTCGAGTTCGAGCGGTGGGAGGGCGAGAAGCCGATCACGGTATGGTGGGGGATGGAGCGGGCGGTGCCGCGGGAGCTTTGGGGGGAGCTGGGGATTCCGGGCGGGTGACCGCTCCCCATGCGCGGACGTCCCATCGTGCCATGTCCTCGCCTTACTCGGCGGCATAGGATTGAAGGAAACGGGTATGGGGCGCGCACATGTTTTTCCGGTGATGCTGTGAGCCACAGGCTCGGGTTACGATGGTTCGTCGACTTCGTGGGGTGGATGGGACGGGATGGAGTGGCCGGGGTGGTGGACGTGGGAGCTCGAGCTTACGCCTCACGTCGAACGACGAATGGTCGATCGTGACTTCACCGAGATTGACCTGCGGACGATGCTGGAGCATGCTTCCGGATACCAGCGGGACTTCGTCGTTGGCCGCTGGGTAATCCATACCCGGCACGGCGGATCGGCGTGGCGGGTGATCGTGGAGCCGGCTCCCGGCTCGCGACGCTTGACCATCATCACGGCGTACCCGGCCGACACGCAGGAATGAGCGAACGCCACCTGGAAGTGACCCTGAAGGAAGGAAGGCCGATTGCGGCGTACCTTTATCTTCCCCGCATCGACTCTGAGAAGAGCGTACGGACGGAGGAGGCGGGATACGGACTGCTCGTGGACTACGCAGCCGATGGCCGCCCGATCGGGATCGAGATCACCGCGCCCGCTCACATCACGGTCATCACTCTGAACGCCCTGCTCGAGCGCCTCGGTTTCGAGAAACTCCGGCCTGAAGAAGCGGCTCCACTTCAGGCGGCGTGAGTGGCCTTTGCGGACGCAACCGGGCGGGGCTTCCGGTGCGTAACTTCAAGGCCGTCATCGAACGAGACGTCGCAACGGGGCTGTACGTCGGCCACGTTCCGGGATTCACGGGCGCCCACTCCCAGGGTGCTTCGGTCAAAGAGCTGAAGGACAATCTCCGCGAAGTCATCCATCTGTTGCTCGAGGAGGGTGAGCCGCAGCCAGAGAGCGATCTGATCGGGATCCAGACGATCGCCGTGGACTGACGTGGACGCGCTGGAATTCCTTCCCGGAGACGAGCCATGACAGGTTCGGCACCGAGAGCCGCGGAACGAATCGTTTGTGTGCGCTTAGCGGATGACACGTTGACCGTCGATCTGCTGGATGGCCGCACGATCACGGTTCCCATTGCCTGGTATCCCCGCCTCCTGCATGCGACGCCCGCCCAACGCTCCAACTGGCAAATCACCGGCAGGGGCTTCGGGATTCACTGGCCGGACATCGACGAAGACGTGAGCAGCGACGGCCTCCTGCGCGGCGCGCCGGCGCCGGGGCCCATGGAGCCACCGGGGGCACGATGAAGTCCACGGTAGTTATCGAGCTTCACGAAACGGGATTCGGAACGCGACTCGGCATTCCGGACAGCGCGCAGAGCCGCGAGACTCGGGCCTACGGCCGAGCCGTCTGTCGAGACCATCCGCGGTGGTGGCAGGACAGGGACGGAGCCGCCGGGCCATGCGCGCCCGATGCTTGACGAAGTGTTACCACAGGTGGTAACGTTTACATGGGCAAGATCCGGCGGGGAGGATACGTTTTCATTACCTGGAAGGGGGATCACGGCCCGCGTCACGTCCACGTCTATCGCGACGGCTCGCTGGTCCTGAAATGGGATCTGGAAAACAGGACGGCCATGGCCGGCAGGCCGACGCGCAGGCTCGCGGCATTGATCAGGCAGCTGCAGCGGGAAGGCGTCCTGTGAAGATTCTCGAAGTCACGGCCAACAACCGTCGGAGGGCCTTCGAGGTCAGGACTCGAAGCCAGGTCTTTCTGTTTCCGTACGCGCGGCTACGGGTGAAGCCGACACCGGCGAATCGGGTGGCCGACGTCCAGGCGGATCCGGAGCTGGGCCGCGAGGCCTTCACGTATGTGCTGGAAGGCGGCCAGGAAGACAGCGTCCATCTCGATGAGGTTCGCGAGTACAATCAGGATCCCGAGGTTCTGCGGAACCTCCTCGTCTACAACCTGACCCTGGAGGCGCAGAAGCGTGTCGGGGCCAGCAGCCTCAGCAAGCGCGAGATCATCCGCCGGCTCGGCACGTCGGCCAGTCAGTTCTATCGGTTGCTGGACCCGACGAACACCGGCAAGTCGATCGGACAACTCGCCGCTCTCCTGCACGTCCTCGACTGCGACGTCGACCTCGTAGTCCGGAAGCGCACCCGCAAAACTGCGTGAAGGTACGTCGTGGCTCCGCGGACACTGGAACGGAACCCGGTCGCGGCGTGGACGGACGGAGAGGAGACGGGCTGCGTCGCTTACTTCACGCACGATGACCACCGCCCGACCGCGCGCGGCACGAGGGGATGCCGGAGGGCTGGATCGAGGTCGACGCCAACGGCGAGACGCTGCAGGCGAAGTTCGTGAAGGTTGCGGTCAAGGTGGTGACGCGGCCGGACGCGTCGGAGGAGAACGTGCTGCCCGGGATCCAGCGCGGTGGTTCGGCGAGGAGGCGGGAGGGCCGGGGCGTGCGGAGCGCGTGGTGTTGAGCGTCGCGGCGACGAGTACTTGTTGGCGCCGTTCGCGGCGGACGCGTTGCCTCCGGGGCCTCCGCGCTGGGAGCGGTTCCTGTGCGCGGACATCCTGAAGCAGTTCGGGTCCGATTTCAGGCCCGAAGAGAGTCAAGTGGGCGTGGTGCAGCGGACCGGCGGGAAGGCGAGAAGCCGATCACGGTGTGCTGGTCGCTCGAGCAGTCGGTGCCGCGGGAGCCTTGGGGGGAGCCGGGGGTTCCGGGCGGGTGAACCTACCCCTATCGAGTTGGCCCAACCAGCCATTCCTGGGGCTATCAGGCGTGCGTACCTTCCAAACGAACACACGAGGATGGGTTGGTGGAGCGGTGTTGCCGGTTGTGTGAAAATGTTGACAGTTCTATACAACTGCTTACATTTGCACACATGGCAAAGATCGATCGCGAACGACTCATCTCACTGGCCAGGGTGCGGAGCTTCTTCACAGCAAGAGAAGTGGCGGAGTGCGGCATCCACAGCCAACAACTGACACGGCTTGTCGGTGAGGGTACGCTCGAACGCATCGCCCGCGGGCACTATCGCCTCACGGACAGCGACGTCACGGAGCACCACGGTCTCGCCCTGGCGGCGGCGGCGGCGCCCAGAGGCGTGATCTGTCTTCTGTCAGCACTCAGCTTCCACGGTATCGGTACGCAGCTTCCCGCTGAGGTCTGGCTCGCAATCGAGCGGGGATGCCGGGCGCCGCGCCTCCTCGATGTCAACCTGCGGATCGTCCGGTTCAGCGGGTCCGCATTCCATGAGGGGATCGAAGTTCACGAGGTCGAGCGCCAGCGCGTACGGGTGTACAGCGTCGCCAAGACAATCGCCGACCTTTTCAAGGCACGCAATCGTGCGGGCCTCGACGTGGCGGTGGAGGCCCTGCGTGAGGCGTGGTGGGGTCGCCGCTTCCGGATGGCGGACCTCGACCGGGCCGCGCGTGCCTGTCGCGTGGAGCGTGTCATGCGACCGTACGTCGAGGGAGTCGTCGCATGAGCACAGGACTGGTCCGTTCGATCCAGACGCGGCTCGTGCAACACGCACATGACCTGCGGATGGACCCGAACCACGTTTTGGCGCGGTACGGAATCGAGCGCATGCTCTAGCCCGACGGTCTCGACTTCGATACGTCGTCCATACGGGTCGCTCCAATCCGTCCCGAGGACGCATACGGCGGCCAGCGGGTGACCCTGGTCGCCCATCTGGGCACCGCGCGCCTATCTACCACCGACCACCATCGCCGAGAAGTTGCACGCAATGGTTGTCCTGGGCTCGAAGAACAGCCGCATGCGCGATTTCTTCGACGTGCACGCCCTGGCAAGCAGGCACGCATTCGAAGGAGCTACCCTGGCCGCTGCCATCGCCGCCACCTTCGCGAGACGGCGGACCGAAGTGCCCGGCGAGTTGCCTTTCGCGCTTACTCCGGCCTTCGCCGCGATCGACGGGAAGGCCGCCCAGTGGGCCGCGTTCGCGCGCAGGCTGCAGGAGCCATCGAGCGCGGCCGCACTCGGGCCGGTCATTGAACGCATCGCCACATTCGCCGGTCCGGTGCTGGATGCCGCGCACAGCGGCGAGCGTATCACGGCGCGCTGGCAGCCGGGAGGGCCGTGGCGCTTGCCGGATCCACTCAGCCAGGCGACGCCGTGAGCGAGGCGCAGGACTCGGGACGGGCCGGCGGAGGACCCTTCCGAACCAGGCCCAGTGCGCTCGTGGCGTGCGACGTGGCCCAATCTGCCATTCCCGTGGTTGGATTCATGTCCGAGATTCGATGAGGTCCGGTCCCGCGCGGACCATTCGGGCTATCGTGGCGACAAACCTGACGCTGTTGAGGGAGGCCTGGAATGAGCACTTCGACCGCGGAGCCGCGGGCCCGTGATGTACGGGTGTCCGGCGGTTCGTTGATCGTCATGCTTGTCGACGGCCGAGAAATCACTGCGCGAGTCGACCAGTTCCCGCGGCTGGCACGCGGGACGCCGGCACAGCTGGCACACTGGGAGTTCATCGGTGGCGGGATCGGAGCTCCGCATCCGACACGAGGCCGTCCTTGAAGTGATCAGGTCTGGAACGAGCACTTCCACCGCTGAGCCGCGAACTCGAGACGCTTGATCGTCATGATGGCGTACCCGGTCGTCAGACAGCGAAACGCCGACGACACGGCAGGGGATATCCGGTGCATTCCTTCAAGGCCGTGATCGAGCGAGATACTGCTACGGGGCTGTTCGTCGGGCACGTTCCGGGATTCCCGGGCGCCCACTCCCAGGGTGCTTCGGTGGAAGAGCTGAAGAGCAACCTCCGCGAGGTCATCGAGCTGCTGCTGGAGGAGGGCGAGCCGCATCTCGAGAGCGAGCTGATCGGGATCCAGACGGTTGCCGTGGACTGAGGTGGACGCGTTGGAGATCCATGCCGAGGAATGTCGGAGGCAGAGCCGGGAGGCTGCGAAGCAACGGCGTGTGGAGCGCGACACGCTCGACTGGATCGAGCACGTTTCCGATCTCGACGGGTGGACTGCGTGACACGTGGCGACCTTGCGGTAGTCACGTTGTCGGTGACCACGGCGCGGACTGGAGCGGCGTGAGTTCCGGGCCCGATTCTGGCGAAAGTCCGCCGCGGCCTGCCGGTGGACAGGAGTGGCGACCGGGCGAAAGCCACGAGCGGTCCGCGAGTGACGGCGTCGGCCGGGACGAAACCGTGGTCTCGCGTGATCCGGAAATACACGGTGGCGATCTGGTGTTTGCAGGGACACGCGTCCCGGTCAATAACCTGATCGACTGTTTGAAGGGCGGGTACACGCTCGAGCGGTTCCTGCAAGCGTTCCCGACGGTGGAGCGCTGGCAGGTGGAGGCGTTCCTGGAGCTGTCGCCCGGAGCCGTCGAACAATCGTTGGCGTCACTGGCCGAGAATCTCGAGTCCGCAGCGCTCGCGTTGCCGCCCGTGGAAAAGGCGCGGCTCGCCGATCGGCTCCTCGCCAGCCTGGCTGAGGACGAGGAGGTGGAGGCGGCGTGGGCGGAGGAGATTCGTCGCCGGCTGGAGGCGTACCGAAGCGGCCAGATAGAGAGCGTGCCGGCGAGCCAGGCGATCGAGGAGGCACGGGCGAGGCTCGGCGCCAGGCGCCAGCCGTTTCCTCCACCCGGCCGCGAAGGCGGTACCTGAAGGGCCACAAGTCAGAGGGAGGGATCCGGTGGCCAGGAGATTCCGGGATCTGATCGAGGCAATGCCGGAAGCGCGGCAGCGGAGCATCCGGCAGAGAACCGGGAACTGCTTGCGGATCTTCCGTTGCAGGAAATGCGGCGGGCTCGTGAACTCACACGCGAGGAAATGCCCGGGAGGCAAGGCATGACGGGATCGGCGCCGAGGGCGGGGAGCGGATCGTTGGTGTGCGCTTCACGGATGACGCATTGAGCGTCGATCTGTCGGATGGCCGCACGATCACGGTCCCCATCGCCTGGTACCCGCGTCTCCTGCATGCCACGCCGGCCGAACGCGCCAACTGGCAGGTCAGCGGCGGGGGCTTCGGGATTCACTGGCCGGACATCGACGAGGACCTGAGCAGCGACGGTCTTCTGCGCGGCGCACCGGCGCCGGGTTCGCGCCGCCGAGTCTACTCGCCATCAGGCCGATCGATCAGGTACGCGGTGGTGATCGAACGGAGCCAGACCGGTTTCGGTGCATGGGTCCCGGACCTGCCGGGCTGCGTCGCCACCACGGAGACGGAAGAGGAACTGCGTCGCATGATCAAGGAGGCGATCGAATTCCACATCGAAGGTCTGAAGGAGAGCGGCCAGCCCGTTCCCGAGCCGTCGACGGCGGTCGAGTACGTGGACGTATCGGTCACGCGTTGACCGGGCTGCGGCGCACCCGGACCGTTCTCGATCGGTGGGCCGTCGCGATGGATATCGGGCGGTTTCCTCTGGTGATCGAAACGGAGCAGGAGACCGACGGCAGATGGTTGGGTGAGATCGCGGCGCTTCCCGGCGTTGCCGCGTACGCTGAGACGCCTGCCGGCGCGATCATCCGCGTGCAGGCGCTGGCTCTGCGCGTGCTTGCCGATCGACTCGAGCACGGCGAAGCAACGGTTCCGGAGCTGCTATTTCGGACGGTGTGACGACCGGACTCGACACACCATGGTCCTGAGCGAATTGCCGTAATGGAGAATCGCCATCTGGTAGTGAGCCGCCGGGAAGGGAAGCCGCTGGCAGCGTACCTGTACCTGCCGCGCGTCGCGTCGGAGAGAAGCGCGAAGACAGAGCAGGCAGGAGAGGGTCTGCTCGTGGACTATGCCGCCGACGGCCGTCCGATCGGAATCGAGATCATTGCGCCGGGCATCGTATCCATCGATTCGGTGAACGGTCTCCTCGAGCGCCTGGGTGTTGAACAGCTGCAGGCAGAGGAGATGGCCGAATTGCAGGCGGCCCGGGCAGCGCTCGACGCCACGATGGCGGCGGCATTTGAGCAAGAGAACGAAGCGTGGGAAAAAGAGATCGCGCGCCGGGAAGCGGAGATCGATGCGGGCACCGTGGACACGATTCCGGCCGATGACGTCTTTGAGGAGCTCGACCGCATCGCACCCAGCCGGCGCGTCGATCCGCCGATCACTTGTCCGACTGCCGAAGCGTGCCTGGCGGTCGATCCCGCGGTGTGGTCGGCGCACGTCGATGCGGTCCGCGCGGAAGCGAGAAAGGACATGAACGCCGCGGTGCGCGATGGCGCGCACGAGCGGGCTCGGCACTGGCGGCTCTTCGCGGAAGTGCTCGAGCTGGATCCTCGCGACTGGGCGCCGCTCGGTCTCATGGAGCGCGAGAGGCCGGAGGGATTCGGCCCGGACTGTTCGGTGGGCTGTGCCTGGTTTCTGAAGCTCCGGGGCGGTGCAGGTTTCGACTGGGGCGTGTGCGGGAATCCGTCGTCGCATCGCGTCGGCCGGCTCACGTTCGAGCACCAGGGGTGCCCGGAATTCGAGCAGGAGGTGCCCGGGTCCACTGGCGAAAGGTGACCACCGGTGGTTACAATGACAGACATGAAGGTCGTGGGTGTGAAGGAGTTGAAGGCCCGGCTCTCGGCGTACCTGCGCGAGGTGAGACGGGGCGAGGTCGTGCTGGTCACGGACCGGGACGAGGTCGTCGCCGAGTTGAGGGCGGCGCGGCGCGGGCCGGGCGCGTGGGACGACGTCGAGGCGGCGCTCGACGCCATGGCGGAGGCCGGCGAAGTGGTGCGTCCGCGCGTTGAGAAACAGGGCTGGTCCTGGAAGCCTGTGGGACTGGGCCTGCCCCGGGGCACCGCAGCGCGGATGCTGGAGGAAGCGAGGGCGGAGCATGGCGCCGAAGACTGAAGCGCCGTCGTCGCTCTACGTCGAAACGTCAGCGGTGCTCCGCGCCGTGCTCGAGAAAGGGACGACGGCCGCAGTGGGGCGTCGCATCGAGCGAGCGCGCGTTCTGGTCACGTCGCGGCTCTCGCTGGTAGAGGCGGCGCGCGCGCTGTTCCGGTTGCGCTCGACCGGCGCGGCGTCCGAAACACAGCTCGCGACGGCGGCCCGGGATCTGGACGCCCTCTGGGCCCGGTGCGAGATCTGGGAGCTGTCAGGGGCCGTCTGCGAGCTGGCCGCGCAGCTGTCGCCCGAAAGGCCACTCCGCACGCTCGACGCACTCCACGTGGCGACGTACCTGCTGGCGCGTCGCCGGCTGGGCGAGGTGGATCTGCTGACGGCGGACCGACGGATCGCGGACGCGGCCGGGGTCCGGATCACGTAGGCGTCTCGGACGGCTACGCGCCGCTCGTCACGCGCCGGCACATCGCGAACTGGTTCGATGTGGCGGCCGGCGAACGAAGTACTCTCCCTTGTAATCGAAGGATGGGCCGCCGCTTTCCGTACGGAGGGTGACGGTCCACCACCAGGGAGAATTCTGAATGATCGATACCAGGCGACGCCCGCTCCGCACCCTCGCCGGCGCATTCGCGGCCCCCCTCACCCTTCTCGCCGTTTCTCTCACCCCCGCCGCGGCCCGCCAGGCGCCGCCCGCGGGCGCCGAGCGCGCCGTACTCGTCACCGGCTCGACCTCCGGCATCGGGCTCAGGATGACCGAGGTCCTCTCGCGGAACGGGTTCCACGTGTATGCGGGCGCCCGCACGCCGGAGGATATGGCGCGGATGGAGGCCATGCCGAACGTGACGGCCGTCCGGCTGGACGTGACCAGCCGGAGCGACATCGACGCGGCCGTCTCCTTCGTGGAGGAGCAGGGCCGGGGCCTCTACGGGTTGATCAACAACGCCGGGATCTCGACCATGGAGCCGCTGATCGAGATGCCGGAAGAGGTCATGGACTACCAGCTCGACGTGAGCCTCATGGGACCCTACCGGGTCACGAAGGGCTTTGCGGACCTGATCATCGACAGCGGGGGCCGGATCCTGAACGTCACCTCCATTGCCGGTATCGTGACCGGCCCGTTCAGCGGCGCGTACAGCATGAGCAAACACGGTCTCGAGGCGTACACGGATGGTCTGGCGATGGAGCTGAGCCGGTTCGGGGTCGCGGTGGCCGCGGTGGAGCCCGGGAACTACCGGTCGCAGATCGTCGCGTCCATGGTGAAGCGGATGCGGGAGCGCGGCTACACGGGCGAGGGCTCGCGGTGGGGCTCGATGCTCGCGATGATCGGCGACGACGTGAGCCGGTCGCAGTACAAGGAGCCGGACGAGGTGGCGGAGGCGGCTCTGGAGTTTCTCACCACTGACGCGCCGAAGCGCCGGTACATGGTCACACCGAACCGGGGCGAGTCGGAGGCAACGATCAGGGGGATCCTCACGGAGATGGCCCAGCTCAACCAGGGGCACCAGTACTCGTTCAGCCGGGACGAGCTGGTCGGGATGCTCGACGACGCGCTGGAGCAGACGGGCGGGACCGTCATGGCGCGGACCACTGGCGAGACGACGGAGACGACGGGCTCGCGGCCCGCCGGCCGCAGCCTGGTCGAGGCGGCCGTCGCGGGCGATGCCGACGCGGTACGGGAGCGCATCCGGGCCGGCGCCGACCTGAACGAGCGGGAGCCGATGGCGGGGTCGACCGCCCTCATCGCGGCCGCCACGTTCGGCCGGGCCGCGGTGGTGGACGCGCTGATCGAGGCCGGGGCGGACCTGGACGCCAAGAACAACGACGGCTCGACGGCGCTGATGACGGCGGCGCTGCTCGGTCGGACCGAGGTCGTGCGGTCGCTGCTGGCCGCGGGCGCCGACCGGAGCCTCCGGAACAACGCCGGCGCCACCGCGCTGGACATCGCCGCCGCGCCGTTCGACTCCATGCGCGGCATCTACGACTACCTCTCGGCGGTGCTCGGCCCGGCCGGCCTGGAGCTGGACTACGACGCGATCCGGGCGGCGAAGCCTGCGATTGCCGAGATGCTGCGGCCCGAGGAGTCGGGTCCGTTACAGGCCGCATGAAACGAAGAAGCGCACGGCGACAAAGAAGGCGAGTACCGGAGCGCGCATGATTCAGGGGGGCGCGAGAGGACGCCGCGGAGCTCTGCCGGACAGCGCACGCCGACCCCCAGTCTGCAAGGCCAGCCACCGGGGATCGAAAAAAGCACGACGAATGCGCTGCTTTTTCCGATAGTCACGCGAGGGCAGCAGTGGCCGGAGCCGGGCCCAGCGCGTCATCAGGTCCGGCCGCCCCTTGACTCGGGCTTGACGACCGGAGGCCACCATTCCGGGCAGCAACGTGCGATCCGCGGGAAAAGGAGGACCCCATGGTCTCGGTCCGCGCGTTCCTGCCACCGCTCTTCGGCATCACCCTGGCCGCCGCAGCCATGGCCGTGACCGGGCTCGCCTCGCCGCTGGACGCACAGCCGCGGGCGGACTGCCACCGGCCCGTGACCGCGCTCGTGCTCTCGGGCGGTGGTGCGACGGGGCTCGCGCACATCGGCGTGCTGCGGGCGATCGATGAGGCGGGGATCCAGATCGACCGGATCGTCGCCTCGAGCATGGGTGCGGTGGTGGGCGGCATGTACGCCAGCGGCTACACGGCCGTCCAGCTCGACTCGATCGTCCGCGCAACCCCGCTGCACGAGCTGTTCGGCGCGGGTACGCCCGTTCCCATGCCGCTCGGGGAGTGGCCGCGGCTGGTGGTGCTCCGGCGCGGACCGCGCGGGCTCGGCCCGCAGATGCCGTTCGTGGACGAGCGCCGACTGAACCTCGTGCTCTCCGAGCTGCTCCTGCGCGGGAACGTCGCGGCCGGTGGCGACTTCGACGCGATGCCCATCCCGTTCCGCGCGGTCGCCACCGACCTGGAGAGCCGCGAGGCCGTCGCGCTCGGCGCCGGCGACCTCGCGCTCGCGGTCCGCGCGAGCCTGGCCATCCCGATCATCTTCCCGCCGGTCCGCATCGACAGCCGCTGGACCGGCGACGGCGGACTCACCGCCAACATCCCGGTGAACTTCGCGCGCGAGCTCGGCGCGGAGCGGGTGATCGTGTCGGACGCGACGGACCACGCCCGAACGCTCGACCCGTACGGCGTGAGCGACATGGCGAAGCTCATGCTCTCGCTGGTCATGACGCAGAAGCCGGACTCGCTGGGACCGGTGGACGTCCTCGTCCGGACCGATGTCGACGGCTTCGGCAAGCTCGACTTTTCACCGGCCGTGAAGGCGAAGCTGATCGAGCGCGGGTACCGCGCAGGCGTCGAGGTGCTGCACGGTGACGCGTGTCCGGCCCGGGCCGGCGCGGAGAGCGCGGCAGGCGGGCGCGTCGAAGGGGTTGGCGGCGACGACGACACGCGCCGCGCGCTGCGCGGGGGTGCTGCGACCGTGGACGTGCAGGTGATCGCGGCCGGGCTCCGGAACGTGGCCCTGAGGAACCCGCTCTACGATGCGATCTGGCTGCATCCGCTCACCGCCGCGGGCGGCGCGTCGTTCGAGCCCGACTCCGTCCGGGCATCACGCGTGCTCGCGGCGGGCGGCGCGGTGTGGGACCACGAGCTCGGGATCCACGCCTGGTTCGGAATGCTGGACCGCGGCCTGCTCGACTGGCGGCTCGCGCTCACGGCGCGCGCGGCGGCGGGCCGCCTGCGCCAGGAGCTCGACATGACCGCGCGCGCGCCGGGCCGCGGCATGACGTTCGCCGTGCTCTCCGGCTCCATCGCCAATGAGAAAGTGCGTCGCTTCACCGCGCGCGGCGCCGCGCTCGAGGCGGTCGAGAGCCGCCAGGCGAACGTGACGCTCGGGCCCGAGCGCGATCTGGGCGACGGCTGGATCGTCGGTACGGGCGCCCTGTACGTCGCGTGGCACGACACCGCGGCGACCCGCTCGGCCGTCGGGCTCGGCGCGTACGTTTCGCGGACCTCGCGATTCCGGGCGATCACCGGGCGCGCGGACGTCGAGTGGGCGACGTCGCATGCGCGAGTCTCGCTCGCGCTCGCGACGCCGTTCGATGTCCGCGGGTTCCGGCTCGTGCCCCGAGTGCGCTACGGCTGGGGACGGTCGCTGCCGCTGCCGAGCGAGTTCGCACTCGGCGGGAGCGAGGGCTTTCCCGGCCTCCACCTCGGCGAGCGCCGCGGCGACCACGAAGCGCTCGCCGGCTTCGATCTGCGACACGCGCTGCTCGGGCCGCTCCTCCTGTGCGTCGACGTGGACGCCGGGCTGGCCGGTCCCGACGGTGGCGTGCTGCCGCGCGGTGACTGGCTCCTCGGCGCGCGAGCCGGTGTCGCGTTCGACACGCCCGGCGGACTGATCCGCGTCGAGTACGGCGCCGCGAGCGGCGGGCGCTCGGCGTTCTTCGCACGCGTCGGTACCTGGTTCTGACACCGGCCGCACGAACCCGTCATAAGTCCGCACCGCTTCGCAGCTTGCCTCCTGCCACCGGAGCCGCCATCATTCCGGGTCCACCACCTCGGTGATCACCACAGGACCCCGTAGCACCGGAGACCGACCATGCAGCAGCGCCTGAACCCTTCGCCGCGGCGCACCGCTCTTGCCCTGCTCGTGCTGAGCGCACTGGCGCTCGCGGGCGGTGCACACGCGCAGGAGCGCCGGCAATTCACGGCCGCGGACTACGACCAGGCCGCCCGCTACCTCGCGCAGAATCTGAACGGCACCGTCGTGGGCGGTACGGTCAACGCCACCTGGCTGCCGGACAACCGCTTCACGTACCGCAGCCAGACGCCGGACGGCGTGGAGTTCGTGCTGGTGAATCCGGGGCGGCGCACGCGGGTGCCCGCGTTCGATCACGCGAAGCTCGCCGCCACACTCTCGCAGGCGACCGGCGGGAGCTACACGGCGCAGGAGCTGCCATTCCAGTCCATCGAACTTTCCGCCGATGCGTCGATGGTCTCCTTCGATGTCGGAAACGGCCGCTGGTCGTGCGATGTGAAGGGGACGAAGTGCTCGGACGTGGGCGAGGCGCGCGGCGGCGGGTTCGGCCGCGGCGGTCGCGGCGGCGGTCGCGGCGGATTCGGCGGCGGTCGCGGAGGCGGTGTCGCCGGCGTGACGTCGCCGGACGGCAAGAGGATGGCGTACATCAAGGACTGGAACCTGTGGGTGCGCGACGTCGCCACGGGGCAGGAGCGGCAGCTCACGACGGACGGCGTGGAGAACTTCGGGTATGCCACGGACAACGCCGGCTGGGCGGGCAGCACCCGTCCTATCCTCCTGTGGTCGCCCGACTCGAAGAAGATCGCGACGCAGCAGCAGGACGAGCGCAACGTGGGCGACATGTACCTCGTCCGCACGGAGGTCGGCCACCCGGAGCTGCGCGCGTGGAAGTATCCGCTGCCGGGCGACAGCGTCGTCGCCATGGTGCAGCGCGTGATCATCGACGTGGACGCGGCGAAGGTGGTGCGGCTCCAGATGGCGGCGGACTACCACCGGGCCACGCTCGGCGACAACCTCAGCATGAACGACTACAACTGGAGCCCGGACGGCTCCCAGCTGGCGCTGGTCTCCACCTCGCGCGATCACAAGCAGGCGATCTTCCGCGTCGCGGATGCCGGTACGGGCGCCGTACGCACGGTATTCGAGGAGACGGTGCCTACGCAGTTCGAGTCGCGCACCGGCTGGCGCGTGCTGTGGCCGACGAACGAGGTGATCTGGTACTCGCAGCGCGACGACTGGGGACAGCTCTACCTTTACGACCTGAACACGGGGCAGCTCAAGAACAAGATCACGACCGGCGAGGGTCCGGTCACGCAGATCGAGCGGATCGATGAGAAGTCGCGCACCATCTGGTTCGGCGCCAACGGCCGCGAGCCGGGGCAGGATCCGTACTTCACGCACTTCTACAAGAGCGGGCTCGATGGCCGCAACTACGTCTCGCTGACGCCGGACGACGGCACCCACTCCATCGACATCTCGCCCTCCGGCCGCTACCTGATCGATACCTACTCCTCGCCGGACAAGCCGCCGGTCTCGACGCTGCGCGATGCGAGCGGCAAGCTGGTCATGCCGCTCGAGAAGGCGGACATCTCGAAGCTGCTGGCTACGGGCTGGAAGCCGCCGACCCGCATCACCGTGAAAGCGGCCGACGGCACTACGGACATCTACGGCCTGATGTGGGTGCCGACGAACCTCGACCCGTCGAAGAAGTATCCGATCATCAACAACGCGTATCCGGGTCCGCAGACGGGGAGCGTGGGCTCGCGCTCGTTCAGTGCCGCACGTGGCGACCGACAGGCGCTCGCGGAGCTGGGCTTCGTGGTCGTGAGCATCGACGGCCGCGGTACGCCGGGCCGCTCGAAGTCGTTCCACGATGCGTACTACGGCGCGATGGGCCGGGACAACACGATTCCCGACCAGGTGGCGGGGATGAAGGAGCTAGCGACGAAATACCCCTACATCGACATCGACCGTGCGGCCATGTGGGGCCACTCGGGCGGCGGCTTCATCACGGCCGACGCGCTGTTCCGCTACCCGGACTTCTTCAAGGTGGGCATCTCGGAGTCCGGCAACCACGACCAGCGCGAGTACGAGGACGACTGGGGCGAGCGCTACCAGGGTCTGCTCGAGACGATCGCCGGCGGCAGTGACAACTACGAGCAGGAAGCGAACCAGACGGTGGCCAAGAACCTGAAGGGCCATCTGCTTCTCGCGCACGGCAGCATGGACAACAACGTGCCGCCGTACAACACGTTGCTCGTGGTGGATGCGCTGATCAAGGCAAACAAGGACTTCGACCTGCTCATCATCCCCAACGCCGCGCACGGCTACGGCGCCGCATCGAACTACATGATGCGCAAGCGCTGGGACTACTTCGTGCGCTGGCTGCTCAATGCCGAACCGCCGAAGGAATGGGCGATGCGCCCATGAAGGTAGTCGTGCTGGGAGCCGGATTGGTCGGGAGGCCGATGGCGCTCGACCTCGCGCAGGATGCCGACATCGCCGTGACGGTCGTCGATAACCGTCGGGACGTGCTCG
This sequence comes from uncultured Gemmatimonadales bacterium, assembly GCA_963786235.1. Taxonomy (GTDB): domain Bacteria; phylum Gemmatimonadota; class Gemmatimonadetes; order Longimicrobiales; family RSA9; genus CAWAYJ01. The sequence goes on from CAWAYJ010000028.1 coordinate 44,925, forward strand.
GTACGTTCGCATCCGGCGCTGCGGCGATCACGACCGTGCAGGCGGATCTCTCGTCGCCGGAGACCGTACGGGCGCTCGTGTCGGACTCCGATCTCGTCCTGAGCGCCGTCCCCGGACACCTGGGGTTCCAGACGCTCGAGGCCGTGATCGCCGCCGGCCGGAACGTCGTGGACATCGCGTTCTCGCCCGAGGACGCGTTGGCGCTGGACGAGCTCGCCAGGGGCAACGGGGTCATCGCCGTCGTGGACTCCGGCGTCGCACCGGGCATGAGCAACGTGCTGGTCGCCGATGCCGCGCGGCACCTCGACCGCGTGGACAACGTGCTGATCTATGTGGGCGGGTTGCCCGAGGTGCGCGAGTGGCCCTGGGAGTACAAGGCGGGATTCTCGCCGATCGACGTGATCGAGGAGTACACGCGGCCGGCGCGCTACGTCGAGAACGGGCAGCTGGTCGTGCGCCCGGCGCTCAGCGACGTCGAGCGCATGGACTTTCCCGGGATCGGCACGCTCGAGGCCTTCAACACCGACGGGCTCCGCACCCTGGCAAGCACCATCAACGCGCCGAACCTCAAGGAGAAGACGCTTCGCTACCCCGGCCACGTCGACAAGATGCTGGTGCTCCGCGAGACGGGGTTCTTCGACACCACCCCTCTCGAGATCGATGGAAAGAACATCCGGCCCATCGACCTCACGACGAAGCTGCTGTTCCCGAAGTGGAAGCTCGAGCCGGGCGAAGTCGACCTCACCGTCATGAAGGTGATCGTCGAAGGCGTGACGGCCGGCCGGCCCACGCGCTACACGTGGGCCCTCTTCGACCGGTACGACGCGGCGAGCGGCATCCACTCCATGGCACGCACCACGGGCTACACCGCGACCGTCATGGTGCGCCTGCTGGCCGCCCGGCTGTACACGACGCCGGGCATCACGCCGCCCGAGCTGATCGGACGTCAGGAGCCCTGCGTGCGGTTCCTCCTCGACGGACTGCGGGCGCGGGGTGTCGTGTTCACGGAGACCGTGGAGTAAGCGGGGTGTGGCCTGAGCATTGATCGGCGGGCGTCTCCTCAGGCCGGTCGCCCGGTGAAGATCTCCGTGTCGTATTCCATGACGACCGTGCCGCCGGCCTGGTAGCGGTCGAAGTCGGCGACGTCCCACGTCGGTTGCAGCCCGGTCTCCTCCTCGAGAACGCGAAGGACGCCCGGCGGATAGCGCGGCCGCGCGCGGACGTACGCCTCGACGCGGTCCGAGAACCGGGCCGTGGGATCACGCGTTTCCATCAGTGCCTCGCAGCCGTTGCATGGGTCAGCCTCGCTTGCAGGGGGCCGGCGGAAAATAGCGACGGCCGCGAACCGGCGTGAAGGACCCGCGCCGCCCCCGGCCTTCGGCGCTATCGCGATGGCGCTACCGTCCGTGTCCGGTCCCTCTCGGCCAGGCTACCTTGCGCGTAGTACAGGCGGAGACCGGACATTTCCTGTGTGACCACCGCGAGTTGGACGCGCTCTGGACGCGGTGCGAGATCTGGGAGTTGTCGGCCGCCGTCTGCGAGCTTGCGGGTCAGCTCGCCGCGGAGCGCTCCCGGGCGGTGCGCCAGCCGGGTCCGTCGATGCCGGGCCGGGCACCGCGAGGGGAGACCGCCCCACACCGCGCCGGGGAATCCGCGATTGCGGAGCGGGCGCCTGGACGCGTGATTCGAGGGTCACCCCGACGCTCCCGCGATGACCCTGGACCACGGAGAGGCGCCGCCATGCGGAAAGACCGACCCAGCCCGGTCCGGCCGACCGGCTGCCTCCAGGCCTCGATCGAGGACCGGGCCGGGCTGCTGCTCGTGCCGATGCTCTTCACGGATCCCGAGACCGGTGCGCCGGTCCCGGTGGATGAGCGCTGCGGCGAGTGCGGTGAGCTCTACGGCCAGCACCGCCACCTCGCCTGCTGCGTCGCGATCTGCGGCCGGTGCGGCGAGGCGCTCCCGCGCTGCGTCTGCCCGGCCGCGTGACCCGGGGCGCCGGGTCGGTCCGATGCCCATCGACAACACGGCGCTGCTCCGCGAGCTGATCGCGCGGCGGCAGATCGCGATCCGCGACGCCCCCATTCTGCATGCGCCGGTCCGGCCCGTGTGCGCCGCGAACCTGCGCGACCGCGTCGAGGGCATGCTCCTGGGCCTCGCCATCGGCGACGCGCTCGGCAACACGACCGAGAGCATGAACCCGGAGGAGCGCTCGGCGGTGTACGACGAGATTCGCGACTATCGGCCGAACCGCCACGTGGAAGGCCGCCGCGTGGGCCTGCCGTCGGACGACACGCAGATGGCGTTCTGGACGCTGCGTCGCCTGAACGAGGATGGCGGGCTCGTCCCGGTGCGCGTTGCGCGCGAATTCTGCTCGCACCGGATCCTCGGGATCGGCCGGTCGGTGCTCGACTTCACACGTCGCTTCAAGAGCGGCAGCATGAACTGGGTCGTGGCCGCGTCGCGCTCGGCCGGGAACGGCGCGCTCATGCGCATCGCGCCCGTGCTCGTGCCGCACCTGTCCGCACCCTCGCCCGCGCTGCGGGCCGACGCCGCGATCGCCGCCACGATCACGCACCACGACACCGCCTCGACCGCCGGCTGCGTCGCGTTCGTCATGCTGCTCTGGGAGCTGCTCTCGTGCGACGCCGCGCCGGAACCCGCGTGGTGGGTGGACACGTTCACGGACGGGCTGCGTCCGCTCGAGCTGGATACGACGTACCGGCCGCGGAAGCCGGACCTCGAATGGACCGGCCGGCTCTCCGCGTTCATCGACGGGTTCGTGCGGCCCGCGCTCGCGGAGGGCATCGACGCACGAGCGGCGAGCGACCGCTGGCATTCCGGCGCCTACCTGCTCGAGACCGTGCCGTCCGCGCTGTTCATCCTGGCGCGGTATGGACACGACCCGGAAGAGGCCATCGTCCGCGCCGTCAACGACACGCGTGACAACGACACCGTTGCCGCCATCGTGGGCGCGGCCGTGGGCGCGCTCCACGGCCGGGCCGCGCTGCCATCGCGCTGGATCGCGCAGCTGCTCGGCCGCACCGACGTCGCCGATGACGGCGAGGTGTTCCGGCTGATCGACGAGGCCGTGCGACTCTGGGTTCCGGCCGCCTCCTGATCCGCGACCCCCGACCGCTTCCGCGGCTTCGTGGACCACGCGCGGCACGCGCGAGGCCGTCCACGCGAGCCCCCGCCCTCGCTCGCCGAATCCGCGGCGGGCCTGCACCCCCCGCACAACTATCGGGAAAGGCAGTACCGATGTGATGCCATTTCTCCGGAATCCGGCCGTTTCATGTCGGGAACGGCCTGCGGGCCGGATTTCCGTTCGAAAAGCCATGCATCCGTGGTGCGTTTTCCGATAGTCACGGCGGGAAATGCGGAACCATGAGAAGCGGGTGGGGAAAACGGAAGATTTCAGGCTCCTGGCCGGCGCCCGTACTGGCAAACAGCTCCTTCACCATGATCAGCGCACCCTCGTGGTGGCGGACCATGCCGGCCAGGAACAATCTCTCGGATTCGACGCCGGCCGCGGCCGTGAGACGCTGCATCATCTCGGCGGTCAGCATTCCGGGCATCAGCATGCGACCCCGTGCCGGGGATCATGCGACCTAAGGAGATACCCGGGCGGGGCTGGAGAACCCGCCCACGATACTGCGAGCCGGCCGATCGGGCAACGCTGCCGCGTGCCGGCGTCACGCGGGCGGCGGCCCGGCGATCGCATCAACCCGGTGATCGCTGTCGAGAACCCGTCGCGCGCTTTCGAGAGGCGGACGCTCTCGACGTTGGCCTCCGGAATCCTGCCGGACCGTGGTTCGACCGCACCTTGCCGGAACCCGGGGCCCGCGGTACGGTATCGGTCTATCCACCTCTCGACCGGACCACGAACGCGGAACCCAACCCCCCGGAGGCTTCATGGTAACCCGTCGCGAATGGCTCGGCCTGACGATCGGCGCGGGCGCGGCCCTCACGCTCGACCCGCGCATGCTGCGCGCGCTGCAGCAGCAGCCGCTGATCACGCGTGCGATCCCGTCGAGCGGCCAACAGCTGCCGGTGGTCGGGCTTGGCAGCTCCGCCACGTTCCAGCAGGTCGCGCGCAGCGAGGACTACAGCGCGCTCCGCGAAGTGTTGCAGACGCTCGTCGCCCAGGGCGGCTCCGTGTTCGACACGGCGCCCTCGTACGGCGCATCGGAGGAAGTCGCCGGCACGATCGCGGCGGACCTCGGCATCACGCAGAAGATCTTCTGGGCGACGAAGGTGAACGCGGCGGGACGCGGCGGCGGCACCACGGATCCGGCCGCCGTGCACGCGCAGCTCGACCGCTCGTTCGCGCGGCTGCACGCCGACCCGATCGACCTGATCCAGGTGCACAACCTGGCCGACGTGCCGACGCAGCTCGCCATCCTGAAGGAGCTGAAGGCGCAGAAGCGCGTCCGCTACATCGGTGTGACCACGACCAGCGACCGCCAGTACGGCGAGCTCGAGCAGATCATGCGGAACGAGCCGCTCGACTTCATCGGCATCGACTACGCGGTGGACAACCGCGGCGTCGAGGAGACGATCCTGCCGCTTGCCCTCGAGCGGAAGATCGGCGTGCTCGTGTACGTGCCGTTCGGCCGGACCTCGCTGTTCCGCCGCGTCGGCGACCGGTCGTTGCCCGACTGGGCCGGCGAGTTCGACGCGAAGACCTGGGCCCAGTTCTTTCTCAAGTACGTGATCTCGAACCCGGCCGTCACGTGCGTCACGCCGGCCACCAGCAACGCGGAGCACATGATCGACGACCTCGCGGGCGGCCGCGGCCGGCTGCCGGACGAGGCCACGCGGAAGCGGATGGTCGAGCTGGTGGACGCGCTGCCGGAAGCGCCGCGCGGACGCGGACGGGGCGGCAGCCCGGGCTTCTGATCGCACGATCGCCGTACGATCAGGCCGACGCCCAACGCGCAGCCTACCGCCCCCCTCCGCACTGCGGCTGCCAGTCGGCGGGCAGGTCGGCGATCCGGCTGAGCGGACTGCCGAGGAACTCCAGGTCGTGCGCGATGCTCGTGGCCTTCCCGCCGGGGCCGGTGGTGATCCGGACGTGGATCGGCTTGGTGAAGCTGTCACCGGGATACTCGAAGGTGACGTCGCCCGTGGAACGGAGCACCCACGGCGCGACGTCGCCCCAGGTCGCGCCGAGCTGCAGGTGGCCGTCACAGTTCCGGACCAGGAACAGGGCGCGCTGCACGCCGTCCTTCTCCGTGCCGTAGATGCCGTGGAACCGGTCGAGGTCATCGCGAGGCGGGCCGGCGGCGGCGCGGGCCCGCTCGGCCGCGGCCTCTTCCTCGGTCGGCCGGGCGGCCCGCTCCTTCCGCTCGCGTTCGCGATCGGCTTTCTCGGCGGCCGCGGCCTCGGCCATCCCGGGCATCATCTCCTCCATCATGAGCTGGGCGGCACGCCCGGCGACGCTCATGACGACCGTGCCCCGCTCCATGTCGCCGTCCTGCATGTACTGGATGCCGAGCGCGTTCAGTCCCTGCCCATCGACATCGTAGTCGAGCTTGCCGGCGTCGAAGGCGGCGAGGAACCGCTTCTCGACATCGGCCGGCTTCTCCGTGGCGAGCGCCTTGCGGAGCGCTTCGGAGAGCGGCGGCTTTTTCGGCGCGTCCTGCGCGGCGGCCGGGCGCGCGGCCAGGAGGCCGGTCGCCAGCAGGATGCCGAGGATCGGGAGGGAACGGCGGAGCGCGTGGTACGGCGGCATCGGGACCTCCGGTCGGCGGACTGAGACGCGCGCCGAGGCGGGCGATGCCTGCGGCGCGAGCGGATCGCTCCCGGTAATGAGGACGGATTCCGGAGGGAAACCCCGCCACCGGATGGGCGCGTGGTCAGCCGGGTGCGGGTGTGCCGCCGGGTCGCCTGCGCAGCTCGCGGAGCACGCCGAGCAGTTCGGTGGTGTCGCGGCGGCCGCCCGGCAGCGCGAGCCACGGCGATGCGTAGGCGGCGAGGAACACGATCAGGCGGAGGCACATGTCGGGCAGTGCCCCGCCGGACCGGGGCAGGATGCCGGCGAGGAGGAGAAGCAGGGCGCCGGCGGCGGCGGCGCCGAGGACGGGCCGGGCGGCGGTCGCGGCGAAATCGCGCATGCGGACGGGCGTGCCCGCCAGGCAGTAGAGCAGGCCGGGGATGGCGAGTGTGGCGGTGCCGATCGTGAACCCGGTGGCGACGCCGATCGCGCCCCAGCGCGTGCCGATCAGGATCGAGGCGAGCATGCCGGGCGTCTGGGCGAAGAGTGCCCAGCGCAGCTGGCGATCGGTGTCGCCGCGCGAGAGGTAGAACCACTGCGTGACGCGGGCGATGCTGCCGAAGAACGCGGCGATGCACATCAGGCGCACGAACGGGATGGCGTCGAGCCACTGCGATCCGAGCAGGACGAGGATCACGTCGCGCGTGTCGGCGAAGATGAACGCGATCATGGGCAGTGGCAGGGCGAGCACGGGCAGGATGCCGCGCAGCATGATGGCGCGGTAGCGTGCCGGATCGTCGGCCACGCGGCTGAAGGTGGCGACGGCGACGTCGGACAGCGACTGGAACAGCTCGACCGCCGGATAGAAGGCCCACCGCCGCGCGCCGTCATAGAGTCCGAGCAGGGTCGCTCCACCGAGCCGGCCTACGAGGATGCGGTCGGGATGCATGGCGAACCAGTTGAGCAGGCGATACCCGGCGAGGTTGCGCCAGTAGAGCCGCAGGTCGTGCGTTCCAGCCCGCATCCCGGGTTCTGGCCGCAACGACGGCCGCCAGCCGCAGAACCACCAGTTGGCGCAGGTGCGGAAGACGTCGAGCACGACCCACTGGATGAGCAGCGCCCAGTAGCCGGCGCCGAGCAACGCGGCCACGATCGCGGCGGTGATGCCGAGCGCGAGGCCGATGACGCGGGCGGACAGGACGGCGGCGAAGCGGAGCTGCCGCTTGAGCAGGGCCTCGTGCATCGCGCCCAGCGTGGTGAACCAGAGCACGCCGGCCCAGACCATGGCGACGCCGCTGGCGCGGGCGTCGTCGTACACGCGGGCGAGGAGCGGTCCGGAGGCGGCGAAGAGCGCGGCGAAGCCGAGGTTGACGAGCGCGCTGCCCCGGAACAGCGCGCTGGCGTGCGCGTGGTCCAGCGTCTCTTCGTGCATCACAGCGGCCTGCAGCGCGCCGTTCGCGACGCTGTTGAACAGGAGCGTGATGGGCAACACCATCGCGAGCACACCGAAGTCGGCGGGGCGGAGCACGCGGGCGAGCACCATGACGGCGCCGATGCCGAGCAGGCCCTGGGCGACGCGCGCGCCGACGGCGAGCATGCCGGAGCGGACGGACCGGCCGCGCAGCTCGCGGTGCACGTCGTCGATGCGGAACCAGTGGTCCGCCGCACGCGTTGCCTCGCGGGTGTTCACAGCATCCGTTGCGGTTCGGAAAGCCACGGCACCAGCCGGCGGGCGGTCCACTGCAGCAGCGCGTTCATGCTGATGCCGAGCAGGGCAGTGAGCACGACTGTCGCGTAGAGCAGCTCGACGCGGAACACCTGCCAGGACAGCCAGACGAGCGAGCCGAGGCCGGTCGTGGCCGACGCGATCTCGACCGCGATCGCGAGGACGAGCGCGGCGTTGGCGGCGAGGCGCAGGCCGGTCAGCACCATGGGCAGGCTGCCGGGCAGCACGACACGCCGGAACATCTGCCACCGGCTGGCGCCGTAGTTGCGCGCGATCTCGAAGTGCACCGGGCTGATCTGGCGTACGCCGGCCATCGAACTGAGCAGCATGGGGAAGAAGCAGGCGAGCGCAATGACGACAATGCGTGGTGTCTCGCCGAGCCCGAGCAGCACCATGAAGAGCGGCAGCAGCGCGAGCTTCGGAACCGGATGCATCGCCGCGATGAACGGATCGACGATGCCGCGAAGCCGGCGCGACCAGCCCATGGCCAGCCCGACGAGCAGGCCCGCGGTGCCCCCGGTGAAGAGGCCGGGCAGGACGCGCAGCAGGGTGGCCGCGAGGTTCTTCGGCAGCACGCCGCTCGCGGTCTCGGTCACGAGCGAACGGGCGATGGACGTGGGCGCGGGCATGAAGGTGCGCGAGACGACGCCGAACCGGGAAAGGGTCTCCCAGAGGACGACGAGACCGACCGCGATGCCGGCCGCGATCCAGCGGTCGGCGGGATCGCGCTCGGGCGGCGAGGGCGCGGCCGGGCGGCCGCTCAGGCCAGCACCGAGAGTCCGCTGCGGACTTCTTCTCTGAGCAGCTGCCAAATGTGCCACGTGATCTCGCTGACGGTGTCCTGGTCGCGCGGAAGGTGCCGAGGTCGGCCGAGCTTCACGACGATGTCCTCGCGGATGCGGCCGGGCTGCCCGGTCATGATGAGGACGCGGTCGCCCAGCATCACGGCCTCCTCGATGTCGTGCGTCACGAACACGACCAGCTTCCGGTCCCGCTCCCAAATGTCGAGCAGCTCCTCCTGCAGCACCCATCGGGTCTGGGCGTCGAGCGCGCCGAACGGCTCGTCCATGAGGAGCACGGGCGCGTCGGTGACGAAGGCGCGCGCAATGCCGACCCGCTGCCGCATGCCGACGGATAGTTCGTGCGGATAATGGCCGGCGAAGGGACGCAGGCCGACGCGGTCGACGAACTCCATGGCGCGTCCGTGCCGTTCGGCCTTTCGCATGCCGGCCATCTCGAGGCCGAACGCGACGTTCTCGAGCACCGTCATCCAGGGGAACGTCCCGTGCTCCTGGAAGACGAGGTCGGAGCGGGGCCGGCCGCTGGGCGGCGCGCTGCCGAAGAGGACCTGCCCGTGCGTCGGCCGGATCAGGCCGGCGATGATCTTGAGCAGTGTCGTCTTGCCGCACCCGCTGGATCCGACGATGCAGACGAATTCGTGCTCGTGCGCGGACAGGGTCACGCCCTCGAGGGCGGCGACGGCGCCGCCCGTTGACGCGTAGTGGTGCCCGATGTCGACGCAGTGGAACCCGGGTCGGCCGGGATCATCGCGCGAACGGTCCGGGCCGTCCATCACCACGTCCCTCGCAGTCCGGCCTCGAAGCGGCGCGGTGCGGCAATGCGATAGGATCCGTCGGGTGCCCGGTTGATGGCGTAGGTGCGGTCGAACAGGTTCTCGACGGAGCCGAACGCTTCCCAGCGGCCGATCAATGGACGCGAGGCTCGCGCGTCGAGCACGAAGAACGGCTCGAGCACGAGCGTGTTGAGATCGTCATCGTAGCGGCGTCCGACGTAGCGCCCGGTCAGCGCGATGTCGCCCAGCATCGGGCTCCGGTTGCGGACGCGCGCGGTGAGCACGTGCGCGGCCTGCCCGATCAGGGCGCGTCCGATCAGTTGTTCCTGACCCGGCGCGCGCGTCACTTCCGTCCCGCTCCAGGCGTGGCTGAGTGAGAGCGACCAGCCGGGACCCGGCACGAGCTCGAGCTCCGACTCGACGCCCCAGGTACGCACGGCCCCGAGATTGCCGCGCACGTGGCAGGCGCCTCCCGCGCTGACGCGGCCACAGGGCGCAATGTCCTGGCTGCCTCCCTCGGCCACGCCTGTCGTGATCTCGACGATCGGATGGTCGAGCCTCGTCAGGTAGCCCGTCACCCGGGCGAGCATGCGGCTGCCGATTGCGTAGTCGAATCCCGTTTCACCACCCGTGAGGCGTTCCGCCCGCAGGCCGGGGCCCGGCTCGATGATGACGTTGCCCGAGGCGCGCGCGGGCCGGTAGAGCTCGTTCAAGGTCGGCGCCCGGAACGAAGAGTACGAGCCGCCGCGCCAGGAGAGCCGGTCGGAGAACTCGTGGTGCAACGCGAAGGAGAAGCTGAGCCGGTTCTCCGAGCGGGCGGCGAAGCTCGAGTCCACGAGAGATGTGCCGCTCGCGATGTCGCGTTCCTTGCGAATGCCGTCGCGGTTGTCCCACCGGTCGAAGCGCAGCGCGGCGAACACGCGCCAGGCGGGTGCGGGCGCGTAGACGTCCTGGATCCAGGCGCTCCGGTCGAGCTGTCGGCCACCAGCCGTGCGCTCCCGGGTGAACGCGTCCCCGATCCAGCGGTTGTTCTCGTGCAGCTCGCCGCTGGCGGCGAGGACATCGGCGCCGACGGTCAGCTCGTGCGCGTCCGCGAGCGGCCGGGACCACTGCAGGTTGAGCCCGGTCTCGCGCGAGGGGACGTCGAATTGCTGGATGGTCGGTTTCTCGGTGGCGTGGTCGTCGGAACTGGACGTACTCAGCTGGCTGCCTTCCTTGCGCACACCGAACAACTCGAGGCTGAGCCGGCTCGCGCCGGCATCGAGCCGCATGCCGGCGTTCAGCTTGCCCACGGTCGTGTCGATGCGACGGAGCCGGGTCGCGTTCCGCCGGTACTCATCGAACCAGTCGCCACCGACGTGGAAGGAGAGTGACGGCGTCAGGTCGTAGCGCGCCCGTGTGAACGCGACGCTGTGCTGCAGGCCCGACTGGACGTCGACGGGTCCGCGCTGCGCTTCGGGCACGACGTAGAAGCCGTCGGTGCCGAAGCGCTCGCCCGCGGCGGTGAGGGAGAAGCGGCCGGCCACGCGGCTGACCGCGGCGTCGGCGCCGGCGGTGCCGCCGCTGCCTCCGCGGAGCGTGATGCGGGTCCGGTTCGACGTCGGACTCACGGTGATGACGTTGATGACCCCGCCCATGGCGCGGCTGCCCCAGATGCCGGCGCCGCCGCCGCGGACGACCTCGATGCGCTCGACGAGGTCGAGCGGGATGCGCGCCCACGCGACCCAGCCGGTGAACGGGTCATCCATCGGGATGCCGTCGACCAGCACGAGGGCGCGGCTCGAGGAGGTGCCGCCGAGTCCGCGCATGGCGGGCGACTGCCGTGCCGGATTCGCGGCGATGCTGCTCTGGTAGTCGGCCATGGTGACGCCCGGGATGGAGCGGAGCAGGTCGGGCAGCGTGCGTGCGGAGGAGAGGCGGATGCGCTCGCGGGTCAGCACGCTCACGTTCGCCGGCAGCTCGCGGATCGTGCGGCCCGAGCGAGTCGCGGTAACCACGATCTGGTTGAGCGACATCACGCTCGAGTCCGCGACCGCGCCATGCGCCGCTTGCTGCGCCGTCGCATCGCGCGCCGCGAAAAGCGCCGGAACCCAGACGACGACCGCGGCCAGCCTGATGCCGTTCTTCATGCTCTACTTCTCCTGCGCGGCCGCCGGCGGCGCACCGAGCGTACGGTTCGCGGCTTCCAGAAACGACGGTTCCCAGAATCCGGCTTCGGGGACTTTCCGGTCCACGAGCCCGCGTTCGACGGCCCAGGCCGCGAAATCGCGAACACCGCGGAAATCGACGCGACCGTCCTCGCGGAACGGCGGCCAGCACATCTTCCGGATCATGTCGGCGCCATCGCCCGTAATGCGGGAGAGCAGCTCGAGGTTGCGCGGGGTCTTCCCCTGCTCGAACTCGCGGACCGCCTTCAGGTAGGCGACGAGGAAGCGGCGTCCGATGTCGGGGTCGCCGTTCATGAGATTCGGGCCGAAATAGACGAACGAGAATTGCGCGTCCGGCTCCACGTCCTCGACGCGGACCCACTGGACGGCACCACGCTCCACGTTGAGCGTGAGCCAGGGCTCGCCGGCGAGCGCGGCATCCAGGGTGCCGTCGCTCAAGGCTTCCATCTCCGGCGCATGGAGGATGTAGAGGAACTGGATGCTGTCGGGGTCGATGCCGACGTGCTCGAGCATTTTCTCGACGAGATACCGCTGCTGCGGTGACTTCTCGATGGAAACGCGGTGGACCGCGGGTACGCCACCCGTGGCATCGTCGAGGAGCGCCTTCCGGATCACCAGCCCGCCGCGGCTGCACCCGCCGGTCCGGAAATAGCCCTTCTCGGCGACGGCGCGGACCGGCAGTCCACGGGCCATCGCGTTCAGGATCGCGGGGGTCGGCCCGCCGGTCAGCACGTCGAGCGAGCCATCGACAAGCATGGGCAGCGCGGACGAGTTGTCGGACAGCCGCACGAACTCGACCTCCAGCCCCTGCTCGGCGAAGTAGCCTTCGGCGTCCGCCATGAGCAGCGGCGCATGCGAGAGAAACGGCTGGACCAGCACGCGGAGTCGGGTCCGTCCGGCCGGCGCGTCGCCCCGCGCGCCGACGCAGCCGGTCACAAGCAGCCCGAGGCTCGCCACCATCCGGAGGCGCGCCGTCATTCGCCGCCTCCGACCACCCGCGGTCCGGGCGCGTCCGTGCCGGCGCGCTCGACGTGGAGCGGCAAGACCTTCCCGCGCGCGGTCGAGCGAGGCTGTTCGCGGCGGACCCGAAGCGCGCCCGCCTGCCGCCAGATCGCGCCGGACATGGCCGCGCCGGCGTCGCTCCGGCGCAGCGCCGCGAGCACGGTCTCGATGACGGCGTTCTCATCGTCGATGCCGATGCCGGGAGCAACCAGCAGGCTGAGACGCGTGAACCCGCGCTCGTCCTCCTCCTCGAGCAGCTGGTAGTCGAGCGGGCCACCGCCGAAACGCGCGGGCAAGACCTCCTCCAGGATGCGCTCCATGTCCGTCCCGACGAGTGTCACGCCTTCGCCGGTCAGCTTGCGGTAGCTCCGGATGTCGCGGACGTGCGTGGTGAAGCCGAACGACTCCCACGGACAGCCACAGGCGCGCCGCTCGATCACGCCGCAATCGTCGATCTCGACGTTGAGCAGCAACCGGGGAGCGGTCGGCAGGAGTGTGGTCAGGCAGAACGCGTCGACGCCGATCCCGAATCGCGGCACCTCCCGCGGCGCCGGGATGAGGGCGAGATGATCCATGAGCACGTGCTGGTCGTTGGCGTCAGTCGACGTCGCGCAGCGCATGCCCACCGGACCGGCCTCGGTGAGATGGTAGTTGGTGACGAAGCGGGCTCCCGTTCCTTCGATCTGGCGGACCTTGGCGGGTGTGGGCGGTTCGCCACCCGCCATGATCACGGCGCCACTCAGGTCGAAGCCTCGCTCGCGGGCCGCCAGCGCGACGCGGAGCATCTTGCTGACGTGGCCACGAAGCGCACAACGCTGTCGCGTCCGGAGCGTGTCGGCGGCCCAGCGCGCGATCACGTCAGCCCGCTCGAGCGGCAGAAACACCGGGGCCGGCAGCTTCACGCCGGCGAGCCGCGCCCGGGCGAGGACGGCGCGCGTCGCGAGCCGGAAGCGGAGTGGCGCGCCCGCAGGCCCGGACCACAGCGGGGTGAACCAGCGCTCCGGCACGTTGTCGTAGGGCACCCGCATGAGCACGCTGTTCAGGCCATTGCCGGGCGGGATCTCGAACCAAATGGCGGTGGGCAGGCCGAGCACGCCGTGGACGGCGTCGGCCACGATCTGCATGGGCAGCCGCGCCCGCATATGCTCGAGGTCCATCGCGACCCGGCGCCCCGGGCCCGTGCTCCCGCCCGTCATCATCGGGTAGGAACGGCCGGATCCGGGATTGTCGAACGCGGCCGGACCCGCAGGGATGACTTCGCCCTGCCGCACGATCGGACGCGTGCCCTTGAACTCCTCGAACGTCAGTCCGACACCGGCGGCGCGGAGCGCGACGAGTGTCGCCTCCACACCGTCCCGCTCGATCAGCCCCCGGATGTCACCCGGCTCGCAATGGGCCAGGCGAAGCATCCGGGCGTAGGGACTCCGAGGATTCGAGAAGACCGCGCGCTCCAGCGATTCAAGGAGGTTCGACGTGCGAGCCGCCATGCGCCGGTGGATTACGCGGTGGGCATCATCCAGCGTGATGCGCTGGTTCAGGAACGCGGGCAGGCCCGCGACGAACCCTGCGAACGAACGCGACTCCGACAACAGCCCCAGGCGCCACCTCGATCGGGCACGGGGAATGGAAACCGGGCGCCGGGACATGAGCCCGACCGGCCATCCGCCACGCCGGGTGCAGGAATCAGACCGGCCGGTTGCGGGCGTGCGAAATGCGCAGCAGCGTCCAAGCTACTGCGAATCAATGATTTCGGGAAAGGGCCGAAATCGGGCCGCCGGGGGGGCGAAGTCGCATTGTCGACAGCGCGCCACACTGCCGCCCGGCGGCCGCAGGCCGGATTCCGCGCTAATCCTTCTTGGGCGGGACCATCGTGATGACGCCGGTCGAGCCATCTTCGTCGACACAGTCGCCCTTGTAGGTGCCCTGTTCGCCGAGCATGAGGTTGCAGGAGACGTGGGCATTGCCGGGATCGAACCAGAAGGTGATCCGGTCCGCCAGCACCTTCACCTCCTTGAAGGCGATGCTGCCCATCTCGCCGTTGGCGGTGATGCGGGTCGTGTCGCCGCTCATGCTCACCGTGAACGTGGTCGCGATCGGATCGGAGTCGGGCGGAGCGATCGTGCCGGTCCACGTGCCGGCCTGCACCTTCTGCGCGTGGAGCGAGGCGGGCGCGGCGACGAGCGCCAGCAGCGCGATGGGCAACAACAGCGGACGGATCCTCATACGGTTCTCCTGAAGAATGGTGCTGCCCCTACGCGCACGGCGGGTGCGCGGTTTCCGCATCGGGGCACGATGGCCGCCCGGCCGGGCGGCCGGCGGCTCAGGTTTGGCCTGCCGCGAGCTCGAGCACCGTCGGCCGGACGAGGCGCTCGAAATCGGCGTATGCGAGCTGCACGAGCTCCGTGTGCGAGCCCGCGTTGAACGCGATGCGCTCGTCCTCGCGCAGGTGCCGGTCCACGAACACGGGCATGTCCCACAGGTTGCCGAACGGCGGCATCGCGCCGACCTCGCAGTTGGGGAACAGGCTCGAGAACTCCGTCTCCGAGGCCAGGTCGACGGATCCGGCGCCGGTCGCGGCGCCCAGTCCGTCGAGGCTGATCCTCTCGGGTGCGGGCAGCACGACCATGGCCAGGCGGCCGTCCAGCCGCACGATGACCGTCTTGGCCAGCTCCTTGCCCGGGATGTGCGCGGAGTCGGCGACTTCCTGGGCGGTGAACGCCCGGGAGTGCCGGATGGTCACGTACTTGACGTGGTGCTCATCGAGGAACGCCCTGAGCTTCTCGACCGGCATGGTCACCTCCGTCGCCGAAGGAACCTCTCCCCACCGTCCAGGATGCGTCGGCGTGCCCGTGGAACGCAACAGAAACGTGGGCGCTACTGGCAAAAGACGTGGGCCTCGTCCGGAAAATGGCGCCAGCGGGTTGGTCCGGTTGGCGTCGCCCACCATGGATCCGTGCACGAACCCGCGCGGTCCCGCCGGAGAATCAGTCGGTTCGCAACGCGACGTTGGGATCGACCCGCGCCGCGCGCCACCCCGGCACGGCGGCGGCGATGACCGCGGTCAGGAGCAGCACGCCGGCGACAGCCGCGAGCGTGAGTGGGTCGCGCGCACGAGTCTCGTAGAGCAGTTCCTCGACCCGCGGCGCGAGCGCCAGTGAGATGGCCACGCCGAGTGCAGTGCCCGCGAGCGCGATGCGGACCGACCTTCCGACCACACCGGACAGGATGCGGCCGGAGCCCGCGCCGAGCGCGCTCCGCAGCCCGATCTCCCGCGTGCGTTGCGCGACGTCGAACGCGAGCACCGAGTAGAGCCCGAGCGCGGCGACGGAGAGCGCGAGCAGGCCGAAGAGCGTGAACATGGTGGCGCCCAGCTTCCAGGCGCGCAGCTCGGTCGCGCTCAGGTCGGCGATGGGCCGGATGTTGACGAAGCGGAGCCGCGAGGAGAGCTCGAGCAGCGTGCGCCGGAGCGCCGGCACGATGCGCGCCTCGTCGCCCGCGATCCGGATGAACAGCGCCTCGCCGAAGTCCCCGACCGCGGCGTTGGTATTGGGCACGTAGTACTGCGGGTTCGGCTCCTCGAGGATGCTGCCGCGGCGCGCGTCCTCGACCACGCCCACGACGGTGGAGCAGGGCGACGGCGGTGCGTCGTCGTCACCGCCGATCTGCACGCACTGGCCGAGCGCGTCCTGGTCCGGCCAGTAGAGTTCGGCCAGCGCCCGGTTCACGATCACCGACAGGCCGGACGCGAAGTCGGCCGGCTCGAACGCGCGGCCGCGGACGATGCGCAGGTCGAGCGTCCGGAAATAGTCGAGGTTCACACCGTTGATGTACGGCCCGCCGCTCCGCGACACCGGCAGCGAGTCACGGCCGGGCAGCCGGATCCGCGTCGACCAGCTGTAGTAGTACGGCACGCCCTGCGACCAGCCGACCGCCCGCACGCCCGGCTGCGCCGCCAGCCGCTCGGCCGCCTGCGGGAAGAACACGCGCTTCTCCGGCTCCGTGAGCGAGCCGCCGTCGACGTCGAGCGTGGCGACGTAGAGGCCGTCGGGATCGAAGCCGAGGTCGAGCGCGTCCAGGTTCCGCAGACTGCGAAGGAACAGGCCCGCACCGACCAGCAGCACGACGGAAAGCGTCGCCTGCGCCATGGAGAGCGCGGTGCGCACGCGTTGCGTCGAACGCGTGATGCCGCCCGCGGTGAGGCGGATCGTGTCGCCCAGCTCGCGCCGCGTCGCCTCGAACGCGGGGATCACGGCCGCGACCAGGCCGGCCAGCAGCGACATGCCGAGCACGAACGGCAGGACGTGCGTGCCGAGCCCGTTGTCCACGAATTCGACACTCGGGAGCAGCACGCTCCGTACGAGCTGACCGCCCCAGCGTGCGACCAGCAGCGCCGCCCCGCCGCCGAGTGTGGCGAGCACCACGCCTTCCATGACCGTCTGCGCGATCAGCCGGCCGCGCGATACGCCGAGCGCGACGCGGATCGCCGTCTCGCGACGACGCCGGATCGCACGCGCGAGCAGCAGGTTCGCAACGTTCACACACGCGATCAGCAGAACCACCAGCGACACGCCCGCCAGCCAGAGCGCGACCTTCGCTTCCTGCGCCGCCGTCGCGCCCCCGAACGAGCGGCCCGCCTCGTGGTCACGCGCGTTCCGCAACGCGGCGCGCGCCGTGATCAGCGACGACGCCAGCACGCGCGCCTCCGGGTCGTAGCGCTCGCCGCCGCCCGGCGCCGCCGCGCGACCGGATCGGTGCGCGGCCGTCGCCGCGGCCTCCGCGACCGCCACGCTCGTGCCCGGCGCGAGCCGCCCGATGGCTCGCAGCCAGTAGTTGCCGCGGTTGTCCGTCACCCATTCCGGCCCGAGCATCTTCACACCGCCCTGCGCGAGCGGCACCCAGAGGTCCACCCGCGCCAGGTCCACGCCCGTGAACCCCCGGGGCGCGACGCCGATGATGGTGTACGGGCCGAATCCGAAATCGATCGTCCTGCCGAGCGCGGACGCGTCACCGCCGAAGCGTCGCTTCCACAGCGTGTGCCCGATCACGACGACGTCCTCGCCCCCGACCCGCTCGTCCTCCGTCGTGAAGAACCGACCCAGCTCCGGACGAACACCCAGCAACGCCCACCAGCTTCCCGTCACCAGCGCCGCCCGCGCCCGCTCCGCCGACTCGCCACGGCCCAGCATCACGCCCTGCGGATGGTACGCCGCCACCGCCGAGAACTGTGGCACCGCCTTGAAATCGGTGTAGTCCGCGTACGCGATCGACGTGCTCTGCACCCGATCCTTCAGGAACGACACGTACCGCTCCACCGCCAGCCGCTTCACACCCTCCGGTGCCACGACCTGCGCCGGCGGCGTCAGCAACAGCCGGTCCACGATCCCGAACATCGTCGCGTTCGCGCCGATCCCCAGCGCGAATGCCAGCACCACCCCCGCCGTGAGTCCCGGCGACCGAACGATCCCGCGAACTACCTGTCGCATCGTGCCCTCCATCGCATCCAGCAGCCACCCCACGCGACGACGCCGCGCCGTCCCCCGGTCGATCCGCACCAGCTCCCGCCGATACCGCGACGCGTCGCCGAACCGGCGATGCGCCTCCGCTTCCGCCTCCTCGCGCGTCCGGCCCGACCCCATCAGCTCCTCCACCGTCCGCTCGAAATGGAACCGCAGCTCCGCCTCCAGCTCCCGCGCCGGCCCCCCCGGCCGCAGCCCCCGCCGTACCCGCCCCCGTTCCCGCTCCCTCATCCCGCCTCCGCCTCCGCACCCGCCGCCCGAATCACCTCCCCCATCGCCTTCGCGTACGCCACCCAGGTCTCGGATTCCGACTCCGCCTGCCGCCGCCCCTTCGCCGTCAGCGCGTAGTACTTCGCGCGCCGGTTGTTCTCCGACACGCCCCACTCCGAACGCACCCAGCCTCTTCGCTCCATCCGGTGGAGCGACGTGTACAACGCACCCTCCTCGATCTCCAGCGCGCCGTCCGTCACCTCTCGCACCCACGCGGCGACCGCGTAGCCGTGGCGCGGGCTCGCGGACAGCGCTTTCAGGACCAACAGGTCCAGCGTTCCCTGGAGCAGGTTCATCGTTCGGTTCCTGATGGTGGTTCCCTGAAATGTTGATGGGAAGATGGGGGAAAGGGTTGGATCGGGGAAGGGGTGGGCGCCGTCACTCCCTCCCATGCCCATGTCCGGGGTCGTTCTCGTGCTCGGCGTAGTGCTGCCTGAGCAGGTCCTTCCCGTAGTCGTTGCCATTGGGGGTGCGTACGACGGTGTGGATGTGGGCGCGGGATGGGACGGGAGGTCCGTCGAGGGCGACGGGGCGTTCGTGGTCGAACTCGATGAGGATGACGGGGCTCTGGATGCGGTAGTAGAAGACGGTATTGGGGCCGATGTCGCCGATCCATGCGAACCAGGTGTCATCGAGGTGACGGCGGACCTCGTCCATGCGGATGCGGGCGTGTGCGTCGTCCATGTTGCCGACGAACCGGGCGATGACGTCGAGGAGCAGGCGGCGCTGTTCGGCGTCGAGGTTGCGAGCGCGGATGCCGGCGTAGTCGAGGACGAGGTTGTCGTGGTAGGCCTGTGCGACGGCGTTGTTGCCGGTCTTGATGCGGTCGATGACGGCGACCTTCCGCTGTTCGACGCTGAGGGTCTTCATGAGGGCGAGGCCGCCGTCCTGCTCGTCCTGGAGGACGGCGGAGCCGGCGAGTGCGCCGGTGTCGACGGCGACGGGTTCGGATCCCATGAAGGTGGGAGTCATGACGACCTGGTCGCCGAGCACGAAGTAGTTGATGATGAGGTGGTGACCTTCGAGCTGGAATCCCCAGGGCGCGGTATCGGAGGGTGTGCCCATGAGGGTGAAGAAGTAGAGGTCGTCGCCGTACTCGTCGTGGTTGTCCTCGAGGTCGGCGAGGTACCCGTTGAGTCGCATGATGCCGCGGGCCTCGCGGATGCCGCGCGGGCTGAGCGCGGCCTGGAGCAGGCCGAAGGCGGCGTCGCGTTGCGCGTCGTTCATCTCGCGGAGGCTGGTGCCCTGCCGTTCGGCGCGGTGGACGTTGTTCCACATGCGCCACTCGATGTCGTCGACCGGGAACGTGGTTTTCGCGCGTTGCGCGGTCGTGAGCGAGGCGAGGAAGCTGCGGGCGGCGTCGCGGACGGGTGCGGTCGAGACGCCGGTCGCGCGGATGGGGAAGAGGCCGGCGATGACGTTGCCGTCGGTAGTGACGCCGCGGAACGGCTCGGCGAGCGGGTCCTGCTGCGGGCCGGCAGCGGCGCGAGGCAGGCCGCGGCGCGGTGCGGGCGCGAGCGCGACGATCGCGACCAGCGCGACGCCGCGCCAGGCGGTGGTGGCGGCACGGTGCAGGGGCATGCGACGTCTCCTCATCGGCGGTACGGGGTGGGGATGGAACGCCGCGCGGGCGGACTCCGGTGGGAGTCGCCCGCGCGCGCGTTGTGCTCGTTCAGGGTCGCGTCGCCGGCCGTTTCACCGAGATCGTGACCTGCGAGGGGTACTGTGTCGAGTGGTGGACGACGTTGTGCGCGATCACGCCCGTGGTCTCATCGTAGTTGTTACCGCCGGTGTTCAGGTTCCGGTCGAAGCGCGGGAAGTTGCTGCTCGAGACCTCGATGCGGAGCCGGTGTCCGGGGGCGAACCAGTTGCTGGTGTTGATGGGGCTGAGCGCCACCTTGTAGACGCCATCCGGCTCCATGAAGACCTGTTTGTCGTAGCCCTCCCGGTAGCGGACGCGCTGGATGGTCTCGTCGAGGTTGTAGGCGCGGCCATCCGGATAGACGTCGATGACCTTGATGGTGAAGTCGGTGTCCTTCGCGTCGGATGAGACATAGAGCGTGACATTGACCTCGCCGCTCAGCTCGAGGCCGTCGGCGAACGGTTCGGTCGTGTACACGAGGATGTCGGGTCGCTGCTCCATCTCGCGCTGGTCGAATGCGCCGCCCTGCACGGCGTTGCCGGTGCAGCAGACGTTGCCGCCGTGGGAGGGGACGGGGTTCATCGGGTCGTAGGTGAAGCGGTCGGGCCGGTCCTGGCCGGGTGCGCTCGTCGTGAGTCGTCCGTCGCCGCGAAGCGAGTTCGCGTTGCCATCACTTGCGAAGTAGTAGGTCAGCGAGGTCGCGTCGCGCGGCGGCCAGGTGTCGGACGCCTGCCATTTGTTCAGGCCCATCGTGTAGTAGCGGACGTGCGGCAGCGTGTCGAGCAGGCCGTTGTCCTGCCCCTTCAGCATCTGGTCGAACCAGCCGTAGATGAGCGAGTTGTAGTCCCAGCGGGCGTCGCCCACATCGCGCTCGCCGACGACGGTGTGCTCCGTGGCGCGGGTGTAGGAGCAGTGCAGCGTGGGCGCGATGAACGCGTACTGCCGGTCGGCGACCTCCGGCGAGGCGGTCTTCCGCACGTGGTTGAAGAGCTCGAGGTTCGGGCTGATGGAGACGTCGTACCACGACATGAACCACATGGTCGGGACCTCGTAGGGCATGTCGTCGTGGTAGAGGCCGCCCCGGTTCCAGGCGGGGTCACCCGGCGTGCGCTCGATCATGGCGCCGCCCGTGGCGACGGGCGCGGGATCGGCGAAGATGCCTTTGGGTCCGTCCACCGCGCTGATGATATCCATTTCCGGCAGGTGACGGAGCCCTTCGGCCCAGTCGACGCGCGGCATCTGCGGGGCGAGATCGTAGTATTTCGAGAGGCGGACCATGTCCTCCTGCGAGATGTCCTTCGGGAACATCGGCCGCTGCGTGTTCTGCACGCCGTAGAGCCAGGCGATGAAGAGCATCTGGACGGCGCCGCCGCGGTACCAGTTGCCCTGCTCCCAGAAGCGGCCGACCTTGCCGACGCCGGCGCCGAAGCCCTGGGGCACGGCCGCGGCCAGCGCGGGATGCCCCTGCGAGGCGACGGCCATCTGCCACTCGGCGGTCGAGGAGCAGCCCTGCAGCCCGACCTTTCCGTTCGACCAGGGCTGCGCGGCGATCCAGGAGAGCGCGTCGTAGCCGTCCGTGAGTGGCGGGCCGAGGATGTCCCATTCGCCCTCCGAGAAGAAGCGGCCGCGCTCGTTCTGCTCGACGTACGCGTAGCCGCGCTGAACGGCGGCCAGGATCGAGCCGACACTGCGCGGCGCGCCGTTCCGCACATCCCACCAGTTGAAGTTGTACGGCGTGCGCACGAAGATCGTCGGCACCGAGCCGGGCGACGCGTCCTTCGGCACGTAGACATCCGTCTGCAGCCGGGTCCCGTCCCGCATCGGCATCATGAACTTGCGCTGGATGTCGGCGACCCGCTCCAGCTCGGCGAGCTGCTCGCTCCGCTGCTCGAGCATCTGCGGGTTGGTGCCTTGTGCGGCGAGCGGGCGAGCTCCGGCCCCGAGGACCGGTGTCGCGAGAAGAACGGCGAGGAGCAAGGCGCGGTTGCGGATAGCAGGCATGAGGCTCTCCGGTGTATCGGGGCAGGAACATGGCTGTGCGAGGCAATATGGGGGTGGGGAACGGGGAGCGGGAGAGGAGGCGGGGGCGGTTGAGGGGGCGGGAGCGGGTGCGGCGGGGGCGGGTGCGGCGGGGGTGGGAGCGGGTGTGGGGGGGCTCGGGTGTGGGGGGGATGTGGGGGCGGGCGGCGGGCGCGGGGCTTCCGCCGCCGCGCCCTGCGCACGTCAGCGGGGCGGCGGCGCGCCGATTCGGCGAACGCGGAGCCGGCTGGGCTTGGTCTTCTCGCAGAGCATGCGGCCGGACTTGATGGCCTGGTCGCGGGTCTCGAAGAGCTCCTTGCTCGAGCCGTCGCGGAGTTGCAGCAGCCACTGCTTTCCGGACGGTACCACTTCGTAGACGGTTTCCTTCATGCTGCCTCCAGGATGGTGCGAATGGGCGCCGGAGCGACCTCGCGGGTCGCGTCTCACGGGCGGCCGGCGGGATATTGGGGGCATTGCCGGGGCGGTGTACGACTCGTGATGTACTCGATGATACCCCGGTCGTGTGCGAGCGGTCCCGGCCGGGTGTCGGACCGGTGGGTCAACGGGTCTGGTCGATCGAAGCGGCGGCCGCCTCGCCTCGCGAGTTGGATCCCGCCGCCGGCCGCCCAACGCTCGAGTCGCCGCGGGCGTCAATCTCGGGCGGCATGCGTGCTCAGTTTCGGAGGAGATCGGAAATGCGACGTGTTGCACTCATCGTGCCCGCGGTGATCTTCGGATTCGGGTTGGCGCCGGCCACCGGACCCCGTCCCGCCGCGGCCCAGGAAAAGCCTACCGTGGCCGGCACGTGGACCCTGAACACGGACCAGAGTGACAACGCCCGCCAACGGCTCGCCTCCGCAATGCGGAACGGTGGTGGTGGCGGTGGTGGTGGCGGCGGTGGCGGCGGCGCGACGGCGGGCGCCACGTCCGGCGGAGGCGGCCGGTCCGGCGGTGGCCGGTCCCGTGGCGGCGGTGGCGGCGGTGGTGCTGGCGCCGACACGGCAGTGGCGGCCGCACCGGCGCCGCGTGGCGGCGGCCGGGGCTCGCCGGTCGCCATGGCGTTGCTCCAGGGTCCGCCGGAGCTCGTGATCGAGTTCGGCGAGTCGGAGGTGACGCTGAACCGTGGCGGATCGACGCCGCTCAAGCTCGCGACGGACGGCAAGGCGCTGAAGATCGGGTATCCGGGTGCCGAGGTCGAATACAAGGCGAAGTGGAACGGCCAGAAGCTCGAGGTGGAGACGAAGCTGCAGGCAGGACCGCGCGTCGTCGAGACGTACGAGCTGGACAAGAAGGACCCGTCGGTCATGACGGTCGACGTGCGGTACACGGAACCGCGCCCGACCAGCAACCTCAACGTGCGCCTGAAACGGGTGTACGACCGGAACTGACGGGCCGCCTGATCGTCAGGCCACACGACAATCCTGACCACGGGCCGGCCACAGAGCCGGCCCCGTGGTACCCGCGTTTCGGGATGTATGCCGACGCGCTCACGAGCTTGCCGACGGGAGCGGCGCGCCGGCCGGCGGCGGCCCGGTCCGCTTGCTCGGCCCGGGGGCATCCCCCAACTTGGCACGTCACCCGCCACCCGGAGCGCCGCCCGCCGGGCACGGCTTCGCTGGCGGCGGCCGGACAACCCGCGCGTACCGGGACGAATCATGAACCGCACGTATTTTTTCCGGTTGTCCCTGCTCGCGCTCGGCACGTTCGCCGTGCCGGGCTCGCTCGCCGCGCAGAAGCTGGACTCACTCGTCGCGCACGCCTTGCCGGGAGTGGAGCGCCGGATCGTCGTCGCGCCTGCGGAAACCGTGTTC
This sequence comes from uncultured Gemmatimonadales bacterium, assembly GCA_963786235.1. GTDB lineage: Bacteria > Gemmatimonadota > Gemmatimonadetes > Longimicrobiales > RSA9 > CAWAYJ01. Next base: position 68,371 of record CAWAYJ010000028.1, read on the forward strand.
GTCGCCGATGCGGGGCAGGGCGACGTGGTCGTTCTGGTCTCGGGGCTGCTCGGCTCCAGCTACCAGTTCCGGCGCATCGCGCCGCTGCTCGTGGACGAGGGGTTCCGCGTGCTCGCGCCCGAGCTGCCGGGCGTGGCGCGAGGGTCGCGCCCGAAGGACGCCGACTATTCGCTCACCGCGCAGGGCGACCGGATCATCGCGCTGCTCGACTCGCTCGGCATCGACCGGGCGTACCTGCTGGCGCACACGATCGGCGGCTCGATCGCGCTGCGCGCCGCGGCCCGACACCCCGAGCGCGTGGACGGCATCCTCCTGCTGGAGGCGGGCGCGAGCGAGACGGCCACGACGCCAGGTCTCCGCCTGGCGCTCCATTTCTCTTTTCTCCTGGGGTTACCGTTCTCCGGCGGGATCAAGGGCAAGGTGCGCGGCACGCTGCGCGAAAAGTCGGCGGACCCTTCCTGGGTGAACGACACGGTCGTGGCCGGCTACATGGTGGGCGGCGAGGACCGAGGCGCGGCCGTCCGGGCGCTGAACGCGTTCGCGGACGCGAAGGAGCCGGACTCGCTCGCGCCGCGTCTCGCGCAGGTCAGGGCGCCGGTCCTGATGCTGCTCGGCGGCCACCCGCACGAAGGTGGGCCACAGGGGCCGGAGCTGGCGATGATGCGGGAGCGGCTGCCCGTGTTCGTGATCGACACGGTCCCGGGGGTCGGCCATTTCCCGCACGAAGAAGCGCCCGCCGCCGTGGCGGACGCGATGTTCCGTTTGCGCGCGGCGAGCGCGTGCGTGCGATGGGCGACCGGAGTGGAAGAGAGCGCGGCCTGCCTGTCGGACGTCAACGGCCTCCGTTGACGCTCAGCACCTGGCCCGTGATCCAGCCCGCGTAGTCGGACGCGAAGAAGAGGACGGCATTGGCGATGTCGGCCGCATGCCCGAGCCGGCGCAGGAAGATCGAATCGACCAGCCGCAACTGGCCGTCCGCACCGTAGGACTCCCACTGCCGTTCGGTGGTCGGGTTCGAGCGTACGAAGCCGGGCGCGATGTTGTTGACCGTGATGCCGAACGGACCGAGCTCGTGCGCGAGCTGCCGGGTCAGCCCGATCTGCGCCGCCTTCGACGAGGCGTACGCCTGGATGCCCGTGAGGCTCACGCCCAGGCCCGCGCCGCTCGAGATGTTGACGATGCGGCCCCCGCCCGCCGCCTTCATCGTCGGCGCGCACGCCTGGCTGAACCAGAACGCGGCGCTCACGTTCACGTCGAAGATGCCGCGCCAATCCGCTTCCGTCACGTCCTCGAGCGGCTTGCCGACCTGGCCGAGCACTCCACCCGCGTTGTTCACGAGCACGTGGACACCGCCCTCGTGTTCGAGGACCTCGGCGACGAAGCGCTGCACGGCGTCGCGGTCCGTGACGTCCACGACCCGGGTGTGGCAGCCGCCATCGCAGGACGCCCGCGTCTCGAACAGCTCCTGCTCGAGGACGTCGCAGGCCCAGACGCGGGCGCCCAGGCCGGAGAACGCGCGCGCGATCTCGCGCCCGAACCCGTGCGCCGCGCCGGTCACGATGACCGGCCGCTCATCGAATCGGATATTCATCGCCCTTCCCGCAGTACCATCTCCAGATCCCCAATATCCCCCCTGAATCCCCCTCTCTCCCTCAGGACCAGGGCCCCTCGAGCGCCCGCCGCGTCTCGGCGACGCCCGTCGCCCAGAGCGCGAGCATCTCCTCGTCGGGTCGGTGGTACCGGCCGGCGAAGTTGCCATCGCCCAGCAGCGCGCGCGCGGACTTCGGATCGAGCAGCTTGAGCCGGTCCACGTCGATCGGCTCCTTCGCTCCGTCCGGGTAGACGACGCCTTCCAGCCGGGTCCACGGGAAGTTCTCGAGCCACGACGCGTGCGACGCGACCGGGTCGATGCGCTGCGCGTGCGCCCACGTCGCCGGCGCGTTCCACCAGTTGTGGAACTTCACGCGCACGCCCGGATTCTCGCGCATCCACTGGATCGCGAGGCCGGCCGCGGGCGCATTGCCGCCGTGACCGTTCACGATCAACACGCGCTGGAAGCCCGTGTACGCGAGCGAGTCGAGCACGTCGCGGACCACCGCGACCAGCGTCTCGACCCGCAGCGAGATGGTGCCCGGGTAGCCGAGGAAGTAGGTCGAGACGCCGAACGGAATCACGGGCAGCACCGGTACGCCCAGCGGCTCCGCCGCATCCGTCGCCACGCGCTCCGCGAGGATCGCGTCCGTCATCAAGCTGAGCCCGCCGTGCTGCTCCGTGCTGCCGATCGGGACGATGACGCGGTTGTCGTCCGCCAGGTAGTTCTCGATCTGGTGCCAGTTGGATTGTCGTATTTGCATGGAGGGAAGAATAGGGATGTGGGAGCGGAGGCGGAAGCGTTTGCGGGGGCGTGGGCGGGAGCGGCGGGAGCGGGAGGGGAGCGGGAATCCCGCCGCCCCCGCTCCCGCCGCCCCCGCTCCCGCCGCCCCCGCTCCCTGTCCCGCAAACGCCTCCGCCTCCGCCCCCGCCCCCCGAATCCGTCCCCCTAGTCCGTTCTGAGCGCGGACAACGGATCCACCCGCGCTGCCCGCCTCGCCGGCACCCATGACGCCAGCAGACCGGTCCCGACCAGGATCGCGGGCACGCCGATGAACGTGACCAGGTCCGTCGCCCCGACTCCGTACAGATACCGGGAGATCGTCCAGGTCAGGCCGGCCGAGAGCGCGAGGCCGATGACGCCGCCGACGATGACGAGGCGGAGTCCGGCCCCGGTCAGCATCGCGACGACGCTTCTCGGATCGGCGCCGAGCGCGACGCGGATCCCGACCTCGCGGGTGCGCCGCGCCACGGCATAGCTCACGATGCCGTAGAGCCCGATGGTGGCGAGCAGTAGCGCGAGGGCGCCGAACACGGAGAGCAGGAGGGCGGCCATGCGCGGCGCGAAGAGCAGCAGAGCGAGGTGCTGCTCCATGGTCTGGGCATCGATGAGCACGACGTTCGGATCGACGGCGCGCGCGATGCGGCGTCCGGCCAGGACGAGCGAGGTGGATGGCAGCGAGCCCTTGACGACGAGGAGGCCGAACGGGCTCGGCGACTGGTGGATGCTGGTGTAGAAGTACGGTCGCGGCGACTCGCCGAGCGTCCGCACCTTCGTGTCCTTCGCGATGCCGACGATCCGGACGGGCCGTTCGCGGTTCTCGCCGAGGTAGAACGTGGCGCCGAGCGCATCACCCGCCGGCCAGAAGCGGTCGGCCATGGCCTCGCTGATGATTGCGACGCGAGCGGCATCGGCGTTGTCGGCCGAGGTGAAGGCGCGGCCCGCCACGATCGGGACCTTCATCACGTCGAAATAGTTCTCATCGACGTCAGCGTCGTCGACCTGGAACGCCTTTTGACCGGCCGGCGGCTCGGCGCCCTCCACGTTGAGCGAACGGGTCTGGATCGAAGAGCCGAGCGGCAGCCTGCCCGCGAGCGTGACGCCGGTCACGCCGGGCTCGGCGGCCAGCTCCCGCATCAGCTCGTCGTAGTACGCCCAGCTCTGCGCCGCGTCGAGACCGCCCATCTCGGTGTTGGGCCAGAGAATGGCAGCGGGCCCGGTGTCGAAGCCGGGATCGATGGCCTGCGCGTTCTGCAGGCTGCGCACGAAAAGGCCGGAACCGACGAGCAGGAGCAGCGAGAACGCGACCTGTCCGACGACGAGCGCGCCGCGGAGCGTGACGCGCCGCCGCGCGCCCGTCGCGCCGGTCTCCTCGCGGAGCGTGGGCGCGACCTCGAAGCGCGCGGCCTGCAGTCCGGGCGCGAGCCCGAACGCGATGCCGGCCAGCACGGATACGCCGAGCGTAAAGAGCAGCACGTGCATGTCGATCGAGATGTCGAGATGGATCGGGATCGGCAGCGGCGGCTGGAAGTTGACCAGCAGCCGCACGACGATCCAGGCGAGCGCGATGCCGAATACGCCGCCGAGCAGCGCGAGCATCACGCTCTCGACCAGCAGCTGGCGCGCGAGCTGGATGCGGCTCGCGCCGATGGCGAGGCGGACGGCGATCTCGCGGCGGCGGTCGGCCGCGCGGGCGAGCAGGAAGCTGGCCAGGTTGGCGCACGCGATGAGCAGGACGAGCGCGACGACGGAGAGCAGCAGCGCGGCGACCGGCACGAGCGCGCGGTCCACCATCGGGTGCACGGACACGTCGAGCGTGGGCAGCACCGACATCCGGCGGTTCTCGTTCGACGACGGGTAGGTCTGCGCCAGTCGCGTGGCCAGCGCCTTCATCGCCTCGTTCGCCTGCGCCGCCGTCACGCCATCGCGCAGGCGCGCCTTCACGAACATGCTGCGGCTGCCGCGCTGTTCGAGACGGTCGCCGTCGCCGGGCATGATCCGGTTCACCATCATGAAGGGCACGAACGCATCCACCGCGAGTCCCTGGATCGTGCCCTTGTAACCCGCGGCGGCGACGCCCACGACAGTGTACGGCTGGCGGTTGATGCGGATCGTGCGACCGATCACGCCGGGATCGGATGCGAACACGCGTTGCCAGTAGCCGTAGCTCAGCACGACGACCGGATGCGTGTCGGGCGTCACGTCCTCCTCGGGCACGAAAGTGCGCCCGAGCGCGGGCCGGATCCCGAGCAGGTCGAAGTAGTTGCCGGTCACCAGCTCGCCCATGAGCATGGACGCGCCGTCCGCCTGCTCGTCGGGCTCCACCGTGGCCATGAAGACCTCGGTCCCGGCCGCGTCCTCGAACACCGGTGAGGTGCGCATGTCGAGATAGTCCGGGTACGACGACGTCGCCTCCTCGAAACCGCTGGTGTCGCTGGTGTAGACCTCGACCAGCGATTCCGCGTCCGCGTACGGCGGATGGCGCAGCAGTACCGCGTTCACGATGCTGAAGATCGCCGTGTTCGCGCCGATGCCGAGCGCGAGCGAGAGCGTGGCGACCGCGGTGAAGAGAGGGCTCGAGACGAGCCGGCGGAACCCGAACCGGACGTCCTGCAGGAGCAGGTCCATGTCGCTACCCGTGAGCGTGGTGGAGTGGGCGATGCGATCGGTCGCTGCTGGTCCTACGCCCCGGCGCCGGCGCCGGTTTCGGCGCCGGGCGGCCGCACGAGGAGATGGACGGGGATCCCCCCGTTGCGCGTGCGCAGCGCCTCGCTCGAGCCCTCGAGCCGGCGCCCCAGGCCGGCGTCGGCGGTGAGCGCGACCAGCGTCCAGCGTGAGAACGTCGTGCGCCCGAGCCGCGCGAGCAGGGCCGCGACGGCGCGGCTCTCCGCACGGTCGCCGACGCGCACGCCGTAGGGCGGATTGGTCACCAGCCAGCCCGTCCCGGAAGGTGGCCGGACCGCGTCGAGATCGCGTATCTCGAAGCCGATGTCCGCTCGCGACGCCCGCCCGCTCCGCGTTCGATGTGGCCGCCCGGATCGCGCCCGCGTTCCGGTCGGATGCGAGGACCGGCACTAGCGCCGTGTCCAGGATCGCGGCCCGCAGTCGCACGACCTCGCGGTCGAAGACGGCGGAGTCGTGGTCCGGCCAGGCACGGAACCGGAAGTCGCGAGGCCGCCGGTCCGGGCCGGCGAGCGCGGGCGGTACGCGTCGCGCGAGCAGCGCGGCCTCGATTGCGATGGTGCCGGACCCGCAGAGCGGATCGAGCAGCATCACGTCCGCGGGCCAGCGCGAGCCGAGCAGCATCGCGGCGGCCAGCGTCTCGCGGAGCGGCGCCTTCGCCAGCGCCTGCCGGTAGCCACGCATGTGGAGCGGCGCACCCGACGTGTCGGCGCTGACCGTGCAGACATCGCGGTGGAAGCGGACCACGATGAGTTGCGCGTCGGCGCTGTCGTCATCGTCGGTGACCGCGCGCGCGGCCGGTCGCGCGCCGGTCCGCTCGCCGATTGCGTCGTACATCCGTTCGGCGACGGCGCCCTCGTGGTACAGGCGCGACTTGCTGCAGGACACGCGCAGTCGTACCTCGGCGCCGGCCGTGAGAACATCGGCCCACCGGACCGCTCGCGCATGCCGCTCGAGCTCGCCGAACGTCCGAGCCCGGAACGTGCCCAGCCGCCGCAACACGCGCGTCGCTGTGCGCAGCTCGAGGTTGGCCCGGCTCAGCTCGACGGCGCCGCCGTCGAACGCGACACCGCCCGGCTCCGCGACGCCGGCGATGCCGAGGCCGCGGAGCTCGGCTTCGACCAGCGGCTCGAGCCCGGGCGCGCACACCGCGAACAGGGAAAGTCCGGTTCGTTCCATGGGGCAGGGAAGATCGGGTGCGACGTCGCAAAAAGGAACCGGGCCCGCTCTCGAGAGCGGACCCGGTCCACCGGCGCGTGCGCGGCCGGATCCCGGTTTTGCGGTCTCAGTCTGGCCGGGTCTGCGCCGCAGCGGTCCCCGCGAACTGGCGCAGCTCCGGCGCCAGTACCGGACGGTGGAGCAGAACGGGCACGGGCGAGTTGACGAGCACTTCGTTCGCCGTGCTTCCCAGGATCAGGCGGGTCAGGCCACCCCTGCCGTGCGTCGCCATGGCGATGAGCCCGGCGCCGCACTCCCGGGCGGCCTCGAGAATGGCCGTACCCGGGTACGTGGCCACCACGGCCTTGAGCTGTGGACGCTCGAAGAGATGGCTGTGCGTGGTCACCAGATGTTGCAGGTAATGCTCCGACACCTCCTGCATCTTGCCGATCGCCGCCTTGCCCGCCTGCATGCCCAGGATCGTCCGCTCGCCGTGCGGCACTTCCACGTGCACGAGCGCGACATCCGCTTCGAAGAGACGGGCCACGTGCGCGGCCGGCTCGAGAATCTGCTCCGAGAACGACGAACCGTCGAGAGCGATCAACACGCTGCGGAACTCGGGAACCGGCAGGCTCTCCGAGAAGCCTTCGGGCGGCCTCACCAGCAGTACCGGCATGGTGGCCTTACGAACCACGCAATCCGCCACACTGCCCAGCCGCACCCGCGCGAAACCCGAGCGCGCGTGGGTGGCCATGACGATCAGATCGGCATGGAACTCCTCGGCTTCACAGGGGACCGCGCTGTCCACCGTACCGGTGACCAGGCGCGCGGTCACTTCGAGTCCCGAATCCGCGGACAGCCGGAGCGCCCGCTCCTGCAGCGCTTCCAGTTCGCGGGCCAGCACGTCGTGATCGAGCTTCGCATCGACGTCCAGCACACCCTCGTACATGTACGGAGTGACGGTGAAGAGATTGCCGCCGATGTGATGTGGGACGTGAACGTGGAGCAACTCGATCGTGGCATCGCCGCGACGGCCGATCGCCATCGCGTAGGTGATCGCCCAGTCGCCGAAGGGTGAGCCATCGAGAGGAACGACAATGCGCCGGATCACCTTGACCTCCTTGCTGCGCAGGTCCCGCCGGAGAGCGGCGCGCGCTTGGCGCAAACGGTCGGGTTGGTTGTCGCGCTACCACCCCCGACGGGACTGGGCTCGCAGCTTCACCTTCCGGTGTAGCGTCAATGCGCTACAGCGCCAAGATACGGGATCGGACCCGGGATTTCCGTCGGGTACTGGGGGGGATCGCTGTCGGGAGTTGCCCGACTGGATCGGGCAGCGGGAGCGGAGGCGGAGGCGTTTGCGGGGGCGGGAGTGGGAGCGGCGGGAGCGGGGGGGAGGCGAAGGGGGGGCGGGTGAGGTGGGGGATCTATCGGGTCGGGGTGGGGTCGGAATGGCGGTCCTTGGATAAACTCCAGAACAAACGCGGGGAAGCGAGACCCACAATGGCGGCGAAGAAGGGCACGATCGGGATTCTGACGGGTGGCGGCGATGTGCCGGGGCTGAACCCGGCGATACGGGCGTTGACGATCCGGGCGCTGGCGGAGGGATACCGGGTGCTCGGGATCCGTCGCGGCTGGGCGGGCCTCGTGGATCTGCAGCGGAGCCCGGACGCGGACAACTCCGATTGCGTGCAGGAGCTGACGGAGCCGGTGGTGAACCGTGCGGGTCGGACGGGCGGCACGTTCCTGCACACGTCGCGGACGCGGCCGGCGGCGCTGCCCCGGCCGAGCGTGCCGGAGCATCTGCGCGACACGTACACGGCGGAGATCAACGATGCGACGCCGGACGTGCTGCGGAACCTCGAGTGGCTGGGCATCGACGTGCTGGTTCCGATCGGCGGGGACGACACGCTGAGCTACGGCGAGCGGCTTCACCGCGAGGGCGTGCCGGTGGTCGCGATCCCGAAGACCATGGACAACAATGTGCCGGGGACCGACTACTGCATCGGCTTCAGCACGTGCGTTACGCGGACCATCGAGCTGACGCACCGGCTGCGGACATCGGCCGGCTCGCACGAGCGGTTCCTCGTGATCGAGGTGTTCGGCCGTTACGCCGGCTTCACGGCGCTGCTGCCGACCATGGCCGGCGCCGCCGACCGCTGCGTGATCCCGGAATACCCGTTCGACATCGAGCGGCTCACGGAGCTGATGGTGCACGACCGGAACCGCGCGCCGAGCAAGTACTCGGTCGTGCTCGTGTCCGAGGGCGCGACCTTCACGGGTGGCGGCATGTCGTTCGAGAGCGATGAGACGGACCAGTACGGCCACAAGAAGCTGGGCGGGATCGGCGACAAGGTCGCGGCCGCGCTCAAGGAACTGTCACCGAAGTACAACAACGGCCGCCGCATCAACGTCGTCAACCAGCGGCTCGGCTACCTCGTGCGGTCCGGCGATCCGGACGCGCTCGACTCGATCGTGCCCATGGGCTTCGGCAACCTTGCGCTCGACCTCGTGCTCGCGGAACGGTTCGGCCGGCTCGTCAGCATCCACAAGGGCAACTACGACAGTGTGCCGCTGACGCTGGTCTCGCAGGAGAAGAAGACGGTGGACGTGAACCGGTACTACAAGACGGACCGGTTGCGTCCCGTTTATGCGACGTTCGAGGGCAAGCCGCTGTTCGTCATGACGGGCGCTCGTTGAGCCGCTTGCGCCAGTAGCGGGCGAGGCCGAACCAGCCCGCGTCGGGCGCGCCCTCGTCGTAGTAGCGCGCGACGTCGCGAGGCAGCAGCTCCGTGATGCGCGCGAACACGCCGTCCGCGAAACGGGCGGCGTGTTCCTCATCGGTGCCCGGCTCGTCGAGCAATGCGCGCACACGCTCCGCCCAGTCGGCCAGCTCCGCGCCGTGCGCGTCGAGGTGCCACGACGGCCGGGTGCAGAGGCCGAAATGCGTGACGACCAGCGCCTCCGCGTCCCACGCGCGGATGCGCTCGATGCTCTCGGCCCAGACCTCGAGATCGATGTCCGGCGGTGGCGTCACGGGCAGCACGTACGCCGCGTCGAGGAAGCGCTCGCCGCAGGTGTCGCCGACGAACGCGATGCCCGATGTCTCGTCGAAGTAGCTGACGTGGTGCCACGCGTGGCCGGGGGTGTAGGCGACGCGGAGCCTGCGTCCGCCCGGGGACAGGATCTCGCCGCCGGCCAGGCTCACGACATTGCCCGCCGGCACCGGCGCGACCTCGCCCCAGAGCCGCTCCATGTCCGCGCCATAGAGCCGGGTCGCGCTATCCAGCAGCCGGGTCGGGTCGACCATGTGCTTCGCGCCGCGCTCGTGGACGTGCACGCGGATGCGCGGGTGCTCGCGGACCAGCACACCGCTTGCGCCTGCGTGGTCGAGGTGGATGTGCGTGAGCAGGAGGCAGGCGACGTCGTCGAACGAGGCGCCCATCTCCTCGAGCCGCGCTCGCAGCCCGGCCAGGCTCGTCGTCGGGCCGGGATCGATGATGGCCAGCCCGTCGTCGCACTCGAGCACGGACGCCGCGATGTAGCCCGGATTCCCGAGGTACTCGACGTCCGCGATGGTTACGCCCTGCGCCACCCGTCTCACCCGCCCGCGCTCCCCGTCCCGCCAACGCCTCCGCCTCCGCTCCCCCCCCGAGTCTGGCCTCCAGCAATGCCCGCACGACCCCCGGATTGGCTGCGCCCTTCGTCCGTCCCATGACCTGCCCGACGAAGAAGCCGAGCAGCCCGGTGCGTCCCGACCGGTACTCGTCGGCCTTGGCGGGATTGGCGGCGAGAACGGCATCGACGATGGGCGCGAGCGCGTCCGCATCGCTGACCTGACGCAGGCCGAGTCGGTCCGCGACAGCACCCGGATCGCCGCCGTGCTCGACCATCTCGTGCAGCACGTCGCGGCCGCCGGAGCTGGAGAGCGTGCCGTCGAGCACGAGTCGAGCGAGTCGGCCGAGGTCCGCGCCGCGGAAGGGCAGCTCCTCGATGCCGCGCTCGCCGAGGTCGGCGGACAGCTCGTTGACCATCCAGTTGGCTGTCGCCTTCGCGCCTTCACCCGGTCCGGCGGCGGCCGCCGCCTCCTCGAAGAAGTCCGCGATCGCGGCGTCGCGCGTCAGCCGGTCCGCCTCGTCCGGGCCGAGGTCGAACCGGTCGAGCAGATCGTGGTAGCGACGCTCGAGATCCGCCGGCCGCGGCGGACGCTCGACGTTCCTGGGCGCGGCCGGCTCTGCGCCGCGATCCGGCTTCCGCCGCGGCCGGCCCGGCGACTCGGCGGCGCCGGCCCGCGCGATCTTCGCCCACGTGTCGCGCAGCGTGACCGTCCGGTTGAAGACGAGGCCGCTCGTGCCCGAGTCCTCGCTGTCCGCGCAGAAGTAGCCGAGCCGCTCGAACTGGTAGCGGCTGCCCGGCGGGTGTCCGGCGACGGACGGCTCGATCCGCGCGTCGCGCAGCACGACCAGCGACTCCGGGTTCAGGTGCGCCTTGAAGTCCTCCTCGCCCGCCTCCGGATCCGCGGCCCGGAACAGCCGGTCGTACAGGCGGACCTCGCAGGGCAGCGAGTCGGAGGCCGAGACCCAGTGGATCGTGCCCTTCACGGTCCGGCCATCGGGCGTGGCGCCGCCGCGGGTCTCCGGATCGTACGTGCAGCGCAGCTCGACGACCTCGCCCGCCGCATCCTTCACGACCTCGTCGCACCGGATGATGTACGCGTAGCGCAGCCGCACCTCGCGACCGGGCGCGAGCCGGTGGAACGAGCGCGGCGGGTCCTCCATGAAGTCGTCGCGCTCGATCAGGATCTCGCGCGAGAAGGGCAGGGGGCGCGAGCCCTGCTTCGGCACGTCGTGCGGCCAGTAGGGCGCGTCGAAGGACTCGCGCCGGCCCTCGGGATAATTGGTAATGACGACGCGGAGCGGCCGGGTCACGCAGAGCACGCGCGGCGCGCGCTGGTTCAGGTCCTCGCGGACCGCGAACTCGAACTTGGCGATGTCGACGCGGCTGTTGGTCTTGGCGACGCCGACCATGTCGGCGAAGCGGCGGATCGCCTCGGGTGTGACGCCACGGCGGCGGAGCCCGGCGAGCGTCGGCATGCGCGGGTCGTCCCAGCCGTTCACGTGGCCGCCATCCACGAGCTGGAGCAGCTTGCGCTTGCTCACGACCGTGTAGTCGAGCGCGAGGCGCGCGAACTCCGTCTGCTCGGGCCGGTACTCGAGGTCGCAGTTGTCCACGACCCAGTCGTAGATCTCGCGGTTGTTCTCGAACTCGAGCGTGCAGAGCGAGTGGGTCACGCCCTCGATCGCGTCCTCCAGCGGGTGCGCGTAGTCGTAAAGTGGGTACAGGCACCATGCGTCGCCCTGCCGGTAGTGCGCGGCGTGCCGGATGCGGAGCAGGATCGGGTCGCGCATCAGCATGTTCGGCGACGACAGGTCGATCTTCGCCCGCACCACGTGCGCGCCGTCCGGGAATTCGCCCGCCCGCATCCGGCCGAGCAGGTCGAGGTTCTCGTCGACCGTGCGGGTCCGGTACTTCGTCGGTACGCCCGGCGTCATGACCGTGCCGCGGGCCTCGCGGATCTCGTCCTCGGACGAGCTGTCCACGTAGGCGAGGCCCTTCCGGACGAGACCTTCCGCCTGGCGGTAGAACTCGGGGAAGTAGTCGGACGCGAAGTAGAGGTGCTCGCCCCAGTCGAAGCCGAGCCAGCGGACGTCGCGGATGGCGGCGTCCACGTACTTGATGTCCTCGGTCTCCGGGTTCGTGTCGTCGAACCGCAGGTGGCAGCGGGCGCCTGTGTACTCCTGCGCGACGCCGAAGTTCAGACAGATCGATTTCGCGTGCCCGATGTGCAGGAAGCCGTTCGGCTCCGGCGGGAACCGCGTCACGACCCGGCCGCCGAACTTGCCGGCGGCGACGTCGCGGGTGATCATGGCACGGATGAAATCGGTCGGGCCGGCGTTCGGGCTGGTCTTTTCACTCATGCGGGGGAAAGTAGTAGAGCGGGGGGCGGGAGCGGAAGCGGAGGCGTTTGCGGGGGCGGGATCGGGAGCGGGGGGAGCGGGAGCGTTTTCAGGAAGGGAATGATGCGGGTTCGGAACGTCGTGGTGGCGCTCATCCTGGTGCTCGGAGCGGTGGTGCCGGTGGTGGGGCAGGCGGTGTACTGGCCGGGCAAGGGGGACGCGTGGGAACACCGGCGGCCGGAGCAGGTGGGGATGGACGGTGCGAAGCTGCAGGAGGCGGTCGCGTTCGCGCAGGCGAGCGAGACGAACGCGCCGCGCGACCTGGAAGAGAACCACTACAAGACGTTCGGCCGGGAGCCGTTCGGCGATGCGACGGGACCGTTCAAGGTGCGCGGCCCGCAGACGGGCATCGTGGTCCGGCACGGCTACATCGTCGCGGAATGGGGCGAGCCGGAGCGGGTGGACATGACGTTCAGCGTGACGAAGAGCTTCCTTTCGACGGTGGTCGGGCTGGCATACGACCGGGGCATGATCGGTGCCCTTGACGCACCGGTGTGGCCGATGATGGCGCCGGTGTTCGCGGCGGAAGTGCCCACGCAGGCGGTCGAGGGCGGTCGCGGCCCGCTCGGCGCGACCCGCCCGTTCGACCTGTTCCCGACGGAGCACGACCGGCAGATCACGTGGGATGACCTGCTGCGCCAGACCAGCGACTGGGAAGGGACGCTCTGGGGGAAGCCGGAGTGGGCGGACCGGCCGACGGGCCAGCCGTCGACGTGGCTGACGCGGGAGCGCGTCGAGCCCGGCACGGTCTATGAATACAACGACACCCGGGTCAATGTCCTGGCGCTGGCCGCGCTCAACATCTGGCGGCGTCCGCTGCCCGCGGTGCTGCGCGAGTACGTGATGGATCCGATCGGCGCATCGCCGACCTGGCGCTGGTACGGCTACGAAAATTCGTGGGTCGTGATCGACGGGCAGCGCATCCAGAGCGTGAGTGGCGGCGGCCACTGGGGCGGCGGCATGTTCATCAGCGCGCGCGACCAGGCGCGCTTCGGCCTGTTCACCCTGCGCGACGGCCGCTGGGGCGAGCACCAGCTGCTCTCGCACGATTGGCTGGCCATGGCCCGCACGCCGGGACCCGCGAACGACGGCTACGGGTTCATGAACTTTTTCCTGAATACGGGCAGGAAGTCGCTACCCAGCGCGCCGGCCAGCGCGTGGACCCATCTCGGCTCGGGTGTCAACATGATCTACTGCGATCCGGAGAACGACGTGGTAATCGTCGCGCGCTGGATCGAGAACAACGCACAGGACGGCATCGTGCAGCGCGTGCTCGCGGCCATCACGGACGGGCCGGCGGGCGGCCGCATGCCGTAGGAATCATCGAAAGGTGGAAGAGGACCCCATGAAGGACGGATCGAACGGGGATCAGCCCGGACTCGCGCTCAAGATCGGGATCGCCGGCCTGATCGGCATCGGCGCGGTGGTGAGCGGTCTGCTCGTCTCGCGCGGCGGACGCCGGCTCGTGCGCGAGGCGTGGCAGGGGCGGCGTCGCACGCGGCTCGAGGACCGGATGCTCGATGTGCTCTGGTCCGACTCCGTCGTCGGCCGAAGGGACTTCGACGTCGAGGAAGTCGAGCCGGGCGTCATCGAGCTGTCCGGCATCGTGCACGGGCCGCGCGAGCGGGCCCGCGCCCTGCGCCTGGCGCACTCGGTCAAGGACATCGAAGGCATCCGCGACCGGCTCATCACCGAACGGCGCTCCGACCACCGCGAGTTCGGTGATCGGGCCCGGCTCTACGTGGAGCGGCGGCGTCGGCGCCGGGGCCACCGTGCCGCCGGCGCCTGACTCTCGGCCGCCGCCGGCGTCAGCCGCCGCCGGTGCCTGAGGGGTCAGCCGCCGCGTACCCGCGGACCCGGTCGTACGCCTCGATCTGGGCGGGCGTGAGCAGGGCCCGCGTCTCGATGTGCGCCGCCAGATGCACGTAGCGCAGCCGCCCGTACAGCGTGGCGATGTCCGCCGTCATCCCGGCGAGCGTCGCGCTGTCAATGTGCGCGTGGGTGAAGCGCAGGTCGAGTTGCCGCTCCGCTTCGATCACCCGTTCGCCCAGCTGCAACGCTTGCTCGCTCATCCGTGAGCGGATCGCTTCGAGCTGCGTCCGCTGCGACTCCGAGAGGCCCAGCGAATCCGCCCACTCCAGCGCGTGCTTCGGACCGGGGAAGTGGTTCAGCTCCGCGGGCAGCGCCATTCCCATGCCCTCGCCGTTCCGCAGCTCGTCGAGCTGCTGCGGCGTGAGCGCGGCGATCCCGCTCCGCTCGCGGTCCGCGTACTGCGGCATTGGGTGCGTGTGCTGCGCCGCCGCGGGCGCGGCCGTCAGCGTCAGGGCGATCAGTGCCGATCCGAAGCGTGCTTTCATATGTTCTCCTGTTCGAGTACCCGGTGAATCTGCCGGGCCTGCAACCTTCTGTCTGTGACCGGAGTCACACCGGCGATGAATCCGACCCGCCCGCACGAGGTGGCCCTGCTGACCGGGCTCGATCCGGCCGCCGCGCGTCGTTTGCTGAACGCCGCGGTCCATCGCGACTACGGGCCCGGCGCCGTGATCTGGCGCGAAGGGGAGCCGGGGCGCGGTCTCGCCATCATCGAGGCCGGCACGATCCGGATCGTCCGCAGCATCGGCGGCCGCCAGTTCGTGGTGCATACCGAAGGTCCCGGCGGCTCGCTCGGCGAGATCCCGACGTTCGACGGTGGCACGTACCCCGCAACGGCCGTCGCCGCCACACGCTGCCGCTGCGCGTTCCTGCCCGCCGCGGCCGTCCTCGCCGCCGTCGAAGCGGATTCCACGTTCGCGCGGGCGCTGCTCGCCCGGCTCGGCCGCCGGCTTCGCGGCCTTGTCGGCCGGCTCGCGGACGCGACGACGGGGACCGTCCGGTCCCGGCTCGCCTCCCACCTCCTGGCGCGGGCCGCGCTGGCCGGCGGCCGGCCGTTCACGCTCGACGGCACGCAGGCCGAGGTGGCGGAGGAGCTGGGCACCGTGCGCGAGGTGGTGGCGCGCGAGCTGTCCCGGTTGCGCTCGGACCGCATCATCGCGAGTGCGGGGCACGGCCGCTTCCGGGTCCAGGACGAGCCGGGGCTGGAACGACTGAGCCGGCCCTAGCACGCCACGACCGAGCCGGGGGGATGCCTCGCGTTCAGCGCCGCCGGCGAACGCCGCGCGTCGGCTCCGCAGTGAGCGGATCCTCCGGCCACGCGTGCTTCGGATACCGTGCCCGCAGATCCTTGCGCACCTCGAAGTAGCCGGTCTTCCAGAAGCTCGCCAGGTCGCGCGTGACCTGGACTGGCCGCCGCGCGGGCGAGAGCAGCCGCAGCGTCAGCGGCACGCGGCCGTCCGCGACGCGCGGCGTCTCGCGCAGCCCGAACACTTCCTGCAGCCGGACGGCGAGCGCGGGCGCAGCCGGATCGGAGTAGTCGATGGCGATGCGCGATCCGGTCGGCACCTCGATGTGCGTGGGCGCCGCGAGGTCCAGCCGCCGGGCACGCTCATGGCCGAGCCACGCCCGCAGCACGCCCACCCAGTCGAGTCGCCCGAGCGCGGCGATCGACGAGAATCCCGCGAGCCACGGCAGCAGCCATTCCTCGAGCGACGCGGCGAGGGCGTCATCACCCGGGTCCGGCCACGCGTCCGGCTCGACCGTGCGCAGGAACGCGACGCGGTCCCGGACGTTCCGGGCCCCGTCCGGCCAGGGCAGCGCGCCGACGCCTGCAGCCCGGATACCGCCGAGCAGTGCGGCGGCCACGGCGTCCGGGTCCGCGTCGGGCAGCGACGACTCGCGCAGTTCGATGGCGCCGAGCCGCTCGACCCGCCGCGCCAGCACGCTCCCCGACTTCGCGTCCCATGCCACGTCCCGGTCGATCGTGATCTGGTCGGCGAAGTGCTCGAGCAGATCCGCCTCGGACAGCGCGGCCGCCCGCCAGACCGCGCTCTCCCGTCCGTGGCCCGCCAACTCGGCCGCGACGATGTACGCCTCGCCCGCGATCGCGTGATGCGCGTCGATCGCGGCGCCCCGGCCGTTGCGCAGCAGGAACCGGCCGCGCCCGCCGCGGCGCCGCCCGATCCGGTCCGGGAACGCGTACGCCAACAGCAGGCCGGTCACGGACGGATCGGCGGGCTCGCCATCGCGTACGCCCAGTCGGCGGCGCCACTGCCGCGACTCGGCGAGGACGAGGCTCAGCGCGGCGCGGTCCACGGTGCTGTCCGCCAACGTGCCTGGCGCGCGCCCGGCTCGCGCCCACTCGACGAGCTCGACGCGGAGTCCGAGGTCCGGATCGACGGGCGCGTCGCTGCGGAGCGGGTCGCGCTCACCGAGCAGCGCGGCGAGGTCGCAGGCGGTGGCCAGGGCGCCGGTTCCGTGCGCGCTCCCGACCATGTGCGCGATGCGCGGGTGGGCGGGCAGAGTGGCAAGCTTCCGCCCGTGCCCGGTGATCGCGCCCGCGGAATCGAGGGCGCCGAGCCCGGCGAGCAGCTCGCGGGCCTGCGCGAACGCGGCGGGCGCGGGCAGGTCGAGCCAGCGGAGTTCGGCGGGGTCGTCGATGCCCCAGGCGGCGAGCTCGAGCGCGAGCGGAGCGAGGTCGGCCTCGCGGATCTCGGGAGAGCGGTGCTCGACCAGACCGTGCTCCTCCGCCTCCGTCCAGAGCCGGTAGCAGACGCCGGGAGCCGTCCGGCCGGCGCGTCCGCGCCGCTGGTCGGCCGCGTCACGGGTGACGGCGACCGTCTCGAGCCGGGTCATTCCCGTTCGCGGCGAGAAGCGCGGCACGCGCATGAGCCCGGCGTCGATCACGACCCTCACACCGTCGATGGTCAGGCTCGTTTCCGCGATCGACGTCGCCAGCACCACCTTGCGACGGCCGGCGGGACTCGACTCGATCGCGCGGTCCTGCCGGTCGCGCGGCAGGTCGCCGTGCAGCGGATACAGGTCGACGCCCCGTGGCAGGCGCGGGCCGGACCCGGCGGCCGCGACGTCGCTCCGCGCACGTCCCTCGAGCAGCTCCGCGACCCGGCGGATCTCGGCCATGCCCGGCAGGAACACGAGCACGTCGCCCTGGTCGTCCTCGATGGCGCGGTGCACGGCGCGCGCGACGTGCGGCTCGATGCGGCCGCGCCGCGGCTCGGCGAGGTGTCGCGTCTCCACGGGGTGCGCGCGGCCCTCCGACCGGAGCACCGTGGCGTCGCCGAGCAGGCCGGCCACGGGCTCCGCGTCGAGCGTGGCGGACATGACGAGGACGCGCAGGTCCGGCCGCAGCAGTTCGCGCGCGTGCAGGCAGAGGGCGAGCCCGAGATCGGCGTGCAGGCTCCGCTCGTGGAACTCGTCGAAGATCACGAGGCCGGTGCCATCGAGGCCGGGATCGGACTGGAGCATCCGCGTCAGCACGCCCTCCGTCACGACCTCGATACGTGTGCCGGGCCCGACTCGCGTGTCGAGGCGCGTACGGTAGCCCACGCGCTCGCCGACGTCCTCGCCGAGCAGGCGGGCCATGTACCGCGCCGCCGCGCGTGCCGCGAGCCGCCGCGGCTCGAGCATCACCATGCGCGCGCCGTCGAGCCAGGCCGCGTCCAGCAGCGCGAGCGGGACGCGCGTCGTCTTGCCCGCGCCCGGCGGCGCCACGAGCACGAGGCCCGGCTCGCGGGCGAGCCGTTCCCTCACATCGGCGAGCACGTCTTCGATCGGGAGCTTCATGCGCGCGGATGGATACGGCGCGGGCGGAGGCGGGGGCAAGCCGGGGGCTGACAGCGTGCGCGCGCAGGTCCATCTTGAGGCACCATGTCCGGCACTCATGAGCCGCTCGCGCGGCGACGTCGCGACGCATCTTTCCGGGCGGCGCCGGTTTCGCGGTCCCGGCCGCCGGCCGCCCTCCTCGTCGCCATGCTCGTGGCGCTCCCGGGATGCGGCTCGGACGCGAGCAACCCCGCGTCCGCCGACATCGCGGCGTGCACGATCGCGCGGCTGAGCGATGGCGACTCGCTGCATTGCGTCGAGCGCGATGAGCGGGTCCGGCTGCTGCTGATCGACGCGCCGGAACTGGCGCAGGCACCCTGGGGCGACTCCGCGAAGGCGGCGCTCGAGGCGCTGCTGCCCGAGGGCCGGCAGGTCCGGCTCGAGTACGACGCGGAGCGGCGCGACGACTACGGCCGGCTGCTCGCCTACCTCTGGCTGGACGACGGGCGCATGGTCAACGAGGTGATGGCCGCGGCCGGCTACGTGGTCGAGCTGTACTACCCGCCGAACGACCTCTACCGCGACCGGATCGAGGCGGCCGTCGAGGCCGCGCGAATCGCGCGCCGCGGGCTCTGGGCCACGACCGCTTTCGACTGCCTGCCCGTCGATTTCCGGGCCGCACGCTGCGGCTCCGGCTGAGCCCGACCCACCCGGAGTGCAACGGATTCGATCCCCGCGCGGGTCCAATACCCGGAAGCTCTCGCGGCCGGCGCCCGAAACACGCGCGAGGCCGGCCCCGTAGGAGAGATTGAAGCCGCATTTCCCCGGGAGGAGCTCGATGGCCCCCAACCCGTCCGACGGCGCCGGCCCGGACTCCGCTCCGGGCCCCACTGGCGATGCGACCGGTTCCGGCCGCCACGCCCGTCGCTTTCCACGCATCAAGCCGCGATTCACGCGCCTGAAGCGTGGGCTGTCGCGCGTCGCGCGGTCCCGGCGCGCGTGGGCGGTCGTGGGCGTGATCGCGCTGCTGGGCGCCGTCAGCTGGCACCGCTGCGGGATCCGCGGCTGCCCGGCCGTGGCCACGCTCGCGTCCTACCAGCCGGGTGGCGCCTCGCTCGTGCTCGATCGCAACGGACAGACCGTCGCGAGCCTCGGCCCGGTCGACCACGCGGTCGTCGAGATCGGCTCGCTGCCGGCGTACGTGCCGGCGGCGTTCATCGCGGTCGAGGACAAGCGGTTCTACCGCCACCACGGCGTGGACTGGCGCCGCGTGCTGGGCGCCGGCTTCGCCAACCTGAAGGCGGGTGGCACGCGCCAGGGCTCGAGCACGATCACGATGCAGCTCACGCGCAACCTGTTCCCGGACCGGATCCGGGCGAGCGACAGGACGCTCCACCGCAAGCTGCTCGAGGTCCGGGTCGCGCGCGAGATCGAGCGACGGTTCTCCAAGCAGGAGATCCTCGAGCTCTACCTCAACCACATCTACTTCGGCGCCGGCGCGTACGGCATCGAGGCCGCGTCGCGCCAGTTCTTCGACCGGCCGGCCAGCAAGCTGACGCTCGAGCAGGCGGCCATGCTCGCCGCCCTGCCCAAGGCGCCGAGCCACTACGACCCGCGCCACGACGCCGACGCGGCCCGCTCCCGGCGCAACCTCGTGCTCTCACTGATGGCGGACCAGGGACGGATCACGGCGGAAGAGGCGGATGCCGCCCGCGCGAAGCCGCTCCGCGTCGCCTCCGCGCGCGACCGCCGGCGCACGCCCTCGCCGCGCGCGGCCTACTACGTCCAGCACATCCGCGACTTGCTGGAGGACAAGCTGGGCGAGGACCTGTACTCGCGGCCGCTCCGCATCCACACGACGCTCGACCTGCGCGTTCAGGAAGTGGCGGAAGAGGAGCTGGAGAAGCAGATCCGGCGCGTCGAGAGCGGCGCGTTCGGCGCGTTCGACGGCCCGACGCGCGCGCAGTTCAAGGCCGGCTCCGCGCAGACCGAGTACCTGCAGGGCGCGGTCGTGGTCATGGACCAGGAGACGGGTGATGTGCTCGCGCTGGTCGGCGGGCGCAGCGCGACCGAGTCCTCGTTCGACCGCGCGATCGATGGGCAGCGGCAGGCGGGCAGCGCGTTCAAGCCGTTCGTCTACGCCGCCGCGCTGTCCCGCGGCTGGTCGCCCAGCGACATCCTCGACGACTCGCCCTACCGCCTGGTCAGCGGCGGGCGGACCTGGGAGCCACGTAACGCGGACGGTGACTTCATCGGACCGGTGACCGTGCGCGACGCGCTCGTCTTCTCGCGCAACGTGCCGACCATCCGGCTCGCCGAACGCGTCGGCGTGAGCAACATCGAGCATCTCGCGAAGGACGCGGGCCTCGACGCCGACCTCGACGGCACGCCGGTCGAGGCGCTCGGCGTCGAGGACGTGAGTCCGCTCGAGCTGACCGCCGCGTACACCGCGTTCGCCGCCGAGGGGACCGCGGTCCAGCCGCGCTTCATCCTGAGCGTCGAGGATCCGGACGGCAAAGTGCTCTGGCAGCCGGACGTCGAGCGGAAGGTTGTGATGACGCCCGCGACCGCGTTCATCATGACGGACCTGCTGCGCGACGTCGTCGATCGCGGCACCGGGCGCCACGTCCGCTACGCCGGCTACCGCGGGATCGCGGCCGGCAAGACGGGCACGACCAACGATGGCGCCGACACCTGGTTCGTCGGCTACACGCCACGTCTCACGGCGGGTATCTGGGTCGGCTTCGACAAGCCACGCCCGATCGCTGCGCACGCGAGCGGCGGTCCCATCGCCGCGCAGGTCTGGGGCCGCATGATGAACCGGATCCCGGACCTCGCCGGCCGCAATGAATGGCAGCGGCCGCAGCAGGTCGTCACGCTGAGTATCGATCCCGAGACCGGCCTCGCACTCGCCGACGGCTGCGAGCCCGCGGACGGCGAGGCCCGGACCGAGCTGTTCCTGCGCGGCAGCGAGCCCGAGACCGTCTGCCCCGATGTGCGGTCCGGGCCGTCCTGGGTTGACCGTGTCGCCGGCCGTCTCGGCGAGTGGTGGAACGGGTTCCTCGGAGACCGACCCGTGGAGGTCGCGGACCGCAACCACGACGGCGAATCGCAGCAGTCCGGCCGCGGGAACGAGGACGACCGGAACGACCGCCGCCCGCCGGCGCCGCCCGTGCGCGAGGACTGGCCCACCGGCGACTGGACGGTGAACCTGCGCGACGCGCTCGAGGAGTCCGTCCGGCAGCGCACGGAGGATCGCGAGCGCGTGCTCGAGTGGTTGCAGGATCTGTCCGACGCCGTCGACGACATCGACCTCCGCGATCGCGATGCGCGTCGCATCCAGACCTGGATCGACGGCATCAAGCGCTCCGTCGAACAGGCGGATCGCGCCAGTCGCCGGCAGGACCCGGAGGCGCTGCAACGCTGGATGGACGGCATGATCGACCGGATGGGCGGGCAGAACCTCGACCCGGATACGCGTCGTCAGCTGCGGCGCGAACTGATGCGCGCCGCCCAGAACCTGCAGTAGGACACGGGACGGGGTCTTTCACGCGGAAACGCGGAGGCGCGGAGGGTACGGTCCCTCCGCGCCTCCGCGTCTCCGCGTGAAGGGAAGTGGTCTGCGACCGGGGCCGTCCCTATCTTGCCACGAGTTCCACTCCCATTCAGCCACACAGGAGGCCGACTGCCACTCGTCGGGGCGACGGGCCGGGACACGCTGGGCAGCGTGGCGGTGAGAGGCGGGGCCATGGGCCTCAACTTCGTCGTTGGCGTGCTCCTGGCCCGGACCATCGGACCGCGCGGGTACGGCGTGTACGCGTTCGCCCTGTCGACCACGGCGTTGCTCGCGATCCCGAGCGCGGCGGCGCTCTCGACGCTGGTCGTTCGCGAGGTGGCGGCCGGCGTCGCGCGGGAACGGAACGACCTGGTGGCGGGCATCATCCGCTGGACGGATCGGCGTGCACTGGTCCTCTCGTTCGGCGCCGCCTTTCTGACGCTGCTCGTCGGATTCGCGCTGCGCTCGCGGCTCACCACCGAGAGCCGGCTCACGTTCACGATCGCGCTCGCCCTGGTCCCGCTCGGGTCGCTCCTGGCCATCCGCACCGCCACGCTCAGGGGGCTGCACCACGTGGTGACGGGACAGGTGCCCCAGCAGGTCGCGGTTCCCGCCGTCATGCTGGGTGCGCTCGGCATCGTGTTCGCGACCGGCCACGGGGGCGGGCTCGACTCGGTCCTCGCCATCGCGCTGTACGTCACCGCGGCGACGGCGGCCCTCGCGCTATCGGCCGGCATGCTCGGGCGCTGGCGGCCGGCCGCCGTGCGCGACGCCGCGCCGCGATACGATGCGGCGGCCTGGCGGGCGGCAGTCGTGCCGCTGCTGTTCGTGAGCGGCTTCGCCTACGCGAACCGGGAGCTCGGGCTGCTGCTGGTGGGCTCGATCGCGGGTCCGACCAACGCGGGCATCTACCGGGTTGCGGTGCGCGGCGCGGATCTCGTCGCGTTCGCGCTGGCCGGCGTCAACGCGGCAATCGCGCCCCGGCTCGCGCGCCTGCACGCGATGGGTGACGTTACCGCCCTGCGCCGGCTGCTCCGCCGCGCCGCGCTGGCATCGCTCGCATGGGCGTTGCCCGTCGCCGCACTGCTGATCGGGTTCTCCACGTGGATCCTGACCACGATCTTCGGCGCCGAGTACGCCGTGGGCGCCGCGAGCCTGAGCATCCTGTGCCTCGGTCAGGTCGTGAACGCGGCGACCGGCCCCGTCGGGCTCCTGCTCAACATGTCGGGCCGCGAGCGAGTGACGGCGCGCGGCCACGCGACCGCGCTCGCCGTCGGAGTCGTGGCCGGCTTGCTGCTCATCCCGCGCTGGGGCGTGGAAGGCGCGGCGGCCGCGTCCGCGCTTTCAATGGTGACGTGGAATCTCGTGTTCGCCGTCGAGGCCGCGCGTGCGCTCGGGCTCTCGTTCGGCAGGAGACGGTGATGGCGACGCTCCGAACGAAGGCCCGGCTCACTCTCGGCGTGGTCGCGAACGAAGTGTTCGCGACCGATGTCGGCCGCATGGGCGGGTTCGGCTGGGCCGTCCGCCAGGTCGCCCGATTCTTCGCCGACAGGCCCGAGCTCGGCGTCGACGTCGTGCTCATGGTCGCGGAGCGGCCACCCGTGCACGCGCGTTTGCCCGAACGCGTTCACGACACGCCCGTCGTGTGGCCGACCGGGTCGCCCCTGGAGCAGCTCCGGCGCGCTCGCGCGACGGCTCCCGACCTGTTGCTGTCGATCGATTATCGCTCCGGCTATCGACGCTGGTTCTACGCGACACCGCGAGTCCCGATCGTCGTCTGGGTCCGCGACCCTTGGGCGACCGGGGATCGCGAGCGCATCGCGACGCTCCGCATCCCGGGCGCGGAAGACACCGAACCGCGAGGCGTGCACGGACCGGACCCGCACAGCCTCGCACAGGTCGTTTCCGTCTCGCGCGCGCTGCGGCGCCCGGTCCTGTTCGCAACGACCGCGCGCGAGCTCGGCGATCGCGTGCCCGACACCTACGGCGTGACGCCGTCCCGGGTCAGGATCCTGCCCAACATCGTGGAGCCAATGGACGGCCCTCCCGGACGCGCCGCGCGTCCGCTCGTCGTCTTTCTCGCGCGCCTCGATCCCGTGAAGCGGCCGTGGCTCTTCGTCGCGCTCGCCGAGCGGTTCCCCGACGTCGACTTCGTGGCGATGGGGCAACCCCATTTCCGCGGGCCGGGCACATGGGCTCCCGGCGCGCTCCCGCCCAACCTCCGCCTCGCCGGCCACACGGACGAGGCGGAGAAGCGGAAGATGCTCTCGGCGGCGTGGGTGCTGGTCAACACATCGATCCACGAGGGCCTCTCCGTGAGTTTCCTCGAAGCGCTGGCGCACGAGGTGCCGATCGTCGCAGCCGTCGATCCGGACGAGGTGGTCTCGCGCTTCGGTCTCTTCACCGGCCGGGCGCCAGGCGCCGGGCTGGAGTTGGTGCCGCGCTTCGAACAGGCGCTGCGCCGGCTGCTCGACGATCCCGATCTCCGCGCGGGATTCGGCGTGGCGGGAAGGGAATGGGTGGAGGCGACGCATTCCGCCGCCGCGTTCGTCGCGGCGTTCGGCGGACTCGTGCGTGGCGCGGGCCTGGAGCCACCGGCGGGACTCGAGCGAATCGCGAACGGGGAGGCGCGATGAGAGACGGCCTGCCGGACTTCCTGATCATCGGTGCGCCCAAGTCCGGAACGACGTCGCTCTACAGCTACCTGCGCAGCCACCCGCAGATCTTCATGAGCCGCGTCAAGGAACCGCGCTACTTCGCGTTCCCGGACCGGCGGCCGCGCTTCCGCGGCGCGGGCGGCGCGCGCTTCAACCGCAACGTCACGTGGCGGCTGGACGCATACCGGCGTCTGTTCGCCGACCGCGGCGATGCGCGCATGGCGGGCGAGGCGAGCGCGACGTACCTGTGGGCGCCCGGCGCGCCCGCCGCGATCCGCCGGCTGATCCCGGACGCGTGCCTGATCGCGATCCTGCGCAACCCGGCCGACCGCGCGTACTCACACTGGTGCCACAACCGCCGGCTCGGGCGGGAACCGCTGGCCGACTTCCGCGCCGCACTCGATGCCGAGCCGGAGCGCATCGCCGCGGGCTGGAACCCGAACGTGCACTACCGGGGGCGCGGACGGTACGGCGAGCAGGTCGCGCGCTACCTCGAGCATTTCCCGCGCGAGCGCTTGCAGGTCCTGCTGCAGGAAGACCTGAGCGGCAGCCCGGACGAGACGCTGGCCGGGCTCTGCCGCTTCCTCGACGTGGACGCCACGTTCGCGTTCGACACGCGGAAACGGCACAACGTGACCGAAGGCCTGCCCCGGCGGGTGTGGCTCAACCGGTTGTTCGCCGCGCAATCGCCGGCCAAGCAGATGGCGCGCCGCGTCGTGCCCGAGCGGGTGCGGCGATCCCTGTTCGAGCGGTACTACCGGAGCAACCTCGATCCCGCGCCACCGCTCGATCCGGCGCTTCGTGCCGAGCTGCTCGACGGATTCCGCGAGGACATCGCGCACCTGCAGGCGCTGATCGGGCGCGACCTCGGCCACTGGCTCGACGGCTGACGCCGTGGACGACCGGCCGGCCGTCGCCGTCTACCGCCATGACCTGCTGGCCGCATCCGAGACCTTCATCCGCGAACAGGCCGCACGGCTGTGCGGCTATCAGGCCTTCTTCGCCGGGCTCCGCAGGGTGCCGGGCCTCGAGCTTCCCGACGAACGTGTGGTCACCGTGCGGGACGGATCCGCCCCGCGCCGTTTTGCACAGATCGCGACGCAACTCGGCCGCGTGGACCCGCAGTTCCTCGAACGGCTCCGTGCGCGACGCCCCGTGCTCCTGCATGCGCACTTCGAAGGCGGCGGCATCGTGGCGTTGCCCATCGCCCGTGCACTCGGTGTGCCGCTCGTCGTGACGTGCCACGGCTTCGACGTAACCATGCACGACGACGCGCGCTGGCCGAACCCGGTGCTTCGCCGCTACTACCGGATGCGGCGTCGCCGCCTGCAGGATGAGGGCGCCGCGTTCATCGCCGTCTCCCACCACATCCATCGGGCGATGCTCGCGCGCGGCTACCCGGGCGACCGGACGCACGTCCTCCACATCGGCGTGGACGTCGAGCGGCTGCGGCCGGACCCGGCCACAGCGCGCGAACCAGTCATCCTCTTCGTCGGGCGGCTCGTCGAGAAGAAGGGCCCGGAGTACCTGGTCCGCGCCATGGCGGCCGTGGAGCGCGAGGTGCCGGCGGCGCGGCTCGTGGTGGTGGGCGATGGCCCGCTTCGCGCATCGCTCGAATCACTCGCGGCCGCGGCGCTCGAGCGCGCCTCGTTCGTCGGGCCGCGACCGTACCCCGAGGTGCTCGACCTCATGCGCCGCGCGACCGTGCTGTGCGTGCCGACCGTCACCGCCGCGAACGGCGACACCGATGGTTGCGCGATGGTGTTCCAGGAAGCGGATGCGCTCGGCCTGCCCGTGGTGTCTTTCGCGTCGGGTGGGACGCCGGAAGCGGTGATCGACGGGGAGACCGGCTGGCTCGTACCCGAACACGACGGACCGCGCCTCGCGCGCGCCCTGATCGCCGCGTTGAGCGAGCCCGACCGCTGGCGCGCGTTCTCGGCGGCGGCGCGCAACCTTGCCTGTCGCGCGTTCGACATACGCCGCCAGAACGAGCGGCTCGAAGCGTTCTACGCGCGGGTCATCGCGCAGGCCGGGTCCTGAAGAATCAGACGGCCTTGCTCCAGCCGGTGCCGTTCGCCGACTTCCCGTTCGTGCGCCCGTTCGCGTGCTTCGCAGCCTTGGGCCGGGCGGGCGTGTGGGTCACCGCGGCGTCGCTCGCGCCCGCCGTCGCATGCATGGGAACGAGCGAGCCCGCCTTCCAGAACAGCATGCCGACGCCGAGCAGGGCGAGGAGCGTGCCCGCGCCGAACGGCGAGTAGCCGGCGCCCTTCACGGTGCGGGAGAAGGTGTCCATGCGCTCGTGGAATTCGAGCGGGCGAAGCCCGGCCACCGGCTCGAGCGAGCGGATGCTCCGGCTGTGCACGAAGACCTTGCGGTAGTAGTCGAGCGCGCCGCGGACCTCGAGATGACGCACCGCCATCTCCGGGATGTAGCGCACCGAGTCGCGGCCGAAACGCTCCACCACGTCGCGCACGAACACCGCGTCTGAGCCGCGCTGCCGGAGCCGGAACGGCCCGAGCTCGTCGAACGCGCTCGCCCGGACCGCCATGTTGTTCGTGTACCCGTAGTACAGGCTCTCGTCCGCGCTGTTGAACACGTAGAGGTTCTTCTCGTTCTCGTAGCGCGCGAGGGCGGAAGCGGTAAAGGAGTCGCGGGTCGGCATGTAGCTGCCGACGGCGACCATTACGGCGGGGTCCGCCATTGCCGTCTCGATCGAATCGAGCCAGTCCGGCGCGACCGCACAGTCGGCGTCGGTGAAGGCGATGATCTCGCCTCGCACGATGGCGAGCCCCGCGTTCCGCGCCGCGTACGGGCCGGGCTCCGGCTCGTCGATCAGCTGGAACGAGGACTGCCGCTCGACCACGGCCCGCGCCTTCTCCGTGCCGCCGTTGTCGACGAAGATGATCTCTCGCTTCCACGTGGGATACCGCTGCACGAAGAGTGAGTCCAGACACCGGGCGAGATGCGGCTCGGCACCGTGAAACGGGACGACCACCGAGATGAGCTTCATGGCCCTGCCTCCTCGTTGGTGGCGGAAGCGCTTCCCGCGGTTCGGACGGTGACGTCGAGGACACGGCGCGCCGATTCCAGGCGCTCGGCCGTGCCCACCTCGAGCCATAGCGCATCGCCCAGAGGGAAGGGGAGTATGCGCCGCCCCTCACCCGCCAGGCGGAGGTACGGCTCGAGAATCGAGAAGACGCCGGACTCCGTGAGATGATCAAGCAGCTCCGGCGCGATGACGTGGACCCCGGCGAACGCCCAGGCCCGGGTCGTGCCGCGCGGGTCCCTCACCTCGATGCGCGTGCCGTTGCGCGCATCGAGACGGCCGAACAGCCCGTCCTGGTCGAACAGCAGATGGCGTGACGTCGGCCGCTCGTTCACGGCCAGCACCGCGAGCGCCCGCGATCCGACCGTCGCCGCGTACATCCCGCGCAGGTCGGCACCCGTGATCACGTCCACGTTGTGCAGGAAGATCGGTCCGCTTCGCCGGAACAGAGACCGGGCGTGCGCGAGTCCGCCGCCCGTCTCGAGCGGCCGCTCCGGCTCGCGCGAGACCAGCACCTCCGCACCCAGGTCGTGGTCCCGAACGAACGCCTCGATCCGGTCGCCGTGGTGGTGGACATTCACCACGATGCGGTCCACGCCCGCGGCCACCAGCCGGCCACAGACGTGCTCGAGCATCGTCGCTCCGCCCACCTCCAGGAGCGCCTTCGGCTCACTGCGTCCGATCTCACCGAGCCTCGTGCCGAGGCCGGCGGCGAAGATCATTGCATCCATCGCTGTTCAGTTTGTGGCGTGGCGTCTCACCGATCCGGACGGGGAGGCCGGACCTATAGCTGGTGATGACGCGACGTCCTAGTCTGCTTCAACTTGCGGCGCTGCCGGCCATGCCTCCATCTCACGGTGCACGAGCCGCACGCCAACGGCAGGATACGATGCACGCAAATGACGCGCCAGCCGCTCCGCCAAGTACACCGACCGGTGCTGGCCGCCCGTGCAGCCGAAGCTCACCGTCAGGTCCGTGAACTCGCGGGAACGGTAGACGCCGACCTGGGCGTCGACCAGCGCACGGACGCTCGACCAGAACGCCTCGACCTCGGGCGCGGCCTCGAGGAACGCCGCCACCGGCGCGTCCCGTCCGGTCGCGAACGCGTATTCCGGGCGGCGGCCCGGGTTGGGCAGGGCCCGGCAGTCGAACACGAAGCCGCCGCCGTGACCGGTCGCGTCATCGGGGTAGCCGCGCCGGTAGCTGAAGCTGGCCACGTGCACGGTCAAGCCGGGCAGCGGGCGGACCGGCCCCTCGCGGTGCGCCCATTCCTCGGCGATCCGCGCCAGCACGGTCTCGACCTCCGGCAGCTTCACGGGAAGGCCGGTCTCGAGCAGGCGCGCGATGTTCTGCGCCGCGTACGGCACGCTCTCCAGGAACCGCGCCTTCCGCTCGAAGAAGCCGCGATACCCGTAGGCGCCCATCGCCTGCATGATCCGGATCAGGACATACCCGCGGAACCGCTCCCGGAACGTTTCCCGCTCGACCGGCACCTGCTCCGCCAGCGCATCGAGGTACACCTCGAGCAGATGCGCCCGCACCTCGTCCGGAATCGCCGCCTTCGCGTCATAGAGCAGCGACGCGATGTCGTAGTGCGGAGCCCCCCGCCTCCCCCCCTGATAATCGATCAGCCACGGCTCCACCCCCGCCGCCCCCGCTCCCGCCGCCCCCGCTCCCGCAAACGCCCCCGCAGACGCTTCCGCCTCCGCCCCCGCCACCCGCAACATGATATTCCGCGACTGGAAATCGCGGTACAGAAACAACGATGTGTCCGTGTCGAGCAGGAAGTCCGCGAGCCGCTCGAAGTCGATCTCGAGCCGCTGCTCGCTGAAGGGGATGTGCGCCAGCTTGAGGAAATGGTACTTGAAGTAGTTCAGGTCCCAGTGCATCGACTGGCGGTCGAAGGCGGGACGGGGGTACGCGACGTCGAAGTCCGCGACGCGCGCGCCCTCGACCTGGATCCGCGGCAGCAGCCGGGCCACGCCCTCGTAGACGGTACGGATGGAGGCGGGGAACGTGTCCGGTTCCGCCTCCCGCGCGGCAGACAGCGCGGCGAAGAGGGTGGTGTCGCCGAGGTCCTCGGCGAGCCAGAGGCCCGCGGCCTCGTCGGCCGCATGAATCTCGGGGACGGGCAGGCCGATGCTGCGGAACGAACGGCTGAAGGAAAGGAACGCGCGGTTCTCCTCGGGGTCCGGCCCGAACGCGCCGATCACCGTGCGGCCGTCCGGGCCGGTGAGCCGGAAATACGAGCGCTGGGATCCGTCGGCGACCACCCTCGCGATCGAGGCCGGCTCGCCGAACGTGTCGCGGTACAGTCGGATCAGGCGGTCGTGCATGCCTGCGGTCTACACCGGGGAGCGGGTGCGGGTGCGGCGCCGGATGCGGACCGGCGGGCGGCCGCGGGGCTGCGCTCGCGGGTACAGCCGGACTCAGGCACGGTCGGCGAGCCGGGCGGCCAGCGCCTCGAGCTGCGCCTTGGTTCGTTCCTCGAACAGGCGGCCGTCGGACCGCTCGTACGCGCCGCACAGCTGGCGGCAGGTGGCACCGTGCACGAGATGATCCGCCATCATGAAGAGGACGTTGTCCTCCTTCGTGATGTGGTTCCGGATCAGGTCGATGTAGCCGCGGGCATTCCGTTCGAACGCGGCTTGCGCGCCGGCATCGCCCGCCCGTACGCCCGGGTGGGCCTCCGCCATCGCCTTCACGAAGAGCCTGCCGCGGCGGTGCTCGTCGAGCATGACCGCGATCGGGCCGTCGTCGTGCGGCAGGCCGGCGCTCTCCAGCTCGGGAAAGAGGAGGTCCTCTTCCTTCGCGTGATGGCAGGCATCGGCGAAGAGGCGGAAGAAGGTGACGCAGTCGGAGAGCGCGTCAAGGTCGGACGCCGCGCCGCCGGCCGTTTCGTTCAGCATCGTCTCGAGCGCATCGGCCACACCGAGGATCAGCTGGTGCTCGTCGCGCAGCACGCCGCTCGCGGTCTCGCTCATGGTCCCCTCCGACGTTCCGGCCCGTGCCGCTCAGCGTGCCAGCGTGTAGAGCGGCTCGAACCGGGCGGTGAAATGGCGGAGCACGGGCGCCTGCCAGGCGAACCGGAACCCGCCGATCGCCTCGCGCCGCTCCCAGACCGCGTTGATCACCTCGATCATGTAGTCGACGTGGCTCTGCGTGTACACCCGGCGTGGCATCGCCAGCCGGACCAGCTCCTTCGCGGCCGGCGTCTCTTCCCCCGTCACCGGGTCCGACCGTCCGAACATCACGGTGCCGACCTCGACCGCGCGGATCCCGCCCTCGAGGTAGAGTTCGGCGACCACGCTCTGCCCCGGCAGCTGGACGGGCGGCACGCGCGGCAGGAACGCGGCCGCATCAATGTAGATGGCATGGCCGCCGGGCGGTTGCACGATCGGCACGCCCGCCGCCGAGATGTGTTCGCCCAGGTAGCGGACGGAGGCGAGACGGTACTGCAGGTAGTCCTCGTGCAGCACCTCCTCGAGGCCGACCGCGATCGCCTCGAGGTCGCGGCCCGCCAGCCCGCCGTACGTCGGAAAGCCTTCCGTCAGGATCAGCAGATCCCGTTCCTGCTGGGCGAGCCGGGCGTCGTTGGTGGCGAGGAATCCGCCGATGTTGGCGAGGCCGTCCTTCTTGGCGGACATGGTGCACCCGTCGGCATGGCTGAACATGTCGCGCACGATCTCGCGGACCGGCCGGTTCGCGTACCCGGGCTCGCGCAGCTTGATGAAGTACGCGTTCTCGGCGAACCGGCAGGCGTCGATGTAGAGCGGGATGCCGTGGCTGCGGCAGACCCGCGAGACGTCCCTGATGTTGGCCATCGACACCGGCTGGCCGCCGCCCGTGTTGTTCGTGATCGTGAGCATGCAGAGCGGGATGCGGCCGGCACCGACTTCCGTGATCAGGCGCTCGAGCGCGGCCACGTCCATGTTGCCCTTGAACGGGTGCGGCTCGGACGGGACACGGCCCTCCGCGCAGGGCAGGTCCACGGCCTGCGCGCCCGCCGCCTCGATGTTGGCCCGGGTGGTGTCGAAGTGCGTGTTGTTCGGCACCACGTGGCCGTGCCGGCAGACGGTCGAGAACAGGATCCGCTCGGCGGCCCGGCCCTGGTGCGTCGGAATCACCTGCTCGAAGCCGAAGATGCTGCGCACGGTCTCCTGGAACCGGTAGAACGAGCGGCTGCCCGCGTACGCCTCGTCGCCGCGCATCACGGCGGCCCACTGCTCGGCGCTCATGGCCGACGTGCCGCTGTCTGTCAGCAGATCGATCAGCACGTGGTCCGCCTGCAGCAGAAACACGTTGAAGCCGGCTTCCTCGAGGTGGCCGAGCCGTTCCTCGCGGGTCGTCATGCGGATCGGCTCGACCGTCTTGATCTTGAACGGCTCGATGATCGTCTTCACGCCACGGCGCGCGTCCTCCATACTCCTCCGATTCGGTCAGCCCCCGGGGGCTGAAGCGTGCGCCCCGGCTTCAGTCGGTGCGGCGCGCCCTCGTGTAGATGACACGAAACATGGTGAGCGCGAGCGTACAGCCTTCGCACTCGGTGGCCAGTTCGCCCGGCAGCAGCGGGTCGAGCAGCACGTCGCGCCCGAGAGACTCGTAGATCTCGCGCGTCTCGACCAGGCGCGGCGGCGAACCCGTGAAGCGGCGGATCCAGCCGTCCTTGCCGAGCTCCTCGTCCCGGCCGCGGCGGGCAGCCGACACGTCCCCGTCGGTCACGCTGCCGGCTCCGTCGCCACGGCTCCCTCCGACGTGCCCAGTTTGTGTTGCCGGCGACGCGCCAGCAAGGCCGCGCCGATCGCGGCCGTGAACTGGACCAGGTCGCCGGGCGGCAGGTTGACCGACTCCCCGAGCTGCTCGCGCATCACCTTGACGATGGTCGGGAATCGGGCGATCCCGCCGACCAGCGTGAACTCGGGCTCCATGCGCACCCGCTTCATGAGCCGGACCGAACGCTCGATCAGCGAGACCATCGCGCCGTGCATGATGTCGGCCGGCTGGGCGCCGTTGCTCACGTGGTTGATCACTTCCGACTCGGCAAAGACCGCGCACACGCCCGAGATGGGGACGACTTCCAGGGAGTACTCGACCAGTGGCCCGATCTGCTCGATCGTGTAGCCGAGGTAGCGAGCCGTCTTCTCGAGGAACGCGCCCGTGCCGGCCGCGCACTTGTCGTTCAGTCGGAACGACTGGACCTTGCCCGTGTCATCGAGGCGCAGCGCCTTCATCGTCTGGCCGCCCACGTCGAGCACGGTCCGCGTCGCGGGGAAGAACTGACGGCTGCCCCAGCTCTGCGCCGTCAGGTCGGTCACCTGGAGATCACGCCGCTGCACCTGGTTCCGGCCGTAGCCCGTGCTCACCAGGTAGGCGACGTCGCCCGCATCGAGGCGCGCCTCCTCGAGTGCCTCGGTCATCGTTCCGTTCCGCCGCATCGTTCAGCTTGAAGCCGGTGCTCCGGATCCCGCGTCCGAGCAGCCGCCCATCGCCATCCAGGACCGCCGCCTTGGTGTAGGTCGAGCCGACGTCGATTCCCACGAATGCCATCATGCCGCACCCTCCTTCGCCTCGACGGCCGACGGCCCCTTGTGCATCCGCTCGAGCGCGAACAACGCGGCGCCCAGTGCGCCCATGAAGTGGGACTCGTCGCTCACGTTCAGCTCCGTCCCCAGCAGCTCGTTCAGCACCGCGACCATGGCCGGGTTCCGCGTCACGCCGCCCGTAAAGGTGACCTCGCCCTCGACGCCGACCCTGCGGAGCAGCGAGACCGAGCGCGAGGCGATCGACCGGTGAACGCCGAGAAGGATGTCCTCGATCTTCTTGTCGCGGGCCAGCCAGGAGAGGACCTCCGACTCCGCGAACACGGTGCACGTCGTGCTGATCGGCACTGGGCGGCGACCCTTGAGAGCGAGTGGCCCCAACTCGCCCAGGTCGAGGTCGAGGGCGGCGGCCGCCGACTGCAGGAACCGGCCCGTCCCGGCCGCGCACTTGTCGTTCATGCAGAAGTCGATCACGTCGCCGCCCGGCCGGATCCGGATCGCCTTCGTGTCCTGACCGCCCATGTCGAGCACCGTCTCCGTCTTCGGGAACATGCGAGCGGCGCCCCGCGCGTGGCAGAGGATTTCCGTGATCTGGGTGTCGCCGAACTCGACGCGGTAGCGGCCGTAGCCCGTGCCCACCACGAAGGCGACCTCCGATTCCGCCAGACCGCGGCCATCGAGCGCGATCCTGAACGCGTGCTCCGCCGCCGTCACCACGTTCGCCCCCGTCGGGATCAGCGCCCGGCCCACAATGGCGCCGGTCTCGTCGACGATCACCGCCTTGGTCTGCGTCGACCCCACGTCGACGCCCGCTGCATAGGCCATCGTTTCGTTCTCCTGATCGTCAGGCGCCGGCCGCTCCCATCCGGATGCGGCGGGAATCGAGCCCCTCGAAGAAGGCATCGATCCGGTTCTTCAGCTGCGCTTCCGACACCACGCGCTTGTCCATCATGTCGGACTCGATGTAGAGACAGAGCACATCGCGCTGGTCGAGGACTACGCGCCGGCTGTCGGCCAGCCCGGTCGACACCGTGCGGCAGCTCTTGACCGGGTGGAATACGACGCCGTCCGCCTCGAACTCGTCGATCGATTCGAGTAGCGCCCGGTCGTGGAAGAGCATCGCGTCGCCCGCCCGCGTGACACCGCGGAGCACGCCCTCCGCCAGGCTCTCGATCGGGTGATCGAGGTCGTACTCGAACGGATCGTTCAGACCACCCGATGCGAACCACGTGTAGGTCGAGCTCACGAACACGCCGCCCCACTCCGTGAACAGCTGGTAGAAGCGGCGGAAGATCGGGTAGCAGGGAACACCCACGAACACGAGGCGGTGCCGTTCCTCGCGATCCACCAGCGCGCTCACCCCGTTGGCCGACTTGTACTCCATTTCCTCGACCAGCTCCGCGAAGTACTGCGCCCCTTCCGCGGTTCCGCGCAACGCGTTCGCCACGCCCAGGTAGATCGTGCCCTCCATCATCGCGTCGAACACGGCCGGCCTCGCCCGGTTCAGCTCCAGCACGCGCCGCCACGACCGGCCCATCTCGTTCGTCAGACGCAGCACCTCGCGGAACCGGTCGATATCGAACTTCTGCCCCGTCTGCTTCTCCAATAGTGTAATCAGCTCACGGATCTGCATCTCGACGTACTTCCGGTCCCGCTCGAGCCCGGCCGCGTCCGGTGCCCGCGTGCCCGGCATGCCGCGGCTGCCCGGCACGTCGATCGTGAATACGGGCGTGCCGTGCAGCCGCTCCCAGATCTCGCCCCACTTCATGTAGGTGTTGCAGGCGTTGGTCAGCACCGCGATCCGTGGCTTCGGGATCCGGCCCATCGGGTGCTCGCCACCCCGCACCTGGAGCGCGTAGTCGGCTTTCACGTAGCCGCATACGTCGGGCGAGAAGCCGTGGTCCTCCGCCAGACTGAGGTACTCGTCAGCCACCTTGCGGACCGCCGTCTGGAGCGATGTGATCTCCGGGAACACCAGCGGCATGTCGAACGTGCGGATGACCTCCGCCATGCTCCCCATCACGAAGACGTAGGCTGCGCCCCGGCCTTCCCTCGCGGCGGTGGAGAGTCCGTCGAACCAGTCGCGGAAGAGACGGCTGCCCTCGCGGGCGCCCCGGCCGAGCAGGTCCTGATCGAGCGTCGCAGTCATGGGTATCCTCACGCGAACAGCAGGTTCTCGACGAACGTCTCCAGCTGGATCTGCAGGTGATCGAAGCCGGTCATCATTTCCTCGAACTCGGTCACAAAGTACGGGATGCCCGCGTCCTCGAGCGCTTGAGCGTACGCCACCTGCTCGTCCAGCCCCGGCTCGCACATCTTTGCCGCCGCGACGATCACCGCTTCCGCGCCCGAACGGCGCACCCGCTCCAGCAGCATCCGCTCCTTCGGCTTGCGCAGGTCGTGCTGCACCGGGCTGTACGACGACCGGTTCGTGTACGCCTCCGCGAGCTGCCCGAGCGGCGGACCGTCGAGCGCGACGTCTTCGAGGATGTAGCGGAGCCCGATCAGCAGGTCGTCGTCCACCACGTAGCAGAAGTCCGCGATCGCGCGGAGCAGGTCGAGCGGCGGCTGCTCACAGAAGCCGCCCTCGAACACCACGCGCATGCGGTCCGTCTTCCGCTCCGGCCGCTTCCGGATCTCCGGGATCAGCCGCGCCAGAAGCGCATTGTGCTCCTCGCGCGTGACGATGCCCGCCGTCGCCACCAGCACCCACGCCTCGTGCACCGGCAGCAGCCACGGCGTCTCCCGCCGGATCGCGTACAACTCCCGGATCAGACGACGGTTCTCGTTGAACACCGCCATCGAGCCGCGCAGGTCGGCCGCCGTCACGGAGCGACCCGCTACCGCCTCGATGTCCGCCAGCACGCGGCCGTACTCCGCGGCCAGCCAGGGTACGGAGAACGCACTGTTCGGGTTCTGCGGCAGGTACAGGATCTGCCCCGGCACGGTCACGTTCCGCGACCAGATCGCCGCCAGATTGCGCGCGCCATCGCAGATCGGGTGCGTCACGAACAGGTCCGGCAGCAGGTCGCCGTTCAGCCCCAGCTCCAGCGTGCTCCGCAGGATCGAGCAGATCGCCGACCCGAAATGAGAGTCCGCGTTCCGCCGTTCCACCGGACCGCCCCGCACCTTCACCGGCAGCAGGCCCGCCGCGTGCGCCATCTCCTCCGGGAAGTAGACCTGGAAATGTCCGAGCACCTTCCCGCCCCGCTCCCGCCACCGACGCACGGTCGGAAACGTCATGTCGTCCAGGATCTCCCGCAGCTCGTGCAGCGTCTCATCGAGCGAGGCGCCCGCCGGCAACTCCAGCAACGCCCCCCCTCCCGCCGCCCCCGCCCCCCCCGCTCCCGAGCCCACCCCCGCAAACACCTCCGCCTCCGCTCCCGCTTCCCTCATCCGTTCCTCCATCCCGGGCAACGCCCAGCCGCGCTCCGGTCCCCGAATATGTCACTCTCTCTACGACCGTAATATTTCTGTAATAAATGGGTACGTCAAGCGGCAGGGCCCGGGAATCGTTCCAGGAGGATTCCGACACCGGGCAGCGGTCGAATGTGTGTGTCGCGGTGTTGCGGGTACGGGCCTATCCCGTCCTCTGCCGTCCTCGCTCGATCGTGCGTTGCTCTTCCGGAATGGGAGGCGGCACGGTTCCGCCGGCGATCCGGCTCACCGCCCCAAAGCGTTCCGGGCAGACGTCATGGCAGGTGCCGCACTTGATGCACAGATCCTGGTCGATGACGTGGATCAGGCTCTTGCCTCCCACGATGCCGTGCACGGGGCATTTCCGGAGACAGATCATGCAGGCCTGGCATTTCTCCGGATCGATGTGGTAGGAGACTGTTTCGGTGAAGAGCTTCTCCACCTCGTCCCGGGTGTAGAGCTCGTCGTAGTCTTCCCGTCGCTCGAGCCGGCGGGTCAGCTTCTCCCGCATCTCGACCTTGATGTAGGGAATCAGCCCGGAGACCCGTTCGAGCCTGGATCGCAGCTCGACCTCGCTCAGCCCATCCTCATCATCGACGACCGGTCCGAGCTTCCGCAGCGTGGCGGCGAAGTCGTTCATGATCTCGGCGAAGCGCACGCCTTCGGCGGCGGAGATCCACTCGATGCGGAGTCGCGCGGGGTTGACGCCGGAATGCTCGAGCAGCCGGCGGGCGAGGTGCATCATGTTGAGGGCGTGGTAGTTGCCTTCCGTGACGTAGTGGCATTCGCCGAGCCAGCAGCCTCCGATGATCACGCCGTCCGCTCCCTTCTGGAACGCGCGCAATACGAAGGCCAGGTCCACCCGCCCGGTGCACATCAGGCGGATGATCCGGATTTCCGGTGCGTAGGCTTGTCTGGACACGCCAGAGAGGTCCGCAGCGGAATACGCTCACCAGTTGCAGAGGAAAGCGACGATCCTCGGCGTATGCCCGAGTCCTGTCATGCTCCTGACTCCTTTCGTGTCGAGGTGCAGCGGAGCTCATCGTTCATCCTGATGAGCGCCAGCGGGGCGCTTGTGTTCACGTCGAGCTCCACGATTCGGAAAGCGCGGCGTCGATCTGGCTGAAGACCTCCTGGTCGGTGAAGTGGCGCAGGACGATGGCGCCCGTGGGACAGTTCGAGCAGCAGAGGCCGTCGCCCTTGCAGAGCGCCGCATTGACCTCGGCCGACTTGTTCGCCTTCGTGCCACCCCAGTGGATGGCGTCGTAGGCGCAGACGTCGATGCAGGCCCCGCACGCGATGCAGGCCGATGCCTCGACCTCGCAGACCGAGCCGGACGCCGTCACGGTGTCCTTCGAGAGCAGCGTCACGGCGCGACCGGCGGCGCCCCAGGCCTGGCTGACCGCTTCCGGGATGTGCTTGGGGTAGTGGTTCGTCCCGCACAGGAAGACGCCATCCGCGGCGAAGTCCACCGGCCGCAGCTTGACGTGTGCTTCCTGGAAGAAGCCGTCGGGGTTGACCGTGACCTTGAAGAGTCGTGCGATCTCCGGGTTGCCCGGCGAGGGGACCACGGCGGCCGACAGGACCAGGAGGTCGGCGTCGAGCGCGAGCGTCTGCCCGAGGATCGCGTTGGGCACGCTCACGCGCAGGACCGGTTTCCCTTCCTCGTCCCGTGCGGGCTCGACTTCCGGCCTGCCGTCCGGCTCCCAGCGCACGAAGCGGACGCCCTTGCTGGCCGCTTCGTAGTAGTAGTCCTCGCGGAAGCCGTACGTCCGCATGTCGCGGTAGAGGATGGAGACCTCGATGTCGGGCTTCCGTGCCTTGAGCGCGAGCGCGTTCTTGACGGCCTGGCTGCAGCAGACCCGGGCGCAGTAGTCGCGCCCTTCCTGCCGGCAGCCGACGCACTGGATCATCACCACGCTGCGCGCGCTCTCCAGCGCCTCGTCCCCGTTGCCGGAGCGCTCTTCCAGCTCGAGCTGGGTCAGCACCCGGTCATCCTCGCCGTACAGGTACTCGGTGGGTCGGTGCTCGGCGGCGCCCGTGGCGAGGATGGAGGCGCCGTGCTTGATGGTGTGGACCTGGCCCTCCGCTTCCACCGTGGTGACGAAGTTGCCGACGAACCCGGAGGCATCGGTGATGCGGGCGCCGTGGTAGACGTGGATCAGCGGATTCCGGTAGACCTGACGGATCAGGTCCTTCACCCAGGTCTGCACGTCCACACCTTCCAGCGTGGTCCGGATCCGCCGCGCCATGCCGCCCAGCTCGTTCTCCTTCTCCACGAGGTGGACCTCGAAGCCCTGATTGGCGAGGGCGAGGGCGCTGCTCATCCCGGCGACGCCACCGCCTACGACGAGGGCCGCCCGGGTGACCGGCAACTCGAACTCCTGAAGCGGCTCGAGGCCGACGGTCCGGGCCACGGACATCCGGATGATGTCCTTCGCCTTGCGGGTCGCCTCTTCCTTCTGCTTCGAGTGCACCCAGGAGCAGTGCTCCCGGATGTTGGCCATGTCGAAGAAGTACTGGTTGATCCCGCCTTCGCGGAGCGTGTCACGGAACAGGGGCTCGTGCGTGCGGGGCGTGCACGCGGCCACGACGACGCGGTTGATCCCCTTCTCCCGGATGGTGGTCGCGATCTGCGCGGCCGCGTCCGTCGAGCAGATGAAGAGGCCCTCCTCCGCGTGCACGACGTGGTCCAGCGACTTCGCGTACTCGGTCACGCCGGGGACGTCGACGGTGCGGCCGATGTTCGCGCCGCAGTGGCAGGTGAAGACGCCGACGCGGACATCCTCCCCCGAAACGTCGCGTTCCTCGGGATAGACCCGCTCGGTGTCGAGCTTGCCGCGCCGTGACTTGAGCAGCACGCCGGCCATGGCGTTCGCGCCGCTGGCGCTCATCACCGATTCGGGAATGTCCATCGGCCCCTGGAAGGCGCCGCTCACGAACACACCCGGACGGGTGGTCTCGATGGGATTGACCGGGTTGGTCTTGCAGAACCCGTGCGCGTTCAACTCGACGCCGAACTGCTCGGCCAGGCGTGTCGCGCTCGGCGGCGGGCCGAGACCGACGCCCAGCACGACGAGGTCGAACTCCTCTTCCATCACGCCGTCGGAGTCCGTGGCGTAGCGGATCGTCACGTTCTTCGTGTCCGGCATCTCCCGCCCGATCTCGACGTAGCTCCGGACGAAGCGGACGCCGGGCAGGCTGTGGGCCCGCCGGTAGAAGCGCTCGAAGTCCTTGCCGTAGGCGCGAATGTCGTTGTGGAAGACGACGGCCTCGGTGTCGGCGTCGTGATCCTTGGTCAGGATCACCTGCTTCTGGATGTACGAGCAGCATACGGAGGAGCAGTAGCTGTGGCCGCCTTCCTGGACCTGGCGGGAGCCGACGCAGTGGATCCAGGCGATCCGGTGCGGATGCTTGTGATCCGACGGGCGCAGGATCTCGCCTTCGTGCGGCCCCGTCGCACAGAGCAGCCGTTCGAAGTCCAGGCTCGTCACCACGTTCTTCAGGGTGCCGTACCCGTAGTCGTTTCGCGGCCGGGGGTCGAAGACGCCATAGCCGGGAGACAGGACGATGGCGCCGACCTTCACGACCTCCTTCCGCGGCTTCTGCCGGAGATCGATCGCCTGGTTCTTGCACACGCTCTCGCAGATCGAGCACCTGCCGTCCAGCAGGAAGCTGCACCGTTCGTCGATGTAGGGGACGAGCGGAACGGCCTGGGAGAAGTAGATGTGCGTCGCCTTGCTGGTCGACAGCTCCTGGTTGAACGGATCGGGGATGTTGATCGGGCAGTATTCCGCGCAGGTCGTGCAGCCCGTGCAGAGATCCTCGTTGACGTAACGCGGCTTCCGCAGCAGCGTGACCTCGAAGTCACCGGCCTCGCCCTCCACCGTGTCGACTTCCGTGTACGTCAGGATCTCGATGTTGGGATGCCGGTCGCACTCGATGAACTTGGGCGACTCGATGCACATCGAGCAGTCGTTGGTGGGGAAGGTCTTGTCGAGCTGCGCCATCTTCCCGCCGATGGTCGGCTCCTTCTCCACCAGGAAGACCTTGTAGCCCGACGTCGCGAGATCGAGGGCGGCCTGGATGCCGCTGATCCCGGCGCCGACGACCATCACATCGCCGAAGCGCTCGCCGGTCGCGATCATGGCGCGCCCTCGCTCTCGAACGCTTCCTGGATCAGCTCGGTGATGTCGCGGACCCGGGGCGCACCTTCGAGCCCGAGCCGGCTCTCCTCGAAGTTGCTGATGCAGTATGGACACGCGGTGGCCAGCACCTCCGCACCCGTCTCCATCGCCTGCGCCATCCGGAGATCGGCGAAGCGCTCGCCCTTCGGCGTCTCCGCCCAGATCCGGCCGCCACCGCCGCCGCAGCAGAGACTGTCGCTGCGGGAGTCGCGCATCTCCACCAGCTCGAGCCCCGGCAGTGTCTTCAGGACATTGCGCGGCTCGTCGAAGACGCCGTTGTGCCGGCCCAGGTAGCAGGGATCGTGGTAGGTGACACGTTCAGGTAGCTTGCCCTTGATCTCCAGCCGTCCAGACTCGATCAGCTCCGCGAGGAACTGCGAGACGTGGACGATCTCGAAGTGGACCATGAACTCCGGGTACTCGTTCCGGAACGTGTGGTAGCAGTGCGGCGAGGCGACCAGGATCCGTTTCACGCCATGGTCGATGAACGCCTTGATGTTCTGACGGGCCAGGCTCCGGAATACGTCCTCGTTCCCGGTCTTGCGGATGCTCTCGCCGCAGCAGCTCTCCTCGCTGCCCAGGATCCCGAAGCTGACGCCGGCACGCTCGAGAATCTTCGCCGTGGCGACGGCCACCTTCTGCATCCGCGGGTCGTAGCTGAAGTAGCAGCCGACATAGAAGAGAATCTCCATCCCCTCGGCGTACGGCTTGAGCTTCAGGCCATCGGCCCAGGCGGCCCGCCGGCTCCGATCCTCGCCCAGCGGATTGCCGTCGCTCGCCAGGCTGCTGCCGGCGGCGCGGATCGGGGCGACGGAGGCGGGGAAGACATCGTAGGCGGTGGCGATCCGCCGGATGGCCCTGCCGACTTCGATCTGATCCACGCCTCGCGGACAGATCGCCGTGCACCGCCCGCACGTGGTGCAGCGCCAGATCTCGTCCAACTCGATCTCCGGCAGGCCGAGCGCCGCCTGCCACATGATCTTCCGGATGCTGAATGGCCGGACCCGGTTCCAGGGACAGACGACGTCGCACTTCCCGCACTGGTAGCAGTAGGTGAAGGCGTCGCCGCCGGCCGCCCTGATCTCGTCGACGATCTCCGGAAAGGGAGTGACGGTTTCCACGCCGCTCATGCCTTCTTCGACATCCGGTTCATTGCGTCCATCACTTTGTCCCAGCCGTGCCGGTGGGCCAGCGCGAGCAGCCCGTCATCCACTTCGTCCGGGCTCACCGTCTCCTCGACTTCCTCCTCCCGGACTTCATAGATCAGCGCCTCGGCCAGGCACCACTGCACGCAGAGCGGCTCCTCCAGCGTCGGGTCCGACTCGCACATGTCGCACTTCAGCGGGAGGTCGGAGTCCGGCTCCCGGAAGAGGTCGCGCGACGGGCACGACGCGCGGCAGAAGGCGCACTCGTCGTACTCCTTGCCGTCGATCACGTACTTGTCCCGGCCCGCGCACTCGGCCGCCGTATACTCGCCCGCGAAAACGGGGACGTAGATGTTGCTGAGCGGCCTCCGGATCACCCGCACACGAGACCGCGCCGGGTTGTTGCTGCTGTACTTCGGCTGCGCGTGATGCGCCGAGCAGATGACCTCGCAGGCCCGGCACCCGTTGCACAGGTCGACGTCGATCCGGATGTTCTTGATGGTCCGCTTCTTCAAGGCCGTCACCGGGCGACTCCCGCGCTCTCGAGTTCGGGCACCAGGATGCCCAG
Organism: uncultured Gemmatimonadales bacterium; assembly: GCA_963786235.1. Lineage (GTDB taxonomy): Bacteria > Gemmatimonadota > Gemmatimonadetes > Longimicrobiales > RSA9 > CAWAYJ01. Next base: position 110,367 of record CAWAYJ010000028.1, read on the forward strand.
CCGCACGAACTCGTCGTACACGTAGTCCAGGTCCAGCTCGTGCAGCGTCTCGCGAGTCGGGACCCCCTCGTCGTTCCAGCCCTTGAACTTGTAGTACTCGCTCAACAGCGTGGCCTCGAGCTCCGGGAACCGTCGCTTCCAATGGTCTTCCGGCGGCTTCTCGTCCGCTCGCCGGAGCCCCCGCCGGATGTTGTTGCACCGGACCAGATTCCGGTTCCTGCGGGTCAGGTGCACCAGCCCCGCCTCATCGAGGTCGAGCCCGGCGCCGGACGAGATCAGACCCGGCAGGTTGTGGATGTGGAAGGGCGGCTTCAGCGGGAACGACGACAGCCCGGCGCACATCCCCGTGCTGTCGTCGATGTAGTGCATCTGCTCCTGCCAGTTCACGATCTCGCACGTCGCTTCCGGCGGCGGGTAGTTCGGAATCGACTTCTCGCCCCGGAGCTCCCACTCCACGAACCACTCCTTGAACTTCTCGTGCGGAACGTGCGGCCAGTCCGCTACGAAGGCCTCCTGCTCTTCCCGTGTGGCGAAGGGCGCCTGCGGGAAGTTGCCTTCAATCTGCGTGATGTTCGCCTTCTCACCGGTGCAGTACATGAGGAAGTAGATCGGGTTCAGCATGCCCAGCTTCAACGGCAGCTGCTCCGTCTTCCGGATGTTGTTGTGGGCGTACTCCTCCGCGCCGTTTCCGATCTTCTGCGCCGCCCAGTACGTGCCGTCCGCCAGCACGTCGCCGATCCCTTCCCGGCGCACGATCCGCTCGAGCAGCCAGTAGAACCGGCCTTCGCCATCGGCGGGAAATCCCGGCATGTCCGCGTCCGTGAGTATGCCCGCCTCGTACAACTCGATCGCGAACGCCATCGTCTGCGGCGCCGAGAACGCGTCCACGCCGTGCTCCGTCGCCTTCTCCGCGATGCGCAGGCCGAAATCGAGGTCCGAGTACGCGCCCATCGTGTACGTCAGCTTCGAGAAGCACTTCATCATGTAGGAGCAGAAGCGCTTGTCGATCGCGATCGATGCGCCGCACTTCATCGGACAGTTGTGGCAGCTCAGCAGACGGGTGCGCATCGTCTCCATTGTGTCCGTCCACTGCTTCTGAACCTGCGGACTCCAGAACCCCTTCCGGCGCTCGCGTGCGTTACCCCACATGAAATTCTCGGTGTGCCACTGCTCGTCGTGGACCTGCATTTCCTGCGGCGAGCCGAGCCCCGCCAGGATCGGCATCACACCCGGAATCGGGTTCTTGTCCCGCTTCCGGATGTACTGCAGCGCCTCGTTGCAATGCGCGATGAACTCCATGGGCCGGGCGATGTTGACGTCCTTCGATCCGCGCACGGCAATGGCCTTCAGATTCTTGTCGCCCATCACCGCGCCCACACCGAGCCGGCTGGCGCTCGAGCGGCCCTGTTCGATGGAAGCGAAGAACACCCGGTTCTCTCCCGCCAGTCCGATCGCCGAGACCTGCGCCTCCGGCTCCTCCAGCTCGAGCCGGATGTAGCGCGCCGTTTCCATCGTCCCCAGTCCCCACAGATGCGACGCGTCGCGGATCTCGACCTCATCGTCCTTGATCCACAGGTAGACCGGACCCGGCGCCTTCCCCCGAATCACCACCTTGTCGTAGCCGGCATGCTTCAGCTCCGGTCCCCAGAACCCGCCCATCATCGAGAACGCGAACAGCCGGGTCTGCGGCGAGATCGTCGAGACGATCGTGCGATTGCAACCGGGGGCCGGCGTGCCCGCCAGAAGACCCGTGCCGAACACGATCAGATTCTCCGGCGAAAACGGCTCGACTTCCGGACCGACGCGGTCCCACATCATCCGCGCGTTCGTGCCGAGACCGCCCAGATGCAGCTCCGTCAGCCGCGGGTCGGTCGGCACCCGTTCGATGTTCCCCCGCGTCAGGTCGACTTCCAGGTTGTAGCCGGTTTCCGCGTACCTCATTCGCATCCCCTCGCCACGTAGCCGTCGAGGAACAGCGCGGTCTGTTGGGCGGCCAGATCTTCGAGGCTCATCGGACTTCGCCCGGCTTCGTACCACTGGTAGAACCAGTTGATCATGCCGAACAGGTTCGCCGTCGCGATCCACGAGTCCAGACTCGCGCCCCGCTCCTGCTGCAGCGCCTTCACCAGACGATGCACCGCCTCGAAGTAGGAACGCCGACGCTCGTGCACCGCGTCGTATGCCTCGCCTTCCAGCGTCTCCAGCTCACGCGCGCACACCTTCAGCTCGTACATGTTCTCGCCGAAATGACGCACGTGGTTGCGAACCGCCGTCTCCAGGCGCTCGCGCGGATCGGTTACCCCCTCGAGGCTGCTCTCGAGGTCCCGCAGGAGCGAGTCGAACGTGTCGTACTGGATCCAGTAGAGCAGCTCCTCCTTGCCGGACACGTAGTGGTAGATGCCCGCAAGGCTGAACTCGGTCTCGCCGGCAATGCGCCGCATCGAGGCCTTGTCGTAACCGGCCTCCGAGAACACCCGCGCCGCCGTCTGCAGCAGATGCTGCCGCTTCCCGTCGAATCCGGGCGTCCGCTTCTGTGTGCTGTCGAGTGTCAACATAGCTCGTCCGTCCGAACGTTCGTTCGAACGCCTCCACCGTCTATGATACGCCGGCTACGCTGGGTGCGCAAGAACGTTGTAAGTAGAACATTTCCAAGTGCTTGCAGATGTTTGTGGGGTGTTTCCCGACGAGTTGTGGGGATCCGGCCGGACACACGGGCGCCGGGGCACGCGGCCCCGGCCTCGCTCGCCGCCCGCGTGCGCGGATCGCGGCCGCGAGGGGCGGGAACCAGGCCGGTGTTGCGCGGGTCGGGGCAGGCCGGTCGAGGTCGTCCCTGTCGAAGGGGGTTGGCCGAGCCCATCATGCGGAGCCACTCCGAGCGAAGGGCGGGGATCCGGGCAGGACCAGGCGGTTCGGCGAGGCGCGGCGAGTGTGGTATGGAATCGTTCGGGATGGGCGTGCGGGAGAACAGGAGTCACGAGATGAAGCGAGCGGTGAACATTGCGCTGCGCACGGCGCACCTCGGTGCGATGGGCATCGTTTTCGGCGGTACCGTGTTCGGTGTCGCTCCGGGCCGACTGAGTGCGAGTCTGTGGCTGACGGTGGGCACGGGAGTCGCGCTTGCCGCGGCGGAGACGGGTTTCCGTTGGTCGTGGTTTCACGAGGGACGCGGACTGACGACGCTGGCGAAGCTGGTCCTGCTGTGCACGCTGCCGTTGGCCGGAGGACACCGGCTGCCGGTTCTTGTCGCGGTGGTCGTTCTCGGGTCGGTGGGGTCCCACATGCCGGGCCGGTTCCGGCACTACTCGGTGCTGTACCGTCGGGTGATGGAGAAGGCGCCGCGTCCCGGGACCGGGCGGACGCGGGGGGAAGTTGTAGACGTCGGGCCGTGAAGGCGGAAGCGTGGCCGCGGTCGATGGCCGGACGTCGAACCGCGGCCGGGCCTCGAGATCGGGATCCCGGGCTTCCGCCTCAGCGCCTCTCGCGGGTCATTCGTTTTTCCATCCGGGTTCGCGCTTCTCGAGGAAGGCATGGAGGCCCTCCTTCGCGTCGGCGGTGGCCATGAGGTCCTGGAGGAAGAGGTGTTCCACGGCGGCGAGCTCGGCCCGGAATCGCGTGGCGAACCCGACGCGGACGGCGCGGACGGCCATGCGCAGGCTGGACGCGGACCGGGGCAGGATGTGCGTCCGGGCCCAGGCCAGGGCGGCGGCTCCGGGATCCGGGTCGACCTGGTCGACGAGCCCCATGGCCAGCCCCTCGTCGGCGGTGACGGATCGCCCGCTCAGACACAGCTCCTCGGCCTGGCCGCGGCCGATGCGCTCGGCGAGCATCACGGAAGCGACGGGGGCGAGGACGCCCAGCACGATCTCGGGCTGACCGAGCCGGGCGTCCGGCGAGGCGAAGAGCCGGTGACAGAACGTGGCGAGCTCCATGCCGCCGCCGAGGCACTGTCCGCGCACGGCCGCGAGGGTCACGACGTTCGAGTCCAGCATCCGGTAGAAGAGCCGGTGGAAGCCGGTGAGCATGGCTTCGATCCGATCGGGGAGGTGCTCCTGGACGCTGGCGCCGAACGAGAAATGGGGTCCTTCACCCTCGATGACGACAGCCTTCAGGTCCTTCGCGGTGGCGGCTTCGGCGAAGATGTCGGAGAGGATGTCGGACTTCTGCATGTCCAGAATGTTGGCCTTCGGCGTGTTGAGCACGGCTCGCCAGATGGCCCCGTCCTCCATGGCCTCCAGGCGGATCGGCCCGTCTTTCAGCACCTTCGCTCCGCTTTCCAATTCTTCCTCCTTCGCCGGCGTCGTTTCACGCCGGGTCGCCTCGAGGTTCGTGGTCGACCCGTTCCGGGTGCTCAGGATCCGGCCGGTTTCTTCCCGTGCGCCATCGCCAGGATCTCCTCCGTGAGCTCGTCGCCCCACCGGGCGCCTTCCGCCAGCCGTTGCCGGAGCAGGATGAAGTCCGCTTCCCGGCACTGGCGCGAGCCTTCGTTGAACGCGCGGAATCCGGCCCTGCCCTCCGTCATCATGTTGAGTCCCAGCCAGGCGCGGTTGGTCTCACGGTTCTTGTCCCACTGGGCGAGCTTGTGCTTGCGCACGCTCTCGACGGTCTTGGAGAGGCAGCCCGGCATCGTCATGGCCAGGGAAGTGATCAGCGAGTCCACGGCCTTGTCCAGGAGCGAAAGGTCCACCTCGCCGCTCTTCATGAGCGCTTTGGCTCGGGCCTTTTCTTCTCCGGCGACGCTATCGCCATAGACGATTTCGCCCATCTCGTTGATCCAGCGGTCGGTCACCACCATGGGGTTCGGCACGAACTTCCCATCCACCTTCAGCGCGGGAACGGCTTTCGTGATCAGTCCCAGCCGGTACGCCTTGTGCGCGCTCCAGTGCTCGCAGAGCGTGCAGCTCTCCATGGCGGCTTCAATGCCGACGAAGAGCGGCAGGAAGTCTGTGCTTCCGCCGTCGGGCGCCGAGCCGTGGCGAGGTCCGGCCTGGCCAAAGAGGGCCAGGTCCTGAGCGACCGTGAAGTCGCAGGCCATGCCGATCTCCTGTCCGCCCGCGATGCGCATCCCGTTCACCCGGCAGATCACCGGCTTGTCGCAGTGCAGGATCGCGGTGACCATATCGTTGAAGAGCCGCATGTACTGCCGGTACTCCTCAGGCTGGCCCGCGTAGTACTCCGCGTATTCCTGCGTATTGCCGCCCGTGCAGAACGCCTTGTTTCCGGAGCCGGTGAAGACGACGGCGACGCAGGCCCGGTCATTGGAGGCGCGGCGCATCCCCAGGATCACGCCCTTCACCATCTCTGTCGTATAGGAGTTGTACTGCTCCGGGTTGTCGAGCGTGATCTGGATGGCGTGAAGGCCGGCGATGGCGTTTCCATCCGGATCGAAGATGGGACGCTCCTCGTACCGCACGCCTTCGAAGTCGAAGGTCGAAACGAGGTCGTGGTCCTTGAACGACATGGCTCAGTCCTCCGGTGTGAGAATCACGCGACGGGAGATTCTCCCCGCGTGGAGGTCCTCGAAGACGTCGTTGATGGTGGGCATTGGCCGGTACTCGATGAACGGGCCCAGGACGACCTTCCCGGCCAGCACCAGGTCGACGATGGCCGGGTAGTGTTCCGGCAGGCAGCCCCAGACGCCTTCCGCGGTGGCATCGAAGGCCATCAGGTTGGAGAGTCGGATCTCGACCTTCTTCGGCGTGAACCCGACCACCGACAGGTAGCCGCCGTGGCCGAGAAGTCCGAAGGCCGTTGACTGGCCCGCGGTCGTGCCGGACGTCTCGAACACCTTCTGCCGGTAGCCCGGGATGCCGCGCTCCTTCGCGAAGTTGCCGACAGCCTTCCGGATCGCCTTGAAGTCGAGCTCGTCGGCGCGGAGCGCGAGCGAGGCGCCGTGTGCCCTCACCAGGTCCAGCCGCTCCGCGCTCACATCGATGGCGACGACGTGCGCACCCATCGCGGCGGCGACCTGGACGCCGAAGCTGCCCAGTCCGCCGGCCCCGACGAAGACCGCGAGGTCGCCCGCCGCCAGGCCGCTTCGAATGATGGCCTGGTAGGACGTGGAGACTGCATCGGCCAGAACCGACAGGGCAGGCAGCGTGATCCTGTGCGGATTCACCGCGCTGTTGCTCAGGTCCGGTACGGGACAGAGCCCCACCACCGGGATCCTGAGGTGGCTGGCGAATCCGCCGTGGACGTCGCTACCGGGAAACATCTGTGCGGGGCAGACCCGCCCGTGGCCACTGCGGCAGGCCGCGCACTTCCCGCACGGAGTCACCGCGGGGACGACGACCTGCTTGCCGAGCCAGTCCTCCGCCCCCTCGCCCGCCTCGACGACCGTGCCGCTCACCTCGTGGCCGAGTGTGAGCGGGAAGCCGTGGCGCGTGGGGACGCCATCGTAGAAGAAGCCGAGATCCGTGTGGCAGACTCCGCAGCCGGCGACCCTGACGAGGGCCTCCCCGGCGCCGGGCTGCTCATCCCGCTCCTCGAGGACCATCGGGCTGCCGCCCTCGTGAACCGTCCATGCCGTGACTCTCATGCGTCATCCTCGGACGTGAGTGGTAAGGTCGCCGATCGCCTGCGGGGCGGAATGGACGAACGCCCTCGCACACGGCTCGAGTCCAGCACCCTGTCGACGTGACCGTCCGCCGGAACCACCAGCAGATCGTGCACGGATCGGAACAGGTGCGCAGCGCGTTCCCCGCTCCAATCGGGCGGCAGCAGCGCGCGCGGTAGGTAGGGGTCCAGCAGTGGAAATTCGCGGTATTCGTGAATCAGCCGGAAACGCAGAACGAAGCACGCCTCGGCGTCCACCGCTCCCGCCGGCACGGACGACCGGACTCGTTCGTATTGCGGTTGCCAGCGCCGGATGAACGCTTCGTAGCGTCGATTGATTCCGGGCACGTCCCAGCATGTCTTCACCAGCTGGGCCGGCTCCGTGAAACCGGTCGCAGGACCCCGGAACGATACCAGGCGCGACTCCAGACGAAACGAGCGCGCGAGCTCGCGTACCTCGCCATCCACGTCGTGCGGCGAGATCCAGAGCCCATTGCCCAATGAGCCGAAGCCCAGCCATGCGAGTCGGACGCGGAGCCGATCGCGAAGCTTGCGCCGGCTCTCCGGGATCGAGTAGGCCAACAGGTACCACTGACCGTCCCAGGGCTCGTCCCAACGGGGGTGGAAGATCCGCGCTGCGCCGGCCTCCAGCAAACGCCGGCCCCGCGCGGAAAGCGCGTACAGGCCACGCCGGCTTCTGCCGCCCGACACGAGCCAGCGTCTTCGCACCATCCGCGACAGCACCGTCCGTACCGCGCCTTCCGATAACCCGAACGGCACCAGCAGGTCGATCAGCGATCCGACCGGCACCCGCCCCGGCCGGTGCAGCAGATACTCGCCGAACAGAGTGAATACCAGGTCCTGCGGACGGATCGAAGTCATTGGAAAGCCCGTGCCTCCGCTCAATCCGGTCAGCGAAGCTCGGGTGAGTTTGACCGTCGAACATCACCCTCACCGGTCAGGCGCCGCCACGAACTGGCGGCCCGGTCCGTGTTATGTCATTCTTCGGACGGCCGTAATGATCGTGTAATACCATGGGGCGCGTCAAGAATGGCTGGAACGGGACTGCATTGGGAGGCGTTCGAGACCGGTCGCCGCTTCGAGACGGAGCGGCGGCGGATCGAGGACGCGGACGTGCGCGCGTTCGCGGAGCTGACGGGCGACCGGAACCCGCTGCACCTGGATGACGTGTATGCGCGGGCGAGCGTATTCGGGGAGCGGGTCGCGCACGGACTGTTGGGCACGTCGGTGGCCGCGGGCCTGCTGAACCGGTCGGGCCTCACGCGAGGTACGCTGGTGGCGTTCCTGGGCCTGTCGTGGGACTTCGTGGCGCCGATCCGGCTGGGAACGGAGGTCGGTCTTCGCCTGGAGGTGACGGGAACGCGACCGTCGTCGAAGCCGGACCGTGGCCTCGTGGAGCTGGGCGCGGAGCTGGTGGACGAAGCGGGGGCCGTGCTTCAGCGAGGTACGTTCAAGCTGCTGGTCCGGCGCCGGCCGGCGGTGGGGTGAGCGGGCGGCAGCGGGCGGGGTGAGCCGCCGCCGGCCGGCCGGAGGAGGCGCGACGGCCTTCCGGTGATGCGGTGCCGGCTCTTGCGCGGTCGCAGCGCGCGGACCATACATCGGCCTTCCCTGCGTGCCGTGCGCGACCGGCGCGCGTCATCCTGCTTCTTCTTCCAATGGTGTCGATGCCGAACCGCGGGCTCCGGCTGGCGAACCTGATCGACCGTTTCACGGCGGCGATCGGGAAGCTGGTGTCGTGGCTGGTGCTGCTGATGGTGCTGCTGTCGGCGTTCAACGCCGTGGCACGGTACCTGGGCCGCTTCCTGGGCCGGAACCTGAGCTCGAACGCGTACCTGGAAGCGCAGTGGTACCTCTTCAGCCTGGTGTTCCTGCTGGGCGCGAGCTACGCGCTGCAGCAGGATGCGCACGTGCGGGTGGACGTGCTGTTCGGCAAGTTCCCGGAGAAGGTGCGGCGTTGGATCAACATTGCCGGCACGCTGCTGCTGCTGCTGCCGTTCAGCGTATTCGTGCTGTGGTCGTCGTGGCCGGTGGTGCGGAACTCGTGGAACATCCGTGAGGTTTCGCCGGATCCCGGCGGCCTGCCGCGCTGGCCGCTGAAACCGTTCATCCTGGTGTGCTTCGTCCTGCTGCTGGTGCAGGGCATCTCGGAGCTGATCAAGGAGGTGCACGCGCTTCGCCACCCGGAGTCGGGCGAGCACGACTACCGGGACCACAAGGTGGAGGGCGTGTGAGGCGGAGCCGGGTGCCGGAAGGCGGCACGGCATGGTGAACGTGCTGGCGCCGCTGATGTTCGTGGGTGTCTTCATCGTGATCTTCATCGGGTACCCGGTAGCGTTCGCTCTGGGCGGGACGGCGCTGCTGTTCGCGGCCATGGGCGTGCAGCTCGGGTACTTCGACTGGCACCTGCTGTACGCGATGCCGGAGCGCGTGTTCGGCATCATGTCGAACTCGGTGCTGCTGGCGGTGCCGTTCTTCATCTTCATGGGCATCGTCCTGGAGAAGGCGAAGCTGGCCGAGGACCTGCTCACGACGATCGGCAAGCTGTTCGGCTCGCTCCGGGGCGGACTGGCGCTGGGCGTGGTGTTCGTGGGCACGCTGCTGGCGGCGGCGACCGGGGTGGTCGGCGCATCGGTGGTGGCGATGGGCAGCATCTCGCTGCCCGTGATGCTGAAGTACGGCTATTCGAAGCGACTCTCAGCGGGGATCATCCTGGCATCCGGGACGCTGGGCCAGATCATCCCGCCGAGCGTGGTGCTGGTGGTGCTCGCGGACCAGATGGGGATCTCGGTGGGCTCGTTGTTCCTGGGCGGGCTGATCCCGGGTCTCATGCTGTCCGGGATGTACGCGCTCTACGCGATCGGCGTCGCGATCTTCCAGCCGGAGGCCGCGCCCGCGCTGCCGGCGGAGCTCCGCCGGGAATCGGGCCTCGAGCTGGCGCGCCAGGTCGTGCTGGTGCTGATGCCGCCGCTCGTACTGATCCTGCTCGTGCTGGGCAGCATTTTCGCCGGTATCGCGACGCCGACGGAAGCGGGCGCCGTGGGATCGGTCGGTGCGCTCGCGCTGGCGTTCGTGCGGCGCCGCCTGAGTTGGGATGTCGTACGGGCCGCAGCGCAGGACACCACCAAACTCACGACCATGGTGATGTTCCTGCTGATCGGGTCGACCGCGTTCGCGCTGGTATTCCGCGGTCTCTACGGCGATGTCTGGATCGGCGACCTGCTGTCCAACCTGCCAGGCGGGAAGATCGGCCTGCTCTTCGTGGCCAACGCCGTGGTGTTCGTGCTCGGCTTCTTCCTCGACTTCTTCGAGATCGCCTTCATCATCATTCCGCTGGTCACGCCCGTCGCCCAGGCACTGGGCATCGATCTCGTCTGGTTCGGCGTGATGATCGGGCTGAACCTGCAGACGTCGTTCCTGACGCCGCCCTTCGGGTTCGCCCTGTTCTATCTGCGAGGGGTCGCGCCCCCGGAAGTGACGACCGTCGATCTCTATCGGTCCGTCATCCCGTTCATCGCGATCCAGCTCATTGCGCTCGCGTCCATCATCCTGTTCCCTGAGCTCGTGACCGGCCTCCTCCACTGATGTTCACGAAGAAACGCGGAAGCGCGGAGGGACCGTGTCCGCTCCACGCCTCCGCCTCCGGGCTTGAGCGAGTTCCTGCTCAGAGATCCGGGAAGGCGAAATCGGCGTACGCCTTCTCCGACGTCCCGAACCAGCGGAACGACGCGTCGCGGTACTGCTTCCAGGCGTCGTAGACGCGACGGTAGTCGGGGTCAGCGCCGGCGTTCTCCTCCATGAGGTCGTTGGCGGCCGAGCGGGCGGCGTCCATGATCTCGGGCGAGAAGCGGCGGAGCTGGGTGCCGCCGGCGATGAGCCGGTCGAGCGCGGCGGGGTTCTGCGTGTCGTAGACGGTCTGGGTGTGCGCGGCGGCCCAGAGTGCTGCCTCTCGGAACGCTTCCTGGTACGGGGCCGGGAGCTTGTCCCAGGCGGTGCGGTTGACCATGAATGACATGGACGGGCCGGGCTCCCACCAGCCGGGGTAGTAGTAGAAGTGTGCTGCGTTCTGGAAGCCGAGCTTTTCGTCGTCGTAGGGACCGACCCATTCGGTGGCGTCGATGGCGCCCCGCTCGAGCGCGGGGTAGATGTCACCGCCCGCGAGTACCTGCACGGTGACGCCGAGCCGGTCCATCACGTCGCCGCCGAGCCCGGGGATCCGCATCTTGATGCCGCGCAGGTCGGCCGGCGTGTTCACCTCGCGCTTGAACCAGCCGCCCATCTGCGTGCCCGTATTGCCGGCCGGAAACGTGACGAGGCCGAAGTCGGCGAACAGCTCCTGCACGAGCTCGAGGCCGCCGCCCGAGTAGAGCCACGCGCTCTGCTGCCGGGACGTGAACCCGAAGGGGACGCCAGTGTCGAAGGCGAGCGCCTGCTTCTTGCCCGTGTAGTAGTAGGACGCGGTGTGTCCGACCTGAACCGTGCCCTGCTGGGCCGCGTCCATCACCTGGAGCGCGGGCACCAGCTCGCCGGCCGGGTAGGGCCGGATCCGGAACCGTCCCTCGGTGAGCGCTTCGAGCCGTTCCGAGAGCCGTTCGGCGGAGCCGTAGAGAGCGTCGAGGCCGCGGGGGAAGCTCGACGCGAGGCGCCACATCACGGTCGGCCGGGTCGAGACCGCGGGTCCGCCGGCCGCGGGCGTACCGTCACCGCACGCGGAGAGCGCGGCGCCGGCGCCTGCGGTCAGCGCAGCGCCCAGGAATGCGCGTCGCTCGACCGGTCGGTCCTCGTTCTCGGAATTCGGTCGCGTCTCATTCTCGGCCATGAAAGATCCCGGGGTTGCACATCCGATTCCCGCGGCGGCACGACCGGAGCGACGTGCCACGGTTCACGCATGATACAACCCCGGGACCGGCCTTGCACGGAGGCTGGAGCGACCGCTCCCGCTCCCGTTCCCGCAAACGCCTCCGCCTCCGCTCCCGCCTCCCGAATCCGTTCCCCTATCTCTTCCGGATGACGACCGGCCCGTTCGTCGTGATCGCGCGGATGAGCGGGCCGCCGCCGCCGAGCGTCGCCTCGATGCGCCGGTTGCGCTGCCGTCCCTGGAGCGTGACCTGGAGCGGGACCTCGGTGTCGAAGCGTCCATTGACCGTGCCGGTCTCGAGTCGGGCGTTGTAGCCTTCCGGAATGCTCAGCCGGACGGGCCCGTTGCGGGTCTCCGCGTCGAGGCCCTCCCCGTCCCAGCGGTCGCCAGCGAGCTCGACGTTGAGCGGTCCGTTCTGCGTCCTCGCGTTGACCTCGCCGCTCACGCCCCGAAGCGAGACCGGCCCGTTCTGCGTGCGTGCGACGATCGTGCCAGACACGTCCGTCGCCGAGACGGGTCCGTTGTGTGCCAGCAGGTCGAGGTCGGACTGGCGCGGGACGTAAACGACGAAGGAGACCGACCAGCCCTCGCGGCGTCCGGTGTCCGGTCCGTCGGCCCGGATCGAGCCACGGCCGTAGTCGAGCTTCACGTCGCCCGCGAGGGCCTCGGCGTCGTCGCTCGAGCCGGCCCACGCCTGGATGCGGGCGTGGACCTCGATATCGCCGCGGTCGCTGCCGTAGACGGCGACACCGCCGTTCTGGCCGGCATCGATGCGGAGCGTCCCACCGGCCTGTACGCGGTCGACCTTGACCTGGCACTGGGTCGGCCGGTCTCGTTGCCGGTCGCGGCAGTCGTTCAGCCAGTCGTCATCGGACTGCTGGGCGTGCACCGCCGAGGCCGAGGTGCCGAGAATCAGGGCGACGGTGGCGCACATGCGCGACGCGTCGAGGAGGGCTGAGATCCGGAGTCGCATGAAGTTTCCGCCTTTCGGTTCGGTCCCGGTTTCGCTGATTGGACAGGGGGCGGACCCGGAAGGTTGTCGCCATGCGACGAGGCCGGCGCCGGCTGCGGGCCAGACGGGGACTTCGCTTGACGCCATCCCCGCCAGAGGCGATGATCATGCAGCCGCACGGCGATTTCCCCGACTTGACGGGTCGCGCGGCCAGGACGCCCATCCGTCTAAGTCGCGGCCAGTGTCCGGACTCCCCGGAGTCCGGGCCTGCCCCTCCGAACGATCCCCTCGGGACGCCCGGTGGTTGCCGCGGTCACGCAGGATTGAGCGTGTGATGAGACGGCCACCAGACTCGAGAGGAACACGACCAATGCCGAATCAGACAGCCATGGGACGCTACACGTTCACTTCGGAGTCCGTGTCCGAGGGCCATCCGGACAAGGTGGCCGATTACATCGCGGACTCGATTCTCGATGCACACATCGCGCAGGATCCGCGGGCGCGCGTCGCCTGCGAAGTGTTGTGCAAGGAGAACCAGCTGGTCATCGCGGGTGAGATCACGTCGAAAGCGGAGGGCGTGGATCCGGTCACGGTCGCGCGCAACGCCATCACGGAGATCGGCTACACGGACGCCAGCGAGCCGTTCAACGCCGACGGTATCACCACTCACGTGTTCCTGACACAGCAGGCGGGGGAGATCGCGCACGGCGTGGACCGCGGCGAGATGCTCGATCAGGGCGCGGGCGACCAGGGCATCATGTTCGGGTACGCGACCCGGGAGACGCCCGAGCTCATGCCCCTGCCCATCCTCCTGGCGCACAGGCTGTCGCGCATGCTGGCCGACCATCGCCGCAACGGCGAGACCTGGCTGCGGCCAGACGCCAAGACCCAGGTCAGTGTCATCTACGACGGCGGGACGCCCGTCGCCGTGACCGACGTCCTCGTTTCGACCATGCATCGCAAGGAAGCGGCCGATTCGATGATCCGCGAGTTCGTGACCGAGCAGCTCGCTCCGGCCGCACTCGGCGACTGGTGGCACGCGGGTGTCCGCATCACCGTGAATCCCGCCGGTCCCTTCACGCAGGGTGGACCATCGGCCGACGCCGGCGTGACCGGCCGCAAGATCATCGTCGACACGTACGGCGGCATGGGCCGGCACGGCGGTGGCGCGTTCAGTGGCAAGGACCCGTCGAAGGTGGACCGGAGCGGCGCGTACTTCTGCCGTCACGTCGCCCGCGAGCTGGTGAAGGCCGGCATCGCCGAACGCGCCGAGATCCAGGTCGCCTACGCGATCGGCATCGCCCAGCCCGTTTCCGTGAAGGTCGACACCTTCGGCACGGGCGACGAGGAGGTCGCCGAGGACTTTGTGCGCGGGTTCGACTTCCGGCCCGGCGCCATCATCGCGAAGCTCGACCTGCTCCGCCCGATCTACCGGATGACTACCAACTACGGCCATTTCGGCAAGCCGGAGCTGCCCTGGGAAGTCTGACGCCGTCGTGCGTCATGGCGGCCGGATCGGGACCCGATATCCCGGTCCGGCCGTCGTCGTTTTCAGAACCGGGGGCCGAGGTCGATCGATGCGCGCCACCCCGCGTGGCGGGTGCCGCCGATACCGACCGCGAGCCGGCCCCAGGGCGTCCACCAGAGGAGGTCGACCCCGGCGCCCGGCAGCCAGCGCACGGTGTCGAGCTCGTCGAAGTGGGCCGCGGCGCCGCCGGACCGGAGCCGGAGCCGGATATGGCCCTCCAGCGGGAGCGGGTAGGCGAGATCGAGACCGGCGATGGCGCGGGCGGGCGCGCGCCGGCTGCCGGCCCGGAGTCCGGGCAGCCCGTCCGGCTGACCGAGGGCAGGGAACTCGTCTAGCGTCGCGTCCGTGCCGACCGCGGCGACGTCGGCGCGGAGGGCGGCCCGCAGCCGGGCCGCGGCAAAGCCCAGGGACCCTCGCGCCCGGACCGTGGTCCATGCGACGTCGCCCCAGCGACGTTCCGTTTCGATCACGAGCGGCGTCCCCACGACTCGCGCATTCGGTTCGCGGGCCGCGAGGCGAAGGCTGAAGCCCCACGCCGTGCCGTCGTTGCCGAGCTCGGCGTCAATGCGGTCCGCGCGGAGCGCCGTCACGATCTCGGCCCGGTCGTTGGTGCCGGTCCAGACGAGCCCGGCCCAGCCGCCGCTGCGCCGGACGTCGGTCTCGTCGAAGACGCGCTCGCCAGCGAACTGACGGATGTCGTTGTCGCGGAACTCGAGGCCGGCGCTGGTCGCGAGCGTCGGCAGGAAGGGGAGCGGGTGTCGCGCCGAGAGGGACACCCACGACTGGACGGAGCCGAGGCGGCCCGCCAGCGCGTATTCCGTTGCCCCGCCTCGCGCGCGCACGCTGCCCAGAACGCGGGGACCGAGGTCGTCATCGTAGCCGGCGCTGAACGACGTGAGCAGTGGTGGCTGGGCATCGGCCCGCACGACGAGCGCGCCGTCCGCTTCCACGCGCGGCCATACGCCGGTGAAGAAGCCCGCGCCGTAGACTCGGTCCAGGGCCGCGAGCACGGCATCGGCATCGTAGGGTGCCCCGCGCAGACGCTCGAACGCGCGTTGGACGAGCGGAGCGAGCGCCGCGTCGTTCGTCTCGATGCGTAGATCCGTGAACCGGGCGGGCGCCGGCTCCCGTGTCCGCATCGGCGTGCCGGTGTCCCGCCACGGCACGGAATCCGGGAACTGCTTGTCCACGGCGCGGCGTCCCGCCTCGAGCAGCGGTCGTGCGTTGCGCAGGAACACGGCCGCCGAGAGGTCCGGATCGATTTCGGGTTCGATGACGACGTCCGCGGGCGGGCCTTTCGGGCGGGCGTTCCGGAGCGTGAGGCGGAACGAGCGCAGCGCGATCTGCATCGGATTCAGCCGGCCCATGCGCTCGGGCGGCGGATCGATCACATCGATCGCGACTACCCGCCCGGCGCCCGCTTCCCGCGCCGCCTGCACCGGCAGGTAGTCCGCGATTCCGCCATCGACGAGGTAGCGGCCCCGCTCATCGATCACGGGAGCGAACAGGCCGGGCACCGCCATGCTCGCGCGCACGGCGAGCGCGAGGTCGCCACTCCCGATCGACACGGCTTCGCCCGTCTTGAGGTCGCCCGCCACTGCACGGTACCGGATGGGCAGACGGTCGAAATCGCTGTGCGCCCGCGCGCCGGCGTCGAACAGCAGGCGAACCAGCAGCCGGTTCACGCGCCGGTCCGTCATCAGTCCCTCGGCGTACCGGTGGCGGTCGACGCGGAACCCGAGGTTGAGGAACGGCCGCGCCGCCTCGCCGTCCGGCAATGCGCGGAAACGGGCATAGGAGAACAGCTCCTGCCAGTCAATTCCGCGCGCGATCTGCCAGATCGAGTCGGCGCCGAGCCCGGACGCGTGCAACGCCCCGATGATCGAGCCCATGCTCGATCCCACGACGAGGTCCGGCCGGAAGCCTTTCGCCGAGAGCGCCTGCAGGGCGCCAGCGTGCGCCAGCCCGCGCGCGCCGCCGCCGCCGAGAACGAGTGCGTCCTGGCCCGCCGCGGGGCGGGGCGGCGCGGCGAAAACGGCCAGCGCCGCCAGGATCGGGAACAGGAGTCTCTTCGGGTGATGCGACTGCATCGGACAATTCTGCACGGTCCGGGCTTCCGGGGGAAGATCTGGCCCCGTCCCGCCGCCCGGGCCACATTCCGCGTCCCGCGGCGCGGGACACGGCGCCGTCACACCATCGAGCCGGAAAGCCGGGTGCCATGCGCGAGGATCGATTGCAGGACCAGCTTCGCTTCATCGTCGAGGTTGACCGACTGAAGTCGGTGTCGCGACGGACGTGGCTGATCGACGGCTCGCGGCGGGAGAACAGCGCCGAGCACTCGTGGCACCTCGGCCTCATGGCCATGCTCCTCGCCGAATACGCGCCCGCCGGCACCGATGTCGCCCACACCGTGAGGCTCGTCCTCGCCCACGACCTCGTCGAGATCGATGCGGGCGACACCTTCGCGTACGACGTCGCCGGAAATGTCGACCGGCTCGATCGCGAGCGCGCCGCCGCCGACCGCATCTTCGGCCTGCTGCCCGCCGACCAGGCGGGCAAGGTCCGGGCGCTGTGGGATGAGTTCGAGGCCGGCGCCACCGCCGAGGCCCGCTTCGCCCTGGCGCTCGACCGGCTCCAGCCCCTTCTTCAGAACGTCGCCGCCGACGGCGGCGCGTGGCGGTCCCACGGCGTTACCCGCGATCAGGTGGTCGAGCGGATGCGCCCGATCCGCGACCTGTCGGCCGAGCTGTGGGCGTTCGTTGAGGGTGCGCTCGACGATGTGTGGGCGGGAATGGAGGGGACGGATGAACGGCGGGCGACGAGGGGCGGGTGACGAAGGGCGGGCGACGTAAGGCGGGCGACGTAGGGCGGGTCAAACCGCGGGGATCGTGGCGGCGAGTGCCCGTACCACGACCCGCCGCATGTCGCCCTCCCTACGTCGCCCGCCGCCCTCTGTTCACTCCGCCCTCCCGCCCACCGGGCTTCGTCGATCCAGCGCCACCGGACTCGCGCTCCAGCCGCGCCACCGCGTCGGCCAGGGCACGGTCCCAGCGGGCTTCGAGCTTCGCGTTGCTGCCCCGGCAGCCGGCCACCACGGCGCCGCCCCACTCGAGGTATTCACGGCGACGCGCCAACGACCAGCCGCGCGGCGGCGCGGCCGCGATGTCCTCGACGTTGGCGATCTTGTCTGCGATCTTGAGCTGCCGGGCACGCAGCGAGAGGTGTGGAGCCCGCTCGATCTGATGCCGCTTGCGCTCTTCCTTCGGCATCCGCTTGTCGTCCGTCACTTCCTCGACGACGGCGGCGACGTCCACGCCGAACCTGCCCTCCAGCTCCGTCGCCGTCGTATTCGTGTCCTCGATCGTGTCGTGCAGCGCCGCCGCGGACAACAGCACCGCATCCCCTCCGCTCCCCGCGTCCGCTAGCAGACGCGTTACCCGGATCAGGTGGTTGATGTACGGCGACGCGTCCGCACCCTTGCGTCGCTGGTCCCGGTGCCGCGCCGCCGCGAACTCCAGCGCCTCCAGTACCCGCCTCACCACACCCTCTTCCATCACCGCTCCCGCTCCCGCAAACGCTCCCGCCGCTCCCGCAACCGCTCCCGCCGCTCCCGCGACCGCCCCCGCCGCTCCCGCCGCTCCCGCACCCGCACCCGCAAACCCTCCCGCCTCCGCTCCCGCCTCCCGAATCCCCTCACAAACTGCGCGCCGAGCGGACCGCCACCTTCGGCCGCTCCTCCGCGGTCTCCGGAACCGGGTCCTCGCCGGGGTTGATGAACAGGTCCGTCTCGAGGCCGCGCTGCTTCTCGTAGAGCCGGCGGTAGAGTCCGCCGTGGCGGAGCAGCTCCTCGTGGGTGCCGCGCTCGACGATGCGGCCGTCGTCCATGACCAGGATCTGTTCGGCGCTCCGGATGGTGGAGAGGCGGTGCGCAATGACGAACGTGGTTCGCCCGGCGCGCAGCGTGCGCAGCCCGTCCTGGATCATGGACTCGCTCTCGCTGTCCAGGCTCGACGTCGCCTCATCGAGAATCAGGATGCGCGGGTCCGCGATCACCGCGCGCGCGATCGCCACGCGCTGGCGCTGGCCGCCCGAGAGCTTGACGCCGCGCTCGCCCACGATCGTGTCGTAGCCATTGTCGAAGCGATCGATGAACTCGTCGCAGTGCGCAATGCGCGCGGCCGTCACGATCTGCGACTCCGTGGCGTCCGGCCGGGAGTACGCGATGTTGTCGCGGATCGAGCCGTCGAACAGGAAGTTGTCCTGCATGACCACGCCGAGCTGACGCCGGTACTCGCGCAGGCGGAGCGAGCCGAGCGTGCGGCCGTCCACGGCGATATGCCCGTTCTGCGGCCGCGTGAACGCCATGACCAGCGCGATCAGCGTGCTCTTGCCCGCGCCACTCGGCCCGACCAGGGCCGTCGTGGTGCCCGCCGCCGCCGTGAAGCTGACCTCGTGCAGCACCGGCTTGTCCGGGTCGTACCCGAACGTCACATCCTCGAACGCGACGTCGCCCCGGATCGCGCCCATCGGCTGCAGCGCCTCGTCCTTCTCGTCCTCCGTGCTCATCCCGCGGATCTCGCGAATGCGGTCGAGGCCGGCGAACGCCTCGCTGATCTGCGTACTGATGGCCGCGATCTGCACCAGCGGCGCGACCATCATGCCGACGAGGAAGACGTACATGATCATGTCGCCCAGGGTCATCGATCCAGCCAGCACGGACCGGCCGCCCACGATCATGATCAGAACACCGATTCCGCCCACCACGACCGTCGACATCGTCGTGGTCAGCGATGTGCCCGTGATGGTCCGCGAGATGTTGCGGTACAGCCGATCCACGCCCTCGCCGAACAGGCCCGCCTCCCGCTCCTCCGCCGTGTACACCTTCACCAGGCGGACACCGCCCATCGTCTCCCCCAGCCGGCCCGTGACCTCCTCCTGGATCTTCCAGCGCTCGCGGAAGATCGGGCGCAGCTTCCTGAAGGCGATGCTCATCGAGGCCGCGAACGTCATCAGCAGCACGAGCGAGCCCAGCGTCAGCTTCCAGTTGAGCCAGATGAGGACGCCAAGCGCGATGCTGGCGGTGAAGAGCCCGCCCACCAGTTGCACGAGGCCCGTGCCCACCAGGTTGCGGATCCCTTCCGGATCGTTCATGACCCGCGAGATCAGCGCCCCGCTCTTCGTCGAGTCGAAATAGCTGACGGGCAGGCGGATCACGTGGGCCTGGACCACGGCGCGCATGTCGCGGATGGCGCGCTGCGCCGCGATGCTCACGATCTGCGCGAGGCCGAACGAACTCCCCGCCTGGACCAGAGTGGCCAGGCCCGCGGCCAGGGCGATGGGCACGAGCAGGTCCGCCCGTTGCTTCCCGATTACGGTATCGATTACGAACTTCGAGGACGCCGGCAGCACGAACCCCGCGAGCCGGCCAAGGATCATCAGGCCGAGACCCGCCAGCAATGACTTCCGGTGAGCCTGGATGAGCGTCCACGCCTCCCGGCGCGCGTTCGCCAGGTCGACCTTCTTCTTCTTCGTTTTCTTCATTCCGGGAGGTTAACGCCGGCCGGCTTCCCGGGGAAGCAGTGTCCGGACCCGGCGCGACCGGAGGCCGTGGTCCGTAACGCCCGACTGCCCTACCTTTAAAGGCTACGGCAGGAATGGAGGAGGAAGCGGGGCCTTGGCTCGAGCGACGAAGTTCAACCGGCGACTCGTGCGGATTCGGCGGCAGGCGCGCGAACCCGTCGATGCGGCCGGCGACATCTGGGACGGTTTCGTAGCGTGGTTCAGCCGGCGCGACCTGAGCGAGAACGCGATCCTGCTCGGGTTCTCGGTCGCGATCGGCGCACTGGGCGCACTGGGCGTGGTCGCCTTCTACAAGCTGATCGATCTGGCGTACGCCGTCTTCTTCCGCATACCCGCCGAACGCGTTCCCGCTCTCGCGACCGGGTACTACCGGCCGCTGCTCACGGCCGCCGGTCTGTACGTCGCGTGGTGGGTGATGCGGGGCATCGGCAAGGGACACGAAGGGATGAACGTGCCCGACGTGCAGGTCGCGATCGCGCGGCGCGGCGGCGACATCCCGACCCGGCCCGCGTTTGCCCGGACGGCGGCCAGCGCGATCACCATGGGCGCGGGCGGCTCGGCCGGCAGCGAAGGGCCCGTCGCGGTGCTCGGCTCCGCGATCGGTTCGTTCCTCGGTCGCATGTTCAAGTTCGCGCCCTCGCGCGTGAAGGTGCTCGTCGGCGCCGGCGCAGCGGCCGGCATCTCGGCGGCGTTCAACGCGCCGCTCGCCGGCGCGTTCTTCGCGCTCGAGGAGATGCTCGGTTCGTTCGCCGTCGGCTCCTTCCCGCCCGTCGTCATGGCGAGCGTCGTCGCTGCCGTCGTGTCGCGCGGCTTCTTCGGCAACCATCCGGCTTTCCCGATTCCCGAGGAATACAGCTTCCACCTGACCCGCGAGCTGTTCATCTTCTACCCGTTGCTCGGCGTGGTCGCGGCCGTGGTGAGCGTCCTTTTCGTGCGCACCTACTTCGCGACCGATGCGCTGGCTGCGCGTTTCCGCTCGAGGCCCGGCCTGCTCGCCGCCGTGGGCGGCGCACTCGTCGGTCTCATGGTGCTGATCTCCGGCGGCGAACTCGTCGGCTACGGCCACCTCGCGTTCAGGGTCGAGCTGTTCGGCGGCATGCCGCTGCTGGTCCTCTGCCTGCTCGCCGTCGGCAAGATCCTCGCGACCTCGATCACCCTCAACACCGGCGGCTCCGGCGGCGTATTCACCCCCTCGCTCTACGTCGGCGCCGTCACCGGCGGCGCCTTCGGCGTCGCGCTTGCCGCGCTGCTGCCCGGACTCGGGCTCCGTCCCGAGCCCTACGCGCTCGTCGGCATGGGCGCAGTTGTCGCCGCCGCGACCGACGCGCCCATCACCGGCATCCTCATCGTGTTCGAGATGACCAACGACTACGCGATCGTGCCGCCGCTCATGATCGCGGTCGTCATCGCCTACATCATTGCCAAGCGGCGCGAGCCCGATTCGCTCTACAGCGGTTGGCTCCGACGGCGGGGCGAGAACCTCGAGCACGGCACCGACCGGGATGTGCTCGCGGGCCTGCGCGTGGCCGATGCGATCGAGACCGACACGCCCGCCATCCATGAGAACGCATCCGTCTCCGATCTGCTCGAGCGCCTCGGTACCGCCGGTCACACCGACTTCCCCGTCGTCGATGACGATCGCCGACTCACCGGTATCATCACCGTCGCCGACATCGGCCGGGCCGCGAAGGACCACGCACAGCTCGCGCCCATCCTCGTCGCCGCCGACCTCGTCGTCCCGAGCGAGACCGTCTCTCCCGAGGACTCGCTGCTCGCCGCCGTTCGCAAGCTCGGACTTCGCGGACGCGCCACGATACCGGTCGTCGATCCGGAGAGCGGCCGGCTCCTCGGCATGACCGGGCGCGCGCTCATCCTCGCGCTCTACGAGCGCACTGTCGCCCGCTCGCCGGAGCAGGCCGTGGATGGGGCCACGAGTCCATCGACGGGCTGAACCGGCACGGACGTCGAGAGAACGCAACTCCGGCACCGCCCGCCGGGTCCGCTACGGATTGCATGGATCCGGGGTATCACTCATCTTCTCAGGTCGTTCCTCCACGCGATAATGTTTGCCTTGAGGTAGCGCATGCCGTATTCCGAACTCATGGTCGCCCCAATGCGAAAGGAACTCACCGCGCTCGGCTTCGACGAGTTGCGGACGCCGATAGATGTGGACCGATTCATGTCCGAATCCAGGGAAAGTGTGGCGTTGCTCGCCGTCAATTCGATCTGCGGGAGCGCGGCCAGCACGCTGCGTCCGGCGCTGGCGCGGGCCCTTGCCCACGCCGTCCGCCCGCACATGCTGGGCACCGTCTTCGCGGGCCAGGATGCGGAGGCGACGGAGCGTGCGCGCGAGTATTTTGCGGGCTATCCGGCGTCGTCCCCGGCGGTCGCTCTCTTCCGTAAGGGTGAGCTGGTGTTGATGGTGCAGCGGTCCCAGATCAAGGCGCAGCATCCGGCGTTCCTCGGCGAGGAAATCGCCGAAGCCGTCCGTCAGGCGCTCGGCGAGGACGTCGCCGCCTGAACGGGGAGGGGGAGGGCAGGCGTGAAAAACGGGCGGCGCCGCAATCCGGCGCCGCCCGTTCCGTATGGCCGTGGCTCAGGCCGGGTCGATCCGGTAGGATACCCGCCAGTTCGACATGTTCTCGGGGTCGTCGGGGTGGATGTCCACGTCGAAGTCGCCGGGGCCGTAGGCGCCGACCCAAGCGGATGGGGTCCCCGTGAAATCCCTCTCGTAGTGGTCGAGCTGGTCGTTGGCACTGATGAAGTCGATTTCCTCGCCGTTCAACTGGACGGTGAGGCTGTTCTCGACGTCGCCCTCGAAGATCACGCGCTCGAGGTTGAGCTTGTTCCAGGCCGGGTGGTCCGAAATCTCGTAGTGCCCCTCGCTCGGGAACCGCGTCTCGACCGGAGCCGCGCCGTCGGCCGTGATCTTGGCGAAGAACCGGAACTCGCCACGCTCCTTGTAGAAGGGCTCCAGCTTGTCGAGGATCTGGATCCACCGGAGAGTGACCTTGATGCGCTCCGCCATGGGGTAGCTCCTTTCGCGTCGGCCAGCGGGTCGATGCGGCCGGGTCGGTCTGTTCAGGGTGTTTCGGTCGCGCGTGCGGTTAGCAAGGGCAGTCTAGGGCATGAGACCGGGGTTGTCCAGACGCCGGGCGGGCGGGCGCGTCTGGCGTCGGTCCGGGCCTGCGGACAGATTCCCGGCAGGTGGAGCGTCCCCAATGGGTGCGTCCCGCGGCCGGGAGGCCGGGGCCGAAACCGGGGCGTGACGCCCTGGATCTGTCGCTGCCGGACGGAGCACCCGGTCGGTCCGGACGCCGGCGCGCGCGGACCGAGAGCGCCGAACGAAGAGGAGGTGCAGGTTGAATCCGAACGACGTCGCACCAATGGTGATGGGGCTCACGCTCATCGTGGTGACGGGCGGAGTGCTGGTTCTGCGACCGTTCGCGAAGCGTCTCGGCCTGTACCTCGAGGACCTCGTCGAAAGCCGGAAGGCGGAGCGGGCGCTGCCGTCGCCCGATTCGCGGCTTGTCGAGGTGGTAGAGCGGCTCGAGGAGCGCGTCCGCTTCCTGGAGCAGCGCCAGGACTTCACGGATTCGATGCTGAGCTCGGGAACGGGCCGACGCAGTTTGCGGGAGGCGAATCATGCCGGAGATGGGCAGGACGGTTGAGCCGGGGCGGACGGGTGCGGTGCGGAGCACACGGATACGAGGCCGGGTGCCGGCCCTGCTTCCGATCGTCGCGTGTCTGGCCGTTCTGGGGGTGTCGGCGTGCGGCGGCGGCGACGACGCGCCGGCTGCCGGCGAGGGCGACGGGATCCGCGGCACGGTGATCGACCCGCCCCTGGAGAAGCCCGACTTCACGATGACCGACACGGAGGGGCAGCCGTTCGATTTCCGGATGGCGACGAGGGGGCGGTTGACGCTCCTGTTCTTCGGCTACACGAACTGTCCGGACGTCTGCCCGGTGACGATGGCCAACCTGGGCGCGGTCATCGGCAACTACCCGGCGGAGACACGGGACCGGATCAAGGTCGTGTTCGTGACGACAGACCCCGTCCGGGACACGCCGCAGCGGATGCGCGAATGGCTGGACCGGTTCGATCGCGATTTCGTCGGGCTCTACGGCGACATCGGTATCGTCGACCGGATCGAGACGGCGCTCGGCTTGCCCATCGCCGAACGGCCGGACTCGATGGCGATGGGCATGGACTACGCGGTCGGCCATTCCGCCCGTGTGCTGGTGTTCACGCCCGATAACATGGGACGGGTGACGTACGGGTTCGGCACGCGCCAGGAGGACTGGATCCACGACCTTCCGCTACTTCTGCAGCAGACCGACTGGTAGCGCGATGCCGCCAGCCTCGACGCGGCGACTCGCGGAAGGAGCCGCCTGAATGCAGTGGTGGTGCTCGGCCCAGGGCATCCCGTGGTCGTGGACCTGGAGGCCGTACATCGGCGTCTGGCTGCTGATCGCGATTCTCGGCGTCTCCGGCTTGCTGCTCACCCGCAGGACGGGTCGGACCGGCCTCCAGCGGACTTCCTTCTTCGCAGGGCTGTTCCTGCTGTGGGCCGCCCTCGACTGGCCGATCGGCACGCTTGGCGCCGGCTACCTCGCGAGCGTGCACATGGTGCAGTTCCTGCTCATCGTGTTCTACGCGCCGCCGCTGATCCTGCTCGGACTCCGACCCGATGTCGATGACGCGGCGGCACGGGCCGGAGCCTCCCGGCTGCGCCGCGCCGTCACGCACCCGCCGGTCACGCTCGCCATCCTCATCGTGGTCACCATCATCACGCATCTGCCCGCGGTGGTGGATGGCCTGATGGCGAGCCAGGCCGGCAGCTTTCTGCTCGACAGCGCGTGGCTCATCGCCGGACTGCTCTTCTGGTGGCCCGTGATCATGCCGGGCGGACCGGCCTGGTTCATCCCGATCGTTCGCATCGGCTACTTCGTGGCCAGTATGATGCTGATGACGGCGCCCAACGCGATGATCACGTTCAGCCAGCTGCCGATCTACGCGACGTACGAGCTGGCACCTCCGATTCCAGGGATCGACGTGCTTCAGGACCAGCGCCTGGCCGGTATCTGGATGCGGTTGGGCGCGGCCATCTCGGTGTGGACCGCGATCTCCGTGCTCTTCATCCGCTGGAGCCGGCGGGAGACCCGCATGATCGATGAGGAGCTCGAGGCGCAGCGCCAGGCCTCCGGTTCCCGCCCGCAATGACCGCGAAGTCGACGGGCGCGGGCCCGGGCCGCGACCGGGGCCGGCCGAGCCGGATGACGGGCGGCGCGCGGGGTCGCGGCGTCGAAGTCGTGATGGAGCGGCTGCGCGTGGCGAGGAAGGACCCGGCCCGGCAGCTCCGCCTCTCAGTCGCACTGCTGTTCGGCCTGGTCCTGATCGGCACGTTCGGCTTCGTGCTGATCGAGGGGTACGGCTTCCTCGATGCGCTGTATTTCACGGTGATCACGCTCACCACGGTGGGCTACGGTGAGCCGCAGCCGCTGCACCCGGCGGGGCGGGTGTTCGCCATCGTCCTGATCGTGATGGGTGTGACCGTCGTGGCGTGGGCGGCGAGCAACGCGGTCGAGATCATGCTGGGCGAAGCGTACTGGGTCTCGCGCCGGCGCGAGCGAATCCGGGAGGTAGTGATGCGGCTGAAGGACCACTACGTGGTTTGCGGGTACGGCCGGCTGGGCCGGCAGATCGTCCGCGACCTCGTCGCGCGCGGTGAGGCCTTCGTCGTGATCGAGGCGGACGCCGAGCTGGAAGGCGAGATGGCCGAGCATGAGGTCCCCCACGTGATCGGCGACGCGACCCAGGAGGAGGTGCTCCTCGCCGCCGGCATCGAGAACGCGCGCGGCCTCGTCTCCTGCCTCGACTCCGACGCCAACAACGTGCTCACCATCCTCACTGCGCGCGACCTGAACGGCCGGCTCCTGATCGTCGCCCGCTCGAACACCGAGGCGGCCGAGAGCCGGCTCCGCCGCGCCGGCGCGGACCGCATGGTCACACCCGAGATCATTGGCGGCCACCGGCTCGCGCTGGCGCTGCTCCGGCCCGCGGTCCACGACTTCTTCGGCCGCGTGTTCAGCACGCGTGCGCAGCGCGACTACGACATCGGCCAGGTCATCGGTGAACGACGGCTCGCCCTTTGCCGGCCAGACCGTCGCGACCTGCGACCTGCGCCGGGTCCGCAGCGTCAACATCCTCGCGATCCGCAGACAGGACGGCGACTTCGACCTGAACCCGGCACCCACGCGCGCCATTGAATCGGGGGACACGATGATCCTGATCGGCCCCGCCGACGCGATCTACGAGCTCGAAGCGATGTACAGCGAGGACTCGGGCTGAGCGGAATGGGCCTGCAAGCGCTCGACGGGCTCCGCGTCATCGACCTGACCCAGAACCTGGCGGGTCCCTTCTGCACGCAGACGCTCGGCGACCTCGGCGCCGACGTCATCAAGATCGAGCCGCCCGGTGGCGATCCGGCCCGCGCCTGGGGGCCGCCGTTTCAGGACGGCCAGAGCACACTGTTCCTCGCCGCCAACCGGAACAAGCGGAGCATCACGCTCGACCTGCGGAACGAGGACGCTCGCCACGTCGTGCGCCGGCTCGTCGCCGGTGCGGACGTGTTCGTGCAGTCGCTCCGGCCGGGCGCCGCCGAGGCGCTGGGACTGGGCGGCGACGCGCTGTGCGCCGCCGACCCGCGTCTCATCGCGTGCTCGGTCACGGCCTACGGTCCTCGCGGTCCGCTCGCCGACCTGCCCGGCTACGACCCGCTGATGCAGGCGCACGCGGGTCTGATGTCGGTCACCGGCCGGCCCGGCGATCCCGTGCGCGTCGGCGTGTCGGTCATCGACATGGGAACCGGGCTCTGGGCCGCCCTCGCCATCATCGCCGCGCTGCGGGAGCGCGACCACACCGGTCGCGGCACGCACATCGTGACATCGCTGTTCGAGACCGCGCTGGGCTTGTCCTCCTACCACCTGATGGGATACTGGGCGTCCGGAACCGTGCCCGCCGCGCTCGGCACGTCCTTCCCGCTGATCGCGCCGTACGGCTCGTTCCCCACGGCCGATGGTCGGCTCATGATCGCCGCGGCGAACGACTCGCTCTTCGCCCGCCTCTGCGAGGCCCTCGCGCTCGACGACGCCGCGCGCGACCCGCGCTTCCGCGACAACCCGGCCCGCGTCCGGCACCGCGAACAACTCGAGGCCGTGATCTCGGATGCGACGCGCCAGCGCACGTCGCGCGAGCTGGGCGACGCGCTCCGCCACCGCTCCATCCCGTACGCGCCGATCCTCGACATGGCCGGCGTCGCAGCGGATCCGCAGACAGAGGCGGGTGGCGTGATCGACCGTTCACCGCATCCACGGGTGGACGGCTACGCATCCGTGAGCCCGCCGCTGGAGTGGGACGGCGAGCGCCCGCGTACGCGTCGCATCCCGCCGCTCGCCGGCGAGCACACAGCGGAGATCCTCGGTGGGCTCGGCTACGATCACGGCGCGATCGACCGACTGCGTGGGTGGGGCGCCCTCGGAAACAAGGACCCGCACGGGCACGTAGAACGTTACGGGGACCGGGCGGTTCCCGGCCACCCGAGCGGTGGCATGAACCCCGAACAACCGGCTTCTGATGAATAAACGCATGCTCGCGCTCGCCACGGGCGCACTCGCGATCGCCGCCTCACCCGTGTTCGCGCAGGACCTTCGCCCGGTGCGCGCCCGCGCCGGAGCCGCGTTCACCATCGCCGCGCCGACCGGCGAGTTTGCCGACTACGTCGGAACCGGCTGGGGCGTGAACGGCCACTTCACGCTCGGGCTCGCGGGAGAGGGGGCGCTCGGACTCCGCTTCGGCGCCGGCTTCATCAACTACGGCAACGAAACCAAGACCGTGTGCTTGAGCCAGACGGTCGGTTGCCGCATCACCGTGGACCTCACGACCAGCAATAACATCGCGTACGCCAATCTCGGGCCCGAACTGGCCCTGCCCGTCGGTCCGCTGCAGCCCTACGCGAACCTCTCCGCCGGGTTCTCGTATTTCGCGACCATGTCGTCGGTGAAGGGCACCGGCAACGTGAGTGGCGACGCCTTCGCGAACACCACCAACTTCGACGACTTCACGTTCGCCTGGCAGGCTGGCGCCGGCCTCCGCATCGCGTTGCCCGTGGAGCAGACCCCGGTCGCGATCGACCTCGGTGTCCGCTATCACACGAACGGCGAGGCCGAGTATCTTCGGGAGGGCGGCATCGAGGACGACCCGGTAACCGGGGCCATCACGCTGCACCCGATCCGGAGCGAGGCGAACCTCGTCGCCATCAACATCGGCGTGACGGTCGGCATCCGATGGTAGGAGCCCAGCCATGAGTCACGAGTCCGCGGGTCTTGCACGCTTCCTCCGGGGACGCACCATCCCGGTCGGGCTGCTGCTCCTTGCCGTCGCGTGGCCC
The DNA here is from genome assembly GCA_963786235.1 of uncultured Gemmatimonadales bacterium. Lineage (GTDB taxonomy): Bacteria > Gemmatimonadota > Gemmatimonadetes > Longimicrobiales > RSA9 > CAWAYJ01. The sequence goes on from CAWAYJ010000028.1 coordinate 138,305, forward strand.
GCGACCGCGCAGAACCGGGAGCCGGAGCCGGTGCCCTTCGGCCGGGTACCGCCGCCTGGCCCCTACGAGCCCGGCTTCGACGCGCTGCACTACGAGGTGGCGATCACGCTGCCGGACACGGGCACGTTCATTCGCGGTACCACGACCGCTGACATCCGACTGATCGGCGCGAGGCGCGACACGTTGGTCCTCGACCTGTCGGGACTGCGCGTGAGCGCGGTCGAAGCCGGCCATCCCGACCGCCTGGCGACGGTCCCGTTCCGGCAGGCGGACGGACGCATCCGCATCCCCGTTCCCGCCGATGTCCGCGAGGGGGAGACGCTGCGGGTCCGCATCGTGTACGACGGCACGCCCGATGATGGGCTCATCATCCGGCCCAACGTGCATGGTTTCCGCTCGGCGTTCGCCGACGACTGGCCGGACCGCGCCCGCTTCTGGTTCCCGTCCATCGATCATCCGAGCGACAAGGCGACCGTCGAGTTCGAGGTACGCGCGCCCGCCGGCTGGAAGGTCGTGGCCAACGGCCGGCGGCTCGACGCCGAGTCGGACACGGCCCGGCCCGCGGACGGGGTCTGGCGCTGGCGCCTCGACGTGCCGACGCCCACGTACACGATGGTCATCGGCGCGTCCGACTTCACGGTCGGCACCGTCGCGCGCTGCGCGCACGGCGGAGTCACGGAGGTCCGGCCGGACGGATGCGTGCCCGTGTCCTGGTGGGCGTATCCCGAGGACAGCGCGAACGCCGCCCGCATCTTCGCCCGCACGGGGGAGATGGTCGAGTACTACTCGGACCGCTTCGGCCCCTTCCCATGGCAGAAGCTTGCCCACGTCCAGTCCTCGACCCGCTTCGGCGGCATGGAGAACTCGGGCGCCATCTTCTACTCGGAGCGCGCCATCGCCAACGGCCAGCTCGGCGAGGTGACCGTCGCGCACGAGACCACGCACCAGTGGTTCGGCGACGGCGTGACGGAGCGGAGCTGGAACCACCTGTGGCTTTCCGAAGGGTTCGCCACCTACTTCGGCATGCAATTCTTCGAGTTCGCGGATGGGCCGGACCGCTTCCGCGAGCTGCTCGCCGGTTCCGCCCGCGGCTACCTCGAGTCCGACGTCACCGACCTGCCCATGGTGGACACGCTGCGCGTGCCTGACGACAACCTCATGGCCCTGCTCAACGCCAACAGCTACAACAAGGGCGGGCAGGTCCTGCACATGCTGCGGGGGATCCTGGGCGATGACGCGTTCTTCCGCGGCATCCACCTCTACTACGAGCGGAACGCCGGCGGCACCGCGCTCACCGCCGATCTCCAGCGCGCGCTCGAGGAAGTCTCCGGCACGCGCCTCGACTGGTTCTTCGACGAATGGGCCTACCGCCCCGGCTACCCGATCTTCCATGTAACGTCGCAGTGGGATGCGGCGGCGCGCGAGGTCGCCGTGCGGATCGAGCAGGTGCAGAAAGCGGAATGGCCGAGCTTCCGCATGCCCATGGAAATCGAGTTCGAGTCGCCGGCCGGCACCGTGCGAAGGAAGATCGACGTCAGGGATCGGGTCACGAACCTGCGCTTCGCCCTCGTCGCCGAACCGACCGCCGTCCACCTCGACCCCGACGGCTGGGTGCTGAAACAGGTGCGCTGAGCCGTCATGCCAGGGTGATGAGCAGGACACCGATGAGCATGACGCCCGCGCCGGCCAGGCGCCGGCCGAGGCCGCGCTCGCCGAACAACAACCCGCCGAAGAGCACACCGAACACCACGCTCGTCCGCTTCACGCCGATCACGTAGGCCGCCTGCGCCATCGTCAGGGCGGTCATCTGCGCCGCACCGGCCAGTCCCAGAGCCAGCCCGCCGGTGGCGATGGCCGCGCCCGGCCGTATGCCCGTGCGACGCCGCGTGGCCCTCAGCGCAGCCGGCGTGAGCGCGGCCGCGACGAAGAGGCTCACCGCCGCCGCCCAGAGCAGCGGAGACGAAGCCCGGACCCCCACCTTGTCCACAGTCGCCGAGATCGAGTAAAGGAACGCGATACCGAGCGTTGCCCGCGCACCCGGATCGCGGCCAAGCGCGGCCAGCGGCGAGAGAACGCCCTTGCCGCGCACCGGCGCATTGAGCAGCCAGGCGCCGCACACGATCGCGACGACGCCCGCCAACCCCTGCGTCGACGGCCGTTCCCCGAGGATCAGCGGCGCCGTCACCAGCATGAACGCCGGCGTGAAGCTCTGTAGCGGGCTCACGAGCGAGAGGTCCGACCGGCGAAGCGCGTACGGAAGCAGCAGCGCGGCCACCGCGTTGATTCCGCCCGACACCACGAGCGCGGGCCAGAACGCGCGCGCCGGCACGGTCGCGGATGCGAGCGCGAACGGCAGGAGCACCGCCGCGGCCACGGCCGTCATGCCCGCCATCAGCACGGCGCCGTCCACCGACCTCGTCGCCCTCTTGATGATCGCCTCGCGGCCGGCCGTCAGGATGGCCGTCGCAAGCGCAAGCAGCACCCACATACAGGAATCCCCGTGCTCCGGATCGGGCCTCCCCTCACGCCGCCCGGACGGGCGGCGCGGCGGCGCAACACACGCCAACGGCCGGGAAAGAGAACGGGGCTTGCACGAGGACGCCACCCGTTCCCACACAGCCCGGCGCCTCAGGCGCCCTCCGCAGGTTCAGAGACCCGTTACCCGGTGGCGCGCAGGATGACACGTGTGCTCCCCATCCTGCTGCTGGCCGGCCTCGCGGTGCGGCCCGCGGCGGGACAGCAGGCCCGGACCTCAGGCCGCTCCGTCGGTGGTGGGGGAGGCGTGGGCCGGACCCGTCCGGCCTGCGACTACTGCCGCCGCGATCTCGATCCCGGCCCCGTCGCCCAGATCCATCCGACGCCGGGCGGTCCGTTCTTTCTGCGCACCGGCATCGGCTACCTGACCTACCGCGCCTACCACGACCTCTGCTACGAGATCACCGCAACCGGCGCGCGCGCACAAGGCAGCCTCTGCGAGGAATCCACCGGCAACGGCGCCCTCGCCGGCATCGCCTACGATGACCCGCGCTCCGAATTCGACGGCGTCGAGCGATTCGTCGACATCAATTCCAACCGCATCGACAACGAGGACGGACCCGACGTCTGGTACACCGATCCCTTCGGCAACAACGCCCGCACCGAGCCGTGCCCCGGCTCCATCCGCCAGTTCATCGCGAAGATCGACAACACCGGCAGGGTAGGGCAGGGACCCATCCTCGGACGCAACCGCTTCTACGGAGGGCCCGGCTCACACGCGCCCAACTGACACGCAAAACGGCGGCGGGAGCGTCTCCGCTCCCGCCGCCGGTCGGGCCCGGCCAAGGGTTGCCTGCCGATCGCCAGTCCCGTCCGTCCACGAACCCCTTACGGCTGCCGCCGTGCCCCTCGTGCTTCTCCCCGCCCGGTTTGCGGGGCGCGGCGTGGAGGGACTCGCCCCCCACGCCGCGCGCTCGGGGGAGCGCCGCGACGCCGTCCCCCTATTGCACCGCTTGTGCCTGCCCGTCCAAACCCGCCACTAGAATGTGAACTGGCTGCCAAATAACAACTTGCAGATTGCGACCCGCACCCCGATCACCACCCCGCGGACTCCTCCTGTGGACGTCGCACCACGACATCCGTGCCCCGGCCCGTTGCATCAGTCCATTCCACCCGACGCAGGGCCACCGCCCGGACCCGCGGCCTTGCGGCCGGTAGGCCGCGAGCGTATCATACAAACGTATGAATCAGGACGCGCCCACACGGGATCGGTTGATCGAGGCGGCGAGGACGATCTTCGCCGACAAGGGGTACGAGGCGGCGTCGGTCCGGGAGATCACGGCGTCGGCGTCGGCGAACCTGGGGGCGATCACGTACCACTTCGGGTCGAAGCAGGGGCTGTACGAGGCGGTTCTGGACAGTCTTCTGGAGCCGTTGGCGCGGGCGGTGGGTCAGGGGCAGCCGGTCGCGGCGGAGGCTTCAGGGAGGGCGCTGGACCGGATCGAGTCGATGGTGGCGCAGGTGTTCGAGCATCTGGCGGAGAATCCGGATCTGCAGCTGTTGGTGCTGCAGCACGTGGCGACGCGGCAGGCGCTGCCGGCACCGATGTACGACCGCCTGCCGCTGCTTGTCGGCCGGTTGGCGGCCGAAGTGGTTCGGGGCCAGGCGGACGGATCGATCCGGTCGGGGGATCCGGTCCTGATGGCGTTCAGCGTGATCGCGCAGCCGATGTACTTCGGGCTGGTGAGCCGGTTCGCGCCGGACCGGTTGAAGGGAGCCGGCGGGACGGCGCCGACGGCGGCCGCCATATCGGCGCATGCGCGGCAGTTCATCCGGTCGGGACTGGCGGCAGGAACGGAGGAGGAGAATGGGTAAGCGACGCCGTGGCGTTCGAGTTCGGGTCGGTGTTCTGATCGCGGTCCTGGCAGGGGCAACTCCGGGAGCGGTTGCGGCGTGGTCGCCGCAGGCGGCGGACTCGGCGGCGTTCCCGCTGGTGGATGCGGTTCGGCGGGCGCTGGTGACGCACCCGAGCGTGGGGATGACGGAGGCACAGGTTGCGGGCGCCGCCGCGCTGGTGGCGGAGGCGCGGTCGGCGCGACTGCCCCGGCTGAGCGTGGAAGCGACGGGCACGCGGTTCGAGCAGCCGATGATCGTGGCTCCGCTTCACGGTCTCGATCTGATGCATCCGCCGCACTTCGACCCGACGCTGCTGCAGGGCCGGCTGCAGGCGAGCTACACGCTGTTCGACGGCGGTGCCCGGGGGGCGCGGATCGGTCGGGCGGTTGCTAGCGCCGGCTCGGCGTCGGCAAGCGACGCGGAGGTGCGCGGTGCGCTGATCGAGCGAGTGGTACGGGCGTACCTGCGGGTGCGGAGCGGACGCGAGGTGGTGTCGGCGTACGGGGCACAGGTGTCGAGCCTGGAGTCGGAACGGGAACGTGCGGAGCGGATGTTCTCGGCGGGTCGCGTCGCGCGGCTCGCGGTGCTGCGCGCGGAAGCGGCGTTGAGCCGGGCACACGCGGCGCGGTCGTCGGCGGCGGGCGCGCTGCGTGAGGCGGAAGGCGAGCTGGCGCGTCTGACGGACACGACGGTGGAAACGCTGGAGGGGTCGCGCATCGAGTCGGCGGAGCCGGGCGCGAGCCTCGTGCAACCGGAGCGGCAGCGGTTGATCGAGGCGGCGGCGTCCTCGAGTCCGACGGTGGAGCGGGCGCGGCTGCGGTTGCGCGCCGCCGAGGCGGGTCACCGGGAGGCGGTGGCCTCGTACTGGCCGACGCTCTCGCTGGCGGGCGGCTACGTGGCGTACGCGAGTGCGGCGGACGCGGCGATCACGGAATGGCAGGCGGCGCTGCAACTGGCATGGCCGGTGTTCACGGGTGGAGCGCGGCAGGCGGCCGCGTCGCGGGCTGCGTCGGAAGCGACGGCGGCATCGGAGGCGGTGCGGCTGGCGGAGCTGGATGTGGCGGCGGAAGTGGATCGCGCGGTGACGGCGCTGGAGGAAGCGCAGGCGCGAGAGACGTCGCTCACGGCGGCGGCGGCGCAGTTCGAGGAGGTCGTGCAGGTGGAATCGCTGGCGCTGGAAACGGGAGCGGGCGTGCAGACGGACTATCTGCGCGCGGTGTCGGACCTGCTGGAAACACGCGCGTCGCTGACGCAAGCGCGCTCGGCGGTGGTCGGGGCGCACGTGACGCTCGCGCGGTTGACGGGAGAACTCACGGTGGAGTGGCTCGAGCGCATGGTGGAGGTGCAGCGATGAAACGCCGGGTGATCGTTGCGTTGGTCCTGGTCGTTGCGGCGGTCCTGGTCTACGTGCTGCTGCGCAGGCGAGCCGCGGACGACGGCGAGTGGGTCGCCTCCGGGACGGTCGAGGCGACGGAATCGGATCTCGGATTCCCGATGCCCGGTCAGCTCGTCGAACTGCGCGTGAAGGAGGGCGACGACGTGCAGGCGGGCGATACCATCGCGCGCCTCGATGACGCTGAGGTGAGCGCGCGAGTCGCGGCCGCGGAGGCGCAGGTCGAGGGGGCGCGGGCGCAGCTCGCGGAGGCGCAGCGCGGGCCACGTTCGGAGGAGATCGCGCAGGCGCGCGCCGGACTGGCCGCCGCGACCAGCCGGCTCGAGGATGCGCAGCGGGAGGCGGAGCGCACGCGGGTCCTGTTCGAGGGAGGTGCGGTGAGCCGGGAGGCGCTGGATCGAGCGACGACGGCGGCGCAGGTTGCGGATGCGGCGCGGACGCAGGCGTCGGAGCAGGTGTCGGTGCTGGAGCGGGGCACGCGTCCGGAGCGGATCGCGGCGGCTCGGGCGATGCTGGCCCAGAGTGAGGCGGTGTTGGGACAGGCGCGGGCGGTGCTGGCGAACACGCGCATCGAGGCGCCGTTCGCGGGCGTGATCACGGTCCGTCACCGCGAAGTTGGCGAGACGGTCGGCGCGGGCGCCCCCGTGGTCAGCCTGATGAACCCGGACGACCGCTGGGTCCGGATCTACGTGCCGGAGACGGAGATCGGCGCGGTCTCGATCGGGCAGGCGGCGAGTATCACGAGCGACGGTCCCGGTGAGCGCGAGTTCGCGGGCGAAGTGTTCTTCATCTCCGATGAAGCCGAGTTCACGCCGCGCAACGTGCAGACGCCGGAAGAACGGACCAAGCTGGTGTACGCGGTGAAGGTGCGTGTGACGGGCGACCCGGACCTGCTCCTGAAGCCCGGCATACCCGCGGACGTGCACCTGCGCTAGCGCCATGAATCGCGAGGAGCGAGCCGGAGCGACCGAGCCCGCCGTGGCGGTACGTGGCCTGGAACGCCGATTCGGCGACGTCATCGCCCTGGCCGGCCTCGACTTCGAGGTCATGCGAGGCGAGATGTACGGCGTTGTCGGTCCGGACGGGGCGGGGAAGACGACGCTGCTCCGCCTGCTGGCCGGCGTGTTGCGGCCGTCCGCTGGCGATGCCCTGGTGGCCGGCTGGAGCATCGCGAAGGACCCGGAAGCGGTGAAGCACCATGTGGCGTACATGGCGCAGCGGTTCGGGTTGTACGAGGACCTCACGATCCGCGAGAACATCGAGTTCTACGCCGACCTCTACCACGTGCCTCGCGCGGAGCGGCCAGCGCGCATGGAGCGGCTCTTCGCGTTCTCGCAGCTCGGCCCGTTCCAGGATCGGCTCGTGGGCCAGCTCTCCGGCGGGATGAAGCAGAAGGCATCGCTCAGCTGCGCGCTCATCCACCATCCGGAGATTCTGCTGCTCGACGAGCCCACGTTCGGCGTCGACCCCATCTCGCGACGAGACCTCTGGCTGATTCTCCACGAGATGGTGGCGGACGGCGTGACCGTGATTGTCACGACCTCCTACATCGACGAAGCCGAGCGCTGCGACCGGGTCGCGTTGCTCCACCACGGCAGAGCGCTGGCGATGGGTCCGCCGGCCGAGCTGCTGCGCACTTTTCCCGGGCGGCTGTTCGCCGTCGGGCGCGCCGATCGCGGGGTGCGCGACCGCATGCGCACGCTGCCCGGCGTGCTGCAGGCGTACCTGTTCGGCGACGCCGTTCACGTCCGTTTCGCGCCCGGCGCCGGCCCGGACGACGATGCGCTCGCCCGCGCCGGGGTGCGGCCGGACGAGATGACGGCGGTCACGCCGGCGCTGGAGGACCTGTTCCTCGCGCTGACCGAAGGGGGAGCGGCCGCGTGAGCGATGCTTCCGTCGTCGCGTACGACCTGGTCCGCCGTTTCGGCGATTTCACCGCGGTCGACCACGTGAGCTTCGAGATCCCGGCGGGCGAAGTGTTCGGTTTTCTCGGTCCCAACGGAGCGGGCAAGACGACGACGCTCAAGATGTTGAGCGGCCTGCTCCGGCCGAGCGCCGGAAGCGCCCGGGTCGCGGGACTCGACGTTGCGAGCGAGGCGGAGGGTGTGCGGCGCCGGATCGGGTACATGTCGCAGCGATTCTCCCTGTACACGGACCTGAGCGTCGAGGAGAACCTCGATCTGTTCGCTTCGCTGTACAGCGTGACCGGAGCGCGGCGAGCGGAACGGCACGCCTGGGTGCTGGAGATGGCGGGACTGAAGGACCAGCGGCGCCGCCTGACGGGCGAGCTGCCTCTCGGCTGGCGGCAACGGCTCGCGCTGGGCTGCGCGGTGCTGCACGAGCCGTCCGTTCTCTTCCTCGACGAGCCGACGTCGGGCGTCGATCCGCACACGCGCCGCGGCTTCTGGGACCTGATCTACACGCTCGGCGAGGCCGGTACGACCGTCCTCGTCAGCACGCACTACATGGAGGAGGCGGAGTACTGCCACCGCCTCGCGCTCATGAACCGCGGCCGCCTGATCGCGCTCGACACGGCGGCCGGACTGCGCCGCTCCATGCGGGATCCGATCCTCGAGATCCGCGTGGACGACGCCGTCCACGCGGTCGCGGCGCTCCGCGGCACGCAGGTCGCCTCCGACGTCGCGCTGCACGGCCGCAACGTGCGCGTCGTCGCGTCCGGCGCGGAACCCGGTGGCGCCGATGCGGTGGAATCCGCACTCCGCGCGGCGCTCGACCGGGCCGGCATCGAGGTGCGCGGGATCAGCCGGGTCGAGCCCTCGCTCGACGACGTATTCGCGTTTCTCGTGCGCCGCGAAGGCGGGGTGGTGGCCGGATGAGAGTCTCCCTTTTCCGCCTTTTCGCGATCGCACGCAAGGAAGCGATCCAGCTGCGACGCGACCCGCGCAGTCTCGCGCTCGCCTTCGTGCTTCCGATCTTCGAACTGCTCTTCTTCGGCTACGCCATCACGCTCGACGTCGATGACATCCCGCTGGCCGTGCTCGACCAGGACCGCACGGTGGAGAGCCGCCAGCTGATCGAGACGCTGAATGCGACCGGCTACTTCCACGTTGAGGAGTGGCTCGACCGATACGCCGACGTGGACCGCGCTCTGACGCGCCGGTCCGTGGTCGGCGCGCTCTCGATCCCGCCCGGCTTCTCCGCCGACCTGGCGGCCGGCCGGCCGGCGGTCGTGCAGTTGGCGGTGGACGGCAGCGATGCCAACACGGCGACCATCGCGCTCGGCTACGCCGAAGCCATCGTCGCGCGGTACTCGGCCCGGATCGTACTGCGGGGTCGCAGCGTGGAACCGTCCGTGACGATCGAGCCGCGGGTGTGGTACAACCCGACGCTGGAGAGCCGGAACATGATCATCCCGGGTCTCATCGCCGTGATCATGTCCATCATCGCGGCCATGCTGACCGCGCTGACCATCGCCCGGGAATGGGAGCGCGGCACGATGGAGCAGTTGATCTCGACGCCCGTCCACCGGCTCGAGGTCGTACTGGGCAAGCTGCTCCCGTACATCGCGATCGGCCTGATCGACGTGACGGTCATCCTGGTGGCCGGCCTCTTCGTCTTTCACGTGCCGTTCCGCGGCGACCCGGTTCTGCTGTTCGCCCTCACCATCCTGTTCCTGATCGGCGCGCTCGGCTTCGGCATCTTCATATCGGCGACGCTGCGTTCCCAGGTCCTGGCCACCCAGGCGGCCATGATCGCCACGTTCCTGCCGGCGGTCCTGCTGTCCGGCTTCCTGTTCGACATCGCCAGCATGCCGACCGTGATCCGGCTGGCGACGTACGTCGTGCCGGCGCGTTACTTCATCACCATCACCCGTGGCATCATGCTGAAGGATGCCGGAGTCGACACGCTCTGGGTCCAGGGCGTCGCGATGGCGATTTTCGCCGCGGTCGGACTCGGGCTCGCCGCGCGCAACTTCCGGAAGGAGGTCGCCTGATGCGGGAGCGGTTCCAGCGGGTTCTCGGGCTCGCGCAGAAGGAGCGGCGCCAGCTGCTGCGCGACCGGCGCACCGGTCCCATGATCTTCATTGCGCCCATCATCCAACTGCTGCTCTTCGGCTACGCCGTCAACACCGACGTCCACCACGCCGCCACCTGGGTGGTCGACCACGATCGCACCGCGGAATCCCGCCAGCTGGTGGACGCTTTCACGGCGGCCGGCTACTTCGAGGTGGTCGGCGGCTCCGACCGGTCCGAGGAGATGACGGTCGCGCTCGACCGGGGCCGCGCCATCGCCGGGCTCGAGATCCCCGAAGGGTTCGCCCGTGATCTCGCATCGGGCCGCGGCGCAACGGTCCAGCTTCTCACGGATGGCAGCAACTCGAACACGGCCACGATCGTGCAGGCCTACGCCGGCCAGATCGTCCGCCGTTTCGCCCTCTCGCACGGCCCGTCCGCGCAAGCGGTGGCCGGCGCGCCCGCCGGCATCGATCTCCGGATCCGCGCCTGGTTCAACCCGGACCTGAGCAGCCGGGTCTACAATGTGCCGGCCGTGATCGGGACGCTGCTCATGCTGATGTGCCTTCTGCTCACGGCCATGGCCGTCGTGCGGGAACGCGAGGTCGGCACCCTCGAGCAACTGCTCGTCAGTCCGCTCAGCCCCGGCGAGCTGATGCTCGGCAAGACCGCGCCCGTCCTGGTCATCGCCCTCTTCGACCTCGCCCTCATCACCACCGTCGCCGTGCTCTGGTTCCACATCCCGCTGCGCGGCAGCCTGTTCGATCTGCTGCTCGCTGCCTTCATGTTCATCTTCGCCGGGCTCGCCTCCGGGCTCCTCATCTCCACCGTATCGAAAACGCAGCAGGAAGCCTTCATGACGATGTTCCTGATCTTCTTCCCCATGATCATCCTCTCCGGCTTCCTGCTGCCCGTCCGCAGCATGCCGACCTTCTTCCAGTGGCTGACACTGGCCAACCCGTTGCGTCACTTCCTCGACATCGTCCGCGCCATCTTCATCAAGGGCGCCGGCCTGGCGGTGCTCTGGCCGAGCTACCTCGCTCTCCTCGGCCTCGCCACCCTGATCATTGCCGCAGCGATCTGGCGGTTCCGCCGCTCCCTGGCCTGAACCGCCCCACGCGCGCGCGTGGCGTGACCGCACCTGCGTAACGGAGGCGTGAACCGCTGCCGATACTGGATGCTGAGAATTTCCCCCCTTGCAGGAAGCATCGGGAAGAAACGGGTGATCAACATTCTGGTCGGTGGACTGCCACGCACCCTCGTCGCCTTGCTCGAGGCTCGCGTCGAGGGCGCGGCCGTTCACATCGTGGACACGGGCGCCGAAGCGCTGGAATGGCTGGCAGGCAGGAGCTGCCAGCTACTCGTGTTGGACCATGCCCTGGCCGGTGTGAGCGCGATCGAGGTGGTCCAGGCGCTGACCGAAGGCTCCAACTCCGCGAGCCTGCCCGTCCTGTTCTGCCTCCAGCGCGGCGCGGGGATGGAGCGCGAACGCCACCGCGCCGAGCGTCTCGGGATCCGCAGCTTCCTCACGCACCCCATCGACATCGAGCTGCTCGCCGACCACATCCGTCGTCTGACTGGACCGATCGGCGGCAACGGCACGCATTCCGGCAATGGCCGTGGCTCTTCGCGCGCCGAGGCCCCGGAATCGGTCAGCGGTCCGGGTTGGCAGCGCCTGCGTCGCTCGCTGGGGCGCCGCATCGATGTTCTCGACGAGGCGGCGATCGCGTTTCTCGACGGCACGATCGAGGTCTCGCTCAAGGGCCGGGCCTGGCGCGAGGCGCATCAGCTCGCGGAGATCCTGGCGGCGTTCGGCCGGCCGGATGCGACGCGGCTGGCGCGCGAGGCGGAAGCGCTGCTCGAGCGGCGCACCGAGCCGGGTCCCGGCGAGACGCTCCGGCTTTCGGAGCTCGCCGTATCGTTGCGTGCGGAGCTGGAGCGGTCCGACTCCTTCGAGGGGACGGAAGCCATCAACGACAACCGGCCGCTGCTGCTTTTCATCAACCGCCATTCGGAGTTCGTGGAGAGCGTTGGCATCGAGGCGGAGGCGAGCGGGCTCCGGCTCGAGATCGCGGCGGATCCGGAGACCGCGCGGGGCGCAATCGAGCGGGACCGGCCGGCCGTGGCCCTGATCGACCTCGACGCCGCCAGCGAGCCGGAAGCGTGGATCGCGTTCATCGCGGAGGTCTCGGGCGGCGACAACGACATCCCCGTGCTCGTCACGACGGGCGCGGCGAGCATGGCGAGCCGCGTCGCCATCGCGCGAGCCGGCGGCTTCGCGGTGCTGCGGAAGCCGATGTCGCCGGCGGCCGCGGTCGCGGCGGCGATCGGCGCGATCCGCCGGACCGACCTCGACGGCCGTCACGTGCTCGCGGTCGATGACGATCTGCTCGCGCTCGCGGCGTTGCGGAACCAGCTCGAGCCTTCCGGCATCGAGTTGACGACGCTGGACGATCCGCGCCGGTTCTGGGAGACGATGGAAGCCGTCCGACCGGAGATCGTGCTGCTCGACACGCACATGCCGCACTACAGTGGCCTCGAGCTGTGCCACGTGCTGCGCAGCGACGAGCGCTGGGCACGCACGACCGTGGTCATCCTCGGCGACCGGATGGACTCCGCCGCCAGCCATCTCGCGCAGGTCGCGGGGGCGGACGACTTCATCGCCAAGCCGGTCGTCGGCTCGGAGCTGCTCACCCGCATCGCCAACCGCCTCGAGCGAGTACGCGTCGCCGAGGAGCGAGCCGGCATCGAGCCGCTCACCGGGGTGCCGGCGCGGCACGCAGCCGAGAGCTCCATGGACACGCTGTTGCGCCTGGCCGCGCGCTACCGGCTGCCGTACTCCGTCGCGGCGATCAACGTCGACGGGCTGCGGTCCGTGAACGAGTCCTGCGGCCACGCGGTCGGAGATGCCGTGCTGCGCCGACTCGCGCGGCTGCTGCGCGGCGGGTTCCGCGTCGAGGACGTGGTTGGCCGTTGGGGCGGCGAGCAGTTCATCGTGGGCGCGTACGGCATGGAGAAGGACGACTGCGTCCGTCGCCTGCACGAGCTGCTGACCACGTTCCGCGCGGACACGTTCCGGGCGGGCGAGGCGGAAGTACGAGTCGGTTTTTCGGCCGGTGTCAGCACGCTCTTTACCGACGGCGCCGACCTGCCCTCCCTGATTCACGCGGCGACCGACACGCTGGCCCAGGCGAAGACGGTGGGACGCGGCCGCATCCTGCCGGCCGGCTGGACACCCGAGCGGTCGCGGCCGACCGAGTTCACGGAGATCGTTCTCGTGGACCGCGATGCCGCGCTGGCCGGGCTGCTCCAGCACGCCTTCGAGCAGAACGGCTGGCGGACCACGTGGTTCCAGGATGCGGACACGGCGACAGCGGCGCTCTGCGGGCCGTACCCGCTGCTGCGCGCATCGGTGCTGCTGCTCGACGTCGACCTGCCCGGCCGCGACGGGTTCAGCGTGTTGCGCGCCCTCGGCCGTGACGACGTGCTGGCCCGGATGCGCGTGATCATGGTGACGGCGCGGGCCAACGAGTCCGAGGTGCTGAAGGCGTTCGACCTGGGCGCCAGCGACCACGTCGCCAAGCCGTTCAGCGTCCAGGTTCTCATGCGACGTATCCGCCGCGCGATCCGGTGCTGAGCATGGCGCCGACTCCGCTTCTCGCCGCTCTGGCTGTCCTGGCCTGCCTCGTCGCCGTCGCCGTCGGCGCGCTGTTCGGTCACGGTATCTGGCTCCGTTTCGATCGGGCTCGGACCCGGCGCCCTTTCGAGGAAGGACGCGCGGCGCTATACACGCTGATGCGCACCCGCTCACCGGTGTCGGACGCGGACCGCGAGGCATGCATGGATATGCTGCGCGGGCTTCCCCCGTGCCTGCAGGCGCGCCTGGTCCTGGCCCTCGCGCATAGTCTCGATCCGTCCGCCGCGACGCCGCTCCGGCGGGTCGCCGCCGGGCTCGGCATCACCCGGCGCGCCGAACAATTCTGCGGGAGCCGGCTCTGGTGGCGCCGCCTCGAGGGAGCGCGCCTCCTCGCGTTGCTCGGTGACGAGAGCGGCGCGGTGGCACAACTGCTGCGCGATCCGCATCCAGCCGTCCGGCGCCAGGCGGTCGAACTAGCGGCCGATAATCCCGCGCCCGGGATGATCGATGGGTTGGTCGCCCTCCTCCTCCGGCCCGCGGGCGCCGAGGTATTCTCCGCGCAGGATGCCCTTCTTCGTGCCGGTACCGTGGCCGTCGAACCGCTCGCCATGATGCTCGACGCGGGCGAGGGTCCGGGTACGAAGGCGGCGCTGCGCGTCGCCGCCGCGCTCGCCCATCCGCGGTTCACCGCACCCGCGATCGTGCTTTGCTTCGCCGCCGATCCCGGCATCCGCGCCGCCGCGGCCGTCCTGCTCGGGGCCACGGGCGGGGAAGAGAGCACCGTCGTACTCGAATCGTTGCTCGATGATCACGACCCGGCCGTGCGATCCGCCGCGGCCCGTTCGCTCGGCCGCCTCCGCCACTGGGCCAGCGCACCGCGCCTCGCCGGCCGAATGCGCGACACCTCCTGGCAGGTCCGCCGTGCCGCCGGCCTCGCGCTGCGCGCCGTGGGACCGCCCGGCCTGCTCATGCTGAAGAAGATGCGTTCGGACGCGAACAACTTCGCCGCGGACATGGCCCGCCAGGTCCTCGACCTGCCCACGGGCGTGGAGGCGATCCGGCCATGAGCGCGTCCCTCGTCGTCATCATCGAAGGCGCGATTCGCGCGACCGAGTGGCTGGCGGTAGTGTTCTTCCTGTTCGTGAATGGCTGGTACCTGGCCCTGCTCGTGGCGGCCGTACTGGAGATGGTGCAGTACCGGCGGCTCTCGCGCTTCGAGAACGCATCGCGGATGTTGAGCTCGCCGCTCACACCATCGATCAGCGTCGTCGCGCCGGCGTTCAACGAGGAGGCCACCATCGTCGAGAGCCTGCACGCGCTCTTCGGCCTGCACTATCCGAATCTCGAAGTCGTCGTCGTGAACGATGGCTCACGTGACCGCACCCTCGACGTGCTTCGCGAGAACTTCGCGCTCCAGCCCATTCACCCGATCTATCGCAGGCTGGTCGTGACGGCGCCCGTGCGTGGGCTTTATCGCTCGTCGGTCCATCCGGGTCTCGTCGTCGTGGACAAGGAGAACGGGAAGAGCAAGGCCAATGCCGCGAACGCCGGCCTCAACGTCGCGACCGGCGACCTCGTCTGCATCATGGATGCTGACACGTTGATCGAACCGAACGCGCTGCAGCTCATGGTCCGGCCCTTCCTCGCGGATCCATCCGTCGTCGCGGTCGGTGGCACGATCCGCATCGTCAACGGCTGCGCCGTCCGCGGTGGGCGCGTCGTGGAGGCGCGTGTGCCCCGCAACGGGTGGGCCGGATTCCAGGTCGTCGAGTACCTGCGCGCCTTCCTCTTCGGCCGGCTCGGCTGGAACCGGCTGGGCGGCAACCTGATCGTGAGCGGCGGATTCGGCCTGTTCGACCGGGAGGCGGTGCTGAGGGTTGGCGGCTACACCCACGACGCGATCGGCGAGGACATCGAGCTCGTGACAAGGCTCCGGGCACGGGCGTACGAGGACGGAACGGCCGGCCGCGTCGCGTTCGTGCCGGACCCCGTCGCATGGACGGAGGGGCCGGATACGATGCGCATTCTCGGCGGACAGCGCGATCGCTGGCACCGCGGTCTCGCCGATACGCTGCTCCGTTTCCGCCACGCGCTCTTCAACCCGCGCTACGGCGTGCTCGGGCTCGTCGTGCTACCGTACTACCTGATCGCGGAGCTGGCCGCCCCCGTCGTAGAGGGAGCCGGCCTGCTCAGCCTTGCCGCGGCCTTCCTGCTCGGCATCGTGAACGTGCCGTTCGCCATTCTCTTCCTGCTCGTCGCCTACGGCCTGTCCGCCGTGCTCACCGTGATCACGTTCGCGCTCGAGGAATTCACGTTTCACCGCTACGAGCACATGGGCGACCGCGCGCTGCTGCTCCTCCTGGCGGTCCTCGAGAACGTCGGCTACCGCCAGCTCACGGTGTACTGGCGGCTCCGCGGTCTCGTGAAGTTCGCGCGTGGCAAGAACGAGTGGGGGACCATGACGCGCCGCGGTTTCTCGAGTCCGGCGTCGGGCGTCGTGCCCTCGCCCGCGGTGAACCGGTCATGATCCGCCGAATTCGCATCGTTCCCGGTATCGCGCTCGCCCTCGCGCTCTCGACGGGAACGCCGGCCGCGGGTCAGGGCAACGCCGCCGACTCCGCGTGGACCCGAGGCGATCGCGCCACCGCCGAGCGACTGTACCGCGCGCGCATCGATGCCGATCCCGCGGACGGAACCGCGCTGTTCCGGCTCGCGTTGCTCACCGGCTGGCGGGGCCGCCGGCACGAGAGCATCGCGCTGCTCGACCGGCTTCTTGCCCGCTGGCCGCAGGACAACGACGCGCGCGCCGCGCGGGCTCGAATGCTGGCCGTGCTCGGGCGCTTCGACGAGGCCGAGGCCGCGGTCGACACGGTGCTGCGGCTCCAGCCCGACAACATGGGCGGGCTTCAGCTCCAGGCCCGCTTCACCGCCTGGAGCGGCGACCTCGTCGAGAGCGAGCGTCTCTGGCGCGAGGTGCTGGCGCGGGAACCCGGCAACGTCGAGACGCGCATCGGCCTGGCCAGTGTGCTCCGGCAGGAGGGACGCGCGGACTCGGCCCAGGCGGTGCTGGAATCCGTACGCGATGAGGCGTCGACGAATTCCGATCTGCGTGATGAGTTCGATCGGGTCGCGGCCGCCCTGGCGCCACGCATCCGCTCGCGCGCCGTCCATGAGGACGACAGCGATGGCAACCGGATCACCTCGCTGACGCTGCAGGCTGACGTGCCGGTCGTGCCGCGCGTCCAGGTCAGCGCTGGAACGTGGGTTCGTACGACGCGGCTCGGCGCCGCGAGTGGCGATGTCGCCGCGCGTGCGGGTGCCGTGACCGTCCGTGCCCTGCTGGAGCCGGGATGGACCTTCCAGGCCGGGGTGGGTGTGGCGGCCACGGACCGGAGCGACATCGGATCAGCGGCCACGTGGCTGATCGCCGGCGGCACGCCCCGCCGGCGCCGCTGGGCTGCCACGGTGTCCGGCTCCCGCGAGGCGTACTACTACACGGCACCCATGGCCGCGAACGGAATCACGGCGGACCGGTTCGAAGTGACGATCGCCGGCCGTGCCTCTCGCGAGTGGTCCGTCGAAGCGGCCGGTGGCGTCGGCGCGTTCGAAAGCGCGCGCTCCGGGGTGCGGAACCGCCGGGCAGCGGGCCGCGCGGCACTCACGCGCACGCTGCCGGCCGGACTCAGCGCGAGCCTGCAGGCCAGCGGGTTCGGATTCGCGAACGACGTGAACGACGGCTACTTCGATCCCGACCTGTACGGCGTTGCGGCGGTCGAGATGCAGTACCACCGCGAGGCCCGGCACTGGTCGGCGGTCGCCGCCATCGCGCCCGGCGTGCAGCAGGTCGGGCGCGATGGTTCACCCGGCGGCGCGCTTCACGCAGAGGCCACGATCGAGGTCATGGAAAGTGCCGGACGGAGCCTTGCCATCGGCGGGGTCTGGGCGAACACGGGCGCACAAGAGCTTTCCGCAAGGCCGACCGGGTCGTACCGTTACGCATCGATCAGCCTTGACTTCCGCTGGCGGTTCCGCTGACCCCTGCAGGCGGCCGCCACCAACCGTGGGGGACGCCACGCCGCTGCACCTGGAGTCCGGAGACCGCGATTTCCTCGATGGCAGGCGCGGCGATGCGGGCGCGCTCGCGATGCGCGTGCTTGTGCGCATGGCCGGCCTGACCGGTGCGGACCGGCTGATCGACGTCACCTCCGCGCACATCGACAGCTGCCTCTTCCATGGGCGCGCGGGTCTCGACTTCGCCGAACGGCTCGTTCTTGGAGGCGGCCGCGTTGCCATTCCCGCGACGCTCAACGTCTCGTCGCTGGATCTGCTCCACCCCGAGCTCTACCGCGGCGATCCGGATACCGCGCGGCTCGCCCGCCGGCTCATGGACGCCTACACCACGCTCGGCTGCCGGCCGACCTGGACGTGTGCGCCCTACCAGCTGCCCGAACGCCCTGTCTTCGGCCAGCACATCGCCTGGGCCGAGTCGAACGCCATCGTCTTTGCCAACTCCGTCCTCGGCGCCCGCACCGACCGCTACGGCGATTTCCTCGACATCTGCGCCGCGCTCACCGGCCGCGCGCCGGAGGCCGGGCTCCACCTCACGGGGAACCGGCGCGGCGAGGTCCTGTTCCGCCTGCGCGACGTGTCGGCACGCCTGCTCCGGAGCGACGTGCTGTACCCCGTGCTCGGCCATCTCATCGGCAAGGCGACCGGCATCCGGATCCCGGTGATCGAGGGCCTGCCCGCGGACGTTCCGGAAGACCGGCTCAAGGCGCTCGGCGCGGGCGCGGCATCGTCCGGCGCCGTCGCCATGTTCCACGCCGTCGGCGTGACGCCGGAGGCGCCCACGCTCGAGGCCGCGTTCCAGGGCGGGGTGCCTGTGCGCACGATCGACGTCACGCCCGAGGTGCTGCGCGCGGCGCGCGACGAGCTGACGACGTCGGAGTCCGGCGCGCTGAATGCCGTGAGTCTCGGCACCCCGCACCTGTCGCTGGCGGAGTTCGAGCGTCTCGTGCCTCTCGTCGAGGGGCGGCGCTTCGCGGCCGGCGTCGATGTCTACGTCAACACCGCGCGCCACATCCTCGAAGAGGTCCGGAATCGCGGCTGGCTCGACACCCTCGAGGATGCCGGCGTGCAACTGGTCGTAGATACGTGCACGTACGTCACGCCCATCCTGCGCAGGACCACCGGTCTGGTGATGACGGACTCGGCGAAGTGGGCCTGGTACGCGCCCGGCAATCTCGGCGTGGACGTCGCCTTCGGCAGTATGGAGGAGTGCGTGGAATCGGCAACCCTCGGAAGGGTCCGGCGCGATGCGACGCTCTGGCAATGACGTGACCGTGCTCGTGAGCGGAGAGGCGCGCGGCGTCGTCCTTCGCCTCGACGAACCCCTCAGCTTCTGGGGCGGCGTCGATCCCCTGACCGGCCGCATCATCGACCGTCGCCATCCGCAGCACGGCGAGCGCGTGACCGGAACCGTGCTCATCATGCCGGGTGGGCGCGGATCCAGTTCCAGCAGCACCGTGCTCGCGGAATCGATCCGGCTGGGAACCGCGCCCGCGGCGATCGTGCTCACGGAACCCGATCCCATCATCGCGCTCGGCGCCGTGGTCGCGTTCGAGCTGTATGGGATCGTGACGCCCGTTCTGCTCGGCGAACCGCCCGCCGACGTCCGTTCCGGCAATGCCGCCCACGTCTCGGCGTCGGGCGTGATCGAGCGTGATTCCGCGTAGCGTTCGATACGACCCGGGAATCTGCCGCAGGCGGCCGTGACGGTTCCGTCCACAGGCCTCGCCGCCCTTGCCGGGTTCGGCCTCGCCACCCTGCTGATGGTCTGCGTCTGGATCGCCAGTATCGTGCGCCGCGACGCCAGCCTCGTAGACCGCTTCTGGGGCGCCGGCTTCGTGCTGCTCGC
Organism: uncultured Gemmatimonadales bacterium; assembly: GCA_963786235.1. Taxonomy (GTDB): domain Bacteria; phylum Gemmatimonadota; class Gemmatimonadetes; order Longimicrobiales; family RSA9; genus CAWAYJ01. The sequence goes on from CAWAYJ010000028.1 coordinate 157,597, forward strand.
CGGGTTCTGGGCGGCGACATCGCCCACTTCCTTCGACAGCGCGGGCGCGCACCTCGCGTTCGCCATCGCCGCGCTCTGGGGGGGCCGCCTCTCTCTCTTCCTGACGTGGCGCAACTGGGGTGGCGGCGAAGACTACCGGTACGCGGAGATGCGACGGCACCACGGCGACCGGTTTCCCCTCGTCAGCCTCTTCACCGTGTTCCTGCTGCAGGCCGTCCTGATGTGGGCGATCGCGATGCCGCTGCTCGTCACGGCCCGCGCCGCGCAGGCGCCGCGACCGTGGTGGCTGGCCGCCGGCCTCGTCGTCTTCGGCGCCGGCTTCCTGTTCGAAGTGATCGCTGACGCCCAGCTCGCGCGGCACCGCGCGGACCCGGATCGCAGTGGACCGCTCGAGCGCGGGCTCTGGCGCTACAGCCGCCACCCGAACTACTTCGGCGAATCCGTTCTGTGGTGGGGGATCTGGATCGTCGCCGCTTCGTTCGGCGGCGCCTGGGCCGTGTTCTCGCCCATCCTGATCACGTTCCTGCTCCTGCGCGTGTCCGGTGTCGCCCTGCTCGAGAAGCGATTGCGCGAGGTGAAGCCGGGCTGGGAAGCGTATGCGCGCCGAACCTCCGCGTTCGTGCCGCGCCCGCCACGCCGGTAGCCCGGCAAGCTGTTCCGACCGCGGCCGTTGAGGCCGGCGCGACCCGGCGGTATGTTGCCGCGTCCCCGGCCACCCCGATCACCCGCAGAGCCATCGAAGGTGGAACGCGTCACGGTCCCGTTTTCCCTCAAGCGGTACGCCGAGGGATACAGCTCGCAGGTCACGACGCACGGCGTGGTGCGCCTGGAAGCCGACGCGCTCGTCATCGAGTTCCGTGAAACGACCACGAGCCTCATGACGCTCGATGAGGAATCCGGCGCCGGGACCGGCCGGCTGCCCGCGAATTCGCGGTCACGATGTCGCTCACGCTGAGCGGCCGCGAGCTGCGCCAACTCGAGGAAGGTGGAGCTTGACCGTCTCGCGACGCTTCCATCTGCCCCACCCGCTGGTCCTGCTGACGGGCGGGATCATGCTGGCCGCGGCGCTGACCTGGCTGTTGCCGGCCGGACGGTACGACCGTCGTGATGATGAGGCGACCGGCCGGAGCGTCGTGGTCGCCGGCTCGTTTCATGCCGTGGAAGCGCAGCCGGTCGGCCCGCTCGCGATGGTGGTGGCCCTCCCGCGCGGGATGGCCGATGCCGCCGACGTCATCTTCTTCGTGTTCCTCGTCGGTGGCGCGTTCGCCGTCGTCGAGCGCACGGGCGCGCTCACCGTGGCGTTCGACCGCCTGGTGCGCGTGCTCGGCCACCGCGAGGCGCTCGCCATTCCGATCTGCTGCCTGGCCTTCGCCGCCGGTGGCATCTTCGAGAACATGCAGGAAGAGATCATCGCGCTCATCCCGCCACTCGTCCTGCTTTGCCGCCGGCTCGGCTTCGATGTCCTCACCGCCGCGGCCATGAGCGTGGGCGCCGCCGCCGTCGGCTCCGCGTTCAGTCCCGTCAATCCGTTCCAGGTCGGCATCGCGCAGCGCATCGCGGAAGTCCCGCTGCTCTCCGGCGGCGTCTTTCGCACCGCCATCCTGATCCCCGCGCTCGGCTTCTGGATCTGGGGGACGATGCGCCACGCGGCCCGGGTCCGGACCGCTCGCGTCGATCCGCTCGGCGCGAGCCCGCCCGCCGCCCCGGAAGCGGCCGCGCCGGAGATAGCGGCGTTGCCCGGCGCCCACACCAGCGCCATCCTCGTCCTCGTCGTTCTCGCCTTCGCCGTGTTCATTTTCGGCATCGCGAAGTTCGGCTGGGGCTTCAACGAAATGGCCGCCGTCTTCTTCGTGATGGGCGTGGCCGCGGGACTGCTGGGCAGGTTGCGCATCGAGGGCACGGCCGAGGCGTTCGTGGAAGGATTCCGCGCGATGGCCTATGCCGGCATCCTGATCGGGTTCGCCCGCGCCATCTACATCGTGCTGAGTGACGGCCTCATCATCGACACCATCGTGCACGGCCTGTTCACGCCGCTGGCGAGCCTGCCGCGCACGCTCGCCGTGCTCGGCATGACCGCCGTGCAGGCACTCATCCACGTGCCCGTCCCGAGCGTGAGCGGACAGGCCGTCCTGACCATGCCGATCCTCGTCCCGCTCTCCGACCTGCTCGGCGTCACGCGCCAGGTCACGATCCTCGCCTACCAGTACGGCGCGGGCCTGTGCGAGCTGCTCACGCCGACCAACGGCGCGCTCATGGCGATCCTGGCCGCCGCGGGCGTCCGCTACGAGGACTGGCTCCGCTTCACGCTGCCGCTCTGGGGGCTCCTGATGGGACTCGCCGCCATCGCGCTCGTCGGCGCGATGGCGGCGGGCCTTCACTGAACCGGTCGGACGCGCGCGTCAGGCCGGCGTGTACCGCGGGTACTCCGGGTACCACATCGCGTTGTCCACCGCCGCTTCCACGTCGTCGTCGTGGATGGTGCGGCCGAACCCGGACTCGCGTGCCTCGCGAATCACGTCGATCGCGATCCGGCGCGACACGCGCCGCAGCTCGTTCTGCCCGGGGTACAGCGAGCCCTGGTCCAGGCGTTCCTTCGACACCTCCGCCGCCGCGGCACGGGCCGCGGCCAGGAACATGCCGTCCGTCACCTCGCGCGCCTCCGACACGATCGCGCCCAGGCCGACGCCCGGGAAGATGAACGCGTTGTTCGCCTGACCGACCAGAAGCGTCCGGCCCTTGTACTCGACCGGCTCGAACGGACTGCCCGTCGCGACCAGCGCCCGGCCATCCGTCCAGGTCATGAGGTCGACAGGGGTCGCTTCCGTCTTCGACGTCGGATTCGAGAGCGGCAGGATCACCGGCCGCTCGACGTGCTTCGCCATCTCGCGGATGGCCACCTCCGTGAAGGCGCCCGGCGTCGCACTCGTTCCGATCAGCACGGTCGGTTTGACCTGCCGGATCACGGTCTCCAGGTCGTAGCGATCCGAGCCCTCGAAGCCATAGTGCTGCATGACCTCGGAGTTCAGCGCGAACTCGCGCTTGTCGGCATCGAGCGGCTCGCGGCCGATGTAGGTGAGGCCCTTCGAATCGAGCTGCGCGATCGCGCGCACGATGTCCTTCTTCCGCACGTCCTCCACCACCATCTCGGCCCGGATCAGGCGCGCGATGCCGGTGCCCGATGCGCCGGCGCCGAGGAACACGAACCGCTGCTCCGCGAGCGGCTTGTCGAGCGCGCGCAGGGCGGCGAAAATGCCGGCCACGACGATACTCGCGGTGCCCTCAATGTCATCGTTGAAGCTGGTGATGCGATGGCGATAGCGGTCCAGGATGGCGATCGCGTTGTGTTGCTTGAAGTCCTCCCACTGCAGCACGACGCGCGGGAACGTGTCCTGTACCGCCTGCACGAACGCCTCGATGAAGTCGTCGTACTCCTGGCCGCGGAGCCGTGGACGACGATATCCCATGTAGTGCGGGTCGTTCAGCAGCTTCTGGTTGTCCGTGCCCACGTCCAGCGAGATGGGCAGCGTCAGCGACGGGTGAATGCCCGCGCCGGCCGTGTACAGCGCCAGCTTCCCGATCGGGATCCCCATGCCGCCCGCACCCTGGTCGCCCAGGCCGAGGATCCGCTCGTTGTCCGTGACCACGATCAGGCGGACGTTCTGGTTCTTGTAGTTGCGGAGCATCTCCGGGATCCGGTCCACGTCCCGCGGCGTGATCCACAGACCGCGGTAGCGGCGCAGGATGTGGCTGAACTCCTGGCAGGCCCGCCCCACTACCGGTGTGTACACGATGGGCATCAGCGCTTCGAGGTTTTCGACCAGCACGCGGTAGAGAAGCGTCTCGTTGCGGTCGTGCAGCGCCGACAGGCCGATGTACTTCTCGAGATCGTCCTCTTTCCGGTTCAGATGCTCCAGCTCCAGGCTGACCTGCTCCTCGATCGTTGCCTCCCGGGATGGCAGCAGGCCCCGCAGGCCGAACAGCTCCCGCTCTTCCTCCGTGAACGCCGCGTCCTTGTTGAATACCGGGTTTTCGAGAATCGCGGTCCCGCGAAGGGGCACCGGCAGCGCCTCACCCGACCGCAGCGCTTCCTGGACCCTCAGTCCAAGCCCTTCCCGCATCCCGACGTTCGTCATCCTCTATCCTTCGTTCGTGGGCGGACGCGCTCCGCCCGTTCTCGCACGTGTGCCCTATTGGGGGCCGCGCGTGCACGCGAGCCCGGCGCCAAGTTTGGCACAGAGGCGCCGCATCGAACAGCGGGAAAAACCGCAACCGTGCGGGGAGATACCCGGCCCCATGGATCCCGATGCGATGCAGGGACCCGTTCCGGCGCGACCGGCGGCCAGAGGGCCCCGTCGGTTCGGCCCCTTCCGGGCTGGTCGAGCGGGGTCGGCGGAGGACGTCGGTCACCCGTTGGCCGTTGCTGTGTCCTAACCTGCGCTTTGACCGTAGCTTGCGAGGCAGGGCAGGGCCCGCCCTGTCGGATTCGCCCCGAATCGTGAAGAATTGGGGAGTTCCGTCCGTACAAAGTCATGAGGACACGGGGAGGCTGGTTGGAATCGAGCGTCGAACGGGAACTCGTCCTGAAATGCAAAGCGGGCGAGCACCGGTTCTTCGAACCGCTCGTGAGAGCCTATGAGGCGGAAGCGATTCGTGTTGCCAGGGCGCTCCTCGGCGATTTCGATGCCGCGCGGGACGCGGCCCAGGAGGCGTTTCTGAAAGCCTACCGCTCGATCCAGCAATTCGATGCCAACCGCCGGTTCCGCCCGTGGTTCCTCCAGATCCTGCGCAATCAATGCCGCGACGTACTTCGTAGCCGGCGGGCGCGCGGGCGGATCGAGGTCCGCGACTACGCGTCAGCCGGCCGGTTCGTGGCAGCGGAAGCGGATGAGCGGGCCCAGGCCCGGCGCGAGGCATCGAGCCTGGTTCGCCGAGGCCTGGCGCAGCTGGATGAGGGGGAACGAGAGATCATCGTACTCAAGGATCTGCTCGGTCTCGGATACGCCGAGATCGCCCAGCAGCTCGAAATTCCCGAGGGAACGGTGGCCAGCAGGCTGCACCATGCACGAAAGTCGCTTCGCGGAGCCCTGGAGGCCCTGGGAGTGGCACATCCGTGACGGAGGCCGACAGTGAGCCATGCACTCGGCCCTGAGGAGCTCATGCGGTTCCTCGACGACGAGCTTCCGGCGGACCGGCGGGCCGCCGTGGAGGCACACCTCGAGGAATGCACGGAATGCCGGCGGGACTACGTCGTTTTCTCGAAGATGAAGGGGGAGTTGCGTTCAATGGCGATGGAGAACGGGACGGGACCCTCGCTCTGGGGCACCCTCAGCCGACAGTTGGTGCGCCCGACCGGATGGCTGCTCGTCGTAGTGGGCGCACTCGCCCTTACGGCTTGGGGCGTGTACAGTTACGTCAGGTCGCCCGAGGATCTGTGGACGAAGCTGGCGACGGGGGCGCTCGCGATCGGGTTCGTGCTTCTGCTTCTCAGTGCGATCCTGGACCGGGTCAGGGACCTGAGGACGGACCGCTACCGGGAGGTCGAGCGATGATCGTCACTACCACGTCCGAAATCGTGGGGATGCGCGTGGCCCGCACCCTCGGGATGGTACGAGGCAACACCATTCGGGCGCGGGCCATTGGACGCGACATCATGGCGGTCATGCGCGCGATCGCGGGCGGTGAGATCACGGAGTACACGAAGATGCTGGCGGAGTCCCGCGAACAGGCGATCGACCGGATGGTCGAGGACGCGGAGTCGCTCGGCGCGAACGCCGTCATCGCCACCCGCTTCCAGACCAGCATGATCATGAGCGGCGCCGCCGAGATCATGTGCTACGGCACCGCCGTCATCGTCGAACCGGACTGAGCGCCGACCCCGGTCGTCGACCGGCCGGCCGCGGTCCATTGCCCGCGGCCGGCCGGTTCCGTTTCGCCGCCGGAACCCACCGAGGCACGCGACCGGGCACGGCTCGGTACCCGCTGCGACTCTCCATCAGATTGCGCGTCTGCCAGTCCCGGTCGCTCGTCTCCGGACCCCGCTGGATCCCGGTGTTGTGGCATCAATGCATTGTCATTAAACCATTTGGGGAGTGTGACGGGGCTGGGCGCCCGCTCGGGTGCGGATCTTGCCCGAACACTCCGCAACAGGGATTGGGCGCGGCGCAACGGCCGATGGGGTCCGTAACGCTGCCGGGCCCGCGGTCCGAACTGCCGATGCGACTTCTGAAAACCGAATCGCTGACGATCCGCATTGCCAACCGACGTCGGCGGGAAGACCGCCGAGAGCGGCACGTCCTCTTCTCGGACTGGCGCTGGGCGTGGGCCGGCCGCCGGACGCGGCCCCGTCGTGACGACGAGGCCGCCGAGTACGGCGTGGACCGCTACCAGGCGCACCTGTTGGCCCTCGCGATCGGCATCCTCGTCCTGAGCTGCCTGGACGCCGCCTTCACGCTGACGCTGCTGCAGCGAGGCGTGGCGAGCGAGGCGAACCCGCTCATGCGGATGCTGATCAACCATGACCGCCAGATCTTCGTGAACATGAAGGTGGTGCTCACGGGCGCCGCGGTCGTCTTCATGGTGGCGCTCGCGGACTGGCCGTTCGTCTGCGCCGTGCGCGTGCGCCACATCATGATCATCACGCTGTTACTGTATGGAGCCCTCGTCGGCTACGAGTTGTTTCAGTACTTCGCCACGGGCTGAGGCGCGGGGCGCCGCCGGGAGACGAGGCGAGGCGAGGCGACGCGAAAGGAGGCGCGTATGCGGTTGCGTGCGGGGACCAGCGGCTTTTCCTACGACGAGTGGCGCGGAAGCTTCTATCCGCAGGATCTGCCTTCCGGCGAGATGCTGCGCTTCTACGCCGAGAACCTGCCGGCGGTCGAGATCAACAATACGTTCTACCGGCTGCCCTCCGAGAAAATGCTGCGCAAGTGGTCGGAGCAGGTGCCGGCCGGCTTCGCGTTCGTGCTCAAGGCCTCGCAGCGGATCACGCACCAGAAACGGTTGAAGGACGCGGGTGAGCCGTTGTCCTACCTGCTGACGACGTCGACCGTGCTGGGGCCGGCACTGGGCGCCCTCCTCTTCCAGCTTCCGCCCAACCTGAAGAAGGATGCGGCCCGGTTGCGCGATTTCCTGGCGCTGCTGCCGGACGGGATTCGGGCCGCGTTCGAGTTCCGCCACAATTCCTGGTTCGATGACGAGACGTACGCGGAGCTGCGTGCCCGCAACGCCGCGCTCTGCATTGCCGACACGCTGGATGGCACGACGCCCGTCGAAGCGACCGCGAACTGGGGCTACCTGAGGCTCCGCCGCGAGGAGTACGCCGATCGCGACCTCGGGGACTGGGCCACCCGCATCCACGCGCGTGACTGGGCCGACGCCTACGTCTTCTTCAAGCACGAGGACGCGGGGACCGGCCCGCGCCTCGCCCGTCGTTTCGCCACGGTCTTCGACGGCACTACCTGAATCTGGCGAGCGGCTGGTCCCCGGAGTCTGGCGTGGTGTGCCGGGCCCGCGGATATTCCGCCGCATGAAACGAACGGGTGGCGAGATCGTGGTGCGGGCGCTCGAGGATGACGCCGTCGCGTTCTGCTTCGGCATCCCCGGCACCCATAACATCGAACTGTACGACGCGCTCGCGACGTCGCCATCGGTGAAGACCGTACTGGTGACGGACGAGCAGAGCGCGTCCTTCATGGCCGACGCGGTGTGGCGGTCGAGCGGCCGGCTCGCGTGTGCGAACGTCGTACCCGGCGCCGGCCTGACGCACGCGCTCTCCGGGATCGCCGAGGCCTGGCTCGACAACGTCGCCATGCTCGTGCTCGCATGCGGCATCCGGCGCGACCTGGCGATGGCGTTCCAGTTGCACGACGTGGACCAGGCGGCGATCGCGGGGCCGGTCACGAAGGCGGTCTTCCGTGTCGAGGAGGGCACGGAGTTGTACGCGACGATCCGGCGCGCGTGCCGGCTCGCGCGCGAGGCACCAGCCGGCCCCGTGATGGTAGAGGTCGCCGCCGACCTGTACCTGCACCGGCACGCTTTCAATGCGGATGCCGAGCGGGCACGCGCCGAAGCGCCTGCGACCGTTCCGCGGATTCCCGGCGCGGAGGTCGTGGCGATGGAGTCACCGGATGCGGTGGACCCCGACACACTCGCTCGCGCGGCGCGCATCCTGAACGAGTCCCGGCGGCCATTGCTGTACGTCGGGCTCGGCGCCGCGGGTGCGGATGCCGCGTTGGTGCGGCTGGCCGAGAGTCTCGAGGCGCCGGTCGCGACGACGTTCCAGGGCAAGGGCGTGTTCCCCGAGTCGCATCCGCTCGCGCTCTGGCCCGGGTTCGGCGATGCGGCGCCGCCCTTCGCGCGCGAGATCGCCGGCGCCTGCGACGTCACGCTCGCCATCGGCTGCCGCTTCGCGGAGGTCGCGACCGGCAGCTACGGCGCGGTGCCGCCCGGCCGGCTGATTCACGTCGACATCTCGCCGGACGTGGTCGGCCGGAACTACGAGGCCGCGGTGGGGATCGTGAGCGACGCCGCCCGCTTCGTGTCCGCCGTGCTGCCGGAGATCACGCGGCGCGCCGCCGACCCGTCGCTTCGCGCGAAGATCCGCGACGGCCTTGCCACGGTCCGTGCCGGGATCGAGGCACCGACGGGCGCGGACGGTGTGACGCCCGCCTTGCTGCTGCGTGCGCTGCAGGCGCGATTCGGCCCGGACACCTGCTTCACGGCCGATAGCGGGAACGGCACGTTCCTGGCCATGGAGTGCCTCCGCCTCGACCGTCCCGGCCGGTTCCTCGCACCGGTCGACTACTCGTGCATGGGGTACGCGGTGCCGGCGGCGGTCGGGGCGGCGCTGGCCTGTCCCGACACGCCGGTCGTGGCGCTCGCCGGTGATGGCGCGCTGCTCATGACGGGGCTCGAGTTGCTCACCGCGGCCGCCGGCTCGATTCCCGTCGCTGTCTTCGTGCTTCGCGACCGCGAGCTGGCGCAGATCGCGCAATTCCAGAAGACGGCGCACAACCGGAAGACCGCGAGCCGGCTTCCCGATTTCGACCTCGCTCAATTGAGCGGCGCGCTCGGCGTCGAGTGCCTCGAGTTGCGGCGGGATGAGGACATCGGGGCCGTGGTCGAGCGGGCCGCGGGCATCGTCGCGGAGCGGAGACCGGTCGTCGTGGACGTGGCCATCGACTATTCGCGCAAGACGTACTTCACGCGCGGCGTGGTGCGGACCAACCTGCTCCGCCTTTCCTGGCCGGACCGGCTCCGTTTCGTGGGACGGGCCGTCGCGCGCCGGGTCCTCCCGGGGTGAAGGCGGGCGGCGGCCGGGACGTAATGCGGTCGGGCACGCCGCAGCCACGTCGGATCACTGTCGGCGCGGCCCCGGCCTGTACGTACGCGGAGGCAAACAAATGACAACCGTCTATTCGATCGTCCCGGCGGGCAAGGCCCCGCTGTTGTTCTTCGTCGGCATCGCCGTGCTGCTGCTGGGCGTGATGGCGCTGCTCGGCGCGACCGTCGTCGGCTCGCGCTTCGCCCGCTTCGAGGTGAGCGATTCCGCGCTTCGCCTCCGGGGCGACGTCTACGGGCGGACCATCCCGTTCGACCACCTCGTCGCGGACCGGATCCGGGTCGTCAACCTGGCGATGGAGTCTTCACTCCGGCCGCGCTCGAAGCGCGTCGGGACCGCACTCCCGGGGTACCAGGCAGGGTGGTTCCGGCTCGACAACGGCGAGAAGGCGCTGCTCTACCTCACCGACCGGTCCCGTGCGGTCTACATCCCGACGAAGGACGGCTATTCGGTGCTGCTCAGCCCGCACGACCCCGATGGCATGGTGGCGGAGCTTCGCGAAAGGGCGAACACGCGTGGCTGACGCCTGCGGGTGGCCCGGCGATTTCCGCCGGGCCGCTTCCATCCCGCCGGGTTCAACCGCCTCGTAGCCGCTGGAGCGCCTGCCGCGCCTGCCGGTTGTTCGGCTGCAGCTGGAGGGCGCGCTCGAAGCTCGCGATCGCCTTCTCCCGATCTCCCGCCTGCGTGTACAGTTGTCCGAGCGACACGGCCGCCGTCACGTCGTCCGGGTACTGCTCCGCGTTCACCTCGAGCATCGCGATCGCCTCGGCGCTGCGGCCCGAGCCCGCGAGCGTGCGTCCCAACTCGTTCAACGCAATCGCGCTGAAGTCGTACGCGCCCGTGCCGTAGTACTGCTCGCGCAGTTCGTGGTAGCGCGTGATCGCCGCGTCCACGCCGAACTTGTCGATCGCCTGCGTGAGGTCCGCCGCCAGCGTGATCGGCCGGGACAGCCCGTGGTGACAGGTCACGCACGATACGTCGAGCGATGGCTGGTCCCGCTCCGGCAGCCGTGGCAGGGTCGAATCGTTCAGCATGGCCACCATCTTCATCATGAAGCGGGCCTTCACCTTGTCCGGGTCGTCGTCCGTCTTGAAGTCTGTGCCTTCGAGCCCGCCGCCGCCGTTCCCCGGATGGCAGTACTGGCAGCGCACGCCGAGCGCCAGCGCGAAGCCGCGCATGATGCCCGTCAGCTCCTCACGCGAAATGTCCTTCGGCAGGACCTGCAGGTTCTCGAACGTGTCCGGGATCTGCGCGGCGGCCGGCGCCGGACCGCTGGCGAGGCACCACGAGGATACGGCCATGAATGTGGCCGGCATCCAGGAGCGCAACGCGCAATGTCGTGGGAAACGGGTGCGATTCGACATCGTGGCTCCGGGGTTCCGGGATCGTCGGGGTTGGCCGGGATCGCGCCGCGCCGCCGCGACTCGTCGGCGGAGGGGCGCGCACGGAATGGAACGCACGAAGGTACCTGGAAGTTGACGCGTCGGTCATGCGGCCGTGGCCGGAGGCGACCCGGACGGCCGCCTCCGGCCACGGCGCATCAGTGATTCTCGAAGCGATCGTCCTGGCTGCAAACGGGCTCGTCGAGCTGCTGCAGCCAGGCGCGTGCCGCAGGCGAGCTCAGCCATTGCCGCGAGCCGAGCCAGTCCATGCCGGGATCGCCGATGGGCGCGCCCGGCGGTGCGTCCGGCGCGGCAAGCGGCGTGGCGGCCGCGGCCGGGCGTTCCATGAAGCGCCGGATGTCCTGGACGAGGAGCAGGCGGTGCGCGACCTCCTCGACGTCGCCCGAAGTCGGCGGCAGGGCGGCGTTGTCCGCGATCCGGCTCAGTCGGAACGTCGCGATGGCGCGGACCTGCGGCATCGGAGCGCCGGCGGCGAGCATCATGAGCCGGTCGGCGACCACGCGTTCGACGGCGCGCTTGATCTCCGCCTCGTACGCGTTGGCCACGCGCGCGCCGAACGTCGCGCCGACGAGCCGGTCGATCACATCGGCCAGACCCGGTTGCGCGGGTTCGAGCGCGTGCTGCTCGACCATGCGGGCGGCGCGCTCGGCGTTCAGGATGTCGCCGACCGTGAGGTCCGCCGCGACGACGGCCGGCGTGATCGCGTCGAACATGTCGCCCGTGTAACGCGGGAACAACTCGCGGTTGCGGCCCCAGCCGGACGGCCGCGGCGGCACGAGGCTCCGGATGTTGTCCGGGATCGCCAGCGCTGACGGCCGGATGGTGGCGAGCAGCGCATCAAGCGCCGCACTCTGCTCGGCGGCCGGCACCATGCTGACCGGCTCGCGGCCATCGCCGCGGAACGCGTAGATGTAGTGGATCCCGCCGAGCGCGGACGCGGTGGCATCGACCTGGTAGCGGTGGTACATGTAGAGCGGGACGAGCACGTCCTCGAGGGTGGCCATGGGCTGGCCGTTCCGGATTGCGGTCTCGCCGAAGCGGGCGAGTGCGGTGCGCCGGATCTCCATCATCCGGTTCAGTTCCGCGGCGGCATCCGTGCCGTTCGACCACTGGTCGACGAGCGGATTGGCCTCCATGTCCTGGTTGGACAGGTAGCGGAGGTCGCGGTCCCACGCGTCGTCGAGGAGCTTGTCCAGCGCGGAGTCCTCATTCACTCCGGCCGGGAAGTCCTGGTAGCCCCACGTGATGGCGACCGAGTCCCACTCGCCGATGCCGCGCTCGTAGACCTGCGACGTGTCGAGCGTGCCGTCGGAGCGCAGTGTCAGGAGCGGCTGCGGGTAGTCCATCACCGAGATGCGGCCGGCGCGGCTGTCGTAGTAGTTGTGCCCGAAGCCGAGCGTGTGGCCGACCTCGTGGGCGCCGAGCTGCCGGATGCGGGCGAGCGCCCATTCCTCCAGTTCGGGTGGTGTCTCGTCCCCGTTCCGGTACGGCGAGAGCAGGCCTTCCGCGATCATGTAGTCCTGGCGGATGCGGAGCGACCCGAGCGACACGACGCCCTTGATGATCTCGCCGGTCCGCGGGTCCGTGACCGAGCTGCCGTAGCTCCAGCCGCGCGTGGAGCGGTGGACCCAGTTGATCACGTTGTAGCGCGCATCGAGCGGGCTGATGCTGTCGGGCCGGAGCTCGACCCGGAACGCGTTCCGGTAGCCAGCGGCCTCGAAGGCCTGGTTCCACCAGCCCGCGCCCTCGAGGAGCGCCGAGCGGATGGGCTCCGGCACCCCCGGATCGAGGTAGTAGACGATCGGCTTGACCGGATCGCTCACGGCCGCGGCCGGATTCACTTTCTCCAGCCGGTGGCGCCGCGTCCAGCGCTGCGTCATGGACTGGCCGAGCGGGGCGGAGTAGTCATCGTACGAGAGTGCGCCGAAGCCGCTCCGCGGGTCGTACCTCCTCGGCGTGTAGTTGTCATCCGGCAATTGTACGATGGAGTGGTGGACGCGGATGCTCGCGGCCTCGCCGCTCGCCGCCACGCTCGACACGCCCTCGAAGAACGCGCCGCCCCGACCGCCGCCGGCGCCCGGCTGCGACACGAACGTCAGCTCGACTTCCATCTCGGTGTTGATCGGGAAGGCCTTCGTCAGCGGCAGGTAGACCGAGCTCCGGCTCGTGTCCAGCCGGTAGCTGCCGGGTCGGAGCTGCTGCCCGATGCCGGTGTCGCGGATGAGGAAGTCGGTCAGGTCCACGAGCACCCGGTCGCCGGTCTCGGCGCCGACCGTGAAGCCCCAGAGCACGGAGCGCGCGAAGGCGTCCGTTACCGCCCGGACTTCGGACGGATTCGTGCTGCTCGCACGGAACCGGTAGTTCGGCTGGACCATGAGCACGCGCGGCCCGTGCCTCTCGAACTTCACGATCCGTGACCCCTGGAGCGCACCGCGGTCGAGCCCGATGTCATTCGAGCCGAGACCCGCGCCGAGCCCCGTGAGGTGCAGCACCTCGGTGTCGAAGCGCGCGATCTCCATCCAGAGCCGGCCGCTCGACGCCTCGTAGTAGATCGGGAAGAAGCCGTCCATCTTCTGCATGCCCGCCGTCTTCTCTTCGATCGACGGGATCGCGGCGGCCGCCTGCGTCCGGCCCGCCGCCTGCGCGGCCACCGGCCCGGCAAGCGCCAGCAGCGCCAGCGCGGAGCCGAGCGTCATGCGCAAACCGCAGCGAGTGCGGCGCCGGTCGCGTGTCTCGAATGCCATCATGATCTGGCCTCCTGCGAGTGTCAGGCGCCGGCGACCGGAGTCAGCCAGCCGTGGGTGTCTTCGCTGCGCCCCTGCGCGATATCGAGGAAGCGTCGCTGGATTTCCCCCGTGACCGGGCCCCTCGAGCCGCTGCCGATCGGGATGCGGTCCACGCTCCGGATGGGTGTGACTTCCGAAGCGGTGCCCGTGTAGAACAGCTCGTCCGCCGCGTACAGCGTCTCGCGAGGTACGGGCTGCTCGCGCACCGTCAAGTCGAGGTCGCGCGCGATCACCATGACGCTGTGCCGCGTGATGCCCGCCAGCGATGTTCCGTCCAGCGTCGGCGTAATCAGCAGCCCATCCCGCACGAGGAACAGGTTCTGTCCGCTCCCCTCGCTTACCAGCCCTTCCGGGCCGAGCGCGATCGCGTCCGCGTACCCGTTGACCACCGCTTCCATCTTCATCAGCTGCGGATTGTTGTAATGCCCCGCGCTCTTGGCCGCCGACGGGTACGTATTCGGCGCGGCGCGGTTCCAGCTCGCCACGCACACATCGACGCCCGACTCGAGCGCCTCCTCGCCCAGATACGTGCCCCACGGAAACGCGCAGATGTACGTCTCCACGGGGCTGCCGGCCGGATACATCCCGGCGGCTCCGTAGCCGCGCAGCACCATGGGCCGGATGTAGCAGGCATCGAGGCCGTTGCGGATGACCGCATCGCAGCAGGCCTGCTCGATGTGCTCCTGCGTGTAGCCGACGTCAATGCGGTAGATCTTGCAGGAATCGAACAGCCGCCGGATGTGGTCACGCAGCCGGAAGATGGCCGGTCCGCCGGGCGTGACGTAGGCGCGGATGCCCTCGAAGATCGAGTTGCCGAACTGCACGGCGAGGCTCAAGACGTGCACGCGGGCGTCCGCCCACGGGATGAACTCGCCCTGCCGCCAGATCCATTCCGATTCGTTGATGCCGGAGCCCGTGTGCATGCGTCCGCTCTTCGTTGTGGGTTCGCCGCGGGGGTTTCGTGTGAGGCGGGTAGTTTGGCAGGCGACGTCGCCCCGCGAAAGTCCCGGCCCCCTTCATGGGGAGGGCAGGGCAGCGCGCAACGGCGACCCGGGCGTTGCCGCGTGGTGCGGGCCGGGCCGGGCCGGGGCGGTGCGCTGTCAGGCCAACCGGATTCGGCGGAGGCGTGGGGTGGATCAGGCCGAGGTCACCGTACCGGCCGGCTCGACCTCGACCTGGATGTCGATCCCCTGCCGCACGCTGGCCGTGACGATGCAGAAATCTTCGAAGAGCTGCTGGCAGCGTTTGAGCCGCTCCATGTCTTCGGCCGCCATGTCGGGCGCCAGACGTACCTTCAGCCGCGTCACGCGGAGCCGCCCTTTCTCGTTGCGTTCGACGGTCGCATCGACCTCTACACCGATGTCTCGCACTTCCGCGCGTGCCTTGCGCAGGCAGAAGATCAGGCTCGAAGCCAGGCATTGCGCCGTCGCCGCGGCCAGCATCCGCGACGCAGCCGGACCCTCGCCGCCACCGAGCGGCGGCGGCTCGTCCACCGCCAGGTCGGGCACGCCCTCCATCCCGAAATCGACCAGGAACCGGTAGTCGCCCTGGTGGTCGAGCCGGAGCGTGAATGTGCGGTCGTCCATCCTGTCCCCCTTCAATCGGCGGGTCGGCGATCCGTGTCGCCGCACTCGCACCTTGGATTCCCGCGCCGGGGCGGCGGTTCCCGCCTGGCGTCAATCCCTGCCGTGCCGGCGGAGCAGCGCCGGCAGCGACACGGCCGAAACGAAAACGCCGGCGAGCACGAGCACGACTCCCGCCATGAACAGTCCGACGATCGCCGGACCCGCCGTGAAGATCGCGGGCGCGACGCAGCAGAGGCCGGCCGCCGTCAGCGCGATGGCCACGAGCGAGGCGCGGGAAACGGGCCGGCTCAACTTCCCGTCTCCCCGGAGATCGCGGCGGTCCGGCGTGCGTGCGGCTCTCCATGACACATGAAGCAGGTGACGACGTCCGCCATGATGCTGTCCTGCAGGGCGACGTGCAACGGGATCGAGTCCGCGAACATCGGCTCTTCGGGATGGCACGCCAGGCAATTCGCGTTCGGATACCGGCCATGGTACTCGATCGGCTCCGTCCACGAGTGCGTGATGTACTGCCACCAGTGGTGCAGACCGTCGCGCTTCGCGGTGAACGAGCCCGACAGGCCGTATCCGGTGTGGCACGCGTAGCAGGCATCGGCCGGCATCGAGTCGGCCCGGAAATGACGCGCCGCCAGCGTCACGCTCGCGGTGTCGAGCAGGTCGGAAACGAAATGATCCATCACGTGGCAGGAGCCGCACGCCGCGACTTCCTTCATGTCCGCGACCATCCGGGTCGACGCCACGGTCAGCGCGAACAGCGGCGCCACCACCAGGCCGAGGACCAGCAGGGCCGGTGACGGCCGGCCGCGCTCCGGTCTCCACAGCAGACGGGCGATCACGAACAGGAACCAGCCGGCGAGCGCCAGGACCGCGCCGGCGATGACCGCCGCCGGAGTCAGCACGGCTTCACCGCCGTTCGAACGGCGATTCGCCGCGCTCGATCATCGCCATGCTCTCCTCCTCGCGAGTGAGCAATTCGTGGCTGAGTCGCAGCACCTCTTCCACTCGCCCGCGCGGAATCACGACCACTCCGTCATCGTCGCCCAGGATCAGGTCGCCAGGCTCCACCGCGAGACCGCCACAGCGGATCCCGACGTTCACCCGGTCCGCGCCCGGCCTGGCCGGGCCCGCCGGCGTGATGCCACGGCAAAACACCGGAAAGCGCAGCGCACGCTGCTCCGCCGAATCGCGGACCGATCCGTCGATCACCGCGCCTTCCGCGCCCCGCCGCCGCGCCAGCCCGCACACGAGTCCGCCCCACACCGCCGAGTCCACGTGGCCGTGGCCATCGACGACCACCACGTCGCCCGGCGTCACGTGATCGAGAGCCCGTACGACGCCCGCGTTCGAGCCCACCGTGACCTCCACCGTGACCGCCGGACCGCACAGTCGCGCGCCTTCGAACAACGGGCGCAGCGCCGATGACATCGCGCCCGTCCGACCCATCGCGTCGCTCGCGACCGCCGTCGGTACGGAACGCAGCGCATCGATCAGCGCGCCATCGATCGCTCCTCGATCCGCCTCGTCCGCCATCGATCCCGCCTTTCCTGCATGTGGTTCGCGCGTCCGGGGCATCTTCCGTTCCGCGCGGCCGGTCCGTCAAGTGCGCGCGCGGAGTGCCGGTGTGGGGAAGGTCCGCCGATGGTGTAGGGCATGGACCGCTTGAATCCGGGAAATGCGCACGGCCAGGCGAATAGCGGGAACCCGTACCGGTCGGCGTGGCTCCGACTGTCGGGGCCTGAGACCAACCGGGTTCGTTTGCGGGCGGGCGGTGGTCCCACGGTGGGTGGCGAGGCGAGGGATAATATGTGCGATTCGAGGCGTGTCGGCGTCGTCGCGGCGGCGCTTACGCTGATGGTGTCTTCGTCGTTATGGGCGCAGGAACGTGCGCCCGCCGGGCGTTCGCGTGCGCCCGCCGATTCGCAGAGCGGTTGGCGCGTCGTAACGTCTCCAGCGCTGGATCTGTGGTTCCACGGTCTGGCGATCACCGGATTCACGGGTTTCGGCGCATCCCCGTTGTACGATCCCGGGTACGTCATCCGGACTCGGGATGCGAAGCGTGCGGCCGGAATCGAGGCCACCGGGCTCGATGGCGGCGCTGCCGCGTTCCGGTCCGCGTTCGAGCGCGACAGCGCGTTCGAGGTTCTCCACTTCATTCCCCTCGTCGTCCCGATCCGGGATCCGTCAGCGCTGTTGCGCGTGATGCGTGCGGTAGCTGCGGGCGACCCGGCGGCGGCCTCCGCCGACGCCGGCATCCGGCGTATCGTCGGGGCGCTGATGACGACGCTGCCGCTGGCTTCGGAGCGAAGCGTGCTGGGCGGCTTCGTCGACGCACTCGAGGACGAGTGGCGGCAGTGGCTTCGCGCCCGGATGGAGCAGGTTGCGGCGGAGCGGGAGTTGAACGCAGCCCGGACGGAGGCGCTGTGGCGCGGGCAGGTGGAGCCGCGCCTCGAGGGCTGGCTGCGTGCGGGCGCGCTCGAGCGCGGCACGATCGTGCTCACACCGGTGCTGGGGACCGAGGGCCGGTTCGTGGAAGGGGATCCGGGCAATCCGGATGACAACATCGTCGCGGTTCGCGATGGGGAGCCGGAGGACGTGGTCGTCGCCGTGCTCCGCGAGTTGTGCTATCCCACCGTTCGCGCCGCCATGGCGGAGTCGGGTGTGCAGTTCACCGACCGGGTCGAGGCGACGCGCATCAGTGACCGGGCCGCGACGGTATGCGGCGCGGTACTCGCCGGTCGCGTGTCCGATGCTCTGGCCGCGCGGTTCCAGGCGCGTTTTGCCGCCGCGACTCCGGATCGCGGCGGAGTCACCCTGCCGTCCGCGATCGAGGCGGCGCTGAAGCAAGAACTCGAGAGGAGGAAGGGATGAGAAGGGGTATCGGGTCGGCCATGCTGGCCGCGGCGTTGCTCGCGGTCGCGGCACGCCCGGTTTTTGCTACGGACGGACATTTCCTGCACGGCGTCGGTGCCATCAATTCGGCGATGGGCGGCGCGGGTGTCGCGATGAAGGGCGACATCATCGGCAGTTTCTACCTCAACCCGGCCGGGCTGGCGGGCATGGAGCATTCGCGCGTCACGCTCGGCTTCGAGATGTTCAAGCCGGGCCGCACGGTGACGGGGACATACGGCACGTTCTCGGGCACGACCACTAGCAAGAGCGATCTCGTTCCCGTGCCCTCGTTCGGCTGGGCGATGCCCGTGACGGACAAGGTCGCGATCGGGCTGGGCGCGATCGGCGTCGGCGGCTTCGGCGTCGATTATCCGGCGGACACACGGAACCCGGTTCTGGCGCCGCGCCCCAACGGGTTCGGCCAGGTCTACAGTAACTTCGGGCTGCTCAAGATCGTGCCTGCACTGGGCTGGCAGGCGACGGACCGGCTCTCGATCGGCGTCGCGGTGAACGTGGACTACGCCACGCTCGAGGTCGATCCCATGCCGACCGCGTCGCCGGCGGCGGGCGCGAACGGCGCGTTCTACTCGAGCGCGACCGCGACGGATGGCGGGTTCGGGCTCGGCTTCCAGGCCGGCTTCATCTACGACGTTACCGGCACGTTCTCGATCGGTGGATCGTACGCGAGCGTCCAGAAGTTCCAGGACTTCGAGTTCAACGCCGTCTACGCCAACCCGACGCTGTCGAACTTCGGCACGCCACGCACCATCACATTCGCGATGGACGTGCCGCAGATGATCACGGGCGGCATCGCCTTCCGTCCGACCCCGGCCGTCAGCTTCGCGGCCGACGTGCGTTACCTGACGTACTCGTCCACGGCCGGCTTCGATCAGCAGGGCTTCGACAGCACGGGCGCCGTGCTCGGTTTCGGCTGGGATGACATCATGGTGTTCGCCGGCGGGCTCGAGCTCCAGCCGGTGGACGGCTTCTTCCTGCGCGGCGGCTACAACTACTCGCAGAACCCCGTCCCCGACGCGCTCAGCTTCTTCAACGTGCCCGCGCCCGCGATCGTGCAGAACCACGCGACGTTCGGGCTCGGTTTCTCCCCGCTCGAGGGGTTCCAGCTCGATCTCGGCTACTACCATGCCTTCGAGAACTCGATCGACGGCCCGATCTGGGGCCCGCAGGGTCCGGCCCCGGGCAGCTCGGTGAAGAGCGCTCTGAAGGAGGACTCCTTCCTCGTCCAGTTCTCGTTCACGGGCCGCTGAGCCCCGAACGTCGTTCCCTCCGCGCCCCCGGCCGGTCGCCACCGGCCGGGGGCGTACCTTTCGCCGCTTGCCCGGTACCGCCCTCGCCGGGAGATTGGCCGTGCGATGGACACCTCCGCTCAGCAACGACTCGAAGCCGCGGGCGCCGACGAGGCGATCGTCGTGCTGGAGGGCTTCCACGCGCTCAAGCACGCACTCCGCTTCGGCGCCGACGTGCTCGAGATCCTGACCCGCGACGAGGCGCGGCTCGCCGACTTGCGCCGCTCGCTCGCGCCGGACCTCGAGCTCGCCGGCATCCCGCTTTCCCCGATTGCGGCCGAGACGCTTCGGCGGCTCGCGCCGGGTGCGTTCGCGACCGGCGTCGTCAGCCTCGCCCGCCGCCCACGGATCGACCCGCGCGCGGTGCTGGCGGCCGGCGGACGCGCGCCGGTCGTGCTGCTGGAGAACACGCGTCGCCTCGAGAACATGGGCGCGTGCATCCGCGTGGCCGCCGCCGCGGGCGCGGCCGGTGTCGTCGCCGTGGGCCGGAGCGATCCGTGGCACCGGGCCACGATCCGGGGCGCGGCGGGACTGCAGTTCGCGCTCCCGGTCGTGCGCGTCGACACGTTACCGGAAACGAGCCGGCCGATCATCGCGTTCGATGCGGACGGAGAGCTGCCGGATGGCGGAGGGCTCCCCGACGGCGCGATCTTCGCTTTCGGCACGGAGCGGGAGGGGCTGACGCCCGCCCTTCTCGCGGCGGCGGACCTGCGGGTGCGGATCCCGATGCGGGAGCGGGTCTCGAGCCTGAACATCGCGGCCGCGGTCGCGGTCGCACTCTACGGCTGGCGCGGGCTCGGGAGGTGAGTGCCGTCCCGGGAGGCAGGGCCAGCGCCGACGCGGACGCCGTCCGCGCCGGCGCTGGCCGGTCTGCAGTTCGGGCGCGGCGGTGCCGCGCCCGTTTCCCGTTCAGTCGCTGTTCCGCACCCGCTTTTCGAGGATGGCCCACCGGCCATCGATCTGGGCCTGGATCTGGGCCACGGCATCCTCTTTGAGGTGCTTGAAGCGACCCTGCATCCGCAGGTACGGCTCGACGGATCCGCCCGGATGGTCGACCGTGAACCGCCAGTGCTCGCCGTCCTCGACCTCGAGCAGCGGGAACACGCGGTTTCGCACCGCCATCCGGCCGAGCTCGATCGACAGCTCGTCGGAGTACTTCCAGCCGGGAGGGCACGGCGCCAGCACGTGGAGGAATCGCATTCCGTGGATGTCCTTCGCCTTGCGCACCTTGTCCAGCAGATCCACGGGGAAGGACGGACTCGCGGTCGCGGCCCACGGAATCCGGTGCGCCGCCATGATCGCGATGATGTCCTTCTTGCGGGTGGACTGCGGGTGCCCGGTCGGCGTGGTCGTCGTCCATGCGCCCCACGGCGTCGCCGAGGAGCGCTGGATGCCCGTGTTCATGTACGCCTCGTTGTCGTAGCAGACGTACATGATGTTCTCGTTGCGCTCGGCCGCTCCGGAGAGTGCCTGCAGCCCGATGTCGAACGTGCCGCCGTCACCCGCCCAGACCAGCACGGTCGTGTCCTTCGAGCCGCGCATGTCGAGTGCCGCGCGGACGCCGGACGCGACCGCCGCGCCGGTCTCGAATGCCGTGTGGTAGAGCGGCACGCCGAGCGAGGATTGCGGGTAGGGCCCCGCGATGATGCTCCAGCAGCAGGCGGGCAGCACCACGATGGTGTCCGGCCCGAGCTCCTTGAGCACCATTCGCATGGCGAGCGTGCCGCCGCAGCCGGGGCAGGCGAGGTGTCCGGAGACCATGAGCTCCCGCTGGGGAACCCGGTCCTTGATCATGACCTGGCTCATGCCTTCACTCCCACCCAGATGTCCTCGCGCTCCGGCCGCTCAGCGGCGCGCGTCCGTTCGATGACCTCGTCGATCGTCTCCGGCGTTACGTCCCGGCCACCGAGCCCGAGCACGTAGCCGAACACGACCGGGCGGTCGTCCGGGGGAACGTCGAAAAGGCCGGCCCGCAGCTCTTCGGCGAAGATTCCGCCGCGGCCCGGCGACAGGTTGCGGTCGAGTACCGCGACGCGCGGAACGCCCGCCAGCAGCGTCCGCAGCGCCTCTGTCGGGAAGGGCCGGAACATCTTGATCTTCACCAGACCGACCTTCTCACCGTTCGCCCGCCGCTGATCCACGACGTGGCGCGCCGTCGACGTGATCGTCCCCGAAGTGACCAGCACCACGTCCGCGTCCTCGGTCCGGTACGGCTCGAGTGCGCCCCAGCGCCGGCCCGTCAGCCGTTGCCACTCCGTTTCCAGCTCGGCGTACGTGGCGAATGCGCAGCCCAGCGCTTCGTGCAGCGCGTACCGCATCTCCATGTACGCGTCAGGCCGCACCAGCGCATTGAACGCGTGCGGATCGGACGGGTCCAGCTTTACGCGCGCCTCGCGCTTCGGCAGGAACGCGTCCACCACCGCCGGATCCGGGATGTCGACCGGCTCCGAGGTGTGGGAGAGGAAGAACGCGTCGAGCACCAGCATTACCGGGACGTCCAGCGTTTCCGCCAGCCGGAACGCCTGGATCGTGGTGTCGAGCACTTCCTGGTTGGTCTCGCAGTAGAGCTGGATCCAGCCCGTGTCCCGCTGTGAGAGCGAGTCCGTCTGGTCCGTCCAGATGTTCCAGCCGGGACCAAGCGCCCGGTTGATGTCCGCCATCACGATCGGATGCCGCGCGCCCGACGCCCAGTGCAGCAGCTCGTGCATCAGCGCCAGCCCCTGCGATGACGTGGCCGTGAACGTCCGCGTCCCCGCGGCACTCGCGCCGAGGCAGGCCGCCATCGCCGAGTGCTCCGACTCGACCTTGATGAAGCGGGCGTCGAGCTCGCCGCTGCCGCACATCTCCGACAGCTCCTCCACCACCTGCGTCTGCGGCGTGATCGGGTACGCGGAGATCACCTCGCAGCGCGCCAGTTTCACGCCCCACGACACCGCGTGGTTGCCTACGATCACCTTCTTCATGACCCCTCCCGCTCCATCACGATCGCGCCGCGCGGGCATTCCTCCGCGCACACGCCACAGCCCTTGCAGTATTCCAGGTCGATGTCGAAGCCGGTGCCGTCCTCCCGCCGTGAGATCGCCACGTCCGAGCAGAAGATCAGACACAGCTCGCACTGGTTGCACACGCCGCAGTTGAGGCAGCGCCGCGCCTCCTCCAGCGCCGACTCCAGCTCGAGGCCGAGATTCACTTCGCCGAACCCGGACAACGCTTCCGCCGGCAGGTGACGGTCTTCATGCCGCTGGACGTGCGCGAAGTGCTCCATGTTCATCTGGTCGGGATTCGCCACTTCATTTACCGACGATTCCCGATGCACCGGATCGTCGCCGCGCCAGCGCGTAACGCTCACGTTGCCCTGCGGGCCGAGCGTCAGGTCCGAGCGCGCTTTCTCCTTCCACGTGCCCAGAAGGTTCGCCATCTTTTCGCCGCCCGTTCCCGCGTTCCGCCCGGATCCCGAATCGCGGACCCGGCCCCGCTCCCGGAACTTGCGGTCGATGCCGACCGCCGCGCGCTTGCCCGCGCCGAGCGCGTGGGCCACCGTCCGTTCGTCGCCCGCCGCATCACCGCCCGCGAAGATCACCGGCAGCTTCATCAGCAACGCGGCGTGCACTACGCCGCCGGCGCTCTCGGCGTCCGGGCTCGACGCCCTCCGCACCTCGCCGAAGTAGCCTTTCTCGAGACCGGACCGCCCCGTCACGCCCGCCGGCAACAGCTCCATCTCGACATCCTCGCCCGTCGCCTTCAGGACCGTGTCCGCCGGAATCGTGAACCGGCTGCCTTCGATCGGGACCGGCCGCCGCCGACCGCTCGCGTCCGGCTCGCCGAGCTCCATGCGCGTGCACTCGACCGCCTTCAGCCTGCCGTCCTCGGACAGGAACGCGACCGGTGCCGCGAGGTACACGAACTCGACACCCTCCCGCTCCGCTTCCTCGATTTCCTGCGGGATCGCCGGCATCTCGGTCCGTGTCCGGCGGTACGCGACCACGACCCGCGCGCCCAGCCGGTGCGCGGTCCGCGCGCAGTCCATCGCCGTGTTGCCGCCGCCCACCACCACCACGTTCCGCCCGATCTCCGGCCGGTGATGACGGTTCACCGTCTTCAGGAAATCGAGGCCCGCGAGAATGCCCAGCCCGTCTTCGCCCGGAAGGCCGAGCGCCTTGCTGCGGTGCGCGCCCGTCCCGATGAACAGCGCATCGAACCCGCGCAGCGCGTCCCAGCCGACCCCGTTGCCCAGCCGGACCCCCAACCGGAACTCCACACCCTCCGCCCGAATCCGCTCGATCTGCGCGTCCAGTACTGCTCGCGGCAGGCGGTACTCCGGGATGCCCTGACGCAACATGCCGCCCGGCTCCTCCGCGTCGTCGAACACCGTCACGGCATAGCCCATCCGCGCAAGGTGGTACGCGCAAGCGAGACCCGCAGGGCCGGAACCCACGACCGCAACCGTTTCCGTGTGGCGGCGCTCCGCCGGCTCGCGCGGCGCCATCGCCAGCCAGTGATCGCCCAGCGCGCGCTCCACCGCATGGATCGCGACCGCTTCATCGAACGTGTCCCGGTTGCACGCCAGCTCGCACGGATGGTGGCACACCCGTCCCGTCACCGCCGGCATCGGGTTCTCCCGCAGCAACACGTCGATGGCTTCCTCCATCCGGTCCTGCCGCACCAGATTCATGTAGCCTTCGATGTCGATCCCCACCGGACACCGCTCGTTGCACGGCGCGATCCGGTCCCGGTACACAGGCCGGATGTACTTCCACGAGCCCGTGTGGTTGTCCAGCGTCGTCGTTTCGCTCATCGCCACGAGCGGACGACCACGTTCGTCCCGACCGCCCCCTGCCGCGTCACGCATGCACCACCTCCAGGCCCGGCTCCCCATTCCCCGACGACGCACCCGGCCGCGGGCCCCGCCGCACCGCCTTCGCCGCTTCCCGCGCCGCCGCCTCGTTCTCTTCCGGCTTCACCGGCACTTCCTCGCGGATCGCGTCACACACCGCGTCCAGGCTAACCAGACCGCTGAACGCCGCGAACGCGCCCAGGATCGACGTGTTCACAATCGGCCGCGTCCGCGATCCGATCCCGTGCGCCGCCGCAATCTTTGCCGCCTCCACCGTCGCCACCTCGAATCGCCTATACAACGATTCGTACGACTCCGGTGGCCGGTCGCTGTTGATCAGGATCCGGCCCCCTGGCTTCAGCCCCGCCGTCACATCGATCGCATCGATCAGCGTGGGGTCGAGTACGATCAGCTCGTCCGGCGCCGCGACCTCGCAACGCAGACGGATCGGCTCATCGTCCACGCGCAGGAACGCCATTACCGGCGCGCCGCGACGCTCCACTCCGAACGCCGGGAACGACTGCACCCAGCGCCCTTCACGGAACAACGCCACCGCCAGCACCTTCGACGCGATGACGGCGCCCTGCCCGCCCCGCCCGTGAATGCGCAGTTCACGCATCGGGCACTCCTTTGAAAATGATTCTCGTTCGGATCGAACTCTTCGGTGGGGACGAAAGCGGAGCCTCGAACGGTGTGAGGCGTCGAGGTATGGCGAACCTGAGCGCGAGGCTTCGCGCTGCTTGCTCAAGTGCGGCCACTCTCACACCATGCACCGTCCCTCCATGAGTCGACGCGCGCGAGCGTCGAGGGGGTGCCCGCAAGAAGACGGGCGACGTCGCACCGCTGACAAATACGTGGTGAGCGCAAGCGGAACAAGATCCGCGGACGCCCGCATGAAATGTCGCGGTCTGGAGCGTTGCAGTTGGCTGGGCGATCTACCTACATTGGGTGGGCGAATACCCTACTGCGCGTGGGGACATTCCGTTTGATGTTGGAAATGAGGCCGTACCGGAGGCCGGCCGAATCGCATGGAGGTCTCCGAATTCGCCGTTCTCCCTGTACGCTGTGTTGTGAGGGGAAGTGAAGGGGGGAGTGGGGCGAGTTGATCCGCCGAGCCTGGTCGTTTCACGGCACGCATAGATCGGCAGCCGACATACGGGATCGGCGCGTTCCGCGTGCGCAACGGGAAGGCGGAGCCCATGAGTGCCGGAAGTCCTTCGCTGGTGACGGGTGTGGCGGTGGTTCAGGTCCGGGTCGGGTTCGTCGGACGCCTGCTGCTGGCGTGGACGATGGCCGGGGGCGTGGTATTCGGCGGATTCATGAGTGCGCTGGTCGCGTGGCTGGATCCGGGTCGGTCGACGGTGGATGCGACGGCGGGCCTGAGTTTGTTCGGGTTCGGGCTGGTGGCGGGTTTCGCGCACGGTGCGATGCTGGCGTGGTTTGGCCGGCCGCGCACGACGCGGGCGGAGGAGGCGGTACTCCGGCTGGTGCATGGTCTCGTCCTGGCGGTGCCGGGCACGCTGGTGGCGGCGGGGCTCGCGTTGTCGATCGCGTCGGGTCCGGCCGCGTGGCGGGCCGGGCGGGCGGTGTTCTGGCTCGGCTCCGCGGCGGCGGCATTGCTCGCCCTGGCGATCTGCGCGTGGGCGTCGATGCTGGGCATGCGGGCGTTGCGCAACGCGCTGTTGCGCTGGCCGGAGCGGCGGCCGGGCGTGGCGATCGCGCTGGTGAGTCTGCTGCTTCTCGTCTCGTGGTTCGTCCTGCGTCGTCCGGAGATCTGGTGGACGGACATCCGGGTGACGATCCTCGGGGCGGTGCTGCTGGCGATCGGTGTGACGATCTGGGTGGCGGTGCCGCTGGAGGTCGTGGTACTGCACTGGCTGTATCGGGACCGGAACGGAGAGATGGCGTGAAGGCGTTGCTGGAGGCGAAAATGGCGGATCACGAGGCTCGGGGCGGAGAAGGTCCTGCGCGGGTTCGGCGAAGTCGGGAAGCGAGCGGGCAGCACGTGCGCTGCGCGGAAGCGCAGGCGGACGGCGTGCCGTGCTCGGAAGCGTGGTCGGATTGCGAGTGCTGCGCACACGGAGTCCTGGCGGTCTGGCGGGACGGCCGTTGGGAGGAGTTGCCGCTGGGCGCGGCACGGGAGGCGCCGCCGTCCCAATAACGGGCAGGCCGGCGTGGCAGCGGCGGCTCGCTTGGCGTTCGACCGTTCAAAGGGCCGGGTCCGGTCCGTTGAACGGGTACCTGCGGAGAGCGAGGCGTTCCTTCCCTTCACCCGGAGACAATCGATGCAAGTGAACTGGCTGGCGGTGCTGGCGGCGGCGATTTCCGCGTTCGTGCTTGGCGGACTGTGGTACGGTCCGCTGTTCGGCCGGATGTGGATGAAGGCGTCGGGGATGACGGAGGAGCAGGTGAAGCAGGGCAACGCGGGGCGGACGTTCGGGATATCGTTCGTGCTGATGATCGTCGCGGCGATCACGCTCTCGCTGTTCATCGGACCGGATGCCACGGGCAACCGCGGTGCGGCGATGGGCTTCGGTGTGGGCGCGTGTCTGGTGGGTACCATGCTCGGCGTCTTCTACCTGTTCGAACATCGGTCAGTGACGCACTGGCTGGTGAACCTGTCGTACGCAACCGCGGCGCTGACACTCATGGGTTTCATTCTGGGCTTCTGGCCCTGAACGCGGATTTGTGAAACGGGAGCGCACTCCCCATCATTGCGGCGGGTCCGGCAACGGGCCCGCCGTTCTCGTTCCGGTTGCGTGCACGATGGATGCCGGCCCGACCCGGCATCGGGAGGAGTGATCATGTCTCGCCAAACCGTGCTGGCCGTCGCTTTGCTGGGAGTCTTTCTTCCGTTTCACCCCCTTGCGGCGCAGTCGGTGGCGGACACGTCGGTGTTCCGGCCGCTCGATTTGCCCGCGCCGAACGTGTACCGGAACGGAGCGGGCCGGCCGGGTCCGGGCTACTGGCAGCAGCGCGTGGACTACCGGATCGACGCGACGCTCGACGCGGAGACGCAGGTCCTCCACGGTCGGGAGACGATCCACTACCGGAACAACTCGCCGGATGCGCTGGACTATCTCTGGATGTACCTGGACCAGAACATCTGTGCGCCCGGGAGCGTGACCAACACGTTGAACCAGCCGCCGCTGGTGTTCGGCTCATCGACCTTCGACTTCTCGTGCGTGGGATTCGCGGGTGGCCTCACACTCGAGCGGTTGCGGAGCGGTGGCCGCGACCTCGAGCATCGCGTCCAGGGCACGACGATGCGGGTCGATCTGCCGCACCCGCTGCCGCCGGGCGGCGAGCTCACGCTCGACGTGGCGTGGCACTTCCCTGTGCCGGAGTACGGCGCGGGGCGCATGGGCCGGGACGGGTCGCTCTACGAGGTCGCGTGGTGGTACCCGCGCATGGCGGTGTACGACGACGTGAAGGGCTGGAACCACGATCCGTACATCGGGGGCGGCGAGTTCTACCTCGAGTACGGCAGCTTCGACGTTGCGCTCACCTTGCCCGCGCGCTTTGTGGCCACGGCGACGGGCACGCTGCTCAATCCCGAGGACGTGTTGACGGCCACGCAGCGGGAGCGGCTCGCCCGTGCGATTCGCTCGGACGAACCGGTCTCGATCATCACGGCCGACGAGGCCGGCCGTCCCGTCACGCGGCCGCGCACGGACGGTACGCTCACGTGGCGGTTCCACGCGGACAGCGTGCGCGACTTCGCGTTCGCGGCCGGTCCGGAGTTCCGCTGGGACGCGGTCGGCCTCGACGGCGTCCTGATCCAGACGTTCTACCGGCCGTCGGCGGACAAGTGGCCGGAAGCGATCCGCATGGCGCGCCACTCGATCGGCCACTTCAGCGAGACGTGGTACCACTACCCGTACCCGCACGCGACGACGGTGGAAGGCCCGATCGAAGGCATGGAGTACCCGATGCTGACGTTCGTCCCGAACGCGACGACACGGGAAGAGACCTACTGGGTGCTGGCGCACGAATTCGGGCACGAATGGTTCCCGATGGTCGTCGGCTCGAACGAACGCCTCTATCCGTGGATGGATGAGGGCTTCAACACCTTCATCGATATCGGCGCGGTGCAGGACTACTTCCGGGGCGAGGCGTTCGGCGACACGGTCGCCGCGATCCCGCTCCACATCTACGGTCAACACGCGATCCCGGGCGAGGAGCAACCGCTCATGGACCGGCCGGTCGAGCAGCGCGACCTGTTCTGGACCGGGTACCGCAAGCCCTCGCTCATGCTGATGCTGCTTCGCGACGAGGTGCTCGGCCGCGACGTCTTCGACGATGCGTTCCGGACCTACACCCGGGCGTGGGCCTTCAAGCACCCGACGCCGGCCGACTTCATCCGCGTGATGCGGGACGCGTCGGGGACCGACCTCGACTGGTTCTGGCGAGGCTGGCTCTATACGACCGCGCGCCTCGACCAGGCGGTGGACCGGATCGTGAACCGCGAGGGCGGCGGGAGCAACGTGGTCCTGTCCAACCGCGGCACGATGGTGATGCCGGCGGAGCTGAAGTTGACGTTTTCCGACGGGACCACGGAAACGGTGCGCCTGCCCGTCGAGATGTGGAACCAGGGCCGCGAGTTCACCTACCGCGTTCCCGGCACGCGGACGGTGACGCGCGCCGAGCTGGATCCACGCGCCGTGTATCCCGACATCAACCGGTCCAACAACCAGCGGGGGCGGTAGCCGGCGGCAGGACATGGCGCGCATGACGACGGCGATCCGGATCGAGCGTCTCGGTCCGCCCGAGACGCTCGTCGAGCGTGAGATCCCGATGGACGCTCCGGGCGCGGGCGAGGTTCACGTGAAGGTGCTCGCGGCGGGGGTGAACTTCGCCGACCTGCTCATGCGGGCCGGCCTGTACGGTACGGTCCCGCCCCGCCCGTACAGCCCGGGCTTCGAGGTCGCGGGCGTGATCGAGCGGACCGGTCCGGACGTGCCCGATTGGCAACCGGGCGCCCGGGTGGTCGCGCTGCTTCGCCACGGCGGCTACGCGCACGACGTCATCGTGCCCGCCCGCAACGTGATGCGCTGTCCCGATTCCCTCGCTCCGGAAGTGGCGGCCGCGCTGCCCGTGGTGTTCCTCACGGCATGGGTCTGCCTCTTCGAGTCGGCGCGTTGCCGCGAGGGGGAGACCGCGCTCATCCTCAACGCGGGCGGCGGCGTCGGCACCGCGCTGGTCCAGCTCGCGCTCCGCCACGGCATGCGCGTGATCGGCACGGCCGGTAGCGAGCGCAAGCGGGCGTTCGTCGTCGATGAGCTCGGCGCTGAGGCCTGCCTCGATTCGAGCGGGCCGTGGGAGAGTGGAGTGGAGCGAAGGCTGGGAGCGCGCGGCGTCGATGTCGCATTCGACCCGCTCGGCGGACCGGCGACCGCCGCTTGCCGGCGTCTCCTCGCGCCGCTGGGGCGGATCGTGTTCTACGGCATGAGCACCGCCATGCCCGGACGGCGGCGGGCCTGGCCGCGCGCTGCGCTGGCGTGGCTGCGCACGCCGCGCATCCACCCGCTCTCGCTGGTCGAGCCCTGCACGGGAATCTCGGGCGTGCACCTGCTGCATCTCGGGAACCGCGAGCTCGTCCTGCTGCGGGCGATGCCGGCGATCTTCGAGGGGATCGCGGCGGGCAACCTGCGTCCGGTCCTCGACCGCACGTTCCCCTTCGACCGCGACGGTGCCATCGCGGCGCACCGCTACCTGCACGCCCGCGCCAACGTCGGCAAGGTCGTGCTCTCCCGTTCCGCGGCGGAAGCGAGTCCCGGATCATGAAGACGATAACCCCGTGCGGCGGCCGCTCACTCCGCTCCCCGATGATCGCGCTTCTGCTGGCCTGTATTCTGCCCGGGATCGCACGCGCCCAGGCACGCCTGGACGACGCCGCGCTCGACCGGTTGCGCGCCACGCTGCAGGCGCAGCTCGACTCGCTGCACGCGGGAGCGCGATTCCCGGGCGCGACGCTGGGCGTCGCGCTTCCCGACGGTCGGGTGATCGCGGTGGGCACGGGCGAGGCGGACACTGCGCGGCACGTGCCCATGACCATCGAGGCCCGACTGCTCGCGGGCAGCGTGGGGAAGACGTACGTGGCGGCGGTCGCGATGCAGCTCGTGGGCGAAGGGAAGCTGGATCTGGATGCGCCGATCTCGCGCTGGCTGGGTTCGGAGCCGTGGTTCGACCGGCTGCCCAATGCGCGTGACATCACGGTACGCATGCTGATGCGGCACCAGAGCGGGCTCGTCCGCTACGAGTTCGATCCCGCGGTCACGCGCAAGATCACGGAAGAGCCCGACCACGTGTGGACGCCCGAGGAACGGCTGTCGTACCTGTTCGATCAGGACGCGCCGTTCGCCGCCGGACAGGGCTGGGACTATTCGGACACGAACTACATCGTGCTGGGCATGATCATCGAGCGTATCACGGGCTCGACGCTGAGCGAGCAGATCGCCGTGCGGGTGCTCCGACCGCTCGGTCTCGTCAACACCATCCCGTCCGACCGTCGCGCGCTGCCCGGCGTGGTCCAGGGGTACGCCGGCCCCGACAACCCGTTCGGCGGTCGCGATGCGATGATCGAGGACGGCCGCTTCATCATGAACCCGCAGATGGAGTGGGCGGGTGGTGGGTACGCGATGACTTCGGCCGAGCTCGCGCGCTGGGCGAAGGCGCTGTACGAGGGTCGTGCCTTCGACGCGTCGCTGCTGCCGCGCATGCTCGACGGTGTGCCCGCACCCGGGCTCGGCCGCAATGTGCGCTACGGCCTGGGCGTGATCCTGACCACGACCGATCTCGGCCCCGGCTGGGGCCACAGCGGGTTCTTTCCCGGCTACCTGACGGAGATGCGCTACTATCCGGATCACCGCTTCGCCGTCGCGCTCCAGTTCAACACCAGTGTCGGCCGGGCGATCGGGCGGAACCCGGGCACGCTGCTTCACGGATTCGCGCGGACGGTCGCGGCGGCGCTCGCCGGCGGCTGACGCTCCCGCAGGCGGAGCAATCCGGCTCAGAGGGCTCGGGCGATCAGCTCCTTCATGATCTCGTTGGAGCCGCCGTACACGCGGCCGACGCGTGAGTCCGCCCACATCCGCGCCACCGGGTACTCCCGCATGTAGCCGTACCCGCCGAAGAGCTGGACGCAATCATCGAGGATCCGGAACTGCTGCTCCGTGCACCACAGCTTGGTCATGTACGCGACGGCCGCATCCAGGCGGTCGTCCAGCAGCCGCTGGATGCAGTCGTTCAGGAAGGTGCGCGTCACATGAGCGGTGGTCGCGCATTCCGCCAGTATGAAGCGCGTGTTCTGCAGGTCGAACAGCGTTCCGCCGAAGGCTTCCCGTTCCTTCACGTGCGCGATGGTCAGCTCGAGCGCCCGTTCCGCGACCGCCTGCGCGCCGGTCGCGATCATGAGCCGCTCGAAGGGCAGTTGCTCCATCATGTTCGCGAAGCCGCGACCCTCGACGCCACCCAGCAGGCAGTCGGTCGGCACCCGCATGTCGTCGAAGTACAGCTCCGCCGTGTCCGACGCCTTCATCCCGATCTTGTCGAGTAGCCGGCCGACACGGTAGCCGGCCCGGCCGTCCGTCTCCACGATCAACATCGAGATGCCGCGCGCCCCCGCATCCGGATCCGTCCTGACCGCCATCATCAGCAGGTTCGTCGTGCCGCCGCTCGTGATGAACGTCTTCGCGCCGTTGATCACGTACTCGTCGCCATCGCGGACCGCCCGCGTCCGGATCGCCTGCAGGTCCGAACCGCAGCCCGGCTCCGTCATCACGATCGAGCCCAGCAGCTCGCCCGTCGCCATGCGCGGGAGGTAACGTTCCTTCTGCGCTTCCGTGCCGAGGTCCAGGATGTAGTGCGCGGCGATGGCGTGGACCGACGTGTTGGGCGGCGCCTCCGCACGAGCCTGCTCCTCCTGGAGCACGAACTGGTGACCGTAGTGGCCGCCCGCGCCGCCGTACTTCTCCGGCAGTTCCGGCAGCAGCATGCCCAGCTCGCCCATCTTCCGCCAGAATGTCCGCCCCGGCATACCCACGCTCACGCCACTCCTCGAGATGGGGCACGATCTCGCCTTCGATGAAGTCGCGCGCCGCATCGCGCAGCATCGTCATTTCTTCCGTCATCCAGGGCAGTGTGTTCAAGCGCGTCTCCATGCCCGTAGCCTCTTCCGTTGCCGGGTTCGATCGATCCGCACGACGGCATTCCGCCGGCCGGCTCGCATGTCGCGGAGTCTACCCGCGCGGCGCCGCCCGGGCCAGTCACACGGGCCAGTCACGCGGAAGTGGAGGTTGCGCTCGAATCGAGCCGCAGGTCGCCGGTCCCGCCCGAGAGGGGTGGTAGCCGCGGGTCCGCTCAATCGGGCTCCGGGACCACCAGCCGGCCACGCTCGGCGAGGAAGCGGAGCATCCGACCCCACATGGTGCCGCCGATCGCGTAGACGACGGAGGCGGTGAGCGGGCCGGGTCCACCGGGCACGAACCCCGCGAGCCGGCCTGCGAGCGCGCCTGTCGAACCGCAGGTCACGGGGAACGCCCCAGGCCCCGGCCGGCACGATCTCGCCGTCCACGCGCGTTTCCCGCGCCCAGCGGCCACCCGAAACGAAGTGGGGGATGGCGCCGGCCAGATCGATCCAGTAGCAGGCACCGATGCCGAGCAGAAAGCCGGTCGGCAGCGCGAGGACGCTGAAGACGAACGCGGTGTCGGAATCACCGGTCCACCGCGCGCCGAGTACGCCAACGGCCACGCCGCCGATGAGGGCGGCGAGAGCGGAGAGGAATCGCGTTGCCGTCCTGGCCATGATCGCACCGGAGCGTTCGGGGTCGAGGTCCGGACGCAGGCGGCGGCGAGCGTCGCACGTTGTGGTGTGGCGCGGGCGGCCGGATATTCATGCCTCGACCCGTCTCCCGGAGGCAGGCATGGCTCGTCCCGGTCCTCGCGTTCGTTCCGTCGTGCTCGCGCTTGCGCTGTCCACTCTCGTCGCGCCGCGCCCGGCGCGGGCTCGGGAATGGAGGACCGACGCGATACGCTACGCGACGATCCGGGGATTTCCGGTCTCGGGCCTGGTGATGGGCGAAGCGCGCGGCGAGCGCACGGACATCGCCATGGCGTTCTGGCTGCTGCGCGACGACGCTCATGTCGTCCTGATAGCGCTCGCCGGTTCGCCCGCACGCGTCGCACCGGGGCACGACCCGTTGCAGTTCGAGCGCTTCGGCGGCAATGGCCGTGTGGCGCGTATCCATGAGACCGCGATGACCGGGCAGGGCGCCGGTCAGGTGCCCGCTGTCCACAGCCTGCCCGCGACGCGGGAAACCGTGGCGTGGGGCCACTACGACCCGGCCGGCACGCCCGTGCTGCGGATCCGCTCCGGCGACGTCGTGGACATCGGCACGCTGATCACGAACAGTCCCGAGCGGCTGGAGGCGGCGGGCGTTGCACCCGGCGAGATCGAGCCGGCGCTCCGCGAGATCTACGACAAGGTCACGGACCGTGGCCCCGGCGGCCACATCCTGACCGGTCCCATCTTCGTCGAAGGTGCCGAGCCCGGCGACGTCCTCGAGGTGCGCATCCTCTCGATCGAGCTGCCCATCGACTACGGCTACAACGGCTGCAGCGGGTTCGTCCGCGAGCTGTGCGAGAATCCGCGCACCCGCATCCTGCGTTTCGACCGCGAACGCATGACGTCCGACTTCGGTTCCGGCATCACGATTCCGTTGCGGCCGTTCTTCGGCAGCATGGGCGTGGCGCCGCCGCCGGATTCCGGCCGCGTCAGCAGCAATCCACCGGGGAAGCACGCCGGTAACCTCGACAACCGCGAGCTGGTCGCAGGCACGTCACTGTTCATCCCGGTGTACGTGCCGGGCGCGCTCTTCGCGGCCGGTGACGGACATGCGGCGCAGGGCGACGGCGAGGTCGATCAGACCGCGATCGAGACTTCGCTCCGGGGCCGCCTCCAACTGATCGTGCACAAGGGCCATTCCATCGAATGGCCGCGGGCCGAAACGCCGACGCACTACATCGTGATGGGGATGGACCCGGACCTGACGGCGGCGACGCGCATCGCGATCGGGCAGATGGTCGCGTTCCTGCAGGAGGAGAAGGGACTGTCGCGGGGCGAGGCCTACCGGCTGGCCAGCCTGGCGGGCAGCCTCCGCATCACCGAGCTCGTGGACGGCAACGTCGGCGTCCACATGATGATCCCGAAGTCGATCTTCTAGTGTGCCAGATCAGGTTCGGGTGACTCTGCGCGCGCCCGCCCGGGTTCCGACCGTCGGCCGGCCGGGTGCGACGCGAGCCCGCCTTCCTGCGGAGCCAGTACGGAGAACCCGGCCACCAGGCTGTCCTTGTCGAATGCGATGCTAATGGTCTGCGCCCCCTTGGCGAACGTGCCCAGCAGCTGAATGACGGTGTAGCCACCCCGCTCGGTCCGGTTGAGCGGCGCCGTCTTCTCCAGATTGCCGAAGTGCTCGAGGATCTGCGGCCAGATCATGGCGAGCTGTTCCGTCCCCATGCTGCCCTGCGCCACCGGCGACACCTGCACAGCCGCGGAATCGAAATGTTCCGCCTGCAGGAACCCGATCCATTGGGCGGCCTTGTTCTCGAGCCCGTCGTTCGCCTGCGCGGCCAGCGCCTGCGGCGCGATCGCTACACCCAGCGCGAGCAGTATGGGAACCGGCGACATTCTCATTGGTGCTCCGTGATTCAGGGGTGATCGTCCAACGCCTGCGATGTCATACGTACACCGCGGCGCCGCCCTTCGGTTCAGGCCGGTCCTGTCCGCTGTGCACGTCGCGGGCTTGCTCGTGGCCCGCCGCCGGGACATGATGCGGTCGGGCAGACGCCGGGCCGATACCGGGGCCCGGACGGGTCGTACGGGAAAGGACGCAACGATGAAGGCGACAGCGGAGATCCAGGTGATCCCGATCGGCGTGGGCGTTTCCGTGCGCAAGCAGGTCCAGCGCGCGCACGAGCTGCTGAACGAGAGCGGCCTGGAGGTGCAGCTCCACGCCTACGGCACCAACGTCGAGGGCGAGCTGACGGCCGTCCTCGACGCCGTGCGCCACGTGCACGAGACGCTTCATGCCGAGGGCGTGGTCCGGCTCTCGACCGCGATCAAGATCGGGACCCGCACGGACAAGGAGCCGTCGCTTTCCGGAAAGCTGTTCTGAGCCGCATGGCGAAGACCTGCGACGTCGCGATCATCGGGGGAGGGATCATGGGCGCCGCCGCCGCCTTCGAACTGGCGCGCCGCGGCCTCGCCGTCACCGTCCTCGAGAAGGGCGTGCTGGCCGGCGGCGCGACCGGCCGGTCCTCCGCCATCGTCCGCCAGCACTACTCGCACGAGACGACGGCGCGCATGGCGCACTACGGCCTCCAGGTCTTCGAGGATTTCGATGAGCGCGTGGGCGGCGAATCCGGCTTCGTTCGGCGCGGTTTCCTGATCCTCGTGGCCGAGGCCGATCGCGCAGGTCTCGAGGCCAACGTCGCACTCCAGCGGCGCGTCGGCATCACCACGGAAGTGATCGCCGCCGAGGCGCTCCGGGAGCTCGTCCCCGGCATCGATGCGGACGGCCTCGTAGCGGCCGCGTGGGAAGAACGGAGCGGATACGCCGACCCGCACATGACCACGCAGGGTTACGCCGCGGCCGCCCGACGCCACGGCGCCGTCATCCTGCAGGAGACCGAGGTCCTCGATGTGATGTTCGCGGGCGACCGGGTCACGGGCGTGCGAACGTCCGCCGGAGACCTCGCCGCGGCGACCGTGATCAACTGCGCCGGGCCGTGGGGCGCGCGTGTGGCGGCCCTCGCCGGGCTGCAGCTGCCGATCCGGCCCGCGCGCGTCCAGGTCGCCGTGTTCGAGCGGCCGCGAGCGTTCGCCTCGCTCCACCCGGTCGTGCTCGACTTCGTCCACGCCAGCTACTTCCGGCCGGAGACGGGCGAGCTGAGTCTCGTGGGCCGGATCGATCCGGGCGAGGCGGACGAGACGGTGGATCCCGACGGGTATCCCGAGCACGCCGACGCTGCCTTCATCGCCGATGTCGGTGACCGTTGGGTGCGGCGCGTGCCGCGCATGGAGGAAAGCCGGAGCCGCGGCGGCTACGCGGGCCTCTACGCCGTGACGCCGGACTGGCATCCGATCATCGACGAGGTCCCGGCCGGCAGCGGGTTCCTCACCTGCGCCGGGTTCAGCGGCCACGGGTTCAAGCTCGGGCCCGCCGTCGGACTCATGATCGCGCAGCTCGTGACCCGCGAGGCCGGACCCGCATTCGATGCCTCGCTCTTCCGCGCCGGGCGCTTCGCCGACGGATCCCTCGTGCGCGGATCCTACGAGTACAGCATCACCGGCTGAGCCGCCGCTGGTCGCGCGCGTTCACCGCCGCCGGAACGGGAAGAAGCGCCGACTGCCCTCGGGACGG
Source organism: uncultured Gemmatimonadales bacterium (assembly GCA_963786235.1). GTDB lineage: Bacteria > Gemmatimonadota > Gemmatimonadetes > Longimicrobiales > RSA9 > CAWAYJ01. Next base: position 194,164 of record CAWAYJ010000028.1, read on the forward strand.
GGCGCCGCGGGCTGGCCGACCGTGGCCGCCTCGCTCGACGGTGCGAGCAGAACCGCAACCCAGCGGTAGCGCGTCTTCTCGAGCATGATCCGCGCCGACATCGTGAGCGGGACCGCGAGCAGCACGCCGATCGCGCCCCACATCCAGCCCCAGAACACCAGAGACAGCATCACGACGAGCGGTGAGAGGCCGAGTCTCCGTCCCAGCCACGTCGGCTCGACCATGTTGCCGAGCACCATGTTGATCGCGACGTAGCCGATCGCGGCGAGCAGTGCCGCGTCGAAGCCGAGGTCGAGCCACGCGAGCAGGATCGCGGGGACGGCCGCGATGATCGAGCCCACGTTGGGCACGAAGTTCAGCACGAACGCGACGAGGCCCCAGAAGACGGGGAAATCGAGCCCGACGATCGCGACCCACCCGCCCACGAGCACGCCGGTCATCAGGCTGACCACCGTCTTGATCGCCAGGTAGTGCTGCATCTCCGCCGTCACGGTCCGCATCCCGATCAGGTCGGCCCGCTCGCCGAATGCGCGGCGCAGCTTCTCCGGCAGTCCGTTCGCCTCGATCATCCCGAACACGGTGATGATCATGATCAGGACCAGCGCCGACGTGAGCGATGCGGCCTCGCGGGCCGCACGCGTCGCGAAGTCGAGCGCCCGCGCCGCGTTGACGAAGTCGAAGTGCAGCGTATCGGCGACCGGCAGGTTGAGGGTCTGCAGCCACGCGTTGGCCGCCGCTTCGAGCCCCTGCGCCCGCACGGTGTAGCGCGGGAACTCGTTGCTGATCTCGCCCAGCGACTGGGCCGCGAGCGAGACGAAGAGAGCGCCCAGCCCGAACACCGACAGCACCACGAGCATGATGGCCAGCGACGAAGGGACGCGCCGCCTCTGCAGCCAGGCCACGGATGGCCGTGTGATTACCACGACGAACCCGGCCAGGGCCACACGCACGAGGATCGGCGCCGCCGCCTTCATGCCCGCGACGACGACGAAGAGCGCCGCGACCGCGAACAGCGTCCGCGAACGTGTCCCGACGCCCGGTCCTCCTTCCGTGGGGTTTGCCTCTTCCCGCATCCTCGATTTCCCGCCTGTTCCGTTGCGGCCAGCCCGCACGGTCACCGCCCGCGTCCCCGTTGCCGCGTTCCCGGGTCCGGTTGCCGACACGGGTCCCTCGCCTGCAGCTTGCCACAACGGCGTTGCGGACGCAATGAGGCGGTCGGCGCGGACCCGTGGAGGTCGGCACGATGGGGAAAGCACGATTCGAGGGTCGGGTGGTCCTCGTGACCGGCGGCAGCCGCGGCATCGGCCGCGCGACGGCGCACGCGCTTGCCGCCGAAGGGGCGGCCGTCGTGATCGTGGCGCGTGACGAAGGGCGGTGCGCGGCTGCCGCGGCGGCGATTCCCGGCGCGCTGGCGGCTCCCGCCGATGTCCGCGTTGCGGCGGACTGCGAGGACGCCGTGCGACTCGCGCTCGCGCGGTTCGGCCGGCTCGACGTCCTCGTGAGTGCGGCGGGAATCATCTACCGCAATCGCACCGTCGAGATGCATAGCGAGGCGGAATGGGACGAGACCTTCGACGTGAACGTGAAGGGCACGTTCCTGATGTGTCGCGCGGCGCTGCCCGCGCTGCGTGCCGCGCGTGGCAACGTGGTGAGCGTCTCGTCCTACACGGGTCTGGTCGGGTTCGCCGGCGCGGCCGCGTACGCCGCATCCAAGGCGGCACTCATCAACCTGATGAGGACGCTGGCGCTCGACCACGCCGCCGAGGGCATCCGCGCCAACTGTGTGTGTCCAGGCAGCGTCGACACCGACATGATCCACGAAGCGTGGCGATTGACCGGTGACGCCGACGCGGCCGCGCTGGCCTGGGCCGCGAAGCATCCGCTCGGTCGCATCGCGTCCGCCGCTGAAGTGGCGCGGGCAATCCTCTTCCTCGCCAGTGACGAGGCCACCTTCATCACTGGCGTCGCCCTGCCCGTCGACGGCGGGATCACGGCCGGCTGAGCCGCTGCTCTCACCGCCGTCGCCAACGCGGCTGTCAGCGGCGCCAGGGCCTCCGGCTACTCGACCCGGGCGGGCCCGTCCGGCTCGGGCGTGTTCGCTGGCGCCGGTGCCGACGGCGGCGCGGCCGGTTCCACCGCCGGCACCGCCGCGGCGGCGAACTGCTGGCGATACCAGCGTGCGTGGTGGTGCTGCGCCCACTTCCGGTCGACGAACCCGGTGAACATCCCCTGCAGCGCGACCCTCGTATCCCTCGGCACCGTGGCCATGAAGATGTGGCCGAGCAGGAACGGCGTGGCGAGGAGCGCCATGAACAGGTGGACGAGCCAGGAAAGCAGCGCGGCGCCCGAAAGCCACATCGCGAGTCCCGTTGCCACGTAGAACGGGTACGTCGACATCACCATCATGAAGTTGAGCTTCTGCGCCGCGTTGAACTTTCCCTGCTCCGGGAGCGGGATCCGCTTGTTGACCGTCGCGAGCGCGAACATGCCCAGCCATTTCACGTCGCTCAACACCCAGATCCACGCCTGCCGTACGTTGTAGAAGTGGATCCGGAAGTCGTGCCGGCTCCGGGTCACGGCAAGGATCGGGAGCATGATGAGCAGCGTCCCACTGATCCGGTGCACGATCGACAGCGTTTCCCGGTATGGCCGGCCCGGATCCGGATTGTAGAAGAACACGAGCACGAGCGCGGTCGTGAAGCAGCCGAGGAAGGGAAGCGCGATCGCCCAGTGCAGGCGCCGCTCCGATGCGCGGAAGCGGAGCACCTTGGCGCTCCACTCGACTCCGGTTCCGGTGGCCGTCGCCGCGTCCGCGTCCGCAACCAGTTTCCGGGCCGCGCTTTCCATTTCCCACCTCGTGTGTTCTGGAGCATCGTGCAGGGCGTTGCGAAACAACGAGTTGTGGCGAGGTCGCGGGGCGCGCCACCTGCGGCTGCGCTGCAGCTATGCAAGGCCCGGGCCCACTCCGGCCGCGCCTCCATTGACGGCGCCACCGGCAGCCCCGATCCTGATCCCGTCCGACCTGTGCCACTCGATACCGGAAAGACGCTCATGAACTCGACCGGACTCTTCGAACGAACGGCCCGCCGCGCCTGCGCGGCGGCTATTCTCCTGACCCTCGCGTCGGTGGCGGATGCCGCCGCCCAGCGCGGGCAGCGCCAGGCCGTCCGGATGGACTCGGTCCGGGCGCAACGGTTGTACGTCAGCGACAGCTGGGATGACCACCCCGTCGCCAACTACGCGCGGGACATGGCGGGGAAGGCGCGGACGGACAGCATCTACCGCGCGGTGACGGCCGGCGTCGTCGATTTCCGGAAGATCACCTACAAGAGCCGCATCGGCGACATGGACATCCCGGCATATCTCTTCCAGCCGCGCGAGAAGCGCGGGCTCCGGGGTCACGCCGCCATGGTCTGGGTGCACGGCGGAGTGCACGGGAACATGACGGAATCGTACTGGCCGTTCATCCGCGAGGCGGTAGAGCGCGGCTACGTCATCATCACGCCGGAGTATCGGGGCAGCACCGGCTACGGCGAGGCGTTCCATCGCGCGATCGACTACGGCGGCTACGAGGTCGATGACGTGATCTCGGCGTACGACTGGCTGACGCAGAACCTGCCGCACGTCGATCCGGAGCGGGTCGGCATCATGGGATGGAGCCATGGCGGCTACATCACGCTGATGTCGGTCACGCGGGAGGGCAACCCGTTCAAGGCGGGGGCAGCGCTCGTGCCGGTCACGAACCTGATCTTCCGCCTTTCGTTCAAGGGCCCGGGCTACCAGCGCAGCTTCTCGACGCAGCAGCGGGTGCAGGGTCTGCCGTTCGAAAAGCGTGACGTGTACATCGAACGGTCGCCCTACTACCAGGTGGACAAGCTGCAGACGCCGCTGCTCGTCCACATCGCGACGAACGACCAGGACGTGAACTTCGAGGAAGCCTCGATGCTGGTCTACAAGCTGCGCGCGATCAAGCCGGACATCACCGAGACCAAGATCTACGTGGACCCGACACCGTTCGGGTCGAGCGTCGGGCACCAGTTCAGCCGGCGTGTCGACCCCGAGACGCTCGAGCGCCTCGACTCGCCCGCGCAGCGGGATTCCTGGAACCGGACGTGGGCGTTCCTGGAAGAGCACCTGCGGCCGTACGAGGATCCGTCGAAGCCCGCTCCGCCCGCGCGCCGCTGAGCCGCGGTTGCGCGGCGACGGACGCCACGACAGTGAGGCCGGAACGGTGAGCGGTGCGAGCCCGTCGTTCGACGCCGACTTCATCGTCGTCGGATCCGGGTTCGGTGGTGCCGTGTCCGCGCTGCGGCTCGCCGAGAAGGGGTATCGCGTCGTCGTGCTGGAGCAGGGAAAGCGCTGGCAGGCGACCGATTTCCCGCGCACGAACTGGTCCCTTCGCAAGTACCTCTGGCTGCCGCGGCTCGGCATGCACGGCATCCAGGTGCTCACCTTTCTGCGTCACGCGCTGGTACTGCACGGGCGCGGCGTCGGTGGTGGCTCCCTCGTCTACGCCAACACGCTCATCGCGCCGCCGGACGAGGTCTTCGAACGGCCGGGCTGGAACGCGCCCGATTGGGCCGCCCGCCTCGCGCCCCACTATGCGGAAGCTCGGCGCATGCTCGGCGCCGTCCCCTGCGAGGGCATCGGCCGGACGGATGCGTTGCTGCGCGATGTCGTGGCCGGGATAGGCGGACCGGGCACGTTCCACGTCCACGATGTCGGCGTCTATTTCGGACTGCCCGGCGTCGATGTGCCCGATCCATATTTCGGCGGGAAGGGTCCGGAGCGAACCGGGTGCACGCGCTGCGGCGCCTGCATGATCGGTTGTCCGATCGGCGCCAAGAACACGCTCGACCGGAACTACCTGTGGCTCGCCGAACGGCTGGGCGCGCGCATCGTGCCCGAGACCGAGGCACTCTCGATCCGGCCGGCCGACGGCGGCTGGGTGGTGCACACGCGCCGTTCGCTTGGCATGCGCCGGTCGCGACGGGTCTGGCGAGCGCGCAACGTGGTGGTGTGTGGCGGCGTGATCGGGACCATCCGATTGCTGCTCCGTTCCCGGCGCTGGCTGCCCCGCCTGCCGCCATCGGTCGGTCGCTTCGTGCTCACCAACTCGGAATCGATCCTCGCCGCGGACGCCCGGCCGAACGAAGGCGACTGGATCGATCACGTCGCCATCACCTCCGGCGTGTATGCGGATGAGCGGACGCACCTCGAGATGGTCCGCTTCAACAAGGGGTCGGACGCCCTCTTCTGGCTCGCGACCCCGCTTACCGATGGCGGCGGCCGCATCCCCCGTCCGCTGCGTCTGCTCGGCAACATCCTGCGACGGCCGCTCCGGTTTCTGCGCGGGCTCTGGCCGTTCGGGCGGGCCGAGCGCACCGGGATCGTCCTCGCCATGCAGGCCACGGACGGCCATCTCGAGCTGGAGTACCGACCGCGCTGGTGGCGGTTCGGACGGCCCGGCTTCGGTTCGCGATTACCCGCGGGCCAGCCGCGTCCCGTATCCTGGATACCGGTCGCGAACGAGGTCACACGCCGGCTCGCGCGCGCCATGGGAGGCGACGCGTGGAGCACGTGGCCGGAGGTCGTCTACGGCGCGCCCACGACCGCGCACATCCTCGGCGGCTGCCGGATCGGCGAGTCGGCGGACGACGGCGTCGTCGATTCCGGCGGCGAGGTCTTCGGACACCCCGGCCTCTTCGTCGCCGACGGCTCCGTCGTGCCCGTCAATCTCGGCGTCAACCCGAGCCTCACCATCACGGCACTTGCCGAGTATTTCATGGCGCAGGTGCCGCCGCGTCACGCCGGATCGAGTTCCGCCGGGTGAGGGGCGCGTTGGGATTGGCGTCACTCCGCGATGACGCCGGGTCCGTCTCGCGAGCGTCGATCGAACTTGCGCGTGCGCAGGAGCAGGGCGAGCGGAAGCGTGAAGAGGAAGAGGATCGTGACCAGCATGAACACGTGGTTGTACGCCAGGACCGCCGCCTGCTGCAGGACCGAGAGATCGAGGAACTTGTAAGCCCGCAGCCGGGCCGTGAACGGATCGATTCCCCGCTGGATCATCCCGGCGGTGGCGCCGTTGAGGAATTGCCGGGTTGGAGCATCGAACGCGGTCACGTGCTCCGACAGGATGGCGTGGTATCCGGACATCGAGCGGGTCAGCGTCGTGGCCGAGAGAGCGATGCCGACGCTGCCGAACACCTGCCGCACCACGTTGTAGAGACCGGCCGCCTGCGTCATCTGGGGTGGCGGGATGTTGGAGAGCGCGGCGGTCGAGAGCGAGACGAACAGCAGGCCGAAGCCGACGCCCTGCCAGAGCTGCGGCCAGAAGATGTCCCAGAAGCCGACGTCCATCGTCAGGTGCGACAGCTCCCAGAAGGAGTACGCGCTCACGGCGAGTCCCACGAACGCCAGTATCCGCGGCCCGACCCGGTTGTACATGCGCCCGCCCAGCGGCATGATGACCGCCATGGCCGCGCTGCGCGGGACCAGCACGACGCCCGACCACATCGCCGAGTAGCCGAGCAGGTTCTGCAGGAAAAGCGGCAGCAGGAAGAGCCCGCCGAACAGGCCGGCCCCGAGCACGCCGCCGATCGAGGTCGCCGTCGTGAAGGCGCGGTCCTTCAGGATGCGGAGGTTCACGGAGGGACGGTTCGTGTGCAGTTCCTGCACGACGAAGAACACCAGGCCGAGCACTGCCAGGACCGCGAGCGTCGTGATGTAGGCCGACGTGAACCAGTCGTTCCGGTCACCCTGCTCCAGCATGAGCTGCAGCGCGCCGAGTCCGATGGCGAGCAGCGCCAGGCCGGTCCAGTCGATCCTGCCCCTGTCCCGGACCAGGTAGTCCGGGTCGCGGATGTAGCGGGTAACGAGGATCGCGCTCAGAATGCCGACCGGCACGTTGACGTAGAAGACCCACGGCCACGTGTAGTTGTCCGTGATCCACCCGCCCAGCGTGGGCCCCACGGCCGGCGCGACCACCACGCCCATGCCGTAGATGCCCATCGCCATGCCCTGCTCCTCGGGCGGAAATGTCTCGCGCAGGATCGCCTGGGCGGCCGTGACGATGACGCCGCCGCCGAATCCCTGGAGCACGCGAAAGAAGACCATCAGCGGCAGCGAGCGGGCCAGACCGCAGAGCATCGACGCGACGGTGAACGTCAACAGGCTGAACAGGAACAGGTTCCTGCGGCCGAACCGCTGCGAGAGCATGCCCGTGATCGGCATGACGATGACCTGCGCCAGGATGTAGCCCGTGACGACCCAGGTGATCTCCTCGACCGTGGCGCCGAGCGTTCCCCGCATGGAGGGAAGCGCGACGTTGATGATGCTCGCGTCCAGCACCGCCATGATGGTGCCGGTGAGGACGGTCCCGGCCACCACCCACTTGTGCGTGTTGCCCGACTCCGCGCTCATCCCGTCGCGACGTGCACGATCACCGACATGCCGGGCCGCAGCGGACGTTCCGGGCCGCAGCCGCGCGTCACCTCGATCTTGACCGGAACCCGCTGCACGACCTTCGTGAAGTTGCCGGTCGCGTTCTCCGCCGGCAGCAGCGCGAACTGCGAGCCCGTCGCGCCGCCGAGACTCTCGACCGCGCCCTGCCCCTCACAGTGGTCGTACGCGTCCACCTCGAACTCGACGTCCGCGCCCGGCCGGATGTCGGAGACCTGCGTCTCCTTGAAATTGGCCGTGATGTAGATCCCCGAGTCCGCGACGATCGTGAGCACCGGCTGTCCCGGCTGCAGCAGCTGCCCGGGCTCGACCGACCGCTTCGCGACCAGGCCCGCGATCGGTGCCGTGATCCGGGCGTACGAGAGCTGCAGGTGCGCCGCGTCCACCGCCACTCGCGCCGATTCCAGCCGCGCTTGCGCCTGGCGGAGCCCCGCCTGCGCCGTGGCGACGGCCGCCTCGGCCGCCGACCGCTGCTCCTCGAGCGCCTTCAGTCCCGAGCGCCCCGCATCGACGGCTGCCCGCGCCCCATCGAGCTGCTGCTGCGAGATGATCTGCTTGTCGGCAAGACCCTCGAGACGCGCAAGATCCCGCTCGGCCTTCGTGACATTCGTCTGCGCGGCCTCGAGCTGTGCGCTGAGCGCCGCTCGCTGCCTGCGGGCCTGCTCGACCTGCGCCTGCACCTGACCTGCGACGCCGCCGCCGCCCGCCGCGGCCTGCGCTGCCGAGTACTCCGCTTCCGCCTGTGCCAGCCTCTGGCGAAGCTCCGTTTCATCGATCGTGACCAGCGCCTCGCCTTCCGCCACGTGCTGGTTCTCCTCGACCGGCGTCGTGGCCGCGTAGCCGCCCACCTTCGCCAGGACCGGCACCAGCTTGCCGGCCACGTAGGCGTCATCGGTCGACTCGTGAACGCGACCGTACTGCCAGAGGCGCACACCCCACACGAGCAGGACCAGCGCCACCGGCAGAGCGATGATCAGCAACAGCCGACGTCGCGAGCGCGGCGCGGCCGGCGTCTTCACAGGTTCAGACATGCTCCCCGTCTTCTCCATCGGGTCTCCCTCTCCCGCCCGTCCCGGATCGGTCATCGGAGCTCCTGCGCCGTGCCCGACGCCGCGGCCAGGGCGACTCGCGCCATCGCGACGCCCGCCTGCGCATCCACGAACGCCGTCCGCGCCTCGCTCAGCCGCAACGACGCCGTCGTCACGTCCGCGCTGCCCGCCACGCCCGCGCTGAACCGGTCCCGAGCCTGCTCGTATTCCTGCTGCGCCAGGTCCATGCGCGCCCGCGACGCTTCCAGTTGCTGGCCCGCCGAGCCCATGTCCAGAATCGCAGACCGGACTTCGAACGACACCTGCTCGCGGAACTGCCGCCGCTGAACGCCGAGCTCCTCGATCGCCGCCCGCTGTTCCTCCATCCGTGCCTTGCGCCGCATCCCGTCGAACACCGGGACCGACACCTGCAGCGCGAGCTCGTACGTGTTCAGCTTGTAGCCCGACCAGCGACCGATCACCGCGTCGCTGCCCTCCAACGAGAGACGCGGCAGTCGCTCCGCCTTCACCGCCGACAGACGCTGTTCCGCCACCCGCACCTGCTCGTCCAGTACCTGCACGTCGCTCCGCTGCCCGAGCGCGCGGGCGACCGCTGAATCCGGCGCCGGCGCCGCCGGCGCCGCCGCGATCGCCAGCGTGTCAACCAGCTCCACCGCCCGGTCCAGCGGCAGGTTCAGCGCACGCAGCAGGGTGAGCACTGCGTGATCCGAAGCGTTCCGCGCCGCCAGCGCCTGCGCCTGCATCCCCGCCAGCTGCGCCCGGGCCCGCGTCACGTCCAGCGCCACGCCCGTTCCCGCAGCCAGCGTTGCCTCCGCCACCTGAACCAGGTCCTCCGCCAGGCGCACGTCCGCTTCCACCGCCGCCAGCCGACTCGCCGCTCGCATCCCCTGCACGTACGCCGCCGCCGCCCCCGCCGCCGCCCGCTCCCGGGCCAGCGCCTCCGCCACACGGCCCGCATCCACCGCCATGCTCGCGCCCCGGATGCTCTGTACCGTGCTCCAGTCGAACACCGTCTGCGACAGGTGCGCTCCGCCCGACAGCAGGTTGATCGGGCCCACGATCTCGCCCTTCGGGTCGAACAGCGCCGGCTGCCCGGGCACCGACGGGAAGTCGATCCCGAACGTGCCCGTGTTCATCGTGTGCGTCGAACCCAGCCCCGACGCGTTGATCTGCGGCAGCAGGTCCGCTCGCTCGTTCGACAGCCGCGCTTCCGCCTGCCGTGACCGCAGACCCGCCGCCTCCACCGCCGCGCTCTGCGCCGCCGCCAGCGTCACCGCGTCCGCCAGACGCAGACGCAGCACGTCCGCCTGCTGCCCGCGCAACGCCGACGGCACCGCCACGCTCGACACCAGTGCCAGCACCACGACCCCGCGACCTTTCACTCCGCCACCGCAACCGCCACGCCCCACGACCACCTCAGGCCCCGAGTCCCGCCAGGTAGAACCCCAGCACTTCCGACAACACTTCATCGTCGCTCTTTTCCTGCAGCTCGGTTACGAATTCCCGACGCGCACACCAGACCGCGTGCTTGATCACCAGCGCGAGCAGCATCCGCGCCCGCGAAGCCGTGTCGCCGGGCCTGAATTCGCCCCCGGCCACACCCCGGTCGAGGATCGGATGCAGAACCTCCGCCAACGGGCGACGGATCTCCCGCGAATACTCCGCCGCTAGCTCGGGAAACGCGTTCACTTCCGACAGGACCAGCCGGTACACCGCGTAGAACGCCGGTGACCGAAGCTGCCGCCAGAACGCCGTTGTGAACGCCACCACCGCGTCCACCGCCGTCGTCCCCTCCGCCGATGATTCCAGCGCTTCCACCAGCTCGCCCACCGCCCGGTGGACGACCTCCCGGAACAGCTCCGTCTTGCTCGGGAAATACAGGTAGATCGTCGCCTTCGACACGCCCGCCCGCGACGCGATGTCCTCCAGTCGCGCCGCTTCCAGGCCCTCCTCCGAGAACACGCCCAGTGCCGCGTCCAGGATCTGCACGGGCCGAAGCGCCGGTTGCCGCCGCCACCGCGGCCGCTCTTCCATCACGCCGAACTGCTAAATGACCGGTCAGTCATTTGGAGAAGCTAGCCCGTCGGGTGGGAGATTGGAAGGGTGGTTTCAGGCCCGGAAGATGAGGCTCATGCAGCTGCCGCCGGCCTCGGCTTTCTGGAGCTCGGAGAGGTCGGCGGTGCGGACATCGAGTCCGAGCCCGGCGAGCGCCTCGCGCGTTCGGGGAAAGCAATCGGCCATGATGATGCTGTCGCCGACGCGGAAGGTGTTGGCGGCGCGGGGCTCGTCGGGGTGCACGTGGACAATGCGGTCTGCGAGGAGTGGGGCCGGGTCGATCCATGCGGAGTTGAGGAGGAAGACGCCGGGCGCGGGCGCGGTGCAGGCGGACTTGAGGTGGAGGCAGCCGGTGGTGGGGACGGCGACGACCTCGTAACCGTGGGGCGCGACGATGTCGCGCAGCTGTTCGATGCCGCTGTCGTTGGTTCGGCCGGAGCGCCCGACGTAGAGGGTCATCCGGTCGAGGAGCACGTCGCCGCCGTCGAGGGTCGCCGGTGATCTCATGTGCGCAAGCGTACGGAACGGGGCGAGAGCCTGGGCGACGGAGTCGACCTCGGGTCGACGGGATGCGGCGCCGGGGTTGGTGGCGATGGCGATCTCGTCGAGTACGACGGCGACGTCTTCGACGAATACGGCGTCGGGCAGGTCGGGTTCGGGTGGCAGCGCGATGACGTCAGCGCCGAGCGAGCGCAGGAGCATGGCGTAGGCGTTGTGCTGCGTGTGCGCGAGCGCGGTGTCGATGGGTACGCGCTCGAGATGGGAGAGCTGGCAGCGAGCGAGCGCGTCGCTGGGCGGCCTCACGAGGGCGACGGTGCGGTGCGGGTCGATCGCCGTCGAGCCGTTCACGAGCCGAGTTCGCGCGCGAAGGTCCGCTTGAGCAGGGACTGGAAGTGGTGCACGGCGGTCTCCATCTCGGGCGAAAAGCGGCCCTTGTCGTAGATGCCGGATTCGAGTCCCTCCTGCACGCGCTCGCAGACCTCGATGTCCTCGATCTGGACGGCATCGGAGAAGGCGACGTCGTCGTTGACGATGCCGCGTCGCTCGGCTTCCTCGAGGTTGGAATAGAAGTAGTGGAAGGTGATGCGGCAGCGGTCGGGCGCGACCGGCAGGATGATGTTGGTCTGGAGCCGACCGGGCAGGATGTTGAGGGTGAAGTTCGGGTAGATGAAGTAGTAGAGGGCCTCGCCGGAAGTCACGCCGTAGGGCGTATCGGAGCCGGAAAGGGGACCGACCTGCAGGGAGTACCAGTCGTACACCTCGGTGCGGTAGGCCTGGAAGTCGTAGAGGCTGCACAGTTCCGGATGGACGTGGGGCACGTGGTAGGCCTCGATGTAGTTGTCGACGTAGACCTTCCAGTTGCAGCGGGCGTCGTAGTCCACGCGCCTGGCGAAGGCGAGGTCGTCGAAGCGCATGGGCGCCATGCGCTCGGCGATGCCGGCCATGAACCGTTCCAGCGGTTCCGCCCCGGGATCGAGATGAACGAACAGGAGTCCCTGCCATTCCTCCAGCCGGACGGGGATCAGGCCGAAATCCTTCTTGTCGAACAGCTCGGTGCGGTTGAAGTGCGGTACGCCGCGCAGCATGCCGTCCAGCCGGTAGGTCCAGCCGTGGTAGCGACACTGGAGCATGTCCGCGTGCCCATCCTTGAGCGCGAGCGGTCCACCCCGGTGCCTGCAGACGTTGTAGAACGCGTGCAGGCGGCCGTCGCCGGCGCGCACGACGAGCACAGGCTTGCGCGCGACCATGGTGGTAATGTGGTCGCCGATGCGCGGGATCTGACTGGCGTGGCCGACGTACTGCCAGGTCCGCGCGAACACGGTCCGCTTCTCGAACTCGTGGAACACGGGGTCCGTGTACCATGCGGCCGGGATGGTCGAGGCCCTCTCGACGGGCAGTACTTCGAGGTCGCGCGGATCGATGTTCGGCGCCGTCATCAGGTCATCGCATGGGTCGAAGGGGGCATCCGCGGATGCGTGAGGATGTCCGGCGCGGGGTCATCGCGCAACCCGGGGTCGGGCGCGCGACACCTCACGTCGCGCCGCTTCCACGCGGCGCTCGCGCCTCGCCCGTTGAACGTTCCACCGGGATCGATGAAACGACGTCGTACGTTTCATGAAACCCGGCGGCCGTTTCATTCCGGGTCCCGCCCGATCCCCCAAACCATGGGGAATCATACAGTTGTGGCGCCGTCCAGAAGCGTCCCCGCGTGCGGCACTTCCGTTGCCAATCCTTCCGGCAGATCCGGAACCGGACCCGAACGGGAGGTGTGCATGCGAACGACGTATCCGAGACTGCTCCTTGCGGTGCTCGCCGCCGCGACGCTGGCGGCGTGTCAGAACGATACCATGGAGCCGCCACAGGCGAAGAACCCCGACACGGCGCCGCGCGCGCTGGTCGACCGCTTCAGCGATGCGGCCGGACATCTGTTCACGCGCAGCGCGACCCCGGCGCTTCCGGCCGCCGGCGCCGCGATCGACTTCGACCAGGCGCCGTTCATCACGCAGGGCCTCGGGCCCTCCGGTCAGCCCGTTCGCTATTACAACTTCGACGTGATGCCGACGGCGCCGGTCCACATCTGGGTCCTGTTCGCCGAGGGCAGCAGTACGCCGGTCGCCAACCAGCTCAACATCATCGACGCCGTCCCGGGTGACCCGGGCTACAGCGATTTCTGGCAGGTCGTGAAGGTGACGGTCCCCGCCGACTACGTGGCGAACACGGCGACCAGCCTGCAGGACCTGGTCGATGCCGGCTACACGATGCAGTCGACGGACATGATCGTGAACTGTCCGGTCGTGCCGGAGGGCTCCACCGCGAGCGAGGGACCGGGTGCGGCGGGGCTGACGCGCGGCTGGTACAAGGACCAGGTCGTCTTCTATTTCGACTTCAACGAGGCCTCGCTGACGGCCACCGCGCAGGGCGCGGTTCCGACCTCGGACATCTACGTCGCGTTCAACGTGAATCCGGATGAGATGGGCGGCGGTCCGGCGTCCGGCTTCAAGGCGCAGGGCAGCTCGGTGCAGACGCACAACGTGGTGGAGACGCTGCCGGGCGATGCGGCGTATTCGCCGCTCTGGGACGTGATGCCGTACGACAACGCGGCCTTCAGCATGGTGCACGACCTCGCATCCGCCCAGGCCGCGGACAACTTCGGGCTGGCCGCCGTGGTCAACTGCCCGATCGTGTTCGTGGGCATGGCGCCGGCCGATCCGGCGACGGCCACGAAGGCGATGATCGACCGCTTCAGCGACGGGGCCGGCCACCTGTTCATGCGGAGCGCGAACGCCGCGCTGCCGGCGCCGGGCGCGGCCATCGACTTCGACAGCGGTCCGTTCATCACGCGCGGACTCGGGCCCACCGGCAATTCCGTGCGCTACTACAATTTGGACGTGATGCCCGCAGCGCCGGCGCCGATCTTCGCCCTGTTCTACGGTAGCGGCGAACCGGTCCCCGGCCAGCACAACATCGTGGACGTGATACCCGGCGACCCGGGCTACAGCGACTTCTGGCAGGTGGTGAAGGTGACGGTGCCGGACGACTACATCGCGAACAGCATGACGAGCGTACAGGAACTGGTCGCGGCCGGCTACCCGCAGGAGACCACCGACATCCTCGTCAACTGCCCGATCGTGCCGGAAGGCTCGACCGCGATGCTGCGCCTGAACGGTGGCGACACGGGCCTCACGATGGGCTGGTACAAGGGCGAGCTCGTCTTCTACTTCAACTTCTTCGAGGCGCCGCTCCAGGTCACGCAGGGGGGCGCCGTGCCCACGGCGGACATCTACGTCGCGTTCAACATCAATCCGGATCAGACGGGTGGCGGCCCCGCGTCCGGCTTCATGATGGAGCCGGGCTCGGACCAGACGCACAACGTGGTCGAGTCGCTTCCGGGCGACGCGGGCTACTCGCCGTTCTGGGATGTCTTCCCTTACGACAACGCTTCGTTCGCCCAGGTCACGGACCTGAGTAGTGCGCAGGCGGCGTCGAACTTCGGGGAGGCGGCCACGGTCAACTGTCCGATCGTGGACGTCCAGTGAAGACTCTCGAACGGGCCGGGCTGGCCGCGCTGCTCTGTCTCGCGGTCGGCCCGGCGGCCGGCACGGCCCAGGCCGTGACGATGCGGACACCCGACTTCACGGGTGGCTGGATCGCGCCGCCCGGCGTCATCCAGTTCAATTTCCTGCATCGCTTCTCGATCAGCGACGCGCCCCTGCGGAAGATCACCAACACGCCGACGTTCAACATCGGTACCGGTGTGGTGGACCGCCTGATGGTCGGCGCCGTCTACGGCTCGAACTCCACGCTGGTGCCCGCATACCCGAACGAGTGGGAGTTCTACGCCCGCGCGATGCCGTTGTCGCAGGGACGCGGCCAGGCGATCGACGTGTTCGTGCAGGCGGGTTACAACCTGGCCGCGGAGAGCGTGGACGGCGAGTTGCTGGTCGGCCGGCGCGTGGGGCGACTCGGCCTGCTCGCCGCGGGCCGCACCTTCTCGCGCGCCTTCGCAGCGGACCGGACGCGCTACGCCGTGGCGGCCGGGCTCGACCTCAGGCTGACGCCATCCGTGTCCATCGCCGGCGATGTCGGCACGCTGCTCGACCGTGCGGCCGGCGAGCGGATCGCGTGGGGCGCCGGGCTTCAGCTCGGCGTGCCGTTCACGCCGCACAGTTTCTCCATCCATGCGTCGAACGTGGGGACGGCCTCGCTCGAGGGCGTGTCGGCCGGTACGCGCACCCGCTGGGGCTTCGAGTACACCGTGCCCATCACCCTCCGCCGCTACACGCGCGCCGGGCCCGTTCCGGCGCCGGCCACGATGCCGATGCCGGAAGCCGGCCGGGACACCGTCGTCATCGGGATCCGGAACCTGCGTTACGAGCAGACGGACGTGACGATCACGCCGGGCACGACCGTGGTCTGGGTGAATCGGGATCCGGTGCAGCACTCGGTGATCGCGGACGGCGGCACATTCGACTCGGGCCTGATCGATCCCGGTGGCCGCTTCGAATGGACGTTCGTCCACGAGGGCACGTACACGTACCACTGCATGCCGCACCCGTTCATGAAGGGCCGGATCGTGGTCCGGTCCATGGACGGCGCGGCCGAAGAGGAGGGAACCCGATGATCATGCAGACGCGGCCATCCGTGCGGCGTGGGCGCATTCCGCGAACGTGTCGCGGGATGCTGGCCGCGGCGTTCGTCATGTGCGCGCTGACGCTCGCTGCGTGCAGCGAGCACCAGGACACGATGGAGCCGGTCGACTCGGGCAACGTCGTGGAGATCGAACTCCGGAACTTCGAGTTTTCGCAGCCCGAGCTGCACATCGCCGCGGGCACGACCGTCCGTTGGCGGAACACCACGTCGAACTACCACACGGTGACGCCGGATGGCCACTCCGCCTGGACGCAGTGGCAGACGACCCGGCCGGACGAGACCTTCACGGTCCGCTTCGACACGCCCGGCACCTATCCCTACTACTGCATGCCGCACCGCGCGCTCGGCATGACGGGAACGATCATCGTGGAGTAAACAGCGAGCCGGGCCCCGCACGTAGTTCTCTCCGGGGCCGTTCCGCCCTTGCGGCGGAGCGCGGTAGCCACCAACGTCCGCAGCACACCCCGGGAAGGAGAGTCGCATGCGACGTTGGCCGGTCCTCGCGCTCGTGCTCACCGGGTTCGCCGCCACGCCCGTTTCCGGGCAGAACGGGACCCGCTCACGTTGTGGCGCGGGTGTGGAGACAGGTGAGCGCGCGGGCTCGGTGTTCCTGCCGGGGGGCACGCTCTTCTGCCCACTGGCCGCGGACCCCAAGGCGGCGAGTACATTCGCGAGCTACGTGCGCGGTGATTTCGCCACGCTGGCGAACGCTCCGGCCGGCACAAACACCAATATCGCGGCCGTCGGCATCGCGTACGGCATCGGGCTGCTTCGCATTTCCGCGGCGGGCGAGGGTACTGGACTCCAGTTCGGTGCCGAGGGCGCCGTATTCGCACAGTTCAATCTCGATGCGCCGAGCTTCGATCTCATCAATGCCGATTACCTCGTCGGACTGCCGTTGACGTTCCGCGTTGCCGGCTTCTCCGCGCGATTCCGCGTCTATCACCAGAGCTCACACCTGGGCGACGAGTACCTGCTCTCGCAGCATCCGGAACGGATCAACCTCTCCTTCGAGTCGGCCGAACTCATCCTGTCCCAGGAGCTGGGGCCCATACGGCTGTACGCGGGCGGTGAATCCACGTTCCGGCGAGTGCCTTCATCCGTCGCCGCCCGCCTGGGTCACGCGGGACTGGAATTGCGGCCGGCGTCGTTCGGCGCCGGCCGCCTCGTCGCGGCGCTCGACGTCAAGCTTGTCGACGATGGCGGCTGGAAGGCGGCCTGGAGCGCACGCGCGGGCATCGAGATCGCGCGCCTGCCCGGCGCGGGCGGTCCTTCTCGCGTGGTGAGCCTGCTCGCCCACTACTACGACGGTGCCGCGCCCTACGGACAGTTCTATCGCCAGAACATCCGGTTCTACGGGATCGGTCTGCACTTCTCACTCTGACCGCGAGGTTGGCGGCGAAGCCACGGAGGCGTCGATGAGAGTCGCGGAATCCACCATGGTCGCGCTCGGCTACGGCAAGTACTACCGCGCCGACCGGATCGTCGGCCTGGAGCCGATCGAGGAAGGGCGCGGACCGGGCCGACGCACCCGCGTCTGGATCGAGGATTTGCCGGAGCCGGTCGTCGCCTCACGCTCCGATGGCGCGCTGTTGCGTGACATCGTGCAGATGCCGGAAGAGGTGACGCGGGCGCAGGAGCAGCGGCACCTGCTCTCGGACATCCTCGACACGATCGAGGATATGAACCCGATCCTTCGATCCATCATCCGGGAACAGGCCAAGTGGGACCTGGACCGACTCGAGGAGCGGATCCGGGACGCACTCGGGGCCGAACCGTGATGCGGACGACTCAGTGCTCGCGCACGATACC
Source organism: uncultured Gemmatimonadales bacterium (assembly GCA_963786235.1). GTDB lineage: Bacteria > Gemmatimonadota > Gemmatimonadetes > Longimicrobiales > RSA9 > CAWAYJ01. The sequence goes on from CAWAYJ010000028.1 coordinate 211,692, forward strand.
GAGCTCGAGCAGCCGGACCTGGTCGGGTGGCCCGAGGACGAGCATGATGTCGCCCTGGTTCAGGCGCGTGTCGGGACCGGTGACCGCCAGGATCTGCTCGTGCCCGTTCTCGTCGATGCGCTTGATTACGAGCACGCTCACGCGGTAGCGCTGGCGGATCTCCAGCTCGCCGATGGTCCGGTTCGAGAACTGGACCGGTACCAGCACCTCGCCCACCACCGTGTCGTGCAGCGCGGGTACGGGCGCGAGCGGATCCGAGCTGACGGCCGATGCCATGCTGCCCGCCATGTCCCGCTTGAAGACTTCCTCGTTGTAGCGCTCGATCACGTCTTCCGGCCAGATCGTGCCGATCAGCTTCTCGTCCTCGACGACCGGAACCTCGCCCCGGTACTCCTCGAGGAACCGCATCACCTCGGCGATCGAGCGGTCCGGCGAGATGCGCGGATAACCGTCGTGCACCATCACGTCCTCGGCGATGACGAGTCCCTCGAGCGTGCTCGGATTCCGCATTACGGGCCGGATCTGCGACGCTGTCACCAGGCCCCGGAGCCGGTGTTCCGTATCGGTCACGAAGAGTGTGTCGCCAGGGTGCTCGATGAACGTCGAGAGCAGCTCGACCATCCCGGCATCCGGCGACACCATCACCATGTCGGTGCGCATGATCTCGCGCACCTTGACGTGCTGGAGCACGTTTACGGCACGGCCCCGGTATACTTCGATGCCGCGCCGCAGCAGCTTCAGCGTGTAGATGGAGCCGCGCTCCATGCGCGTGGCGAGCAGGGTAGCGATGATGCAGCTGATCATGAGCGGCAGGATGATCGCGTAGTCGCCGGTCAGCTCGAAGATGATGAGGATCGCGGTGATGGGTGCGTGCGTCGCGGCCGCCACGACGGCGCCCATGCCCACCAGGGCGTAGGCGCCGACACCGCCAGTCGCCGCCGGCCAGAAGGTGCCCACCACGTTGCCCACCGCGCCGCCGAGCATGGCGCCGATGAAGAGCGAGGGGGCAAAGATGCCGCCGGAGCCGCCGGAGCCGATCGTGATCCCGACCGCGAGGATCTTCAGCACGACGAGCGCGACCATGAACGGCCAGACGATCTGCCCGGTGAGCGCCTCGTTGATGGCTTCGTAGCCCACGCCGAAGATGTGCGGCGCGAAGATGCCCATGGCGCCGATGAGAAGGCCGCCGACGACGGCCTTGGCCGGCGGGTACATGGACAGGCGGTCGAAGCCGTCCTCGAGCGCGTAGAGCACGCGGATGAACAGGAGCGCGACGAACCCGGCCGCGATGCCGAGCCCGCCGTACGCGAACAGCTCGGACGGGTGGACCAGCCGGTATTCCGGGACCACGAAAGCGGGGAAGTTGCCGAGGTAGTGGTGGCTGACCACCGTGGCCGCGACGCTCGAGATGACGATCGGCGAGAACTGCGCCACGCCGAAGTCGCCCAGGATGATCTCGACCGCGAACAGCGCGCCCGCGACCGGCGCGTTGAAGGCCGCCGCGATCCCGGCCGCCGCGCCGCAGCCGACCAGCGTGCGCATCCTGCGCTGGTCGATGCGCAGCCACTGTCCGATGGTCGAGCCGAGGGCCGCCCCGATCTGCACGATCGGGCCTTCGCGGCCCACCGAGCCGCCCGACCCGATGCAGATCCCCGACGCCAGGAGCTTGGCGGCGACCACGCGCGGGCGCATGCGGCCGCCGCGCAGCACGACCGCCTCCATCACCTCGGGCACGCCGTGGCCCTTGGCCTCGCTCGAGATGTAGTGGACGATGAAACCGACGAAGAGGCCACCGACCGCCGGCGCCAGCAGCTTCCACCAGAAGGGGAGGGCGGCAATGTACTCGATCGTGTACGCGCCCCGGTGCCACGCGATCGCGTTGACCGCCCGGATGAGCAGACGGATACCGATGGCGGAGAACCCGCCGAGCAGGCCGATCACCAGCGCCACCATGACCATGTAGATCTGCTCGGTCTGGCGCAGGCTGTCGTGCAATTTCTTGAGCTGGACGATCACGCGGCGGATCACGGGTGGCAAGAATGGGTACCGTCACGTCCCGCGTCAAATCGGAGGGTCGCTCGAGGACCGGGTCCACCGGATCGGCGGCCGTGGCGGGAAGGCGGAACGAGTGCAGAGTGTCCAGGGAGGAAGGCGTGCTGCGGCCCCGCTGGCGGTCGCGGTCCTGACCGTGATCCTGGCGGCTTGCGGTGCCGTCGGCGGCGGCGGACAGCCCGCTCCGGCCGTGTTCGAGGAGGGCGTCGCGTCCTGGTACGGTCCCGGCTTCGAGGGCCGGCGCACGGCCAGCGGCGAAACCTTCGATCCGGATGCCCTCACCGCGGCGCACCGGCGCCTGCCGTTCGGCACGCGGGTCCGCGTCATCAACGTCGACAACGGCCGGGATGTCGTCGTGCGCATCAACGACCGCGGGCCCGCGCGGTCGGACCGGATCCTCGATGTCTCGGCCGCCGCGGCCCGGGCGCTGGGGATGGTGCGCGCCGGAACCGCCCGGGTGCAGCTCGTGATCGAGCGCTGATCCCGGGCGCCTCCCCAGCCCGTCGCCGCCGTGTCAGTCGGCGCTGCGGCCTTCCGCGCCAGCTTCCTGGCCGTCCGGCGTCCCGATCGACCGGGAAGAGCCCAGGCCCTTGCCGCCGCCCGTCATGCGATCGACGAACCGCTCGAGGTCGAGCCCCATGGCGCCGGCGATCTGCTCGAGCGCGACGATCGACGCGTTCACCCGCTGCGTCGCCGCGTTCGCGATCCCCTGGCCGCCGCCGCTGTCCACTACCGTCAAACGCTCGATCGTCACGTCCCGCATCGCGTCGACCGTCACGCCGAGCAGGGCCGGTAGCTTTTCTGCGAGGAACACCTGCAGGCCGGGCTCGCCGCCCTTCGCGATCTCCGCGTACAGCATGCGCAGCACTTCCGCCTGGGCTCGTCCCTTCTCGAGGATCGGCGCGGCTTCCGCCTTCGCTTCCGCTTCCGCGGCAATGCGGGCGGCTTCCGCCGGCTGTACGACATCGGCCTGCAGGCGCGTCCTTTCGCGGTCCACGCGACGAGCCTCCAGCTCCGTCTGGGCCTCCGTCTCCGCCTTGAGCGCGGATACCTTCGCGGTGCGCTCCGCGGTTTCCGCCTCCCGTCCCAACTCCGCCTGTCGCACCCGGAGCGAGTTCTGCGCCTCCGCGATCTTGACGTTGGCGTTGGCCGCGGCCACGTCCGCCAGCATTCGCGCTTCCGCCTGCTGCTGCTTGGTGGTCGCTTCGTTCTGCGCCTGCGCCACCTCGGCCATGCGCTTTGCCTCCGCCTGCTTCTGTCGCGTCTCCGCGATGGCCGTCGCCTTTGCGATTTCGGCGTCCCGCAGCGCTTCGGCCGTCCGCTTCTCTCCGATCGCCTGCAGGTAGCCGACCCGGTCCATCACGTGCTGGATCTTCAGGACGTCCAGCTGCAGCCCCAGCTTCTTGAGATCGTGGTCCGCTTCCTCCGACAGGTGCTTCGCGAAACCGAGCCGGTCCTCGTTCACTTCCTCCGGCGTCAGCTTCGCCAGCACGCCGCGCAGATTGCCCGTCAGTGTCTCTCTCGCGAGTCCCTCGATCTGCGAGATGTTCTTGCCCAGTAGCCGCTCCACCGCGTTGTTGAACACCGCTTCCGGCGTGGACGCGATCTTCACGTTGGCCACCGCCTTCACCGCGAGCGGGATGTTGCCTTTCGAGTAGGCATCCTCGACGGCCAGGTCGAGCGGGATCGTCGAGAGTGACAGCCATTGCACCTTCTCGATGATCGGGATCCGCATGGTCCGGCCACCCATCACCGTCCGGTAGCCCACGGAGCCGCCCTCCTCCAGAAGGCGCTTACGGCCCGTTATGACGGACGCCATGTTCGGCGGCACGATCACGATCAACCGGCTGATCGTCAGGACGACCAACAGGATGAGAGCGAGCACGACGCCACCCGCGATGACACCGACTTGACTCAATACGCCTTCAAACATGGTCAGGACTCCGTTTCAGGGGCGATGCGACGACGCATCTCCGTGTTCTCCAGTGCGGGGTCGCCGGGCGATACCAGCGCCACGCCCTGCCGCATGTCGAGCACCGTCACGCGGGTCCAGCGTTCCGGCGCCTCCGGTTCCCGGTCGAACGGTTGGGCGAGCAACTCGTGCTCGCGGCCTTCCCGCGTCACCAGGATCTTGCCGGTCGCGTCCACCGAAAGCGGCAGCGTCACGCGGCCCGTCAGGCCGATCCAGCCGCGATCGCCCGGTAGCCGGCCCGTCTCCGTCCGCTTCATCCAGCCGAAGGCGATCGTGCTGATCGCGCCGCCCAGCAGTCCGAGCAGCACCGAGAACACGGCCGTCAGCACCGTGTCCCGGCCACCCCGCATCCAGGTCAGGAGTGAGCCGGTCACGCCGAACGCGAACAGGAAGTAGGTCGCGTTGCGGACGGAGAGGATGCGAAACTCCCCGGCCTGATGGCCGTCCGCGGCCTGGTCCATCTGCGCGTCGGCGTCGGCATCCGCATCGACGTGGAGATCGGCATCGACGTGCACATCGGCATCGATATGCAGATCGACGTCCATGTCGCCGCCACCGTCGACGTCCGCGCCACCGAACAGGTCGGCCGCGAGCGAGAACAGGAACATGCCGACGCCGACTACGAGGGCGAACCCGTAGAGCGCGCTCATCGATTCTCCCGGGTTGTTCGGGACCGGCGCCTGCCGTGCGCCGTGGCGCCGGAAACGTCCACCGGGGATCCGGCGCCCGTTTTCGAATACGTGTTCAGCGCCCCCCGGCCTTCGTTCCTCTCTAGCGTACGGCGCGGGCGCCGGCGCGGAAAGGCGCGCGAGTCCGGTCCCGGTCGCGACATTGCCCGCGCTCGCCCCGCCGAGTCTCCGGGGAGGCCGCACGGTCCAACGTAACTCTTGCGAATGCAACGATTTCTGTTCAATGTTGAAACGACGGGGCAAGCCGCCCCGATCTATGGGACCGGTAGATTCCTGAACCCGCCCGGGGCGTGCCAAGGAGACCGAGCCCGATGCCGCAGCCGGAACCTCGCCAACCCGAACGAGCCGCCGGACAGCAGTCCACCGCGTCCGACATGCCAGCCTCACGGCCCGCCGGACGGCACGACGACCTGCTCGACCAGCTCGATCGCGAGCTCGGCCCCGGGTTGACCGTCACCCGCCACATCGGCGACGAGTCGTTCGGCAGCCTCTTCCTCGCGCACGAGAGGGCGCTGCGCCGCGACGTGGTCATCAAGGTGCTGCGCCGCGACTACGTCGAGAACGCGGAAGTCCGCAGGCGGTTCGAGCGGGAGGCACGCGCCGCGGCACGTATCTCTCATGCGAACGTGATGCCCGTGTTCCGTGTCGGTACGCTGGCCGACGGCGTGCCTTTCTTCATCGAACCCTGGGTCGGTGACTGCACGCTCAAGGAGAAGCTCAAGTCGGTGGGCCGGTTCCAGCCGTCGGAGGTCCGCGAGATCCTGCACCAGATCGCCGCCGGACTCGACGCCGCGCATCGCACGGGCATCGTGCATCGCGACGTCCGACCCGAAACCGTCCGCTGCGAGGGCGACAGCCGTCGCCTGCTGCTCACGGATTTCGGCATTGCCGGGATCCTCGAGTCGGGAGGCATCGAGGAGGACACGATCACGTATCCCGGAGAGATCCTCGGCAGCCCCGGCTACATGAGCCCCGAGCAGCGGGACGGGGCGCCGGCCACGGACCGCAGCGACATCTACAGCCTCGGCGTCCTCGCGTGGCGCCTGCTCGCGGGCGCGTCCGCCCCGGTCCCCGAGGTCGGCGAGAAGATGGACCGGGCGGCGATGCTCGGCGTTGCGCCGGACGATCCCGAGCTGATCGACCTGGTCGCGCGCTGCCTGCGCGAGGCGCCGGGCGGCCGACCGCGTGCAGGCGATCTGCTGCCCGCGCTCGATCCCGCGCAACGCATCGGACTCCGGTTCGATGATGGCCCCAAGAACATCCTGGCGGAGTTGATTGAACGCCGCATTCCCTACGTGACCGGAGCGGCCGCGGTGGTCGCTCTCATCCTCGAATTCGCACAGGTCGGCTGGGAGTGGCGTTGGTTTGGCGGCGTGTCCCTGGGTGCCGCAGTGGTGGCATCGCTCATCGTCACATGGTTCC
>CAWAYJ010000029.1:0-219219 GCA_963786235.1 uncultured Gemmatimonadales bacterium
GGAATACAGCCTGCAAGGCACGCGGAAGACTGTGGAGGGCAAGCAGCACCCGGACCGCGACGCGCAGTTCCGCTTCATCAACGAAGAGGTGCGCAAGGCGCTTGCAGCCAAGCGGCCCGTGATCTCGGTCGATACGAAGAAGAAGGAACTCGTCGGGAACTACGAGACGCGGCCGCAGGTGGCGACGTGCGAAGGACCCGGAACGAGTCGACGTCCATGACTTCCCGACGCCGGAGGTTCCTCGGGCTTTTCCCTACGGGATCTACGACCTGGCCCGCAACACCGGGTTCGTGAACATCGGGACGGATCATGATACGGGGGCCTTTGCCGTGGCCTCGATCCGCGGGTGGTGGCGCGCCGAGGGCCGTCGTCTCTACCCGCGGGCCAGGAGTCTGCTGATCACCGCCGACGCAGGCGGCAGCAACGGCTACCGGCTCAGGCTGTGGAAGCTGAAGCTGCAGGAGTTCGCCGACGAAGCGGACCTCACGGTGCGCGTGTGCCACTTCCCGCCAGGCACGAGCAAGTGGAACAAGGTGGAGCACCGGCTCTTCTCCTTCATCTCCACGAACTGGCGGGGCGAACCGCTTCGGGACTACGAGACCATCGTGCAGTTGATCGCGAAGACGACGACGGCCAAGGGGCTCAAGGTCACGTGCCGCCTCGATCGCCGCCGCTATCCCGTCGGCAGCAAAGTCACAGACGAGGCGTTGGCTACCGTGCGTCTCTACCCGCACCGCTTCCACGGCGACTGGAACTACGCTATCAGGCCTCACAACGAACCGTAAATGTTATTTACGTCCGCTGCCTTAGTGGGCAGTCAAGACTTTCCAACGCTCTTCCGACCGATGAGCTGGGAAGCGGGGTGCCAGGACGGCGAGTGCATGCCCGCATGTCCTGTCTCCGCCGGCGCTTCGGGAAGATGGTGAACCCAACGCGAAGCCCCTGCGGCGTGTCGCACGTGTGGTTGCTCGCTCGGCAGCGGCAGGCGCCCCCAAGCCTGGTCCCATCGCTTGGCTCCTGAGCGACCGAGCCGATTCTCCCTCTCCTGGCGCTGCGGTGTCCGCGGCTACGTCGTCCGTTGGGACATTTACCACCTCCCATGGTCTTGGGGGGCTGCGTATGTTGTCGATTGGGTGGTGTGCTCGTCATTTACCCATGGGGAGTGGAGGAGGCTGTGATGTCGACCGTAGCGCGAAGGGGGTTCCCGCTGGGACCGGCGGTGCTGGTGATCCTCGTTGCCCTCCAGGCGGTCAGTGGGCTTGGAGGCGGCGCGGTTCTCGTGATCGATCCGTCGGGTGGTCTCATTGGGATGCCGCTCAGCGTGCTTCGTGGTGGCCCCTTCGTGGACTTCTTGGTGCCGGGCGTGATCCTGCTGCTGGTGCTGGGCGTGGTCCCCGCCGCCATTGCGGTGGCCCTGTGGAGGCGTCCGCGATGGGGTGCGATGGGGCGGCTCGAGCGCGCCTTCGGTGAGCATTGGTCGTGGGTCGGCGCGGGCGTGGTGGGCGTCGGCCTCCTGCTGTGGCTTGCGGTGGAGTTGTGGGTGGTCGGCCCCTCGTCGCTGCTGGTGATGTACGCCATGCTGGCACTGGCGATCATCGCCCTTGCGTTGTTGCCGAGCACGAAACGGTTCTATCGAGCCAGACCACCCGTCCTCGTCGAGTAGCCGCACTCGGGTGCCCGGGTGGTCACACCCGTCACGATGTGTGGCTGGGTGTCTGGTCTTCCCCCGATTTGATGGACACCCGGTTTATGCTGCCCTCCGCGTGAGGGCGAGCTGGGCCTCGTACTCGACCGGGGTCATGTAGCCGAGGCTCGAATGACGGCGCTGGCGGTTGTACCACACTTCCAGGTACTCGAAGATTGCGCGCGACGCCTCCGCCCGCGAATGCCAGTCCGCGTCCTGGATCAGTTCCCACTCCAGCGTGGCGAAGAAGCTCTCGGCGACAGCGTTGTCCCAGCAGTCGCCCTTCCGGCTCATGCTCGCGATGATGCCCTGCGCGTCCAGCCACTTCAGGTAGTCGTCCGCAGTGTACTGGCTACCTCGGTCGGAATGGTGCAGCAAGCCCGTCTTCGGACACCGCCGGCCGAGGGCCATCTGCAGCGCGGCGATCGTAAGGCTGCGATCCAGGTAGGGCTGCAGGGCCCAGCCCACCACCATCCGGCTCGCGAGATCGAGGATCACGGCCAGGTACAGCCAGCCCTCGCGGGTCGGCACGTACGTGATGTCAGCGACCCACACCCGGTCCGGCGCGCACTGCTCATCGACCGAGAAGCGACGCTCCAGCAGGTTCGCCGCCTTCGCGTCCCGGGCATTGGCTTTCGTCGTCACGCGGAATCGCCGCCGCTTCCGGGCTCGCAAGCCGTCCTCGCGCATGAGGCGCGCGACCCGCTTGCGGGCACACCGGCTGCCGCGGGCCTGCAACTCTGCGTGGATCCGCGGGCTACCGTACCGCTGCCGGCTCTCCCGGTGGATTGCCCGGATCTCGAGACGGAGCCGCTGGTCCTCCTGCGCCCGCCCGCACAGCTCCCGCGTCCGCGCCGCGTAGAACCCCGCCCGACTTACGCCCAGCACGCGGCACATCAGAGTGATCGGGAACTGCCGACGGTGCGCCTCGATACACGCGTACTTCACCGCGACCCCTTCGCGAAGTACGCCGCCGCTTTTTTCAGGAAGTCCCGTTCCTGCCGGACGGCCTCGATCTCCCGGCGCAATCGCCGGTTCTCTTCCTCCGTCCCCGGCAGCGTTCCGTTCCCCGGGAACGCATCCTGGCTACCGACACCCTCCACCTGCCGTTCCACGCCCGAAGCATGTCGGCTCGGATCCCAAGTTCGCGCGCGACCTGCGACAGCGGCTTCTTACTCTCCTTGGCCAGCCGCACCGCCTCGAGCTTGAATTCCTTCGTGTATTGCCGTCTCTTCGCTCCCATTGGACACCTCCTGCCCCAAGTTACCCCTGGGGCTTATCTCGGTGTCCACCAGACCGGGGCAAGTTGAGGGTTACTGTAGGCAACGGTTGACTCGCTAACCGCCAACGAAGACATTCCGGACTTCGTCCGCGCCATGGATCCTGCGCCCGTCGAACGTTTCGCCCTCGAGTGCACCTTCAGTCGAAGAGCAGGTCAACGCCGTCGCCCCAGAACGGAAATGGAAAACGAGGTCGACATTGCCATCCATATCTACGTCCTCTTCGTGGCGGCGGGGCTCCCCGGTTCTCTTGTCGGCATGAGTCTCGAAGGCACCTTCGAACGACACCGTAGTCTGGTCCACCATCAACGCGTCGAAGTCATTGGTGGTCAGGATTGCTACTGCGATGACTCCATTGTCGTTGCGGCAGTTGAACGAATTGGGCCAGCTCCCCGGCTTGATGTCGATTTCGACCGGAATGACCCCTTGGCTACCGCAGGCCGGTGCGAATGCCATTCCCTGTGGTGCATTTCCGTCAAGCGGGCGAATGTTCGTGACTTCTGCATTTGCCGGATTGATGTCGAATAGGATGTTGCCCAATGGTCCACCGAATGCACTCCCGAGCAAGGTCCCGGACGAAGTGAACACGATTGAGCCGATGGTTCCAACATCCACACTGAATGTCCCGATGACCGTTGCCATGCCTGTGTTGACATTTACGATCGCGAGACGCTCGAGTCCGAGCGCAAGCTCAGCGGCGTAGAGGACCCCCGAATTGTCGAAGTCTGCACCGCCGGCCCTGAAACCCGAGCCGAGGTAGCCGATTACTGTGCTGATGCCTGTTGTCGGGTCGATCTCCATGAGCCAGGAGTCGACAGCGAACAGCCGGCCACTTGGAGAGAATGCGAGGGAGCCTCCCGACTGGGGCGGAGTGGTCGCGTTGACCGGCGTTGCCTGTCCAGTGCATGGATCGACCGTAAGGAGCTCCGAGACGGGCGAGGTGTTCCATACGAACATCCGCCCATTGGTCGGCCGCACCGCCATGGCGATGGGCGTGGTGTACTTGCCCGGATCCGGATCGAGGCTCCCGATGAAAGTCACGGAACCCGTTACCGGATCGATTATCGACAGTCCGTCGTCGTTGGAGTTGACGCCGTACAACAGGGGATTTGACGCGATCTGGTTTTCCATGGTTGGCGCCAGTGCCGCCTCCACACTCCCCGTGTCCGACGGCCCGGCGATTTGACTCGATTCGGCGCACGCGGCCGCAATGCTCGTCACCATGAACAGCGATCCAACCCATGTCACAGATTGCCGTGAGATCGAACCCAGCGACACGGCGACGATCGGAAACCGTATGATCGAGGGGTACATGGCAAGCCTCCAGCTTGGGGTGGTTGACATCCTCCTTGCTCCGATAGTGGCCCAGTAGGCGGTTACGCAGCGTGCGCCACGAGGCCGGGACAATTGTGTGCGCCTGCCGTCAAGACGCTGTCAAGTAGTTACTTGGCAATGCGTTGACAGATTCCACGCGGTATGGTTCGTCGCGTAATCCAGCAGCATGTCGAGCAGGTCCCACCGGCGGGAGCGGAGGGCACGGTCCCGGGGGGCACGGAACTCCAGGTTTGGTACGTAGCCGTTGCACAGGAGAAGAAGGGCCAGGGCTCGGCTGCCGTCCTCGAGCGCGATCTCGAGGGCCGTGGTGGCCCTATTCCGTTTTATCGGCGGCACGTCCTTCGCCACCTGCTGCGGCATGCCGGCCCGGATCCAGCGCTCGACGTCGTACACCCCACCCTCCCTGCAAATGCGGTGGAGCTCGGCTAACTCGTCCGGGTCGGAGGTGGTTCGCGGCGGTGGCCTTGGGGCAGTGGGGTGCGGGTCGGAGCGGGGGTCGACGAATGTGGTCGGAGCGTGCATGCAGAATACAGAAATTGACGTGGCCCTGAGAAGATACTCTCACGTCAGCATGCATGGATAAGACGATGAAGGTCAACCGACAATCATCGGCCACATTCCCGATCCGAGATGCTCCGCGATAGTAGGTTGTTTCCCGGTGCCCGAGGGAACGGGCGAGGAGAACCGGTGGAGGTTCAAACTGAGAACATAGCAGGACCTATGGGGTGTGCGAGAGTCGGGTTCGAACGCGTTTCTGGAATGGTACGGTTGTCCTGATGCGGCCCGACCATCCGGAGGTGGCCGGTCAAGCCATGGCCTCGCCTCTGGCGCGTCGCCATCGTGGGACATGATCATGGCGCGAATCGGGATCCGGACCAGGTCTGGGGTTCGGCTTCTCATCCGGGTATTCGAACTCGGTGATGCCTACGGTGAGACGGCTGAAGTCTCCCATGAGGTCCTGACGATCGCCTTGACGAGTGCTTCCCGGCCGGTTCTGGTTTGACGTGGCAGGGAGGCTCTTCCGGATTCCACGGCGGAGGATCGTGGGCATAGCTGTCTGGGCGGCGGATTCCGGTTGAGCCATCCCCGGATGATTTGTGCGCCTATTCGATGCACCGGTATCCAGGACGTTGACGGCAGTTTGACGCCAATTCGACTCGATGATCGATGCGTCGATTCGTGCAAGGCCGTTCTCTTGGGCAACGGGGTCGGCCAGCGCGGGACAGGGCGCCGGAGCTTGCACAAATCACCGCGGATGGAGCCTACCGCAAATCCACTCGGGTTGTGGCCGATCCGATGATCCTTGCGCGGCTAGACCAGGCCGGGCAACCTTGGGAAACCTCCGGCCGGCCGACGAGCCGGCCCCCTTCCCAACAGCAGCACGCCGTCGAAACGCCACTCAAGGAGGCTATCGGATGAGTCCGGATCGTCCGACACTACGTGGCATCGCGCCTTCCGTTCTGGCGCGCCTGATCGCGGTGTTCGCCGCAATGGCTATCACTCCTTCGATTGTCGATTCCCAGGAGGTGGGTCGCACCGTCATTCCGGTTGGCTCGCAGTGGCCTGGTGCGCATCCTGCGCAAATCGACCTCAGCGACGATGGCCGTTTTGTCGTCTACCAGGCCAACCGGGGAGATGGTTCGAAGCTCTTCCTGCACCAGATGGGTCAATCCGTTTCACGCGAGGTTGAAGGTCTTGGGGATACGCCGTATTACGGCACGGTTTCTCCCGACGGGCAATGGTTGCTTTTCGGCAAGAAGGCCAGGATATGGAAGACGCCCCTGTCTGGCGGAGAACTGACGCTTGTCTACCCCGTCAACAACTCGAAGACCTGGGAAACCAATCAGACGCTGCTGGTAACCAAGGGGACGGGTGGTATCTGGAGAGTTCAGGCGGACGGCAGCTTGCGGGACGAGCAGGTAGCGCCGGTCGACACTGCCACCGGCGCCACGTATTACGGTCGCCCGTCTCTTCTGCCTGGCGGAAAAGGCGTTCTCGTCTCTGTCGGTTTCGGGACGGGAACCGACCTGCAAAAGATCGGCGTCGTGTCCATTCCGGGCGGAAAGCTTACCATCCTCGACGAATACGGTGTGCACCCCCACTACGCCGAGAGCGGTCACATCCTCTACTCACAAGGCAACACGCTGAAGGCCATCCCGTTCGACGTGGATCGACTCGAGGTGCGAGGTCCGGGCGCATCAGTGGTGGAAAGTGTCCGTGTCTACTCGAATCAGACCTCACAGTTTGACATTTCCCGGAACGGCGTACTCGTCTACGTGTCGGGTTCCTCGGAGCTGAACCGGATCTGGCCAAGCTCGCTTGTCTGGGTCGATCGGCAGGGCAACGAAAGTCCGTTTGATACGCCGGCAGAGAAGGTCTTCAATGCTGTCCGGTTGTCCCCCAATGGGCGTTTCCTTGCCGCGCAGGTTGGTTCGGGCCTCCACCTCTTCGACCGCCAAACGGGAACGTGGAGAGTGTTGTTGGAAGACGGCGACAACGGCGTCCATTTCTGGTCACAAGACAGCGAAAGCCTGTTTGTCAATCGAAGTGGGGTCTTTGGCCGCGTGTCCGTTGATGGAGGAGAACCCTGGGAGGAACTGGTTGCTGGATTCGCACCCTTCTCGAGCGATGGAATCCGGGCATTCGGAACGCAATGGAATCCTGACCGTAGCATGTGGAGTCTTGTGAGCACCGCTCTTGAAGGGGCGGCCAATGCCGAACCGTTGCTTGAAAGCACCAATCTATCCAGGCGCAACCCCGGGATCTCGCCGGACGGCAAATGGCTGGCGTACGTGGAAAAGGTCGGTGGTCTCGACAACGTCTATGTTCAGCCCTATCCGGCCGGCGGGCGGGCGCTGCTCGTATCCAAGGGAGCGTCCGGTGAGGCCGCCGAGGTTATGTGGGGACGATCGTCGCAGGAACTCTTCTACCGGGATGCCGTGCACATGGTCTCGGTTCAACTGGAGACAACCCCGTCCTTAATGGTCAAAGGAAGGACTCCCCTGTTCCCCATTCGAAGCTACAACAGGTATCTGAACACGTACGCGGCGCTGTATGACTACGATCCGACTACGGATCGATTTCTCACGGCTCGCGGGACGATCGCGGACCCGCCCGGGGCGGACATCCAGGTGATCGAGAACGCGTTCGATCTTCTCAACCGGTTGGCACCACGGAGATGACGGTACTGCGCCCCCGGGGAGGCCCTGGCGGCCGCCTACCAGCCCGCGCCTGAGTCGTCTGCTCGCGCTCGCTGCGGTTGGCAGTTCGGAGATACACGAACCCGGAGAAACGCTGGCGGATTCATCGGGGCAGGCCCAATGTGGGGTTACCCCAAGCCCTGACACCGCATGACGGATGCCATTCAGAACCTGAACGTCGCTCTCGAGGGGCGGTACCGGGTCGAGCGCGAACTTGGCGCTGGCGGGATGGCGACCGTGTATCTTGCGGAAGACCTGAAGCACGGGCGAAGGGTCGCGATCAAGGTGTTGAAGCCCGAGTTGGCTGCTGTTGTCGGAGCCGACCGCTTTCTGGCTGAGATCAAGACGACGGCGTACTTGCAACACCCGCACATTCTACCGCTGTTCGACTCGGGGAAGGCGGACTCGTTTCTATTCTATGTGATGCCGCATGTGGAAGGTGAGAGTCTTCGGCAACGACTCGACCGAGAGTACCAGCTTCCGCTTGATGACGCGATCCAGATCGCGAAGACCGTCGCCGATGCGCTCGACTATGCGCATGGGCAGGGCGTGATCCACCGGGACATCAAACCGGCCAATATTCTGCTCCGGGACGGCCGCGTCCAGGTCGCCGACTTCGGCATCGCGCTCGCCGTGAGCGCGGCGGGCGGCACCCGCCTGACGGAGACCGGGCTCAGCGTTGGCACGCCGCAATATTTGTCGCCGGAGCAGGCGGCTGGAGACCGAGTGCTGAACGGTCGAAGCGACGTCTACTCGCTGGGCTGCGTGCTCTACGAGATGCTGGCGGGCGAGCCACCGCACACGGGGCCGACGGCGCAATCGATCCTGTCCAGGATCCTGACGGAGGAGCCGAAGCCGCTCGGGCAACTCCGACGCAGCGTACCGGCGCACATCGAGGCCGCAGTGCACGCCGCGCTGGAGAAGTTGCCGGCAGATCGGATCGCGAGTGCCAGCCGCTTCACGGAGGCGCTGACCCGTGCCGGTACGGCGCGATTGCCGTCCAGGGCTTCGACATCTCGGCGGCGAAGCCTGTCGGTCGTTGCTGCCGTGGTGGCAGGGGCGGTAATCGGACTGGCCGCAGGGCTTCGCCTCGCTCCGGGATCCACTGGAGCCCACGAATTGGTGGACCGCCGGTAATTCACGTTCAGCGGTGTGGCGGAGAGACCGGCACTGTCACCCGACGGACGAAAGCTGGCGTGGAGCACGACGGAATGTACCGCGGGCGGTCCCTGCGAGCTCAAGATCCGCGCTCAGGAGATCACGGGCGGCGATCCGGTGGTCATTCGCGACTTGGCTGGACAGACGGGAGCGAAGGGTGGCGGTTATCTCCGCTCGCTTCGGTGGTCTCTGGATGGCGCGTCGCTGCTGTACACCTACGACAATCCGGTCGATTCCGTCGCAGGCGTGTACGAGATTCCCTGGACCGGCGGGAGCCCGACACGTCTGGCCTCCGGCGTTGCGACGGGGGTTCGCCCGATCCCCGGCACGGTCCGCCGGCCGCCCACTATATTTGTCCTCGGAGGTATCGAAGAACGTCAAGCTACCACGCGGCAAGAGGTGGCAGCGTACCTTGAGGACTGAGAACGTGAAAACCGCTTGGCGCAGGCCAGCGCGGCTCGATACCCAGCGCTTCACAGCGCCGCGCGAACTAGCGAAATCGACCTGACACCAACACTGACACCAGCGGGCATGTCGAGAGTCCCAAGTTGTTGTTGTCGCTAGAGGTTAAGGTGTAGTACACTGGCCTTTGCAAGGCGGGGGTCAGGGGTTCGAGCCCCCTCTGCTCCATTTCGTCGTGTTGGCGACCAACGGGAACGGCCTACTTCTGATAAACCCAGGCGACTCCCCCCTCGTCGCTGAAGGTAATCATGCCTCCACCGATCGCGCCCACCGCGGCACCATCCGAGTTGCAATAGAGGCATCCACCGAGTGTAGAACTGAACTCGAAGGTGGCCGCTGTCCCGTTGCGCGTGTAGGTCCCCGCGTCGTGGATGAGCTGGTGCCCGACCTGACCGCTGGCAGTCACGCGAATCGCCATCTGTTTGGTGAACGAACCACCGTTCCCGTTATCGGTGACTACGAGCGTGTCATCTACCACCTCGATCGTGGTATTCTGCACCTGATCGCTGAGAAAAGGCAGGCTCTGCCCATTGACGGTGCGAAGCGTGTATATCCCCGAATAGGTATCACTCGGGCCGGTGGCATCGTCGCTCCCACCGCACGCGGTCAGGGTGGCGGCCAACAACATGAGAACGGCGGGAAAGCGCATACGTCACCTCTCCGGGCCCCCGGGGGCCGGCTTGAAGGGATCGGCAATCCAAACGCCGTCTTCGCGTCCACCGAATAGTGGGGACAGGCGGAGGGCAGATCAAACCGCCACACGAACGCCGACCTCCCGGTGCAGCGCGGGTCTGTGCATATTCGGAGTATCCCAGCAGGTCGGAGTTGCCATGCGTCGAGCATCCATCGCCATCCTCCTGATCGTAGCCGGGACCGGTGCCTGCCGTGACACGGTTGCCGACCCGCGTGCCGCGTCGCCCCTGGCGTCGATCCGGATCATACCGCTCGCCGCCTGGCTGCACCCCGGCGACACGCTCCGCCTGCACGCGCTGCCGTTCGCTGCCGGCGGCGCAGCCATTGCCAGCGACGTCCGGTTCACGTGGATGTCCGCCGGTGCCGTAATCGCGGCGGTCGATTCGTCCGGTCTCGTGACTGCCGGCGGGCTGGGCGACGTGGAAATCGTGGCGACCGCCGACGGCGAACGCGGAACGTCGCTGGTTCACGTCGTGCCCGCACCGCCCGCCCCGGTCGTCTACCGGTTGATGGTCGCTGGCAACAGGTTCACGTGCGGCGTGGAGCCGATCGGCGTCGTCCTGTGCTGGGGGCGGAACACGCACGGGCAGCTCGGCAACGGCGGCACCTGGGAAGGCGCCGTGCCGATCGCCGTCAATGGATTGTCCAATGTCCGGGCGATCGCCGCCGGCATGCGCCACGTCTGCGTCCTCGATGGCGAAGGCCGGCCCTGGTGCTGGGGGTGGAACAGCATGCGTCAGGTCGGCCCCTGGTTCGACGACAAGATCGCGTTCGTCCCCGAGCCCGCGCCCATCGCCGGCCGGTTCCTGGACATCACGGCCGGAAGCGCGCACACCTGCGCGCTCCGCGACGACGGAACCACCTTCTGCTGGGGCGCCAACCCGCTCGCCCAGTTGGGCGCCGAACCGGCATCGACGGCGGGCCCGGTCCGGGTCAGCGGCGCGCCGCCGCTCGTCGCACTCGCCGCCGGCCACGCCCACACGTGCGGCCTCGATGCCGACGGGGCCGTGTGGTGCTGGGGCTGGAACGCGTACGGCCAGTTGGGGGCGCCCGCTTCCACCTGTCCGGAAGGTGGGGTCTGCTCCTCTGTTCCGCTGCGCGTCCGGACGGCCGAACGAATCCGCGCGCTCGCCGCGGGCGGTGACTTCAATTGCGGCCTGAACGAAGCCGGCGCCGCGTTCTGTTGGGGCGCGAACGCGGTTGGCCAGCTGGGCGGAGCGCCCGGCCCCAACTCCATCGATCCGGTCCGCGTCGGCGGCGTCCCTCCTTTCGTCGAGGTGAGTGCGGGCCTGGAACACGCCTGCGGGTTGACCGCGGAAGGCGCGCTCTGGTGCTGGGGTGACAA
Organism: uncultured Gemmatimonadales bacterium; assembly: GCA_963786235.1. GTDB lineage: Bacteria > Gemmatimonadota > Gemmatimonadetes > Longimicrobiales > RSA9 > CAWAYJ01. The sequence continues at coordinate 11,158 of CAWAYJ010000029.1, forward strand.
CCGTCACGGCCAGCTCGGGGATGGCACGGGTGCGGTGAGGACCGGTCCCGTGCTCGCCAGCCTCGCGCCCACGCCCGTGCTGCGCTTCGCGGATGGCGGCGCCCATTCGTGCGCCATGGATGGCGCGGCCGTCGTGACGTGCTGGGGAGCGAACACGTTCGGCCAGCTCGGCCTCAACCCTGCCCGCTAGCGGATCCGCGCCACACCGCCGCGCCGGGGGTACCCTCCGTTTCCGGGCCCGGCTACATTCTCCGATTGTGCCGATCTTCCCCGCAACAGGCCGAGATGACGGGATCCGGAACCACGAGCGCGGATCGCGATCTGCCCAGGGCACTGGGCCTGGGCAGCGCCATAGCGGTTCTCGTCGGAAGCACGATCGGCAGTGGCATCTTCCGCGTTCCCAGCACGGTCGCGGCCGACGCCGGTTCGGTCGGCGGCGTGATGCTGGTCTGGGTCGGCGGCGCCATCATCGCGCTGTTCGGCGCCCTCACCCTCGCGGAGCTGGCCGCCGCGTACCCGGAGTCGGGCGGCATCTACATCTTCCTCCGCGAAGCCTTCGGTCCACTCGTCGCCTTCCTCTTCGGCTGGACGCAGCTGCTCATCATCCGCCCCTCCGCATTCGGCGCGATCGCGCTCATCTTCGCCGACTACGCCGGCAGCTTCCTGCACCTCGGCGCTGGCGGTGTCCGGGTGCTCGCCGGCGGACTGATCGCGGTGCTCGCGTTCGCCAACATCCGGTCCGTCCGCTGGGGCGCGGCGATCGAGAACTCGACCACGGCCGCCAAGGTCGTGGCGCTGCTGCTGGTGGCGACGCTCGCGCTGCTGTTCGCGGGCGAGGGCGGCGCGCTGCCCGGGCCGGTCGGGCTGGGTGGTCTCGACTTCGGCGGGCTCGGCATCGCGACCATCGCGGTGCTCTGGGCCTACGACGGTTGGGCCGACCTGACGTTCATGGCGGGAGAGATCCGCTCGCCCGAGCGCAATCTCCCGCGCGCCCTGATCGTGGGGACCGTGATCGTCGTCGGCGTCTACCTGCTCATGAATACGGCCTACCTCCGGGTGCTGCCGCTGAGCGACGTCGCCGCCTCGGAGCTCGTGGCAGCGGACGCGGCGACGCGCCTGTTCGGTGCGACGGGGGCGGCGCTGATCGCCGGCCTCGTCATGCTGAGCACGTTCGGCTCGCTGAACGGCGCCATGATGACCGGACCGCGCATCTTTTACGCGATGGCGAGGGATGGCCTGTTCTTCCGGCCCATCGCGGCCGTGCACCCGCGCTTCCGGACGCCCTGGGCGGCGATCGCGTTCAGCGCGGCGCTCGGCATTCTGTACGTCTCGATCCGGCCGTTCGAGCGGCTGGCGGGCGACTTCGTGCTCGGCATCTGGCCGTTCTACGCGCTGGCGGTCGCGGCCGTGTTCCTGCTCCGCGTTCGTCGGCCGGAGTTGTCCCGGCCCTACCGCGCGGTCGGCTATCCGTTCGTCCCGGCGGTCTTCCTGTTCGCGTCGATCGCGCTGCTCGCCAACGCGCTCGTACGCCAGCCCGCCGCCACGGGCCTCGACTTCGGGATCATTCTGGCGGGCATTCCGGTTTTCCTGGCATGGCAGAGACTGCGGCGCGCCGGCGGGCACGCGGCACGGGGAGGGGAGTGATTCGTGGCTGAGCGCCGCTCGCGAAATCCGCTGAAGTTCATCACCGACGCCTTCAACTGGATCGGGCGCGCGACCATCCTTGCGTACCAGATCCTGAAGGTGCTGCCGCGCCCCCGGCTCTATCTGAACGCGGCCTTGCAGCAGGCGTACGTGATGGGCGTCGCCTCGCTGCCCCTGGTCCTGTTCATGGCCTTCCTCGGCGGGGCCGTGACCTCGCAGCAGACAGGCACGCAGTTCAGCGGCGGGCTCCCGCTCTGGGTCATCGGCAGCGTGCTCGCCGCCAGCGTGCTCACCGAGCTCGGACCCGTGCTCACGGGGATCGTCATGATGGCCCGCATTGGCGCATCGATCGCCGCCGAGCTGGCTTCCATGAAGGTGACCGAGCAGATCGACGCGCTCTACGCGATGGGCCGTGACCCGGTCGCCTTCCTCGTCACGCCCCGCGTCGTCGCCGGCCTGCTCGTCTTTCCGCTGCTCGTCGTGCTCGCCGACGCCATGGGGATCGGCGCCGGCTGGGCCGTCGGCCTCATCACCGTAGACGGGATGACGTCCGCCGACGTGATCTACGGGATGCGCTACTATTTCCGGCCCTGGGCCCTCTGGTTCTCGGTCATCAAGGGTGGCATCTTCGGCCTGGCCATCACCTTCGTCGCCTGCTTCGTCGGGCTCGAAGGGAAGGGCGGCGCCGAGGGCGTCGGCAAGGCCACCACCACGACGGCCGTGGTGACGACGCTTCTCCTCATGGTGCTGGACGTGCTGCTCGTCCCGCTGCTCAAGGCGTTCTAGGTGGCCCCGGTGAACCCGGACTGTTCTGCGGGGTACCGCCGGCGGCTGTCGGGGGTGGAGCGATGATCGAGTACCGGAACCTGTACAAGGCGTTCGGCGACCTGAAGGTCCTGCGCGGCGTGGACCTGGTCGTCGAGGAGGGCGAGACGCTCGCGCTCCTCGGTCCGTCGGGGACCGGCAAGAGCGTTCTGCTCAAGCACGCGATCGGCCTCCTCGAACCGGACGAAGGCGACGTCATCGTCGATGGCGTCTCCATCGCGAACGCATCGCCGGAGGAGTTGAAGCGCGTGCGGCGGAACCTCGGCTACGTCTTCCAGAACTCCGCCCTCTTCGATTCGCTGACCGTGGCCGAGAACCTGTGGCTCGCGCAGTGCGATGAAGGCGCGATGACGACGACCCGCCAATGCCGCGAGGGTGCCATCGAGCTGCTCCGCCGCGTGAACCTCGAGTCGGACGTGCTGGGCAAGTACCCGGCCGAGCTCTCCGGCGGCATGCGCAAGCGGGTGGGTGTCGCCCGGGCCATCGCGAGCCGTCCCAACTATCTGCTCTGGGACGAGCCGACCACGGGCCTCGACCCGGTCAACGCCGACAACGTGGACGAGCTGATCTTCGAGCTCGGCCGTTCCCTCGGCGTGACCAGCATCGTCGTGACCCACGATCTGGACACGGCGTTCGACGTGGGCGATCGTATCGCCCTGCTGTACGAGGGCCGGATCCGCGCCATCGCGCCGCCGGCCGAAATCCTGGAAAGTGAAGACCCCGTGGTCCGCCAGTTCGTCCGCAGGAACAAGATCCTGCAGAACGACCAGGGGCCGAGGACATGATGAGACGACGCACTCGCAACATCACGGCGCTGGGCGCGCTCACGCTGCTCGCTGTGGCCCTCTTCGTGTGGGGCATGAACTACCTGCTCGGCAACCCCATCCTGCAGGGCGGCGTGGACCTCGCCGTCCGGCTGGATGACGGGGCCGGGCTCAAGCGCGGCGACCGCGTGCAGGTGCAGGGCGTCGAGATCGGACTGGTACGCAACGTCAACCTGACGCCGAGCGGAAACGTCCTGGTGGACGTCCGGCTCCAGGACGATCTCTCCCTTCCCACGGACACGAGGGCCCTCATCCAGGGCGATGTCTTTGGTGCGCACACCGTCCAGCTGCTGCCGGGAACGTCACTGCTCCGGCTCGGGGATGGCGACACCATCCAGGGCGCGGCGGCTCCCCAGATCACCGGTATCGCGGCCGACCTGAGCGAGAGGGCGACGGCGGTGCTTACCGGCGTCGATTCGCTGCTCTCGCCGCAGGCACTGCGCGATGTTCACGCCACCGCCGCCGTCCTGCCGGAAGGTGCGGTGGCGCTGCGCGCGGCGTTCGACGAGCTGCGCGCCGCGGCCGCCGCGCTCCGGCGCACGGCCGAAGGCGTCGAGGAGGCGCGCACGGGTGACGCGGTGGCCGGCGCCGCGGCCGAGATCGAGCGGAGCGCGGAGGCGCTGACCGCGGCGGTCGCGAAAGTGGACAGCTCGTTCAACGCGCTCTCGTCGGTGCTGGCGAAAGTCGACCGGGGCGAGGGTACGCTCGGCCGTCTGGTCAACGACTCGACCCTCTACGTCGGGTTCAGCCAGGCCGTCCGCGAAATGGGCCTGCTGGCCGCCGACATCCGGGAGCGGCCCGGGCGCTACATCAATCTGCGGATCTTCTAGGCGGAGCCGGGAATGCCGGTCGCGGGCCGACTCGCCATGCTCCTGCTCGCATTGCCGTTCCACATCGGCGTCGGCGTCGCGCTCGTCCACCTCCGCCTCCATTACCAGGCACGCCGGACCCTCGATCCGGTCGTGCTCTCCGCCGCGCTCACGCTCGCCGCGTTCGGCGCGCTGACCACGGCGGCTGCGGCCGGCATGCTGGGCGTTCCCGCGTTCGGCGGCGTCGCGACTTGGGCCACCTACGTCGCGACAGCCCAGCGGAGCGGACTGTTCCGGATCGAACGGGTGCCGCCGCGCCGGATCGTGATGGCCGAGCCGCGCAGTCACCGCTGAGGCCGCGCGGCGTGGCGGCCGGCCCGACCGGCCAGGACGCGCGGCACCCCTCGTCCCGTTCCCGCTACGTTGCCCGGTCGGGCCGTGCCCGGATAAGTTTTCGCGCGCCCGATCCCGGGCCTCGACTCCAGCAGTGTGTGCGAACACGAAAATGGCGAAGACCAACGACGTGATGGATCGGCTCGTGTCCCTGTGCAAGCGACGCGGGTATGTCTTTCAATCTTCCGAGATCTACGGGGGCACCGGCTCGGTCTGGGACTACGGCCCGCTGGGCGTCGAGCTGCAGCGCAACGTGAAGGATGCGTGGTGGCGTTCCACGGTCACGGAGCGGGATGACATCGAGGGCCTCGACGCCGGCATCCTCATGCACCCGCGGGTGTGGGAAGCGAGCGGCCACGTCGCCGGCTTCACGGACCCGCTCGTCGAGTGCGGCAACTGCCGCCGCCGGTTCCGCGCCGACGCGCCGGAGCTGGAGGGCAAGGACGGCCAGTGCCCCGTGTGCGGCACGAAGAACGCCCTGTCTCAGCCGCGCAAGTTCAACCTGATGTTCAAGACCTTCATGGGGCCGGTCGAGGACGACGCCGCGGTCGTCTACCTCCGGCCCGAGACCGCGCAGGGCAGCTACGTCAACTTCCTGAACGTGCTCAACGCCGCCCGCCAGCGTATCCCCTTCGGCATCGCCCAGGCGGGGAAAGCGTTCCGCAACGAGATCACGCCCGGCAACTTCATCTTCCGGACCCGCGAGTTCGAGCAGATGGAGATGCAGTTCTTCGTCGAGCCGGGCACGGACGAGGAGTGGTTCGAGTACTGGCGGCAGCGGCGCATGGACTGGATCCAGTCGCTCGGCATCACGCCGGCCCGCCTCCGCTTCCATGAACACGGACCGGATGAGCTGGCCCACTACGCCAAGCGCGCGTTCGACATCCAGTACGAGTTCCCGTTCGGCTGGCAGGAGTTCGAGGGCATCCACAACCGCACCGATTTCGATCTCAGGCGCCACCAGGAATATTCGGGCAAGAAGCTCGAGTACGTGGATCCGGTCGACCGGCAGAAGCGGTTCGTGCCGTACGTGATCGAGACCGCGGTCGGGGTCGGGCGCACCATGCTCGCGGCACTCTGCGATGCATACCGGGAAGAAGAGGTCGAGGGTGAGAATCGGACCGTGCTCGGCCTGCATCCCCGCCTCGCGCCCATCAAGGCGGCGGTATTCCCGCTCGTCAACAAGGACGCGATGCCGGAGCTTGCCGAGGGCATCCACAAGGGCCTCCGCGCGCGTGGCATTGCCTCGTTCTACGATGCCAGCGGCTCGATCGGCCGGCGCTATCGGCGCCAGGATGAGGCGGGCACGCCGTTCGCCATCACCGTCGACGGCCAGTCGTTGGAAGATCGCACGGTGACCGTGCGCGACCGGGACACGCTGAAACAGGAGCGGATCGGCGCCGACCACGTCGTCGCTTTCATCACCGAACGCATCGGCTGACGCCGGTCGGCCGACTCCCTCGCGACTGCGGACCGGAGGGCACGAGTGTCGAAGAACGCGGATCAGTTCTCGAGCCGGTGGGGCATGTTCCTCGCCATGCTGGGCATGGCCGTCGGCACGGGCAACATCTGGCGCTTCCCGCGCATCGCCGCGACCAACGGCGGTGGCTCGTTCCTCGTCGCCTGGGTCGTCTTCCTGCTGCTCTGGTCCGTACCGCTCATTCTCGTCGAGTTCGCGATGGGCAAGCACACGCGCTACGGCACGGTCGGCGCGTTCGCCCGCATCATGGGGAAGAAGAGCGCGTGGCTCGGCGGCTGGGTCGCCTGGGTCGCGATGGCCATCATGTTCTACTACTCGGTGGTCGCCGGCTGGACCATCAAGTACACGGTCGCGGCCGTGCTCGGCCAGCTGCACAACGCCGACACCCAGGCCTACTGGAGCGGCTTCTCGTTCACCGGCCAGGCCGTCTTCTTCCAGTTCGTCGCGTTCGCGCTCGGGGTGTTCGTCGTCACCCGCGGCGTGCGCGGCATCGAAGCGGCGACCAAGATCCTGATCCCCAGCCTCTTCGTGCTCGTCGTCATCCTCGCCATCCGCGCCGTCACGCTGCCCGGCGCGGAACGCGGCCTCAATTTCCTGTTCACGCCGCACTGGTCCGACCTGGCCCACCCCGACATTCTGGCTCGCGGCCCTCACCCAGAACGCGTGGGACACGGGCGCCGGCTGGGGCCTGATCGTCACGTACGCCGTGTACCTGCGAAGGCGCGAGGACACGGCGCTCAACGCGTTCATGCTGGGCTTCGGCAACAACACGGTGTCGCTGCTGGCCGGCATCATGGTCCTCTGCACGGTGTTCTCGATCATGCCCGACGCCGCCACGCAGATCGTCGGCGCCGGCAACGAGGGCCTCACCTTCATCTGGGTGCCGCAGCTCTTCAACCTCATGCCGGCCGGCCGCTTCTTCATGATCCTGTTCTTCCTCGCGTTGTTCTTCGCGGCCTGGACCAGCCTGATCTCGATGATCGAGCTGGCGACGCGCGTGCTCATGGATGGCGGCATGCCTCGCAACCGCGCCATCTGGCTGATCGCCATCGTCGGCTTCCTGCTCGGCGTGCCGTCCGCGCTCGACAACGGGTTCTTCGCCAACCAGGACTTCGTCTGGGGCGTCGGCCTCATGTTCTCGGGTCTCTTCTTCGCGCTCGCCGTGCTCCGTTACGGGGTGCGCAAGTTCCGCCTGACGCTGATCAACACCGAGCACTCGGACATCACGATCGGCGCGTGGTGGGATTGGGTGATCCGCTTCGTTGCCATCGAGGCGATCGTACTGGTCGCGTGGTGGTTCTGGAGCGTGAAGGACGAGAGCCGCTGGGGCTCGTTCGGCATCTACAACATGAGCCTGCAGTTCCTCGTCGCGGCCATCATCCTGTTCGCGCTGAACGGCTGGATGGTCCGGCGCACGAAGCCGGATGTCGATCGCGCTGCCCCGCCCGCCGGCGAGACGGTGCCGTCGATTCCCTGACCCGCGCTCCGGATGCGGGGCCGCGACCGGGACGGTGCCCTATGAAGTTCGCGGAATTCGAGACGCTGGCGCGCGCCGAATGGGAAGAGATTCCGTCCCATTTCCGCGGCGGCGTCGATGGCCTCGTCATCGAGCGTGATGCGCGGGCGCACCCGGAGAAGCGGGACATCTACACGCTCGGCGAATGCATCACGGAGTCCTGGCCGTCCGACTACACGGGCCCGGACACGATGCGCTCCTCGATCGTCCTCTACTACGGCTCCTTCCGTCGCCTCGCCGCCCTCGATCCGGACTTCGACTGGGAGGCCGAGATCTGGGAAACGCTCACCCACGAGCTGCGCCACCACCTCGAGTCGCTCGCCGATGATGAAGAGCTCCTCGACGTCGACGTCGCGATGGATGAGCATTTCGCCCGGCGCGACGGAGAGCCGTTCGACCCGTTCTACTACCGCGCGGGCGAATCGCTCGGGCGCGGCATCTATCGGCTGGACGGGGTGTATTTTGTGGAGATCGAGGAGGCGGGGGCGGAGGCGGAAGCGTTTGCGGGAGCGGGGGCGGGTGCGGCGGGAGCGGGAACGGTGGGTGTTACGTTCGAGTGGGAAGGAGAGCGGTACGGGGTGGCGTTGCCGGCGGTGGATGCGGACATCGTGTTCGCGGAAGTGGTGGAGGGTGTGAAGCCGGCGCCTTCGGAGCTGCATCTCGTGCTCCTGTTTCCGGTGGACCGGCCGCGCGGGCTCAAAGCGTTTTTCCGGCGCCGGGGGCTGCGCGTAGCGGACATCGAGGTGAAAGCGGAGCGGGTGAAGGGAGCGGATGGCTGATCGGGCAGGCACGGTGCTGCGGCGTACGCCCTACGAGCTGGTGTTCGGACCGGACCGTTTCGAGGCCGAGGTGTTTCCCGCCATTGCGGAGGAAGCCGAATCGCGGGGAACGCGCGGGCTGGGGCCGGAGTCCTTCGTCATGCTGGGCAGGGTGGGGAATCTGCTCCGAGACCTGCGTCCGGGCGATGCGCGCGGCGTGGCGGACGGCCCGCCGGCGGAAGCGATCGCGCAGTACGGCTCGCTTACGTGGCACGCATGGAGCTTCTGGCGCGAAGGACGGCAGGTATGGGCGCTCTCGGAAGCCCTCGTCCGGCATCTCATCGAGGACGGCCCGATCGGTCCGTGGGTGTTCACGCCGCCCGCGAACGCCGGGTACGTGCAGCTTCCGCGGCACCGGCTCTGGACCCGGGTCGAGGAGGACGCCCCCGCGGAGCCGGTCGACGGGTTCCACTGGACGTGGCGGGAAGCGGATCCGGACGCGGGACGCGCGAGTCCCCGCATCGACCTGCTGCTCGCGCTCGGACTCCGCCCCGGCCGCGGCGGCCTGAGCGTGATCGAGGTCTCCGCGACACCACCTCCGGCGCCGGCCGCCCACTGGGCGGACGTCCGCGCGCGCGATGAAGGGCAGGACTTCGACAACATCCTGCCCGGCGGCGAGCTGCAGGACTATCACGGCCTCGCCTCCGTCGCCGAAGTGCTGAAGCTGGTGTCGCGTTGCTTCCACTGGTTGGAAGCGCATCCCGCGAACGTCTTCGCGTCCATGCCCGACGAGTCTTCCGTCGAGCCGGACGATGTCGACGACATGCCGGACTCCACGCTGCCGTTCCGCGCCGCGGTCCTGGCCGGGGAAGAGCACCCATGAGCGAGAAGCGCGGGAAGGGACGATCCCGGCGGGAGACGGTCGGTGCGCGGCGCGAACGAGTGGCCGAGATCCTGCGACGTCTGCACGAGTCCTATCCGGGCGCCCGCTGCTCTCTCGACCACCGCAGCCCGTACCAGCTGCTCGTGGCAACCATCCTGTCGGCACAGTGCACGGACGAGCGCGTCAACCAGGTCACGCCGCACCTGTTCCGTGCCTGCCCATCCATCGCCGATCTCGCCGATGCGCGCCCCGAGGATGTCGAGGAGCTCGTCCGCTCGACCGGATTCTTCCGCAACAAGACGAAGAGCCTGCTGGGCATGGCCAACGCGGTGGTGGACCGGCATGACGGCGTGATCCCGGACACGATGGAGGAACTGGTCCGCCTGCCCGGCGTTGGCCGGAAGACGGCGAACGTCGTCCTCGGCAACGCGTTCGGCAAATCGGAGGGCGTGGTCGTCGACACCCACGTGAAACGGCTTTCCGGCCGACTCGGCCTCACGCGCGAGTCGGACCCCGTCCGGATCGAGCAGGACCTGATGAAGATCGTCGAGCGAGACGAATGGACGGACCTGGCCCACCTCTTCATCTACCACGGGAGAGCGGTCTGCCGCGCGCCCACGCCGCGCTGCCGTGAGTGCGTCCTCGCCGACGTCTGCCCGTCCGCCAATGTCTGACGACGCGGTCCGGCCCGACTCCCGGCTCGCTGCATCGTCGAGCCCGTTCCTTCGGCACGGCGCCACGCAACCGGTCGATTGGTGGCCGTGGGGCGCGCCCGCGTTCGCCGCCGCCCTCGCCGCCGATCGTCCGGTGCTGCTCGACATCGGCGCGGTCTGGTGCCACTGGTGCCACGTCATGGATGCGGAGAGCTACGGTGACGCGGAAACGGCCGCGCTCATCAACGAACGGTTCATCCCCATCAAGGTCGATCGCGACGAGCGGCCGGATGTCGATGCGCGTTACCAGCGCGCCGTCCAGGTGCTCGCGGGGCAGGGCGGTTGGCCCCTGACCGCGTTCCTCACGCCGCACGGCGACGTCTTCTACGGCGGCACCTACTTCCCGCCCCGCGACGCCCACGGCCGGCCTTCATTCCGGCGGGTGCTGCTCGAAATATCCCGCATCTGGAGCGAGGACCGCACCCGGGTGACGGAGTCGACCGCTGCGGTGCGGTCCACGGTCGAGCGGTACGCGGACATCGAGGTCGAGGCCGGAACGCCGCGCGCCGGCCTGCTGTCGGATGCTCTCGATTCCCTCGAGAAGTCGTTCGACGGCCAGCACGGCGGCTTCAGCCAGGCGCCGAAGTTCCCGAACCCGGGCGCGCTCGATCTGCTCCTCGATGACTGGCTGGATGCCGGCGCGGACCGCTCGCTTCGCATGTTTGTGGACACGATCACCGCGATGGGCAGGGGTGGTCTGTTCGACCAGATCGGCGGCGGCTTCCACCGGTACTCGACGGATGCGCGCTGGATCATCCCGCATTTCGAGAAGATGGCGGGCGACAACGGACCGCTGCTCGCGACGTATGCGCGGGCGGCGTCCGCGCTCGGCGACACGTTCTTCGCGGAGATCGCCGGACGCGTGATCGAGCACTACGCGGACATCGCGCCCGACCTCGTCGCCGAAGGCGGATTCCCCGCATCCCAGGACGCCGATCACGGCTTCGACAATGACGGCGACTACTGGACGTGGACCGATGCCGAGTTGCGCGCTGCCCTCGGCGACGGTCCCGCGTATAGCGCCGTTGTGCGCCGCTTCGGCCTCGAGGACGACGGCGGCGCCATGCACCTCGATCCCTCGCGCCACGTGTTGTTCGCCGCCGCGGAAATCGACGAGGTGGCCGCTGCCCTCGGGCTCGACGTGGACGAGACAAAGCGGATCCTCGACGATGCGGTGGTACGCATGAAGGCCGTGCGCGACGCGCGGCCGGCGCCGTTCATCGACCGCTCCCTGTTCGCCGGCACGGTCTCACTCGTCGCGGCGGGTCACCTGGCCGGCGCCCGTTTCCTCGGCCGGACGGATGCCCGCGAGCGGGCTCTTCGCGCGCTCGATCGGCTGTGGCGAGAGGGTTGGCAGGAGGGACACGGCCTGCTGCACCGCATCGGCGATCCCGGATCCGTCCAATTGCTCGAGGACCAGGCTCTCGCGGCGGTCGCCTTTCTCGACGCCTTCGAGCTGACGCAGGACGAGGAGTGGCTCGACCGGGCACGCGCCCTCGCCGCCATCATGGAGCGTCGATTCCTGGATCCGGAGAGCGGCGCGTTCCGCGATCGCTCGGGCGGGGCCGACGCGCCCGTTCCCGTTCTCGATCGGCCCTACATGCCCATCGCCGATGCGCCGACGCCGTCGGGAAACGGTTCGGCCGCGTGCGCGTTCGTCCGCCTCGCCGCGATCACGGGCGAGGAACCGTATCGTCGCCTGGCCGATGGCGTGCTTCGCGCCTTCGCCGGATCGGCCGCGCGCCTCTCCGCATCGGCCGCAACGTGGCTGTCGGCGCTGTCGTGGGCGACGCGGCCTGTCACGACCGTGCTGGTGGTCGAGAAGAACGGGGAATCGCTGCTGCTGGACGCCGCGCTTTCCACGTACCGTCCCCGCATGGTCGTTCGCGCACTCGAGCCCGGGAGCGAACCGGGGCCGGGCACGCCGCCGGAGCTCGTCGCCATGCTCTCCGGCGATGCGCCGCGCGCGTACGTGTGCTCCGGCAGGACCTGCGCCGCGCCCGTCTCGGATGCGGACGATCTCCGCCGCCTGCTCCGGGAGTTCCGGGGATGACGGTGCCCGGCGTCGCTTCCGCATGAGCGTGCCTGCGCGCATGCGCCGGGCGGAAGTGCCCCTCCCCGGCCGCGTGGTGCTGCGCGACGTGGCGACGCCGATGCCCGGCGCGGGTGAAGTCCTCGTCGCCGTGGACGTCGCGCTCACGTGCGGGACCGACATCAAGCTTGCCGAGCGCGGCCATCCGCGGATCCCGCTGCCCACTCCGCTCGGTCACGAGTTCGCGGGCACGGTCGCGGCGGTCGGCGACGGCGTGACCGGCTGGGTCGAGGGCGACGCCATCGCATGCGTACCGACCGCGCCCTGCCAGCGTTGCCGGGCCTGTGCCCGCGGCCGCGAGAACCTCTGTCCGGATGCGGTCGGCCGCATCGTGATGGGCGCATTCGCCGACTACGTCCTGCTGCCGCCGCACATCGTCTCTGCCCACCTCTTCCACCGGCCCGCGGGAATGGCCGCGGAGGTCGCGGCAGGGCTCGAGCCCCTGGCCTGCGTCGTTCACGGTGTGGAACGCGCCGGCATCGGAGACGGCGATTTCGTCGTGCTGCTCGGCGACGGGCCGATCGCGCTGCTCTTCGTCCAGCTCTGCCGCATCGGTGGCGCCGGCCGTGTCCTCGTCGCCGGCCGGCACGCCGGCCGGCTTCAGGTCGCCGCCGAGCTCGGTGCCGAGACCACGACGCTCGGCGAGGCCGAACTGCACCAGCTCGTCCTCGCCGGTGGCTGCGCGGATCGCGTGATCGAGTGCGTCGGCGATCCCGCCGCGTGGGAGCTCGCCCACGCGCTCGCCGCACCCGGTGGCCGCGTCCTGATGTACGGCGGCTGTGCCGCCGGCGCGCGCGCCACGTTCGACACCGCGCGTGTCCATTACGACGAGATCGACGTCGTCGGCGCCTTCCACTACCGGCCGCAGAACGTGCGCGAGGCGTTCCGCCTGCTTCGCGATGGCGCGGTCCGCGTCGCGCCGCTCATCACGCACCACTTGCCGCTGGCCAGCCTGGGCGAGGCTCTCGACCTCGTGCGCACGCGCCAGGCGGTGAAAGTCGCGATCCGGCCGTGAGAGGCGCGCTCCCCGTGCACATGCGTGCCGCCGTCGTTCACGCCTGGGGCGACGTCCGCATCGAAGAGCGTCCCGTCCCGGCGCCCGGACCGGGCGAGGCCGTGTTCCGGATCGAGGCCTGCGGTCTTTGCGGCTCCGACGCGATGCCCTGGTACGTCGACAGCAAGGCCCCCGTCGTGCTCGGCCACGAGCCCGGCGGCGTCATCGTTGCCGTCGCCGATGACGTTACCGCCTTTTCGCCCGGCGACCGCGTCTTCGTGCACCACCACGCTCCCTGCATGGAGTGCGCGGAATGCGCGCGCGGTCTCTGGTCGAACTGTGCCACGTGGCGTCGGACGCGCCTCGATCCGGGCGGATTCGCGGAGTACGCCCGCGTGCCCGCTCCCAACCTGGCCCGGGACACGCTCCGCCTCCCCGACTCCGTCGATTTCGAGACGGCCACCTTCATCGAGCCGGTGGCGTGCTGCCTTCGCGCGGTCCGACGCAAGGGCGATGTTTCGTCCGGCGACACTGTGCACATCGTGGGGCTCGGCGCGATGGGACTCGTCATGGCGCAGCTAGCCCGCGTCTTCGGCGCCGAGCGCGTGACCGCCGCCGATTTCGACGCGGGCCGGCGCCGTCTCGGCAGGAGCCTGGGCGTCGACATCGCTCTCGACCCCGCAACCGACGATCCCTCGGCCGCGGTCGCCGCCGCATCCGGCGGGCGCGGCGCCGACGTCGTCCTCGTCACCCCCGGTGACCCCGCCGCCGTCCGCGCGGGCATCCGCGCCGCCGCACCCGGCGCGCGCGTCGTGTGCTTCACCCCACAGGCGCCCGACGTCCCGCTCGCCCTCGACCAGAACCTCATGTACTTCCGCGAGATCGCGCTCCTCCAGAGCTACTCGTGCGGCCCCGACGAGACCCGCCAGGCGCTCGACCTGCTCGCCGCCCACGCCATCGACATGAGCCCGCTCATCACCCACCGCGCCGGCCTCGACGGCGTCGCCGCCGGCCTCGACCGTGCCCTCGCCAAGTCCGATGGGATCAAGACCATCATCCTGCCGAACGGATGAGGGAGCGGAGGCGGAGGCGGAGGCGGAGGCGGATTGAGGTGCGGGTGCGGCAGCGGGGTGCGGCAACGGTAGCGGCGAAGGACGTGGCTGGATCGAGGGCGGACTCAAAACGCTCGCGAAGGAAGTCACCGGCATGCGGGACGCTCTCTCCGAACCCGCCCCCTCTCTGACTCGCATTGCCCCGAGCACCGGCGTCCCCGCGAACACTCCCGCTCCCGGAATCGCTCCCCCTCCCGCATCGCTCCCGCTCCCGGAATCGCACCCGCCGCCCCCGGCCCCGCCCCCGCGAACGCCTCCGCCTCCGCCCCCGCACCCCGCATCCCTCCCATTTGCTCGCACTGAGCCCGGCACCCATTTTTCGATGAAACCCTACGCCATGACGGCCACACCATCGACCGGGTATTCCATGCACACACGCCAGGACGCGCTTCTTCTCCTCGACGAATGGGTCCCGAATCCGGCGCTCCGCAACCACATGAAAGCGGTGGAGGCGGCCGTGCGCGGGTACGCGAGGAGGGCGGGAGAAAACGAGGAGCACTGGGGCCTCGCGGGCCTGCTGCACGACCTCGACTGGGAGAAGCATCCGGAGGCCCATCCGCTCCGCGCCGTCGAGTTCCTGCGCGATGCCGGCTGGCCGGAGGACCTCCTGCACGCGATCCTGGCGCACCGCGCGGATTTCACGGGCGTGGAACCGGAGACCGCGCTCGACCGGACGCTTCTGGCCTGCGACGAGCTGACCGGTCTCATCACCGCCACGGCCCTGGTCCGGCCGACCGGGATCGACGACCTCGCGCCCAAGTCCGTGAAGAAGAAGATGAAGGATTCCACGTTCGCTCGAGGTATCGATCGTGCCGAGGTCCGCCGCGGCCCCGAGCTGCTCGGCATCGACCTCGACACGCACATCACGAACGTGATCGAGGCGATGCGTGGAATCGGCGAGGAGCTCGGCCTGACGGGACGGCAGGTATCGGGCGGTTGATCCGGCGCCGGCGGGCGCGGCTGGCGCTCTCCGCGCCTCGATGCGATATTCTGCGCCCGTCGATGAACCCGTGACCCGGAAACTCGAAGGAGGCACGATCATGCCGCGCGGAGCGTGGCGCTGGGCCGGATTGGGCCTGCTCCTGGTCCTCGGCTGCGGCGACCCCCCGACGTACGACCATCGGGGCTACACCAAGTCGATCCTCGAGACCCCCGGCGTCTTCATCCACGGCGAACACCGGTCCGAGATGGACAGTCTCGGCACCCCGATCCTGCCGACGGCGGAAGTGATCGTGCTTCCGGACAGCACCGCCAGCACCGGCGGGTGAGCGGAGGGGGCATGTCGCCATCCGCGATCGTGACCTTCATCGTCATTGCCGGCATCGTCTGGGGCGGGTTCCTGCTCATCGCGACCACCGCGATCCGGAAAGAAAAGCTCAAGCATCGGGAGGATTGACCGGCACGTGCCCCGCCGCGACGACATCCACTCCATTCTGCTGATCGGGTCGGGCCCCATCGTCATCGGTCAGGCCTGCGAATTCGACTACTCCGGCACCCAGGCGGTTCGCGCCCTTCGCGAAGAGGGCTACCGCGTGATCCTGGTCAACAGCAATCCGGCCACGATCATGACGGACCCCGACCTCGCCGACCGGACCTACATCGAGCCGATCACCGCCGAATGGGTCGAGCGCATCATCGAGCGCGAGCGCCCGGACGCGCTGCTCCCCACCATGGGCGGGCAGACGGCGCTCAACGTATCGCTCGAGCTCTTCGATGCCGGCGTGCTCGACCGCTACGACGTCGAGCTCATCGGCGCCGATGCCCGCGCCATCCGCATGGCCGAAGACCGCGAGGAGTTCGCCCACGCCATGGCCCGCCTCGGGCTCGCCGTCCCGCACGGCGGGTTTGCCCGTACCATCGAGGAAGCGCGCGCGATCATCGACGAGGTCGGTTACCCGGCCATCATCCGGCCGTCCTTCACCCTCGGTGGGACGGGCGGCGGCATCGCCTACAACCTCGACGAGTTCGAGAGCGCCGTGATGCGCGGCCTCGACCAGTCCCCGATCACCGAGGTCCTCATCGACCGGTCCGTGATCGGCTGGAAGGAGTTCGAGCTCGAGGTCATGCGTGACGGCGCGGACAACGTCGTCATCGTCTGCTCCATCGAGAACTTCGATCCGATGGGCGTCCACACCGGTGACTCCATCACCGTCGCCCCGATCCAGACGCTCACCGACGTCGAGTACCAGAAGATGCGCGACGCCGCCATCGCCATCATCCGCGAGATCGGCGTGGAGGCGGGCGGCTGCAACATCCAGTTCGCGCTCCACCCCGGTACCGGCGAGATGCTGGTCGTGGAGATGAACCCGCGCGTGTCGCGCTCGTCCGCGCTCGCCTCCAAGGCCACGGGCTTTCCCATCGCACGGATCGGAACCAAGCTCGCCGTCGGCTACCGGCTCGATGAGCTGCCCAACGACATCACGAAGTCGACGCCGGCCTCTTTCGAGCCCGTCCTCGACTACGTCGTCGTGAAGTTCCCGCGCTTCGCCTTCGAGAAGTTTCCGACCGCCGATCCCACGCTCGGCGTCCAGATGAAGGCCGTGGGCGAGGTCATGGCCATCGGCCGCACGTTCAAGCAGGCGTGGCAGAAGGGACTGCGCGGGCTGGAAATCGACCGGCCCGGCTGGGCCGCCGACGAGGACTGCAAGAACGACGGTCTGCCCGACGAGTCCGTGGCCGCGCTCCGCGCCGCGCTGCGCCGACCCACCGCCGAGCGCTGCTTCCAGATCAAACGCGCCTTCGAGCAGGGACTCACGATCTCCGAGCTCACCGAGCTCACCGGCATCGACCCCTGGTTCCTCGCCCAGCTCGAGGAATTGTACCGAGCCGAGCTCTGGTACGCCGGCCTCCGCGAGGTCGGCGCCCGCGAGCTCCGCATCATGAAGCGGCTCGGCTTCGGGGACCTGCTCCTCGCACGGTTGCGCGGCGAGTCGGAATCCACCGTCCGCTCCCGCCGCCACGACTGGGGCATCCGGCCGACCTACCATATGGTCGACACCTGCGCGGGCGAGTTCCCGGCCGCGACGCCGTACCTCTACTCGTCCTACGAATCCGAGACCGAGGCGCCGCCCTCCGACCGGCCCAAGATCATCATCCTCGGCAGCGGCCCCAACCGGATCGGACAGGGCATCGAGTTCGACTACTGCTGCGTGCAGGCCGCGCTCGCGCTCCGCGACGACGGCTTCGAGACGATCATGGTCAACTCCAATCCGGAGACCGTCTCCACCGACTTCGATATCTCCGACAAGCTCTACTTCGAGCCGCTCACGCTCGAGGACGTCCTCGAGATCGTCACCCGCGAAAAGCCCATCGGCGTCATCGTCCAGCTCGGGGGCCAGACCCCGCTCAAGCTCGCCAAGCCGCTCGCCGACCTCGGCGTCCCCATCCTCGGCACCTCCGTCGAAGCCATCGACCGCGCCGAGGATCGCGACCGCTTCGACGCCCTCTGCCGTGAGATCGGCGCCACCGTCCCGCCCAACGGCGTGTCCACTACCGTCGAGGGCGCCGTCGCCATCGCCCTGCGCATCGGTTATCCCGTGCTCGTCCGCCCCTCCTACGTGCTCGGCGGGCGCGCCATGGAAATCGTCTACGACGAGCCATCGCTCCGCGACTACTTCGGCCGCGCCGTCCGGGCCGCACCCGACCACCCCATCCTCATCGACCGCTTCCTCGAGGACGCCTTCGAGGCCGATGTCGATGCCCTCGGCGATGGCACCGATGTCGTCATCGCCGGCGTCATGCAGCACATCGAGGATGCCGGCGTCCATTCTGGCGACTCCGCCTGCGTCCTCCCGCCCTACCTCCTCAGGGACCGCGAGGTCGAGGAGATGCGACAGCTCACCCGGCGCTTCGCCACCGAGCTCGGCGTGGTCGGACTCATCAACGTCCAGTTCGCCGTCCGCGACGGAACCGTCTACGTCCTCGAGGTCAATCCCCGCGCCTCGCGAACCGTGCCCTTCGTCTCCAAAGCCACCGGCGTCCCCTTCGCCCGTCTCGCCGCACGCGTCATGGGCGGGCGCAGTCTCCGCGAGCTCGGCGTGCCCGACGAGCCTGCCGTGCCCGGCGTCGCCGTGAAGGAGGCCGTCTTTCCCTTCAACAAGTTCGACGTCGACATCATCCTCGGCCCCGAGATGCGCTCCACCGGGGAGGTCATGGGCTTCGATGAGTCCTTCGGAATGGCATTCGCCAAAGCCGAAATCTCCGCTGGCGCGCCCCTGCCCACCGAGGGCACCCTCGTCCTGACCGTCAACGACGGCGACAAGTCGACCGTAACCCCCATCGCCCGCCGCTTTCACGACCTCGGCTTCCGCATCGTCGCCACCGAAGGCACCTCCCGCTACCTGCGCGCCCGCGGGATCCCCGCCGAGCGCGTCTTCAAGGTCGGGGAGGGAAGGCCCCACATCCTCGACCTCCTCGTCAGTGGCGAGATCGCGCTCCTCATCAACACGCCCCTCGGCAAGAAATCCCAGTTCGACGACTATGCCATGCGACGGGGCGCGATCACTCGCAAGGTGCCCTACTGCACCACGATGTCCGCCGCGTCCGCGGCCTGCGATGCCGTCATCGCGCTTCGCTGGCGCAAGCGAGAGGTCCGCTCCCTCCAGGAACGATTCCACGCTCGGGCGCCCGGGGATTCCGCCCTGCCCGCCATCCCTACCCCCTGACTGGCCCGGCCCAACGACTCGGGACCGGAGCACGAGGAGAGCGGACGATGGGCAACGAGACGACCGCGCTGGTGATGCATCCCGATTGCGGTCGTCACGACGCCGGCTGGGCGCATCCGGAACACATGGGGCGGCTCCCGGCCATCGTCCGCGCGATCGAGCGCGAGACGCCCGCTCTCCACACGCTCGTCGAACACGTCGTCCCGGAAGCCGCGACCGAAGAAGACGTGCTCCGGGTGCACGAGCCGGCGCACGTCGAGCGGCTCCGCGAGTCCGTCGCACGGGCCGCGGCCGGCGGCCAGCCCGTGGCCGTGAGTGGGGATACGGTCGTCTCGGGAGCCTCCCGGGACGCGGCCTTCGCTGCGGCCGGGTGCGCGGTCGAGGCCGCAGCCCGCGTCGTGCGCGGCGAGGCCCGGAACGCCTTCGCCCTCACCCGCCCGCCCGGGCACCACGCGAACACCCGCGAGATGATGGGGTTCTGCCTGCTGAACAACGTCGCGATCGCCGCGCACGCCCTCCGCGCCCGGCACGGCGTCGGCCGGATCCTGATCGTGGACTGGGACGTCCATCACGGCAACGGCACGCAGGACATCTTCTACGAGGACGGCGACGTCTACTACCTGTCGTTGCACCAGTCACCGTGGTACCCCGGCACCGGTCGAATCGAGGAGCGAGGCGCCGGTGCCGGTGAGGGCGCCACGCGCAACGTGCCGATCCGCGCCGGCACGGCGCCGGCGGAGTATCGGCGCGCGTACACGGCGGCGCTCGACGCGGTGTTTGCCGAATTCACGCCGGAATTCGTGCTGGTCTCGGCCGGCTTCGACTGTCTCGCCGGCGACCCGCTCGGCGGTCTCCTGCTCGAGCCGGCGGACCTGCATGCCATGACGACGGAGCTGATGGCGCGCTGCCGGTCGGTCGCTGGTGGCCAGCTCACGTTGGTGCTCGAGGGAGGCTACGACCCCGCGCGCACGGGTGCGGGTGTCGTCGCCACGCTTCGCGCTCTCTGCGGTCTGCCGGAGTGAGCCCGCGCGCACGGTCCCGGACGGGTGCGGACGCGGCGGGTCGCTCGGCCGGCGCGCTGCGGGTCGAGGTCGCGCTTCCCGTTCCCGTGCCTCGGACCTTCACCTACGCCGCCGATGACGTCATCGCCGACGGCACCCGCGTCCGTGTCTCGTTCAACGGCCGTCCGATGGTCGGTTGGGTAGTGGGCGCGGGGTCGGAGTCGAGACCGTCCGGGAAGCTGCGCGCGATCGAACGCGTTCTCGAGACCGAGCCGTCGGTCACGCCCGAGCTGCTCCGCCTCTGCCGCTGGATTGCCGCGTACTATGTCGCGCCGCTCGGGATCGTGCTTCGGGCCGCGGTGCCGGCGGTCCTCTCGCGCAGCGCGCGCCGCTCACCGCCCGTCAAGACGCAGCGGCTTCTCCGGTTGACCGCGGAGCTGCCGACGCTCACCGAACGCGAATCCGTGTTCGGCAGGTCCCGCCGGCAGCGGGAGCTGTTCGAAGCCGTCGAGGCACTCGGAGGGCCGGTCGCCCTGTCGCACCTCACGGGACGCATGGGCTACTCGCACGCCGTGATCCGCGGACTGGCCCGCCGCGGTCTCGCGGTCCTCGAGGACGCGCCGGTGCTGCGCGATCCGTTCTCGAGCCTCGACCCCGAGCCGCCCGTGCCGCTGTCCCTCACTCCCGACCAGGCGGCCGCGCTCGACCGCATCCTCGCCGATGCCGCCGCGCCAGCGCACCCGTTCCTTCTTCTCGGCGTCACCGGTTCCGGCAAGACGCAGGTCTACATCGACGTGCTGCGCAAGGTCGTGCTCGAGATGGGTCGCGGAGCGATCGTCCTCGTGCCGGAAATCTCGCTCACGCCGCAGACCGTGGCCCGGTTCCGTTCTCATTTCGGCGACGTCGTGGCCGTGCTCCACTCCGCGCTCTCCGACGGCGAGCGCTACGACGCGTGGCGCGCCCTGCACAGCGGAGACCGACGTATCGCGATCGGCGCCCGCTCGGCGATCTTCGCGCCCGTTGCCGACCTCGGCGCCATCATCGTCGACGAGGAACACGAATCCAGCTACAAGCAGTCGGAGATGCCGCGCTACCACGCGCGCGAAGTCGCCGTGATGCGCGCGCATCTCGCCGGCGCCCTCTGCCTGCTCGGCAGCGCGACGCCCTCCCTCGAGAGCTACGAAAACGCCCGCTCCGGCAAGTTCGAGCTGCTGCGCCTGCCCGTTCGGGTCGAGGGCCGTCCGCTTCCGCCCGTTCGCGTCATTGACTTGCGCGAGGCGCCGCGGCCGTCGGGCTCGGGCCGCGGCGTATTCACCGCGGAGCTGGTCGAGGCCGTCGAGGACCGGCTCCGGCTTCGCCAGCAGACGATTCTGCTGTTGAACCGGCGGGGTTATGCGACGTTCGTCCAGTGCCGCGACTGCGGCCACGTCTGGCGTTGCTCCCGCTGCAGCGTGTCGCTCACCTTCCACCGCGGGCGTCGCCGGCTGTTGTGCCACTACTGCTTCCACGAGGAGCCGACGCCGGTCGTGTGCACGGAATGCCGGTCGGCGGACCTCTCCTTCCTGGGCGCCGGCACGGAGCAGGTCGAACGGGAAGTCGCGGAGCGGTTCCCCTCCGCGCGCATCGCGCGGATGGACGTCGACACGACCTCGGCGAAGTGGTCGCACCACGAGATCCTCGGGCGGGTCGAGCGTGCCGAGGTCGACATACTGTTGGGAACGCAGATGATCGCGAAGGGGCTCGACTTTCCCGGCGTGACGCTGGTTGGCGTGATCAACGCGGATGTCGCGATGAACCTGCCGGATTTCCGAGCCAGTGAGAGGACGTTCCAACTCCTGACGCAGGTGGCAGGCAGGGCGGGGCGGGGTCCCGACGGCGGGCTCGTGCTGGTGCAGACGTCGCTCCCGGGACACTACGCGATCGAGGCGTCGGCACAACACGACTACGAGGGGTTCGCCGCCCGCGAGCTGGAGGAGCGGAGCGGGCCGGACTATCCGCCCCATTGCCGCCTGGCCAACGTCGTCATCAGCGGGACCGAGGAATCTGCCGTGCGCTCCGCCGCCGAGGCGACGGCCGCGTGGGTCGGCGGCATCATTGGCGCGGACAAGCCGGGTGGTGTCCGGTTGACGGGTCCGGCGCCGTGCCCGGTCGAGAAGGTGCGAGGCCGGTGGCGCTGGCACTTCCTGCTGCGGTCGGCGGCGAGCCGGCCGCTCGGCGCCATCTGCCGGACGCTGCAGCATGACTACGAGTTGCGCGCCGGGCGGGCCGACCTCCGGCTGGTGATCGATCGCGACCCCGTCACATTGTTGTAGCGGTCGCGCGTTCCTGTTGCTGAGGGGCGGTGATTTTCATAAACTGTTGCGACTGGCGCGACTTGCGCCGGAGCGGTGGTGGTGGGGCCGGGTTGGAGATTCCGCGATCGATCCGGGTGGAGGTGGCGAACACCGTGGTGGGTTGTCTCGCGCTCAACGCGTCTTTCGAGCCGCTGACCATTCTGCCGTTACGCCGGGCCTTGCGGCTCGTGATCGATCGCAAGGCGGAGGTCCTCGAGGTCGACCCCCGGCGCGTCTTCCGGTCAGAGCGGCGCACCATCGTGTGCCCGTCCGTCATTCGCCTCGTCCGCTTCGTGCACGTGCCGCGCAGGTTTCGCCGCCAGGTCACGAACACGTTCCTGTTCGCCCGCGATGACTACCGCTGCCAGTACTGCCACCGGCACCGCTCCGAGCTGCGCGGGCGCGAGTTCCTCACGCGTGACCACGTCGTTCCGCTCTCGCGCGGCGGCGACAACGGCTGGCACAACGTCGTGACCGCCTGTTCGCCCTGCAACAACCGGAAGGGGAGCCGTCTGCCCGAAGAGGTCGGGCTGCACCTCAGCCGGCTGCCTGCGGAGCCCAATTACGTCCAGCTCGTGTGGGCCGTGCGCCGCATCACGCAGGTCCAGGCCAAGTACATCCGGATGTTCTACGGCCAGGACGTGCTGACCGCGCTGCTCGCCGGGTCGACCGACTGATCCGAGCGACACGTCCGCCCTTTACGCTCCCCGATTCCGCGCCTACGTTGCCGACCGTGTCAACCGCTGCGCTCACGCGCGTCGTGCGTTTCTCCGCCGCGCACCGCTACTACCGGCCGGATTGGACCGAGGCCGAGAACCGACGGGTGTTCGGCGCCTGTGCCAACCCGGTCGGGCACGGGCATGACTACGTGCTCGAAGTGACCGTGCGCGGGTCCGTCGATACGGTCACCGGCTTCAGCGCCGATCTCGGCGCGCTCGACGCCGTCCTCCGGCGCGAGGTCCTGGAACCGCTCGACCACCAGCACATCAACCATGCCATCCCCGCGTTCGGTGAGGGCGGCCTGATTCCGTCCTGCGAGAATCTGCTCGCCTGGATATGGGACCGCGTCGCACCGGCGCTCGCGGCTGGAGCGCGGCTGGAGCGCTTGCGGTTGCGCGAGGGCCTCGACCTCTGGGTCGACTACGACGGTCCGGCCGATGGCTGATGCGAATCGTGGAACGCCCGGTGTCGTGACCACCCGCGAATTCGACGTGGACGGCGCCACGTGGGTCGCCGCGATCTCGGGCGCGGCCGCGGTCGGCGGCTCCGCCGGGTCGGTCATCGAATGCGTGCATTTCCTGCCGCCGGACGGTGCCGACGCGGTGATCCTCCGCACCTATCTGCCGCGCGGCCGGTTCATGGATCTCGACGACGCCGAGCTCCGCGCGCTCCATCGCGCGGCGGAGCCGATCCAGCCGCGGGCCGCGCACGAGACCGGGCAGGATCCCGAGAGTCCCCCGGGCAGGGAACGCGCCATCGTCGAATACCCCGAGCCGGATGACGCCTGAACCGTCCACCTTCCGGCCGTCCGGTCCTTCGGCGACGGTGGACGGGGCCGGCGGTACGGGCCATCTTCAGCCTTCCGGATCACGAACCCGACAGGAGGACCGTTGAGCGGTTCCAAACGCCGCCGGATTCTCACCGGTGACCGGCCGACTGGTCGCCTGCACCTCGGCCACTGGGTGGGAAGCATCGCCAATCGCGTCCGGCTCCAGGACGAGTTCGAATGCTTCTTCATTGTCGCCGACCTGCACACGCTGACGACCCGGCCCGAGAAAGAGTCCATCGCCGCCATTCCCGGCAACATCCGTGAAATGGTGCTCGACTACCTCGCGCTCGGCATCGACCCCGACCGATCGGTCATCTTCGTGCAGTCGGCGGTGCCCGAGACGGCCGAGCTCGACCTGATCTTCGAGATGCTCATCTCGCTACCGCGCCTCGAGCGCCTGCCGAGCATCAAGGAAATGGCCGAGGCCGCGCACCTCGACGTGCTCCCATTCGGGCTGGTCGGCTATCCTGTGCTCCAGGCCGCCGACATCCTTCTCCCCCGCGCCGACGTCGTTCCCGTCGGGAAGGACAACGTCCCCCACGTCGAGATCACCCGCGAGATCGCGCGCCGCTTCAACAACCTGTACGGCGAGGTGTTCCCCGAGCCCGAGCCCATGGTCAGCGAGGTCCCGACCCTGCCCGGTATCTACGGCACCCAGAAGATGTCGAAATCGCTCGACAACGCGATCATGATCTCCGACTCGCCCGACGTCGTGCGCAAGCGGGTCATGCAGATGTATACGGACCCCAACCGAGTCCGCGCCGACATCCCGGGCACCGTCGAGGGCAATCCCGTGTTCATCTACCATGACGCCTTCAACACCGACGCGGCGGAGATCGATGACCTGAAATCCCGCTACCGGGCCGGGCGGGTCGGGGACGTCGAAGTCAAGAAGAAGCTGTTCGCGGCGCTCGAGCGCTTTCTCGAGCCGGTGCGGGAACGCCGGGCGGAGTTCGAGCGCACCCCCGGGATCGTCGATGACATCCTGGCCAGAGGCCGGCGCGTCATGCGGGGCGTGGCGAAGGACACCATGGACCGGGTGCGCGAGGCCATGGGACTCACGTACTTCCGCGACTGAGGCATACGTGGAGACACCGCAGCGACATAAACCGCTTCCCGGTGTCGGGGTGTCGGGCCGGGGACAGTTCTCAAGCCGGGTTCCGGGATTGACGAAGCTGGAGAGGAACGGCGGACGATCGCCGATCGGCGGGCGGCGCGATGACCGGGTGCGGTTTTGTCACAAGGCCCCGGGCCTGCGCGTTTACATCGACGAACGCCTGCGTCGGGAGTTCCGTGGATTTCGATGATCTGTTCGAGGGACTTTACCCGTCCCTCTATCGGTACCTCCACCGACTCACCGGCGACCCCGATGCGGCGGACGACATCGCGCAGGAGTCGTTCGTCCGGCTCCTCAAGCAGGAGCTTACGGAGCCCGAGATCCGGCCATGGCTGTTCACGGTCGCCATGAATCTGGTACGGGACCGGGCGCGCAAGATGGAACGCAGGCAGCGGTTGCTGAGTACCGCACCTTCGCTGGCGAGCCCGGTGAGCCGGCCGGATGACGATGTGGAAAGGGCGGAACGGGTGATGGCGGTGCGCGCCGCGCTCGACCGGTTGTCGGAACGGGACCGTCAACTCCTCCTCATGCGGGAGGAAGGGTTCAAGTACGAGGAGATCGCGAACGTGATCGGCGTCGCGCCTGCGTCCGTGGGTACCCTGATCGCCAGGGCATTGCGCCGGTTCGTCGAAGTCTATCGCGCCCAAGGGGCGGTTGAATGACCCACGCAGAATACGGCACACTACTGTCCTACATGGACGGCGAGCTGACCGAGACGGACGTCTCGGCGCTCGAGAGCCACCTCGCGGCCTGCTCCGGCTGCCGCGAGGAGTTCGAGGACGTGCGCCTGTTGTCAGACGAGGCCAGCCAGGCGCTCGACCTGATTTCCGCGGTGCCGCCGGTCGCGGATGCCCGGGCGCGTTTCGACGCCCGGGTCGCGGCGGAACGGCAGCCCCGGCACGTTCTGCTGCCGTGGCAGTTCGCAACGGCCGGACTGCTCAAGGCCGCCGCCGTGGTCCTGCTTCTGGCCGGTGCCGCCTCGGCGGCGATTCCGGGGTCGCCCGTACATCGGTGGGCCGTCTCGCTGTTCGATCGCGTGTCGGGCGGCCCGGCGCCGGAAGTCGTGCAGCCGCCGCCTGTACAGGCGCCGACCGCGCCGGTGCCGACGACGCAGGAGCCGATGGTCGCGACCACTCCCATGATCCTGACGCCGGACGCGGGCCGGATCCGGGTGTCGGTACATACGATCGACGCGGCCGCGACGGTGATCGTCCGGGTCGTGGACGGCGAAGGCCAGATCCGGCCGGCGACTGCGGCGCGGTTCCGCAGCGGCGAGGGCTACGTCGACGTCTACGACGTCTCGAAGAGCGTCCTCATCGAGATTCCCCGGAACCTGCCGGGCGCCACGGTCGAAGTGGACGGACGGCTGTTGTTCCGGAAGGAAGGTGCGTCGGTCCGGGCCTACGAGCCGGCGACCCAGGACCCGAGCGGAGACTTCGTCTTCCGAGGCCGGTCCTGACGCGACGGCCGGGAGCCCTCCCGGCCGCTTCCGCATAATTGCCCTTCACGTCACGCGGGTGTTACTGTAGAACATCCCGTTTCATGGAGGGCGCGCCCATGAATCTCTCCCCCTGGCGCACCGCGCCAGTCGCGGAATCCCGGTAGGCGGCGACCTCAGATGCTGCCCGCCCTGATTCTGGCGCTTTCCACGGCCTTTCAGGCGCAGACCCCGACCGCCACGGTCTGGGGCCAGGTCCGCAGTGCATCGAGCGGCATTCCCATCGCGTTCGCGGTCGTCGAGGTCGTGGGGAGGAATTCCGATCGGATCGCCGTGACGACGGACGAGAACGGGGTGTACGTCCTCAGCCGGATTCCGCCGGGCCGCCACATCATCCGCGCGAGCCACATCGACCATGCGGCGCACCAGGTCGAGATCGATCTGGCACCCGGCTCGAAGGCCGGTCTGGACTTCGATCTCGAGCTGCGGCCGGTCCGCCTGCCGCGGGTGAACGCCCACGCACAGGT
This sequence comes from uncultured Gemmatimonadales bacterium, assembly GCA_963786235.1. GTDB lineage: Bacteria > Gemmatimonadota > Gemmatimonadetes > Longimicrobiales > RSA9 > CAWAYJ01. The sequence continues at coordinate 37,830 of CAWAYJ010000029.1, forward strand.
CATCGATGCCGGACTCCGTGACACGATCGCGGTCCGGCCGGCCGATCTCGGCACGGCGGCGGTGCGCGCGCTGGAGGCGACGCCAGGCGTGGCCGAGCTGGGACTTGCCGAAGCGGCGCGGGAAGCACCGGGACATGAGCCGGTGGACCCGTCCGACGTGCTGTTCGTGCGTGGAGCGGCCGCCGACCTGAAGCTGGTTCTGCTGAACGGTGCCCCGGTCTTCGCGCCGTTCCACGTGGGCGGCCTTATCAGCGCACTGGACACCGACGTCTACCGATCGGCCGACATCGAGCTTGGCGGAGCGTCGCCCCGCTTCGACGGAGCGCTTTCGTACGTGATGGACCTCGAGACTCGTTCCGGCCGGGAGACCGGGCTGCACGGGTCGGCGTCCATCGACCTGATCTCGGGCCGCGGATCGTTCGAAGGACCGGTGGCCGGGGGCCTGACGTTCCTCGTCGCCGCGCGGGGCGTACACGGGAGGGGCGCGGAGCCGCTCGTGGGGAACCCTTTCCCGTACGAGTACGGCGACGGCGTGGCACGGATCGACCTGGACCTGGGTCGGGGCCGCTCGCTCAGCGCGACCGGGTTCTACAACCGCGAGTCGGTCCGGCTCGACAGCCTGCGGGGTCTGGATCCATCGGCGAAGTGGGGCAACACCGCGGGCTCGGTCCGCTACCGCGGCACGGTCGCGGGAGCGGAAGCCCTCTTCACGGTCGGCGCGGGTCGGTACTCGACGGAACTGCCGATCGGCGGATTGCCGGCGTTGCTGACACAGGGATCGGCGGAACGCGTCCGCACGACGGCGGACCTCGCCAGCCAGGTCGGCGCGCTGCGTATCAGCTTCGGCGCCTCGGTCGATCGTCTCAACTATTCCCAGGAGGTCTGGACTCGCACGGCGACGGACTCGGACTCACTGGCGTTCAAGAGCTCGACGGAGGGAACATCCGGCGGCGGATACGTCGCGTTCGACGTGAATCCGGTGCGCCGGCTGCGGCTCCGATTCGGACTGCGCGGCGACCGCTACGCCGGTGTCCCGGTACTGCTCTTCGCGCCGCGCGTGTCGGTGACCCTGCTGCTCACGGAACAGGCGGCGCTCACGATCGCGGGCGGCCGCTACCGCCAATACGTGCGTTCGACGGAGGAGCCGTTCGCGCTGTTGGGCGCGCTGGCGGTGACGCCGGGCGAAGAGCAGCACCTCGCCGTCGCGAGCGCGGACCATTTCCAGGTCGCGCTGGACCAGGAGATCGGCGATGGCGTCGGCCTGTCGTTGCAGGGATTCTACAAGAGCTTCAACGGATTGCCGTCGGTGCCGCGTAGCCGGGCGGAGGCATCCGGCGTCGACGTGTGGGTCCGTGGCCACCACTCGGCGGTACAGGGCTGGCTCGGCTACTCCCTCGCGTGGGTGTGGTCCGACGAGAACAACTCGGCGGGGCCGACGCACCTGTTCGACGGACGTCAGATCGTGACCGCGGGCCTCGGCGGTCCCATGATCGGGACGGGCGATTTCGAGGTCCGGATCGCGTACGGCTCCGGTCTGCCCTTCGCCGCGATCCCGGAGCCGGAAGCCGCGAACCCGGTCCTCGGCGTGAGCCGGGAAGCTCCCGTGACCCTGGCCGCGATGGTCCCGACGCCGACGATCCCGAAGGCGCCGGATCGACCGTACCTCCGGATCGACGCACAGTTCTCGAAGACGTGGAACGCGGCCTGGGGCGGGTTCGATTTCGAGTTGACGCCCTACGTCCGGGTGCTGAACGCCCTGAACCGCCGGGACGGGATCTTCTACTACTACGACCGCGGAGCGGGGGCGGAGGCCCGCGCCCTGGCGGGTCTGCCGCTGCTGCCGGTTGTCGGGCTCGACTGGAAGTTCTGAGACGCGGTGGAATGCGACGGGCCCGCGCCGGACCCGGTGACGCCTACCTTCTGGGTCGAAGCGAGATGTCCTGGCGGAACTTCTCGTAAGCCTTCTTGCTGATCTCCCCCTTCTTGTACAACTCGTCGAGCACTTCCTGGGCCTGCCGGTTGAAGTCGCCCTGCTTCTGCCCACCCCTTCGCGCGAACAGCCAGAACACGAGCAGGATGACCACGTACTCGGTGTACGGGCTGAGGTAGTTCAGCAGGTCGCCGAAGATGCGGTCGAGGCCGAGCGGCGGAAGCGGTTGATCCTGCACGGCTCGCATGAGGGAGAGAAGGGGCGTCATTTCACTCCCGCGAGCCGGGTACGTCCGTCCACGACCGCGCCGTGGATGGCATCCGCCCTGAAGCACAGGTCGTGCCCGAATTCGTCCTCGAACCAGAGAGGCCTGCCGCGTCGTAGGCGGAACAGGATCATTCGCTGCAACTCCAGGGGCGTGGATCGCCATCGCGCTCGGAACGCCACCACGCCGTCCGGCGTGGCGAGCCGCACGAATACCGTCGGAATGCACCGGCGGAGCGGAATCCGGGCATAGTAAACCATTCGTAAACGCTAACCCGCCTTTTCAGCTTCGGCAACGGGCCGGTCAAACGCGACGACGGCGCCATAGGTCGTCCATGGTAGACAGTCTCGGTACGATGGCCTCCCGCCATTCGGGGAGTGCGTAGATGCCGTCCGTCGGGATCGGTGCACGCGCGGCTGGCGGGCGGCTTCCGAGCGCGCTCCGGATGGCGTCGCGGAGCGCGTCGCGCGTCTCGAGCATGCGGCGGTGGAAGGCCGTGTCCTCAGCGGCGAACGGGCTCATGTTCTGGGCGCTCGGGTGGGTGAGCCAGACGGCGTCGGGCGCCGCGTCAGTGCCCCACGCCTCGTGCCATGCGTCGCGAAGCCCGGGCGAGGGCGGGCCGAGGACATCGAGGCCGCCGATCCGGGAGAGCCGGGCCCATCCGACCCGGCCGAGCGCGGCGAGCGAGGGCAGGCCGGCATCACCGGGGGAACGCAGCCACGCCGCGGCTACGGCTCGGGCGGCGACGTTGCCGAGCGCGATGACGAGAGTCGGGCCGCAGGCGATCAGGGTCGCGCGAAGGACGGCGATGCTGTCCGGGAATCCGCCGGCCGGCTCCCGGATCTCACGCGAGGTCGGCTCGCCGCCGCCCCGATCCGGCAGCCGATTGAGGGCCGCGACGATGAAGGTCTCGTTCCGATCGATGCCGACTGAACCGAGCAGGACCTCGAGGTTCGCGCCGGCGACGTCACCGCCGAACGGGATGCGCGTACCGTGGGCCCCGAGCGCCCCCCGCCCGCGCCCGCCGGCGTTGCCCGGCGCGGCGCCCACCCAGAGCACGGGGACCCGCCGCCACGGCCCATTCCTGCGGCTCCACACCCACGGTCGGCCCAGCGGCACGCCGTTCCGGTCCATGCACGGGCGCATCAGCCACTCGTCGTCGAGACACGTGGCGTGATCGCGGTGCAGCGTCCGGAAGATGGAGCGGAACCGTTCCTCCCCTGTCCCGCCGTGTGCGGTCTGTGGCGCTTCCTGCATCGTCATACGTGCGTCGGCCGTCTCCGGATCTCGGTGCGGCGGACATTGCCGGATCGTATCTTACAGCCGGTATGGTGAAGCCGCACATGCGGGGCAATGCGAGACGGGAGGGGATGAGGATGCGAGAAACACAGCGTAATTACCGGCACCGTTCGATCGGTGAGCGAGAGCTGCGGCCCGAGACGCTGATGATGGGTTTCGGGTACGATCCCGTGCTGTCGGAAGGGGCCATCAAGTGCCCCATCTTCCAGACATCGACGTTCGTGTTCGAAAGCGCCGAAGCGGGCAAGGCATTCTTCGAACTGGCCTACGGGCTGCGGGAGAAAGGACCGGCCGAAGTGCCGGGCCTGATCTACTCCCGGCTGAACAACCCGGATCTCCAGGTGCTCGAGGAGCGCCTGTGCCTGTGGGACGAGGCGGAGTCCGCGCTGGTGTTCTCGAGCGGCATGGCCGCCATCGCGACGACGATCCTGTCCTACCTCCGGCCCGGCGACGTGCTCGTGCACAGCGAGCCCGTGTACGGCGGCAGCGACTACCTGATGCGTCACATTCTGCCGCAGTTCGGCATCCGGACGATCCCGTTCCGCGCCGGTCCGCGCGAGGACCTGGACCACGCGGTACGGACCGGCGCATCGCAGGGACCGCTCCGCATGATCTACGTCGAGACGCCCGCCAACCCGACGAACGCGCTGGTGGACATCGCGCACTGCGCGGCGCTCTCGAGGGAGATGGCGGAGCCGGACGGCGGCCGTCCGGTCGTGGTCGTGGACAACACCTTCCTCGGCCCGATCTGGCAGAAGCCGCTGCGACACGGCGCCGATCTCGTCCTCTACTCACTGACCAAGTACGTGGGCGGGCACAGCGACCTGATCGCGGGCGGTTGTCTCGGGTCGGAGGCGCTGATCGCGCCCGTCCGTCTGACGCGCACGATCTTCGGCACGATGGCGGATCCCTGGACCGGCTGGCTCACCATGCGCAGCCTCGAGACGCTCAAGCTGCGGATGACGTCATCGATGAAGAACGCGCGCTACGTCGCCGAGTTCCTGGTCGATCATCCGAAGGTACGCCGCGTGCACTACCTGGGCCTGCTGCAGGATGACGATCCGCAGGCCGAGGTCTACCGGCGGCAGTGCGAGGCGCCCGGCGCCACGTTCTCGTTCGAAGTGAACGGTGGCGAGGAGGAGGCGTTCCGCGTCCTGAACGCGCTGAAGCTGGTGAAGCTGGCGGTGAGCCTGGGCGGAACGGAATCGCTGGCGGAGCATCCGGCGACAATGACGCACGCCGACATCACGCCCGAGGAACAGGAGACGATGGGGATCAATCCCGCGATGATCCGCATCTCGGTTGGTATCGAGCACCCGGAGGACGTGATCGCGGACCTGCGCCAGGCGCTCGACGCGATCTGAGCTTCAGAGGCTGCCGAGCAGGTCGTCGATCGCCTTGTCGACGGCATCACGAACGTTGCCGGCGAGCAGATTCGCGAGCATCTCGCGAGCATCCGCCCCGAGGTCCTCGTGTTTCCGATTGGATGCGGAACGGACCACGTTCCCGATCGGCAGCAGGGCGAGGTCATTGTCCGAGCCGGGTCCCGACTCCTGCCCGGATTCCCACTCGGGCGACGGCACGCTCGTCTTCCAGGGTTCGGCCTCGCCGTCGTCGCCTTCCGCCTTCGCTTCGTCCGGTATGGGCAGCACCAGGCAGATCCTGCCGTCGATGTTGCCATCGCCGTCCTCCTTCGCCGCGAGCGCGAGCATCACCGGATTCTCGAGCAGCGACTCGAGGGCGGGCAGGGCATCGGCCGATATCGTGCCGCGTGCGAGCAGGTGTCCGTCGTAGAGGTAGGCGAGCGCGACATGGTCCATCGGGGTGTGTTCATGCTCGATCTTCTGGAGCCGCAGGAACAGCGGCTCGATATGCGTGACGATGACGAAGGCCACGATCTCTCCCCTCCGGATTGTTCCTACATGAAACCCTCGATCCCCCACGGGTTCCATTGCGGCGTCCTTCGGGATCCATCGAGAATCGGACTGCAACCTTCCGGGGTGACGGTGGATCCAAGTGGATGGCGGGGGAGTAGAACGGCGGGAACCGCGAAACCGGTCGGGTGCGCATCCCGAAGACGTCCGATGAAGCCGGCCGCGGCCAGTCCCGCACCTCGTGGACTCGGCAGATCGCCTCCCAGGCCAAGGAGCGCCTCGTGTCCGTTCCAGGGATCAGTCTCGTGACCGTCCTCCTGGCATCCGTGGTTCCGGCGATCGGGACGGCGCAGACCCGTACGGCGCAGGCCCGTGGGGTCACAACCCGGAGTGCGCGCGCAGGCGCGCCAGCCAATCGCTTCGAGGCCGGACGCCTCACGGGCACCATCGTCCGTCCCGCTCCGCCCGTCGATCGGCACCGTGACCCCGTGCGCATACGAGAGCCCGGCTATTTCCCCGGCTACTATGCGCGCGGCTTCTTTCCGGGCCTGACCCGGACCAACCTCGCCGGGTACGAACGGACCCTCGCCCGCCGCTACGCGGCAGCGGCCGCAATGTCGCCCTACGACGAGTGGCCGGGTCCGGCCTCCGGCCGGGTCGACTACGCCGAGTCGATGGCGCCGGTACCGGAGCCGGTCGAGCGACCGGAGGCGAAGGCACATCTCGACTGGAAGCCGGGCGGCATCTTCCTTGCCGGCGAAGAGCCGGCGGGCATCCTCGGGGCCCCGGCAGCCGCGCCCGCGCCTCCCGTACCCGGTGTCTTCGAGGCGCTCGTCCCGGCCGGTCCTGTGCCGGGGGCGCGCCTGACGGACCTCACGCCGGTGATCGGATGGACCGAAGTTCGTTGCCTGGAGTCGGCACAGGAGAAGCAGGGACCGCGGCGGGTGCCGCGCGTGCTGGGCTGGCTGTACCGGTGGGCCCGCGGCTTCGATATCGAAAAAAGCAACACCACACCGCCGCTCCTGTACCTGCGCTCGCCACTCCTTTCCGGCTTCCGGGAGCCGGCTGGCTGCGGGCACGAGGATGCGGGCGCCCAGGAGCGAAAAGCGAATACGTGCTTCGCGGTCACGGCGAGCAACGGGTTCGACCACGTGGTGACGTACCTGGTGGCGCTGCCGCAACTGGGATCCGACACGGCGCGGGAGTTGACGGCGGCTTTGCGCCAGCGCCTGGACGAGGGTGAGGCCGTGGCCCTGAAGACGATCGGAGGCGGGGTCGTCGAGCTCACGCCCGACCGGGCCGTATCGCTCGACGTCCGGGCGTGCGAGGTGCGGACCGACTGATCGACGCGCGGGGTCGGTCGGCTCAGAAGCCGCCGACCCCGCCGCCGCCGAAACCGCCGCCGCTGAATCCGCCGCCGCCGCTGAACCCGCCCCCGCCGAACCCCGAGCTACCGGAGGACCGTGGCGCGGAGCGCATCGCCGTGCCGGTGGCGGCGGTCATCTGGCCGAGGCTGTTCGTGAAATCGGGCATCAGGAAGACGTGTGGGTTGGTGCCCCGGTACCACTGCGGCGGTTCGTGGTAGATGTCCGCGAACGCGGTGGCCCACCGCTTCTCGACACCGAACACCATCGCGAAGGGCAGAAGCCGTTCGAACATCGCCGGCGTACGGACCATACGGTCGAGCCGGTCCTTCTCGACCCGGCTCAGGAACTCCTCGAAGCCGAGTATCTCCTCGAGAGTGCGGGTGCCTTTCTTGGTGCGTGCGGGCATGAGCATGCCGAATGCTCCGACCACCACCGCCGTGAGGGCGGCCGCCGCCATCGCCGGGCCCGGTTGCTGGCCGAGGCGCGCCGCCGCCACGATGCCGACGAACCCGACGACGAACGCGGAAATGACCGCGATCCCCGCGTACAACGCGCGCACGCGGTTCGGCTGGTGAAGGTAATGGCCGCCCCGCGTGAGTGTGGCCGTGAGCGCGGACTGGATGCCGGGAAGGTCGCGGTAGAAGGAGTTCTCGAGATCCTTCGTGGTGACGGGACTGCGAGAGCCGCCCTTGAACAGGGCGTCGAGAAGGTCACGCTCGAAGGGGCGTAGCCCGGGATCGTGCAGGTCGCCCTTCATCTCGAAGGAGAATACCCGGTTGTGGATGAGGCCGAACAGCTGGCGCTCCTCCGTTTCCTCGATGACGATGAACCCGCGGACTGCGAGGTCGACGAGGCTCGCGGTGACGTCACGCATGTCCGCGCGGCCGTCGATCAGGGTGCCGACCTCGGCCGGTCTCAGGTCCGCCGGCGGCTCGAACCGTGGCACGATGCTGCCGAGCTTCGGGTCGCGGCCGTGCCGCCGCCATACGCCGAACATGACGCCGAATGCGAGGATCGGGAACAGGAACGCGAGGTTGCTGGCGAGGAAGCCGCGGACCTTGTCGAACCAGGTCGGCCGCGCCACTACGCCGGGATTCCACCCTACGACGGCGGTCAGACCCTCGCGGAAGCGAAGGGGCCGGTCCGCGCGGAAGTCGACCATGTTGCCGGTCTCGCGGATGGTCGCGGCCTGCTCGGTGGAGCCGTAGGCGCCGACGTAGGCCGTGGACCGGATGCCGGCGGCCTCGGCGGGCAGGTAGATCGTGGCCGACGCGGAGGTGATGGGATACTCGGACTCGTCGCCCGTGACGTTCCAGTACAGCTCGTCGTGTTCTTCGAAGAAGCGGAGTCCGTTCTTCACGGTGTACTGGAGGATTACTGTGCGGGTCGCATCACTGGCGCCGGGCACCCAGATCTTGAACACGCGGTTCCCGCCCGAGCGTGAAGCATCGTAACGTAGCGCGTTGCCGGCGTCGTCGGTGATGCTCGTGATGTCGAGGAACAGCGTGTAATTCGCGCCGTAGGGCGTGCGGTACTCGACGGGGATCGTCCGGAAGATGCCGTTCCAGGAGCCGGCGAAGCGGACCGTGATCGACTCGCTGACGGTCATCCGTCCGTCGTGCAGGACGGTGATGTCGCTGTGAAAGCGATCGATGACGAGCGTCCGCTGTCGCGCGCTGACCGGGTGCGCGAAGACGCCCAGGCTGGCGGCGATGCAGATCGCCGCCAGCGCGTTCCGGAAGGGGGCGCCGGCGCAGCCCGGGGCCGGGCCGGTGGTGGTGCTCACGCCGCCGCCTAGAAGCTCACCTTGGGGGCGGCCCGCTCCCCGGCGTCGATCTCGAAGAACTCGCGTTCCTTGAAGCCGAACGTCCGCGCAATGAGGTTGGACGGGAACTGCAGGATCCGGGTGTTCAGGTCGCGGACCACGGCGTTGTAGTAGCGGCGCGCGTTCTGGATGGCGTCCTCGATCTGGCTGAGGGTGGCCTGCAGCTGGCTGAAGTTCTCGGACGCGCGGAGCTGCGGGTACGCCTCCGAGAGGGCGAACAGGGACTTGAGTGCGCCCGTGAGCATGTTCTCCGCTTCGGCCCGGTCGGCGGCGCCCTGCGCGGACATCGCGCGGGAGCGCGCATTGACGACGGCCTCGAGCGTGCCCTTCTCGTGGCTGGCGTAGCCCTTGACCGTCTCCACCAGGTTCGGGATCAGGTCGTGACGCCGCTTGAGCTGGACGTCAATGTCCGCCCACGCGCCATCCGCCCTCACCTTGAGCTGGACGAGGCCGTTGTACAGGAAGAAGACACCGACGACGATCGCGATCAGGATCAATCCCGGCAGCATGCTCGCTCCTCGGTCCGTGAGTGAGAGGTAGAGGGCGCTACGCGCGGTCCGCGCCGCTCGACGAGCCCCTCGCGGGGCCCGGGTTCCGCGCGAGACCCGTCAGGGCCTCGGCGACGATCCGGTTCTGCTCCAGCTCGTGGTCCGCGGCATAGCCCTCGGCCGGACTCGCACGTCCGGGACGCCCTACGTAGCGGATCGGCACGTCGAGCGTTTCGCGGAACCGGTCCTCGATGAAGGTCCAGGCCCCCATGTTCCTCGGCTCTTCCTGTACCCATACGAGTTCGGCGCCCCCGAACCTTCGGAGCAGGCCGGCGGCCTCGTCGGCCGGGAACGGGTAAAGCTGTTCGACCCGGACGAGCGCGGTCCCGGCCGCCTCGTCGCCGGCGGCTTCGAGTGCCGCGTCGAGCTCCAGGGCGATCTTGCCGGTACAGAACAGGACCCGGTCGGTCCGCTCGCCCTGGCGCGAAACGAGCATGTTCCGGAACGCACCGGACGAGAGGCCCGCGAGCGAGGACACGGCCCGCGGGTGGCGCAGCAAGCTCTTGGGCGTCATCACCACGAGTGGCCGCTGCACGGGGTCGAGGGCCTGTCGCCGCAGCAGGTGGAAGTATTGCGCCGGAGTCGTGCAGTTCGCCACCCGGATGTTGTCCTCGGCCGCCGACTGGAGGAACCGTTCGAGGCGGGCGCTCGAGTGTTCGGGGCCCTGGCCCTCGAGCCCGTGTGGCAGCAGGAGCACGAGGCGCGAGAGCTGGTTCCATTTCTGGCGGCCCGCGGTCAGGAACTGGTCGATCACGACCTGGGCGCTGTTCACGAAATCGCCGAACTGCGCTTCCCAGAGGATGAGCGCGCGCGGCGCAACGACGCTGTACCCGTACTCGAAGCCCAGCGCGGCCAGCTCGGAGAGCGGGCTGTTGTGAAGCTCGAACGGTACCGTCACGCCCTCGAGGTTGGCGAGCGGGGTGTAGCGGGCGCCGGTCTCGAAATCGTGCAGCCGGAAGTGGCGGTGGCTGAACGTGCCGCGCTCTGCGTCCTGGCCGGTGAGCCGGATCGGAACGCCGTCGGCCAGCAAGGTGGCGACGGCGAGAGCCTCCGCGTGTCCCCAGTCGATGCCGCCGTCGCGGCCGAGCACGCGAGCGCGGCGTTCGAGTTGGCGCGCGAGCTTGGGGTTCGGCTTGAAGTCGGACGGCCAGATGTGCAGCTGCCGGTCCAGCTCGAGCAGCCGCGCGCTCGGGACCGACGTGTCGATGTCGCCCGCCACCCACGGATCGGATTCTACGGATCCGGCGCCGTCCGGCCCTTCCTCCTTCGCCGCACGCACCTCCGTCTGCACATCGACGAGCCGGTCGTAGCGCGCCTTCCAGTGCGCGTCCACATCCTCTTCGGTGAGCACGTGGCTCTGGACGAGCCGGTCGGCCCAGAGCCGGCGGACCGTCGGGTGCTCGCCGATCTGGCGGTACATGACCGGCTGCGTGTACGCGGGCTCGTCGCCTTCGTTGTGGCCCCACCGGCGGTAGCCGATCAGGTCGATGAGCACGTCGCTGTGGAAGCGGCTGCGGAACGACATCGCGAGGCGGACCACGGCGAGGCAGGCCTCGGGGTCATCGGCGTTGACGTGGAAGATGGGGATATCGAAGCCGTGCGCGAGGTCGCTGGCGTAGTCGACGGAACGGTCGTCGCCGGGGTCGGTCGTGAAGCCGATCTGGTTGTTGGCGATGACGTGGAGCGTGCCGCCCGTGCGGTAGCCGTCGAGGCGGGCGAGGTTGAGCGTTTCGGCCACCACGCCCTGGCCCGAGAAGGCGGCATCACCGTGGATCAGGATCGGGACGACGCGATCCTCGTCGCGTCGCAACTCGCGACCGGAACGGTCCGTCTGGCGGGCGCGGGCCATGCCCTCGACGACCGGGTTGACGAACTCGAGGTGGCTCGGGTTGGGCGCGAGCCGGACGGTGAGCGGGGTCCCGGACGCGGTCGCGTACGTGCCTTCGGCGCCGAGATGGTACTTCACATCGCCGGTGCCGGCGGTGTGCGCGTGGCGGCCTTCGAACTTGGCGATGATCTCCGCCCAGGGGACGCCGAGCACGTGGGCGAGGACGTTGAGACGGCCACGGTGGGCCATGCCGATGGCGACCTCGGCGGCGCCCGCGGCGGCGGCGCGTTCGATCGCGAGATCGAGCATCGGCACCATCATGTCGGTGCCCTCGATGGAGAAGCGCTTGGCGCCGATGTAGGCCCGGTGCAGGAACTGCTCGAAGGCCTCGACTTCCGTCAGGCGGTCGAGCAGCCTGCGCTGCTCGGCGGCGGCGAGTGGCTGGCGGTGCGTGCCGCGCTCGATCGCCTCGCGCAGCCACTCCCGCTTCTCCGGGTCCTCGAGATACTCGAATTCGTACCCGATCGGACCGGTGTAGGTCTGCTGCAGCCAGGAGAGCACGTCGCCAATGGTGTGGCCGAAGGCTTCGAGCCCGACCATCGACGCCGGCACGCTCGCGAGGACGGCCGTCGTGATGCCGTGGAACTCGGGCTCGAGCTGCGGGTGGCCCGGTGGCAGCGAGCCCAGCGGATCGAGGCGCGCCGCGCGGTGGCCGTGCAGCCGGTAGGCATCGACGAGCTCGCCCGCGGCGCGCGCGGCGATGAGCTGCGCATCGGTCGGCGCGTCGGCGGGCGTCGCCGGCGCGCTGCCGCCGATGAGTCCGCCGGAACCGACGGTGCCGCGCTCGAAGATGCGGCGCCACTCCTCGTCGACGGAAGCCGGATTCTGCAGGAACCGCTCGAAGATGTCCTGCGCGTAGGCGGCGTTGTAGGTGTCGAACAGAAACGAGAGGTCCACGTTCGTCATTTCCTCCGGGAAACGGGCTCTGAATCTAGGCGCCGGGCGGCCGGCGCGTCCAGCGGCACGGAGTCCGTCCGGAGGCGACGGGGCCACCGTCTAATCGGCGCAATTGCAATCAATTGGAATACGTGTCCCGGCCCACCGGCGCGGTTGCCGCACTCCCTCCGCAAGGCTATTGTTTACCCCGTGATCCTCGCGATGTGCACACCTCTTCCGCCGCATGTCAAAATCCGAAGATACCCCGTTGATGCAGCAGTGGCGTGACGCCAAGACGCGCCACCCGGACGCCCTCATCTTCATGCGGGTGGGCGACTTCTACGAGCTGTTCAACGAGGACGCGGTCGAAGGCGCACGGCTGCTCGGCCTGACCCTGACCGCGCGCAACAACGGCGGCGCGTCGGAGGTGCCGCTGGCCGGCGTTCCGGCGCGCGCCCGCGACGAGTACCTGCAGCGGCTCGTCCGGCTCGGCCGTCGCGTCGCGGTCTGCGAACAGGTCGAGGATCCGGCGTTGGCGCGCGGGCTGGTGCGGCGGGAAGTGGTCGAGACGGTGACTCCGGGCGCCATACTGAGCGACGCGCTGCTCGCGGAACGGCGGAACAACTACCTGGTGGCGGTCGCGGACGGTGGGGACGGAGCGTTCGCCGTCGCCGCGGTCGACATCTCGACGGGCGAGCTGACGGCGGCGCGTGTTCCGGCGGAATCATTGGCGGCGGAGCTGGGCGCGCTGGAGCCGGCCGAGATGGTGCTGCCGCGGTCGTGGGAGTCGCGCGATTGGCCGGGCGCGGAGTCGGCCGTGGCGACGTACCGGCCCGACTGGGCGTTCGACGTGGACACGGCGTGGGAGGAGCTGGAGCGCCGGTTCGCGGCGTTCGAGCCCGGGACCATCGGTCTCGACCGGACGGCCGATCCGGGCGTGATCGCGGCGCTCGGCGCGCTCACAACCTACCTCGCCGAGGTTCAGCCCTCCGCCTTCGATGCGCTCCGGCCGCCACGCATCCGGCGTGGCGGGGACGCGGCCGTGCTCGATGACATGACCCGCCGGAACCTCGAGCTGGTCGAGCCGCTGCGACCGGGAAGCCGGGACGGGCGGGCGGCGACGCTGATCGACGTCCTCGACGAGACGCTCACGCCGATGGGCGCGCGGATGCTCCGCCAGTGGGTGCTCCGCCCGCTTACCCGGGCCGGCGAGATCTGGGCCCGGCAGGAGAGCGTCGGGGAACTGCACGGAGACCCATCGCGCCGGCGTCGCCTGCGCAACGCGCTGAAGGACGTGCGAGACCTGGAGCGTCTCGCGGCGAAGGTCGGGACCGGCCGCATCAATCCGCGCGAGATGGCGGCGCTCGCGGCATCGCTCGCGGCGTTGCCTCGGGTGCGGGAGGCGGTGGAGGGCGTGGAGGCAGCGCTGCTCGCGGAGCTGGGCGCGCTGGACACGGTGGAGGAAGCGAAGGCACTGCTCGCCCGGGCGATCGCCGACGAACCGCCCGCGACGCTGGCCGATGGCGGCGCGATCCGGCAGGGCTTCGATCCCGAGCTCGACGAGCTCCGTGACATCCGGGATGGTGGGACGGAGACGCTGGCGCGAATGCAGGCGCGGGAGCGGGAGCGGACGGGTGTGGCCAACCTGAAGGTCGGCTACAACAAGGTCTTCGGATACTACATCGAGGTGACGCGGGCGAACCTGGAGCGCGTGCCCGCGGACTACGAGCGCCGGCAGACACTGGCGAACGCCGAGCGCTACGTCACGCCCGAGCTCAAGGAATGGGAGGCGACGATCCTCTCTGCCGAGGACCGGATCGCAACGGTCGAGGCTCGCGTGTTCGCCGAGGTGCGGAATGGCGTCATGACGTACCTGCGGCGCATCCAGGCGACGGCGGGGAAGTCGGCCTGCCTGGACGTGCTCGCCGCGCTGGCCCAGGCCGCCGAGCGGCGCCTCTACGTACGGCCCGAGATTCACACCGGCTACCGGCTGGAGATCCGCGGCGGACGGCACCCGGTGGTCGAAGCGATCATGCCGCGCGAGCAGTTCATTCCCAACGACACGCTGCTCGACGAGGACGGCCGGGTCGTGATCCTCACCGGTCCGAACATGGCCGGCAAGTCGACGCTCCTGCGCCAGGTGGGGCTCATCCAGCTGCTCGGCCAGATCGGTTCGTTCGTGCCCGCCGAATCGGCACGGCTGCCGGTGTGCGACCGGATCTTCACGCGGGTCGGTGCATCGGACAATCTGGTCCGCGGCCAGTCCACGTTCATGGTCGAGATGCAGGAGTCGGCGGCGATCCTGCACGGCGCGAGCCGCGACTCGCTCGTGCTGCTCGACGAGATCGGTCGTGGTACCGCCACGTACGATGGCGTCAGCATCGCGTGGGCGGTGACCGAGTTCCTGCACGAGCACGCGAAGGCCAAGACCATCTTCGCCACGCACTACCACGAATTGACGCAGCTCGCCGACCTGCTGCCCGCGCTCGTCAACCAGAACGTCGCCGTACGCGAGGTCGGGCAGGACATCGTGTTCCTGCACGCCGTGCAGCCGGGGCCGGCCGACCGCTCGTACGGCATCGAGGTCGGCCGCCTGGCCGGGCTGCCCCCGGGCGTCGTCGCGCGAGCGCGCGAGATCCTGGTCGACCTCGAGGGGTCACACACACGGGACGGCACGGGTCTGGGACGGGCAGGCCGCAACCGGCCGCGCGCGACGCCGGCGCCGGACCAGCTCAGCCTGTTCGGCGCCGATGCGCACCCGCTGCTCGAGCGCCTCCGCGCTCTCGACGTGGATCGGATGACGCCGATCGAGGCGCTCAACGCGCTCGCGGAGCTGCGCCGCCTGGTGGCGGGATCGGGCGACGAGAGACCGGCGACCGGCGAGGACGTGTCTTGAGCGAAGCCCGATGAAGGCTATCTTGAGCCGATGCGAATGCGACAGCGAACCGAATCTGTCAGCGGCCGCCGCGAGGGCGAGCTCCGCGGTCCCGCCGAGCCCATCCCGGGGCGCGCGCGCGTCGGGATTCTCGTGCTGATCCTCGGCGCCGGTCTGCTTCTGCCAGCCTGCAATGGCGATGCTCCGACCCGGTTGCCGCAGCCCATGAGCGACAATCCGCCGATCGACTATCCCATCGATCTCTGGGATGCCGGGATCGAGGGAGAGACGATGCTGACCCTTCACGTCAATGCCGAGGGCCGGGTCGACAGCGTGTTCGTGGACCGGTCCAGCGGCTCGCCGACGCTCGATTCCGCCGCGACACGAGGGGGACGGGAGATGCGATTCACGCCGGCTCGGCGCGGCGACCGGCGCGTGGCCACATGGGTGCGGATCCCGGTCCGGTTCGTGCAGGACTCCGCCAGAGCGTCGGTCGGACCACCGGGGGACGAGGAAGAGGGGGCTCATGAGTGACGACGGCGGTCTGCGGAACCGGAGGCCCTACGACAACGTGCTGGACACCATCGGCTGGACGCCGATGATCCGGCTGCACCGCGTCACCATGGGGATCCGCACGCCGGTGTTCGCGAAGGCGGAGTTCTTCAATCCGGGCGCCTCGGTGAAGGACCGCATCGGGCTCGCCATGATCGAGGCGGCGGAGAGGGAAGGCCGACTCCGGCCGGGCGGTGTGGTGGTCGAGGGCACGAGCGGGAACACTGGCGTCGGTCTCGCGATCGCGGCGGCGCTCAAGGGCTACCACTGCATCTTCACGATGCCGGACAAGATGAGCCAGGAGAAGGTGCGCCTGCTCAAGGCGTTCGGCGCGGAGGTCATCATCACGCCGACCGCGGTTCCGCCCGACCATCCCGACAACTACGTGCAGATGGCGAAACGGATCGTGCGGGAGACACCGGGTGCCGTGCTCGCCGACCAGTTCTACAATCCGGTCAATCCGGATGCGCACTACCGGACCACGGGCCCGGAGATCTGGGAGCAGACGGAAGGTCGTGTCACGCATTTCGTCGCCTCGGCCGGCACCGGTGGGACGCTCACCGGCGTGGGCCGATTCCTGAAGGAGAAGAACCCGGAGATCCGGGTAGTGGCGGGCGATCCGGTCGGCTCCATCTACGCCGAGTATCACGCCACCCACGAGAAGGGCGAGGGCGCGCCCTACAAGGTCGAAGGCGTGGGTGGCGACAAGATTCCGGGCGCGCTCGACTTCGACGTGATCGACGAGTTTCGCTACATCTCCGACCGGGAAGCGTTTCACACGGCGCGCCGGCTCACGCGTGAGGAAGGCCTGTTCGTGGGTGGCTCGTCCGGGCTCAACGCGTTCCTCGCGCTTCGTGTCGCCCGCGAGATCGATGATCCCGACGCCCTCGTGGTCTGCATGCTCACGGACACGGGCGAACGGTACCTGTCCAAGGTCTACAACGACGAGTGGCTGCGCGAGAACCGCCTGCTCGAGCCCGAACGCATGACGGCGGGCGACATGATCGCGCGGAAGGAAGGGGTGTCGCCGGCGCTGGTGTGGGTGGCCTCGGGCGCGACCACGCGCGAAGCGCTCGGTCTCATCACGCGCCACAACATTTCACAGCTGCCCATCTGCGAGGGCGAGGCGTGCGTCGGCTCGCTCTCCGAGTCCAGCCTGATGGCGCGGGTGATCGAGAATCCGGCGCTTCTCGATGATCCGGTCGATCCGTTCATGGACGGTCCATTCCCGGTGGTCGATGCGACGACGCCGATGAGTGGCATCGGCCGCATGCTCTCGCGCCAGGCGCCCGCCGTGCTCGTGCGCGGCGATGCCGGTCTCATCGGCATCGTCACGCGCTACGACATGGTGCGCTTCCTGACCAGCTGATGGGAACGCTGAAGATCGCCGTGCTCTTCGGCGGCACGAGTGAGGAGCGCGATGTGTCGATCGCGAGTGGCGCACAGGTCGTTGCCGCGCTCCGTTCCCGCGGCCATGCGGTCACGGCCGTCGATCCGGCCGTCGGCGTACTCTCGGCGGATGACGAGGAGCGGTTCCTGAAGGGCGGCGTCGCGCCGGAGCCGCCCGCCGAGGCCGAGCTCGGCCGGCTCCGGCTGATCGACCTGCGGGCCGTGCTCGCGCTCCCGCCTCTCGCCGACGTCGACGTGCTCTTCCTCGCGATGCACGGGTCGTTCGGCGAGGATGGCACGCTGCAGGCGTTGCTCGACACGACCGGCGTGCCGTACACGGGAAGTGGAATGCTCGGAAGCGCGGTGGCGATGGACAAGGATGTGTCCAAGCGGCTCTTCCGCTTCGCCAGCGTGCCCACACCCGACTGGTGCATGGCGCCGGTCGAGGTGGCGGAAGTGGAGGCGAGGGTCGGGTTTCCCGCGGTCGTGAAGCCCAGCAAGCAGGGTTCGACGGTCGGGCTCACCGTGGTCCGCGAGCCGGGCGGCCTCGCCGATGCGGTGGCCGAGGCCTACCGCTTCGACGACGAAGTGATGGTGGAGCGTTTCGTGCCCGGTCGCGAGCTGACCGTGCCGATCCTGGGAGACACCGCGCTGCCCGTCGGCGAGATCGTGCCGCAGCACGAGATCTTCGACTACGAATGCAAGTACCAGCCGGGAATGGCGCAGGAGATCTTCCCGGCGGACCTGGACGCGGCGCTGGCGGCGGCCGTGCAGGCGCGGGCGCTCCTCGCGCATCGCACGCTGAAGCTCGGCGGGTACAGCCGCATCGACTTCCGCATGGATGCGGAGGGCGGTCTCTGGTGTCTCGAGGCGAACACGCTGCCGGGCATGACGGCGGCGAGCCTGTTCCCCAAGGGTGCGGCCGCCGCGGGCATCGGGTTCGCGGAGGTCTGCGAGCGCATTTGCAGGCTCGGAATCCAGGAACACGGCGCGACCCGCGGGGTTTGATCGCCACCGGAAACTCCAGCTAGAAGCGAAGCGAATGGCGTATCGCACCGGATTCACGTTCGGCTACGGCCTGACCCCCTGGGTCAAGCGCCTGATCATTGCCAACGTACTGGTATTCCTGGTCACCTACACGAACCCGGCGGTTCTCAACTACCTCGCGTTCGTGCCGAGCGAGATCCTCACCCGGCCGTGGACCCTCATCACCTACATGTTCGCTCACGGCGGCTTCATGCACATTCTCTTCAACATGCTGGGGCTGTTCTTCTTCGGGCCGCCGATCGAGGCCCGCTGGGGCTCGCGCGAGTTCCTCAAGTTCTACTTCATCTGCGGCATGGGCGGCGCGATCTTCTCCTTCATCTTCGCGAACAACCCGATCATCGGAGCCTCGGCCGCGGTCTACGGCGTCGGTCTCGCTTTCGCCATGAACTGGCCGGACACGCCCATCTACATCTGGGGCATCGTCCCGATCCCCGCCAAGATCCTGTTCTCGCTGCTCGTCGCCTTTTCACTCTTCTCCGCGTTCACCGGGCGCTCGGACGGCGTGGCCCACTTCGCCCATCTGGGCGGGATCGTCGCCGCCTTCGTGTACATCAAGTGGGACGGGCACCGCCGCTCCACAACGCTGGCCCGCTGGCGCAAGGGCAAATCGCGCAAGAAGCTGAGCGTCGTCCCCGGCCGGCCCGAGCCGCCCCGCGAGCAGCGCGAGCCGGCCTCGACGGTGGCCCCGCCGTCCAGCGCCGAGGAAGCGCGGTTGCTCGGGGAACTCGACCGGGTTCTCGACAAGATCAGTGCCAGCGGCATGGGCAGCCTGACCCCCGCCGAACGGAAGCTGCTGGACGACGTCAGCCGACGATACCGCCACAACTGAAGGCGGGCTCCGACCGCTTGACCCCTGTCACGGCCGCGACTACGTTGCCCATCCTTTAGCGGGCCGATAAGTACGGGTCAGGAGGCGCTCGATGTCGTCGGCGAAAACCTATTCTTCGAGTCACATCCGGAATGTCGTCGTCGTCGGCCACGGTGGTAGCGGCAAGACCACCCTGGTCGACGCTCTCTGTTTTTCGACCGGCACCTCGCGTCGTCACGGCAACGTCAAGGACGGAACCGCCCTGACGATGTACACCGAGGAAGAGATCGCTCACGGGATCTCGATTCAAACCGCGTCGGCGTACGCCGAGTGGAACGACATCAAGGTCAACCTGCTGGACACGCCCGGCTACCTGGACTTTACCGGTGAGACGATCGCGGCGACGCGGGTGGCCGATGGGGCTGTAGTCGTCCTCGGCGCCACGACCGGCGTCGAGGTGGGAACGGAGAAAGTCTGGGAATACACGGCCAAGCGCTCGATTCCCAGACTTTTTTTCATCTCGATGATGGACAAGGAGCATGCGGACTTCGACAAGGTGCTGCGTGACGTTCGAGAGCACCTGACGGCCAGGGTGGTGCCGACCGAGATCCCGATCGGGGCGGGCGAGACCTTCGAGGGCATCGTCAACCTGTTCACCGGCAAGGCCCACTTCTACAAGACGGGCACGGTCCTGGGCGAGTACGAGGACGGGCCGGTCCCCGAGGGGATGAAGGCCGACGCCGAGGCCAGGCGGACGGAGCTCTTCGAGGCGATCGCCGCGACCGACGACACGTTGCTCGAGCGTTACCTCGAGGGCGGCGAGATCACGACGGGTGAAGCCCTGGCCGCGATGAAGCACGCGATGCTCGAGGGCGAACTGTTCCCGGTATTCTGTGGCGCCGCGGAGAAGACGTGGGGCGTGCGCGCCCTGCTCGAAGGCATCACCGAGGTCGTGCCCAGCCCGGCGGAGGCGCCGCACGAGACGGCGCGCCGTACCGGCCTCGACCAGACCATCGAGCTGAAGGGTGAGGATGACGGTCCGTTCGCCGCGATCGTTTTCAAGACGGCGACCGAGCCGCACGTCGGCGAGCTTTCCTTCTTCCGCATCTTCAGCGGTACGGTGAGCAACGGCCAGGACGTATTCAACGGCAATCGCGAACTCCCCGAAAAGCTGACGCACGTGTCGGTCCCGCTCGGCAAGGAGCGGGTCGAGGTCCCGCTACTGCACGCCGGCGACATCGGCGTCGTGGCGAAGCTGAAGGACACGCACACGGGCGACACGCTCTCCACGGAGTCGCGCCCGCTGGTGCTGGACGGGATCCCGTTCCCCGAGCCCGACATCCAGCTCGCCGTCCGCGCCGCGAGCCGTAGCGACGAGGACAAGATCGGCGTCGGGCTGCACAAGCTGCACGAAGAAGACCCGACCTTCCACAGCTACTTCGACGGTGAGCTTCGACAGACCATCATCCGCGGACTGGGCGAGCTGCACCTCGACGTCCAGATGGAGCGGCTCAAGCGCAAGTACCACGTGTCCGTGATCACGGAGGAACCGCGCATCCCGTACCGGGAGACCATCCGCAAGCAGGCGGAAGCCCACGGTCGCTACAGGAAGCAGACGGGTGGCCACGGCCAGTTCGGCGATTGCCATGTCCGCGTGAAACCGTTGGCCCGCGGCAGCGGCTACACTTTCGTGGACGCGATCACGGGCGGCGTGATTCCCAACAAGTTCATTCCGTCCGTGGACAAGGGCATTCAGGAAGCGTCGAAGAAGGGCATCCTGGCGGGCTTCCCGGTGGTGGATTTCCAGGCCGAGTGCTACTTCGGCTCGTACCACAGCGTGGACTCGAGTGACATCGCCTTCCAGATCGCCGGCTCGATGGCGTTCGGTCTTGCCGCCGAGAAGGCGGATCCCGTGATCCTCGAGCCCATCATCGAGGTCGAAGTCGCAACGCCCGAGGCCTACATGGGGGACGTGATCGGCGACCTCAACCACCGCCGAGGCAAGATCCTCGGCATGGACCAGGTCGGTTCGAAGACCATCGTGCGCGCGCTCGTGCCCCAGGCCGAGCTCTACAAGTACGCGACCACGCTGCGTTCGCTCACGCAGGGCCGCGCCGTCCATACCCGGACGCTGCGCGGCTACGAGGAGGTGCCCAGCCACGTCGCACAGAAGGTGATCGAGACGGTGGAGAAGGAGAAGGAAGAGGAGAAGGCCTGACCTTTCCGGGTCACCGTGATGCGCCGGTCTTCCGATCCGGCGAGTGCCGCCGGCCCCGTACGGGCGCCGGCGGCACGTTCGCCTCAGCGGCCGGCCGCCAGCGCGCCCCCGGCCGCGACCGCGAGCAGAAGCACTCCGCTCAACGCCAGCCGGCCATCCTGTCGAGCACGGCGTAGACCGGCTTGATGTCCACCGGGACCTTGCCGTCGAGCCGGCTCAGCAGCCCGGACAATTCCTCGCTTACGGTTCCGTAGCGCGCGACGAACGCGTTCGCCCGGTCGTAGTCGCCGGTGGCCTCGATCATCAACACTTCCTTCGCCAGCTCGCGATTCGCCGCGCGCACCGCGTCGAGATCCGCCGTGAAGAGGATGTCTTCCTGTAGCGCTCCCGGCGCCGTCTCGATCTCGTCACCGACCGCCGGCTTGAGCGCGCCCTTCTCGCGCAGCCAGTTGAACTGGATCAGGTTCGCCTTGCCGTGCGCCTCGGAAGCGCCGAACCGGACCGCGCGGAACAGGTCCGCCACGTGACCGGCGAACGCCTGGCGCACGAACTGGCCATCGAACACGCCCCGGGCCTCCAGCACGGTCATGTTGTGCAGCCCCGTGACGTCCGCCTTCAATTCCTCCAGCGCTGAGTACGTGTCACGCAACGCGCGGTTCACCTGCATGGTCTCGCCCGCCGGCGTCGTTACCGTCGTCGGTCCCAGGCCATGCGCCAGCTCGTGCATCACCACGTTCGTGAACCACGGCTGGAAGGAGACCTGCGACACCAGGTCCTGCGTCAGCAGCGCGCTCGCGATCGGCATCAGTATCTTGTCGAACTTCGCCTGCGAGACGTTGCGCAGCATGATCTTCTTCGAGCCCTTCTGCTCCACGACGCGCGCGTCGTTGGGCAGGTTGAACGCCGTCGTCTGCACGCCGGCACGCGTGTCGCCGCCCGCGTAGATCTCGTCCACCACCCGGATCGGACTCTCGAATCCGCGGTCCGGGTTCTTGTAGCGGTCGTCGATCGGCAGTTGCCGCTCCAGGTCCGGCAGGTAGTCCTTCAGCCGCTGCAGCTCCGCGCTCGCTGCCTCGTCCGCCACCGTCAGGAAACTCTCGAACGCCGCCTTGTAGCCGAACAGACCATCCTCGTACACCTCGTACGGTCCGATCGTCGGCTCGATCCGGCTGTCCGCGATGTCCATCCACGCGACGTCACTCTCGTAGTAGTCGTTGTTCCCGAACGCGTCCGCACGCTTGCGCAGGAAATCCGACAACGTCGCGTTCTGCGATGCGTCTGCCGCCTCTCGCAGCAGCGCCGCCGCCTGCCCCAGCTTCTCGCCGTACGCCTCGTTGTACGGCACCGCCCGGAGCCCCGTGCCCGACTCGTCCCGACGGATCACCGTGAAGTACGCCATGAACGCGTCCCGGTCTTCCGGATGCGCCGCGATCCAGTCGTCAAACTCCTGCGTCGTCATGTCCGCCGGGTAGTAGCCCGCTCCCGCAGGCTTCTCGCCCACCGACAGGAACGGCTGGTCGTGCTCGAGACGGTCCCACGGACCCACCATGATGTCGAAGTAGTTTCGTGCCGCTTCCGCGCCCGGGCCGTCGTACACGGCCAGCTCCTGCTTCCACGTCGCGTTCTCCGGAGACACCTGCTCCGAGAACAACTCGTGCATCAGGTCCGTCGCCTGCACCAGCTTCTCCACCACCGTCTTCTCCCACGGCGCCAGTGCGCTGTCATCGAAATCCAGGACCGCCGGCTCGAACTTCGCCACCCGCCCCGCCAGATCGTCCGGTGTCACGTCCGGAGCCAATCCCATCTCGCCTCCCGCCGGCCCCGACGTCTCACAACCCGCCGTCAGAGCCACGAACAGAATCGCCATCATGGAACGTCGCATACGCTTATCTCCCTCCCGGTTTCCCGCTTCTCGTTCGCCAAAACGCTCCCGCTCCCGCCGCTCCCGCCGCTCCCGCCGCTCCCGCTGTTCCAGCTGTTCCCGCCTCCCGCCGCTCCCGCTCCCCGACCCGCAAACGCCCCCGCCTCCACTCCCGCTACCCGTTCCGTCCCCGGATCGTAGCGCCGGCCCGCGAGCCCTGCCAGACCTTGTTTTCGGTTTTTCTTCGGCCTATCTTCGGATACCACCCCGGACTGACACGGACTGCCCATGAGTGCCCCGGCCGCGATCCAGGACCTGAAAGAGACGCTCGCCCGGCGATACCCCGATGCGCTCCCGCTGGTATGGCGGACGGCGCAGGCGGTGTCGACGGGGATCGAGCCGCTGGACCGACTGCTGCCGAACGGCGGGCTTCCGCGTGGCCGGTTGACGGTATGGACGCCGGGCGGGGGCGCGACGGCGGCGCTGCGGTCGGCGTGCCGGTCGGTGGTGGAGCGGGGTGAGCGGAGCGTGTGGGTGGATGGATCGGGGCGGGTGCTGGGGGATCACTGGCCGGTGGGCCCGCTGCTGTTGAGGCCGGCGAGTGGACGCGAGGCGCTGGAGTGTGCGGAGGAGCTGGCGCGGTCGGGCGGGTTCGGCCTGGTGGTTCTGTGCGTGGAAAGTGGTGTGTCGGGTCTGGAGGTCCGGCTGGAGCGGGCGGTGCGGGCGGGAGGTGGGGCGTTCGTCGTGCTGAGCCGGGACGTGCCGGTGGCGCAGCTGCGGATTCTCTCGCGACTGGTGGAGGAGAGTTGGACGTGGCGGCGGGACGCGTTCGGTGCGCCGGTGGAAGCGGAGGCGGTGATGGTGCGTGTGGAAGCGCGGTCACTGGGCTGGCAGGGCCGGACGGAGTTCCGCTTGCCGGTGCTGGGCTTCGAGCCGCGTCTGGCTCCGGATTCGCGGCTGGTGGACCGGCGGGGCGCGCAGCGGAAGCGGTTGCCGGGTGTGGTCGAGGAGCCGTGAGGTGGTGATCTGTGTGCTGGGCGTGGAGTCGCTGTCCCGGGAGCGGGTCATCGAGGAGTTGCTGGAGCGGGTTCCGCGGGTGGCGGTGGAGGCATCAGGCCGGGTGTGGGCAGATGGCAGGGGACTCCGGAGCGACGCCCTGGGGTCGGAGATCGTGGCGCGGTTCGGGGCGCTGGGCGTGGCCGGGGTGCGTTGCGGGTTGGGGGAGATGCCGGTTACGGCGTACGCGGCCGCCCGGTCGGCCGGGGAAGGCGGTGTGGAGGTCGTGACCGGCGAGGAGCGAAGCTGGCTGGCGCCGTTCGGCCTGGAGGTGCTGGAGCCGGAGGATGGGTTGATACGGTTGCTGCAAGGTGTGGGTATCGAGACGTGTGGCCAGCTGGCGGAGGTATCACGCGAGGCGGTGGAGGTCCGGTTCGGTGGGGAGGCGGTCGAGGTCTGGCGTCGTTCCCGGGCGGAGGATGAGCGGCGGTTGTTCCGCGCGGTGATCTCGAACCATCCGAAGGCATCGCTGGACTTCGTGGATTACGTGGTCACGGATCCGGAGCGGCTGGTATTCACGGCGAACGCGTTGCTGGGCGGTCTCAGCGAAGCGCTCGCGGGTCGCGGTGCGCATGCGCGGCGAATGGAGCTGGTGCTGCCGCTGGCGAACGGGGAAGTGTGGCGGAAGCGGTTGCGTCCCGCGCGGCCGACGGCGAGCCGATCGGTCTGGCTGCGGCTGGTGCGGGCGGCGATCGAGCGGTTGACGGTGCCCGATGCCGTCGCGGGTGTGAGCCTGGAAGTCCTGGAGATCGAGTCGGCGTCGGCGATCCAGGGCGACCTGTTCGATGCGGGGTTCGCGACCGTGCCGGTCGTGGAAGCTGCGCTGGCGCGTCTGATCGAAGCGCAGGGACCGGTCGTGGTGCGGGCGGAGCGGTCGTCGCATCCGCTGGCGGAGCGGCGAACCGATTTCGTGGCGGTCGAGCCCGAGCGGATCGTCGAGCACGATTCCATGAACCGCAGGGAAGCGGGGGCGGAGGCGGGAGCGTCGGTGGGGGAGCGGGGTGAAGCGGGCCTGGTGTTGCAACTGCTCAGGGAGCCGCGGCCGATCACGGTCGAGACGATGGAGCGGCGGGACCACGCGTTGCCGGAGCGCTACCGGGATGGCGAGTGGAAGTGTTTCGCCACGGTGGCGGGTCCGGACCGCGTGTCAGGGGGGCAGTGGGATTCGCCGTACGCGCGGGAGTACTTCCGCGGCGTCACGACGGAAGGCACCCTGGTGTGGATTTTTCGGGATGCGCGGGCGGACCGATGGTATCTGCAGGGGTGGTGGGATTAAGGGGTGACGAAAGGCGGGCTATTCAGGCTCCGCTCATTCCCCGACCCACACGGTCTTGACATTCAGGAACTCCCGGATCCCGATCGTGGCGAGTTCCCGTCCGTATCCCGAGTTCCGCACGCCGCCGAAGGGGAGTCGCGGGTCGGATGCGACCATGCCGTTGATGAAGACCGCGCCGGCATCGATCTCCTCGATGAAGCGGCGTTGTTCGTCCGGGTCCTTCGTCCAGGCGGCGCTGCCGAGGCCGAACGGCGTGTCGTTGGCGATCCGGATGGCGTCGTCGACGCCATCGACGCGGAAGAGGGACGCGACGGGGCCGAACGTCTCCTCCCGCCACGCGGGTGAAGCGTGCGGAATGTCGGTCAGCACGGTGGGCGGGTAGAAGTTGCCGGGCCGCTCGAGAGGCGATCCTCCAAGCAGCACGCGTGCACCGGCGGCGACGCTGTTGCGCACCTGGAGATCGAGCTCGCGAAGGATCGCGGGCGTGGCGAGCGGGCCGATGTCGGTCGTTTCGTCGAGCGGATCGCCGACCGTGAGCGCGGACATGGCCTGCACGAACCGCTCCTCGAACTCAGCGGCGATCGGCCGCGCGATGAGGAAGCGCTTGGCGGCGATGCAGGACTGGCCGTTGTTGAGGGTGCGGGCGCGCACCGCGGTCCGGATGGCGGCATCGAGGTCAGCGCTCGGCATCACGATGAAGGGGTCGCTGCCGCCGAGCTCGAGCACGGTCTTCTTGATGTGGCGACCTGCCGCGGCGGCGACGGCGCGGCCCGCAGGCTCGCTTCCGGTGAGTGTGACGGCGCGGATGCGCGGGTCGGCGATGATGCCGCTGACGCGTTCCGACCCGACGAGCAGCGTCTGGAACGAACCCTCGGGGAATCCCGCCCTTCGCAGGACATCTTCGATGGCGAGTGCGCATTGCGGCACGTTGGACGCGTGCTTGAGCAGTCCGACGTTGCCGGCCACGAGTGCGGGCGCGGCGAACCGGAAGACCTGCCAGAAGGGGAAATTCCAGGGCATGACGGCAAGGACGGGGCC
This sequence comes from uncultured Gemmatimonadales bacterium, assembly GCA_963786235.1. GTDB lineage: Bacteria > Gemmatimonadota > Gemmatimonadetes > Longimicrobiales > RSA9 > CAWAYJ01. The sequence goes on from CAWAYJ010000029.1 coordinate 63,822, forward strand.
GATCGGCTGGTAGGCGATCCAGCTCCGTCGCGCTCCGGTCTCGATGACATCGTCGGCGAGGTGCGCGGCCGCGGTCTCGGCATAGTAGCGGCAGACCCAGGCGCACTTCTCGGCTTCCGCGATCGCGGCCGCGATCGGCTTCCCCATCTCGAGCGTCATTATCCGACCGAGCTCGCGCTTTTCCGCTTCCAGCAGCGTAGCGGCCTCCAGCAGTCGGGCGGTGCGCTCCTCGAGTGGAGTGGAGCGGCCGCGCTCGAACGCGCGTTGCGCGAGGGCGAGCTTCTCCGCAAGCTCGGTATCGCTGATCTCGTCGAATTCGGCGAGGCGCTCGCCCGTGGCGGGATTGGTGCTCTGCATGGTGGAACCCGGATCCGGTCGGGGAAACGGGCGTTCCGGCAGTGGACCGGTCGCGTCGCCGTTTCTCATGGTTGTCCACCGGCAATATGCGAAGGGTGCGCGCGTGGCGGCCAGTCAGCGCGAGCGAAGGGCGATCGGCGGATCCTGCGTATCCGGCGCCCGTTCCGGGCGCGGCAGGCGGGTGTCCGCGCTCGGCCAGAGCCGGGCCGCGCGTTCGCCGGTATCGTCGAGGAAATCGCGGATGGCGTCCAGCTCCGTCTCGACCGCCCGCTCGAACGTGGCGGGTTCGGGTCTGTGCTCCGCGGGGAGTGCCGGGCCGATCGACACGAACGCGGTTGGCGCCGCTCGGTTCAGCGGTTCGACGTGGATGGCGACCGGCAGGACAGTGAGCGGCGCGAGGAGCGAGGTCAGGACGGAGACGCCGCGCTCGAATCCCAGCGGGCGCCGAGTCGGCGGCCAGATCGAACCCTGCGGAAACACCGCGAAGACCGCGCTCCGGTCGTTCCGTGCCACGTCACGCAGCCGTCGGAACGCGCCCAGCACCGAGGACGCGTTCCCCGGTTCCAGGCCGACGCACCCCATCCAGCGGAGGTACGGGTGACGGCGAAGCTCGCGCGTCGTCATCAGCGTGTAGAGAGGGCTTCGAGGACGGAGTCGCCGTTGCACGTCGCGGAGGATGAAGCCGTCCCACCAGCTCGAGTGATTCGCCACGAGCAGCAAGGGCCCTTCGGCGGGCGGCGCCTCCAGCGCGCCGGCCAGCAGCGGCCCGTGCAACAACGCGCGCCGCAGCGGCGCAAACGCCAATTCGAAGGCGCCGACCACGGCGGGTCGGAATCCATCGTTCATTCCCTGCAGGACTCGCGGACTCACGATTCCCCATACCCGCGACCGGTCGGCTCGATTCTGCGGGAAGGCCCGCACGGTCGCGGACCCGTCTGACCCGCCTTCGCCCCAGCCGCCCGACGGCGTTTCCTTTCAGACGGAGCCGCGATCGTGCCGAAACTGGAGCGGGAATCCCGATCCGAAAAGGTGCGAATGCAGAGTCCCGCGAGGGAGATGGAGATCCCGGGCTGGCGGGCGCCGGTCGACCCCGACCTTCAGGCGCGCATGGACGCCATGGTCATGGCGATCGTGCGGCCCGCAGCCGTCGGGCTCGCGGCCTTTTACGCCATCCAGGCCATCAGCTACAACGCCTTCATCCCGGAATCCGCGGGTACCGGTCCGGTCCTCACCGGGCTGGCCGCACTTTTCATCGCCTTCGCCCTGGCGCTTCGCCGCTGGCGTCCCACCGGCCGCGGACACCTGCTCGCCACCATCCTCGTTTCCGTGTCCCTGGTGGGCACAGCCGTCCAGACCGTCCTGGGCGGCGGCCCCGAGGCCGGCAGCGGCCTCGCCCTGCTCGTCATCGGCGCCGGCATCCTCATGCTGTCGCTGCGCTGGCTGATGGTTGTCGTCATCGTCGCCATCGCCGCGTGGAGCGTCTCCGCCCTCGCTGCCGGACTCGACCGGATCTGGCTGGTGTCGGCGCTCCACCTGGCCGGTGCCGTCGCCATCGCGATCGGCGCCCACCTCGTCCGCTTCCGCGCCATCCTTCGCACAGAGCGCCTGCGCCGAGCCGCGCTCGACCGGGAGAATGAGCTGACGCTCAGCCAGGAGCGGTACGCGCTCTCCGTCGCCGGCTCCAACGATGGCCTTTACGACTGGGACCTCGCCTCCGCATCCGTCTACTGTTCGCCCCGCTTCAAGGCGATCCTCGGGTACGACGAGCACGAGATGGACGCCGATCCCGGCGACATCGCCCGGCGCGTCCACCCCGACGACGCCCAGCGCGTTTCCAGCCAGGTCGTCAGCCACCTCAAAGGGCTCACTCCCCACTTCGAGGACGAATTCCGCATTCTCCACCGCGACGGCTCCTATCGCTGGGTACTCATGCGCGGCGTCACCATCCGCGAACGCGATGGCCGCGCGCTTCGCATGGCCGGCTCCATGACCGACATGACCGGCCGGGGGGTGTTCGATCCGCTCACCGGTCTGCCCAACCGCGTTCTGCTCCAGGACCGGCTCCACCGCGCCTTCGCCAGGAACTCGCGCCACGGCAACTCCTTCGCCCTGCTGTTCATCGACCTCGACCGCTTCAAGCTCATCAACGACAGCTACGGACATCAGGCCGGCGACGAGCTGCTGATGCAGGTCGCTCGCCGCCTCCAGGCCAGTGTCCGCACCAGCGACACCGTGGCCCGCCTGGGCGGCGACGAGTTCGTCGTCATTCTCGAGGACGTACCCGACCCCGATGTCCTCGACGCCAGCATCGATCGCATCAAGGCCTCCGTCCTCGGCGCCTACCGCGTCGCCGACCGCGACCTGTTCGTCAGCGCCAGCATCGGCGCCGTCCTCGACTCCGCCGCCTACGATTCGCCCGACGACATCCTGCGCGATGCCGACACCGCCATGTACCAGTCCAAGCAGAAGCAGCACGCGCTCGTCGTCTTCGACGTCCAGATGCGCGAGGAGGTCCGGCGGCGGCTGCACATCGAGAACGAGCTGCGACGCGCGCTCGCCCACGGCCAGTTCCACCTGCTCTACCAGCCCATCACGGTGCTCCGGTCCGGTGACCTCTTCGCCGTCGAGGCCCTCGCCCGCTGGGAACATCCCGTCCGCGGCGTCGTCTCACCCGCCGAGTTCATCCCCGTCATGGAGGAGATCGGGCTCATCGTTCCCTTCGGCGCGTGGGCGCTGCTCGACGCCTGCATGCAGGTCGTCGCCATGGACCCCCGAACCGACGGTCCGCTGTCCGTCAGCGTCAACCTCTCCGGCAACCAGCTGCGCCGCCCCGAATTCGTCGCGGAGGTCGCCGACATCATCGAACAGTGCGGAATCCAGCCCCACAGGCTGCTCCTCGAAATCACCGAGTCCGCCGTCATGGGAAGCGCCGCCGAGGCCGCCGCTACCCTCCGCCAGCTCAAGGCGCTCGGCGTCCGCATCATGATGGATGACTTCGGCACCGGTCACTCCTCGCTCAGCGCTCTGCACAGCCTGCCCATCGACTGCCTCAAGATCGACCGCTCCTTCGTCGCACGCATGCCCGACGACAACCACGCCGTCGAACTCGTCCGCGCCATGGTCGTCCTCGGCCACAACCTCGGTATCCAGGTCGTCGCCGAAGGCATCGAGACCCCCCAACAGACCGCCATCCTCCAGGACCTCGATTGCGACCTCGGACAGGGTATGCTCTTCGGCGCTCCCGACATCCTCGATCGCTCCGCCAACCGGCCGCAACCATGCAAGCCGGCCCGCTCCGCCCGCCCCAAGCGCAAGCCCCGAAAATCCACGCGGCCCGCGAAGTCCTGACCCGCCGCCCCTCGATCCCCTGAGTCCCGGGCCGCGACCCCGTCACGCCGAGCCGTCCCCGTCCCGGAACTCGCCTCCGAATCCATTTGCATACAAACCGACCGGTCGTCCAACCCATGCCCGGGATCTGAAGCTGGACAATCCATTGACCGCGACGCTGAACGACGTTAACCTTATGCCCATTGTTCATGTCTGGTAACACGGTTAGGCCATGGGAATCGCGGAACGACGGGAGCGGGAGAAGGAGTTGCTGCGGGCCTCGATCGTCGAGGCTGCGCGCGACCTTCTGTCGGAGGAAGGACTGGGCGGGTTGTCGATGCGGGCGATCGCGGAGCGAATCGAGTATTCGCCGTCAACGATCTACCTGTACTTCAAGGACAAAGGCGCGCTGGTCCGGGAAGTGGTGCTGGAGGGGTTCGGGCAGCTCGAGGATTACGTGCGAGCGGAGCTGGCGGAGCTGTCCGAAACCACGAGCGCGGCGGACCAGTATTCTGCGGTAGGTCGTGCGTATGCGCGGTTCGCGCTGGAGAACACGGCGTATTTCCGGGTCATGTTCGAGCTTCCGGCGGCGGCGCGACTCGAGTGCACGACGGACGGGGAGCCGCCGCACGACCGTTCGGATCCGTTCGGAGTTGTGACGTTGCTGCAGCGGGCGGCGGAGGAGGGGCTTCACGGATTGGGTGACGTCCGTCGGGCGGCGGTGATCGGGTGGGGACTGATCCACGGACTGACGTCATTGTACCTGTCGGGTCACCTGAGTCGGCAGGCGGCGACATCGGAGGAGTTCCTGGATCTGCTCGAGGATGCGAAGCACTCGCTGTACTGGGGCTGGCGGACGAGCCGGGGGCCGGAATCGGACGTCCGAACGACGAAAGAGCCCGCGACCCGCGCGGGCAGCGGTTTGTCTTGAAGGGAGCAGGTCGAATGGGGACGGTGCAGGGTTGGGGCCGAGGTGCGTGCGCACTGTTGACTTTTTTGCTGGTGATAGCGAGCCCGGCGCGGGCGCAGAGCGGGAGTCCGGCTGTGCGGGGTCTTTCGCTGGAGCAGGCGTTGGAGCAGGCGCTGGCGAACAACCGCGATCTGGAGGTGGCGCGGCTGGACCTTGAGGGTGCGGAGGAGCGGGTGCGCGAGGCGTGGGGCAGCGTGTTTCCGACGCTGGACCTGAACATGAGCTATACGCGGAACCTGACGGTCCCGGGCAACTTCCTGCCGCGGATCATCTTCGATCCGAACGCGTCGCCGGACGAGCTGGTGGCGGTGAAGTTCGGAGCGGACAACTCGTGGAGCCTGCAGCTGCGGGCGGAGCAGCCGCTGTTCCAGGCGTCGGCGTTCATCGGCGTAGGGACGGCGGGCCGGTACCAGGGCCTGCAGGAAGAGATCGTGCGGGGCCGGACGATCGCGGTAGTGACGCGAGTGAAGCTGGCGTACTACGCGACACTGCTGGCGGAGGCGGGCGTGCACCTGACGGAGAACACGGTGGCGCGTGTTCGTCAGACGCTGGAGGAGACACGGAAGATGGCGGCGGCGGGGGTGGCGTCGAGCTACGAAGTGCTTCGCCTCGAGGTCGAGCTGGCAAACCTGGAGCCGGGGCTGCGCCGCTCGGCGAACGCGGCGGAAGCGGCGAAGCGGAACCTCGCGGTAGAGCTTGGGGAGGACGATCTGGATTCGGTGGAGGTGCAGGGCTCGCTGCTCGAGATGGATCTGGGTGGCGAGTTGGTGGACGACGAGACGGGGTCGGTGCGGGCGGCGGGCACGATGCTTCGTCCGGACCGGGCGCTGGAGCTGGCGCAGGAGAACCGCTCGGATGTCCGGCAGCTGGCGTTGACGGAGCAACTGCGGGTCGCGGAGCTGCGGGTGGAGCAGTCGGAGTACCTGCCGAAGCTGTCGCTGTTCGGTACGTACTCGATCGCGGCGCAGCAGAACGGGAACCCGGACTTCTTCGGGGCCAGCGACCGCCAGCGCTCGTACGGCCGACAGGTCGGACTGCAGCTCAGCATGCCGCTGTTCGGCGGCATGAAGCGGCCGGCGCGCACGGCGCAGAAACGGGCGGTGGTGGAGCAGGTGCGATCGCAGGAAGCCTTGTTGCGCGACCGCGTGGAAAGTGACGTGAAGACGTTGATGGATGAAGTAGCCGAGGCGCATGACCGGGCCGTGGCGCAGAAGCTGGCGCGGACGCAGGCGGAGCGCGGGTACCAGATCGCGCGGGCGCAGTACCGGGAGGGCGTGGGCAGCCAGCTGGAAGTGACGGATGCGGAGAACGCGTTGCGGCAGAGTGAATTCAACTACGCGGAAGCGGTACACGACTATCTGACGGCCAGAGCCGGGCTGGAAGAGGCGATCGGCGTCGTGCCCGAGCTGCAGCGGGGCGGCGAGCTGGCCAAGGCAACGGATGCGAGGAATCGATGATAAAGGGGAGGGGCACGCGGGCGTTGTGGCTGCTGCCTGTGGCATGGCTGGGGCTGGTATCCGGAGGCTGCCGGCCGGCGGGCGCGGATGCGGAGGCGTCGGCCGCGACGGAAGGGGTGCAGGAACGGGTCGTCAACGTCGAGGCGCTGGAAGTGCAGCCGGAACCGTTTCGCGAGACGATCACGGTGACGGGCTCGGTGCTGGCGGATCGGGACGTGGTGGTCGCGAGCGAGGAATCCGGTGTGATCCGGGAAGTGTTCGTGGACCGGGGCGCCCGAGTGGCCGCTGGCCAGGCGATCGCGCGCATCGACGACGAGCTGATCCGGGCCCAGCACGACCAGGCGGAGTCGGAAGCACAGCTGGCGCGCGAGACCTGGGAGCGGCAACGCCGGCTCTGGGAGGAGGACTCCATCGGCTCCGAGCTTGCATACCTGCGGTCGAAGTACGGCGCCGAGACGGCGGCAGCGAGTGCACGCGCGCTTTCCGCGCGGCTGGAGCGGACCGTGGTGCGTGCGCCGATCGGCGGGATCCTCGACGACCGGTTCGTCGAGGTCGGCTCGTCGGTGGCGCCGGGCACGCGCGTGGCGCGCGTCATCGATGTGGATCCGCTGAGTGTGGTGGCCGGCGTCGCGGAGCAGTACGCGGGCGAGATCGGCCTGAAGTCAACGGCCACCGTGGCGTTCGACAACGGCGTCGAGCTGGACGGGCGCATCAAGTACGTGAGCACGGCGATCGACGACCAGAGCCGCACGTTCGCGGTGGAGGTCGTGATTCCCAATCGGGAGGGCGTGCTCAAGCCCGGCATGGTCGCGCGGCTGCGGCTGGGCCGCGGCGAGCTGAGTGACGCGATCCTGGTTCCGCGCGAGGCGGTGCTGCGATCGGAGTCCGGCTACATCGTGTTCGTGGTCGCGTCGAAGGCCGGGGAGACGCGCGCCGAGGCCCGTCCGGTAGTGATGGGCGCGGGTGATGGTCCACGCGTGGTGGTGCGCGAGGGCCTGGCGCCGGGCGAGCGGGTCATCGTGGTGGGCCAGCAGCAGGTCACGGCCGGAGACCGCATCGAAGTGGAGACGGCGGCGACGGGCGCCGGAGGTGGGCAGTGAGCGGGACGGGAGGGCAGGGAGAGGCGCCGCACAGGTCGCAGAAACCGCGTTATTTCGGGCCCACCAACCTGGCGATCTCGAACCGGATCAGCATCGCGGCGCTGGCGTCGATGATCGTGCTTCTGGGGATCGCTGCGTATCGCGCGATCCCGAAGGAGGCGAGCCCGGAGGTCACGGTCCCGATGATCGCGATCAACACGGTGTATCCGGGGGTCGCGCCCAAGGACATGGAGACGCTGGTCTCGCGGGTCATCGAGGAAGAGCTCAACAAGATCCCCGAGATCACGGATCTGACGTCGGTCTCGGACCAGGGTTTCTCGAGCGTGACGGCCGAGTTCGACAGCGACATGGATATGGAGGAGGCGCTGCAGAAGGTGCGCGAGAAGGTGGACCTCGCGCGGCCCAAGCTTCCTGCCGATGCCGACGACCCGGTGCTGTCCGAGTTCAACTTCGCGGACTTCCCGATCATGCAGGTCAACGTGTCCGGGAAGTACGACCTGGTGCGGCTCAAGGAGGTGGCGGAGAACCTGCAGGATGAGCTGGAGCAGATCCCGGCCCTCCTGGAAGTGCGCCTGTCGGGCGGGCTCGAACGGGTGGTCAAGGTGAACGTCGACCTCTCGCGCCTCAAGTTCTACAACCTCGCCTTCACGGACGTGATCGAGGCGATTCGCTCGGAGAACGTCACCATCCCGGGCGGCGCCATCGAAGTCGGCACGCAGGACTTTCTCGTACGCGTGGCCGGCGAGTTCCAGAACACGGACCTGATCCGCGGCATCGTGGTCGACACCAAGGCCGGCCGCCCGATCTACGTGCGCGACGTCGCCACCGTCGATTTCGGCTTCGAGGACCGGCGCAGCTACGCGCGCCTGGACGGCAGCGCGGTCGTGACCCTCGACATCGTGAAGCGGAGCGGCGAGAACATCATCGAGACGGCCGACGCGGTGAAGGCCGTGATCGCGCAACTCGAGCCCACCTTCCCGCCCAGCACGAAGGTGGTGATCACGTCGGACCAGTCGGACCAGATCCGCAAGATGGTCTCCAGCCTCGAGAACAACATCATCAGCGGCCTGCTGCTGGTGGTGGCCGTGCTGCTGTTCTTCCTGGGCGTGCGCAACTCGACGTTCGTCGCGTTGGCCGTGCCGACGTCGATGCTCCTGTCGTTCCTGGTGATGCAGGTGATGGGCGTGTCGATGAACATGGTCGTCCTGTTCGCGCTGATCCTGGCGCTCGGGATGCTGGTGGACAACTCGATCGTGGTGGTCGAGAACATCTACCGGCACATGGAACAGGGCTACGAGCGCTTCGAGGCGGCGCGCCGGGGCGCGGGCGAGGTGGCGGTTCCCGTGATCGTGTCGACCCTGACGACGGTCGCCGCGTTCGGACCGTTGCTCTTCTGGCCTGGCATTGCCGGCGAGTTCATGGGCTACCTGCCGCTCACGCTGATCGTGGCGTTGTCCTGCTCGCTGTTCGTCGCCCTGATCCTGACGCCTCCAATGTGCGCGGTATTCATGCGCCTGGAGACGGAGCCGAATCGACCGATGGCGCCCGCCCTGCGGCGGCTGCTGATCGGTGCCGCCGTCGTTCTCCTGTTGGTCGTGGGGGGCGCGAATCCGCTGTCCGCGATCGTCATGCTGGTCACGTTCTCCGCGGTGATCTTGTTTCACAAGCTGCTGCTGGCCCGGCTCGCGCGCTGGTTCCAGGCGGTCGGCGTGCCGTGGACGATCGAGAAGTACCAGCGGACGCTGGCCTGGGCGCTGGCGCACCGGAAGACGACGATCGGCGTCGCGGTGGGCTCGTTCGTCGGGGCCATCGTCGCGTTCGCGTTCCTGAACGTCGGCGTGGAGTACTTCCCGGAGTCGATCCCGCCGAAGACGATCTACGCCCGTATCGACGTGCCCTCGGGGACGGCGCCGGATTTCACGAATGGTCTGGCCCGGCGCATCGAGCAGCGGGTCGACAGCCTGCGAGGCGCGGGCGACTTCGAGTCGACGGTGGCCACGGTGGCGGGCACCACGGCGGGGGGCGGGCTGTTCGCGTCGAACGCCGAGGGCAGCGTAGCGGTGAATTTCGTCGATTTCGAGAAGCGGAAGTTCGACGTCTTCGAGACCATGCGGCAGATGCAGGAGACCGCGAGTGCGGGCATCGCGGGCGCCGACATCAAGATCGAGAAGCAGAACATGGGTCCGCCGAGCGGCGCCCCGGTGAACCTCGAAATCGTGGGACCGGAGGTCGAGACGCTGAAACAGCTGTCGGACCGGGCGATCGCGATTCTGGAGGCATCCCCGGTGTACGCCCGGCTCGAAGGTCTGAAGAGCGACATGACGCGGGGCCGTCCGGAGCTGGTGGTGCAGGTGGATCGGGAGCGCGCAGCGCTCTACGATCTGTCCACGTCGAAGATCGGGTTGACCGTGCGAACCGCGATCCAGGGTACGACGGCAGGGAAGTACCGTTCGGGCAAGGACGAGTACGACATCGTGGTCCGGCTGGCGGAGGCGGACCGGGAGAATCTCAATGCGCTGAGCGACCTGACGGTCGTGTCGGAAGGCCGGCAGATCCCGCTCAACTCGGTGGCGAAGTGGCACGTCGATGAAGGGCTGGGCACGGTCCGGCGGAAGGATCTCGACCGGGTCGCGACGGTGCAATCGGACGTGCGCACAGGCGAGAACAGCAACCGGGTACTGGCCGCCGTGAAGTCCACGCTCGCGGACTTCCAGAAGGAGTTGCCGGCCGGGTACACGATGCGTTACACCGGCCAGCAGGAGGACCAGCAGGAAGCGATGGACTTCCTGAGCAGGGCGTTCCTGATCGCCCTCTTCCTGATCGCCCTCATCCTGATGTCGGAGTTCAATTCCGTCATCAAGCCGGCGATCATCCTGACATCCGTGATCATGTCGACGGTCGGCGTGCTGATCGGACTCATGCTGTTCCGCATGCCGTTCGGCATCATCATGACCGGACTGGGCGTGATCTCGCTCGCGGGCGTGGTCGTGAACAATGCCATCGTGCTGATCGACTACGTGGACCTGCTCCGGAGCCGCGACGGCCTGCCGCGCAACGAGGCGCTGATGGTTGCCGGCGCTACCCGGTTCCGTCCCGTTATTCTCACGGCCGCGACGACCGTGCTCGGCCTCGTCCCGCTCGCCGTGGGCTTCAACTTCGACTTCTTCGGGTATTTCCGGGCGTTGCGGCCGAACATCTTCTGGGGCGGCGAGCAGGCCGCGTGGTGGGCGCCGATGGCCATCGCCGTCATCGTCGGCCTGATCTGTGCCACGATGCTCACGCTCGTGCTGGTGCCCGTCCTCTATTCCGTCGTGGATGACGTCGGCCTCTGGTTCAAGCGCGTGTTCGCTTCCGCCGCCGCGCCGACCACTCCGCGGGGGGGCGACCCGGAGGACGGCGTTCCGCCGCGCCGGCCGCCGCGACGGCTCGCGGCACTCGCGCGATTCCAGCGAGGCGGGCCCGTGCCCGCGGCGCCGCACGGCTCGTGAGGCGAGGCACTTCGAACGGGGCCACGGGCGACGCCGGCCGTCTGCTGCCGGCGGCGCTCGCCGTCATGGTGCTCGCCTGTGGACCGGGAGGCGGCCGCGCGGACCGGATCCAGGACCCGGGTACGACGCCTCCGTTCCGGCTCGAAGAGGTTGTCAGCGGGCTCGATTCGCCGGTCGGCCTGACCGCACCGGCCGGTGATGGTCGACTTTTCATCGCGGAGCAGCGCGGGCGCATCCGCATCGTCGAAGCCGGCCAACTCGTCCCCGTTCCCTTCCTGGACATTACGGACCGGGTGCGGAGCGGCGGGGAACGGGGTCTCCTCGGCCTGGCCTTCCATCCGCGGTTCGCGGAGAACGGCTATTTCTTCGTCGACTACACGGACGCATCGGGCGACACGCGCGTCGAACGGTACCGGGTCGGCGCCAATGCGGGTGTCGCTGACCCCGCCTCCGCGACGCTCGTCCTCACCGTCTCTCAGCCGTATTCCAATCACAACGGAGGCCAGCTCGCGTTCGGGCCCGACGGCTACCTCTACATCGGCCTCGGCGACGGTGGCAGCGGCGGCGACCCTCAGGGCAATGGCCAGAATCCGGGGACGCTGCTGGGCGCGTTGCTGCGCATCGACGTGGATGGGACGCCGCCGTACTCGATCCCGGCGGACAACCCGTTCGCGGACGGAGCCGGCGGGCGGCCGGAGATCTGGGCATGGGGGCTCCGCAACCCCTGGCGCTTCTCCTTCGACCGTGAGACGCGCGAACTGTACATCGGGGATGTGGGCCAGAACCAGTGGGAGGAAGTCGACGTAGCGCCGGCCGGGGCCGGCGGCAGGAACTACGGCTGGAACGTCCGTGAGGGCGTCCACTGTTACGGGGCTTCGAACTGCGCTACGAGCGGTCTGACCGATCCCGTCCTCGAGTACGATCACTCACAGGGCTGCTCGATCACCGGCGGCTTTGTGTATCGCGGCGCCAGGATCCCGGCGATCGCGGGCATCTACTTCTACTCCGACTGGTGTGGCGGCTGGATTCGCAGCTTCCGCTTCCGGAACGGCGTTGCGGACGAGCGCCGGGATTGGAACCTGCCCGACATCGGCCGCGTTTCGTCGTTCGGCCAGGACGCGGAGTCCGAGCTCTACGTCCTGACCGATCGCGGGATCGTGTATCGCTTCACCCCCGCCGGGTGACCGCCGGGCTCAGGAGCCTACCGCGTCCCCAGCGTCACCTTCACCGTCATTTCCTTGCCATCGCGCAGCAGGTGGACCTGCACGACGTCGCCCGCCTTGTGGGCACGCAGCTCGTCCGTCAGGCCCTGCAGGTCTGCGACCTCGTGATCGCCGAACCCGATGATCACGTCGCCCGCCCGCACTCCCGCCGTTTCGGCCGGCGAGCCAGGGGTCACCCCGCTCAACAGCACGCCCCGGTCGACCGGGGTGAAGTCCGGGACGCTGCCCAGCCATGCCCCGTATCCCCGCGACGCTTCCGATCCCGACGGCGCGGGCGGCGTACCCTGCCCGCGCACGAGCGTCAGCGCGGGCTGTCGGTCCGCCGCGCCCGTTACCACGTCCGCGACGATGTCGGCGACCTTCTCAATGCCCGCCCCGTCGATCTTCTCCCAGTCGTCGCTCGGCTTGTGGTAGTCGCCGTGAACGTTCGTGAAGAAGAACAGGACCGGAATGTCGTGGCCGTAGAAGGAGGTCTGGTCGCTCGGACCGTATCCCTGGTCGTTCATGCTCAGCGGCACGCCCGCATGCTCCGCCGCCGGCTCGAGCAGCGAGCGCCACTCCTCCGCCGTGGCCACGCCGTTCACGATCAGCGGCGCCGCGCCCAGCCGGCCCACCATGTCCAGGTTGATCATGCCCTCGATCCGCTCGCGCGGCACCGTCGGGTGCGAGACGAAGTACGACGAGCCCAGCAGGCCCTCTTCCTCCCCCGTGAAGGCGATGAACAGGACCGAGCGCGCAGGCGCGCCACGCTCCCGCATGAGCTGCGCCACCCGCAGCAGCGCCCCCACACCCGACGCGTTGTCATCCGCGCCGTTGTGGATCTGGCCCACCTCCGAGGGCGCGAGCGAATCGAACTCGCCGTCGCCCAGATGGTCGTAGTGCGCACCGATCACGAGGTATTCCCGGCTCAGCACCGGGTCTCGACCCGCCAGCACGGCGACCACGTTCCGGCCCGTGCCGCTCAGCTGCGGCTCCAACGTGCTCGCCAGCGGAAAGGACTGGAAGAAGGTACCGGATTCGCCGCCGGGCTCGAGTCCGAGCCGCTTGAAGGTCGCCGCAATGTAGTCGCCCGCGCACCGCGCATCGGCGCTGCCCGCAAGGCGCCCGCCCAGCGCATCATCGGCCAGGTACCGGACCGCCGCCATCGGCAATGTGAAGCCCCGGGTCAGTCGGGCCGCATCGGGACATGCCTGGGCGGCGAGGTCGGTCGAAACGCCTTCCCCGGCCAAGATTAGGGCCATCACTGACACGAATGTCAGGCTTTTCACCAGAGGTCGGGTCATCATCTTTCGCATCTTTGTCTCAGTCTGCATCATACCGGCTCGACATGACTTCAGTTGACCCGTAAACTTACGCGCATGAGAAGAAGAGCGGTAGTAACGATGGCCTTACTCGCGGCCTGCGGCGGCGGCGCGGACATGCCCGCCACCCAGGCCGCGAAACCGGGCGCCGTTCCGCGCGCGTATCCCGCGGATCCGGCCGAACCCCACCTGGTGAATCTCCGCATGATGACGGACGGTGGTGAGAACGCCGAGGCCTACTGGTCGGCGGACGGCACGCAGCTGATCTTCCAGTCGACGCGTGCGGACGTCCATCCCTGCGACGAGATCTACACCATGGACGTGGCGACGGGCGCGACGCGGCGGGTCTCGACGGGGGAGGGCCGGACGACGTGCGCGTACTTCTTCCCGGATGGGAAGCGGATCCTGTACAGCTCGACCCATCTCGTGGCTCCGTCTTGCCCGGCGCCGCCGGATCGCAGCCGCGGCTACGTGTGGGGTCTTTACGACTACGACATCTTCACGGCGAATCCGGACGGATCGGATCTGCGGCAGTTGACGGATTCGCCGGGCTACGACGCGGAAGCGACGATCTCGCCGGATGGCACGAAGATCGTGTTCACGTCCGCCCGTGACGGCGACCTCGACATCTACACGATGGATGCCGACGGAAGCAACGTGAAGCGGCTGACGGACGAGCCCGGGTACGACGGGGGCCCGTTCTTCTCACCGGACGGCACGAAGATCGTGTACCGGGCCTATCATCCGACGGACTCGACGGAGCTGGCGGATTTCCGCGGGCTGCTCGCGGAGGGCCTGGTGCGGCCGGGCGTGCTGGCCATTTACGTGATGAACGCGGACGGCAGCGACAAGCGGCAGGTCACGCAGCTGTCGGGCGCGAACTTCGCCCCGTTCTTCCACCCGAGCGGGCAGAAGATCATCTTCAGCTCGAACATGGATGATCCGACGGGCCGCGAGTTCGATATCTACATGGTCAACGTCGATGGTACCGGGCTGGAGCGCATTACGAGCAGTCCGGAGTTCGATGGCTTCCCGATGTTCAGCCCCGATGGGACGAAGCTGGTTTTCTCATCGAATCGGGGTTCCTCTCACCCGGGCGATACGAACGTATTCATCGCCGACTGGGTCGAGAACCCGGGCGCGTCGCGATGAGCGGCCAGCGCGCCTGTCAAGCCGGCCGGGTTCCGGGCGTCGCGTACGGCGCGGCGTTCGCCCGGCACGTCACAACCTCGTGGAGGTGACATGCAGGTCGGTGTGTTGAAGGAAACCCACCCGGGCGAGCGCCGTGTCGCGATCGTGCCGGAGACTGTAAGCCGCCTGACGGAGCTCGGCGTCACGGTCGCCGTGGAGTCGGGAGCCGGCGAGTCGGCCGGATTCGCGGACGCGGCGTACGAGAAGGCCGGCGCCACCGTCGAGTCCGACAAGCGCAAGCTGTGCGCGGATTCCCGCATGCTGCTCAAGGTGCGTGAACCGACGAGCGAGGAGATCGGAGCCCTGTCCGAGGGCAGCGCCGTGATCGCCTTCCTGCAGCCTCTGACGTCACCGGCCCTGGTGCGCTCGCTGGCGGAGCACAAGCTGACGAGCGTCTCGATGGAACTGGTTCCGCGGATCACGCGTGCCCAGAGCATGGACGCGCTCTCGTCGCAGGCGACGGTGGCCGGCTACAAGGCGGTGCTGCTCGCGGCGACATCGGCCACGAAGTTCTTCCCGATGCTGATGACGGCGGCGGGCACGATCCGGCCGGCGCGAGTCCTGGTGCTGGGCGTGGGCGTCGCCGGTCTGCAGGCGATCGCGACCGCGCGTCGACTGGGCGCGGTGGTCGAGGGCTACGACGTGCGTCCGGACGTGAAGGACCAGGTCGAGAGCCTGGGTGCCCGCTGGGTCGGCCTCGCGATGGAAGAGGCGGTCGGCGCGGGTGGATACGCGAAGGAGATTTCGGAGGACGCACAGAAGAAGGCGCACGAGCACCTGAAGAAGCTCGTGGGGGATGCGGACGTGGTCGTGACGACCGCCCAGATCCCCGGACGCAAGGCGCCGGTCCTGATCACGGATGACATGGTGAGCGGGATGGCCGCCGGGTCGATCATCGTCGACCTTGCTGCGGAGTCGGGCGGCAACTGCACGAAGACGAAGGCGGGCGAAACGGTGACGGTCGATGGTGTGATCGTCATGGGGCCGTCCGACCTGGCCGCGTCGATGCCGCTGCACGCGAGTCAGATGTACTCGCGCAACCTGCTGGCCCTGATGCAGCACCTGGTCAAGGAGGGCGAGCTGGTGCTGGAGATGGAGGACGAGATCACGAGCGGCTGCCTGGTCACCCACGGCGGCGAGATCGTTAACGAGCGGACCCGCGCCGCCGTCCAGGCCTCGGCCTGAGGCGTCGGCGAACCGGGTCCCGAACGGGGAACAAGCCATGGTCGAAGCGTTGCTCGTTTCACTCTACGTCTTCGTGCTCGCGTGTTTTGTGGGTTTCGAAGTCATCTCGAAAGTGCCGCAAATGCTGCACACCCCGCTGATGTCGGGGTCGAACGCGATCTCCGGGATCACCCTCGTGGGCGCCGTGGTCGTTGCCGGCCGCGTCGAATCCACCACGAGCACGATCCTGGCCGTGATCGCGGTCGCCTTCGCCACCATCAACGTCGTGGGCGGCTTCCTCGTCACGGACCGGATGCTGCAGATGTTCCGCGTCAGACAGGAGCCGGGCAAATGAACGCGGAGGCCAGCGGGGGACTCCCGCTCCTGATCGATGCGACGTACCTCGTCGCTTCCATTCTCTTCATCCTCGGGCTGAAGCGACTGGGCTCGCCCAAGACGGCCCGCGGTGGCAACATGCTGGGCGCCATCGCCATGCTCATTGCCGTGGTCGTGACGCTCCTGCACTGGGAGATCATCAGCTTCACCTGGATCGTCGTCGGCGTTGTCATCGGCGCGGGCCTGGGCACCGTCCTCGCTCGCACCGTCAAGATGACGGACATGCCGCAGATGGTCGCGCTGCTCAACGGCTTCGGTGGCGGCGCGTCCGCGCTCGTCGCCGGCGACGAGTACCTGCGTTTCGGCGCAGGCATGACACTCGGCGTCGACGTCCAGGCGACGATCATGCTCAGCGTGATCATCGGCGCCCTGACGTTCTCGGGCAGCCTGATCGCGTTCGGCAAGCTGCAGGAGCTGATCACGGGGAAGACCGTAGTGCTGCCGGCGCAGAGAATCTGGGCCACGCTGTTGTTCCTCGGCATGTTCGGGCTGGCGGCGTATCTGGTCGCCTCGCCGGCCAACATGACGCTCTACATCGTGCTCAACATCGCGGCGCTGATCATGGGCATCTTCTTCGTGATGCCGATCGGCGGCGCCGACATGCCGGTGGTCATCTCGCTGCTCAACTCCTACTCGGGGCTGGCGGCATCGATGACCGGGTTCGTGCTGAAGAACAACGTCCTCATCGTCGCCGGTGCCCTGGTCGGCGCATCGGGCCTGATCCTCACCAAGATCATGTGCGATGCGATGAACCGCTCGCTGGCGAACGTGCTGTTCGGCGCCTTCTCGGGCCAGGTGATGGGCGGTGGTGGGACGGGCGTGAGCGCCGAGGGCAAGACGGTGCGCAGCGTGAGCGCGCAGGACACGGCCTTGCTCATGGCGTATGCCCGCAACGTGATCTTCGTGCCCGGCTACGGCCTCGCCGTTTCCCAGGCGCAGCACCAGGTCCGCGAAATTGCGGAGATCCTCGAGGCGAAGGGCGTGGACGTGAAGTACGCGGTGCACCCGGTGGCCGGTCGCATGCCCGGTCACATGAACGTGTTGCTCGCGGAAGCCAACGTGCCCTATCCGCAGCTCTTCGAGATGGAGCAGATCAACCCCGAGTTCGAGCACACGGACGTGGCGGTGGTGATCGGCGCCAACGACGTCGTGAATCCGGCGGCGCGGCACGACAAGGACAGCCCGATCTACGGCATGCCGATCCTCGACGTCGACAAGGCGCAGACCGTGGTCGTGCTCAAGCGCAGCATGAACCCGGGCTTCGCCGGCATTGGCAACGAGCTGTTCTACAACGAGAACACGCGCATGCTGTTCGGCGACGCGCGCAAGTCGCTGCTCGCCGTCATTCAGGAACTGAAGTCGGCCGAGTGATCGACGGAATTGCCGAGCGGTCGGGGGGCGCCGGGGGTCCGGCTCCGGCGTCCCCCGGTTCGCGGAGGGGCCGGGGGAACCCCGGGCGGTCTCGGGGGTGAGCTAGGTGCATGAATGAGGCCGCACTGGTACTCCGGGGCATTTCGCGGCGCTTCGGGCGTCGTTGGGTCCTCCGTGGCGTGGACCTCGACGTCCTCGCTGGCGAGGCCGTCGGCCTGACCGGCCGGAACGGCAGCGGGAAGACAACGCTGCTCCGCATCTGCGCCACCCTCCTCCGCCCCACACGGGGCGACGGCACCATCTTCGATGCCGGGCTCCTGGCCCAGCCGGGCGTCATTCGGGAGAATGTGGGCTACCTGGCGCACGACGCCGGCCTCTACGGCAACCTCACGGCGCGAGAGAACCTGATCTTCGCCGAACGCATGGCCGGCCGGCGAGCCGATCCGGACGTTCTCGCTCGCGCCCTCGACGATGTCGGTCTCGCCCCTGATGCCGGCGAGCGCGTACGCGGCTTTTCCGCGGGCATGCGTCGCCGCCTCGCCCTGGCCCGGCTGCTGCTCCGGCCACCGCGCCTGCTGCTGCTCGATGAGCCGTACGCCAGCTTCGACGTGGACGGCATCGATCGCGTCAACGAATTCGCCAACGAGATCAAGGGCCGCGGCGGCATCGTCCTCATCGCCACGCACGACCTGCGACGCGCGCTTCCGGTCATCGATCGCCACATGTCGATCACCGACGGCCGCCTCTTCCACCGCGATCTCGTCGAGGTCGAAGCCTGGGCGACCGCCGAGGAGGACGTGCCATGAACGGCGACTCCGGCGGCTGGCGCGCCGAGGCCCGTCGCGTGGGCGCCGTCCTCTGGAAGGACGTCACCATCGAGCGGCGCGCGAAGGCGAACTTCAACTCCGTCGCCTTCCTTGCCGCCCTCATCCTCATCCTCTTCGGCTTCGCCATCGGCCCCGATCAGGAAGCGCTCAAGTCCTCCGCCGGTGGCGTCATCTGGCTGACCGTCCTCTTCAGCGGCGTGCTCTCCTTCAACCGCTCCTACGAGCAGGAGCACGAGAACGGCGCCATCGACGCGCTCCTCCTCTACCCGGGCGACCGCCGCTCCATCTTCCTCGGCAAGCTGCTCGCGAACCTGCTCTTCGTGCTGCTCGTCGAGGCCGTCATGCTGCCCACGGCCGCCATCCTCTACGACCTGCCGCTGCTGCGTGTCCTGCTCCCGGTCGGCTTCGTCGTGCTGCTCGGCACGATCGGATTCGTGACGCTCGGCACGTTCTACGCGGCCATGGCGAGCCGGATCCGGGCGCGCGAGGTGCTGCTGCCGCTGCTCCTGTTCCCGATGCTGATCCCGCTGCTGGTGGGGGCGGTCGAAGCGACGGGGGCACTTCTTGCCGGCGACCCCATGGGAGACAGCGGGGCGTGGATCCGGCTGCTCGTTGTATTCGACGTGATCTTCGTGGTGGCCACGGTAGTCGCGTTCGAATACGTGATCGAGGAGTGAGGGAGATGGTGGAGATGGTGGAGATGGTGGAGATGGGGGAGATGTTGGAGATGTTGGAGATGTTGGAGATGGGGGAGATGGGGGCGGTAGAAGCCGCGGGGACGGCGGGGAACTGATGGCGGTGGACGCGGTCGCGGTGGTGCGGCCCCGTTGGTGGGGCGCCTTCGGGTGGGTCACGTTGCTGTTTTTCGCGGGGGCGCAAGCGTTGGGTCTCGGGATGTCACCGCCGGACCGGGGGATGGGGGAGCTGCAGAAGATCATGTACGTGCACGTGCCGGCGGCGTGGGCGTCGTTCGGTGCGTTCGCGGTAGTGTTCGCGTCGAGCGTGGCGTACCTGTGGCGGCGTGACGAGCGGTACGATCTGCTGGCGGCGTCGGCGGCGGAAGCGGGGGCGGTCTTCACGGCGCTGGCGCTGGCGCTGGGTTCGATCTGGGGTCGGCCGACGTGGGGGGTGTGGTGGGCGTGGGACGCGCGTCTGACGTCGACGGCGATCCTGCTGATGATCTACGCGGGGTATCTGGCGTTGCGCGCGTTCACGGAGGACGATGACAAGCGGGCGCGGTGGAGCGCGGCGGTCGGGATCCTGGGGTTCATCAACGTGCCGATCGTGTACATGTCGGTGCAGTGGTGGAAGACGCTGCACCAGGTGCAGTCGTCGCTGGAGACCATGGACCGGGCGTACGCGGTGGGTCTGGCGGTGAACGGGCTGGCGTTCGTGCTGGTGCTGATCCATTTCACGGGATCACGGTATCATACGGCGCGGCTGGAGCGGGCGGCGGAGACGCGGCTCGCGGACCGCGGGTTGAAGGAGGGTGCGTCGCGTGTCTGAGTGGGCGTTCGTGGAGGCCGCGTACGGCCTGACCTGGATGGTGTTGGGTGGGTTTTGGCTATATTCGTGGCGGAAGCGGAGGCGGGTGCGGGCGCGGGTGAGATTGGAATCGCTGGATTCGTGAGCGAGGAGGCAGCAAGATGTCGAAGCCGGGGGGCCGTTCGAGAGTCGGCCTGATCGTTGCCACGCTGATCATTCTGGGAAGCATCGCGTACATGCTGTCGGGCGGGATCGGCGGCAACCTGGTGTACTTCCTGACGCCGAGCGAGCTGCTGGCGAAGGGGCCGGAGGCTGTGGACGTGCCGATCCGTCTGGGCGGGCAGGTGGCGCCGAACAGCGTAAAGTGGGACGCGGAGGCGTTGGACCTGCGTTTCACGATGCAGGACGCGGACGGCTCGCACGTCGAGGTGCACGCGAACAAGGCGCCGCCGCAGATGTTCCGGGAGGGGATCGGCGTAGTGGTGGAAGGAAAGTACCTGCCGAGTGGCGTGTTCGAGTCGAACAACCTGATGGTGAAGCACTCGAACGAATACCGCGCGCCGGACGCGGGGCACGATCCGAAGGATATGATCAAGACGCTCGTCCGCGAACCTGCCGGCTGAGGCGGCGATCATGACACGACTCCTGGGATCCTCCGCGATCAGCGTGGCGCTGATCGTGGCGCTGTACGGCATGATCGCGGCATTCGTGGGCGGCCGGCGCCAGTCGGCGCGGCTGGCCGAGAGCGCGCGGCTCGCCGCGTTCGCCACGTTCGCCCTGCTGACGATCGCCAACCTGTCGATGATCTACGGGCTGGTGACGCACGACTTCAGCATCGGCTACGTGGCGCAGGTGGGCAGCCGTGAGACACCGCTCTTCTACACGGTCATCTCGCTCTGGGGCGCGCTGGAAGGTTCGATCCTGTTCTGGGGCTGGGTGCTGTCGGGCTATACGGCCGCCGCGGTCTGGTTCCAGGGCCGGCGGCTCGGCTCCATGGGCGTGTACGCCAACGGTACACTGCTCGGTATCGGCGCCTTCTTCTACATCCTGCTGATCGGCCCCGCCAATCCGTTCTATTCCGTGTTCCCGGTCCCGCTGGACGGGCCGGGTCCGAACCCGCTCCTGCAGAACCACATCCTCATGGGCGTGCACCCGCCGTTGCTCTACCTCGGCTACGTGGGGATGAGCGTTCCGTTCGCGTTCGCGATCGGCGCGCTGATGGCGGGCCGTCTGGATGACGCGTGGCTGCGCGTGACGCGGCGCTGGACGATGGTGTCGTGGGTGTTCCTGTCGCTGGCGATCGTGATGGGAATGTGGTGGTCGTACGACGTGCTCGGCTGGGGCGGCTACTGGGCGTGGGACCCGGTGGAGAACGCGTCCTTCATGCCCTGGCTCACGGCGACCGCGTTCCTGCACTCCTCGATGGTGCAGGAGCGGCGCGACATGCTGCGCGGCTGGAACCAGAGTCTGATCATCTCGACCTTCCTGCTGACCATCCTGGGCACGTTCCTCACGCGGAGCGGCGTGCTCTCGTCCGTACACGCGTTCACCGAAGGCACGATCGGCTACTTCTTCCTCGCCTTCATCGCGATCGTCCTGCTGTTCTCGCTGGTGCTGCTCACCGGCCGGAGCGCGGAGTTGCGGAAGGCGGGAAGCCTGGACAACCCGCTCTCGCGGGAGACCGTGTTCCTGCTGAACAACCTGCTGTTCACGGCGTTCACGTTCACGGTCCTGCTGGGCACGCTGTTCCCGCTGGTCGCGGAGGCGATCCGCGGCGTGAAGGTCAGCGTGGGCAGCCCGTTCTTCAACCGGATGACGATTCCGCTCTGCGTGGCGCTGCTGTTCCTGATCGGGGTGGGCCCGATCCTGCCGTGGCGGGGCGGGCGGCCGGAGCAGATGCGGCGGCAGCTCGGGCTGCCGTTGATCGCCATGATCGCGATGGCGGTGATCACGCTGGTGCTCCGGGTGCCGTCGATCTGGGCTGTGATGGCGTTCTCGTTCGCCGCATTCTCGCTGGTGGCGAACGTGCAGGAGTTCGTTCGCGGCGCGGCGGCGCGGCACAAGGCGCATGGCGAGAATCCTCTGCAGGCTCTGTTCCGGCTGGTCTCGGCGAACAACCGTCGCTACGGCGGCTACCTCGCCCACATCGGCCTGATCACGGTGGCGGTCGGCATCACCGGCTCCTCGACGTATCGGACGGAGCGGGAAGTCACGCTCAAGCCGGGCGAGAGCGTCGAAGTCGGACGCTTCCGCGTCGAGCTGCAGGGGCTCGAGCCGATCGAAGAGCCGGGCCGGGTGGCGGTCCAGGCGGTGCTGAACGCGTTCGTCGGTGACCGGCAGGTCGGACAGCTGCAGCCGCGGCTGAACTTCTACAATGGCCGGCAGGAGCCGGTCACGACGCCCGCCGTGCGGAGCCGGGCCCGCGATGACTTGTACATCAACCTGCTCGCGTGGGCGCCGGACGGCAGCAACGCGACGCTCAGCGTGATCGTGGAGCCGCTGGTCTACTGGATCTGGTTCGGCGGCTTCATTGTTGCGATCGGCGGTCTGATCTCCGCCTGGCCGCGCCGGCGCCGGGTCCGCCTCGCCCCACCCGTACTGACCGAGCCGCTGGAGGTCACATGAACTGGCGTCGCTCTCTCGTCGGACTCGTGGTCGGGCTGCCGCTGGTGGCGCTGCTCGGGTTCGGACTCACGCGGGATCCGTCGGAGATCCCGTCTCCACTGCCGGGCCGGCAGGCGCCCGACTTCAAGCTTCATCTCATGGACGGCGACGGTGAGGTCAGCCTGGCGGATCTGCGCGGGGAGGTCGTCGTGCTGAATTTCTGGGCGTCCTGGTGCCTGCAGTGCCGGTACGAGCACGAGGACCTGTCCCTCACTGCGACCGCATACGCATCGAGGGGCGTTCGGTTCTACGGCGTTCTCTACAAGGATGAGGCCGAGAACGGCCGGCGCTGGATCGAGGCGATGGGTGGACAAAGCTACCCGACGCTCCTTGATCCGGGCTCACTCCGGGCGATCGACTACGGCATCTACGGCGTCCCGGAAACGTTCATCATCGACCAGACGGGGAAGGTGGTGCACAAGGCGGTCGGACCGGTCTCTTCGGCCTATCTGGCCGAGCTGCTGAATCCTCTGCTCGGGCAGGAGGGGGACTCGTGACCGGCCTCGCGTTCGCACTCGTTTTCGCGCTCCAGGGCGCACCGCCGGCGCCCGCGCAGTCCGCGCAGCAGCAGACGGTGGTAGTCGAGGAGACGCCGATCGACCGACAGGTCCGTGAGGTCGCGTCCGAGCTTCGCTGCCCGGTCTGCCAGGGCCTCTCGCTTCAGGACTCGCCTTCGGAGTTGGCGCAGGACATGCGCAACGTGATCCGGACGCAGCTCGAGGAGGGCAAGACGCCGGAGCAGGTGAAGGCGTACTTCGTGTCATCCTACGGCGAGTGGATCCTGCTCGAGCCGGAAGCGAAGGGGTTCAATCTGGCGGTGTATCTGCTACCGGTGATCGCGGTGGTCGGCGGTGCCCTCATGATCTTCATCGTCGCGCGGCGCTGGCTGGGCCAGACCGGTGGCGCGGAAAGCGTGGTGCCGGTCGAACCGGAGCCCGATCCGGACCTGGCCCCGTGGGAGGACATCGGCGCGCGCTGACCGGCGCCTCGCTCCCGACAACGGAAAAGCGCCCGGGACCGTAGCGGCACCGGGCGCTTGTGCATCCCCGCCGCACTCTCCTGGAACTCGCGCTCGGACAGCGGGCTGGGCCCGTCGGGCGCTGGGGCGAAACCTGCTGCGCCTCGCGCGCGTAGGGAAATGCATCCGGCGCGGAGTTCCCGCGCGGCCGTGACGCCCACCCGGGAGGATCCATGCGAGTGCTGCTCCCGCTCGCCCTGATCTTCGTCGCGGAGTCGATCTCCGCGCAGGTTCCCCAGCTCCGCCGGTCTGGCATCCCGCCCGACGTGGCCGACCGTCTCGAGTCGATTGCCACCGACGCGCGCACCCACCGTCTGCACGGGAACGCGGAGATCGGTCCGTCCGAGATCATCGAGGGCGACGTCTACGCCTCGGGCGGGTTCCTGCGTGTCGCCGGCATGGTCCGGGGCCAGCTGATCGTGGTGGATGGCGACGTGGTGTTCGAGCCGGGCGCGGAAGTCATGTCCGACGTCACGATCGTGGGCGGCACGGCGACGGGCATGGAATCCGTCCGGCTCGGCGGCACGTTCACCGAGTACGGCGAAGGCTTCGGCTGGCTGGCGCAGGCGAACCGGATTCACGAGGGCCGTTCCCGCTGGACGGATCGGGGCTGGGACGTGCGCCGTGACCTCGGCCACGTCGATCTCGACGTCCGGGTCGGGCAGAACTACAACCGGGTGGAAGGATTGCCGCTCCAGTTCGGTCCGACCCTCCGCACGGGCGGTGCCAACCCGTTGTGGGTCGAGGCCTTCGCGATCTGGCGGACCGCCGCCGGCTCGCTCGGGCAGACGGAGCGCATGGGCTACCTGGCGCGGGCCGAGCAGTTCGTCGGCCCCCATCTCCGCGTCGGTGTCTCCGCCCGTTCGATCGTGCAGCCACTCGATCCGTGGGGCGTGTCGGACCTCGAAGCCTCGCTCGCCGCCGCGTTCCTGCACGAGGACCAGCGCGACTACTTCGAGCGGGAAGGCTGGAGCGCGTACCTCCGCGTCACGCCTCGCCACTCGCCGCTCGACGTGATCGTCGAATACCGGGACGAACGGCAGCGGACCGCGGGCGTTCGCGATCCCTGGACCCTGTTCAACGGTGAGGACATCTGGCGGCTACAGCCGCTGGCGGCAGAAGGCCGGCTCCGCTCCCTCGACGCTTCCGTCGAGGTGGACCTGCGGGAGGGGCGAGGCTTCATCGGCAATGGGTGGTACTTCCGCAGCGAGTTCGAGCGGGGTCTGGACGGAAATCTGGAGACGCCGGTCCTCGGGGCCGGGCTGCCGCCCGCGTCCGGGCGCCAGTACGGCAGCGACTTCACGACGGGACTCCTCGACATCCGCCGCTACGAGCCCGTCGGATACCACGGCTCCCTCGCGCTCCGGGTCGTCGGTGGCGGTACGCTCCAGGACGTGAGCCTCGCGCCCCAGTTCCAGCACGCGCTGGGCGGCGCCGGTACCTTGCCGGGATACGACCTGCTGAGCGTCGACTGCGGTGCGCGCTCGGCCGTCGGCATGGTGTCGACCGGTATCGGCGGCGCCGGCCCGAGCTACTACGGCGGCTACGGCTGCGACCGGTTCGGCCTGTTCCAGGCGGAGTACCGGGGCGGCTTCGACATCCGGTTCGGTGACCACGACGACGGGTGGCGCGATGAACGGTGGCCGCGCCACGTCCATGCCAACATCGACTGGACCGTGTTCTTCGACGCGGCGAAGGGCTGGCGCTTCGACGAGAGCGAAGGCTGGCTGGACAGCGGCGTGCTCTACGACGCCGGCGCCGGTGTGATCCTGGGTGACTTCGGCGTGTACGGCGCCGTTCCGCTCACGGGTGATGAGCGGAACCTCCGGTTGTTCATCCGGCTGGGACCGCGGTTCTGAGCCGGGCCTCGCGTCGAGTCCGGACGGGCCGGTCCGCCAGCGAGGCGGCCGGCCCGTCGCTATCCGCGGGGTTGTCCCGGGCCCGGGACGCTCGATAGTCTTCGGCCCCATGAACGACACGACCGTTCGAGTGCGCTTCGCGCCGTCGCCCACCGGGTTCCTGCACGTCGGCGGCGCGCGCACCGCGCTCTTCAATTTCCTGTTCGCGCGTCATCACGGCGGCGCGTTCGTGCTCCGCGTCGAGGACACGGACCGGGCACGCTCCAGCGGCGCGATGACGGACGCCATCCTGGACGGGCTGCGTTGGCTCGGGCTCGGCTGGGACGAGGGGCCGCTGTTCCAGGCGGACGGGCTCGCGCGCCACCAGGCCGACGCGCAGCGCCTGCTCGAGTCCGGAAGCGCCTACCGGTGCTTCTGTGAGCCGGGCGCCCTCCAGGCGCGGCGCGCGGCGGTGGGCGGTGATCCGAAGGAAACGCGCTACGACCGGTACTGCCTCGAACACGTGACTCGCGCCGAATCGGACCAGCGGGCGGCGGCCGGCGAGTCGTTCGCGTTGCGATTCCTGGTGCCGGAGGGCGAGACCGGCTGGACGGACGCGGTGTACGGCGCGATCGAATTCGCCAACACGGACATCGAGGATTTCGTCATCCTGCGCTCGGATGGCACGCCCGTCTACAACATGGCGGTGGTCAGCGATGACGCCGCCATGCACATCACGCACGTGATCCGCGGCGACGACCACGTCTCCAACACGCCCAAGCAGATCCTCATCTATGGTGCGCTGGATGCGCCGCTCCCGGAGTTCGCGCACGTGCCCATGATCCTCGGCGCGGACGGCAAGAGGCTCTCGAAACGGCACGGCGCCACGGCGGTCGGCGAGTACCGCGAACAGGGGATCCTGGCAGAGGCGATGACGAACTTCCTCGCTCTGCTCGGCTGGTCGCCCGGGACGGAAGAGGAGATCTTCACGATGGCGGAGCTGGTCGAGCGATTCTCGCTCGAATCGGTGAACCGGAAGAGCGCGGTGTTCGACCCGCGCAAGCTCTGGTGGCTGAACGGCCAGCACATTGCCCGCCGTTCGGCGGCCGAGCTGCTCGATGCCGTCGGGCCGCGCATGGTGCGCGCGGGGCTCGTGTCGGACGCCGAGCTGAAGGAGCGCGCCGCCTGGCTTATGGACCTGATCGAACTGCTCAAGCCGCGGGCGCGCACGCTCGACGACATGGTCCTGCAGGCGACGCCGTACCTGCGCGATGATTTCGCGTACGACGACGAAGCGGTCGCGAAGCACTGGTCCGACCAGGCGGCGACCGCCGGTCGGCTGGAATCGCTCCAGGCGGCGCTCGCCGGTCTCGACGCCTGGAACGATACGGTGCTCGAGACGACGATCCGCGAGCTCGCCGGGACGCTCGGGACGGGTGCCGGGAAGTTGATTCACCCGCTCCGCGTGGCGCTCGTCGGGATGGCCGTCTCGCCGGGCATCTTCGAGGTCGCAACTCTGCTCGGACGCGAACGCGTGCTCGCCCGCATCGAACGCGCGCTCGGCGTGCTCGTGAGCGATTCCGGTGCGGATGCGTCGCGCGCTTGACCGGCTCGCGCGCCGGCGGCTACAATGGGCCGGGCTGCCCCTTGGTGTAATTGGCAACACGCCTGACTCTGGATCAGGAGAGTCCTGGTTCGAGCCCAGGAGGGGCAATCGGGAGACGGAGACCGGAGGCAGGACGAGAACAAGGCCGGAGCGCGGACCCCGTGTTCGCGCTCCGGCCTCCTCGCATCGGCCATGAAGCCCCGCACGGAACCGCTCGACGACAGCGAATGGGTGGTGCTCGATCTCGTGGTCGAGCTCCTGTTGCGAGACGGTCGCCCGCCTTCGCTCCGCGAGATCGGCGCGGCGTCCGGCATGAGTGCGCACCGGGCCGGCGCGATCCTCGATTCACTGGCGCGGAAAGGATGGCTGGAGCGCACGCACGGGCGCGCCCGCGGCATCCGGGTCCCCGACTTCGTGCTGGCGACCCGCGCCACGCGCGCGCAGTGCGCCGGGTTCGAGGAGCCCGCGGCCGATGACGAGCGCTGGATGCGCGAGGCGCTCGAGCAGGCGGATGCGGCGGAGCGCGTGTCCGAGGTGCCCGTCGGCGCGATCCTCGTTCGCGGCGAGCGGGTTCTCGCCCGCGCCTTCAACCTGACCCGCAGCGGGCGGGATCCGACGGCGCACGCCGAGATGATGGTGATCCGGCAGGCGGCCGATTCGCTGGGCGATGCGCGCCTGCCCGGCGCAACGCTCTACGTGACGCTCGAGCCCTGCGCGATGTGCGCGGGCGCGATCGTACTGGCGCGTCTCGATCGGCTGGTGTACGCGGCGCCGGATCCGAAGACGGGGATGTGCGGGTCGCTCGGCTGCATCGTGCAGGACCGGCGGCTCAATCATCGGGTCCGTCTCACGCGCGGCGTCCTGGCCGAAGAGGCGGGGGCCTTGCTGCGCACGTTCTTCCGGGCCCGGCGCTGAACGCGCCGCTCCGGGTTTGACAGTCCCGCGCGGCCCGGCTAACCTTCCGCCGGTCCGCCAACCCGTGCCGGGTTCAATGACGGAATTGCAACGTCAGCTGGTGATGGATTCCCGCGCCGTCGAGCGCACGATCGCTCGCATGGCACGCGAGATCATCGAAATGAATCAGGGCATCGCGGAACTCGTCCTCATGGGCGTCCGCCGGCGCGGCATCGAGATCGCCGCCCGCCTGGCCGATGAGATCGAGAAGGCGGAAGGGAAGCGACCCGCCGTCGGCACCCTCGACATCACGCTTTACCGCGACGACCTGACCGCCATCGGTCCCCGGCCCGTCCTCGGCAAGACGGACATTCCGGGCGGCGGCATCGATGGCAAACCCGTGGTCATCGTCGATGACGTGTGCTACACGGGCCGGACCGTGCGCGCGGCGCTCGACGAGCTCGCGGATTTCGGCCGCCCGTCCCGCATCTTCCTGTCCGTCCTCATCGATCGGGGCGGACGCGAGCTGCCCATCCAGCCGGACGTCGTCGGCCGCGCGATTCCCGCGTTGCCGCGGCAGAGGATCGAGGTTCTCGTGCCGGAAATCGACGGTCGTCTCGGCGTCGAACTCCTGACCACGCCCGAGCAGCCGACATGAACGAGAGCGCTTCTCTGCTCGGCAAGGACCTGATCGCGCTCGAGCCTCTCACACCGGAACAGATTCGCCGCATCCTCGATACCGCGGAAGCGTTCAAGGAAATCAGCGAACGCACCATCAAGAAGGTCCCGGTCCTGCGCGGCAAGACCATAGTCAACCTCTTTTTCGAGGCCTCGACCCGTACTCGCGTCTCGTTCGAGTTCGCCGAAAAGCGGCTCTCCGCCGACACGGTGAACATCGCGGCGGCCGGCTCGAGTGTCGTTAAGGGCGAGACGCTGGTGGACACGGCGCGCAATCTCGAGGCGATGCGGATCGACATGGTGGTGATCCGGCACGGCTCCTCCGGCGCCGCCCGCTTCCTCGCGAACCGCATCCCGTCCAACGTGATCAACGCGGGCGACGGGCAGCACGAGCACCCGACGCAGGGCCTGCTCGACATGCTCACCATCCGCGACCACCGCGGCCGCATCGAGGGGCTGAAGGTGTGCCTTGTGGGCGATGTGCTCCATTCCCGCGTCGCGCGCTCCAACATCTGGGGCCTGATGAAGCTGGGCGCCGAGGTCGGGATCTGCGCGCCGCGCACGCTCCTGCCCGCAAACATCGAGGAACTGGGGGTGCACGTCTTCGATCGCATCGAAGCCGCCATCGAATGGGCCGACGTGCTCAACGTGCTGCGCCTGCAGCTGGAGCGGATGCAGGCCGGTTTCGTGCCGAGCCTGCGCGAATACAACCGGATCTTCGGGGTCTCGCGCGAACGCGTGGAGAGCGCGCCCCGCGATCTGCTCATCCTCCACCCCGGTCCGATGAACCGCGGCGTGGAGATCGACAGCGATGTCGCCGACGGTCCGCACTCCGTCATCCTCGACCAGGTCACGAACGGTGTGGCGGTCCGCATGGCCGTGCTCTACCTCGTGGCGGGCGGCGTGCCGGAGCGGGCCGAAGCGGCGAAGGGCGAGACCTGAGCGGCGGCGCGTGCGCCGAACCCCGAGATGGCGGAACCGAGACCGATACTCCTGAAGTCGGGCCATGTGATCGATCCCTCGACCGGGATCGATGGCACCGCCGACGTGCTACTCGCCGATGGCGTCGTCGCTGGCGTCGAACGCACCATCGAATCGGTGGCCGATGCGCTCGTCATCGATGCGAGCGACCTCGTCGTCTGCCCCGGTCTCATCGACCTGCACGTCCACCTGCGCGAGCCGGGCGGCGAGCACAAGGAGACGATCGCGACGGGCACACGCGCCGCGGTGGCCGGCGGCTTCACGTCGGTGTGCGCGATGCCGAACACGGACCCGCCGGTGGACGATCCGGCCGCCGTCGGCTTCATTCGCGCGCAAGGGCTCCGTGCCGGCAACGCGCGGGTCTACCCGGTGGGTGCGGTCTCGGTCGGCCTCAAGGGCGAGCGCCTGACGCTGATCGGCGAGATGGTCGATGAGGGCGCGGTCGCGATCACCGATGACGGACGCCCGGTCTCCGACGCCGGCGTGATGCGCCTCGCCCTCTCCTACGCCCGTACCCTCGGCATCCCCGTCGCCAGCCATTGCGAAGAACTGGCTCTTTCGCGCGGCGGCTCGATGAACGAGGGACTGGTCGCAACCCGGCTGGGACTGATCGGCATCCCGAATGCGGCCGAAGACGTGATGATCGCGCGCGACCTGCTGCTCGCGGAGCTGACCGGCGGCCGCCTCCACATCCAGCACGTGTCCACGCGCCACGGCGTCGAGATGATCCGCGCCGCCCGGGCGCGCGGCGTGCAGGTCTCGGCCGAAGGGACGCCGCACCACTTCACGCTCACGGACGAAGCGGTGGACGGGTACCGGACCGAGGCCAAGGTGAACCCACCGCTTCGCTCGGCCGAGGATCGGGCGGCGGTGCGCGAAGGCCTGGCCGACGGCACGCTCGACGTGATCGCGACCGACCACGCGCCGCACCACTACGACGAGAAGGAAGCGGCGTTCGACGACGCGCCCTTCGGTCTGATCGGACTCGAGACGGCGCTCGGGCTCGCGATCACGGAGCTCGTCGACGGTGGCGTGCTGCCACTGCCGACGCTCATCGAACGCATGAGCTGTGCTCCCGCCCGTGCCTTTCGCCTGCCGGGCGGCACCCTGCAGATGGGCGCCCCCGCCGACGTGACGGTATTCGATCCCGCGGAGGAGTGGGTTGTCGATCCGACGACGTTCCGGTCCAAGAGCCGGAACACGCCATTCGCCGGCCGCCGCCTCCGGGGACGTGTTCGCGCTACCGTCGTCGGGGGGCGCATCGTCTGGGATGTCCGGCCGGCGGGCGCGTCCCCGGCCGCATGAGCCGGAAGGCGAAGAAGCCCGCGACGCCCCGCGAATGGGTCCGCGGTGGCGCCTTCCCCTGGCCGGCACCCGAAGCGCTCGAGGCGGGCAACCGCCTGGCCGCGTGCTACGCCGTCACGGCCGTGGACTCCATCCATCCGGCCGGTACCGATCCGGTGTTCCGCATCACCCTGAACGAGGCGCGCGGCGCCGTCGAGGCATGGGCGCCGGCGACGCTGGTCTCGGGGGCCGCGGAATGGCTGCGGCCGGGCGCGTACATCGGCGTTCGTGGCACCGTGCACGCCGGCGCCGCCGGGGCGACGGTACAAGTCACCGCGATCGCGCCCGTTCGCGTCGGGCTCGACGACCTCGATCTGTTTCTGCCGGGCTCACCCCGCGACCCGGCCGAAATGGAGCGGGAGCTGGGCGAGTTCGTGGCGTCCATCGAGGAGCGCTCGCTGGCCCACCTGCTCGCGCTCCTGCTCGGACCCGAGTCGGAGATCGGCCAGGGGTTCCGCCTCGCGCCCGCCGCGACCCGGCACCACCACGCATACCTGCGCGGACTGCTCGAGCACACGCTGTCCGTGGCCGGCCTCTGCGACGCGATCGCCGCACGCTGCGAGCCCGCCGTCGATCGCGACCTCCTCATCACCGCGGCGCTGCTTCACGACATCGGGAAAGTCAGCGAGATCGGGGCACGCGCCGGGTTCCCCTACACGGAAGAAGGCAAGCTGCTCGGCCACATCCTCATCGGGCTCCGCATGGTAGGCAACGCCGCCCGGGCCGTGCCCGGCCTCGCGCCGGACCGCCTTCTCCATCTCGAACACATGATCGCCGCGCACCAGGGCCGCTACGAGTGGCAGAGCCCGCGTGAGCCGCGAACGCCCGAAGCCCTCATCCTGCACTACGCCGACGACCTCGACGCCAAGCTGCAGCGAACCCGGGGGGAGCCAGGCGATGCGCGCAACCGGGGCACCCCGCGCAGCTACGCCGGCCGGCGTACGCCCGGCAACGGGAAGGAAGGGGCCGGCAACCGAAACGGTGATGCGCCGGCCGGCATCCGTGACGACGACACCATCGACATGTTCGCCTGACCTCGCGCGGTGTACGGATACGAAAAAGCCCCGCCGACACCATGGTGTCGCGGGGCTTCCGCTTGCCGCGGGCGGACTTCAGCCGAGCCGGGCCACGTGCCGCGCCAGCTGGGACTTCTTGCGGGCCGCCTTGTTCCGGTGGATCAGGTTGCGGCTCGCCATCCGGTCGAGCAGGGCCGATGCCTGCTTCAGTGCCGTCGTGCCGGACTCGGCGCTCGGCGCGTTGAGCACATCCTTGATCGCCGTCTTGATGCGCGAGCGCTGCGTGCGGTTGTGAAGCCGCCGCTCCTCATTCTGGCGCATCCGCTTGCGCGCGCTGCGTGAGTTGGCCAAAGCCGGACCCTCCGTCTGGAAATACCCGTCGTTACGCAGTCGATAAGGATAGGCCCGATCCGGGCTCGTGTCAACGGCTTCAGGGCTGTTTCCGGGGTGGCGGCTCCGGGAGGGCGGCGGTAGCTTCCGGGTGCCATGGACCTGTTGATCCTTGCGCCGGTTCTCCTCATCTCGTTCGTCGCGCACGAGTACGCGCATGCCCGCGTGGCGCTTCACGAAGGGGACGACACGGCCTACCGTCTCGGGCGGGTCACGCTGAACCCGATCCCGCACATCGACCTGTTCGGGACGATCCTCGTTCCGGCGATGCTCATCGCATCCGGGTCCGGCTTCCTCATCGGGTGGGCGAAGCCGGTGCCGGTGGTGGCGAGCAATTTTCGCGACTACCGGATGGGCGACATCAGGGTATCGCTGGCGGGCGTCGCGGCGAATTTCCTGATCGCGGTGCTGTGCACGTTCCTGGTCGTGGCGGTGGTCCACCTGGGGCGGGCGATTCCGGGGTCGCGATCCGCGGCGACCGTCGTGGTGCGCGTGCTCGGTGCGGGGATCAGTCTGAACTTCCTGCTCACGGTGTTCAATCTGCTGCCGATCCCACCGCTCGACGGCTCGCATCTGATCGTGCATTTCCTGCCGGCGCGCGCGGCCGCGCAGTGGCGCCGGATCGAGAAGTACGGCACCCTGCTGTTCATCGGGCTGTTGCTGACGGGGTGGGTGCGGTACGTACTGTGGCCGGCGTTCGCGCTGGAGCGAACGGCGTGGCACCTGATCGACTGGTTGACATGAGGCCCGCGCGGAACACGGCCCCGCTCGCGGAGAGCGGATTCGTGGTGGAACTCGAGCGGTTCACGGGCCCACTCGACCTGTTGCTGCATCTGATTCGCGAGCAGGACATCGACATCTTCGACATCCCGATCGCGCAGATCACGGCGCAGTTTCTCGCAGCGATCGCGGGTGTGGAATCGCTCGGGCTGGACCGGGCGGGCGAATTCATCGAGATGGCGGCGCTACTGGTCCGCATCAAGGCGCAGATGGTGCTGCCACGCCGCACGGGAGAGGGCGACGTTCTGGAGGATCCGCGGGCGGAGTTGGTGCGTCGGCTGCTGGAATACGAGCATTTCCGCGAGGCGGCAGAGCGTCTCGAGTCCGCCGAGGCGGAACGCCGCCGCATGTTCCGGCGAGGCTACGTGCCGCCACGCACGGCGCCGCCCGTGGTGAAGGAGCTGGTGCTGTCGCTGGAAGACCTGCTGGCCGTGGCGCTCGAGGTGGGGGAGCGGACGCGGCCGCGGCCGGAGCACCGGGTGGCGCCGCGTGCGATCCCGCTCGATGACAAGATCGGGCTGATCGTGCAGATGCTGCGTCGTTTCAAGCGGATCGAGTTCTCGCGCCTGGTCCAGCCGTTCGGCGACAAGCTGCACGGCGTCGTGACGCTGCTCGCGGGACTCGAGCTGTCGAAGCGGCGTGAGATGAGAATGCGCCAGAGCCGGCCCTTCGCGCCGCTCTGGTTCTACCGGACAAGGGAATCGGAAGCGGATGCGACTGACGCAGATGGTTGAGGCGTTGCTGTTCGCGAGCGACGCTCCCCTCACGGC
Source organism: uncultured Gemmatimonadales bacterium (assembly GCA_963786235.1). GTDB lineage: Bacteria > Gemmatimonadota > Gemmatimonadetes > Longimicrobiales > RSA9 > CAWAYJ01. Next base: position 97,458 of record CAWAYJ010000029.1, read on the forward strand.
CGCCGATCTTTCGCGCATCGACGAGCGGCTGGACGAGGACACGGTCGCCGCCGTCATTGAAGAGCTGGAGGCCGAGTACGACCGCACCGAGCGTGCCTTCCAGATCTACGAGGTCGCGGGTGGCTTCCAGCTGCTTACGCGTCCGGAGTTCCTGACCGTTCTCGAACGCTACCAGACGGTGCCGCAGTCGGGCCGGCTCTCCATACCGGCGCTCGAGGTGCTCGCGATCGTGTCGTACCGGCAGCCGATCGGCCGGCTCGAAATCGAGGAGATCCGTGGTGTGCAGTCGGCCGCGGTCCTGCGCACGCTCCAGGACCGCGAGCTGATCGAGCCCGTGGGACGTGCCGAGGGACTCGGCCGGCCGCTGCTCTACGGCACGACGCGCCGCTTCCTGGAGCATTTCGGCTTCAACTCGCTCGAAGACCTGCCGCGTCCCGATGAGCTGCCCGTCGTTCTGCGAAGCGTGGCGCCGCGGATCGAGACCGGCGAGCCGGAACCGTTCGCGCTGCGCGGAGTCGCGGAACCGAGCCCGCTCTCCGTGGATGCCGAGCAGGAGGCCGAAGACCTGCACCTCGGCGTTCACCCCGCCCACGACCATTCGGGTGCAGGGGCGGAAGGCGAGGGCGGCGTCGAAGAACCGGGACCGGCGCCGACGGAGCCGGGCAATGCTGACGCAGATCCGGCGCGGCCGTCGGAGGCGGAGTCAACGTAGCCGATGTCGGCCGGGATCCGGCTGCAGCGGTACCTGGCGAGCGCGGGCGTCGCGTCGAGGCGTCGCGCGGAGGACCTGATCGCGGAGGGCCGGGTCGGAGTGAACGGAGTGGTGGTTCGGGAAATGGGAACGCGGGTGGATCCCGGTACGGACGTGGTGACGGTGGACGGGCGGCGGGTCGTCCCGGCCGCCATCCGCTGGGTCCTCCTCAACAAGCCGGCCGGCTACGTCTGTACGCGGAAGGACCCGCAGCGGCGCCCCACGGTCTTCGATCTCCTGCCCGCGGACGCCGGCTCGCTTTTCACGGTCGGCCGGCTCGACGCCGACACGGAAGGCCTGCTGCTCTTCACCAACGACGGTGAGGTCGCGAACCGGCTGCTCCACCCGCGCTACGGCTGCCTGCGCGTCTACGAGGCGCGGGTCCGCGGAGCCGTCGGTCCTGACGCGGTAGCCCGCCTGGAGACGGGCGTGCCTCTCGACGATGGGATTGCCCGCGCGAGCGATGTTCGCATCCTGAAGCTCGGCGCGGGTCGGACGAGCCTCCGTCTCGGACTTCGCGAGGGACGGAAGCGCGAGGTCCGGCGGATGTTGGCGGAAGTCGGGCATCCCGTGCTCCGGCTGCGTCGCATCCGGTTCGGACCGCTGACACTCGGCCGGCTGCCCGTGGGCGCCAGCCGCGAATTGACCGACTCGGAGAACATGGCCCTGGCCCGGGCAACGGGCACCGGGGACGGAACGACCAACGACGAAGAGGCGTGAGGCCTTGTCATGGATATCACTGGAAAGAACGTACTGATCCTGGGCGGTTCGGGGCTGGTCGGAATGGCCGTCGCACGACAGATCCTGGCGCGGCGACCGGCGGCGCTGGTCGTGTGTGGGCTGACGAAACCGGAGACCGACGCGGCGTTGGCCGACCTCGACGCGGAGGGCGCGGTCCCGGAGGGCAGCCGGCTCGTCGGAGAGTGGGGCGACGTTTTCATGCCGGAGCCCATGAAGGACGTCGGGCGCCGGGCGATCCTCGAGGATCCGGAGTTGCGGGGCCGGCTGCTCGATGACCTGTACGGGGAGCTGAGCGACGCGGTCCTCGACCGGTCGGCGCTGGGTGCGCTGTTCCAGCGGAACCGGCCCGACGTCGTGATCGACTGCATCAATACGGCGACCGCGTTCGCCTACCAGAACGTCTTCGACAGCGCGCGCCAGCTCCGGCGCCTCGCCGTCGACGGCGAGGCCGGACGCGACGCCATCGAGTGCCACCTCGCCACCCTCTACATGCCCCAGCTCATCCGCCACGTGCAGATCGCGCTCGAAGTCATGCGCGGCGTCCGCGTCTCGCTCTACCTCAAGATCGGGACTTCGGGAACCGGCGGGATGGGCCTCAACATCCCGTTCACGCACTCGGAGGAGCGTCCCAGCCGGATGCTTCTGGCCAAGGCCGGATTGGCTGGGGCACAAACCCTGCTCCTCTATCTCATGGCGCGAACGCCGGACGGCCCGGTGGTCAAGGAGATCAAGCCGACGGCGGCGATCAGTTGGAAGCGGATCGCGTACGGCGAGGTTCGGCGGGGCGGCCGGCCGATCGAGCTCATCGACGCGACCGAACCGGTCGCCGTGGAGAAGGCGTTCGATCCGGCCCTCATGGCATGGGAGCGGACCGGGGAGCCGCTGCGCGGCGTGTACCTGGATTCGGGTGAGAACGGACTGTTCAGCATGCCGGAATTCGAAGCACTTACGGCCCTTGGCCTCATGGAATACATCACCCCCGAGGAGATCGCCCAGGACGCGATCCGGGAGATCCTCGGCCAACCGACCGGACACGACGTCGTGGCCGCGCTCGACGCCTCGACGTCCGGCCCGACCTACCGCGCGGGCGTCATGCGGCAGGCCGCGATCGAGCGGATGGAGTCGCTGGAGAAGGAGCAGCGGGTGGACTCGGTGGCGTACGAAATGCTCGGTCCGCCGCGGCTCTCGAAGCTGCTTTTCGAGGGCTCGCTGCTCCGGCGGCTCTTCGATGGGCTGGCCTCCGTCGCGTCGCTGGATGCGGATGCGACAGCGGCGCGTGCCGAGAAACTGGTGCTGGGGGACCGGGATCTGCGTATGCGCATTCTGGCAATCGGACTGCCGATACTTCTGGCCGATGGTGACCGGCTGTTGCGCGGCGCGGACGTAAAGTCGAGGCCGGGCCCGGAGCAGTCGCCGCGCGACGCGCGCCTGGCGGACAACGGATGGGTGGATCTCCGGCCGGCCAACTGGTCGAAGTGGGCGGAGCGCGCGCGTGCGATCGTGGCCGCGGCGGCGTCGGCACCGGGTGCGGAAGGCGGGAGCCGGCTCGACCTCGATCCATCGATCCTGCCCGACGCGATCCGGCCGGGCCCGCTGGCCGCGTGGGTGTTCCGGGTCGAGGATCGGGGTGTTCGGGTGAAGCGTTGACGGGGCAGGAACGGTGGAGCGGGAGGCCATACCGATGAAGGACAGCGCGGCGGCGCGGGAGCTGGTGCAGCGGATCACGCAGGAGCTGCACAAGCGCGTGGTCGGCCAGGAAGAGATGATCGAGCGCCTGCTGATCGGGCTCCTGACCGGCGGCCACGTGTTACTGGAAGGGGTCCCGGGCCTGGCCAAGACGCTGACCGTCCGGTCTCTGGCGGAGTCGATCGACGCCAGTTTCGAGCGGATCCAGTTCACGCCGGACCTGCTGCCCGCGGATGTCGTGGGCACGATGATCTACAACCAGCGGACGAGCGAGTTCGCGGCGCGGCGCGGCCCCGTGTTCGCCAACATCGTGCTGGCGGACGAGATCAACCGGGCGCCGCCGAAGGTGCAGTCGGCGCTGCTGGAGGCGATGCAGGAGCACCAGGTCACGATCGGTGGGGAGACGTTCCCGCTGCCGGAGCCGTTCCTGGTGCTGGCGACGCAGAACCCGATCGAGCAGGAGGGGACGTACCCGCTGCCCGAGGCGCAGGTCGACCGCTTCATGCTGAAGCTGCGGGTGACGTACCCGCCGAAGTCGATCGAGCGCGAGATCATGCGCCGCGTCGCGGGCGGCCAGGAGCCGCCGCTGCAGCACGTCGCTTCGGCGACGGACGTTCTGGAAGCGCGTCGGCTGATCAGGGGGCTCTACCTCGACGAGAAGATCGAGGACTACATCGTGGAGATCGTGCATGCTACACGCGACCCGCAGGCGCACGGGCTGGCCGACCTCGTCCCGCTGATCGAGTACGGCGCATCGCCGCGCGCCTCGATCTACCTCGCCATCTGCTCGCGCGCCCACGCCTTCCTCCGGGGCCGGGAATACGTGCTGCCCGAGGACGTGAAGGCGGTGGGGCCGGACGTGCTCCGCCATCGCATCATCACCAGCTTCGAAGCCGATGCCGAGGAGATCGGCGCGGACGACGTCGTCGCCCGCATCTTCGGAGGGGTATCGGTCCCCTGATGCGGTGGTGGCCGTGGCCCCGGCGGGGGCCTCCGTCGCCCCGACCCGGGCCTCAGTCCCCGAAGGCCGGCGCCGCCCCCCGCGTTCCGGCGGAGGTCCTCCGCCACGTGCGCCGTCTCGAGCTCGAGATGCGCGGCATGGTCGATGCCGTGTTCGGCGGCGAGTACCGCTCGGTGTTCCGCGGCCAGGGCGTGGAGTTCTCCGAGGTGCGGGCGTACGAGCCGGGCGACGACGTGCGTCACATCGACTGGAACGTGACCGCCCGCATGGGGCACCCGTACGTGAAGCGGCACGTCGAGGAGCGCGAGTTGACGCTGCTTCTCTGCATCGACCTCTCCGGCTCGACGCAGTTCGGGACGCGTTCGAGGTTCAAGGCGGATGCGGCGGCCGAGGCCGCGATGCTCATCGCGCTCTCCGCACTCCGCAACAACGACCGTGTCGGCCTGCTCCTGTTCACCGACCGCATCGAGCACGTCGTGCCGCCGGCCAAGGGCCGCCGCCACATGCTGCGTCTGGTCCGCGACCTGCTCGCCGTGAAGCCGGCCGGCACGGGCACCGATGTGGGGCGGGCCCTGGACTACGCGGCACGCATGCTGCCCCACCGCAGTATCATGTTCGTGATGAGCGATTTCATTGCGCCCGGTCCGGGGCCCGCCGTCGAGGGTGGCGCGGCGGACTGGGCGAAGCGACTGCGCACGGCCGCAGGCCGGCACGACGTCATTGCCCTCCGCGTGACGGATGCCGGTGATTCGATCATGCCCGACGTCGGCGTGGTCCGACTCCTGGATCCGGAGACCGGCCGGCAGACCGTGGTCGACACGGGCGCCGGGTCCTGGCGCTCGGCCTTCGACGGCAGGCTGGCCCGGGAAGAGGCGTACCGGACGCGCACGTTCCGTCGCGCCGCCGTCGACGAGATCGAGCTCTACACGAACGAATCCGCCGCCGGACCGCTGCTCTCGTTCTTCCGGCGGCGCGAGCGGAGGCGCCGCCTGTGAGGCGCGTTTTCGGCGTCGCCCTGCTCGCGCTGCTCGGCGCGGGTGGCGCACGGGCGCAGGAGGTCCGGACCGCGGTGGTGCCGGACACGGTGACGGCAGGCGACGTGTTCCGCGTCGCCATCCGGGTACTCGTGCCGCGCGCGGCGGAGGCGAGCTTTCCGGACTCGCTGCCGCTTCCCGAGGATGTGGAGGCGGCCGCGTCGCGGGTGATCGTGCGGGATAGCGTCGATGCGGATCGCGACGCGATCACCGCGACCTGGGGGCTTACGGCATGGCGGCCCGGCGCCTACACGCTGGACCCGGTCACGGTGCAGGTCACGGACAGCGGCAGAACGGACGCGGTGCGCGCCGCGTTCGGCCCGATACGCGTGGGGTCCGTGCTGCCGGCGGACACGGCGGGCATCGAGCCGCGGCCGCCGCGGGGCGTGATCGGACCCGATCGCGCCTGGCTGCCTCTCATCCTGCTCGCGCTGCTCGCGGCGGCGATCGTCGCGGCGGGTGTGTACGCCTACCGCCGCCGGCGGCGCCGGCCGCGGCCCGCGGCGATCATGCGGCCCTCGACGCCGCCTCGCGAGCGGGCGCTGGCGGAGCTGGAACGGATCCGCCGCTCCGGCCTCCTCGAAAGCGGCCGGTACAAGGAATTCGGCTCGGCCGTAACCGACGTCGTGCGCGGCTACCTCGCGGAGCTCTCTCCCGACTGGGGCACCGATCTCACGACCACCGAGCTCGCGTTCGCGATGCGCGCGGACCCGGCGCCGCTGCCGCCGCGCGCGGAGGCGTCACACGAGACGGAGATCGGGGGCGTGCCCGATGCCGACCCGGCCGTGTCGCTGATCCGGCTGCTCGGCGCGGCCGACGTGCTGAAGTTCACGGGCATGACGGGTACGGCGGCGGGCGCGGAACGACTCTGGACGCGGGCGCGGGACTGGATCGGCGCGAACGACGGCGCGTTCCGGAGGGCGGCGTGACGGTCGGCTTCGCGCACCCGTGGGCGCTGCTCCTGCTGCTGCCCATCCCGGCCGTGGTCTGGTGGCTGCGTCGGTCGGGCGGGGAGGGGGTGCGCCACTCGCGTGCCGACTCGGCGGGCGGCGGCAGCCGGCTGCTCCGTTTCGTGGCGGCGGGCCCGGATGCGCTCCGCATCGCGCTCGCGCTGCTGCTGGTGCTGGTGGCGGCGGGTCCGCGCACGGGCTCGTCGGTGACCGACATCGACGCGCAGGGGATTGCGATCGTGCTGACGATCGACGTGTCGAGCTCGATGCTGGCGGAGGACTTCGCGCCCCGGAACCGGATAAGCGTGGCGAAGGAGAAGGTGGCCGACTTCGTGCGCGGCCGTCGCTACGATCGCATCGGCCTGGTCGCGTTCGCGGGCGAGGCCCTGACGCAGGTCCCGATCACGGTCGACTACCCGATCCTGTTCCAGGCGCTCGAACAGCTGCAGGCGGGGACCCAGCAGCTGCAGGACGGCACCGCGATCGGGACCGCTCTGGCGACGGCGGCGAACCGGCTGCGGGCGGCGCCCGGCACGTCGAAGGTCATCATCCTGATGACCGATGGCGAGAACAACCGCGGCGAGATCGATCCAGTCACGGCGGCGCAGGCGGCGGCCGCGTTCGGCATGAAGGTGTACACGATCGGGGTGGGCAGCGAGAGCGTGGCGCCGATCCCGGTGGCGACGACGCCGTTCGGCCTGCAGTACGCGACGCTGCCCGTGCACATCGATGAGGACCTGCTGCGCGAGATCGCGAGTACCACGGGCGGGCGGTACTTCCGCGCGACCAACGAGGAAGCGCTCGACTCGATCTACTCGCAGATCGACCGCCTCGAGAAGACGACGGTTCAGGTCCGGCGCTACGTGGACTATACCGCGCGGTACATGCCTTTCCTCGTTCTCGCCATGATCACGCTCATGGCGGAGTGGGCGCTGCGCGCCAGCCGCTGGGGGCGCGTCCCATGAGCTTCGCCCGTCCGTCCCTGCTCCCGCTCGCCTTGCTGCTGCCGCTCGCGGTGGCCGTGCTGGTCGCGGCGTGGGCCAATCGTCGGGCCACCGTGGCCCGCGCGCTGGCGGACACCGCGCTGCTCGGCCGGCTGGGCGTGGAGAACCTGCTGGCCTTCCCGCTCCGGGGTTTCGTGCTGCTCGTCGCGGCCGCACTGCTGCTCGGCCTGACCGCAGCCGGGCCGCGCTGGGGCACGCAGACGGTGGAAGGACGGAGCAACGCGCGCAGCATCGTACTCGCGGCCGACGTTTCGAAGTCGATGCTCGCGGAGGACGTGCGCCCGAACCGGCTCGAGCGCCAGCGCCTGTTCATCCGCCGGCTGCTTCGCGGCCTCGCCGGCGACCGCGTCGGGTTAGTCGCGTTCGCGGGCCGGGCCTACGCGCTGGCGCCGCTGACCGTGGACATGAGCGCGTTGAACGTGTACGTCGACGCGCTCGATCCCGGCATCGTGAGCCAGGGCGGGTCCTCGCTCGCATTCGCCATCAGGCAGGCCGTCGATCTCGCGCGCGGGCCGGAAGAGATTCCGGGCGACCGCACGGTCATCCTCATCTCGGATGGCGAGGCGCTCGAGGATCCCCAGGCCGTGATGGCGGAGGCGGAGCGAGCGGCGCGGGCGGGCGTCCACGTGATCACGGTCGGCATCGGCACGCCGACCGGCGCGCGGGTGCCCGACATGGACGGCGACCGGAGGGTCGGCTGGAAGCTCGACGAGAACGGCGACACCGTGATCTCGCGACTCGATGCGGACCTGCTCGAAAACGTCGCGGCGGCCAGCGGCGGCCGGTACTTCCCGCTCTCCGACGCGCGCTCTGTCGAGCGCGTGCTCGCTTCGCTCGGCGGGATGAGCCGCGTCGAGACCACGGCGGGGACGAGGGTCGAGCCGCGCGAGCGGTACGGCGCCTTCGCCGTTCTCGCGCTTCTGCTGCTGGCCGTCGATGCGCTCCTCGCACGGCGTCCTCGCCGCGAGGTGACCGCTCGCCGCGGGTTCCGGCTCGCGCCGGTCGCCCGGCTGATCCTGCTCGCCGGCCTCACGCTCTCGCTCTCGGCCGCCGGCATCGGTGACGTCGAGCGAGGGAACCGCCTGTTCCGGCAGGGCCGGTACGCGGAGGCCGTCGAAGCGTACCAGTCGGCGCTGAGCGCGGGCACCAACTCGCCCGAGCTGCGTTACAACCTCGGTACGGCCTACCTCCGGCTCGGCCGCTACGATGAAGCGGAGGAGAACTTCCGCGCGGCGCTCGACGCGGTCGATCCCTCGCTCCGCCAGCGCACGTACTACAACCTCGGTAGCCGGTTCCTGGAAGCCGCCCGTTCCGGCAACTCGGGCGAGGCCGGCGCGTTGCTCGGCGCGGCCGTGGACGCGTACCAGCGGGCGCTCCGCCTGCAGCCGGGTGACGACCAGGCGAAGTGGAACCTCGAGCTCGCGCTCCGCGAGGCAGAGAGCCGGTCGCGGAACGGACCCGAGGGCGAAAAGTCGGGGCAGAGCCAGCAGTCGCAACCGGATCCGTCGCAGGAGGGCGGCTCGGGTGGCTCGGACTCGCAAGGAACCGCGGAGCCACAGGAGTCGCAGGGACCGCCCGGCCGCTCCGAGCTGACCCGCGAGCAGGCGGAACGCATTCTGGACGCGGTGGAGCAGGGGGAGCGCGACCTGACGCGCGAGAAGTTGCGCAAGGGCCAGCGCCGAACGCCGGTGGGCAGGGACTGGTGAACGCGGGTCTCGCGCTCGCTGCGGGCCTGCTCCTGCAGACGACGGTCCATATCACCACGACCGTTTCGTCCGATCACGTCGCCCCCGGCGAGCGTTTCGAGATCCTGGTCGAAGCCGAGACCAATGGTGGGCGGCCGGTCATCTCGCTCGACAACGTGGCGGGCTTCGAGATCATTCCGTTGCCGATCCAGTCACGCGACCGGAACAACTTCCCGTCCGGCGTCACGACGGTCTTCACGCAGCGCTTTGCCGTCGTGGGCCATGTCGAGGGCCGGTTCACGATTCCCGGCGTCAAGGTGCGCGTGAACGGTCGGACCCACACGGGCGGCCCCGTCTTTGTGCAGGTCGGCCCACCCCCACCGGTGACCCCCGAAGACCTGGTGGGCCCGGCGCGTCTCGACGTGAGCGTGACGCCGGGAAAGGCCTGGGTCGGCCAGGCGGTAACCCTTCGTGCCGCCGCGATGCTGCCGCGGGAGCTGCGCAGCCGTTTGACGCGTCCGGCCACGTACGAGCCGCCCCTCGCCCCCGGCTTCTGGGTCGTCGACCTGCCCAATCCGCTGACCGTCCAGCTCGAGCGGATCGGCGGTCAGATCTACGAGGTGCAGACGTACCGCCGGGTGTATGTCCCGATCCTGCCCGGACGCCACGTCCTGGCGCCCGCGCGCCTCAACTACGAGATGCGAGCGGGCCTGATGCAGCCGCCGGAGTCGTACTCGGTGCAGTCGGACTCGATCGTGATCGACGTGCTGCCGCTCCCCGAGGCGGGGAAGCCCGCCTCGTTCGGCGGCGCGGTCGGTCGCTACACGCTCGACGCCTCGCTCGAACCGGCCGGCGTCGCGGTCGGCGAGGCGGCCACGGTTCGCCTGGCCGTACGGGGCACGGGCAACGTGAAGGCGGTTCGCGCGCCGGCCCTTCCCGCGCCATCGTCGATCGAGATCCTGCCGCCCAACGAGAAGGCGACGGAGGACGCAACCGGAACCACGCTCGGCGGCGTCAAGGAGTTCCGCTGGTCGGTCGTGCCGCGTGAAGCCGGGCGCGTGACTCTCGGGCCGGTGGAGTTCTCCTATTTCGATCCGGAAGCGGACGGGTACCGCGTGCTGCGGTCCGACTCGCTGGTCCTCGATGTGACCGGGTTCAGCGGCTCCGACGAGGCGCAGGGACTCCGTCCGCCGGATTTCGCGCCCTCACCACCGCGGCTCGGCTTCGTCCGTTCGAAGGGATTCCTGGCCGCGCAGGCGATCCCGCTGCTCCTGCTGCTCGCCGGGTTCGCGCGCAGCCGGAAGCCGAGGCCCGAACCACGGGCGCCCGAGCCCGATCGGGTGCCGGAGCCGGGACTCGACGACCTCGTCGAGGCGGCCCGACGCGGCGAAGCGGGCGTGCTCGACCGGCTGGCCGCCCGGCTCCGGGCCGGGGGTGGGGAGCAGTCCAAAGCCATCACCGCCCTGCTGGTCGAGGTGGACACGGCCCGGTTCGCGCCCCGGATCGAGGAGGAAACGGTGATCGCTCTGGTCGAGCGTTCGCGCCGCCTGCTCGGACGATCGCCGGCCGGGCGCCGAAAGGGAACGGTGACGCCCGTCCTGATCCTCATCCTCGGGCTCGGCGTGCCCGGTCACTTCGCGGTGCAGGCGGATACGTTCAACCGGGGCGTCGTGGCGTTCGCGCGTCGCGACGCCAGCACGGCGCGCGCCGCGTTCGAGGACTACGTCCGGCTGGAGCCGCGCGATGCGAGCGGCTGGTACGACCTCGGCAACGCCGCCTACCGCGAGGGCGACCGCGGCGCCGCGACGAACGCCTGGTTGCGCGCGCTGATCCTCGACCCGCGCCACTCCGACGCCCGCCACAACCTGCTCACGGTTACCGGCACGGCGTCCGAGCGCTTCCTCACCTCGCGCTTCTCGCTGGGCGCCGAGGCGGCGCTGCTCGCGGGCGCCGTCGCATGGTGGATCGCCGGGATCCTCGGTTTCCTGCTGCCGCGCTTCCGCCTGGCGGCCCTGCTCGCGGCTCCGTTCGTGTGGGTCCTGGTCGGCGCGGCATGGATGCTCGGACGGTCGAGGCCCGACCTGGTCACGACCCGCGCCGAGGGCGTCGCGATCCACGGCGAGCCCGCACTCCAGAGCGAGGCGCTCCTCCGGGTCCCGGCGGGCGAGCCGCTCGAGATCCGGGCCCGCTCCGGCGATTGGCTCCGCGTCCGCTCCGCCGCCGGCCAGGAGGGCTGGCTCGAGGTGAGTGCCGTGCGCTTCGTCTCGAATACCGCGCCGGGCGAGACGGCGCCGTAGCGCCTGCCCGGGATCCGGGCGCCCGTGACCGTGAGATTCCGTCGTTTTCAGGGGACGGGGCCCGTCGTATCTTGGAGCGACGCCAACGCGAGGACCGGACTGCGCCATGAACCCGTTTCCCAACCTGACGATCGTCGATCACCCGCTGATCCAGCACAAGATGACGCTGCTCCGGCGGACGGAGACGTCGAAGAAGACGTTCCGCGAGCTGGTCGACGAGATCACAATGCTGATGGGCTACGAGGCGACGCGCGACCTGCCGCTCGAGGCCATCGAAATCGACACTCCGCTCGAGAAGACGCACGGCATGGTGGTGAGCGGGAAGAAGCTCGCGCTCGTCCCCGTGCTCCGCGCCGGACTCGGCATGGTGGAGGGCATGCTCCGCCTCATGCCGTCCGTCCGCGTGGGCCACGTCGGCCTCTACCGCGAGCACGAGTCGCTCGAGCCCGTCTCCTACTACTTCAAGATCCCGCCCGACCCCGAGGCCCGCGACTTCATCGTCCTCGACCCCATGCTCGCGACCGGCGGCTCCGCCGCCATGGCCGTCGCGGAGCTCAAGGTGCAGGGCGCCGTCCGTGTCCGGCTGGTCTCGCTCGTGGCCGCGCCCGAGGGCGTGCAGCGGATGTACGGCGAACACCCGGACGTGCAGATCTTCACCGCCGCGCTCGACCGCGAGCTCAACGAGTTCGGCTACATTCTGCCCGGTCTCGGCGACGCCGGCGACCGCCTGTTCGGCACCCGCTGAGCCGACCCGGCCCTTGAAGCCGCCGGGGTCGCCGGGGTATCATCCGGCGCCGGTCGTGCACCGGACCAACGAAGGCGCGAGGGGCCCGTAGCTCAGGTGGTCAGAGCAGCGGACTCATAATCCGACGGTCGCAGGTTCGAGCCCTGCCGGGCCCATTCGCACCCCGTCGTCGCCTCATGAAGCATCCCGTCTCTTCCCCGAGGAGCACCATGACCCGCCTGTTTGCGTTCATCCTGTGCGCCCTGCTCGCGAGCCCACTCGCCGCGCAGGCCCCGCCCCGTTTCCAGTGCGACGCCGGCAACGCCGGGCTCGTGCTGCCCGACGGCTTCTGCGCGCTCCTCTTTGCCGACGGGCTCGGCGCCGCACGGCACATGGCGGTAGCGCCGAACGGCGATCTCTTCGTGGCGGTCTCGAACGGGCGGGGGCAGCCGGGCGGGATCGTCGCGCTGCGCGATGCCGACGGCGATGGCCGCGCGGAGGTGCGCGAACGGTTCGGACCGACCGGAGGCAACGGGATCTGGCTGCGAGGCGACCGGCTCTACTTCGCGCCGAACGATGCCGTTCTCCGCTACCGCATGCCGGCCGGCAGTCTCACACCGGCCGGTCCGCCCGACACGCTCGTGCTCGGCCTGCCGACCGGCGGCCATACCGCGAAGTCTGTCGTGGTCACGGCGGACGGCTCGCTCTTCGTCAACATCGGCTCGCCAACCAACGTCTGCCAGGTGGCCGACCGCCAGTCGGGCTCGCGCGGCAAGGACCCGTGCCCGGATCTGGAAACGAGGGCCGGGATCTGGCGCTTCGACGCCGACCGGGTCCGCCAGCGGCAGGCGGACGGTACCCGATTCGCGACGGGCCTCCGGAACACCAACGCGCTCACGCTCGGCCCGGACGACGTGCTGTACGGCGCCGTGCACGGCCGCGACCAGCTCTTCCAGAACTGGGGCGACCTCTACGACGCCGAGGCGGGCGCGGAGCTGCCCTCCGAGAAGCTGGTCGAGATCCGCCAGGGCGACGACTTCGGCTGGCCCTACTGCTACCACGACCGTTTCCTCGACCGCCTCGTCCTCGCCCCCGAGTACGGCGGCGACGCGAAGACCGCCGGCCGCTGCTCGACGAAGAACGAGCCGCTGGTGGGATTTCCCGGCCACTGGGCTCCCAACGGACTCGCCTTCTACACGGCCACGCTCTTCCCCCGGCCGTTCCAGGGCGGAGTCTTCATCGCCTTCCACGGCTCCTGGAATCGATCGCCGCTTCCCCAGGCGGGGTACAATGTCGTATTCCAGCCAATGGCGGGTGGCCGGCCCTCCGGCAAATGGGTCGTTTTCGCGGACGGGTTCCGCGAGATGGAGCCCGCGGGACGGCCGGTCGGCGTCGCCGTCGGACCCGACGGCTCGCTCTTCGTAAGCGACGACGCCGGGGGGCGGATCTTCCGGATCGTGCCCCGCTGACCTCGTTGCCCGGCCGGCCGGGCAAGGGCCTCCCGTCATTGACAAAAGGTCGGATCGGCAGGACCTTCCGTGTCTGTTCCTGAACCGCGGGGGCTCTCCCCCGCGAGCCACGAAAAGGCACTCGGGAGTATCGATGTTCGGCACAATCAGGGGTCGTCTGATCGTGATCCTGCTCATCGTTGGCGGGTTGATCACGGCCTATGTCCGCAATCACGGCGTCAAGCTGGGCCTCGACCTGCAGGGTGGCATGTACCTCTCCCTCGAGGTCAAGGACCCGGACGGCCTGCTGTCTCCGCAGCAACGCGAGGACGCGATCGACCAGAACCTGGAGATCCTGCGCAACCGGCTCAACCAGTTCGGCGTGGTGGAGCCGCTCATCCAGAAATCGGGCAACGAACGGATCATCGTGCAGCTGCCCGGCATCAGGGACGAGGCTCGCGCCCGCGCCATCATCGACAAGCAGGCGTTCCTCCAGTGGACTCTGGTCCGACCGACGAACGAGTTCACGGGCGCGCTGGGCCGCATGGACCGCCTTGTCGCGGCCGGGCTCGGCCCCGAGGAGCTGGCCGCCGACACGACGGCGCCGGACACGACCGGTCAGGCGCAGCGCCAGTCGCTCACCGAGGCGCTCTTCGGCAAGACGGACAGCACGGCGGCCGACTCGACGGCGCAGTCGGACAGCACGGTGGCGGCCACGGATGCGCGCCGCCCGCTCAGCAGTCTGCTGCTCCAGAGCGGCTACGAGGGCGAGTTCCTCGTGAAGGAACAGGACGTGGAGCGGGTCAAGCGGTACCTGGCGCTGCCCGGCGTCGAGGCCGCGCTGCCGCGCGGCAGCGAGCTCCGCTGGGGCAAGGTCCAGGGGCAGGGCGCCCAGTTGTACCGGTCCCTCTTCTTCCTCGACGCCAAGCCGTTCATCACGGGTGACCGGCTGCGGAACGCCACGGCGGGCCGGGACCCGCAGTACAACAAGACGATCGTGACGTTCGAGCTGGACCGGCGCGGCGGCCGCACGTTCGAGGACGTCACCTCGCAGCACATCCAGGACCGCATCGCGATCGTGCTCGACTCGACCGTGTTCAGCGCGCCCACCGTCATCAGCCGGATCGGCGCCAACGGCCAGATCGACATGGGCCAGTCGCCCATGCAGGAGGCCAGCGACCTGGCCCTCGTGCTGCGAGCCGGCGCCCTGGCGCAGCCGCTGCAGATCATGGAGCAGCGTTCGGTCGGCCCCTCGCTCGGACAGGACTCGATCGACCAGGGCAAGCTGGCCGGGATCATCGGCATCCTCGCCGTCGTCGTGATCATGATCGTGTACTACCGCCTCGCGGGTGTCCTCGCGGTCAGCGCGCTGGCTCTCTACGTCATCCTCGTGCTCGGCGGGCTCTCCGCCATGGGGGCGTCACTGACCGCACCCGGCATCGCGGGCATGATCCTCTCGCTCGGTATGGCGGTGGACGCGAACGTGCTGATCTTCGAGCGGATCCGGGAGGAGCTGCTCGCCGGCCGTTCGACCCGGGCGGCCGTGGACGAGGGCTTCCAGAACGCGATGTCGGCCATCGTCGACTCGAACATCACGACGCTCATCACCGCGCTGATCCTGTACCAGGTGGGGACGGGACCCGTTCAGGGCTTCGCCGTCACCTTGTCAATCGGGATCGTCGCGTCATTCTTCACCGCGGTGTACATCACGCGGACGTTCTTCCTGGTCTATCTCGATCGCAAGCGGCCGTCGGAGCCGATCAGCATCTGAGGGCGGAGTATGAAGAGATTCTTCGCGAACGCGGACTACCGGTTCATTGAGCTGCGGCGCAAGGCGTACACGGGCTCGGGCACGTTGCTCGTGCTCGGCCTCGTCGTTGCCCTGTTCTGGCAGTTCTCGAAGGGGTCGTGGCTCAACTACGGCGTCGACTTTTCCGGCGGCACGCTGGTCCAGGTCAAATTCGAGACGCCGACGTCGGTGGCCGACCTGCGTCAGCTCATCGGGGCCCGCTTCCCGGGCACGGAGATCACGCGATTCGGCCAGGACAACGACTTCCTGATCCGGGCGCCGCAGGAAGCCGAGGGTGACGCGGCGACCACGGCCGACGCAATCTCCGCGATGCTCACGCCGAAGTACGGTGCGGAGAACTTCACCATCGAGCGCAAGGAAGCCGTCAGCGCGAAGGTCGGCGGCGAGCTGCAGCAACGGGCGACGCTCGCGGTGGTGCTCTCCTTCATCGCCACGCTGATCTACCTGGCGTTCCGCTTCGAATGGCGCTTCGGCCTGGCCGCCGTGATCGCAACCGTGCACGACATCCTGCTGACACTCGCCTTCATCTCGGCGCTGCGACTTGAAGTCGCGCTGCCCATGGTCGCGGCGGTGCTCACGATCGTCGGCTACTCGCTCAACGACACGATCATCATCTTCGACCGCATCCGGGAGAACCTGCGAAAGCCCGGCAGGCGCGGGGACTTCATCGGGATCCTGAACCGGTCGATCAACGAAACGCTGCCCCGCACCGTGCTCACGTCGGGGACGACGCTCGCCACCCTGTTCGCGCTCTTCCTGTTCGGCGGCGCGATCATCCGCGATTTCGCCCTGATCCTGATCATCGGCATCATTCTGGGCACCTACTCCTCGATCTTCGTCGCCGCGCCCGCGCTGCTCGAGATCGAGCAGCGCTGGCCCGCCGAGCGCAAGAAGGCGAGAATCACGCGGGCGGCCAGGGCGCCCGTCTGAGCCCGGGCCGGACCCGGCCGAAGCGGTCGCCTCGCCCCGGCGCGCGGCGACCGCTTCGCATCTTCCGGGAGACGCGATGTTCGATTCGCACTGCCACCTGACCGACGCGAAGTTCGCCGACGACCTCGAGAACGTGCTCCGCCGCGCCCGCGAGGCCGGGTTGCGCGGCCTCGTCACCATCGCGTCCAATGCCGACGACGCCGACGCGGCCTTCGACCTCGCGCAACGGGATCCCACCGTGTGGTGCACCGCCGGCATCCACCCGCACGACGCGGCCACGACCAACACCGACTTCGCGCGCATCATCGAGGGCGTGCGCCGGCCACGCGTCGTCGCCATCGGCGAAACGGGTCTCGACTACCACTACGACCACTCGCCGCGCGACGTGCAGAAGGCATCGTTCCATCGCCACATCGCGCTCGCCGCCGAGACCGGACTGCCACTCGTCGTCCACAGCCGCAACGCTGCCGACGACATGATCGCCGCGCTTCGCGACGCGCGCGGTACCACCGGCGTGCTCCATTGCTTCACCGGGGGAGCCGCGCTTTTCGATGCGGGACTCGCCGCCGGCTGGTACTTCTCATTCGGAGGCATGGTTACCTTCCGCAACTTCGACGGCGCCGACGTGCTGCGTGCCGTACCGGCCGACCGGCTCCTGCTCGAGACCGACAGCCCCTACCTCGCTCCCGTGCCCTGGCGGGGACGCCGCAACGAGCCCTCCTTTCTCCCCGCAACGCTCGAGCAGGCGGCCCGCATCCTGGACGTGGACGCCACGGCGTTGGCGGACCGGACCGAGTCGAACGCGCGCGCGTTCTACCGTCTCGACGCGGGCGAGTCAGCGGGCGAGGGTTGAGCCATTCCGGTGACGGCGATCCGGGTCGTAACGGGCGCCGCCATGGGCGGGGAGAACGAGGTCCGGCGACGGAATGGATTTCCGTGACGGCGGGTATATCTTCGACGGAACGAGAAAGCGGACCGCGCATGGCGGAGCGGCGATAGATGTCCCACCGAATACACGTGCTGCCGGACTCGCTCGCCAACCAGATCGCGGCGGGGGAGGTGGTGGAGCGTCCGGCGTCCGTGGTCAAGGAGCTGGTCGAGAATGCGCTGGACGCGGTGGCGACGCGCGTGGAGATCGTGCTGCGGAACGGCGGCAAGACGGAGATCCGCGTCGCGGACGACGGCACGGGGATGAGTCGTGACGATGCGTTGTTGTGCCTGGACCGGCATGCGACGAGCAAGATCCGGGCGGCGGACGATCTTCGCGGGGTGCGCACGTTCGGGTTCCGGGGCGAGGCGCTGCCGTCGATCGCATCGGTGAGCCGGGTCACGCTGGAGACGGCGGAGCAGGGAGGTGTGGGGACGCGGGTCCGTGTCGCAGCCGGCCGCATCCAGGGTGTCGAGGACTGCGCCCGGCAGCGAGGCACGACGGTCGCGGTGCGAAGCCTGTTCCTGAACGTGCCGGCGCGCGCGAAGTTCCTGCGTGGCACGAGCGCGGAGACGCGCGCCTGCGCGGACGTCGTGCTGTCTCTGGCCTTGGCCAACCTGTCGGCGGGGTTCCGTCTCGAGTCCAACGACCGGGTGTTGCTCGAGCTGCCGCCTGCGCCGGACCTCGTGTCGCGGGTGGCGGCGTTATGGGGTGACGACGTGGCGCGCCGGTTCGCGCCGGTCGCGCTCGAGGAATCCGGAATGACGGTGTACGGCCTGGTGGAACGGCCCGATGCGGCGCAGACGGGGCCGCGGCGGGTGCACTGTTTCATCGACGGGCGTCCCTTCCGCGACCGTGAGATGGTGTGGGCGGCCGATCGCGGTTTCCGCACGACGGTGCCGCACGGCGCGCGTCCGTCGCTGCTGTTGTTTCTGCGGGTACCGGCGGGAGAGGTGGACGTCAACGTGCATCCGTCGAAGGCGGAGGTGCGGTTCCGGGAAGCGGCGCGGGTGGCGAATCTCGTGGAGTCGGCAGTGCGTCATGCGCTCGGTGAACAGGAGAGCGCGGCGCCGCTCGACCGGCGCGGCGTCATGCCGCCCGTACCGCGGCTGCAGTCACGGGCACCGGCGGCTGAGACGGAGCCGGGTCCCGGCCAGCTCGCCTTCTTCGTTGCGGCCGGTACCGCCGCGGACCCGGCCGATGGCGTGATGGTGGAGGGCGCCACTCCGGAGGCGGTCGTGCGCCCGCGTCTCTGGCAGGT
Source organism: uncultured Gemmatimonadales bacterium (assembly GCA_963786235.1). Taxonomy (GTDB): domain Bacteria; phylum Gemmatimonadota; class Gemmatimonadetes; order Longimicrobiales; family RSA9; genus CAWAYJ01. The sequence continues at coordinate 115,668 of CAWAYJ010000029.1, forward strand.
ACACGACGCGTACATCCTGGCGGAGACGCGGAGCGGCCTGCTCATCATCGACCAGCATTCGGCGCACGAGCGCGTGCTGTTCGAGGACCTGATGCGCACGTTCGCGAACGGCGGGGCGGCGAGCCAGCGGCTGCTCTTTCCCATCACGCTCCGGCTGACGCCGGCGGAGTACGATCTGTTCGAGTCGTCGGCCGGCATCTTCGAACGGGCGGGCTTCGAGATCGAGCCGTTCGGCGGCCGCACGGTGATCGTACACGCGGCGCCGGCTCCGCACCCGTGGTTCGACCCGGAGCGCTGCCTGCGCGAGATGATCGGCGAGCTCGTGGCGGGCAGCGAGCTGACACGCGCGGCGAAGAACCAGCACGAGCGCATCGCGATGACGTTCGCGTGCAAGGCTGCCATCAAGGCCGGCCAGAAGCTCGGCATCGACGAGATGCAGCTGCTGTTCGATCGGTTGTTCGGAACGGAGCTGCCGTACCACGACGTACACGGTCGACCGACCATCATCCGGCTTTCGCTGGAGGAGTTGGAGCGCCGCCTCGGCCGCCATGGCTGAGGCGGTCCTCGTCGTTACCGGGCCGACCGCGTCCGGCAAGACGACGCTCGCGGTCGAGCTCGCATTGCGCCTGGACGGCGAAATCGTTTCCGCCGACTCGCGCCAGGTCTACCGTGGCATGGACATCGGAACGGCCAAACCGACGACCGCGGAGCGGTGTGGCATTCCGCATCACGGGTTCGATCTCGTGGACCCGTCGGAACGGTACAGCGCAGGCCGGTTCGGCCGGGACGCCCGGCGCTGGATTGCCGGGATCCGCGGACGTGGCCGGGTGCCGGTCGTCGCCGGCGGCACGGGCTTCTTCCTGCGCGCGCTGACCCGGCCGCTTTTCGAGGAACCGCCACTCGGCGAGATTGAACGGGCCGGCCTGCGCGGCGCTCTGGCCGATCGTCCGGTCGCGGAACTGGAGCGCTGGGTTCGTGCGCTCGAGCCGGCGAGCCCACTGCCGGATTCGGCCGGACGGGGCGGCGCCGGCCGGCAGCGCCTGCTCCGCGCGATCGAGGTGGCGCTGCTCACGGGCCGGCCCCTGGGCTGGTGGCACGCGAACGCGCCGGCCCTGGAACCGCCGGTACGCGCCATTCATTTCGTGCTCGAATGGCCGCGCGAAGAGCTCGGTGATCGCATCGATCGGCGCGTTTCCGCCATGATCGATGGCGGCTGGGTCGAGGAAGTCCGCGGCCTCCGGGACCGCGGCCTCGACGAAGGGACGCCGGGAATGACGGCGACGGGGTACACGGACATGCTCGCGTTCGTGAACGGGTGCATCACGCTGGACGACGCGATGGCGCGCACGCGCCGGGCGACTCGCCGGTACGCGCGGCGGCAGATGACCTGGTTCCGGAACCAGTTGCCGGGTGACACGGTTCATTTGCAGGGTGCCTCTGCGCTCGATCAGCTGACCGACCGGGTGCTGCGCCGCTGGAAGGAGTTACGACCCTGAAAATCGGAATCAGCTGCTATCCCGTATACGGCGGATCGGGCGTTGTCGCGACGGAGCTCGGCATCGAGCTCGCCAAGCGCGGACACCAGGTGCATTTCATCACCTACGCCCAGCCGTTCCGGTTGACGCATTTCGTGGAGAACATCTACTACCACGAAGTTGACGTGCCGACCTATCCGCTCTTCGAGCATCCGCCCTACGATCTCGCGCTCAGCGTTCACATCCATAACGTCACCATGGAGCACGGGCTCGACCTGATCCACGCCCATTACGCCGTGCCCCACGCGACCTCGGCCTGGCTGGCCAAGCAGATGCTCGACCGGCCCGAATTCCGGATCGTGACCACCCTCCACGGCACGGACATCACGCTGGTGGGACAGGATCCATCGTTCCAGGCCATCACGCAGTTCTCCATCCAGAAGTCGGACAGTCTGACGGCCGTTTCGGAGTACCTCAAGCACGAGACGGTCGAGCATTTCGGCGTGGCCCCCGACGCGATCCGCGTGATCCCGAATTTCGTCGACCTCGCCAAGTACGATCGCAATGCCTACGCCTGCCTGCGCTCCAAGCTCTCGCTCGAGGGCGAGAAGATCGTGACCCACATCAGCAACTTCCGCAGCGTGAAGCGCGTCGAGGACGTCGTGGCCGTGTTCGCCCGGATCGCGCGCGATCTGCCGGCCCGGCTGCTCCTCGTCGGCGATGGGCCGGAACGCGTGCGTGCCCAGGAGATGGCGCACGCCGAGCACGTCGCGGACCGCGTCAGCTTCCTCGGCAAGCAGAACTCCGTGGCCGAGCTGCTGGCCTGCTCCGACCTGTTCCTGCTGCCGAGCCACTCGGAGTCTTTCGGCCTGGTCGCGCTCGAGGCCATGGCGTGCGGCGTGCCGGTCGTGGCGAGCAACGTCGGCGGACTGCCCGAAGTCATCGCGGACGCGCCCGGCGGATTCATGGCACCGGTCGGCGACGTCGATGCCATGGCGGCTGCCGGCCTGAGCGTCCTCTCCGATGGCGAAATGTGGAAGGAAGGCAGCCGGATCGCGCGCCTGGCCGCCGAGCGGTTCAGCGCCGATCAGATCGTGCCCCGCTACGAAGCCTGCTACGAGGAAGTGTTGCGAACGTGAGCGAGACGCCGGCGGGAACGAGGCACGCGGACCGCGTCCGCGCTATCGAGGACGAGGTCCTCCAGCTCATCGACATGGCACTCGCCGAGGACTGCGGGTCCGGCGACTGGACCAGCCGCTGGATCGTGCCCGCACGGGTTCGCGCTCGCGCCCGCATCGTGGCCAGGGCCCACGGCGTGCTGGCCGGCCTCGATCCCGCGCTCGCCGTGTTCGCCCGGCTCGATCCGCGCGTCCAGATGGACGTCCGCGCGGCCGCCGGCGACACCATCCAACCCGGCACCGTGATCTGCGAGATGAACGGGCCCGCACGCGCGATCCTCACCGGCGAACGCGTCGCACTCAATTTCCTGCAACGGCTGTCCGGCGTGGCCACGCTCACCCGCCGCTTCGTCGAGGCCGCTGCCGGCAGCGGCGCCCGCATCCTCGACACGCGCAAGACGACGCCCGGCTGGCGCACGCTCGAGAAGGCCGCCGTGCGCCACGGCGGCGGCAGCAACCACCGGCGCGGCCTCTACGACGCCGTGCTCGTCAAGGACAATCACATCGCCATCGCGGGCAGCGTCACCGAAGCGGTGCTTCGGGTGCAGGAGTCGAATACGCGGGCGTTGCCCGTCATCGTCGAGGTTCGCGACCACGACGAAGTGAAAGAGGCGCTGGCCGCCGGCGTCGACCGTCTGCTGCTCGACAACATGGACATCGATATGATGCGCGACGTGGTGCGCCTCGCTCGAGGGCGCAAGCCGAAGATCACGCTCGAGGCGAGCGGAAACGTCACCCTCGAACGCGTCCGCGCCATCGCCGAGACCGGCGTCGACTTCATCAGCGTCGGTGCCATCACGCACTCCGCGACCGCCCTCGACCTCGCGCTCGACGTGGTGCGGCCGTGACCCTGACCGGGCCGACGGACCTCCGGTGGGAAGGCGAGACCGCCGCCGAATGGCAGCGACGCTGGCGGGTGCCGCTCCTCCGCATCCTTTCCGACACCGGCTCCACCAACGACGAGGCTCGCGCACTGGCTCAGGGTGGCGCGGCCGCGGGGTCCGTCGTGATCGCCGAGCACCAATCGGCCGGACGCGGACGGGGAGGGAAGCGGTGGCAGGCCGCGCCGGGTGAGAGCCTGCTCCTCTCGATCGTCCTGCGGCCCACGGATCCGCCTTCGAGCATGACGGTGGGTCCCGCACCGATCCGCCTCGGCCTCGCCGCCTGCCGGGCCATCGAGCGCGTCACCGGCGTGCAGACCTCGCTCAAATGGCCCAACGACATCCTCGCACCGGACGGGCGGAAGCTCGCCGGCATCCTCTGTGAAGCCGTATCCGGCGCCGCCCCCTTCGTCGTCGCGGGCATCGGCATCAACGTGCTCCAGCCCGATTCCGGGTGGCCGCCCGAGCTCGACGGCCGCGCCACTTCGCTCCGCGCCGCCACCGCGGTCGAGCCCGATCGGGCCGCCCTCGCCGGCGCACTCATCGATGCGCTCCGGCCTTTCACGCCCGGCTCCCCCGAGCTGGATGCGGACGAGCTTCGCGCCTTCGAACGCCGCGACGCGCTGCTCGGCAGCTCCGTCGAACTCGGCGGCGTGCCGGTCGGCACGGCCGCGGGACTGCGTCCCGACGGCGCCCTCCTCGTCCGCTCGACCGGCACCACCCGCGTCGTCCACGCCGGCACCGTCCGCATCAGCGCGCCGGCGCCGCCCGAGCCACCGACCACCCGCCAACACGAAACGACCGGAACCAGGCTCCGACCATGATCCTCGTCATCGACGTCGGCAACACCGAAAGCGTCCTCGGCTGCTGGGACGGCAACCGCATCACCCACCACTGGCGATTCCGCACCGAGCCGGACCGCACCGCCGACGAACTCGCCTTGCTCGTGCGCGGCCTGCTCCGCGATGACGGCCTTCACAGCGAGCAGCTTGACGCCTCCGCGATCGCGTCCGTCGTTCCACCCGTCACCGCCGCCCTCGCCGAGACCTTCGAACGACGCCTCCGACTGCCGGTCTCCATCGTCAACGCCGCTGCCCGGCTTCCCATCAGCCTGCTCGTTGATGAGCCCTTGACCGTCGGCGCCGACCGCATCGCCAACACGCTCGCCGCCTCTGCCCTGTACGGCCGCGACACCATCGCCGTCGACCTCGGGACCGCAACCACCTTCGACTGTATCACCGCCCGCGGCGAGTTCGTCGGCGGCGTCATCAGCCCCGGTCTCCGGACCGGCGCCGATACCCTCGTCCGGCGTACCGCCAAACTGCCGCGCGTCGATCTCGACCGCCCACTCTCCGTCATCGGGACGCGCACCGAAACCTCCCTCCGCAGCGGCATCTTCTTCGGCGCCGTCAATGCCATCGACGGCATCGTCCGACGCATCAAGCGCGAATGGGAACGGCCCGACGCCCTCGTCGTCGCCACCGGCGGCCTCGCTCCCTTCCTCGCCCCCCACTGCGACACCATCGACCACGTCGAGCCCCACCTAACCCTCATCGGCGTCGCCTTCGCCCAGGCCCACATGACTACGCCCGGCCTGCCCTGAAGATCGGCGCGGTTCCCCGGCTTCCCCGTCTCACCGGCGGCTCGCCACAACCCGTTGTCGATGAAATGTTTGCGCCCTTCGGACCGGGATCGCCCGTTCCCCGGTCCGCGCCCTCCGTCCGGCTCGCCACCCGGGGGTTGACGTGCCCGTCGCGACCGCTAGCTTGAGGGTGCTTGTTAGCACTCGACAGGTCTGAGTGCTAATGGACGACCCGAGCAGAACGAGAACCAGGAAGGATGGGACCATGGCTACTGTTGCTACGCAGATCCGGCCGTTGTCGGACCGGATCGTGGTGAAGGCGCTGGAAGAGACGGAACAGATGCGGGGCGGCCTCTACATCCCGGACACGGCGAAGGAGAAGCCGCAGCAGGGTGAGGTGGTCGCGGTCGGCCCGGGCAAGATGACGGACGAGGGGAAGCGGATCGCGCCCGAGGTGAAGGAAGGAGATCGGGTCCTGTACGGCAAGTACAGCGGCACGGAGGTGACGGTAGCCGACGAGCAGTACCTGATTCTTCGGGAGTCGGACGTGCTGGCAGTGATCACCAAGTAGCCCGAGAACTTCACGACATCGGAAAACGGGAGGAAGCAGCCATGGCTGCGAAGGAACTGCATTTTGAAACGGACGCGCGGGCCTCGCTGAAGAAGGGCGTGGACCAGCTGGCGCAGGCAGTGAAGGTGACGTTGGGCCCGAAGGGTCGGAACGTCGTGATCGACCGGAAGTTTGGCTCGCCGACGGTGACGAAGGACGGCGTGACGGTCGCGAAGGAAGTGGAGCTGCCGCATCCGGTGGAGAACATGGGTGCGCAGATGGTGAAGGAAGTTGCGACGAAGACGAGTGACCTGGCGGGCGACGGCACGACGACGGCGACGGTGCTGGCGCAGGCGATCTTCCGTGAGGGGCTGAAGAACGTGACGGCGGGTGCGAACCCCATGGCGATCAAGCGCGGGGTCGAAAAGGCGGTCACGAAGGTGGTCGAGGAGCTGAAGAAGATCTCGGTGCCGACGAAGGGCAAGAAGGAGATTGCGCAGGTCGGAACGATCTCGGCGAACAACGACAAGGAGATCGGCGACCTGATCGCGGACGCGATGGAGAAGGTGGGCAAGGACGGCGTGATCACGGTCGAGGAGGCGCGCGGGCTGGAGACGACGCTGGAGACGGTCGAGGGCATGCAGTTCGACCGGGGCTACCTTTCGCCGTATTTCGTGACCGATCCGGAGCGGATGGAAGCGGTCCTCGAGGACGTGGTGGTTCTGATCCACGACAAGAAGATCAGCTCGATGAAGGATCTTCTGCCGGTGCTGGAGAAGGTGGCGCAGCTGGGCAAGCCGCTGCTGATCATCGCGGAGGACATCGAAGGTGAGGCGCTGGCGACGCTGGTGGTGAACAAGCTGCGCGGCACGCTGCGGGTATGCGCGGTGAAGGCACCGGGCTTCGGCGACCGTCGCAAGGCGATGCTGCAGGACGTGGCGGTGCTGACGGGCGGCCAGGTGATCTCGGAGGAAGTCGGCTTCAAGCTGGAGAACGCGGTCCTGTCGGATCTGGGCAAGGCCAAGCGGATCGTGATCGACAAGGACAACACGACGATCGTGGATGGCGCGGGCGAGTCGGACAAGATCAAGGGCCGGATCGATGAGATCCGGGTGTCGATCGACAAGTCGACGTCCGACTACGACAAGGAGAAGCTGCAGGAGCGCCTGGCCAAGCTGGCGGGCGGTGTGGCGATCATCAACGTGGGCGCCGCGACCGAGACGGAGATGAAGGAGAAGAAGGCGCGGGTCGAAGATGCGCTGCATGCGACGCGTGCGGCGGTCGAGGAAGGCATCGTGCCGGGTGGCGGTGTCGCGCTGCTCCGCATCCAGTCGAAGCTCGACGATCTGAAGGTGGACGACGTCGATGAACAGATCGGCGTGAACATCGTGCGGCGGGCGCTGGAGGAACCGATCCGGCAGATCGTGGAGAATGCCGGGATGGAAGGTTCGATCGTGGTCGACAAGGTTCGTTCGAACAAGTCGGCGACGTTCGGCTACAACGCGCAGACGGACACGTACGAGGATCTGGTCGAGGCCGGCGTGATCGACCCGACCAAGGTCACGCGTACGGCGCTGCAGAACGCGGCCTCGATCGCGAGCCTGCTGATCACGACGGAGTGTGTCGTGGTCGAGACCAAGGAAGAGGATAAGGCCCCGCCGATGCCCGGTGGTGGCGGCATGGGTGGAATGTACTAGGAAGAAATACGGGAGCGGAGGCGGGTCCGTTGGCGGGCGCGTTTCCGGGAGCGGGAACGGCGGGGGAGTCCGGGGTACCGGGCTCCCTCGTCCGCATTCGGAAGCGTTTGAGGGACGGGGAGCGGGTTGACGGGCGGGAGCGGGGACGGGTATTATCGGGGCATGGAGACGATGACGACGACCACGACGACGACCCGGGAGCGAGCCGGGAGGATCGCGTTGCGCGCCTGAGCGTGGCACGTCGTAGTCTGGCGGAAATGCGGTCCCTCCGAGGCGGAGCGGGCCGCTTTGCTGTTCATGCGGGCGAGAAACGAAGTACGGCGATGGAGCGGGGAGCGCGATGATCGAGATCACGTTGCCGGACGGCAAGGTCCTGGAGATGGACTCGCCGACGACGGCGCGGGAAGTCGCGGCGCGGATCGGGCCGGGACTGGCGAAGGCGGCGGTGGCGGCGAAGCTGGACGGCCGCATCGTGGAGCTGGACCGTCCGATCGAGACGAGCGGCGGGCTGCAGATCCTGACGTCGCGGGATCCGGCGGCGCTGGACGTCCTGCGGCATTCGGCGGCGCACGTGCTGGCGACCGCGGTGCGGCGGGTGCGTCCGGGTGCGGGCATCGGGTTCGGCCCGGCTATCGACGATGGCTTCTACTACGACTTCGAGGTCGACCATCCGTTCACGCCGCCGGAGCTGGAGCAGATCGAGGCGGAGATGGCGGAGGTCGCGTCGCTGGACGAGCCTTTCGAGCGGCAGGTGGTGTCGAAGGAGGAAGCGCGCGAGCTGTTCGCCGATGACCCACTCAAGCTGGAACGGCTCGAGGAGCTGGGGCCGGCCGAGGTCATCACGGTCTATCGCAACGGCCCCTTCTTCGACCTCTGCCGCGGGCCGCACGTGCCATCGACGAAGTACGTGCAGAACTTCAAGCTGCTGTCCACGGCGGGCGCGTACTGGCGGGGTGACGAACGGCGTCAGATGCTGCAGCGCATCTACGGCACAGCCTGGTTCAGTGCCGAACAGCTGAAGCAGTACCTGGAGCGGCTGGAGGAGGCGAAGCGGCGCGACCATCGGGTGCTCGGCCAGGCGCTCGACCTGTATTCGACCGATCAGCGGGTCGGTGCCGGCCTGATTCTCTGGCACCCGCGTGGCGCGATCGTGCGGAACGAGATCGAGACCTACGAGCGCGACCTGATCCTGCGTCACGGCTACGAGCTGGTGTACACGCCGCACATCATGAGCGAGAAGCTGTTCCAGATCTCGGGCCACCTCGAGAACTTCGCCGAGAGCATGTTCGGCGCGATGGAGGTGGAGGGCGCGGCGTACCGGCCCAAGCCGATGAACTGCCCGGGCCACATCGCGATCTACCAGGCGCACCAGCGTTCCTATCGCGACCTGCCGCTCCGGTACGCCGAATTCGGCACGGTGTACCGCTACGAGCGGAGCGGCGTGCTGCACGGCATGCTGCGCGTGCGCGGCTTCACGCAGGACGACGCGCACGTGTTCTGTACGCCCGGCCAGGTCCCCGTCGAGATCGCGCGGCTGCTCGACCTCGTCGACGAGATGCTCGGCACCTTCGGCTACCCGTACACGATCGAGCTCTCGACCCGCCCCGAGAAGGCGCTGGGCGCGGCCGAACAGTGGAAGGAAGCCGAGGATATGCTCGCCGCCGTGCTCCGGGACCGCGACCAGGCGTTCGAGATCGACGAGGGCGGCGGCGCCTTCTACGGACCCAAGCTCGACTTCAAGCTGATCGACGCGATCGGCCGCAAATGGCAGGGGCCCACGGTCCAGCTCGACTTCAATCTGCCCGAGCGCTTCGACCTCGAATACGTCGGCGACGACAACGCCCGGCACCAGCCCGTCATGCTGCACCGCGTGCTGGTCGGTTCCATGGAGCGCTTCGTGGGCGGGCTCATCGAGCACTACGCCGGCGCATTCCCGCTCTGGCTCGCGCCCGAGCAGGTCCGCGTGCTGCCCATCACCGACGCCGTCGGCGAGAGCGCGGCCGCCCTCCACCTCGCTCTCCGGGAGGCCGGCATCCGCTCGCACCTCGATCTCCGCGCAGAGACCCTCGGCTACCGGATCCGCGACGGCGAGACCATGAAGATCCCCTACATGGCCGTCATCGGGGAGCGGGAGGCCGAGGCCGGCACGGTCGCGGTCCGCCAGCGAGGCGCCGGCCGCAAGCAGGACGTGATGGATCGGGAAGCGTTCATCGCAAGGCTCGGCGAGGAGATACGGACCCGGACGCTGGCTTGACAGTGCCCCGGCGCGGCGCTTAGCTTTCTCGACAAAATACGGGAAGCGGGCCGGCCTCGTGCCGGCCCCACCCTTCGGTCCGCGGAGCGGCACCGCCGGGTACACCAGGAAAGCGACCCTTCGATCGCCTGTGGCGAAGGGCCTGCGTTTTTCTTGGCGGCGGGACTCCGGGACGGGGGTCCCGTTCTTTTTTCCATGGACTGGAGGCTGCGTTATATCGACCGACAAGCGCGTGCGCGTCAACCGGCAGATCCGGATCAGCCCGGTACGGGTGATCTCGGCAGAGGGAGCGCAGCTCGGGATCATGGCGATCGAAGACGCACTGGCGGCGGCCGAAGGGTCGGGCCTGGATCTTGTCGAAGTCGCACCGAGCGCGAGGCCGCCGGTGGTCCGGATCATGGATTATGGGAAGTACAAGTACGAGGAAGCACGCAAGGCGCGCCTTGCCCGGAAGAAGCAGCACCAGATCCAGATCAAGGAAGTGAAGTTCCGGCCGGGCATCGAGCCGCACGACTTCGATTTCAAGATTCGCCACGCGCGGCGGTTTCTCGACGAAGGGAACAAGGTGAAGGCGACGATGATGTTCCGGGGGCGGCAGATGGCGCTGCCGGAGCTGGGCCGGGAAGTGTTGAGGCGGGTGGCGGAGGAGTTGGGCGACGTGGGCCGGGTCGAGGTCGAGCCCTCGATGGAAGGCCGGACGATGACGATGGTCATCGGCCCGAAGAAGTGATTCCGGAGCGGGGCTCCAGGGAGGCTGAATGCCGAAAATGAAGACGAACCGCAGCGCGGCGAAGCGTTTCAAGATTACGGGTTCGGGCAAGGTGAGGCGCCAGCACGCGTACAAGAGCCATATCCTGACGAAGAAGACGCAGAAGCGGAAGCGGCGCCTGCGCAAGTCCGATATCTGCGCGCCCGGTGATGCACGGCGTATCAAGCGTCTGCTCAGGGGAGGCTGATCCATGGCACGCGCAACCAATGCCGTAGCCCGGCACCAGAAGAAGAAGAAATACCTGCGCGCGGCGCGCGGCTACTGGGGTGGGCGCTCCAAGCTGTGGCGGATCGCGAAGAACGCGGTGGAGCGCGGGTGGGCGTACTCCTATCGCGACAGGAAGCAGCGCAAGCGCGATTTCCGGCGCCTCTGGATCACGCGCATCAACGCGGCGGTCCGGCAGCATGACGGCGAGTTGAACTACTCGCGCTTCATGAACGGGCTGCGCAAGTCGGGGATCGAGGTGAACCGCAAGGTTCTGGCGGACCTGGCCGTCCGCGACGCCAACGCGTTCGCGGAACTGGTCCGCCAGGCCAAGGCGAGTCTGGGCTGACGAAACCGTCAGGCGGGCCGGGTCCCCGGCCCGCCGCCGGGGCCCGCCGCGCGGGCCGCCTCACGCACCGCGCCTGCGGTGACCGCCAATCCCGCACCAGCATGCCATGGCATGGACCGGCAGTCCCGGACGTGCCAGTCCGGGACCCGCCGACGGGCACACGGAGAGCATGAACGAAACCAGCGAACTCATCGCCGCCGTCGAGGCGCTCGAAGCGGAGGCCGGGCCGATCATCGCGAGCGCGGCCACGGCGGCCGAACTCGCGGCGCTGCGCGTCCGCTTCCTCGGTCGCAAGGACGGCCGGCTCACGATGGTCATGCGCGGGCTCTCGGCGTTGCCGCCGGAAGGTCGTCCCGCGGTGGGCGAGGCCGCGAACCGCGCCAAGGCGCGGATTACCGGCTGGCTGGACGCGCGGGAGAGCGAGCTGGCACCGGCCGGCGGCGTGCCGACGGGTGAGGACGACCTCACATTGCCCGGCCGGCGGACGTGGCGTGGCGGCCGCCATCCGGTCACGCGGGTCATCGACGAGATCTGCGCGGTGCTGGCGCGGCTGGGCTTCACGCGGGCCCGGGGTCCCGAGGCCGAGACGGACTGGTACAACTTCGTCGCGCTGAACACGCCGCTCGACCATCCGGCGGCGGACATGCACGACACGTTCTACCTGGCACCGGGCATCCTGCTGCGCAGCCACACCTCGCCCGTCCAGATCCGGACACTGCAGCAGTTCGCGCCGCCGATCCGGGTGCTGGCGCCCGGGCTCTGCTACCGCCGCGATCCGTTCGACGCATCGCACTCGCCGGTCTTCGAGCAGCTCGAGGGGCTCGCCGTGGACGAGGGGATCAGCTTCGTCGACCTGAAAGCGACGCTCGCGGAATTCGCGCGCGGCCTGTTCGGGGATTCCACGAGAGTGCGGTTCCGGCCGTCGTTCTTCCCGTTCACGGAGCCGAGCGCCGAGGTCGACATCAGCTGCCTGCTCTGCGGTGGCCGCGGCTGCAGTGCCTGCAAGGGGACGGGCTGGGTCGAGATCATGGGCGCGGGCATGGTGGATCCTGCCGTGTTCGAGCACGTCGGCTACGATCCGGAGCGGTTCACGGGTTTCGCCTTCGGGATGGGCCCGGCCCGCATTGCGATGATGCTCTACGGCATTCCCGACATCCGCCTGTTCTACGAAGGCGATGTACGTTTCCTCGAGCAGTTCGCCTGAGCCATGGACATCAGCTACCGCTGGCTCCAGTCGCTGGCGCCGTCCCTCACCGGATCGCCGGAGCAGCTGGCCGAACGGCTGGCCATGCAGGGGGCGCCGGTCGATGAGATCCTCGACGTCGGTGCGCCGTTGCGGGATGTGCGGATCGGTCGTGTCCTCGAGGTCCGACAGCATCCGAACGCCGACCGGCTGAGCGTGTGCCGGGTGGAGGCGGGTGGCGAACCGCTGCAGGTCATCTGCGGTGCGCCCAACGTACGGGCCGGGGCCTATTACCCGTTTGCGCCCGCAGGAGCGAAGCTGCCGGGTGGCGTCGCGATCCGGAAAGCGCGCATCCGGGGCGAGGAGAGCAACGGGATGCTCTGCAGCGCTCGCGAGCTCGAACTCGGGCGCGACCATGAGGGGATCCTCGAGTTGCACGGTGTGTTCGAGCCGGGCGCGTCGTACATCGAATCCGTCGGTCTCGATGATGTTCGGCTGGTTCTCGACGTGACGCCGAACCGGCCCGACCTCCTCTCGCACTGGGGAGTCGCGCGTGAGCTGGCGGATGGCGGAGAAGCCGGGCTCGCGTTGCCGACCGTGCCCGGTGCGCCCGCGTTGACACTGCGCTACTCGCAGGGCGGGCCCGCGGCCGCGGCGGCGAACCTGTCGCTGCTGCTCGAGGACGCAGCCGGTTGTCCGCGCTATATCGGGATCGTGTTGCGCGGCGTCCGCGTGCACGCCTCGCCCGAATGGCTCGCGTCCCGGCTCCGGGCGGTGGGCCAGCGGCCGATCAACAACGTCGTCGATGCGACGAACTACGTGCTGCAGGAGCTCGGGCAGCCGCTGCACGCCTTCGACCTTGCCACGCTGTCGAGTGCCGCCGTGATCGTGCGTCGCGCGCGGACCGGCGAATCGATGGTCACCCTGGATGGCGAGACACGCAAGCTGAGCGATTCGAACCTCGTGATCGCGGATTCCGAGCGGCCCATCGCGCTGGCCGGACTGATGGGCGGACAGGCTACGGAGGTGACGGCTTCGACGGTCGATGTCCTGCTCGAGTGCGCTCTCTTCGATCCGCGGACGGTCCGCGCGTCGCGCCGTGCGCTCGGCATGTCGACGGACGCGAGCTACCGGTTCGAGCGCGGCGTCGATCCGGATGGCATGGTACGGGCCGCGTCGCGTGCGGTCGCTCTGATTCTCGCGACGGCGGGCGGCGCGGTGGACGGCGAGCCGGTCTTCGCCGACGCCGGGGTACCGGCGCCCACGCCGATCCGGCTCCGGCCCGCGCGAGTGAACCGGGTGCTGGGCGTGGACGTCACGCCGGCCGAGGCGACGTCGCTGCTGGAGCCGCTCGGTTTTGTGGTGGAGCGCGCGGGTGATTCGCTGACCGTCCGCGTGCCGGGCCATCGCCGCTACGACGTCACGCGCGAAGATGATCTGGTCGAGGAGATCGCGCGGCGGCGCGGCTACGACACGTTCCCGGACGAGGTGCGTCCGTTCCGGCCGAGCGTCGTGCCCGATGACCCGATGGCCAGACTGGAAGACCAGCTGCGCACGCACGCGGCCGGGCTCGGCTTCCTCGAGGCGCGGTCGATCTCGTTCGTCCCGGAATCGGATGGCGACGTCGCGCTGCTCCTGCCGCTGTCCGCCAATGAGAGCCGGCTCCGTCGCGCGCTGGTCCCCGGGCTGCTGCGCCGGCTCGAGATGAACTTCAAGCGCGGCGTGCGGAACCTGCGGCTGTTCGAGATCGGCACGGTCTTCGCCCCCGGTGAGGGCGGGATGCCGAACGAGACGACCCGACTCGCCGCCGTGATGACGGGCGCCCGCCGGCCGCCGCACTGGTCGGAGGGCGCCCGTGACTGGAATCTCTGGGACCTTCGCGGGCTGGTCGAGGATCTCGCGGGGCGCTGTGGACTTGCACCCGACCCGGAGATCGCGCCCGGCAGCGGCGGGTTCTTCGCCGCGGTCCCCGGCCAGGCGTTCACGCTCCGGTCGTCCGGCGGCGAGCCGCGCGGCCTCGCCGGCAGGGTCGTGCCGGGCGCGATCGATGCGCCCGCGTGGGCCGGGCAGGTGTGGGCGCTGGAAATGGAGCTCGACGCGAGCATGAGACCGACCGCGGTTGCCGACTACCGTCCGCTGCCGACACAGCCGGCGGTGGAACGCGATATCGCGCTGCTCCTGCAGCCGGGCACGGCCGCCGGTCCGATCGGGGATACGATCCGGAGCGCCGCAGGGCCCATGCTCGAGAGTCTCGTCCCCTTCGATGTGTACGCCGGAAAGGGGTTGCCGTCCGGCGCCAGGAGCGTCGCCTTCCGGTTGCGGTTCCGGTCTCCGGACCGGACCCTTACGGACGGCGAAGTCGATCGCTTCGTGAGCCGGGTGCTGGACCGCCTCAGGGAGGAACACAATGTCGAGCGGCGGAGCTGAGCCTTTCGGGAAGTCGGCGGCATGGCGCCGGCTCGAGGAAGCCGTGCAGCGGATGGCGGCTGACCGCGGCGCCTGGCGCGAGCGCGCGCTCGCCGCGGAGGAACGGATCGGCGAGCTGGAGAGCGCCCTTCGCGACGTGTCCGCTGGCCGGCTCAATCCGGTCGCGCTCGCCGAACGGTCGCGCGAGCTCGAGGCGGAGAACCGCGCACTCGGCGACCGCGTCGACCGCGCCCGCGAAACCGTCGAGCGCATCATGGCCCGTCTCCAGTTCACGCAGGAGGAACCGTGAGCGATTCCACCCAGCGATCCGTCGTCACCGTCAAGATCGCCGGCGAGGAGTACGCGATCCGGACCGAGGCGAGCCCCGACTACACCCGCGAATGCGCGGCCCTCGTGGACGGCATGCTGCGTGAGATCCTGAACGGCGGTCTGCTCCAGTCGTACAAGGCGCCCGTCCTCGTCGCGCTGGCGATCACGGACCAGCTGTTCCAGGCCCGCAAGGAAGCAACCTCGTTGCGCGAGGAACTCGTCTCGCTCGCGGACCGACTCGCCGATGGCGTCGAGCACGACATCAACTCGTCGAGCCTTGCCACATCTTCCTGAATGACCGTAGCTTGGCCTCCAGCGGACCGGCCATGAACGCGTTGGCCGCCGGACCGCCCGGGGATACAGTCAAAGGCAAGCCTACCGAAGTGCCCCTTCCGGGCACTTTTCTGGGGTGATCATATGAACACTCCGTTGTTGACCGGCGTCGGTGCCGGCGGCCTTCTGCTCGGCCTGCTGCTCGGGTGGATTCTCGTGCAGTCACGGCTTCGGCGGGCGGGCGCGGACGCCGAGGCCGTGGGTCAGCGGATCCGCAAGACGGCCGAGGACGACGCCGGCCGCATCCGCATGGCCGCCGAGCTCGAGGGTCGCAAGGAAGCGCTGCAGGCCCGCGAGGATTGGGAACGCGAAGAGACACGCCGGCGCGAGGAAATTGAGCGGGCGGAGTCGCGCCTCGATGACCGCCGCACCTCACTCGATCGCAAGTTCGACATCCTCTCGGAGAAGGAACGATCGATCGAGGGGCTGGAATCGCGGCTGCAGACGCACCAGGCGGCGCTGGAAGAGGAGCGCTCCGAGGTGCGCAAGCTGGAGTCCAGCGTGCGGGCGCGGATCGAGGCGTTGGCCGGCATGTCCGCGGAGGACGCCCGCAAGCGGCTCATGCAGGAGATGGAAGAGGAGGCCCGGGCGCGCGCTGCCAACCAGATCCGCGAGATCCGGGACAACGCGAAGCGCGAGGCGGAGCGCGAGGCCAAGAACATTCTCGCCCTGGCGATTCAGCGGATCGCCGCCGACCATACGGCGGAAAGCACGGTGTCGGTCGTAAGCCTCCCGTCGGACGAGATGAAGGGACGCATCATCGGCCGGGAAGGGCGGAACATTCGCGCCTTCGAGCAGGCGACGGGCATCGACGTCATCATCGACGACACGCCGGAAGCCGTGATTCTGTCGGGCTTCGACCCGGTTCGGCGCGAGGTCGCACGGCTCTCTCTGGAGAAGCTGGTGGCCGACGGCCGGATCCACCCGGGCCGGATCGAGGAGCTGGTCGAGCGGAGCCGGAAGGAAGTCGACGAAGGGATGCAGCAGGCGGCCGAGGAAGTCTGCTACGAGCTGGGCGTGCACGGTATTCACCCCGAGATCGTAAAGGTGCTCGGCCGGCTGCGCTTCCGCACGTCGTACGGTCAGAACCAGCTGCTGCACGCGAAGGAAACAGCGCTGCTGGCCGGCAACATGGCGGCGGAGATGGGCCTCGACGCGGTGATGGCGAAGCGGATGGGCCTGCTGCACGACGTGGGCAAGGGCCTGACGCACGAGCACGAAGGCACCCATGTCGAACTGGGCTGGCAGCTGTGCCGGAAGCACGGCGAGCCGGACCAGGTGCTGAACGCGATCAAGGCGCACCACGATGAGGAGCCGCACCGCTATCCGGAGACCTTCCTCGTGACTGCGGCCGATGCCGTGAGCGGCGCCCGGCCGGGCGCCCGGCGCGAGATGTTCGAGACGTACGTGAAGCGGCTCGAGAAGCTGGAGGAGATCGCCACCGGCTTCGACGGTGTGGACCGCTGTTTCGCGATCCAGGCGGGTCGCGAGATCCGGGTCATGGTGAGTCCGGAGGCGATCGACGACGAGCGGATGGCGCAGCTGAGCGAACAGATCGCCCGCCGTCTCGAGGAAGAGTTGCAGTACCCCGGTCAGATCAAGGTCGTCGTGATTCGAGAAACCCGGGCTGTGGACTTCGCCCGTTGATTGAGAGGGAGCAATGGCCACAATCATCAGTGGGAAGGAAATCAGTGAGGCGATGAGGGCGGAAATCGCCGCGGACGCGGCCGATTTCACGAAGCAGACATCGCTTTCGCCGTGCCTCGTGGTCGTACTCGTCGGGGAGGACCCGGCGAGCCAGGTGTACGTTCGCATGAAGGGGAAGGCGGCCGAGACGGCCGGATTCCTCTCGCGCACGATCACGCTTCCCGTGGAGACGCCGGAGGACGAGCTGCTCGGCATCGTCGATGCGCTCAACGCGGATCCCGCAGTACACGGCATTCTCGTCCAGCTGCCGCTGCCCCGCCACATCAACACGCAGAAGATCCTGCTCGCCATCAATCCGGCAAAGGACGTGGACGGCTTCCACCCGGTCAATGCTGGCCTGCTCGCCACGGGCGACACGGACGTGCTCGCGCCCTGCACGCCCGCCGGCATCATCGAGATGCTGATGCGATCCGGCCACGATCCCGCGGGAAAGCACGTCGTCGTCGTCGGCCGCTCCACGATCGTGGGCCGGCCGGTCGCGCTGCTGCTACTGCGGACCGGGAAAGGTGGTAACGCCACGGTCACGGTGGCGCACTCGCGCTCGCGCGACCTTGGCGAGATCACACGCCAGGCGGACATCCTGATCGCGGCCGTGGGCAAGCCCGAGATCATCCGCCGCGACATGGTGAAGCCGGGTGTCGTCGTCATCGACGTGGGCGTGAATCGCGTCGACGATGCCAGCAAGCCGAAGGGGTATCGCCTCGTCGGCGACGTCGCGTTCGAGGAGGTTTCGGAGGTCGCGGAAGCGATCTCGCCGGTGCCGGGCGGGGTCGGTCCCATGACCATCACGATGCTGCTCCGCAACACGCTGGAGGCCGCGCGCCGGCAGCACGCCGCAGGGGCGGGCGCGACCGTACCGGCGTGACGCGAACCCGAGGCGCCGCGGGTCCCGGATGAGCGGCGATCTCTTCAGGGGGGCGGGCCGGAGCCCGCGGAATCCGCGCGTCCCGACGGGCGGGCGCGGATTGCCGCCGGGCGCGCCGAGGCCGAAGGCGTACACGGTCTCCGCCGCCACCGCGCTGGCCCGCGAGGTGCTCGAATCCGGCGTGCCCCCGCTCTGGGTCGAGGGTGAGGTCACGGGCTGGAAGCGCTACGCCTCCGGCCACTGCTACTTCACACTTCGTGATCGGAGTGCGCAGCTCCGCGCCGTCATGTTCCGACTCGAGGCGCAACGGCTTCCCGCCGATCCCGACGAGGGCATGCAGGTCCGCGCCTTCGGCACGGTTACCATCTTCGAGAAGCGAGGTGACTTTCAGCTCGTCGTGCGCGAGTTGGAGGCCGTCGGTGGCGACGGCCTCTGGCGGCTCGCGCTCGAGCGGCTGCACCGCAAGCTCGAGGCGGAAGGCTTGCTCGCGCCCGAGCGGAAGCGCCCGCTTCCGCGCTTTCCGCAGACGGTCGGCGTCGTGACGTCCGCCGCCGGCGCCGCGCTCCACGACATACTGCGGGTGATCGCCGCGCGTGCGCCGTGGACACGCGTCGTGCTCTCGCCGACACGGGTACAGGGCGAGGGCGCCGGTGCCGAGATCGCTCGCGCGATTGCCCTGTTCTCGCGCTCCCGGTCGGCCGACGTGGTGATCGTGGGGCGGGGAGGCGGCTCCGCGGAAGACCTCTGGGCTTTCAACGAGGAGGTCGTAGTCCGCGCGATCGCGGCCTCGCCCGTTCCGGTGATCAGCGCGGTCGGGCACGAGGTGGACGTGACGCTCGCCGATCTGGTCGCGGACTGGCGGGCGGCGACGCCGTCGGCCGCGGCCGAGCGGGCCGTTCCCGACAGGGACGCCGTCACCCGCCACCTGGCGACGCTCGGCGGGCGCATGAACCTCTCGCTTCGTCGCTCCGTCGAGGGACGCCGCCATTCCGCGGCCTGGGCGCACGACCGTCTCCAGGCGGCGATCGGCCGCGACCTGGCCCGCCGCCGCGATCGTGCGGGCCGCATTGCAGAGAAGCTCGAGGCGCTGTCGCCACTGGCGGCGCTCGGCCGCGGTTTCGCGGTGCCACTCGACCGGGATCGGCGCGTGCTCCGCGCCGTCGCCGACTTCCGTCCCGCGCAGGCGTTCGACCTGCGCGTCTCGGACGGGACGGTCCCCTGCCGGGTCGAACCCGGATCGGAGGAAGACGGGTGAGTGAAGCGCGCGAGACACTGGAAGCGCGGATTGCCGCGGTGGAAGCGATCGTCGCGCGCCTCGAGTCGGACCGGCTCGAGCTGGACGAGGCGCTCGGCCTGTTCGAACGGGGTGTCGGTCAGCTGCGCGAGGTGGAGCGCATCCTGAAGGATGCCGAGTTGCGGGTCGAGCGGCTCATCGCGGAAGCGGACGGGTCCGTCTCGAGCGAGCCGACCGAAGGGAGCGGAGCCTGAGCGTGACCGCCTCCGTGCCGGCGACCGTGGCCGGATCGCTCGAGACGGAGCGGACGCGGATCTCGACCGCCATGGACCGGCTCGTCGCGTCGCGGGTTGAAGTTCTGCCGCAGGCGCTGCGCGAACCGGTCCGCTACGCGCTCGGCGGCGGTGGCAAACGGCTGCGGCCGCTCCTGTGCGTGCGGACGTATCGCGCGCTCGCGGGGCGCGAAGCGACCGAGGCGGTGTACAACGCGGCGTGCGCGATCGAATGGATCCACTCGTACTCGCTGGTGCACGATGACCTGCCGTGCATGGACGATGACGACCTGCGCCGCGGGCGGCCCACGACGCACCGCGTGTTCGGAAGCCGGCGCGCGGCCGTCGCCGGCGCACTCATGATTCCACTGGCCCTGGCGTTGCTCGAGGATGCCTGTCTCGACGCGGGACTCGATGGCGACGCGGCGGCGGCCGCGGTGCTTGACCTCGCGACGGCCGCGGGAGCGCACGGGATGGTGGGTGGGCAGATGCTCGATCTGGATGCGGAGTCGCACCGCGTGGATCTGACGGGTCTGCAGACGATCCACCGCATGAAGACGGGGGCGCTCTTCTCCGCGTCGCTCCAGCTGGGCGGCCGGCTCGCACACGCCGATGCGCCCATCCTCGCTGCGCTGGGCAGGGCGGGCACGTCGCTCGGCCTGGCCTTCCAGGTGACGGACGACATCCTGGATGAGACCGGCGCAACGAGTGTGCTGGGCAAGACGGCGGGTACCGATCGCGCGCACGGCAAGGCGACGTACCCGGCGCTGCTCGGCCTGCCCCTGGCCCGGCACAAGGCGGTCGCGGAGGCGACCGCGGCGCGCGCGGCGCTCGAGCAGGCCGGAGCGAAGGACGAATTGCTGGAGTACCTGATTGCGTTCGCCGTCGAACGCGACCGTTGAGCGGAGGGACCGAGTGTCACTGCTGGAAGGGATCGCGAGCCCGCACGACTTGAGGAAGCTCGAGCGGCAGCAGCTGCCCGAACTCGCGCAGGACGTCCGCGAACGCATCATCGACGTGGTGAGCCGTGTCGGCGGGCACTTCGCGCCGGGCCTCGGCGTGGTCGAGTTGACCATCGCGCTGCACTACGTCTTCGACACGCCTCGCGACAGAATCGTCTGGGACGTCGGCCACCAGGGCTACCCGCACAAGATCCTGACCGGTCGCAACCTCGCCTTCGAAGGTGTCCGGCAGAGAGGTGGCCCTTCGGGCTTCCTGAACCGGGACGAGTCCGAGTACGACGTCTTCGGCGCCGGCCACGCGGCGACGTCGATCTCGGCGGCCTTCGGCATCGCGACCGCGCGCGACCTGCGCGGTGACGACTACAGGGTGGTCGCGGTCATCGGCGACGGCGCGCTCACCAGCGGCATGGCGTACGAGGCGCTGAACAACGCCGGCCACACGGATCGTGCGTTGACGGTGATCCTGAACGACAACGAGATGTCGATCTCGCGCAACGTCGGCGCCATGCACAAGTACCTGACGGCGATGGTCACGAACCCGCTGTACAACCGGATGCGCGAGGAGATCAAGCACCTGATCCAGCGGATTCACAGCTCGACCGTCGAGTCGATGGTGCTGAAGCTCGAGGAAAGCGCCAAAACGCTGCTCACGCCCGGCACACTCTTCGAGGAGCTCGGCTTCCGCTACGTCGGTCCGGTCGACGGTCACGACCTCGACGCGCTCGTCGACACGCTGCGCAAGGTGAGGTCCTGGAGCACGCCGACCCTGGTCCACGTGCTGACCAAGAAGGGCAAGGGCTTCGCCGTCGCGGAGCGGGACCCGATCGTCTGGCACGGGGCCAAGCCATTCGACAAGATCAGCGGCGAGATGCCCAAGAAGAAGGGCGCGCTGCCGGCGTACACGAACGTGTTCGGGAAGGCGCTCGTCGAGCTCGCTCCGAAGCGGCCCGAGCTGGTCGTGGTCACCGCGGCCATGGCGAGTGGCACCGGCACGGTCGCGTTCGGCGAAGCGTACCCCGACCGCTTCTTCGACGTGGGGATCGCGGAAGGCCACGGTGTCACGTTCTCGGCCGGCCTCGCCACGGAGGGGATCCGCCCGGTGGTCGCGATCTACTCGACGTTCCTGCAGCGGGCGTACGACTCGATCGTGCACGACGTCGCCATCCAGCGGCTGCCCGTGCTCTTCGCGATGGATCGCGCGGGCCTCGTCGGCAACGACGGCCCGACGCACATGGGCCTCTATGACATCGCCTTCCTGCTCGCGGTCCCGAACATGACGGTGACCGCGCCGAAGGATGGGACGGAGCTGGCGGCGCTGCTCCGCCTCGGCCTCTCGCACGATGGACCGTTTTCCCTGCGCTACCCGCGTGACAACGTGCCGGCGCCCGTACCGGCGCTGGACGAAATTCCGGAGCTGGAGTACGGTACGTGGGAGGTGCTCCGCCGTGGCCGGGGCGGGATCGCGTTTCTCGCCGTCGGCACGATGGTACTGCCCGCGTTCGAAGCGGCCCGGCTGCTGGAGGCCTCGGGTATCGATGCGACGGTGGTGAACTGCCGCTTCCTGAAGCCGATGGACGAAGCCACGCTGGACTGGGTCCGGGAGCACCACCACGCGGTGCTGACCGTCGAGGAGGGCACGGTCGTGAACGGCTTCGGCGCGGCCGTGGCGCGCGAGCTGGAAGCGCGCCGGGGAACCGGACACGAGATGCGGATCGCGACGCTGGGCGTCCCGGATGCGGTGATCGCGCACGCGAGCCGCGCGCAGCAGCTCGAGGACGCGGGCCTGACCCCCGCGGCGATCGCGGAGCAGGCGCGCGCACTGGCAGACCGGACGGGACTCGACCGGGTACGGGAGACCGCATGAACGCGAGCGACGGTACCGGATCGGCTGGCCGGGACCCGTTCCGGGCCGTGACGGTGATCGGGCAGCGCAGCCATCCGCGCTACCCGGTGGTCCTCGCCGAGTTGAGGCGGTTGGTCGAGGCGCACGACGTGGAGTTGCGGATCGGCCCCGAGATCGGCGACGGCGAGGCCAACGATGCCTTCGACCCCGGCGACGTCGACCTGCTGATCACGCTGGGCGGTGATGGCACGCTCCTCCACGGTGCCCGCCTCGTGGCGCGGCACGGCCGGCCGGTGCTCGGCATCAACCTCGGCCACCTCGGCTTCCTCACGTCCATCGCGCCGTCCGAGATGACGGAGCACATCCCGCTGCTCTTCAACGGCCGCTACTGGCTGGACGAGCGCTTCACGCTCGACGCCTGGGTCCAGGGCGCGGATGGCAGCGAGGGCCCCGTCTACCTCGCGCTGAACGACGCCGTGCTCCACAAGGGCGGGCTCGCCCGGGTAGTCCGGCTCGTCATTCTCGTCGGTCCGGAGGAGCACGAGGTCGCCACCTTCAGCGCCAATGGCGTCATCCTCGGCACGCCGACCGGATCCACCGCGTACTCGCTCTCGGCCAACGGCCCGATCGTGTTCCCGTCGGTGGACTGCATCGTCGCGACGCCCGTCTGCCCTCACACCCTGACCGTGCGACCTCTCGTGCTGCCGCCCGACGTCGTCATCCGGGTGCGTTCGGTGTCGGCGACCGCCGAGCTCATCCTGACCGTCGATGGCCAGGACGGAAAACGGCTCGGCCCGGGAGATTCGCTCGTCGTGCGGCGCGGCGCCGCGAGCGTCACGCTCGTCCGCTTCCCCGGCCAGCACTTCTTCACCACGCTCCGGCGGAAGCTCAACTGGAACCTGGAACCCGGCGACGGCCGCTGAGCGCGATTCCGCTATGGCGGCGCCCCGTTCCGGTCCCGATCGATACCCGCCATGCTGATCGAAGTGCGCATCGAGAATCTGGCCGTGATCGAGGACATCTCGGTACGGCTCGGGGAAGGGCTCACCGTGTTCACGGGCGAGACCGGCGCCGGCAAGTCGATCATCGTGGGCGCCCTCTCGCTCCTGCTCGGTGAGCGCGCGTCGTCGGAATCGGTCCGCGCCGGTGCCCGGCGCGCCGTCGTCGAGGGCGTGTTCGACGTGAGTCGGGTTCCGGACATCGACGCGCTCCTCGACAGCCACGGGCTGGACACGGACGATGGCCTCCTGATTCTGCGCCGCGAGGTCGCCGCCGAGGGACGGAGCCGGGCATGGATCAACGGCGCGGGCGCCACCGCGGGGCTCGTCGGCGAGATCGGCAGGGCGCTCGTCGACCTGCACGGACAGCACGAGCACCAGACGCTGCTCCGCAACGATGAGCAGCGCGCGATCCTCGATGACTGGGCCAGCAGCCGCGATCTCGCCGCCCGGACCGCCACCGCCTTCCGCAACGTGCGCGACATTGCGGCCCGGCTCGAAGCGCTCGAGGCGCGGCGCCGCTCCATCGAACAGCGAACGGCGGAGCTCCAACGGCAGGCCGAGGAGATCGAGAATGCCGCACCGCGTGAAGACGAGGAAGAGGAACTCGAGAGCGAGGCGCACCGGCTCGCGCATGCCGAAGAACTCTCGCGTCTCGCGTCCCGCCTCCACGCCTCGCTCTATGCTGCCGAGGACGCGGTGGGGGCGCGGCTCGACGAGGCCCGGCGCACGCTCGCCCAGCTCGTGCGTCTCGATCCCTCCCTGGAGGAGTCATCGAAGCAGCTGGACGAGGCGTTCCACACGCTCCAGGAGCTGGGTCGGCAGATGGGCGAGTACGCCTCGCGCGTCGAGGACGATCCCGAGCGGATGGAGCGGGTGCGGCGCCGCCAGGACCTGCTGTTCCGGCTCAAGGCCCGCTACGGCCCGACCCTCGCCAATGTCATGAGCCACGGCCGGGCGGCGCGCGCTGAGCTGGACGAGCTGGGAGCCTCGTCGCTCGATGAGTCGAGGTTGAGGGCCGCGCTCGACACGGCGCGGAGGGAACACGTCCGGCATTCCGCCGACCTGACCGTCCGGCGCAGGAAGGGAGCGAAGCGGCTCGACACCGAGATGAACCGCCTGCTTCCGGCGCTGGCGATGCCCGGTGGACGCTTCGTGACACGTCTCGATCCGCTCGATGCGCCGGGCGCGCAGGGCGGGGAATCCGTCGAGTTCCTCGTGTCCGCGAATCCCGGCTTCGAGCCCGGCCCGCTCGTCCGCGTCGCATCGGGCGGCGAGCTTTCCCGCATCATGCTCGCACTGAAGGCCATCCTCGCCCGGCACGACAGGCTCTCCACCTTGATCTTCGACGAGATCGACGCCGGCATCGGTGGCGCCGCCGCCGTCGTCGTCGCCGAGCGGCTGCGCGACGTCGCGAAGCACCACCAGGTCTTCGTCGTCACGCACCTGCCGCAGATCGCAGCCATCGCCGACCATCACCTGTACGTCGAGAAGGAAGAGCGCGGCGGACGCGCCAGCACGACCGTGTCCGTGCTCGAGAAAGAGGATCGCGTCGGGGAGATCGCCCGTATGCTCGGCGGCGAATCGGACAGCGGGACCGGCCGGGCTCACGCCCGGGCGCTGCTGGAACGGCGCGTCGATTGACAGCGGGCGCGGACGCGGACCGGAAACGACGCGGCCCCCGGGACCGAAAGTCCCGGGGGCCGTTCCCGTCAGGCGGGCCGGTACCCGCGAATCAGAACTCGTACTTCAAGCGGAGCAGCGCGAGCCGGCCGACCTTCGGCACGCCCACGAAGCTGCGGTAGTCTTCGTCAAAGAGGTTGGTCACCGCGAGCTGGAGCGATGCGCCCCGGATCGTGGGCAGCGCGTAGCCGAGCGTGACGTCGAAGAGCGTGAACGCGTCCACGCAGGCCTCGCCGCCCCCGCCAATGCACTGGAGCCCGACGTAGTCGGCCGAGTTGACCGGGAACTTGCCCGTGTACCGAACGCGGACCTCGCTATTGAAGCCGTTGTCCATCCCGCGGTAGGCGAGCGACGCGCCGAACTTGTCCTTGGGCGCGTTCAGCGCCACGAGCTGCTCCTCGGGGCACTTGCCGTTCACTTCGTCGACCAGGCAGAAGTTGTGATTGCTGACATGGGAGTAGTTGCCCATGACGGACCACTCCTCGCCGAGCAGCACCTGGCCGCTCAGGTCGAAGCCCCAGAGGTTGAGCTCGCCGAAGTTCACGTAGGTCGCCAGCAGGTCGGATCCCTTCGCCGCCACATCGGACGACGATGCGACGCCGGCCGGGATCTGCACCCAGTTCGTGATCAGGTCCGTGACGGTCGCCTGCGCCTGGGCCAAGGGCATGCCGGAGGCCGCGAGCGCCTGCACCATCGCCGGCGCCGCATTGGTCTGCAGGTACGCGCCGAATTCCGTCGGGTTGAGCATCAGCAGCGGCGTACGCACCACGAGCGGCGACGTGAAGTCGGTCTCCTTCGAGTGCCACACATCCGCGGCCAGCAGAACGTTCCCGCCGATGAGCCCCTTGTAGCCGGCTTCGAACGTCTGGTTGAAGGACGGCTTGATGCCCGGCACGTCCACCACCGATCCGACGCCGAGCGGCGCAATCGCCCGCGTCGTCGCGTTGAGCGTCGCGATGCCCACGCTCGCGATTCCGGCCTTCAACGGCGTCCGGAAACCCTCGAGCAGGGGCTGGAGGCTGGCCGGCACCTGCGCCAGCAACGCATTGAGCTGGTAGTCGAACAGGTTCGTCTGGCTGACCGTCTGCAGCGCCGACGGGGCGCCGGAGAACGGCGACCGCATCCCGAGAGGCAGACCGTCAGCGCCGACCAGCCTGATACCATCCTTGCCGGGTCCCTGCGCGCGGACGCGGAACCCGAGCGGGCCGAGCGGGCCGGCCGGGCCGCCGTCGATGTCGAGGAACAGGTTGAGCGACGTCGGCGTCGAGAACGCCCGGTTGTACGTGACCCGGAACGTCTGATCCGGCGTCGGCTTGATGACGAGGGCCGCACGCGGCGAGAAGACCGGGTCGGTGAGCTCCGTGTGCCAGTCCTCGCGGGCCGCCGCGACCAGGTCCAGCTGCGGCGTGAGGTTGACCTTGGTCTGCAGGTACCCGCCATACTCGCTGTAGTTGTCGCTGTTCTCACGGCTGCCGTTGATCGTTCCGTCCGTCACCGGCGTCGTGCGGATGAAGTCGCCGCCGTACGTGAACGAGGCCCGGTTGCCCCAGTCCGCCACGTGCTGGATCTGAGCCACGGCGACCTTCGACTTGTCGACGATCGGTGCGCCGGTCCGGAGCAGGAAGGTGTCGCCCGCGTCGCTGGTGTTCAGGTACGTCTGCGCGAACCACCCGCGGTAGTTGAAGCGCGCCTGGTAGTAGCCGTACATCCAGTTGTCGACGAGGCCCGCGCCAATGCCGGTCAGCTCGATTCCCTTGGCCGCATCGGTCCGCCCGGCCGAGAACACCGCTGAAAAATCCTCGGTCGGACGCCAGTCGGCGCGAACGTCGAGCGAGTAGCGGGAAATGTTGAAGTCGCGCGCCGCCAGCCGCGCCGCGCGCTGCTGCAACTCCGGCGTCGTGAGGCCGAGCGGTTGCGTCGCCGCCCACGACGAGAAGGCCGTGTCCGCCAGGGCACGGGCGGCTTCCTCGACCGGATCGAGGTACTTCCACTCGTTACCCTTGAAATACTGGCCGGAGACCTTGAACCCGAACTGGTCACTCAACTTGAGCGCCGTCCGCCCGTTGATGTGCAGCACGCTGCGCTCGCCCCCGGCCACCGAGAACGTCGATCCCGGATCGTCGATCGGCGACTTGGTGATGATGTGCAGCACGCCGTTCGCCGTGTTCGGGCCGTACAGCGCCGACCCCGGACCGAGCACGACCTCTATCGTCTCGATGTCATCGTCGTTCTGCGGCACGAAGTTCATCAGGTTCACCCGCAGCGACGGGATGCTCGCGATGCGATTGTCCGTCAGCGTGTGCAGCGAACCCGAGAAGATGTTGTTGAAGCCGCGCGCCACGACGTTGGCCGACGAAAGACCGGCCGTGATCACGTCCACGCCGGCCAGGTTCCGGACGTGGTCGACCGGCGACAGGGCGGGGACCGCCTCGACCTGCCGTGCGTTCACGACCTCCACCGCCGCCGGCGCGTCCAGCGCCTTCTCCTGCCGCTTCGACACGCTGACCACGACGGTGCTCAACTGAAACGCCTTCGGTTCCAGCGCGACCTCTACGCTGGCCGTCGACCCGGCCGACACATCGACGGTCTGTGCCGTCTGCGTGCCGTACCCGACCGCCGTCACGTTGAGCGTGTAGCGGCCGGCCGCAAGGCCGGTGATCCGGAACGCCCCGCCCGCCGTCGAATTCGTCTGCCCGGCGGCGTGGCCGCTCGCGTCGAGTGCTTCGACCACTGCCCCCACAACGGGCTGGCCGCTATCGGACCCCGTCAGTCGTCCCGCGATCGATCCGGTCTGCGCGAGCGCAGGCACGGCACCGAGGGCCAGGAGCACGAAAGACAGGAAGACGGACCTGCGTCGTGTTTCGCCCATCGAAACCTCTGTCATAGTGTTCAGGATTTACAGCACGATGGAGGGTCGCCAGATACCGGGGACGCGGAGGGGGGACGCGTCCTCGCTGCCACGAATTCCGATCGTGGTGATCGGAACGACGGGTCGAGATCGAAGCAACCGGCGAACCGGCTGCTTCGACCTGCGACCCGTCCTTCTCCGGGCATCTCACCGCCTCCGGACCGAATTGCGAATTGCGGTTATCAGGTCTGCGGCGACGAAACCTTAACGGCACTTAGGGAGAGGTCCATAAGGGCAACGCCTCCCGCAACCCACCGCGCTTCGACCGTGTCGGAAGACGCCGGAGAAGACGGCCCCAACATACCCATCGGACCCTGCCCCAGTCAAGCGGCCTGTTGCCCGCCCTGAGGCGCCCGATTGACGCCGGCTCCCCGGCTGCCCAAACTTGCCGGGATGGCACGCGATCCGACCGGCCGCCCGTCGCTCGCCGGGGAGCCCCCGGCAGCGGAGAATCCGCCTCAAATTATTGTAAAACAACATCTTGAAAGAAATTGAGACAGTGCGCGACAGGGCCGGGGACCGGCTGCGGACCGACACGTCCGAGCTGACCGGAAACCACTATCTGGCCCTCCCCGACATCCGCACGGAGGACGTGGCGATCGGGTCGCTCAACGTCTTCCACAGGGGCTTCGGGGGACTCCTCTCGTGGGCCGGTCCGGACGGTCTCGAAGGGACGCCCATGCTCCGGTTCCGGTTCCGGTCCGAGGGGCGGGAACTGGGGTGGGAACGGCTCGCCTGGGAGCGTCTGGACCGGTGGATCCCGAGGGCCTCGGGGCGGCTGACGGGCGGTCTCGCGGTACGGATCACGATCTGCGCGCCGGGAGGCTTCGATCCGCTGGTCCGGGGTGCCGTCGTGCTGGTAGAACGGGAGAACGGTTCGTCGGACGTGCCCCTCGAGGTCGAATTCGAGGGCAGGTGGGGTGCGCCGGTTCTCACCGTTGTGAGCTCGCGGGCGCTCGCCCTGTCGCGGGAGCTGTTGGCCACGGACGGCGGGGTCGTGCTGGAGATGGGCCAGCCGGGCCGGGGCGCCGCCATGGCGCTCACGGTCGCGGGAGGTGGCGCGGATCGGGCGCTCGAGGACGGCCCGGCCGGCAACGGCGAGTCCGACCTGAAGCGGTTCTCCCTGCGGAAGACGGTCGGACCGGCCGGATCGGCGGGCCGGGGCTCCGTGACGCTCTGCATCGGGGTCGCGGCCGAGCGGGACGGCGCGGTTGCCACGGTGGCCCGGCTCGAGGAGTTGGGCGGCCCGGACCTGATCCGCCGTGCCCGTCTGGATCTCGCTCAGCTGGCGAGGACGCCGGACAACGCCGGAGCCCGCGACCTGCTCAGCCGCAACCTGCCGTTCCACCACTACTTCGCGGCGGCCCGCGCCATCGACGACGACCGCATGTATCCGATCATGTCGCGCTCGCCGGCCCACGGCGGAGGCGCCGCGTTCGGCGAGCGGGAGGCGCTCGCCTGGAGCCTGCCCGCGTACTGCCACACGGATCCCGGTATTGCCCGCGAGATCCTGCTGCGGTCGATCGAGGTCTGGTCCGACCGGCCCGGTCTGCATCGCCGCTACGCCGACGGCGGGATCATCGATCCGGGCTACTCGCTCGGCCGCGCCTGCGACTGGGTCCTCGCGCTTCAGCGGTACGTCGATCTCACACGCGACGCGTCGATCCTCGACGAGCTGCTCGTACAGCAGGTGGTTCGGGAGCTCGATGACTCGCTCCACCGTCGCCTGCACCGCGACATCTTCCTCGGGTCGACCGAGGTCTTGCCGAGCGGCGAGCGGGCCGATTTTCCGTACAGCGCCTTCGACAACGTGCTGCTCTGGGCCTCGTGCCGCGCGTTGCCGCGGCTCTGGAACGCGGTCGCCGACGAGCCGCCGCCCCGGTTGGCGGGCGGCGAAGAGGAGGTCGAGGCCGCTTTCTGGCGCCACTGCGTCACCGACTTCCGCGGGCTCCGCGTGATCGCGGGGACGACGGACCTGCAGGGCCACGCCGCCATCTACGACGATCCGGCGGGCACCCTCTCGCTGCTGCCGTTCCTCGGCTTCTGCGCTGCCGACGACCCGATCTTCACCGATACCATGGAGCTGCTGCGATCGGCCGAGTATCCGCTCTGGCTGGGTGGACGCGCCCATCCCGGACTCGCCCCGCGCGGCCACCCGGGGAAGGCGAGCTTCGCCGCACTCTGCGCGGAGTTGCTCTCCGGCAACCGGCAGAACGCGCTGCGCCAGCTCCGCCAACTGCGGCTTCCGGGCGACGTCGCATGCTCGACCTTCGATCCGGATTCCGGCGACGCGGTCGATGGACCGTTCGCCGCCGCCGAGGCCGGACTGCTCGTGTGGTGCCTGCTCGCGGAACCCCCGGCCCGGACGAAGTGATGCCATGAAGATCCTCTTCGCGACGTCGGAAGCGATCCCGTATTTCAAGACGGGCGGGCTCGGCGACGTCTCGCGCGCCCTGCCCGATGCCCTCGCCGCCGCCGGCCACGATGTCCGCATCCTGCTGCCTCTCTACGGCGGTGTCCGGAAGCGGCTCGACCGCGTCGAGGTCGATACGGAAACGAGCCTGCCGTGGCCGCAGGCGCCGGTGCCCGTGCGTTTCCTGCTGCACCGCCCGCCGAACGGTGCGCCCGCCGTGCTCGTCGACCAGCCTGCGTTCTTCGAGCCTGGCACGCCCTACGGCGGCGACTCGGGCGATCCGCTCGAGACCGGCCGCCGCTTCGCGCTCTTCAGCCGCGCCATCGCGCACTACGCCCGGGCCTGGGAACCCGACATCGTGCAGCTCAACGACTGGACGACCGGTCTCGCGCCCGTCTACGCGATGCTCGACGGCATCGACGTCCCGACCGTGTTCGCCATCCACAACCTCGGCTACCAGGGCAACTACTGGCCTGCGCTGCTCCGCCAGGTGGGCCTTCCCGACGGGTTTCTGCGCACCGAGAACGGCATCGAGTTCCACCAGAACGCATCCTTCATGAAAGCCGGGATCGCGCTCGCGGACCGGCTCGTCACCGTGTCGCCGACCTACGCCCTCGAGATCCAGACGGAGGAGTACGGCCACGGTTTCGATGGCCTGCTCCGCTTCCGCCGCCGCGTGCTCCACGGCGTCCTGAACGGCCTCAACACCGCGCTCTGGGCTCCGGCCCACGACAAGCACCTTCGACACCGCTACACGCCCGCCACGCTCGACGGGAAGGACGCCAATCGAACGGCGCTTCTCGCCGAATGCAGATTCGACGACGACGCCCCCGTCTTCGCCATGGTCACACGCCTCGTCCAGCAGAAGGGGATCGACCTCGTCCTCAGCGCCATGCCCGCCCTGCTCGAGGCAGGCATCCGCATCATCGTCCTCGGCGATGGCGATCGTGGATTCGAGTGGGAAGTCGAACAGGTCGCGCGGGCCCATCCGCAGAGCGTCGTCGCCTTCTTCCGTTTCGACGATCCGCTCGCCCACCGGATCTACGCCGGCGCCGACTTCTTTCTCATGCCATCGCGCTACGAACCCTGCGGCCTCGGGCAGATGATCGCGCAGCGCTACGGGACGCCCCCGGTCGCCCGGCGTACCGGCGGTCTCGCCGACACCATCACGGACCGGAAGACCGGATTCCTCTTCGACGACGCCTCTCCCGCCGCCCTCGCCGACGCAGTCCGCCGCGCCGCCGCCGCCTGGCGCGTCAAGGGCTGGAACGCGCTCCGCCGGCGCTGCATGCGCGTCGACCACTCCTGGGAAGGCTCCGCCGAGGAATACGAGCGCATCTATCGCCTGGCCATCGGCCGGACGGGTTGACGCTCGGCCGCACAAACCGGTAGCTTTTCCGACTGCGGCAGAATGCGGCCGAGCTCTTTGACATCGACGGGTGGTTCGTTCGCCGCGGCTGTTCGATCGTTCCGCGGGCATAGCTCAGTTGGTAGAGCGTCTGCTTGCCATGCAGAAGGTCGCCGGTTCGAGTCCGGTTGCCCGCTTCCAGCCCGACGCCGCATTGCACGCGCGGCCCCGTAGCCAAGTGGTAAGGCGGAGGTCTGCAAAACCTCTATGCGGCGGTTCGAATCCGCCCGGGGCCTCTTTCATTTCCGCGACGTCCGTCCCGCCCGTAGCATCCCCTGGCCCACTCGCGCCCGGATTTGCCGGGGATCGGCCGACGCCCGTATTCTTGCCCGCCGGAACCCCGGGGCGGAGAATCGATTGCCGGACTTCCCGACGCCTTCCTGGCCGCTGCTCCTCTGGTGCGGCCTTGCCGCCGCGATCGCCAGTGCGTGGATCGCCGGCCTCTTCGCGTCCTTCGGCCGCAAGCAGGAGAATCGCTCGGCTGCGCCGCGACTCATGTCCAGGCCGCGCGGCAGCACCCTCGTCTCGATCCTCACCGGGACCCTCCTGTTCGCGCCGCTCTACGGCATCGCCTTCGAATTCGTCGGTCGCGCGGATCTGTCGACCGGCGCGCTCTTCGGCCTCGTCCACGGGATCCTCGCCACCGCGTGGTCCCTGTGGGCCGCCCGCCGAGGCAACGCCCGGATCCGACCGCCGGTCCGTTCCATCCTCTTCCACCGCGTCGCCCGCACGGCCATTCGCGTGATCTACGGCGCGACACTCGGCTTCCTCTACGTCGTCCCCCCGCGCTGAGGCCCGCCATGAACAGGGCGCGACGCCACGAAGCCATCCGCGAGCTCGTCCAGAGCCACCGCGTCGGCAGCCAGGAATACCTCCGCGAGCTACTCGCCAAACGCGGGTTCGACGTCGCCCAGGCAACGCTCTCTCGCGACATCCGCGAGCTCCGCCTGATCAAGGTGCCCGACGCCGAGGGCGGCCACCACTACACGCTCCCGCCGGAAGCGTGGGACAGCACGCCCGCACTCACGCGATTGCTGCCCGCGCTCTTCGTCGGCGCCGAGGGCGTCCGCAACCTCCTCGTCATCAAGACCCTCGCCGGCGGCGCACAGGCCGTTGCCGAAGCCATCGACTGGGAGGAATGGCCTGAAGTCATCGGCACCCTTGCCGGCGACGACACCATCCTCATCATTCTCCGCGAGGACCGCGCCCTCGCCGCCGTCCGCAAACGCGTCGAGGACCTTGCCGAAGAACCCGGATAACCATCCAGCGCACTCGCTCGCCAGCCTGGAATTCCGACATCGTGCCATAAGTCATATGGTCTGTATCGTGTTACCATCGATTACTTCCCAACCGACATTCACCGCGGAGCCGCGGCCTTCTCACCATTCGTCCGCACTGTTTCCACCTCCCAATCCTTGCTTGCCTCCGGCCCCCTTGAACTCCGGGGCCCGCACGATGTATTGTTTTCCGATGAAATTGAATAATAATCCGTTTCGTGCGGCCGTTGTCGGGGCAAGCGGCTACACCGGCCAAGGAGATGGTCCGGCTGGTTCGCGGGCATCCGCGGATGGACCTGGTCGCGGCGACATCGGAGTCGGCGGCGGGCGAGGCGGTAGCGGGGACGCAGCTGCGCTACGTGGCGGCGGACGACCTGCGGCTGGAGGCCGACGTCGTCTTCACGTGTCTGCCGCACGGGGAGTCGGGCGACTGGTCGCTGCGTGCGCACGAAGCGGGCGCCCGTGTCGTGGACCTGTCGGCGGATCTGCGGAGCGGTAGGGCGGGTGCGGTTTACGGGGTTCCCGAGTTGTGGCGGGAGGCGATCCGTGGCCGTGGACTGGTGGCGAATCCGGGTTGCTATCCGACGGGGATCCTGCTGACGATGGCGCCGCTTCTGGAGGCCGGCCTGGTTGACGGGTCGCGCACACTGATCGTGGATGCGGCGTCGGGCGTGACGGGAGCGGGTCGGTCGGCGAAGCGTGAGTACCTGTTCGGCGAGGTAGCGGAAGATTACCGGGCGTACGCGGTTGGCAACGTCCACCGTCACGTGCCGGAGATCGCGGCGGGCCTGGCGCGGGTGAACGGGGGTGTGACGCCGCCGTTCGTGTTCACGCCGCATCTTCTTCCGGTCCGGCGCGGGATCCTGGAGACGCTGTACATCCCGGTGCTACCGGGAGTGACGGTGGCGGACATGCGGGAGGCGTGCGCGGCGGCGTACGTCGAGGAGCCGTTCATCGACGTGTTCGTGGAAGGGATGCCGTCGCTCCGTCACGTGGTAGGCGGGAACGGTGTGGCGATGGGCTTCGCACCGGTGGAGGGGGCGGGGGAAGGGCTGATCATCGCGGTCGCCGCGTTCGACAACCTGCTGAAGGGCGCGGCGGGGCAGGCGTTGCAGAACGCGAACCTGATGGTGGGTGCTGCCGAACTGGAAGGGATCCCGCGATGAGCGCGCGGGTGGTGAAGATCGGGGGGGCAGCGTTGACGAACGACGCGTGGCTGGCGTCGTTCGCGGTGGAAGCGTCGCGTTCTAGCGTGCCGTTGCTGGTCGTTCACGGAGGCGGTCCCGACATCAACGACGTGGCTGCCGCGCTGGGTCTCGGCTTCACCTGGGTGGAGGGCCGGCGGGTTACATCGCCGGCGTTGCTGGACGTGGTGTCGATGGTGCTGAACGGTCGGGTGAACAAGCGGATCGTGCGGGCGCTCCGGCGAGCGGGCGTGGACGCGATCGGCCTGTCGGGCGAGGACGGCGGCCTGATCGAGGCGGACCTTGCGGCGGACGGAGCGATCGGCCGGGTGGGCGTGGCGACGGCGGTGCGCGACGACCTGCTCTCGTGGATGCAGTCGCGCGGGCTCGTGCCCGTGATCGCGCCGGTAT
The DNA here is from genome assembly GCA_963786235.1 of uncultured Gemmatimonadales bacterium. Lineage (GTDB taxonomy): Bacteria > Gemmatimonadota > Gemmatimonadetes > Longimicrobiales > RSA9 > CAWAYJ01. The sequence continues at coordinate 150,024 of CAWAYJ010000029.1, forward strand.
CGGCGGGCCTCGATGGCGACCCGTTGAACGTGAACGCGGACGAAGCGGCGGCGGCAGTCGCCGTCGCGGTGGGCGCGGAGGAGCTTCTCTTCATCACGGACGTGGGCGGAGTTCTCGAGGATGGCGTGGTGCGGTCGGAATTGAGCGCGGTGGAAGCCGCCTCGCTGATCGCGGCCGGTGTGGCGACGGGCGGCATGGCGTTGAAGCTGCGCGCGGCGATGCGCGCGTTGGAGACGGGAGTGCGGAGCGTGCGCATTGGGAATCCGGGCGCGCTGGCGGATGAGGTGGTGGGCACGAGGATCCGTCCGGCGACGGAGGTGGCCGCGTGGTCGTGACGTCGGTGGGAATCGAGCGGGCGCTTCTCGGCGTGTACAAGCGCGCGGTGCCGGTGTTCGTGGCCGGGCGCGGCTGCCGGCTGATCGATGACGAGGGTCGGGAGTATCTCGACTTCGTGTCGGGGATCGCGGTCAACGCGCTGGGCTACGGCGATGCCGCCCTGGCCGACGCCGCCCGCACCGCGCTCGAGTCCGGCCTGATCCACGTATCGAACCTGTACCGGACGCGTCCGGGCGAGGAGCTGGCGGCCGCGCTGGCGGCGCGGTCGTTCGCGGACCGGGTCTTCTTCTGCAATTCGGGCGCCGAGTCGAATGAAGCGGCGATCAAGTTCGCGCGCCGCTGGGCGCGTGTGGAGGGTGGGCCCGACAAGCACGAGATCATCGCGCTGAAGGGTTCGTTCCACGGCCGCCTGATGGGGTCGCTGGCGCTGACGGATCGGCCCGCCTACCAGGCACCGTTTCAACCGCTGATGCCGGGTGCCCGCATCGTGGATGCGGATGTCGACGCCGTGGAAGCGGCGTCGTCGCGAGAGCGGACCGCGGCGATCTTCGTGGAGCCGATTCAGGGCGAGGGCGGCGTGGTGCCGTTGTCGACGGCGATGCTGAATGGACTTCGCGAGGTCGCGGACCGTGCGGGTGCACTGCTGGTATTCGACGAAGTGCAGTGCGGGCTCGGCCGGACGGGCACGCTGTTCGCGCATGAGCCGAGCGGCGCCGTACCAGATATCATGACGCTGGCCAAGCCGCTCGCGGGCGGGTTGCCCATGGGTGCGGTGCTCGTGACGGAGCGCGTGGCTTCCGCGATTCAGCCCGGCGATCATGCGACGACGTTCGGCGGCGGTCCCTTCGTGTCGTTGATTGCGCTGCACGTTCTCGGTCGTGTTTCGGACCCGGCCTTCCTGGCGAAGGTCCGCGACGATGGCGAGTTCGTGCGGGCATCGCTCGAGACGTGGGTCGGCAGTGATGGTGTGGTCGGGGTGCGCGGGCGCGGGTTGCTCTGGGGCATCGAGCTGGACCGCCCGGCGGGCCCGTTGGTAGGCCGCGCGCTGGACGCCGGCCTGCTGGTCGTGACGGCGGGTGAGCGCGTGCTGCGTCTGGTCCCGCCGCTCGTGATCGAGCGTGATGAGTTGGAGTCCGGTCTTTCCATTCTGCGGAGCGTCCTGTCATGAACGGCGTATCCGCGTCGTTGCCCAACCCGAGCTGACACCGGTTTCGTACTCGAGGAGGCCGAGATGGCGTATACGGTCGTGCTGGCGTATTCCGGGGGTCTGGACACCTCCATCATCGTGCCGTGGCTGAAGGAGAACTACGGCGCCGAGGTCATCTGCCTCGCGGCCGATGTGGGGCAAGGCGAGGAGCTGAAGGGTCTCGAGATACGCGCACGACAGCAGGGCGCCTCGGCGCTGGTGGTCGAGGACCTGCGCGAGACGTTCGCGCGGGAAGTGATCTGGCCGACGCTTCGGGCGGGTGCGATCTACGCGCGGAAGTACCTGCTCGGCACGTCCATGGCGCGGCCGATCATCGCGCGGGCGCAGGCCGAGCTGGCGGTGAAGCTGGGAGCGGTCGCGATCGCGCACGGCTGCACGGGCAAGGGCAACGACCAGGTCCGCTTCGAGCTGACGTACGCCGCGTTCGCGCCCGGCATGCGGGTGATCGCGCCGTGGCGGGAGTGGGACATCCGTTCCCGCGAGGATGCCATCGCGTACGCGGAGTCGCGCGGCCTCGATCTCCAGGTCACGAAGGAGAAGATCTTCTCGCGCGACCGGAACCTCTGGCACGTGTCGCACGAAGGCGGCCCGCTCGAGGACCCGTCGTGGGAGCCGACGGCCGACCTGTTCCAGATGACGACGGACCCGATGGACGCGCCGGACCGGCCCGAGTACATCGAGATCGGGTTCGAGGCGGGCTACCCGACGTCGGTCGACAACGAGCTCCTCTCGCCGGCGGGGATGGTGGAGCGGCTGAACGAGATCGGCGGCCGCCACGGGATCGGCCGGATCGACCTGGTCGAGGACCGGCTGGTCGGCATGAAGTCACGGGGCGTGTACGAGACGCCGGGTGGGACGCTGCTCTATACCGCACACCGCGAGCTGGAGCAGCTCGTGCTGGACCGGCGCACGCTCGGGCTCAAGGACCAGCTCGGCCTGCGCTACGCGGACCTCGTGTACGAAGGTCGCTGGTGGTCGACGGAGCGGGAAGCGCTCGACGCGATGGTGGACCGGACGCAGCAGATGGTCACGGGCAGCGTGCGCCTGAAACTGTACAAGGGCAACGTCATCATCGCGGGCCGGCAGAGTGCCCATTCGTTGTACGACGAGGAGCTGGCGTCCTTCGCGACCGGCACGTACGATCACGGCGATGCGGCCGGCTTCATCCGGCTGTTCTCGTTGCCGACCCGGGCGGAGGCCGAACAGAAGATGCGCGCGGACAGCATGCCGGGCTTCGCTCCGACGATGAGCCGGGCGGGGGTCAACTTGCCCGGCGTGATCCCGGACTGATCGTGGCGGTGGAGCGCGGCCGGGTGGACGATTAATGTCGGGTGACGTTCCGCGCGACGAACCGGGAGCCGGTGGGCATCGCCTCTGGGGCGGCCGATTTTCGGCCGGGCCCGCGGCCAGCCTCGACGAGTTGAACCGGAGCCTGCCGATCGACGTGCGGCTCTGGCGCGAGGACATCGAGGGCAGCCGCGCGTGGGTGCTCGCTCTCGAGCGCGCGGGCATCCTCGACGCGGCCGAGGCCGAGACGCTGGATGGCGGTCTGATGGTTGTGCAGGCGCGCATCCAGGCCGGTGCCGCCGACGGCGCGGACGATGAGGACATCCACACCCTCGTCGAGCGCCTGCTCTACGAGGAAGTCGGCGCCGTTGCCGGCAAGCTGCACACCGGTCGTTCGCGGAACGACCAGGTCGCGACCGACACGCGGCTCTGGGGCATGCGCGCGGTCGAACGGCTGGCCGGCGAGATCGCCGGACTGCAGCGTGCCCTGTGGGCCCGGGCCAGCGACGGCCTCGACCTCCTCATGCCTTCCTACACTCACCTGCGCCGGGCCCAGCCCGTGCGCGTCGCGCACTGGCTCCTCTCGCATTTCTGGGCACTGGAGCGTGACCGGCAGCGGCTGCTCGGCGCGCTCGACCGCGTGGCCGTGCTCCCGCTCGGCGCGGGCGCCATCGCGGGCTCCGGCTTCCCCGTGGATCGCGAGCTGCTGCGCGAGCGGCTCGGGTTCCGCAGGGTCTCGCCCAACTCGATGGACGTGGTCGGTGACCGCGACTGGATCTGCGAGCTGCTTTTCGTCGCGGCGATGCTGGGCACGCACCTCTCGCGACTGGCCGAGGACCTGATCGTGTTCTCGACGGAGGAGTTCGCGCTCATCGAGCTGCCGGAGGCGTACACGACCGGCTCGAGCCTCATGCCGCAGAAGCGGAACCCGGACGGGCTGGAGCTGGCGCGCGGCATGGCCGGCCGCCTGATCGGTGACCTGACCGCGTCGCTCGCGATGGTGAAGTCTCTTCCGACCGGGTACAACAAGGACCTGCAGGAGGACAAGCGGCTCCTGTTGGGCGCATTCGACGCGCTTTCGCTGCTGCTTCCGGCGACGCGGGAGACGGTGTCCGGGCTCAGGTTCCGGGCCGACCGCATGTCGGACGCGGTCTCCGACGAGGCCCTGATCGCCACCGACCTGGCGGACGAGCTGGTCCGCCGCGGCGTGCCCTTCCGCGAGGCGCACGGCGCGGTCGGGCGCCTGTTGCGCGCCGCGGACCAGGCGGGCGTCCCGCCGAGCCGGCTCCCTGCCGAGGCCTGGGACCGTGCCCACCCGGCCTTCCTCGAGGGAGGGGTGCCCGACATGTCGGCAGAGCGGTCTGTCGAGGCGCACTCGGTCGAGGGCGGAACCGGGCGCGACGCGGTCCTCGCGCAGCTCCGGGCGGCGGGTCGCCTCCTTCGCTGAAGGCCGCGCGCGGCCGGCGAAGAACCGGATCAGGACGGGGTCGTGACGCTGTCCCCGTCAGGGAAACTGGCGAGGATCTGCCTGAGAGGGGGCAGGACGCTGTCCGCCAGCTCCGTCCCGAACAGGTTGCGTCGTTCGGTGGGATCGGAGACCATGTCGTAAAGCTGTGCTCCTTCCGTGTTTCCCGGCTGGATGAGATGATACCGGCCGAGGATGACACCCCGGCGGTTCCCCGATTCCGTGACGACCGTATCGGCTGGCGGTTCCCGCCCGGACCTCCACCACGGCGCCAGGGAGTGGCCACCGAGGGGAGCGCTGCCGATGCCGGCCAGGTCCGCAATGGTGGGCGCGATGTTGCGGAGGCTGACGGGCGCCGCCACGCGGAGTCCTTCCGGGATGCCGGGTCCCCAGAGAATCAGAGGCACGTGAACCGTCTGCGTCTGAAGACCGGTGCCGTGTCCCCAGATGCCGTTCTCCCCCAGCTCTTCACCGTGATCTGCCGCTATGATGACCACCGTGTTGTCCAGCGCGCCCTCCATGCCCAGGCTGTCGAGAAGGATCCGGACTGCGCATCCAGATAGGCGATGCTGCCGTCGTACGCGGCCGTCTCGACCTTCGTGGCCTCGGGACTCAGTTGGTCTCCCCGGTTCATTTCCTCCATGACGACCGGCTCGCGCCCGGAGACATCAATCCCGAATCGGCGGTCGAACGGTGGCGGCGGCAGGTACGGCGAGTGCGCGTCGAGGTAATTCACGAAGGCGAAGTATGGGTGGTCGGAGCCCCGCTTCAGCCATTTCAGAAGGTCGCGCGTGATTTCCGGCGCGTGGCGTCTGCCGAGACTGTCGTAGAGGCCGATCCGGCGCCGCAGGGCGCGGCGCGACGCGAACCAGCGGACCATGGCGGATCCGCGTGCGATCTGGCCCAGCGAGTGGCCGTAGTCGTCGTAGTGCTGGAACCCCTCGCCCAGGCCCGATTCCCACCCGAGTGAAAACCAGTTCGCCACGAAGCCGCCCGTGCGGTATCCCTGATCGGCGAGGACGTCCGCTACCGTGGGATACGGGAGTCCGGACTGGTCGCCGTTCGCTCGTTGCAGCTCGTGTGGCCAGCGGCCGGTCAACATGCTCCGGTGCGATGGGAGGGACCAGTTGCCCGGGACAATGGCGAGATCGAACACGGTCGCATGCGTCGCCAGGCTGTCGAGCACTGGAGTCGTGTCCCGGAAGTACCCGAACAGGCGGAGCTCCTGGGCACGCACCGTGTCCAGGATGACGAACAGGATGTTCGGGGTGCCGGCCCGGGCCGCAGGGAGCGTTGCCGCCGCGCGCTCCTCTCTCACACTCAGCCCGATCTCCACGGCTGCCGTACCGAGCAGGACCAGCACCAACAGACCCACGGCGGCGGCTCTCGCCAGCCGCATGAACGGCTTCCGGTGCGCGTCCGCCAGCCTGCCCGCCTGTACGCCGACGCCGAGCGCCAGCAGACCGACCGCCCACAGTGTGAGGTGTCGTTCCATGAGGCTGAGATCAACGACCGCCAGAAGGGCGAGCAGTGCCACAAGGACGGGAAGCGATGCCAGCCGCGGCCACAGCCTGGACAGCAGGAACAGAAGGAAAACAGGTACAGCGTAGACGGCCACGACGGCCACCGGCGTCTTCCACACCGCGTCGAGCCCCATTTGTACCGTGTAGCCCGAATGGAAACGCCAGTACGCGAGAAGCGCGAGCTGGCTGAACGCCGCCAGCAGGGCCAGGGCGAGCGAGACCGTCAGCACCTCGAGCGGCCGCAGCGGCGCCGGTTTCTTCCCGCCGCCCGGATCCACCCCGTCTGGAGGAGTCCGCGTATTCATGATTCCCGGATGCGCTGGAGGAACGACCTGCGGTACGGATGGATCCGCTTCGCGTGGAGAACGACGATACGAAATGGTAGGGCTCGTGCACCGGACCCGGCAAGAACGGCGTGCTGCGAGCCGGCGGCCGGCAGGGCTTTGCCGGTCCCTGGTGTCCGCCGTACATTGCCGGCCATCATCGAACGGGACCAGTGAACGGGTGGCGAGGGACCGGATGAACGCGCAGAACGCGCCGACGCATGGTGTAAGCGAAGCCGACGCGCTCAAACGACTGGCCGGGGAGCGAGCGGCCGGGTTCGTGCAGTCCGGCATGCGGGTGGGGCTTGGTACGGGCTCGACCGCTCGTCACGCTGTGGACGTGATCGCGGAGCGGCTGCGGGCCGGAACACTCGCCGACATCGTGGGCGTGCCGACATCCCGGGCGACGGAGGAGCGAGCGCGGGAGCACCGCATCCCGCTGTCCACCCTGAACGAGATCCGCCGGCTCGACGTGACGATCGACGGCGCGGACGAGATCGACCCGTCGCTCGACCTGATCAAGGGCCACGGCGGCGCGCTGCTCTGGGAGAAGATGGTGGCGAGCGCATCGGACCGGATGGTCATCGTCGCGGACGACAGCAAGCTCGTGCAACGGCTCGGCGCGCGCATGTCGTTGCCCGTCGAGGTGATCCCGTTCGGCTGGCAGACGCACGAGGCCTTCCTGGCCGGCCTCGGCTGCTTCGCGGAGTTACGCACGCGCGACGGCCAGCCCGTCGTCACGGATGGCGGCCACTACCTGCTGGACTGCAGCTTCGAAGGCGGGATGGAAGACCCGGCGCGCGTCGCGACCCTGCTCAAGGCGCGCACGGGCATCGTTGAGACGGGACTCTTCATTGGCATGGCGACTGCCGCCGTGATCGCGTCCGCCGACGGCGTCCGGGTGCTGGAACGGGAGGGGCGGGAATGAACCTGAAGCTGGCGCCATCAGTCCTCTCCGCCGACTTCGCGCGCCTCGCGGACGCGGTACAGCAGGCGGAAGAAGGCGGTGCGGACTGGATCCACCTCGACGTGATGGACGGGCATTTCGTGCCCAACATCACAATCGGTCCGCCCGTCGTTGCGGCGGTGCGTCGCGTGACGCAGCTGCCACTCGACGTGCACCTCATGATCGAGGCACCCGACCGCATGCTGGCCGCGTTCGCGGGTGCGGGCGCCGACCGCATTACGGTGCACCAGGAAGCGTGCGTGCATCTTCACCGCACGATCGAGAACATCCGCGAGCTGGGCGCGATTCCGCAGGTCAGCCTGAACCCGGCGACGCCGCTCTCGATGCTCGACGAAATCGCGCCCTACGTCGATCTCGTGCTGATCATGACGGTGAATCCGGGCTTCGGTGGCCAGCGCTTCATCGAGACGAGCATCGCGAAGATCATGGCGCTGCGCGAGGGCCTCGACGCGCAGGGCCTCGAGCACGTCGAGATCGAAGTGGACGGCGGCATCGCGCCCGACACTGCGCCCGCCGTCGTCGCCGCGGGCGCGAACGTGCTGGTTGCGGGCGCGGCGGTGTACAACATGAAGGCCTCGGTCGCGGACAACCTCGCGAGTCTGCGCTCGGCCGCGCGGTCCGAGTCCTGATCCGGCGCGGTCCGCTTTCGTGCGGGCCGCGCGTTCCACATCGCTTTCCGGTCGTGCGGTCGGGCTCCGCCGGGGTGGCGAAACGGTAGACGCAGCGGACTTAAAATCCGCGGGCCTTCGGGCCGTGAGGGTTCGAGTCCCTCCCCCGGCATCTGCCAATGTGAGAATGAGTCATCGAATTGTCTCTGGTGGGTGGTTCGCCCGGGCTCTCCGCGTCACGAAACACGCTCCCACCGGGCGCGGAAGGCTGTCAACTCGGCGTCCGTGTAGAAGTGCCGCGCGTACTTCGACTCGTACAGGCGATCCAGATAGGACGCCGGAAATCGGATCGTTTCCAGAAAGCGCTTGTAGACGTCGGAGTAGTCCTTGTCGTCACCGACGTTGCGTCGTCGCAGGGTGACGGATTCGAGTCCGAGGAAGTCGCGGAACGCGGCCTGCGCGCATCGGGCAAGGTCTTCCATTCGAATCAGCAAGACCTCGGCTCGTTGGGACCGGCAGATGTCGTAGCCGCGCTCGGCCGGGGACCGCCGCGCGTAAACGTCCACGTCGAACACTGCCTTGAGCTCTTCGTCAAACCAGGTCAGCGGGTCGCCGTCGTGCTGGCTCGCAATCGACTCGCCGAGGTAGCTGTCCAGGAACAGCGTGATCAACTGTTCCACGACCCGCTGCTCGCCTTGCGTCGCAATCGCACCACTCAGATCGAAATCGAAGAAGGGCTCCAGGTTCTGGAAGAAGGAGGAGACGTTGCGTGCCACCGGATCTCGAACCAGCGTCACAATCCGCCAAGGCCCTCCATTGCGAGGCGGTCGCCTCACCCGCCTGGCCATGCACTCTCCAAGCCAGAGGTAGCCGGGCCAGAAGCGTCGTTCGAGAAGCGTTCCGCGGTGCTTCCGAGCTCGTTTCCGATAGAGCGCATCATCACGCTCGAGGTGCTCGGGTACGAGCCAATGGAGCTGCAGAATCTGAAGATCGAGCCCCGAACTCCGCAATGAATCGGCGACCGCAGTAGATCCCACCTTTCCAACCGTGTAGACGAGCAGCGCGTCCTTCTCGCGGTCGAGCCGGAAGCGGGTTTTTCGATAGAGCCTGGCCGTGTCGTAGTTGCGCATTGCCGCGCTTTGGATGCGCCGATCAACGTAGCGAAGCACGGACCTGAGAAGATGTGGGGAGAAGAGATTCACCTGTTGCCTCCTCCCGACCGGAAGAACATCTGATCCGACGTTGCAACTTCGCTGAATCGTGCCGGAGACGCGGTGGCCGAGCGGAATCCTGGCACACGGCTCGGTGTCGACAAACGCGCAGGTCGTCCGGGACGAACGGAGAATCCGGGCGCCAAATCCAGGTCCACCGAGAGTATTGTCAGCCTGCGGCGAGTTCGTCGAGGTTGGTGGCGGCTTGTGCCCGCGCGCCGTCCTCGATCTCGTGGATCATCGCGATCAGCCGCTCGTTGAGCGGCGTCGGTAGGCCGAGCTCGTGCGCGTAGGCCACGACCGGACCGAGCTGTGCGTCCACCTCGGTCCGGCGCTTGCGCACGGCGAGATCCCGCCAGATGCCACTGTGCGTCTTCGCGGAACGCCGGTTGTGCGCCACCATGTCATCGAGGGAGCGGGTGACCAGCTCCGGCGACGCGTCCGGGGCGAAGGCCGCCGGGTCGAAGCCGTCGAACGGCTCGAGCCGGATTCCCCGGGCGAGCGCCACGCGCGCGACCTCGCGGGCGAGCTCCGTGTAGACGGCGCGGTGCCCGGGCCGGGCCAGCGCATCGGCGATTCCGTCGTCGGACAGGGCGGTGCCGAACAGCTGGGACGCGTATGCCAGCTTGCTCCAGAGGTAGCCCCAGACGTTGCCGCTCAGGATCGCGCGGTCATCGAACGCCCGGAAGATCTCGTGGATGGAATGGGCTCGCGGCGTCTCCCGTCCGTCGATCTCGCCGACCACGACGGTGCCGCGTCCGCCCCAGTGGATCACGCCGGGCTCGATGTAGTCCGCCCCGAAGTTGACGAAGCAGCCGAACGTCCGGGTCTCGCCGGCGAGGCGCGCGATGGTGGTCTCGTTCAGGCCGTTCTGGACGGAGACGACCGTACCGTCGTCGGCCAGGTGCGGCAGCAGCCCGGCCATGGCGGACTCCGTGTGATGCGCCTTCACGCAGAGCAGGATGAGCGGGTAGCGGCCCGGCAGCTCTGCCACGGTGAACGCCGGCGCCGGGATCGTGAATTCCGTGACCGGGCCGGTGACGTGCATTCCGCGTTCGCGGATGGCCCCGACGTGGGGGGCGACGGTATCGACGAAGATCACGTCACGCCCGGCGCGCGCTACACATGCGCCGATCGTGCCACCCATCGCGCCGGCACCCCAGACGACGACCGGAACGGCCGGGTCGATGGCCGGCGCCGGTCCCGTCGATTCGGTCACACTCATCGGGCCCCCTCGTCGCACAGCGTTTCGTAGAAGCGGAGCATGGTGCGTGCGCCCAGCTCGAAGTGATCGAGCGGGATCCACTCGTTCGGCGCGTGCATGTTCGCGCCGGGCAGCGCGAAACCCATCGTCATCACGGGCGCGCCGAGCGCATCGCTGATTTCGGGCGCGATGGGGAGCGTGCCGCCGTGCGCGACACGGACGGGCGGAACGCCCCAGACGGCCGCCTGCGCGGCCGCCGCGGCGCGGAACAGCGGGCATTCCGGATCCTCGCGCCAGGGGCGGTTGGCCTGGAGGAACCGCACGTCCACGTCCACGCCAACGGGCGTGACGCGTCGCACGTGCGTCTCGAGCAGCTCGGCTACGCGCGCCGGATCCTGGTCGGGCACGAGCCGGAAGCTGAGCTTGGCGACGGCACGGCAGGGAAGCACGGTCTTCTTGCCGGCACCGGTGTAGCCGCAGAGGATGCCGTTCACGTCGAGCGCGGGCCGGGTCCAGATCCGCTCCGGCGTGGTGAAGCCCGGCTCGCCCGCGAGGGCCGCGCCGCCGGCGCCCTTCCGGAAGGCGTCCTCGTCGAAGCCCAGCCCGGCCCACTCGGCGCGAAGTGACGGGTCGGTGTCGGCGACGTCTTCGTAGAAGGCGTCCAGCGCGATGCGGCCGTCCGGTTGGTGCAGCGACGCGAGGATCTGGGCGAGTGCGTTGCCGGCGTTGGGCACGGCGCCGCCGTACTGGCCGGAGTGCAGGTCGTGCGCGCCGATGCGCACCTCGATCTCGAAGTACGCGATGCCACGCATGCCGAAGATGAGCGAGGGTCGGCGCGGCGCGAACATCATCGAGTCCGCGATCATCGCGTAATCGGCGCGCAGCTCCTCGCGCCGGCTCCGCAACAAAGGCACGAGACTCGGCGAGCCGACTTCCTCCTCGCCCTCGAACACCAGGATGAGGTTCAGCGGAAGGCCGGTGGTCGCGATCGCGGCCTCGGCCGCCGCGACCTGCAGCAGGATCTGCGTCTTGTCGTCGGCCGCGCCGCGGGCGTACAGGATGCCGTCGCGCACGCTCGCCTCGAAGGGGGGCGAATGCCACTCGTCGAGCGGCTCCGCGGGCTGCACGTCGTAGTGCCCGTACACGAGCAGCGTCGGCGCGCCGTCCACCGGCTCCGCATTCCGGCCGAGCACTACCGGGTGGCCCTCGGTGTCCACTACGGACGCATGCAGTCCGGCCCGCTCCATCCGCCGCTGCAGCCACACCGCGGCACCTCGCACATCACCGGCGTGCTGCGGCTCCGTGCTGATGCTCGGGATGGCCAGCAACTCGAACAGCTCCTCGTGGAAGCGTGACAAGTTGCGGTCGAGATAATCGTCAGCGGCGCCCATAGGTCCCCCGCATTCGTTGCACAATGAAGGTCGCCTGAACCTTCGCCCCCGCAGCACGCCCCGCAAGCGCCACCCCCCTCGCACCCGCCCCCACTCCCGAATCCGCCCCCACTCCCGAATCCGCTCCCGCGCCCGAATCCGCTCCCGCGCCCGAATCCGCTCCCGCGCCCGAATCCGCTCCCGCGCCCGCCGCTCCCGCACCCCGTCCCGCAAACGCCTCCGCCTCCGCTCCCGCCACCCTTGCCGTTGCAACGCGTCTCGACCGCCCGCTAGCTTCCATCATGGATTCCCTGGTCCTGCTCCTCGCCATTGCCGGATTCCTGGCGGTGCTCCGCGGACTCGCGCGTGCGATGCTCGGGCTGCTCGTTCGCGGCGTCGAAGTCGTGATGGCGCGAGAGGCGACGGACATCCGCGCCCGTCGCGGCGACATCACGGGGTTGAGCGCGGCCGACGAGCAACGGGCGCTGGCCCGCCGGCATCGTCGCCGCTCGGCCGCCGCCGTCGCGTTCTGGGCCGCGCTCATCGTGGTTCCGGTTCTGACCCCGTGGACCCGCTGGCTCTACGCCGCCTGGTCCCCGCTCTGGCTGCTTACCGCGCGACGCCACTGACCATGCTCCGCATCACGTTTCTGGGCACCGCCGCGAGCCGGCCCACGGTCGGCCGCAACGTCAGCGGCATTGCCGTCCAGCGGGACGGCGACCTGTTGCTGTTCGACTGCGGCGAGGGCACGCAGCGCCAAATGATGCGGTTCTCGACCGGGTTCAATGTCGGCGACATCTTCCTGACCCACCTGCACGCGGACCATTTCCTCGGCCTGACGGGGTTGCTCCGCACGATGGCGCTGCAGGGCAGGGAGGAACCGATCCGGCTCTGGGTTCCGACCGGCCAGTCCGCCGTCGCGTGGGACGCGGTCAACCTGGGCCGCGAACGGGTGCCGTTCCCGCTCACGATCACGGAGCTCGATCCGGGACAGAAGACCGAACGCGAGGGGTACGACATCATACCGTTCGCGGTGCGCCATGGAGCGCGCGCCCTCGGCTACGCGCTGATCGAACACCCGCGCCTGGGTCGCTTCGACCCCGATCGGGCGCGCGAGCTCGGCGTCCCCGAGGGCCCGCTGTTCGGGAAGCTGCACCGGGGCGAATCGGTGGAGGTCGACGGTCGCATCGTGACCGCCGAGCAGATCGTGGGCCCGCCCCGTCCCGGACGGCGTCTCGTCTACACCGGCGACACGCGGCCCTGCCGTGCGACCGCGGAGATGGCGGCGGGCGCCGACCTTCTGATCCACGAATCGACGTTCGCCGAGGACGAGGCGGACCGGGCGCGCGCGACGGACCATTCGACGGCGCGCGAGGCGGCCCGGATCGCGCGTTCGGCCGGCGCGCTCCGGCTCGCGCTCACGCACATCTCGGCGCGGTACGCGGAGGACACCCGGCCACTCGAACGCGAAGCGCGGTCGGTATTCCGCCAGACGGTCGTCGCCTGGGACGGCATGGAGATCGAAGTCTCGCTCCAGGACGGGACGCCCGCGCCCGGGGTGCTCGCGTGAGCCCCGTCGAAGTCGGCGTTCCGGGCGACAAGTCGATCACGCATCGCGCCCTCATGCTCTCCGCCATCGCGGCGGGCGAAAGCCGCCTCGAGGGTGGCCTCGTCTCGCTCGACACGGCGTCCACGGCCGCTTGCCTGCGCGCGCTCGGCGCCCGGATCCCGGACCTCGGCGATGGTGCCCTGCGCGTGCAAGGCCTCGGGCTCCACGGCCTCTCGGATCCGGCTGCGGCGCTCGACTGCGGCAACAGCGGTACGACGGCGAGACTGCTGCTCGGACTGCTTGCTGGCGCCGGTGTCCGCGCGGAGTTGACGGGGGACACGTCGCTCCGCGGCCGTCCGATGCGCCGCGTAACGCGGCCGCTCGAAGCGGCGGGCGCCCGGTTCGTTGAGCTCGAACGCGAGGACCACCTGCCCATCCGCATCGACGCGAGCGGCCTGCTGCCGATCGAGTTCGACGCGCCCCGGGCGAGTGCACAGGTGAAGAGCGCACTCCTGTTCGCCGCCGTGACGAGCGGCGTATCGGCGCGGCTGAGCGAGCCGTGGCTCTCCCGCGACCACTCGGAGCGCATGCTCCGCGCGATGGGTGCCGCGTGCGAGTCGTACCGGAACCAGGACGGCAGGGCCGCCGTCGCGCTGTGGCCGCCCGCCTCGCTCGCGCCGCTCGACATCCGGGTTCCGGGCGACTTCTCCTCGGCGGCGTTCCTCCTCGCCCGCGGCCTGTTGGCCGGGCGCACGGACGTCCGCGTGCGCGATGTCGGCGTGAACCCGACCCGGACCGGCTTCCTCACCGTCGTCGCACGCATGGGCGGCGTCATCTCGGTCGAGGCCGAACGGGACGTCGCCGGCGAACCGGTCGCGGATCTCGTCGCGGTGCCCGGCGGACTCCGCGGCACGACGGTCCAGGCGGAGGAGATCCCGGGCCTGATCGACGAGGTCCCCGTCATCGCGATCCTTGCGGCCCTCGCCTCGGGTGAAACCCGGATCGAGGGCGCGGCGGAGCTCCGCGTGAAGGAGTCGGACCGGCTGGCCGCGCTCGCCGTCAACCTGCGCGCGGTCGGGGTGCACGCCGAGGAACTGCCCGACGGCCTCGTGATCGACGGTCGCCAGGGTCCGCTCCGCGGCCGCGTCGAGGCGCACGGCGATCACCGCATCGCGATGGCGTTCGGCGTGCTCGCGGACGTGCCGGGAAACAACATCGAGATCGACCATCCGGAGGTCGCGGCAGTCAGCTTTCCCGGATTCCCGGAGGCCCTGGCCCGGATCCGGACGGGCGCGGCGTCGCCATGATCATCACCATCGACGGGCCCGCCGGGTCGGGGAAGAGCACGACTGCCCGCGCCGTCGCGCGACGCCTCGGATTCCGCCACCTGGATTCCGGCGCCTTCTACCGCGCCATCACGCTCGCCGCCCTCCGGCAGGGGATCCCGGCCGACGAGTGGCCCGCGCTCGGACCCGAGCGGCTCGACGCCTTCTCCATCGAAGCCCGGCCCGCCGAGCTCGGCTTCGAGCTGTTCATCGGAGAGGAATGTGTGGCGGACGCGATCCGCGCCGCCGACGTAACCGCCAACGTCTCGCGTATGGCACGCATCCCCGCCATCCGGGACTGGCTCTTCGGCCGGCTCCGCGCCGCCGCTACCCGCACATCACTCGTGACCGACGGCCGCGACATGGGCACCGTAGTCTTCCCCGAGGCCGACCTCAAGATCTACCTCACCGCCGACCTGCCGACCCGCGCCCGGCGCAGGCTCGCCGAACATGGCGCCAGCGATCCCTCGCCCGACGCGCTCGAGGCCGAGGAGCGACGGCTGGCCGAACGCGACCGCCGCGACTCCGAGCGGGAGGTCGCGCCTCTCAGGCCCGCCGACGATGCCGTCCTCGTCGATACCTCGGCCCTCACCTTCGACGAGCAGGTCGACCGGATCGTCACCCTCATCCGGCGCCACGCTTCGCCCGACACAGAGCTTGACCGGACCGTAACGGGTGGATAAACTCAAGGGCTGCGATATCAGGATCGCAACACGGCCCTGAACGGGTCGTTTCGTTCACCTGCAACCGACGCTCCACGTCCACGTGGCGCCGCCGGAGTCCTCACCATGACGGAATCCCAGCTCACCCCCGAGCAGTCCATCCCCGAAACTCAGGCGCCCCCGACGCGCGGCCGCAAGTCGATGCTGCCGCCGCCGCCCGAATTCCTCGAGGAAGACGAGTACTCGCCCGAAGAGTACGAAGAGATGCTCCAGATGTACGAGGAGACTCTCACGAACGTCGAGGAAGGCGAGATCGTGAAGGCGCGCGTCCTGCGCATCACCGAGAACTCGGTGATCCTGGACGTCGGCTTCAAGAGTGAAGGCGCGGTTTCGAAGGACGAGTTCAAATACCTGGACACGCTGGCCCCGGGCGACGAGGTCGAAGTCTTCCTCGAGAACCTGGAAGATGCCGACGGCATCGTCGTTCTCTCCAAGAAGAAGGCCGACTTCCTGCGCGTCTGGGAGAAGATCAAGACGGCCTACGAGGAGAACGACAAGGTCCCGGGCGTGCTGATGCGCAAGATCAAGGGCGGCGTGACGGTCGACCTGATGGGCGTGGACGCGTTCCTGCCCGGATCGCAGATCGCGCTCCGCCGCGTGCCCAATATCGAAGACCTGATCGGCCAGACGTTCGACTTCAAGATCATCAAGTTGAACAAGCGGCGCCGCAACATCGTGGTGAGCCGGCGCGTGATCCTGGAGGAGGAACGCGAGACCAAGCGCGAGCAGCTGGTCAAGGAGCTGTTGATCGGCCAGGTCCGGAAGGGTGTGGTCAAGAACGTGACCGACTTCGGCGCGTTCATCGACCTGGGCGGTCTGGACGGACTGCTGCACATCACGGACATGAGCTGGGGCCGCGTGGGGCACCCGTCGGAGATCGTGCAGATCGGCGACGAGCTGGACGTCAAGGTGCTCGACATCGACTGGAACCGGGAGCGGATCTCGCTCGGTCTCAAACAGCTGCTGCCGTATCCGTGGAAGGACATCGAGCGGAAGTACCCGGTCGGGGCGCGCGTTCGCGGCAAGGTCGTCTCGATCACGAACTACGGCGCCTTCATCGAACTGGAGAAGGGCGTCGAAGGCCTGGTCCACATCAGCGAGATGTCGTGGACCCGGAACGTGAAGCATCCGTCGAAGCTGGTGTCGATCAGCGACGAGATCGAGGCCGTCGTGCTGAAGGTCGATCGCGACGATGAGAAGATCTCGCTCGGCATGAAGCAGATCGAGGAGGACCCCTGGCTGGCGCTGCCCGAGAAGTACCCGGAGGGCACGCGGGTCGAGGGCAAGGTCCGCAACCTCACGTCGTTCGGCGCGTTCGTCGAGATCGAGCCGGGCATCGACGGGTTGATCCACATCTCGGACATGAGCTGGACCAAGCGGGTGCAGCATCCGTCCGACGTCGTGCACAAGGGACAGGACGTGGAAGTCATCGTGCTCGGCGTCGATCCCGAGAACAAGCGGATCTCGCTCGGGCTCAAGCAGACGCTGGATGACCCGTGGCCCAGCATCGCCGCCCGGCTCGGCGCCGGCGTCGAGATGGACGGCACCGTGGTCCGACTGCTCGAGGATGGCGTAGTCGTCGATCTCGGCGATGATGTCGAGGGCTTCGTGCCGCGCAGCCAGATCGCGGCCCCCGCCGGCAAGGACCTGACAGCGTTGCTCGGCGAGGGTCAGACGATGGGCCTCCGCGTTCTCGAGTGCGATGTCTCCAATCACCGGATCGTGCTCACCGTGACCCAGATGCCGGAGCCGCCCGCGCCGCGCCCGGAACTTGCGGCTGAAGCCCCGGCCGATGCCGAGGCCCCGGCCGGCGGAGACGAGGTCGCGGCGGAAGCCGAGGGCACGGACGCGCCGGTTGCGGAAGCGCCGGTGGCGAACGCCGAGGTCGTGGAGCCGCCAGAGGCGGAAGCCGAAGTTGCGGAGGCCGAGGTCGTGGAAGCGCCGGAGGCGGAAGCGGAGGTCGTGAAACCAGAGGCGGAAGCGGCGGCGCCGGTGGAAGCGGCGGCCGAAGAGCCGGCTGAGGAGGCTCCCGTGGCCGAGGCCGTCGAACCGGAGGCGACGGAAGAGGCCGCCAAGGAGTAGGCCGCCTGTCACGAGGTAGGGTCCCAGGGACGGGGTGGCGACGCCCCGTCTTTTTTTGCCCGGAAACGCGGTCTATCTTAGGCCACCGGGCGAGAATGGCACGATCGAAGGAAGAGAGCGATGAAGAGGATTCCGGGCGGTCGGATGCCGGGTGTGCTCCTGCTGGCGCTTGCGGCCGGGTGCCGGAGCGGGGAACGGATACCCGTCGCGCCGCCTTCGCTGCCGCCCGTGGAGCAGCCGGAGCCGGAGAAGCCGCCCGAGATTCGACCGTTGTCGCTGGGCGCGATCCTGCCACACACGGGCCCGGAAGATCTGGCGATCTACGGCGACTACATCGCGGAGGGCGTCGAGCTGGCGGTGGCGCGTTACCCGACGGTGGCTGGCCGGGCGGTGGAGCTGGCGTTGCGGGATGATTCCGGGGCGGTCGCCACGGCGGAGCGCATTTCGCGAGAGCTCGCGACGGAGGGCGCGGCCGCCATCGTGGGGCCGTTGATGAGTGATGCGCTCGATGCGATCGTGGCGAGCCGGACCGACCCCCGCCTGCCCATCCTGAGTCCGACGGTCAGCGACCTGCCGCCCGGCGCCATCAACACGTACTCCCTGAACGTGCCGGACACGAGGGGCGCGAGCGCGCTGGCCAACTGGGCCGTGCGCCGGGGCGTGACCCAGTTCGCGCTGCTCTACCCGACGGAACCGGAATACGCGGCGCTCGCGGCGGCGTTCCGCGCGGAAGCGGAACGGGTCGGGGCGCGGATCGTGGCGGACCTCCCGTTCGGTCCGGAGACGACGACGTTTTCGACCTTCATCGAGAACGTGCAGGGGTCGCGGGCGCAAGCCTTGTACATCCCGGCGTCGGAACGGCAGATCCGGCAGCTCGCGCCGCAACTCCGCTATTTCGGCCTGAGCGGCGTCGAAGTGCTGGGGAACGAGGCGTGGGTGTCGGCGGATGTGCTGCGGACGGTAGGTGCCGACATGCTCGAGGGGACGGTGGCGTCCACACCGATGCCGCCGGACAGTTCGCTCACGGGCTGGCCGGACTTCGTCCGCGAGTACGAGGCGCGCTACCGCCGCACGCTCGACAACCCGTATCCGGCGCTCGGCTACGATGCGGCCATCCTGGCGCTGGAAGGAATCCGCCTCGCGGGCGGCCGTCCGGAAGCCGTGGCCGATGCGCTCGGGCGGATCCGTGACTTCCGTGGCGCGACGGGCGTGCTCTCGATCGAGGACGGCCGGGTCACGCGACATCCCTTCCTGGTCCGGATCCGGGCCGGAATCCCCGAACTGATGGTCGGCGGCGGAGGTCCATGAGCCTCGCGGAAAAGCTGAAGAAACTCGAGGAACTGTCGCGGCGCGCCGAGCTGGGCGGCGGCGCCAAGCGGTTGGCGGTGCAACACGCCCGCGGCAAGCTGTCCGCCCGCGAACGGCTCGACCTGCTGCTCGACACCGGCAGCTTCGTCGAGCTGGATCGTTTCGTGACCGGTCGCGGTGATGCGGATGGCGACACGATCTACGGCGACGGCGTGGTCACCGGCTACGGCACTATCCGCGACCGGCTCGTCTACGTGTTCAGCCAGGACTTCACGGTCTTCGGCGGTTCGCTCTCCGAAGCGCACGCCGCGAAGATCGTGAAGCTGATGGACCTTGCGCTCAAGAACGGCGCGCCCCTGATCGGGCTCAACGATTCCGGGGGCGCCCGCATCCAGGAGGGCGTGGTCAGCCTCGGCGGGTACGCCGATATCTTCCTCCGCAACACGCTCGCCTCGGGCGTCATACCGCAGATCAGCGCGGTCCTGGGGCCGTGCGCCGGCGGCGCCGTGTATTCGCCCGCCATCACGGACTTCGTCTACATGGTGCGCGGCACGAGCTACATGTTCGTGACCGGGCCCAACGTGGTGAAGACCGTGACGCACGAGAGCATCGACATGGAAGGACTGGGCGGAGCCGACGTTCACGCCAGCGTGTCCGGCGTCGCCCACTTCGCCAGTGATTCCGAGCTGGAATGCCTCGAGTCGATCCGCCAGCTGTTCGAGTACATCCCGCAGAACAACCGGGAGGATCCGCCGCGCCGCGACACGGATGACCCGCTCGACCGCATGTCGGAAGAGCTGGCGAGCGTCGTGCCCGACGAGCCGAGCCGTCCCTACGATATGCACGACGTCATCCGTAACATCGTGGACGACGGCGATTTCTACGAAGTGCACCGGGACTTCGCCCAGAACATCCTTGTCGGATTCGCGCATCTCGGCGGCTACGCGGTCGGGATCATCGCGAACCAGCCGGCCGTGCTGGCCGGCGTGCTCGACATCAACAGCTCGGTGAAGGGCGCGCGCTTCGTCCGCTTCTGCGACGCCTTCAATATCCCGCTCGTCGTCTTCGAGGATGTGCCCGGCTTCCTGCCCGGCGTCGGTCAGGAACACGGTGGCATCATCCGCCACGGCGCCAAGCTGCTCTACGCCTTCTGCGAGGCGACGGTGCCGCGGCTTACGGTGATCACGCGCAAGGCCTATGGCGGCGCGTACGACGTGATGAACTCGAAGCACATCCGCGGCGACATCAACCTCGCGTGGCCGAGCGCCGAGATCGCCGTCATGGGACCCAAGGGCGCCGTCGAGATCCTGTACCGCAAGGAGATTGCCGACGCGGCCGATCCCGACGCACTCGTGCGCAAGCTCGAACAGGAGTACCGCGAGACGTTCGCGCACCCCTACATCGCCGCTGCGCGCGGCTACGTCGATGACGTCATCGACCCGCGCCAGACGCGGCCCCGGCTCATCAGCGCGCTCGACATGCTGAGGAACAAGCGGGACGCGAACCCGCCGAGGAAGCACGGCAATGTGCCGTTGTAGACTCGGGTGGCGGGAGCGGAGGCGGGGGTGTTTGCGGGAGGGGGAGCGGGGGTGGGTATGATACGGAAGGTGCTCGTTGCGAATCGGGGGGAGATCGCGGTGCGCGTGATGCGGGCGTGCCGCGAGCTCGGGATCCGGTCCGTGGCGGTCTACTCGGAGGCAGACCGGCTGGCGCCGCACGTGCTGCACGCGGATGAGGCGTACCCGATCGGCGAGGCGGCCGCGGCGCGGAGCTACCTGCGTGCGGATGCGCTCATCGAAGTCGCCCGGGCGACGGGCTGCGACGCGGTCCACCCGGGCTACGGCTTCCTCTCCGAACGCGCGTTCTTCGCCGCGGCGGTCGAGGAGGCGGGTCTCGTCTTCGTCGGCCCGCCGGCATCGGCGATCGCGGCGATGGGCGACAAGACGGAAGCGCGGCGTCGCATGACGGCCGCGGGCGTCCCCGTGGTGCCGGGCACGACGGAGCCGGTTGCGGACGTGGCGGCGGCTCTGGCCGCAGCGGAAATGGTCGGGTATCCGGTCCTGCTGAAGGCGGCGGCGGGCGGAGGTGGGAAAGGGATGCGGGCGGTTCGGTCGGCGGACGAGATGGCGCGTTCGTTCGAGGCGGCGGGCAACGAGGCTCGAAACGCGTTCGGCGATGGCAGCGTGTACATCGAGCGCTACCTGGACCGGCCGCGTCACATCGAGGTGCAGGTCCTGGCGGACGCGCACGGCGCTGTCGTGCACCTGGGCGAGCGGGAATGCTCGATCCAGCGCCGTCACCAGAAGATGATCGAGGAAGCGCCCTCGCCCGTAATGACGCCCGCCTTGCGGTCGCGGATGGGTGAGGCGGCGGTGGCCGCGGCACAGGCGGTCGGCTATCGCAGCGCGGGCACCATCGAGTTCCTCTTCCAGAATGGCGAGTTCTTCTTCCTCGAGATGAACACGCGCATCCAGGTCGAGCACCCCGTGACCGAGCTGGTCACGGGCATCGACCTCGTGCAGTGGCAACTGCGGGTCGCGTCGGGAGACGCACTGCCCTGGCTGCAGTCGGATATCGGGCTCGCCGGTCACGCGATCGAATGCCGGATCACGAGCGAGGACCCGGAGTCCGGGTTCCTGCCCTCGACCGGGCGCATCGAACGGCTGGACGTGCCGGCCGGACCCGGCGTACGCTGGGACGGTGGGATCGGCGAGGGCAGCGAGGTCTCGCTCTACTACGACCCGCTGCTGGCCAAGCTGATCGTTCACGGGCCCGACCGAGCCACCGCGATCGCGCGGATGGAGCGCGCACTCGGTGAGCTCCGCATCATCGGCGTCGAGACGAGCGCATCATTCCATGCGCGTGTGATGCGGGAACCGGAGTTCCGCGCGGGCGCGATCGACATCGGGTACATCGAACGGCATGCCGAGTTGCTCGGCAACGGCGCCGATCCGACGCTCGTCAGGCTCGCGGCGGTGGCCGCCGCGCTGCTCGAGGAGCGATCGCGGAACCGGAAGACGGTGAGGCGCGTGCCCGACGGTGGACGCCGGGGTGGCGGTGCCTGGCGCACTACGGGTTGGCGTGGCTGACGCACTTCGCGGGATGGATGAACGCGAGGCCGGCCGCGACGCCGACGCCGTTCGGACTCACCTCATCGACATCATCGAGATCGGCGCCGGTGGTGCGGGCGTGGGGCGTCTCCCGGACGGCCGCGTCGTTTTCGTGCACGGCACGGCGCCGGGCGACCGGGTGCTGGCCGAGCCCACTACCGTTCGGCGCGACTGGGCGCGCGCGCGGCTCGTCCGCGTCGTCGAGCCCGGTCCCGGGCGGCGTGCGGCACCGTGCCCCCTGTTCGGCGCGTGCGGCGGCTGCACCTTGCAGCACCTGACGTATGCCGCCCAGCTCGACGCGAAGGCGGGGATCGTCACGCGCGCGCTCCGCCGCATAGGCGGCGTCGACCGGACCGTCGCGTCGGTGGAGCCGTCGCCGCGGGAATTCGGGTACCGGAACCGGATGTCCTACACGCTGCGCCGGCTCGGCTCGAATCGGGTCATCGCCGGCCTGCACAGGCTCGAGGAACCCGCGCGTTTGATCGACGTCGACGACCACTGCCTGCTTCCCGAGGCGACGGTCGCGAAGGCGTGGATCGGACTGCGCGGCGCCTGGGGCCCCAATGCGCAGCGCCTGCCCGCGGGCCGTGAGCTGCGCCTTACGCTGCGGGGCACGGACCCCGGCCAGGTCACGCTGTTCATCGCCGGCGGCTTCGGAACGGGACGACCGGAAGAGTTGCTCGAACGGGTTCCGCAGCTGGCCGTGATCCGGCACCGCCCGCAGTCGGGGAGCGCGACGCGGCTTCTCGCCGGTCCCGCGCGGATCCCGGACGTGTGGAACGGAGAGGACATCGAGGTCTCGGGCCCCGCCTTCGTCCAGGTGAACCGGCAGGCGGCGTCGGCGCTCGAGGATTGGGTCGAGGACCGGGTCGGGCCCGTGGAGGGACTGCGCGTCACGGATGCGTACTGCGGCATCGGGGCGCACGGGCGGCGCCTTGCACGAAAGGGCGCGATCGTCACCGGCATCGAAGTCGATGGCGCCGCGGTGGCCGAGGCCCGACGCCTCGCCGCGGGATCGATGGCGTTCCTCGAAGGCAAGGTCGAGGATCGCCTCGGCGAGGCGGTTCCGGCCGACGTCGTGATCCTGAACCCGCCTCGCACCGGGTTGCATCGGGCCGTCTGCGGGATGCTCGCGGAGACCCCGCCGCGAAGGATGGTGTACGTGAGCTGTGATCCGGCGACGCTGGGCCGGGATCTCGACCGGATCGGTACCGGGTTCCGGGTCGCGACGGTCCGCTGCTTCGATCTCTTCCCCCAGACCGCGAACGTCGAAACGGTGGTGGAGCTGGAATGCGCTACTTCGTGACCGTGGCCGGGCGGACGCTCGAAGTCGACCTCGAGAACGGCGCGATTCGCGTCGAAGGCGTGGCGGTCGATGCCGAGCTGCTCGACATCCCCGGCACCCCGCTCCGCCACCTGCGGATCGACGGCCAGTCCTGGCCGCTCGTCGCGCGGGAGGGCGCCGAGCGGGGCGAGTGGGACATCCACCTCGGCGGCGCCCGGTTCGATCTGGCCGTCGTCGACGAGCGCACGAAAGCGATCCGCGAGATGACGGGACGGTCGGGCGAGCCGCGCGGCCCGCGTCCGCTGCGCGCTCCCATGCCCGGCCTCGTTTCGCGCGTCGAGGTCGCGCCGGGCCAGGCCGTGCGCCGCGGTGACGGCATCGTCATCGTCGAAGCGATGAAGATGGAGAACGAGCTGAAGGCCGAGTCGAACGGCGTCGTGAGCCGGGTTCACGTGGCGCCCGGGCAGGCGGTGGAGAAGGGCGCGCTGCTCGTCGAGTTCGAGGCGAACGATTGAGCGGGGAAGCGGGGAGCGGGACATGAGTGAAAAGGAACGCTGGCTGAAAGAGACTGCGGCGCCTGCGCTCGCCAGACACCCGGAGCGGAAGCCCCGCTTCGAAACGAGCGACGGCATCGAGATCGACCCGCTCTACACGGGCGAGGAGCGGCCCGACCCCGCGCCGGCGGGCGGACTGCCGGGCGAGTTCCCGTTCACGCGCGGCATCCACCCGACGATGTATCGCGGTCGCCTGTGGACCATGCGACAATACGCCGGGTTCGGAACGGCGGAGGAGACGAACCGGCGCTACCGCTACCTTCTGGACCACGGCCAGACCGGGCTCAGCGTCGCCTTCGACCTGCCCACGCAGATGGGGTACGACAGCGACCACGCCATGTCCGCGGGCGAGGTCGGCCGGGTGGGCGTCGCCATCGCCACCCTCGATGACATGCGCAGGCTCTTCGACGGGATCCCACTCGAGCGCGTTTCCGTTTCCATGACCATCAACGCGACGGCCGCGATCCTGCTCGCCCTCTACGTCGCGCTGGCCGATGAACGCGGCATCCCGCGATCCGTCATTGCCGGCACCGTCCAGAACGACATCCTCAAGGAGTACGCCGCACGCGGCACCTACATCTACCCGGTCGAGCCCAGCCTGCGTCTCGTCACCGATGTCTTCGCGTTCTGCGCCGACGAGGTCCCGCGCTGGAATACCATCTCGATCAGCGGCTACCACATCCGGGAGGCCGGCTCGACCGCCGCGCAGGAGGTTGCCTTCACGCTGGCCAACGCCCGCGAATACGTTCGTCGCGCGCTCGGACGGGGCCTCGCACTCGAGACCTTCGCGCCACGGCTCTCCTTCTTCTTCGCCGCGCACAACAATCTGTTCGAGGAAATCGCCAAGTTCCGGGCGGCGCGCCGCCTCTGGGCCACCATCATGCGCGACGAATTCGGTGGCTCCGAGGAAGCCTGCCGACTGCGCTTCCACACGCAGACGGGTGGCGTCACGCTGACCGCGCAACAGCCGTTGAACAACGTCGTGCGCGTCGCCGTCCAGGCGCTGGCCGCCGTGCTCGGCGGCACCCAGTCACTGCACACGAACAGCTTCGACGAGGCCCTGGCCCTGCCCAGCGAGGAATCGGCGCGGCTCGCGCTCCGCACGCAGCAGGTGCTGGCGCACGAGTCGGGTGTCACGGACACGGCCGATCCGCTCGGCGGCAGCCACTACGTCGAGTGGCTGACCGACGCGCTCGCCGACCGTGCCCGCGCCTATCTCGACAGAATCGACGAGTTGGGTGGCGCCGCGGCCGCCCTCGCCTTCGTCGAGGACGAGATCCAGCAGGCCGCCTACCAGCATCAGCTGGCCGTCGAGCGCGGCGACCGGGTCGTGGTCGGCGTCAACGCGTTCACCGAGGACCCCGTCCCGCCGCGCATCGAGATGCCGGCCTACGCACGGCTCGAACGTGACCAGCGCGCCCGCCTCTCCCGCTGGCGGGAGGCCAGGGACCCGAGCGCCGTCGCCGCCGCGCTCGCCGTCATCGGCGATCGGGCGGTCGGGTCCACCAACCTGGTCCCGGCAATGGTCGATGCGGTCAAGGCGGGGGCGACCCTGGGCGAGATCAGTGATGTGTTGCGTGCCGTGTGGGGTACATGGACGGTAGCGACTGCAACCAGCCAGCTGTAAACTGACCGGTTCGGTGCTGCCACGAGACGGGATTGCGATGCCAACGTACGAATACCGCTGCGAAAACGGACACACCTTCGAACGGTTCCAGCGAATGACGGATCCGCCGCTCGACACGTGCGTCGAGTGCGGCGCTCCGGCGGAGCGCCTGCTTTCGTCGGGTGCCGGCATCCTCTTCAAGGGTTCGGGTTTCTACATCACGGATTACCGGAGCGACGCCTACAAGAAGGCCGCGGAAGCCGATGCCGCGGGGAGCAAGAAGAAGGAGGGCGGTTCCGGCTCGACGGACTCGGGCGGTGAGGGGAAGGGATGAAGGGTTCGCTGGAGGACCAGCTGACGGCGATCGCCGCGGAGCTGGGTGGCGAGCGTGCGCCCGCCGTTCAGCTCGAACGACCGCGCAAGCCGGAGCATGGCGACGTCGCCTCGAACCTCGCACTCACTCTTGCCGGCGTGCTCAGGCAGAAGCCGCGGGCCGTGGCCGCGCAGATCATCGATCGTCTCGACCTCGCCTCCGCCGGTCTCGCCGCGGTCGAGGTCGCCGGTCCGGGGTTCCTGAATTTCCGCCTCGCCGGCGAGAGCCTGCGCCAGAAGCTCGCGGACATCCTCGACGCGGACGACCGCTTCGGCCGTGCGGCCGTCCCGTCCGGCCGCAGGGTGCAGGTGGAGTTCGTTTCCGCCAACCCGACCGGCCCGCTGCACGTCGCGCATGGCCGTGGCGCCGCGCTTGGCGATGCGATCGCCGCGCTCCTGCAGTGGAGCGGAGACGCGGTGACGCGGGAGTTCTATGTGAACGATGCCGGCGTGCAGATCGACAAGCTGGCCGAATCGCTCGATACTCGCTGGCGGGAGCTGCACGGCGAGGTGGCCTCGATCCCCGAGGGCGGGTACCACGGCGACTATCTGCGCGAGATGGCGCGCGACGTCGATGCGGCACTCGGCGCCCAGATCAAGGGCATTGCGGCGGCGGAACGCCGTCGCATCCTCCGCCACTGGGCGACCGGGCGGTTGCGCGAGGCACAGGACCGCGACCTGCGCGATTTCGGCGTGGAGTTCGACGAGTACTACCTGGAAAGCCGGCTCTACCACGAGGACCTGCTGAAGGAGACGCTCGCGACGCTCGAGGCGCGCGGACTCACGTACGAGTCGGAAGGTGCGATCTGGCTGCGCACGTCGGACCATGGCGATGACAAGGATCGCGTGCTGGTGAAGAGCGACGGTACGTACACGTACTTCCTGCCCGACCTGGCGTACCACCGGGAGAAGGCGCGGCGTGGTTTCCAGCACGTGATCGACGTGTGGGGCGCCGACCACCACGGCTACGTACCGCGCATGCAGGCGGCGCTGCGCGCGCTGGGTCTGGTCGATTTCCTCGATGTCGAGATCGTACAGATGGTCCGCATCATGCGTGGCGGCCGGGAAGCGAAGCTGAGCAAGCGGGCCGGTGACTACGTGACCCTGAAGGAACTGGCGGACGAGTGCGGCCCGGATGTGGCGCGGTACTTCTTCCTGATGCGGCGAGGCGATGCGCAGATGCTGTTCGACCTCGATCTCGCACTGGACCACTCGGACAAGAACCCCGTCTTCAAGATCCAGTACGCACACGCCCGGATGATGAGCATATTCCGCAGGGCGGGGGTCGAACCGGACTCGATCGCCGCCGGCGATGTGGACCTGGCGCTGCTCGATGAGCCGGTCGAGCAGGAGCTGATCAAGCAGCTCGCGCAGTTCCCGGACATCGTCGCCCGGGCGGCAGCGGCGCGAGCGCCCCACATGGTCTGCGAGTACCTCGAGACGACGGCGGGAGCCGTGAACTCCTGGTACCACGCCGGCAATCCGAGTCGGAACCCGGACCTTGCCGTTCTGGTCGACGATCCCGGGCGGCGCGGGGCGCGCCTGGCCCTGGCGCGGGGCGTGCAGATCGTGCTGCGCAACGGCCTGCAACTTCTCGGACTGAATGCTCCGGACCGGATGGAGCGGGAGGAATACGAATGAGCCTGCTGGCGGTGGGGAGCGTGGCCCTGGATACGATCGAGACTCCGTTCGGCGAAGCCATCGATGCGATCGGCGGGTCCGCGACATTCTTCAGCGCGGCGGCGTCGTTCTTCTCGCCCGTTCAGCTGGTGGGCGTTGTGGGCGAGGATTTCCCGCGCGAGCAGCTCGGCTTCCTGGAAGCGCGGGGCGTCGATCTCGCCGCGCTCGAGACGCGGCCCGGCCAGAGCTTCCGCTGGTCGGGCGTCTACAGCTATGACCTGAATTCGCGCGAGACGAGGGAGACCCGGCTCGGCGTGTTCGCCGATTTCGCGCCGCGCATCCCGCCCGCGCTGCGCGATTCGCGCTGGATCTTCCTCGGCAACATCGATCCGGTCTTGCAGCTGGACGTGCTCGACCAGGTGGAGAAGCCGGAGCTGGTCGCGTGCGACACGATGAACTACTGGATCGAAGGGCGGCGGCCGGAGTTGGAACGGCTGCTGTCGCGCATCGACCTGCTGCTGATCAACGATGGCGAGGCGCGCGAGCTGTCGGGCGAGGTGAACGTGCTGAAGGCGGCCCGCTGGATCCAGGCGCGCGGGCCGCGCATGGTCGTCGTCAAGAAGGGCGAGCACGGCGCCATCCTGTTCACGCGCGACGTGATCTTCTTCGCGCCCGGCTTCCCGCTCGAGGACGTGTTCGATCCGACCGGCGCCGGCGATGCCTTCGCGGGTGGCTTTGTCGGATACCTCGCCCGGGCGGGCCGGCTCGACAGCGATCACCTGCGCCGCGCGGTCGTGTACGGCTCGGCGCTCGGCTCGTTCGCCGTCGAGCGGTTCGGCGTCGAGCGGCTGATCGATCTGACGCATGCGGAGATCGATGAGCGTGTGGAACGGTTCCGCGAGATGACGGCGTTCGACCAGCCGGTTGCGATCGGCACCGGTCCCTGAGGAGGACGGATGGATGAGCAGCCGCTGAGCTACCGCTCGGCCGGCGTCGACCGGGAAGCGGCGAATACGGCGAAGCGCCGGATCCTCGAGCTCGTTCGCGGTACGTCCACAGATTCCGTGGTCGCGAACCCGGGCGGCTTCGGTGGCCTGTTCCGCGTGCCGGCCGGCCTTTCCGGTCCGTTACTCGTGGCCAGCGCGGATGGCGTCGGCACCAAGCTCAAGGTCGCGTCGTTGGCGGGCCGTCACACCGGCGTCGGCGCCGACATCGTGAACCACTGTGCGGACGACATCCTCGTCGAAGGCGCACGCCCGCTCTTCTTCCTCGACTACATCGGCATGGGCCGGCTCGAGCCCGGCACCATCGAGCAGGTGATCGAAGGAATCGCCGGCGCCTGTCGTGACAACGGCTGCGCCCTGCTCGGCGGCGAGACCGCGGAGATGCCCGACTTCTACGCGCCGGGCGACTACGACCTCGCCGGGTTCATCGTCGGACTGGTGGACGAAGCGATGCGGCCGGGCGCGCACCGGGTCGCGAGCGGCGACGTCCTCGTCGCGCTCGCCTCCGATGGCTTTCACACGAATGGCTATTCGCTGCTACGCCGGCTGTTCTTCGACCGGCTCGGCCTCGACGTGGGCTCGCCCTTCCCGGCGCTGCCGGAACGGACCGTCGGCGAGGTCCTGCTCCGCCCGCACCGGAGCTACGTCCGGAGCGTGTCGCCGCTGATCGACGACGGTTCCATCCACGCGCTCGCGCACATCACGGGCGGCGGCATCCCGGAGAACCTCGATCGCGTCATCCCCGACGGCGCGAGCGCCGCGGTCGACACGGCGAGCTGGACGCCTCCACCCGAATTCCTCTTCGTCGGGGAGGCCGGTGGCGTCACGCCCGACGAGATGTTCCGCACGTTCAACATGGGCGTCGGAATGGTCCTCATCGTGCCGCCCGGAAATGCCGACACGGTGGTAGAACGGTTGACGGCCGGAGGCGAAACGGCGTGGATCGCGGGAACGGTTCGGGACGGCATCACGAAAGTGGTTCTCGGGTGAGGGCCGCCGCGGGTCCGCTCTCGGCGCTGCTGCTGGTCGTGGCCGGGAGCGTTCCGCTTCAGGCGCAGCGGCTGGACACGTCCGCATGCGAGGCTGTCGGCCCGGCTGCACTCTGCCGTGCGGCCGCGGAGCTCGCCGCCGTCGTCACCGCGCACGGGTCGGCGATCGCGAGCGGCGGCAACCCGGTCGCGGGAACGGCGAGCACGCTGGGAAAACGCATGCCCGGAATGCCCCGCGTTTCGATCGCGCTCCGCGGAGTGAGCGGCTCGGCGGACCTGCCGGCGGGGGCCGGCGTCGGCAGCTCGACCGGGGCCACTGCCTGGACGGCCGATGTCGCGATCGGATTGCTCGACGGGCTCTCCCCTATGACGACCGTCGGCGGCCTCTTCTCGCTCGATCTGCTCGGCAGCGGGAGCATCGTGCGGTTTCCCTCGAAGGACGGATTCCTGACGCGCACGCCCGTGAGCTGGGCGGTCGGCGCGCGCCTCGGCGTCCTGCGCGAGTCGTTCACCATGCCCGGCGTGTCCATCTCGGTGATGAACCGCAGGACCGGGCGCCTCACGTTCGGCGATGCCGCTCTCGAGACCCGCGACCTGCACGTTCGCCTCGACCACGTCAGCACGTGGAGCACGCGCGCCGTCGTGGGCAAGCGCCTCGGCCTGTTCGGGCTCACGGGCGGCTTCGGCTGGGACCGGCACAGCGGCCGCGGGATCTGGCGCGTACGCGCGACGGACGGGACTCCCGCCTCGTTCTCGTTCGCCTCGCTCCACGCCCGTCGCACCGTCCTGTTCGGCAGCGTCTCGTGGACGACGCTCGTCTTCAACCTCTCGGCCGAGGTCGGCCGGCAGTCCGGCACCGCGGGCGCGACGGGCGCCGCCACCGACGGCGGTTGGTTCTACGGGCTGGCCGCGCGCCTCACCTTCTGACGCCGCTCGTGTTCTCCGACTCGGACCGTGCCTGGATGCGCCGTGCGCTGGAACTGGCCGAGCGCGGCTGGGGCGGTGTGCATCCGAACCCGATGGTGGGCGCCGTCGTCGTGCGCGATGGCGAGAACATCGGGGAGGGCTGGCATGCCGTGTGGGGTGGACCGCACGCGGAGATCGTCGCGCTCGGCAATGCCGGCGCGCGGGCGCGCGGCGCAACCCTCTACGTCAGCCTCGAGCCCTGCGCGCACCACGGCAAGACGCCGCCCTGCACGGACGCGATCCTGTACGCCGGCATCGGCCGCGTCGTCTTCGCGGCGCGCGATCCGAATCCGGAGGCGGCCGGCGGCGGGCGCGTGCTCGAAACGCGCGGCGTACACGCGGAGGGCGGTCTGCTCGAGGCGGACGCGCTCCGCCTGAACGCGGCGTTTCGCTACGCGCACGAGCGGCACGCTCCGTGGCTGGCGCTCAAGCTCGCGGTCTCACTCGATGGCCGCATCGCGCGCCGGCCGGGGGAGCGGACGGCGGTCAGCGGAACCGAGGCCGCCGCCTGGGTCCAATGGCTCCGCGCCGGCTTCGATGCGCTCATGGTCGGTGCGACGACGGCGCGTGTGGACGACCCGCTGCTCACGGTGCGCGGCCCTGTGAAGCCGCGCCGGAACCCGGTTCGTGTCGTCGTCGATTCAGCGGGCAGGATCGAGCCCCACTCGGCGCTCGCGCGGACCGCCGATTCCGCTGCGCCGGTCCGGGTGCTCGCGGCCGAGGCCGCGAGTGAGAACGCGGTGGAACCCCCTCAGGGTCCCGACATCCGTATCCTGACGGTTTCCCGCGGACGTCAGGGTCTGGACCTCGCGCAGGGGGTGGACGCCCTATGGCGGGAGGGCATCCGATCGATACTATGCGAGGGAGGAGGCCGGCTCGGAGGCTCCCTCCTTGCCGGCGGACTGGTGAACCGGATCTACCTGGTCGTTGCTCCGCTCGCGCTCGGTGTGGAAGGCGTACCGGCCTTTCCGGCCGGACTGCCCGGCCGCTGGGCCGTGACCGGAACGCGGCCGCTGGGCAGGGACGCCCTCGTGATCATGGAGCCGGCGTAGCCGGCGGGCAGGCGGTGGCATGTTCAGTGGAATCGTTGAAGAAGTCGGAGTGATCGATCGGATCGATCCCCTGGAGGGAGGTCGCCGGTTGAGAATCCGGGCGACGGGCGTGCTCGGCGACCTGAAGGCCGGCGACTCGATCGCGGTCGACGGCGTGTGCCAGACGGTGGTCGAGCGCGACGACGTGAGCTTCCTCGTCGAGGCCATCGGCACCACGCTCTCGCGCACGACGTTCGCGACGATGGCGGAGGGCGACCCGGTGAACCTCGAGCGATCGCTGGGATTCGGCGAGCGGGTCGGCGGCCATCTCGTGCAGGGCCACGTGGACGCGGTCGGCGAGGTCGTGGCGGTCGTGCGGCATGGCGAGCACGTCCTGCTCGACGTTCGCATGCCGCCGGTCGTCGCCGAGGTCTCCGTCCTGCACGGCTCCATCTCCATCAACGGGGTGAGCCTCACGATCAACGCGCTGCCCGCGGACGACGTGGCGCAGGTCGCGCTGATTCCGTACACCTGGGAACACACCAACCTCTCCCGCCTGAAGACGGGCGAGGGCGTCAATCTGGAAGGCGACATGCTGGGCCGGTTCGTCGCGCACCTCATGAAGCGGGAACCCGCCGGCGGGGTATGACGGATCGGACCGCAAGTCCGGAGGAATATCGAGACGATGGCATTCGATAGAGTCGAAGACGCGATACGCGACATCCGCGAGGGGCGGCTCGTCATCGTGGCGGATGACGAGGACCGGGAAAACGAAGGCGACCTGGTTGGCGCAGCCGCGGCGGTCACGCCGGAGATGATCAACACGATGGCTCGCTACGGGCGTGGCCTGATCTGCGTCGCGCTCACGCCGGACCGGGCGGAGGCGCTGGGCCTGCCGCCCATGACGGAGCAGAACCAGGACTACTTCGGGACCGCCTTCACGGTGTCCGTGGACGGGCACAGCCGGTTCGGTGTCACGACCGGCATCAGCGCGCACGACCGGGCGCGGACGATCCAGCTGCTCGCCGATCCGACCACGAAGGCAAGCGACCTGCGCCGGCCGGGCCACGTGTTCCCGCTTCGCGCCAAGCCGGGCGGCGTGCTGCGTCGCGTCGGTCAGACCGAAGCCTCGGTGGATCTGGCGCGCCTGGCCGGCCTGCCGCCGGTCGGCGTCATCTGCGAGATCCTGAACGAGGACGGTACGATGGCGCGGCGGCCGCAACTCGACGATTTCGCCCGCAAGCACGGCGTCCGCTTCATCACGGTGGCGCAGATCGTCGCGTACCGGCTGCAGCACGAGCGGCTGGTCCGGCGGATCGCGGAGGCCGACCTGCCGTCCGCGCACGGCCACTTCCGCGTGATCGCGTTCGAGAACCAGGTCGACAACCGCGAGCACCTCGCCATCGTGAAGGGCGAGGTCGCCGGCAAGAAGAACGTGCTCGTCCGCATGCACTCCGAGTGCCTGACGGGCGACGTCTTCCACTCGCAGCGCTGCGACTGCGGCGAGCAGCTGCACGCGGCGCTGCGGCGCATCGACGAAGAGGGACTCGGCGCCGTCGTCTACCTCCGTCAGGAGGGGCGCGGCATCGGGCTCGCGAACAAGATCCGCGCCTACGCCTTGCAGGATGCGGGGCAGGACACGGTGCAGGCCAACCTGTCCCTCGGCTTCAAGCCCGACCTGCGCGACTACGGCATCGGTGCGCAGATCCTGCTCGACCTCGGCCTCACGTCGATCCGGCTGCTCACCAACAACCCGCGCAAGATCGTCGGGCTCGAAGGCTACGCTCTGAAGATCACCGGGCGCGAGCCGTTGCAGATCCGGCCAGGCGAGTACAACAAGGTGTACCTTGAGACAAAGCGGGCGAAGCTCGGGCACCTGCTCGATGGAGGGAACCCGGATCCCTGCGACGCCATTCCCGCGTCCGGCGAGGATGCGACTGACGACCCGGTTGCCTGAGGAGGCGTCGTTGGCGGACTACCGGGGCACCCCGCGGGGCGGGATTCGCGTCGCGATCGTGACCAGCCGGTTCAACGAGCAGGTCACGTCGCGGCTGCTCGCGGGCGCGCTCGCATGTCTCGAGCACTACGGCATCGAGCGCGACGACGTCGACCTCGTCTCCGTTCCCGGCGCGTGGGAGCTGCCGCTCGCGGCCCGGCTCGTCGCCGAGCGCGGCGGCTGCGCCGCGGTGATCGCGCTCGGCTGCGTGATCCGCGGCGAGACCAGCCATTTCGACTTCGTCGCCGGGCCCGCGGCCGACGGCCTGGCGCGCGTGTCCGACACGACCCGCGTACCCGTCGCGCTCGGGTTGCTCACGACCGAGGACCTGCCCCAGGCCATGGCCCGCGCGGGCGGCCGGTTGGGAAACAAGGGATGGGACGCCGCCGAGGCCGCCCTCGAGATGGCCGACCTGGCCCGCCGCGTGCAGGACTGATATGAGGCCGAGGAGCCGAGCGCGCGCCTGGACCCTGCAGGTCCTGTACGCCTGGGAGTCGCGCGACTGCGAGGTCCCGTTGTCTGGTGTGCTGGCGGATTTCCGTGCCGAGCGCCGCATCGCCCAGGCGAGCCAGGACTACCTGTTCCGCCTCGTCAACGTCATCGAGGAGCGGCTCGAGGAGATCGACAGAACGCTCCAGGACGCCTTGACGAACTGGCGCCTGGACCGGTTGTCGAGAATCGACCGCAACGTGCTCCGGATCGGGACGGCGGAGCTTCTCGGCATGGCGGACGTCCCGGTCCGCACCTCTATCCAGGAGGCGATCCTGCTCGCCGAGAAGTACGGCAGCAATGAAAGTCCGCGCTTCGTCAACGGCGTGCTCGACGCCGTGATGAAGAAGACCGAGGCTTCGCGAACGGGGGCGCGTCTCTGAAGCTGCTGATCATCAACTGGCAGGACCGGCTCAACCCGAGGGCCGGTGGCGCCGAAATCCATATGCACGAGATCTTCGGCCGCCTTGCCCGCCGTGGCCACCGGGTCACGGCGCTGGTATCCGGCTGGCCCGGTGCCCCGCGGCGTGTCGAGCTGGACGGAATTGCCGTGCACCGGACGGGGCGCCGTCATACATTCTCGCTGAGGGCGCCATTCACCTACCACCGCCTGCGACAGCGCTTCGATGTGGTGATCGAGGACCTGAACAAGGTGCCCGTGTTCGCCCCGCTCTGGACGCGGCGTCCCGTCGTTCTGCTGGTGCACCACCTGTTCGGTGCCACAGCCTTCGAACAGGCCGGTACCATGATGGCGTCCGCGACGTGGCTCCTGGAGCGGCCCCTTTCGCGCGTTTACGGCGACGTCCCGGTCGAGGCCGTGTCGGAGAGCACGGCGCGGGACCTCGTCGATCGGGGGTTCCGGCGCGACCGGATCGAAGTGATCCCGAACGGCGTCGACGTCGACTCGTACGCGCTCGGTGCCGAGGACGAGCGCTTTTCCGAGCCGACGATGCTCTACCTGGGGCGGCTCGAGCGGTACAAGCGGGTCGATCTCATCGTGCGGGCCGTGGCGAAGCTGGCGGAGCGCTCGGTGCCCGCCCGCCTCATCATCGCGGGCCAGGGTCCGACGGCGCCGGCCCTGCAGCAGCTCCGTGCGGAACTCGGTCTCGGCGCCCGGGTCGAATTGCACGGATTCGTGAGCGAGGAGGAGAAGCGGCGCCTCCTGCGCCGATCCTGGATCCACGTGTTGACATCCAGCAAGGAGGGGTGGGGCATCACCGTCCTGGAAGCCGCCGCGTGCGGCACGCCGACCGTGGCGAGCGACTCGCCGGGCCTGCGCGACTCCGTGATCCACGAGCGGACCGGGCTGCTGGTCCCGCACGGAGACGTCGACCGGCTCGCGGATGCGCTCGCCACGCTCATCCAGGACGCGAATCTCCGGCGGCGGTACGGGCAGCAGGCCCGCGCCTTCGCCGCGGAACACAGCTGGGAACGATCGGCCGAGCGAACGGAATCGCATCTGGCGGCCGTGCTCCAGGCGGGGCGCGATCGGCGCGGCGCGATTCCGGCCCGGCGGTCCTGACGAGAACCTGCGACGGGAGGAGAACATGGAAGTCACAGTCTCCGCCATTCATTGCACGATTCCGGAGTCCCTTCACGATCATGCCACCCGCCTCTCCCGGCGGCTGGACCGATACAACCTGCGGGCTGCGAACATGGTGCTGACATTCGAGAATCCGAACGCGCAGCGCTCGGTCGAGGCCCGGCTGCTCACGGCCGGCGGACCGCCGCTGCTCGCTCAGGCGACGGGCGACACCTACCGCGCCGCCATGAACCAGGCGGTCGACCGTATCGAGCGCCAGCTCAAGCGGCGGCGGCAGCGTGTCCGGACGGGTCGGCGCGCCCTCTCCGCCAACGACTGACATCCGACCGTGGCGAAGATCAACCCGCTGACCGTGGACCGGCTGTTCGAGTCGAGGCGTGATCTGCTCGCGCTCGAGCTGCTGAACGAGGATGCCGACCTCGAGCGTGTGATCGAGGATCCCACCGTGTCCAATCCCGGCCTCGTACTGGCCGGATTCCGGCCGCGCTTCCCCGAGGGCCGCCTCCAGGTGCTCGGCGAGACCGAGGTCCTGTTCCTGCGCTCGCTCGAGCCCGATGCCCGGACCGGCGTCCTGCGCGCCTTCTTCGAGCTGGACATTCCGGCCGTGGTCGTCACGAAGGGGCAGGAGGTGCCGGTCGAGGTCCTCGAGCAGGCACGAGCGCACGGCGTCCCCGTATTCCGGTCCCAGCTCAAGACGGGCGACTTCTATCGCCGCGTGCAACCGTTCCTCGAAGAGCAGTTCGCGCCGGCCACGACGACGCACGGCTCGCTGGCCGACGTCTACGGCGTGGGCCTGCTCTTTGTGGGACGGAGCGGTATCGGCAAGAGCGAGTGCGTGCTGGATCTCGTCGAGCGCGGGCACCGGCTGGTGGCCGACGACGTGGTGCTCATCACGCGACGCGGCCACGACATCCTGATCGGCCGCGGTCACGAGTTCCAGCAGCACCACATGGAGATCCGCGGCATCGGCATCATCGACGTGCAGGCGCTGTTCGGAATCCGCGCGATTCGCCAGCAGAAACGGATCGAAGTCGTGGTCCAGTTGGTGGACTGGGACGACGGCGCCTCCTACGACCGGCTCGGCCTGGAAGTCGAGGAGATCGACATCCTGAACGTGAAGCTGCCGAAGGTCGTCGTGCCCCTGAACGCTGGCAAGAACATCACGGTGATCTGCGAGGTGGTGGCCATGAACCATCTGCTGAAGTACTCCGGCATCCATTCCGCCCGGCTATTCAGTGAACGGCTGAGGAGCTCGATGCGGCCGCTCAGCGAGTACCTTGCAGAGGACTATGAGTGACGTGGCGCCGGTCCGCGGCATCGTCGTCGCGCACGGCGAGATGGCCATCGGCCTCACCGATGCCGTGCGCAACATCACCGGCGCCGGACCGGACGTGCTGGTGCCGCTGAGCAACCGCGGCCTCGCGCCGGCCGCGCTCGCCGAGGCCATCCATCGCGAGGCGGGTGCGCGGCCGACGATCCTGTTCACCGATCTGCCGAGCGGCAGCTGCGGCGTCGCCGCGAGGCTGCTGGCGCGCCACGATCCGAACCTCGTCGTGATCTGCGGGGTCAATCTTCCCATGCTGCTGGACTTCGTAACGCACCGCGAGCAACCGCTCGTCGAGTTGGCGGCCCGCCTGGTTTCGAAAGGCAGGGCTGCCATCTCGTGTGCCGCACCCGTTTCCGGTTCGAATGGCGATTCTGCTGTTTCGCGTTGATGAGCGTCTGATCCACGGTCAGGTCGTGGTCGGCTGGGGCAACGAACTGCATCCCGACCGCATCCTCGTAGTCGATGACGAGCTCGCCGCCTCCGAATGGGAGCAGGAGCTGTACTCGCTCGGCCTGCCCTCCGAGATGGCGCCCCGTTTCGAGACCATCGAGTCGACTCGCGCGCATCTCGCCGAATGGGAGGCCGACGGATCCCGCAGCATCCTCCTGACCCGCGACGTGCGCAGCATGACCCGCGTCGCCCACGGCGGGCTTCTCCGCGGCCGCGACGTGAACCTCGGCGGGTTGCACTACGCGCCCGGGCGCGATGCGGTCCTGCCGTACGTCTACCTGAGCCCCGACGAACGGACCTCGCTCGAGGAACTCGTGGCCGAAGGCGCGCATGTCGCCGCGCGCGACCTGCCCGGCGCGAAGCGGGTGCCCGCCGAACGGATCCTCGGCCGGGACGGGCGCGGCCCATGAACTGGCTCTGGCTCGCGCTCATTGGCGGCGTCGTCGGCCTCGACGCAACCTCCGTCCCGCAGGTCATGATCTCGAGGCCGCTGGTCGCGGGTATTCTCGGCGGTCTGGCGGCTGGCCGGCCCGGCGCCGGAATGGTCTTCGGCGCGATTCTCGAGGTCTTTCACCTCGCGGTGCTGCCGATCGGTGCCGCGCGGTACCCGGAAGCGGGAACGGCCGCCGTCGCGGCGGCCTTCGCGTTCATCGCGGCGGGCGCCGGCCCGGAGCCGGTCGCGCTGCTCCTCACGCTCGGGTTCGCTCTCGTGTGGGGGAGGGTCACGGCCGCGACGGTGGATATGGAACGGCGTATCAACGAGCGGCTCATCCGTGGCGTGGATCCGGCCCTCGAGCCGGGCGAGGTCGAGCGGCGACACCTGCTTGCCATGTCTCTCGACTTCGCTCGCGGCGGGGTTGTGACGGTGGCGGGCGCCGCGCTCGGCTGGCTTCTGATCGGGACGGTGCTTTCGGTCGCGAGCTTCAGGCCCGAGGTCGCGCAGGGAGGGTTGGCGATCCTCCTTTGCAGCGCGACGGCAGGTGCGCTGACGGTGTTCGGCGGTCTCAGCGAGAGGCGGCTCTCGTTCATCGCCGGCGTCGCCGTAGGTATCCTCATCCTGCTCATCGCGTGAGCGTCGACGCCCGGACCCGCGTGCGGGTCTTCTTCCGGTCCTTCACGATCCAGGGGTCGTGGAACTACCGGACCCTGATCGGCAACGGCTTCGCCTTCTCGCTGCTGCCGGTACTGCGCTCCCTTTACGGGGACGATCCGGAGGCGCTGAGGCGCGCCATCGCACGGCACCGCACCATCTTCAACAGCCATCCCTACCTGGTCGGGGTGGCTCTCGGCGCGGTGGCGCGCCTGGAGATTGAGGGTGCGGACGAGCGGACGATCGACCGTTTCAAGGCCGCGATTCGTGGCCCGCTCGGTTCGCTCGGCGACGGTCTGGTCTGGGCTGCTTGGCGGCCCCTCTGTCTGATTACCGGTCTCGTGCTGTACTATGCGGGACTGCAGTGGGTCTGGGTCGCGATCATTTTCCTCGGCCTGTACAACGCAGGACATCTCGCGCTCCGCATCTGGGGATTCGAGATCGGATTCCGGTACGGCCGCGATGTGGGGGAGCGGCTGCGCCGCGCACGCCTCGCCCGGATTCAGAAGGCCACGGCCCGGGCGGGCGCCTTCGGACTCGGCCTGCTCGTACCGGTGCTGCTGGGCAGCGCCGCGGCAGGCCTGAGTTGGCCATGGTGGGTTGCGGCCGCACTCGCAGCGCTCGTCGGGATCCGGCTGGGCAACGCGATCCGTTTGCCGTTGGCGATCGCACTGATCGTGTTCATTGTCTCGAGCATCTTCCTCGGCGGATTCGGGAATGGCTGAATCGACGGACCATCAGCAGAGCGTTCGGATCCCGAACAAGTACGGGCTGCATGCGCGGCCCGCTGCCGAGTTCGTGAAGCTGGCGGGCCGGTTCCGCGCGGATGTCCTCGTGCGCAAGGAAGACATGGAGGTGAACGGCAAGAGCATCATGGGCATGATGATGCTGGCCGCGGAGTGCGGGAGCGCGATCACGATCCGGGCGACGGGTGAAGACGCGCAGGATGCGCTGACGCAGCTGGTCGCGCTGGTCGAACAAGGATTCGGCGAGCCATGACGGCCGGCATCGTTCGCGACGGCTCGCCGGCCTCGCCCGGCATTGTCGTTGGACCTGCGTTCATTCTGCGCTGGGAGCTACCGGCGATCTCGCACACGTCGGTGCCGCAGGACGGAGTCGAGGGCGAGATCGAGCGCTTCAATGCCGCGCGCGAGTGGGCGAAGCGTCGGATCCTGGAGATCATGGCGCGCTCCGAAGATCGGCTGGGCGAGGTCGAGGCCCGGATCTTCGAGCCGCAGATCCTGATGCTGGACGATCGCGACCTGATCGACCGGACGATCCGGTTCATCCGCGACAATCACTTCAGCGCGGCGCGCGCGTTCGAGCTGTGCATGCTCGAGTTCGAGGCGGAATGGACCCGGGCCGCGCACCCCATGATCATGGATCGGCTGAATGATCTGCTCGACGTCGAGGTCCGCGTGCTGCGCAACCTCACGGGCATGCCGGACCCGGACCTCGATCTGGAGCGCGTCGAACAGGGTGTCGTCCTGATCGCGCGTGACCTCACGCCCACCATCACCGTGCAGCTCGACCGGAAGAAGGTCGTCGGCATCGCGACGGACGGCGGAACGCGGACGTCGCACTCCGCGATCCTGGCCCGGTCCCTCGGACTGCCCGCCGTGGTCGGCCTCGGTGACATCTCGACGCTGGCGGAGAACGGGCAGCTGGTCGCGCTGGACGGTCGCTCGGGCCGCGTCATCCTCAACCCCTCCGAGGACGAGGTCCGACTCTACCGCGAGCGGGGCCAGCGGGTGCGGGAGTGGGAGCACGAGATCTCGCTGATGGCGCGCGACGAGGCGGTGACGCCCGACCACCAGCCCGTGATCGTGCGCGCCAACATCGATCTGCCGACCGAGGCGGAAGTGGCGCGGACGCACGGCGCCCAGGGCATTGGCCTCTTCCGCACGGAGTTCCTTGTCGTCGGTCGCGCCACGCAACCCGACGAGGAAGTCCAGTATCAGGCCTATCGGTCGGTCGCCGAGTCGTTCCCGCACCACGCGGTGTTCCTGCGCACGTACGATCTGGGCGGCGACAAATTCCCGCACTTCCTGCACATGCCGCAGGAGGAGAACCCCTTCCTCGGGTGGCGTGCCATCCGCGTGTGCCTCGACTCGCCCGAGCTCTTCCGCCCGCAGTTGCGTGCCGCGCTGCGCGCCACGGCGCACGGCGATGTCCGGATCATGCTGCCGCTGGTCAACGATATCGGCGAGATCCGCGCGACCCGGAGGCTGCTGGTGGAAGAGGCGGCCAATCTCGAGCGGGAGGGCATTCCGTTCAACTCGGAGTACAAGCTCGGCATCATGATCGAGACGCCCGCGGCCGCCCTGACGGCGGCCGACCTGGCGTTGCACGTCGACTTCTTTTCGATCGGTACCAACGACCTCGTCCAGTACACGC
Source organism: uncultured Gemmatimonadales bacterium (assembly GCA_963786235.1). Classification (GTDB taxonomy): domain Bacteria; phylum Gemmatimonadota; class Gemmatimonadetes; order Longimicrobiales; family RSA9; genus CAWAYJ01. Next base: position 190,340 of record CAWAYJ010000029.1, read on the forward strand.
TCGCCGTGGATCGCGGCAACGCGCGCCTGGCGCCCCGCTTCATGCCCTTCCACCCCGCCGTGCTCCGGCTCCTGAACCTGACTGCGGAGGCGGGCCGGGCGGCCGGCATCGAAGTGAGCGTGTGCGGTGAGATGGCCGGCAATCCGCTTGCCATCTTCCTGTTCCTCGGGCTCGGCATCGCCGCGCTCAGTGTCGGCCCTGGCTCGCTGTCGGAGACGAAGATGGTGATCCGGTCCGTGCCGGCCGCGGCGGCCCGCGACACGGTTTCCCGTGTGCTCGAGATGGCCACGGCCAACGAGGTCGTCGCCGCATTGCGCGCCGACCTCGCGGAATGGCTCGACCTGTCCCTCTTCTCCGAGCGCTGGAACCTGTCGCCGTTGGCCGGCACGCTCTGAGCCCGGCCGTATCCGGGGATGCACCCGTGCCGCGCACCGCGGGTATATAGCGAACGAAAGGGTGGCCGGGCGCGGACGTGGTCGCGTTCCGCGGCAGCACGGAGGATCGGCCACCGCCAATGGGAGTACGGAGGGCCGATGATCGAAGTCAAGGTCCAGAGTCTGGGATTGGACCGCGCGTCGAGTACGCCGGTCGTCATCCTCCAGGAATCGGACGGGAGCCGTGTCCTCCCCATCTGGATCGGTCCGGGCGAGGCGAGCGCGATCGCGATGGAGCTGGCGGGCATGAAGTTTTCCCGGCCCCTGACGCACGACCTTTTCGCGTCGGTGATCCTGGGCCTGGGCGGCACGCTCCAGCGCGTGATGATCACCCGCGTCGTGGACAACACGTACTACGCGGAGATGATCATCAAGCGCGGCTCGGAACTGATCAGTGTGGATGCGCGGCCCTCGGACTCGATCGCGATCGCGTTGCGCATGAAGGCCCCGATCTACACGACCGGTGACCTGCTCGAGAACACGCCGATCGAAGTCGCCGACGCGGGCGACGCCCTCGAGGAGCCCGATGCCTCGGACGAGGAACAGGTCACGCCTCAGAAATTGACGCCCGAGCAGCTGCGCGAGCATCTGCGCCGGATGAATCCCGAGGACTTCGGAAGGTTCAACCCGTGATCCATCGTTTCCTGCTTTCCCTGCTCGTGCTGGGCGCGCTGGCGCCGGCACCACTCACAGCCCGGCAACAGCCGCTCGTCCTTTCCGGCCACGTCGTCGACCTCCAGGGCAAGCCCGTCGCCGGACAGGAAGTGCTGCTGCATCGCGTGGCGGGCCAGAACAGCGGCAGCATCGGCCAGACGCAGACGGACTCGGCCGGCGCCTTCACATTCCGGCTCGACGAAACACCGACCGCCGATGCTATCTACTTCGCGGCGGCCCGCGTCGACGGGAAGATGTATATCGGGCCCTTCCAGAAACCGCCCATCGATTCCGCGGCGTCCAACGAAATCGTCGTGGGCGGCGAGCCGGTCGATTTCGGCGCACCCGGCCCGCCGACCACCGCGACACCCGGATCCGCCGTGCAGTCGCCCGTCGGGCCGAGCCGGTGGATGCTCGCACTGATCCCGCTCCTCGCGGTGCTCGGCCTGGGCGCCGCCATCGCGTTGTCGAGGCGCCGGGAGATGCAGCGGCGTCATCTGCTCATCCGTCTCGCCGTCCTCGAAGAGCAGGCTGCGCTGAGCGGCGACACGGAAGGTTTGCGCCAGGAACGCGCCCGCATCCTCGACCAGATGGGCGGCACGAACGGTGGCTGAAGCGCCATGCCGCAGGTCACGACCGGCGCCCTGATCCTCCAGGTCTTCGAGTACGGCGAAACCAGCCGGATCCTCCGACTCCTGACCGTCACGCACGGCGTCCAGTCCGCCATTGCCAAGGGTGCGCGACGGCCGCGCAGCCAGTTCGCTGGCGTCATGGAGCCGTTCGCCGAGGGCACGGCCACGATCTACATCAAGGAGTCGCGCGACCTCCAGACCCTGGCCGGATTCGAGCTGACTCGCAACCGCCAGGCCCTTGGCCGCGATCTCGTCCGCTTCGCCGGCGCGTCGGTCCTCGCCGAGATCGTGCTCCGGACCGTCGGCGTCGAACCGAACCCGGAGCTCTTCGAATCCGTCACGACCGCGCTCGACCGCGTCGAGGGCGCCGCCCCCGTCGTCACCGAGACCGTTGTGTTGAGCGAGGCGTGGCGGCTCGTCGCCTCGCTCGGTTTCGCACCCGGCATCAATGCGTGCCTCGATTGCGCCCGCGAAGTCGGTACCGGCGTGGACGTGTCCTTCGACTACGCCGCGGGTGGCGTCCGCTGCGACGACTGTGCGCGCGGCGCCCCCGGCCGCCGGATCCCGGGTCGCGCGCTCGCGGCGCTCCGCGCCATGCTGTCAGGCGAGGACGTGCAGCTCGACCGCACGTCGGGGCATTGGTGGCTGCTCGAGCGATTCCTCGACCACCACGTGCTGGAGGGAAGCCCGCTCCGCTCTTTCGCCTTCCTGTCCCAAGCCCTGGAGACGGCGCCATGCCCCGATTGATCCTCGGGACCGCCGGGCACATCGACCACGGCAAGACCGCGCTGGTGCAGGCACTCACCGGCACGGACACCGACCGACTGCCGGAAGAGAAGCGACGCGGCATCACCATCGACCTCGGCTTCGCGCACCTGTCGTTGCCCGGTGGCATCGACGTCGGGATCATCGATGTTCCCGGCCACGAGGCGTTCATCCGCAACATGCTCGCGGGCGCCACCGGCATCGACCTCGCCCTCCTCGTCGTCGCCGCCGACGAAGGCGTCATGCCCCAGACCCGGGAGCACGCCGCCATCCTCGACCTGCTCGGCGTCCGCTCCCTCGTCGTCGCGCTCTCCAAGATCGACGCCGTGGAGCCCGAGTGGGCCGACCTCGCCGCCGATGACGTCCGCGCCTTCCTCTCCGAAGGCCGCTTCGCCGGCGCTCCCATCGTTCCCGTGTCCGCACGTACCGGCACCGGCCTCGACGCGCTCCTCGACGCGCTCGCCCGGGCCGCCGGAACCGTGCGCGCGCGCACCGAGAACGACCGCTTCCGGCTCCCCATCGACCGCATCTTCACCGTGCATGGCACCGGCACGGTCGTGACGGGCACCGTGTGGTCCGGCTCGGTCCGGCGCGATGCGACGCTCCGGCTGCTGCCCGCCGACCGGCCGGTCCGGGTGCGCGGGCTCCAGTCCCACGGCAAAGACCGCGAACATCTCGGCGCGGGCGAGCGAGGCGCCATCGCGCTCGCCGGCACGACCCGCAACGCCATCGACCGGGGAGACGTTCTCGTGGACGGTCCCGGTTGGGAAGCGACGACTCGCCTCACCCTCCGTCTCCACGTGCTTCCGGGAACCGAAGCCGGTCTCAAGCACGGTCAGCGGGTCCGCTTCCACGTGGCAACCTCCGAGGCGATTGGCCGCCTTGCCAGCGCCGGATCACCCCTGATCCCGGCCGGTTCCTCCGCCTGGATTCAGATCCGGCTCGAAACGCCCGTCGTCTCGCGTGCGGGCGACCCCTTCGTGATCCGCTCCTATTCGCCCATCACGACCCTCGCCGGCGGCACGATCGCCGAAATCGCGCCGCCACGCCGGAAACGGCTCACCGACCGCCAGCAGGCAGACCTGACCGCCATCCTCGAGGGATCCGCGGCCGGCTCTGTCGCGGCCCGTTCACGCCTCGCCGGACGGGGCGGGGAACCCATTGAGCGGCTGACCATCACGACTCGCTTCCCACCCGGTGCCGTCGATGACGCCATCGCCGACGCCCGCCTCCGCGTCCGGGACGGCCGGGTCTTCGATCCCGCCTTCATCGACGACACCCGCTCGGCACTGGCCCGGGCCGTCTCGAACCACCACCGGACCTCGCCCCTGAGCCCGGGAATCCCGCTCGAGGACCTCAGGGCCGGCATCCCGCCCGGCGCACCCCGTTCCCTTGCCGACAGCCTCATCGCCGACCTCGTCCGGGATGGCGCCCTGGTCGTCGAAGCCGGACGGGCACGCGACCCCGAATTCCGGCCCGCGCTCCGGCCCGATCAGGACGTCGCCATCCGCGACATCCTCGCCGAGTTCGAGCGCGCTGGACTCGCCTCGCCCGCCCCCCAGGAGCTGCCGGCCCCGATCGCCGCTCGCCCCGATCTCGACGATCTGCTCCACTACCTCGTCCGCACCGGCCGGCTCGTCCAGCCCTCCGCCGGTCGCTTCCTCAGCCCTGCGGCCCTGGATCGGGCCATCAATCTGGCCGTATCCACGTTCGGCGACCGAGCCGACCTGGGCCCGGGCGACTTTCGGGACCTGTTCGGCATTTCTCGGAAATACCTGATTCCACTGCTCGAGCATTTCGACCGGAGCGGGGTCACAATCCGGGACGGGGCGGGCCGCCGGATGGCGGCACCGGCCTCATCCGGGGGATGACCTGGACGGGGCTACCCTCCGACAGGTCAAGACCTTGACCCGCCCTTGCTCAGAGTGTATCGTTGCGATACCGGAGGTAAATCGGGCAGTCCAATAGGTCTCAAACAACGGAGGGTGATCGCAAACTCTGCTACGGCACAGCTGAATCTGTGCGGAGGTGACGATGAGACGCGTATTCAGCGTCGGTGTCGTCCTCCTGCTCGGTTTCGGAATCTTCTCGACACCAGTGTCCGCACAGTCAGGTTCCGGAAACCGAGGCGGTTTCCAACTGGAGCAAAACTACCCGAACCCGTTCAACCCGACCACGAAGTTTCCGTTTACGCTTGGTGACGAGTTGTTCATGGGCGGGCAGCCGGTAGAAGTGACAATCCGGGTGTACAACGTACTACGGCAACTGGTGGCCGTGCCGACCGCTCTCGACCATCCGTCGGGAAACGCAACACCGGTCGAACACCTGGAATATGTGACGCCGGGACGACACGTGGCCTACTGGGACGGCCTCGACAAGGACGGAAGGAAAGTCGCGTCGGGGATCTACTTCGTCTACATGTGGGTCAATCGAGAAAAGCCACAGGTGGCGAAAATCATCGTGGCGAAGTAGCACGGAAGGCGCCGGGCCAGGAAGCCCGGCGCCTTTCCGTTTCAGGTCCCGTCAGGAGCCTTTCGACTCGATCAGTTCGAGGAAGTCCTCGGCGGAAGCGACGTTCTGCAGTTCGCGGGTGATTTCGGGAATCTTGGCGAACTGTGCGAGCTTTCCGAGGACGGGCAGGTACTGGTTGCTGACCTCGAGGGGTGGCGCGACGATCAGGAAGAAGTCGTGGACGGGCTGGTTGTCGATGGCGTTGAAGTCGACGCCTCCAGTCTTGCGACCGAAAGCGACGCGCAGGTTGTCGACGACGAGCGAGCGGCAATGCGGTATGGCGATGCCGCGGCCGATTCCGGTAGAACCGAGATTCTCGCGTCGTTTGAGCATCTTGAAGAGAATGCCATCGCTCTTTTCGTCGAGGCGGAGCAGGCGGATGAGTTCCTTCAGGATCTCGTCCTTGGTCTCGCCCTTCAGATCGAGTTCGATGGCTTCGCGGTCGAAAAAATCACGCAAGCGCATATATATCCTCCACCTCGTTCCCCGTATGTATGCGGGGCGTGGCAAGATAGAGATTGGCTGGGGCGGGTGTCAAAGCGTCCCGCCCGGAATTGAACCCGGCCGGCCGGCCGGCTAGCTTGCAGGCGTGTTCGAAAGGCTGATGTCGCGGCTGCGGGACGGGAGCGTCCCGCTCTGGCTGGCCCCCCAGGCGGGGGTCAGTGAATCGCCGTTCCGGCGGCTCTGCCGGCGGTTTGGCGCGGACGTCGTGGTGAGCGAGTTCGTGAGTGCGGAGGGCGTTCGCCGGGGCAGTGTCCGGACCCTGGAGTACCTGCGGTTCGACGATGCGGAACGGCCGATCGGGGTCCAGATCTTCGGCGCGGACCCGGTGGCGATGGGGGCGGCGGCGGCCTTCATCGAACAGGCCTTCGGCCCCGATTTCATCGATATCAACTTCGGTTGCCCGGTCAAGAAGGTCGTGCGGCGGAATGGTGGGTCCGGTTGCCTGCGCGACCTGGACCTCGTGGGTCGGATCATCCGGTCGGTGAACCGCGCGACGTCGCTGCCGACGACCGTGAAGATACGGAGCGGCTGGAGCGACGGGACGCGGAACCCGGTCGAGATCGGGCTGCGTTGCCAGGATGCGGGCGCGCGGCTGCTCACGCTGCATGCGAGGAGCCGAACCCAGATGTACGCGGGAACGGCGGACTGGGGCGAAATCGCCGCCGTCGTGGGTGCGCTCGAGATCCCGGTCATCGGCAATGGCGACGTCTGGCGGGGCGAGGACGCGCGCCGGATGCGCGACCGCACGGGTTGCGCGGGGGTGATGATCGCGCGCGGCTCGCACGGCGCGCCCTGGATCTTCGCGCAAGCACGGGCCGCACTCGACGGCCGCCCGATCCCGCCCGCCCCGGAAGTGGACGAGCGTTTCGCCACTGTGCTCGAGCATGCGCGCAACGCGATCGAGTTCGAGCGTGACGAAGAGCGGGCGATGCGCGATTTCCGCAAGCATCTCGGGTGGTACACCAAAGGGCTGCCCGACGGCCGGCGACTCCGTGAGCAGCTGCATGGAGTCGAACGGCTCGCGGACGCGGAACGGCTGCTGGGCGCCTACGCGGCGCTGGTGCCGGCATGACGCGGGACCGGGTGCTCGAGCTCCTGGAAGCTGTGGCCGGCGGTCGCGTCGAAGCCGTCGAGGCGCTCCACCGGCTCTCGTGGATGCCGGTCGAGTCGCTTGCCGAGCCGGCGGCGGGTGCGGCGCCGTTCGCCCGGCTCGACCACCACCGCGGACTTCGTACGGGTCATCCGGAAGTTGTGTACTGCCCGGGCAAGACGGTGCCCCAGATCGTCGAGATCTGCGAGCGCCTGCGGACGCACGGAACCGGATTCCTCGCGACCCGGGCGGACGACGACGTGCGGCGGGAACTCGCCTCGGCGTTTCCCGGGTGCCGGGTCAACGACCTCGGCCGGATCGTGCACCTGCCAACCCGGAATCCCGCGGCCGAGGACGACGCGGCCGCCGTCATCCTCGTCGTCAGCGGCGGGACCGCCGATCTCCCGACTGCCGAGGAGGCGGCCGAGACCGCGGTCGCGTTCGGCAATCGCGTGGAGCGGCTGTACGACGTCGGCGTCGCCGGGTTGCACAGACTGCTGCAGTCTTCCGACGCGCTCTCCCGTGCCGGCGTGATCATCGCCGTGGCGGGAATGGAAGGGGCGCTCCCATCCGTGATCGCCGGTCTCGTTGCGGCGCCCGTCATCGCGGTGCCCACGAGCACCGGCTACGGGGCCTCGTTCGGCGGTCTCGCGGCGCTGCTCGCCATGCTGAACAGCTGCGCCTCGGGTCTCACGGTCGTGAACATCGACAACGGATTCGGGGCGGCCTCGGCGGCGCACCGGATCCTGCACCCGGTCGCGCGCGTTGGCTGAGGCCGGCCGGCAGCGGCGTCCGAGAGGGTCCCCAAGGTGATTGACGCGACCGCCAAATGCCGTTATTCTATGGACTTGCAGGGGCCGACCTGGTTTCGACGTGTCTAGTGAGGTCGGAGTTGCGTGCCGAGGGCCCGTCGCCTCGTAAAAAATGCGGGAACACTCACAAGTGCCAACTCAACACTGGCGCTGGCTGCGTAACTAGACTTACGCGCCCGTTTCCGGTAGTACCGGGCCCGAGGTCCCGCCGGAAGCGTCGCTGAATCGGGCTGGCTGCGGCGTTGCGCCTCACGGCGCCGCGGCGAGAAAACCGTGAGGCTGGCCATTCCGGGGAGGTCCGTCGGCCAACCGGAAGGGTGAGAAAACGAATCGGCGGACTACGCACGTAGACGCACCGAGGGATCTATTCGCGGACGCGGGTTCGACTCCCGCCGGCTCCATGGGAAGGGGAGGACGAGACACTCGTCCTCCCCTTCTTCACGGTGGCCCGCCATTCCGCGCCCGTCCCCGTCACTTCATCTTCGTCGCTCTCATCTGCTGTCCGCCCTGCTCGATCACGAGCCCGGTCACGTTGCCGTTGTCGTCCTGTTCGAACGTGAACTGGACGGGCGCTTCCTTGAGATAGAATTCCGTTTCCGAAGTCGGCCAGAGCTGCAGTCTGTTCTGTCCGGTCGGCTGGATCCAGAGTGTCGTGTCATCGCGCGCAACGACCAGTTCGCCGAGGCCGGGCGCCTGATACGTGCCCGCATACTTCTCCAGCACCGTCGCGCTCAGATGAACATCGACAGGCTTCGGCCACGTGTTGTCCCGCGCGTTGTTGTCGGGGAAACGCGCGTCCGGATCGAGGGTGATCTTCGCGATCGCGCGGCCGCCGAAATCCAGGTCGGCGTTGTAGCTGCGGGCGCCATCGAACCAGACGTCCACCGGGAACGTCACCCGGGCCGTCGTCGCATCGAGCATCGTGCTGTTGGCCATCGGCGTGATGGTCGGACCTTCCGGTGCGAACTCCACCTTCAGCACGACCGGCGAGGGCATTTCGCCGTCCTGTCGCACGGTGACCACGGTATGCGTGCCGTTGGTGGTCACGTTCTGGATCGATTCATCGACGGCTTCCGTGGTCCAGATCCAGTAGTACCAGAACCAGCTCAGGTCCCGGTGCAGGGCGTTGTCCATGAAGAAGACGTAGTCCCACGGCGTGGGATGCTTGAAGCGCCAGGCGTGCGCGTATTCGCTCTGTGCCTTCCAGACCGCGCTGTCGCCGACGATGCCACCCAGCATGGACAGCATCATGGGCGCCTTGCCGTAGGCCGCGAACGAGTACATCGGGCCCGCGTAGTTCTCGTCCCAGATCAGCGGAGGCTCCTGCTCGCCGCCGCTCGTGTTGCCGTACTGCTGGCCCTGGCCGTTGAGACCGGTAGTCAGCGGCCGGCCGGCGAGATCGTTGTCGGACAGGATGTTCATGTACTGGTTGAAGCCTTCGTCCATGAACCCCCACCACGTTTCGTTCACGCCGACCATCATGGGCCACCATTCGTGACCGGTCTCGTGATCGGCCGCGCCCAGTCCCGACATCAGGAACATGGGATACTCCATGCCCAGCTCGGGTCCGTCGGTCACGGTGATGCCCGGGAACGCATAGGGCATCCACATCTTCGAGTAGAACTCGAGGGCGTGGCGCGTGCGCGCGCCCACTTCATTGAAGCGCTGCGGCGCCTGTTCGTGACCGGGCAGATAGAGGACGTAGACCGGGACGTAACCCTTGCCGGGGATGTCGGCGCGCGTGGCGTCCCACACGTAACTCCTTGACGTCGCCCATGCGACGTCGGCGACGCTGTCGGCCACGAAATGCCATTTCAGCCGCGTGCCCGCGGCGGTCGACTTGCCGGGGCCCAACTCGTCCGGACCGGCGATGTGAATCTGTTCGTCCGATTCCAGCACCCTGGCCAGACGCTCGCGCTCCGTGGGTGTGAGTACGTCCCCGGGATTCTGCAGCACGCCGGTCGAACCGACGACCCAGCCCGCCGGCACGTCATAGGTCACGTCGAAATGGCCGAAGTTGTTGTAGAACTCCGCGTCGCCCAGGTACGGATCACTGTCCCAGCCCTTGTAGTCGTCAAAGACCGCGACCCGCGGATACCACTGTGCGACCTGGTACAGCGAGTCCGCCCAGCGGCCCATGCGCATGCCGCGGCCGGATTCGATGAGGGGCACACGGAAATGCCAGTCGACGTTCAGTGTGGCGCTGCCCTGTGGCGGGATCGGCCTGGCCAGCTGTACTCGCGCACTGGTCAGGTTGAAGCCGAAGGCGAGCGGTGTGTCCGGCGTCGGGCGCATGCCGCCCTGGCCGCGCGCCGCCGGCGTGGTCAGATCCACCTCCTGCCCGTCCACGACGAGCCGCGTCACAGTCATGCCGTCCGTGATCTCCGGCACCGTACGGTCGCGCGGCACGTTGGCAGCGAAGATGTTCTGGTCGAGCCGGAGCACGATGGTCTGCATCGGCTCCGGACTGTTGTTGTGCAGCACCACCGTTTCACTGCCGGTCACAACCGCGGTCCCGGTATCCAGAGCGGCGTTGATTGTGTAGTCGACGGAGGTCTGCCAGTAGTTGGGACCCGGCCGACCGGTCGAGTCGCGCGTGCCCGCGTCGAACGCGCGCTTGATCATGTTGGTGACCGGAATCGTACGGCGCACGCCGCGCGGCGGCTCCTGCGCCGCGACCTGCGAACCCCAAGCCGTGCTACACAGCGCGATCGTTGCTACCGCAAGGATGGATCGTTTCATTGTTCGTACCTGGCCAGAGTGCGAAGGTGATTCCCCTACAGACAACGTATCACTACGGCGCCGGCGAGGTGCCGGTTGCACCGGGACCAGGCCCGGCGGTCGGAGCGGAATATGCCCCGACGCTGTTTTCCCGCCGGCAGGCGTGATACCTTGCCGGCCGCAGAACCGGAGACGGGGCGGCGCCGGACCCGGTGGGCCGGAGCCGGTCCGGCGACGACCGAAGGATCTCGATGGACGGACTGAACCTGGATCGATTGGACGCCTTGCTTCGGGGAATCCGGAACGTGCGGGTTCTCGTGGTGGGCGACCTGATGCTGGACCGCTACCTGCACGGGACGGCGTCGAGGATCTCGCCGGAAGCGCCGGTGCCGGTCGTCCGGATCAGCGGGCAATGGCGTGCCCTCGGGGGCGCCGCCAACGTGGCGGCGAACGTAGTCGCGCTCGGCGCCTCGTGCACGGTCGCGGGCTGCGTCGGCGACGACGACGGCGGCGCCGAGCTGCGCGGAGCGCTCCGGGAGGCGGGGATCGATGATGTCGGTGTCGTGACGGTTCCCGGTCGCCAGACGACCGTCAAGACGCGCGTCATCTCACGCCACCACCAGGTCGCGCGCTACGACATGGAAGTGGAGGACGACCTCGACGCTGAGTGGTCCGGACGGCTCGCGGCGAGGATCCGGGAACGGGCGGCCGACGTCGACGTCATGATCCTCGAAGACTACAACAAGGGCGCGCTCGTGCCGGACGTCATCGCCGCGGCAATGGGGGCCGGCATGCCCGTGATCGTGGACCCCAAGGCGCGGCATTTCTTCGCCTACGCCGGCGCCTCCGTGTTCAAGCCGAACCTGGCGGAGCTGGAAGCGGCGCTGCAGGCGAGGGTCATGGCCGATGACGCGGAATGGATGGCCGCGATGCGGGGCCGTCTCGCGTGTGAGAACCTGCTCGTCACGCTGGGCGAGGGCGGGATGGCGCTGATGACGGCGGAGGGCGAGCACGTTCGCGTTCCCGCCGTGGCGCGGTCGGTCTACGACGTCTCCGGCGCCGGTGACACGGTAACGGCAACGGTCGCGGTCGCGATGGCGGCCGGATCCGGCATCCTCGAGGCCGCGATGCTCGCCAATCACGCGGCGGCGCTCGAGGTCGGCAAGCTGGGCGTGGCGGTGGTGACGCCGTCCGAGCTGCGGGAGGCCGTGGCGGAGGGCATGGCGGACGGCCAGGCGGCCCGGCAAGAGCGAACGAGAACAGGGGAGGGTTGAGGGAATGGACGGAATCGAACGTGTCGAAACCGGGTCGGCGCCGGCAGCGATCGGGCCCTACAGCCAGGGCATGAAAGTCGGCGGTCTGATCTTCACGGCGGGACAGATCCCGCTGGACCCCGCCACCATGCAGATGGTCGGCGAGACGATCGCGGAACAGACGGACCGCGTGATGCGGAATCTGCAGGCGATCCTGGAAACGGCGGGCGCCTCGCTCGCCTCGGTCGTGAAGACCACGGTCTATCTCGCCGACATGGGCGAGTTCGCCGCGATGAACGAGGTGTACGCGCGCTGGTTCGGCGAGCACAAGCCGGCCCGGTCCACCGTCCAGGTGGGACGCCTGCCGAAGGACGCGAAGGTCGAAATCGACGCGGTCGCCCGTATCGGCTGACGCCGCCCGCCCGGCCTCAGTCCTCGGGCCGGCCTCAGTCCTCGAGTTGCCAGGCGACGCCCCATGCGCCCGGCCCGAGGTGGGTCGCGAGCACGGGCGTCGCCGGCACCTCGATCATTTCGCGCTCGCCGAACCGGCGGCGCAATCCCTCGCCGATATCGGCCGCGATCTCCGGCCGCCCCACGTGCATGATCCCGAAGCGAAGCGCGCGCGCGTCGGCGGGGATGCGGGTGGCGAGGATGTCGAGCACGCGGGGCAGGACCTGACGCGAGCCGCGCACGTTGGTGACCGGCTGCACGCTGCCGTCGGGACCCAGCTCGAGCACGGGCTTGATGTCGAGCAGCCCGGCGATCATCACCTTGCCGCGGCCGATGCGCCCCGATGCGAGCAGGTTGTCGAACACGTCGACCGTGAGCAGCGTGCCGGACTGCGCGCGTACGCGGGCCATCTCGAGCACGATCTCATCCGCGCTCTTCCCGGCTTCCGCCATCTCGGCCGCGAGCAGGGCGAGCATTCCCTCGCTCAGCCCGGTGGCCTTCGAATCGAAGGTGCGGATGTCGACATCGTCGAGCATGCGCGCGGCCGCCTCGGCCGACCGGAGCGTGCCTGAGAGGGAGGACCCGACCATCGGCGCGATGATGACCTCGCCATCTTCGGCGGCCCGGCGGAATCCTTCGATGAACGTGGCGGGCGCGGGCTGTGATGTGGTGGCACGCTCGCCGGCGCGCAGCCGCTCGACGAACGTGGTCGCATCGATGTCGACGCCATCGCGCAGCACCTCGTTCTCGTAGACCAGCAGCATGGGCACGACGTGGATGCCGTGCGCGCGGACGATCTCATCGGGCAGGTTGCACGCGCTGTCGGTGATGATCGACACGGGCCGGCGCGCGAGTTGCAGGTGGCCGCCCGCGGCCCGCTCGACCGCGGCGTGCTGAACCGCCATGTCCTCCGCTTTGTGCGTCACCAGCCGCCCGACACCGCGGAGGTACGCGAACACGGTATCCGGCGCGTCCGTATGAATGTGGATCTTGAGGATGCCATCGCCACGGATCACGATCAGCGAGTCGCCATGCTCGCGCAGCACGGCGCGCACCGCGTCCGCCGGTGGCAGCGGATCGCCGCCGACCAGCGCCTCCGTGCAGAAGCGGTATCGCTCGCTGGCCGCGGGGAACTCGATGCGGGCCGCGGCCGGAGCGACCGCAGCGAAGACCGGGACGTTGGTCAGTGCGACGAAGGGGTCGCCGTGCAGGTACGCGACGATCCCTTCCACCAGGTGCATGAATCCCTTGGCACCGGCATCGACCACACCCGCCGCCTTCAGCACCGGCAGCAGCTCGGGCGTTCGTTCGAGCGCGGTGCGCGCCCGCGAAAGCAGAAGCTCCATCAGGTCCGCGAAGTCCACCGTCTTCGAGTCGCGCGCCTCTTCGGCGACCTCGCGCATCACCGTGACGATCGTGCCTTCGACGGGCTGCTCGAGCGAGCGGTACACGTGCGCGACGGCCAGGTCGAGCGCTTGTGAGAACCCGGGGGCTGCGAGTCGTTGGCGTGTTCCGATCGCGGTCGAGAAGCCGAGCAGGAAATGGGACAGAATCATGCCGCAATTGCCGCGGGCGCCGCGGATCGCCGCATCGGCGGCCCGGCGCGCGACGACGGCAATGGAGGAATCGCGCAGGCCGCGCATCCCACCCACGATCGCGCTCGCGGTCAGAGCCAGATTGGTTCCGGTATCGCCGTCGGGGACCGGAAAGACGTTGATCCGGTTGAGCTCTGCGCGATGCTCCTGGACGTACTCACACCCGGCGATCAGCGATCGCCGGAGCCGCTCTCCGTCGAGGTACTCGATGCGCATGGCGCGACAAGATGCGCCCGGTCCGGGCGCGCGGCTAGGGTGGCCCGCTCCGGGCCGGCCGGGGGAGATGGCGGCCAGCCGGTCCCTCCGCGGGGGGGCCGCGTCCGCTGGTTCCCCGCGCGCCGGACTTGCGCCCGCCCGGCGTCCGGGACAGGCTACAGGGCTCCGGACGTCCGCGCGCAGTGCGTGGGCGGCGGAGGCGGATTCGATCAGGGGGGCCCGGCGGGACGGATGAGCACACCGCAATACATCTACGTGATGAAGGACCTTCGCAAGGTGGTCCCGCCGAACCGGGAGATCCTGAAGGGTATCTGGCTGTCGTTCTTCCCGGGCGCCAAGATCGGCGTCGTCGGTCCGAACGGATCGGGCAAGAGCTCGCTGCTGCGCATCATGGCGGGCGTCGACGCCGACTTCCTGGGCGAGGCATGGCCGGCGAAAGGGACGCGCATTGGATACCTGCCGCAGGAGCCCGTGCTCGATCCGCGGCTGAGCGTGCGGGAGAACGTGGAGCTCGCGCTGGCCTCGGCGCGCGACCTGCTTCGTCGCTTCGACGAGATCAACGCCCGCTTCGCCGAGCCGATGAGCGACGAGGCGATGACGGCGCTGCTCGAGGAGCAGGCCCGGGTCCAGGACCGGATCAATGCGGCGGGCGCGTGGGAGATCGACCGTCACCTGGAAATCGCGATGGACGCGCTCCGCCTGCCCCCGGGCGACGCCGACGTCACCACGCTGTCGGGCGGGGAGCGGCGGCGCGTCGCACTCTGCCGCGTGCTCCTCGAAGAGGCGGACATGCTCCTGCTGGACGAGCCGACCAACCACCTCGACGCCGAGTCCGTAGCCTGGCTGGAGCGGTACCTCGCCGAGTTCCGTGGGACGGTCGTCGCCATCACGCATGATCGCTACTTCCTCGACAACGTCGCGGAGTGGATCCTCGAGCTGGACCGGGGCGAGGGCATCCCCTGGAAAGGGAACTACTCCTCGTGGCTGGAGCAGAAACGCGAGCGCCTGCGCCAGGAGGAGAAGCAGGCATCGTCGCGCCAGCGTACGCTCGAGCGCGAGCTCGAATGGGTACGCATGGCACCCGGGGCGCGACACGCGAAGAGCAAGGCGCGGCTCAGCGCCTATGAGCAGCTGCTCGATGCGGACACGAAAGAGAAGCTGGAGTCATCGGAGATCGTCATCCCCGCCGGAGCGCGGCTGGGCGAAGACGTGGTGATCGCGGAGTCGGTAGCGAAGGGATTCGGCGACGTGCTTCTCTTCGAAGATCTGGAGTTCCGTTTGCCGCGCGGCGGCATCGTCGGCGTGATCGGGCCGAACGGGGCGGGGAAGACGACGCTGTTCCGCCTGATCACCGGCGACGAGAGGCCGGACGCGGGCCGGCTCCGACTGGGATCGACGGTCGAGTTGGCGTACGTCGACCAGAATCGCGATGCGCTGGATGCGGAGCAGACGGTGTGGCAGGCCGTGTCCGGCGGTGAGGAGACGCTGGAATTCGGCCGGACGCGCGTGAACTCGCGGGCCTACCTGTCGTGGTTCGGCTTCAAGGGCGCGGACCAGCAGAAGAAGGTCGGCACGCTTTCGGGCGGTGAGCGCAATCGTGCGCACCTCGGGCGCCTGCTCCGATCGGGCGGCAACGTACTGTTGCTCGATGAACCGACGAACGACCTCGACGTCGACACGCTGCGCGCTCTCGAAGACGCGCTGCTCGGCTTTGCCGGTTGCGTGGTCGTGATCTCGCACGACCGCTGGTTCCTCGACCGCATCGCCACGCACATTCTCGCGTTCGAAGGCGAGAGCCGCGTGTTCTGGTACGAGGGCAACTACCAGGAGTATGAAGCGAACCGGCGGCGCCGGCTCGGCGCGGAGGCGGAGCAGCCCCATCGCATCCGCTACAAGCCGCTGACGCGCGCCTGATGGACTCGATGGGCTGGAACCGGGGGGGCGGATCCATCCTGGTGGGTGGAGCGGTCTTCAAAACCGTCTTGGCCCGAGGCGATGCCCGGGCTGGTGGGTTCGATTCCCACACGCTCCCGCCAGCCCATCGGCGGGGATCGACGTCGCGGTCGCGGGCTCGAATGCGCGGGACCGGAACCGGCGGGGTACAGGGATGTACATCCGCGGGTTGGTACGCGAGATACCGATTCTGAGAGCGTGTACGCGGCCGGTCACATCGGGTTGGGGCGGTGTGGCCCGCTGCCGAAGGAAGTGACGATGGTGCGAGAAGATCGGGCGGAGGGGGCCTTCACGGGCGGGCGTCGGCCTTTCCTCCGACTCGGCGGCGAGTTGCGCAAATCGGCGCGCGCCAGAACCCTGGCTCCCGAGATCCGGCCGGCGGCCGAGTCCGTCATCGCGGGAGCGGTCGTTGGCGCCTGAACGAGGGGAACGGGTCCGGGCCCGGCGTGTCGCGGCGGTCGCCTTTCTGATTCTCCTTGCGGCGCTGTCCCGTGGGGCATCGGGGCAGCAGGCGGTGGCGAGCGACAGCGCGGCGGCCGACAGCGTGGTTGCGGTCACCGCGAAGGCGGGAATCTCGCCCCGTGGCGCGATGCTCCGTTCGTTCTTCGTTCCGGGCTTGGGGCAGGGGACGATCGGCTCGTACCGGCGGGGCGCGATCTTCTTCTCGTTGCGGGTCGGGGCCGGGTACATGCTGTTCAAGACGGTCGGCCGGTTGAACGAGGCCCGCCAGATCGTGGCGCGCGGTGAGGGTCTGGCGATGGACTCGCTGGATGCGGTGGCGGCGGTGGACGCGAGGCGTTGGCATCTGCTCACGGACGATCAGCGCCTGTCGGACCCGCTCGTCTATGCCGCGGCGGTCGATTCGTTTCCCGGTCTGGCCGGGGCACGTTCCCTGGTGCGGGCCCGGGAGCAGCAGCGGCAGGACTGGATCACGACGTTCATCGTCATGACCCTGCTCGATGGTGTCGACGCCTATGTGAACGCGCAGTTCGCGCACTTCCCGGTCGGCATCGAGACCGAGCCGACGCCCGGCGGAGGCGCAGCGCTCAGGCTGACGGTTCCCTTTCCGCTGGGCGGGGCGCGGAAGCGGCCGGGTCCCACGCGTGGAGCGACGGGGTCCCCTCCGCGATCGTCGCAAAGGTGAAGTGCCGGATCCAGTCCCCGGCGTTGAGGTAGAACCGGCTGCCTCCGACGTCGACCAGCGCGGGCACGTGGGTATGTCCGCACACCACCCAGCCGAGGTCGGGCTCACCTTCGAGCTGTGCCCGGGCCCAGGCCTCGATAAAGCGCGCGCGTCCTTCGTTGGCGCGATCGGATTCGAGACGGAGGTCAGTGCGCGAGACGGCATGCGCGAGACGGAGGCCGAGCTCGGGGTGCAGGGCCCGGAACAAGCCGATGGTGAGCCGGCTTCGAACCAGCGCCTTCAGGAGCCGGTAGCGCAGGTCACCGCCGCCCAGTCCATCGCCGTGGGCGACGAGTGCGGGCCGACCTCCGAGGGTGGTGCGGAAGGAGCCCCGGTGGAATGTGATGCCGACGTCGTCACGCAGGAACCGGCCGCCCCACGCGTCGTGGTTGCCGCCCGTCATGGTGACGGGGATCCCGGCATCGACGAGACGGGCGAGCGCACCGAGCACCCGTACGTGGGTGCCGTCGATTACGGAGCCGTACTCGAACCAGAAGTCGAACAGGTCGCCCGCGACGAGCAGGGAAGCGGCCCGTTCCCCGACGTATTCGAGGAAGCGGAGGAAGGCGCGCTCGGTGGATCCGGGCACGGCGCCGAGGTGAATGTCGGAAACGATGAACTCCGGCTTCTGCATGGGCCGCGAAGCTACCGGTCCCGGGCGGACCGGCACAAGCGGCGGCCGTGTCGTGGCCGGGCCACACGGGTGGGACTATTGTTAGCGCCATGACGACACCACGCTGGGGCGTTCCATCGGTTGCCGGCTCGGCGGCGGGCCCGGGTGCGCCGTTCCGGCCGGAAACCGACCGGAATCCGGGCAGTCCTCTGGAACTCGACCGCATCCGCGATCTGCGCGTGAATCGGAGCGCCGTGGAGCGGCGCGCGGCCACGATCGCCACCCGCCGTTCGGTCAAGAAAGAATGGCAGGCGGCCTGGCTGCTCCGGGCCGTCACCCTGCTCGATCTTACCACGCTGGCGGGTGACGACACGGCGGGCAACGTGCGCCGCCTCTGTGCCAAGGCCCGCCAGCCGGTGCGACGCGACCTGCTCGACGCGCTGGGTGCCGGCGAGCTCGGCATCCGGGTCGGGGCCGTCTGCGTCTACCATGCCTGGGTGGCCCTCGCCTGCGAGGCGCTGGAGGGAAGCGGGATCCCGGTCGCCGCGGTCTCGACGGGCTTCCCGGCCGGGCTGAGCCCGTTCCCGCAGCGGGTGGCCGAGATCGAGGCGTCGGTCGCGGCGGGCGCCGCCGAGATCGACATCGTCATCACGCGGGCCCACGTCCTGCGTGGCGACTGGGACGCGCTCTACGACGAGGTGCGCGCCTTCCGCCAGGCGTGCGGCGACGCGCACATGAAGACGATCCTCGCGACCGGCGAGCTGGGCACGCTGCGCAACGTCGCGCGTGCCAGCATGGTCTGCATGATGGCGGGCGCCGACTTCATCAAGACGTCGACCGGCAAGGAGCCGGTCAACGCGACCCTTCCGGTCGGGCTCGTGATGGCCGCGCATGATCCGGGAGTACCGGGAAACGACCGGCCACGCGGTCGGTCTCAAGCCGGCGGGCGGGCTCCGGCGCGCGCGCCAGGCCACGGACTGGATGCTGATGATCAAGGAAGAGCTGGGCACCGACTGGCTGAGGCCCGCGCGCTTCCGTTTCGGCGCGAGCTCGCTGCTGGGCGACATCGAGCGGCAGCTCGAGCACTTCGTGACGGGCCGCTACTCGGCGGCGCATCGTCATCCGCTGGCGTGAGAGGACCATGACCCGGGTTGCGGAGATCTTCCAATCTCTCGAATACGGACCGGCGCCCGAGAGCGCGGGGCCCGTGTTCGAGTGGCTCGACAACCACCACCGCCACTTCGGCATCCACGTCGGCGGCCGCTGGCTGAATCCACCGGACGCGGAGCTGTTCGAGACCGTCAATCCGGCAACCGGCAAGCCGATCGCGCGGATCACCCAGGCCGGGCCGGACGTCGTGGATGCTGCGGTCGCGGCGGCCGCCGCCGCGCAGCCGGAATGGGAAGCGCTCGGGGGCCACGGCCGGGCGCGCCACCTCTATGCGATCGCGCGTCATTTGCAGAAGCACGCCCGCTTCTTCGCCGTGCTCGAGTCGCTCGACAACGGCAAGCCGATCCGCGAGTCCCGCGACATCGACATCCCGCTCGCGGCCCGTCACTTCTACCATCACGCGGGTTGGGCTCAGCTGGCCTCGACATCGTTTCCCGACTACGTGCCGGTCGGTGTCGTCGGGCAGATCATCCCGTGGAATTTCCCGCTGCTCATGCTGGCATGGAAGATCGCGCCGGCGCTGGCGGCGGGGAACACCGTGGTGCTGAAGCCGGCCGAGTTCACGCCGCTCACGGCGCTCCGCTTCGCCGAGTTGTGTGCGGACGCGGGCCTTCCGCCCGGCGTGGTGAACATCGTGACCGGTGACGGGCGGACGGGCGAGCTGATCGTACGCCACTCCGACGTGGCCAAGATCGCGTTCACCGGCTCCACCGAGGTGGGCAGGATCATCCGTGGCGCGACCGCGGGCACCGGCAAGAAGCTGTCGCTCGAGCTGGGCGGAAAGTCCCCGTTCATCGTGTTCGAGGACGCCGACCTCGACAGCGTCGTCGAGGGCGTAGTCGACGCCATCTGGTTCAACCAGGGGCAGGTCTGCTGCGCCGGTTCCCGCATCCTCGCTCAGGAGGGGATCGCCGATTCCCTCGTGGCGAAGCTGCGCGCCCGCATGGAAAAGCTCCGTATCGGCGATCCGCTCGACAAGGCGATCGACATCGGCGCCATCATCGCGCCCGTCCAGCTGCGCAGGATCGAGGACCTCGTGCGGCAGGGCCGGGAAGAGGGCGCGACCGTCTGGCAGCCCGCGTGGAGCCGGCCGGAGGAGGGCTGGTTCTACCCGCCCACACTCTGCACGGACGTGGCGCCGGCGGCGACCATCGCGCAAGTCGAGATCTTCGGCCCGGTCGTGGTGATGATGACGTTCCGGACTCCCGCCGAAGCCGTCGCGCTCGCCAACAACACGCGTTATGGCCTGGCGGCCAGCATCTGGTCGGAGAACATCAACCTCGCTCTCGACATCGCGCCGCGCGTGAAGGCCGGCACCGTCTGGATCAATTGCACGAACGTGTTCGATGCCGCGTCCGGATTCGGCGGCTATCGGGAGAGCGGATTCGGCCGAGAAGGTGGACGGGAGGGCATGTTCGAGTACCTGCGGCCGGCGTGGGAACGGGAGAGGCGCGCCGCGGAGCCCGCCCCGGAACGTATGCCCGGAGATGCCGCGGAACGCGCGCCGCAGACCGCCGCTCCGCCGCTCGATCGCACCGCCAAGCTGTACATCGGCGGGCACCAGGTCCGGCCCGACCAGGGGTTCAGCCTGCCGGTCACCGGGCCGGACGGTCGAGCGCACGGCGAAGTCTCGCGCGGCAACCGGAAGGACATCCGGAACGCGGTCGAGGCGGCGCACGCGGCGGCCGGCTGGTCGCGCGCGACCGCGCATCTCCGGGCCCAGGTTCTCTACTACATGGCGGAGAACATGGACGCGGCGCGCGAGGACCTGGTGTCGCATCTCGCGGGATCTGGCGCGCGGCCCGCGGCGGAATTGGAAGTGGAGACCAGCATCCGGCGGCTGTTCCACTGGGCCGCGTGGGCGGACAAGTGGGACGGCGCCGTCCACCAGACACCGTTTCGTAACGTTACGCTCGCCATGCCGGAGCCGGTCGGGGTGGTGGGCGTCGTATGTCCGGACGAGCATCCGCTGCTCGCGCTGGTCTCATCGATCGGGCCTCTGCTGGCGATGGGCAATACTGTCATCGCCGTCCCCTCGGAACGCTGGCCGCTCGCCGCGGTCGACCTCTACCACCTGCTCGACACGTCTGACGTACCGGGTGGAGTGGCGAACATCGTGACCGGCCTGCGCGCCGAGCTGTCCCCTGTGCTGGCAGCGCACGACGACGTGGATGGCCTGTGGTACCTTGCGGACGATGACGGCGGCGCGGAGGTCGAACGCCTCTCCGCCGGCAACATGAAGCGCACGTGGGTGCCGCACGGGTACGTGCCTGACTGGATGGATCCACGCCAGGCGGAATCCGGGCTCCTGCTGCGGCGTGCCACCGAGGTCAAGAACATCTGGATCCCGTACGGCGAATGAGCGGCGTCCAGGAATCGGTATCCGAGATACGCGTCCGGTACGCGGAAACCGATCAGATGGGCGTGGCGTACCACACCAACTATCTCGTGTGGTGCGAGATCGGACGGACCGACTACATGCGGGAGCTGGGTCTGCCGTACGCGGCGCTCGAGCACCGGGGCGTGTTCCTGGCGGTCGCCGAGGCGCAGGTCCGATTCATCGCTCCGGCGCGCTACGACGACCGCGTCTTCATCCGGACTCGTCTCGAGCGGCTCCAGACGCGGGCCGTCACGTTCGCCTACGAGCTGAGCCGGGATACGAGCGCTGGAGCCGTCCGCATCGCCAGCGCGATCACGAAGCTGGTGGCGATGGATCGGACGGGTGTCGCCCGCAAGCTGCCGGATGATTTCCTCGACACGATGCGCAGGTTGCACGATGAAACGCAGTAGCCCGATCATCCTCGCCCTGCTCTTCGCCGGCTGCGCGGGCGCGGCGCCGCCGCCGCCGGCACCCGTGCCGCCGCCCGCGCCCGTACCGTTGACCGGACGCGAGATCGGCATCGTCGCACGGCTCCTCCGCCAGGAAGACGAACGCCGGCTCGACACGCTGTCGATCCGGACGTGGCAGGCGGACTCGAACCCGGAGATCCGGCGGCGCGCGGCCCTCGCCATGGGACGCATCGGCGACCGGAGCGCGACGCCGCTGCTGCTCGCCGCGCTCTCGGATTCCGCGGCCACGGTCCGTCGGGAAGCCGCCTTCGCGCTCGGAGAGCTCGGCGACACGGCGGCCGCGGTCACCGGAGCACTTGCGGCCGCGCTCGGCGATGAGCCGGTCGTTGCCGCCGAAGCGGCGGCCGCGTTCGGCAAGCTGCCGACCTTTTCCTCCTTCGATGCGCTGTGGCCGCTGCTTGCCGTTCCGGATGGTGCGGCCCGGGCAGTGCCTCCGTCGGTGCTCGGGGAGGCGCTCCTCGCGCTGTGGCACCTGCCGCAAGCGGAGCGCGCACTGCCCGTGATCGGGCCGCTGCTCGCGGACCCCGATCCCGCGATCCGCTGGCGGGCGGCCTACGCCGTGATGCGCATCGGTACGCCGGCGAGCGTGACGCTGCTCCTGCCGTGCGCCGCGGATCCGGATCCCCTCGTCCGCTCCCTCGCGATTCGCGCGCTGCGCCGCCCGGTGGTGGATTCCGCGCGCCAGACCCCGGCGGCGCGGGCCGCGCTCGCGGACGCACTCGGCGACGTCGACCCGCACGTTCGCATCAATGCGCTCAACGCCGTGGCGGGGTGGGCGGACACGACGTTCACCGCCGCCGTCATCACGCGCCTCGGCGACGAGGACGCCAACGTCCGGGTAGCCGCCGCCCAGGCGGTGACAGCGTCGCCGGGGACGGGAGCCGCCGTGGCCCTGTTCGCCCTGACGGGCGACACGAGTGCTCCGACCGGCCTCCGTGCCACGGCTCTCACGGGACTGGCGCGGCTGGATCCCGCGCTCGCCATCCGGGCCGCCTCGGACTGGTTGGACTCTCCGCGCTGGCTGCTCCGGTTGCACGCCGTGCGCGCCGTGAGCGGACAACCGTGGTCGGCAGCGGACACCGTGCTCCGACGCGCGGCGCAGGACCCCGACGCGCTCGTTGCGGCGACCGCGCTGAACGCGGTGAGCCGCGCAGCGGACACACCCGGGGCGGCTCACACGTTGTTCCTCGAGGGCATGCGGCGTGAGGAGCCCGCGGTTCGCGCCGCCGCCATCCGGGGGCTCGCGAGAAGCGCGGGCCCCGCCGACCTTGCCGCGCTTCTCGACGCGTACGAGCGGGCCATCCGGGATTCGACCGACGTCGCCGCGATCGCGGCCGTCGACGGACTCGGGGCGGTACGGAGGACCGGAATGCCGGTGGAAAACGCCTTCTTCGCGCGCTTCGACCCACCCACCGACCCGGCCCTGCTCCGCCGGATTTCGCAGCGGCTCGGCGGGAGCTGGCCGGTGCCGCCGGTGGCGGAGCCCGCGCGCCGGCCCGATTCGTACTACGTCCACGCGGTCGATGACCTGGTGGCCCCGTACTACCGCGGCGACCCGGCGCCGAGGCTGCTGTTCCGGATGCAGGAGGGAGACATCGAAGTCGAGCTTGCCCCGCAGGATGCCCCGCTCACCGTGCTCAACATGATCGAGCTCGTCGAGTCGGGCTATTTCGATGTGAACGGTGATGTCGACCGGCACCGCTGGCATCGCGTGGTGCCGAACTTCGTATTGCAGGACGGCGACACGCGCGGCGATGGCGGCGGCGGGCCCGGCTACGCGATCCGCGACGAAATCAACCGCATCCGGTACGACCGGGGCGTGCTCGGCATGGCGCTGTCCGGTCCGGACACGGGCGGCAGCCAGTTCTTCATCACCGTCTCGCCGCAACCGCACCTCGACGGCGGCTACACGATCTTCGGCCGCGTGGTCCGCGGCATGGACGTGGCCGACCGCGTCGTGCAGGACGACCCGATTCTCGAAATGCGCATCATCCGACCGTGAAGAAGCTCGCAACCGCCTTCGCTCTCGTTCTCGCCGCCGCCATCCCAGCCGGTGCGTCGGCCCAGACGGCGACGTTCGGCAAGAACAAGGTCCAGTACCGCGACTTCCAGTGGCGCGTGCTGTCGGGCGAGCACATCGATGTCTACTACTATCCGCAGGAAGAGGCGGTCGCGCGGCTGTCGCTCTCCTGGGCGGAGGAGACGTACACGTACCTCGAGCGCCAGTTTCTGCACCATCCCTTCCGCCGCATCCCGTTGATCGTCTATGCCTCCGACCAGGATTTCGAGCAGACGAACATCTTCCCGGGCTTCATCCCGGAAGGTGTGCTCGGGTTCACGGAGTACCTCAAGCGCCGGGTGGCGCTTCCGTTCCGCGGGGACTACGACCAGTTCCGGAAGACGCTGCGCCACGAGCTCGTGCATGCGTTCCAGCTGTCCAAGCTGGCCGAGGCGCAGGTCCGCTATCCGCGACAGCGTGGCGAATCGCCGCAGTTCATTCACTGGTGGACGGAAGGGCTCGCCGAGTTCTGGTCCGGCGGACAGACTACGGAAGACGAGATGTACGTACGCGACCTCGTGGTGAGCGGCCGGTTGCCCACGATCAAGCAGTTCACGCGCACCTACAGCTTCCTCTCGTATCCGCTCGGCGCCGAGCTGCACAAGTACCTGAGCCGGCGCTTCGGCCAGGAGTACATCGTGCGACTGTACGAGGAGTACCGCCGCTACGACTCGTTCGACCGTGCCCTGGAGGGCGTGCTCGGTGAGGACCTGGACCAGCTCAGCCGCGAGTGGCGCTACGATCTCGAGCAGCGCTTCTTCCCCGAGTACGCCGACCGGCCGCCGCTCGACATCGCCGCCGACCGCCTCGTCTGGGAGGGTGGCGCGAATTTCAAGCCGGTCGTCTGGCGCGACAGCAGCGGCGTCGACCAGCTCCTGTTCCTCTCGCCGCGCAACGGGTACACCAACCTGTACCGCACGCGACTCGACCAGGGCGAGGACGGCGTCGAATCCGTGGTCCAGGGTGAGCGGAGCCCGGAGCTCGAATCGTTCCACGCGTACGAATCGGGGTTCGACGTTACCCGGCGCGGCATCGTCGCGATGGGATCGAAGTTCCTGGAACGGGATGCCCTGATCCTGTGGGACCTCGAGCGCAACGAGCTGGTCGGGCGCTACCAGTGGGACGACCTCATCGGGATCAAGTCGCCGGCCTGGTCGCCCGACGGACGGAAAGTCGTGTTCGAGGGCCTGTCCTCGTCGGGCGTGTCGGACCTGTACGTGTACGACTTCGACACGCAGCAACGCCGCGCGCTCACCGCCGACCACTACCGGGACGAGGATCCCGACTGGTCGCCCGACGGACGCTCCATCGTGTTCGCCAGCGACCGGACGGCCGGCGGCGAAGATGGGTTCACGAACCTGTTTCTGTGCGACGTCGACACCGACTCGCTGCGCTTCCTGACGTACGGCCGCTGGCACGATCAGGACCCGCGCTGGTCGCCCGACGGCTCGCGCATCGCCTTCACCTCCGACCGCACCGGATTCTACGACCTCTACGAGATCGACGACCAGGGCCGTGGCCGTCGTATCACCGCGATGACCGGGGGCGCATACGACGCCGAGTGGCTGCCGGGCGGCGACGGCATCGTGTTCGCCGGGTTCCAGAACTCGAGCTTCGCCGTCTACCGGGCGCAGGTGCCGCCGGACACGGATCCGGCGCTGCACATTGCGCTCGATCCGGCGTCCGTCAGCTGGACCCTCGCGGCCACGGAAACCGGGCCCGGCGCCGGCTGGCAGTGGCAGGACCAGGCGGAGATCCAGGCCACCGCGGCCATTCAGCCGAGCCCCTACAACACCTGGGAGAAGCTCTCGCTCGACTTCGCTGCGGCCGACGCCATCATCCTGCCCGGCTACGGCGGTGCCCAGGGCGCGCAGTTCCTGCTCACGGACATGCTCGGGGACCACGTCATCTTCGCCGGCGTCTCGGCGGCGCAGTTCCGCGGCGTCCAGAACCTCGTCGATGCGTTCAGCGGAAGTCTGCTCTACCTGAACCTGAAGCACCGGCTCAACTACGGCGCCGGCCTGTTCCGCTTCAAGGGCCGCTACTACGACGTGGCCCTCAACATCTATGACGAGCAGTCGGTTGGCGGCTATTTCGTCGCCAGCTATCCCTTCACGAAGTTCCAGCGCATCGAGTTCCAGCTCGGCCTGGAGCGAAGCAACCGGACCGACCTCGAGGACGTGTTCGACTCCGGCCTGTTCGGTGGCTCCACGACGCCTGATCCCCGCGACCTGACGCGGCGCGGGTACCTGGCGGGCAACTACGTGTCGTACGTCAAGGACAACACGCTCTGGCTGCCAACCGGACCGATCGATGGCGAGCGCTTCAGCCTGACCGCGGGACTCAGTAGCTGTTTCGCGTGCGAAACGCCGAGCGAAGTCACCGGCGAGTTCATCAAGCGGTCGGCGGTGGGCGAAAGCTTCATTCTCGCTGCCGACTACCGCCGCTATTTCCGGACCTCGCTCTACACCGCCTACGCCGTGCGCGCGTTCGCCTTCTACAGCGGTGGCACGATCCCCGGGCGCGCCGTTCTCGGCGGTACCAACCAGCTGCGCGGGTATCCGCGCTTCTCGCTGGCCGGCTCGCGCGTCTGGTTGTTGAACCAGGAATGGCGCTTCCCGCTCCTCAACGGATGGAGCCTCAACTTCCCGTTCGGCGTGCTCCGCATGCCCGGCGTACAGGGCGCGCTGTTCAGCGACCTGGGCTCCTCCTGGCTCGAGACCCAATCCGGCGCCGCCGGCACCTGGGGGAACTACGGCCTCGGGCTTCGTACCTCGCTCGGCGGCGCCCTTGTCCTGCGCCTCGACATCGGCCGCCGCTATCGCTTCGGCGACCTGCCGCCGGTCCGCTTCAACGGCCACTCCTTCAACGACACGTTCGTCGACTTCTTCTTCGGCTTCAATTATTGAGGCAAACAGATAAACAGAAGCGCCGCATGGGTTTGCGGCGCTCAAGTTTACAACTTGTGTCCGTTTTGTGTCCGCGATCAGCCTTCCATGACCTTCCGAACCGTGCCGGGATCGGCCTGCGTGTAGGCTTTCTGCAGCGCCTTCGCGTCCCGCCAGCCGCCCGCCTGCATCACGTCCGAGATCGGGTAACCCTTCCGGGCCGTGGCCCATGCCCGCCGGAACGCGTGCCAGCCGCCGCGCGCCTGGTGCGGGAGCCCGGCCGCCTTCTCGGCCTGCTTCAGCCAGTACAGGGTATTGTCGATGGGCGTCGGGTTCTCCGGGTTCCGGCTGTGCGGGAAGAGCCACGCATTGCCCACGACGGCCGCACGACGCGTGTAGGCTTCGACGGCGGCCCGAAGCCGGTCGGGCAGGGGAGATACCCATGCCTGCCCTTTCTTGTCATGCTCGGCCCGCCAGTGGACGGCGTTGGGCCATTCCATGCGCGTAGCCTTCCGGCCAGCCGGCCGCGGCGAGACCGGCCCGTACCTGATCCTCCCCGAACAGGAGATCGGAACGCCGGAGATGCAGGATGGCGCTGATCCGGCGCCCGGTCCCGGCGGCGAGATGCAGTAGGAGCCGGAATTGCCCGCTGGCGTCGATCGAGTCGGAGACTGCTAGCAGTCGTTCGAGCCGGTCAATGGTCGCCACGGGCCGGCGCGGGTTCTGCTCTTGAGGCTTCTGCACGTCGCGCACCGGGTTCCGGTCGAGAAGCCGGCGCCCGTTCCGTTTGAAGCTCACGGCCCAATTGCAGACCGCGGAGAGGGCCTGTAGCTCGTTCCCGAGCGTGCCGGCGCGCGGGTTCTCGCGTGTACGCGGGTCGCTCCGCTTGATGCGCCCCGAACGCCGAGCGTCGAGGTACGCTTCCGCCTGCGTCGGGCCCGAAGTCGTCCATCCGGAACGGCCGGCCGCCCGGCTCAAGCGAGATCGGCGAACAGCTCAAGCGTCTGTTCCATGAAGTAGCGGCGTTTCGGCTCAGGATCTTGTGCGCGAGGTAGAGGCTCGCGCAACTCGCCGAACGTGACCGGCTCACCCGTCCAGCCGTTGACGCGAAGGGCCGCCAGCTCACCGGCCAGGGCCTTCGCCTGGACAACCGCTTGCGCCCGGTCCCGGTGCCCGAGGCTCCGGCGGTCCTTCCGCCCGCCTTCGAGCCGTACTTCGCGGTAATGATCGCGCCGGGGCGTTCGTACAGGCGCACGGCAACGCCGTCCTTGCTCACGACCTTCGACCAGCTCTTACGCTTCGCCATTGTCCACCCCCTCGCTCGGCCGCCAGAAAGGAAAACGCCCGCTCCGCGCCCGCTCCACGGCTGGCAGCAAGGCTAGCAGAGCCGCGCTCATGGACAGCAAATAGGACAACTCCTCCGTGCCCCATGCGTCGCTACGGTCCACACCTAGCGCCCGGAGCGGTGCCCGAACCGCACGCACGAGTTGGCGCGCCAACTCGTTGACCCCCGCCTCGGTCTCGCTGAAAACGTTTGCCGGGCCGAGCGCCCGGTAGGCATTGAGAAGCTGAATCACAACCGTCAATGCACGGACGCTCCCGGAGTGTCCGAGCGCCGGCCATTCTTCGATCATTGCCGCGACCTCGGGCTCCACGGGGTCCGGCGTGGTGTCGAACTCCTGCGCAAGAGCTTCGGCGTCCGCCGTCATGTCGCCCTGGTCGTACGCCAGCCATTCCGGCCGCACGCCGAGGACGTCCGCCATCGCGCGCAGGACCTCCAGGCGAGGATTCCGCACGGCGCGCCCCCCGGGGCTGGCATAGAGGCGCGCTCCCGCATAGGTCGCGCCGCGCACGTCCGGATACGCCTTGCCCAACGATTCGCCGAGCTGCCGCACACTCATGGGCCGCGGCCCATGCTTGAGCGCCCGGACGATTCGCTCCGAAAATCCGGCCGTTGCCACTTTGTCGCGCATCCTCCCGCCCTTCCTGCGCACAAACTGCGCGTTGCGTTTTCGCCGCGTTGCACTACCTTCCGATAACAAAGGTACACGGCGCGCTGTAATACGCAACACTGGAGAAATCACGATGCCGCGTGGGGAAGGACAGAGACCCGTTTTCACGATCCGGCTGGGCGACGCGGAACGTCGGCTGATCGAGCTGGCGGCGGACGCCCGCGGCGAGTCGTTGGCTGCGTATTTCCGGCGGTCGGCGACGACGGCTGCGCGCGAGGAAATCGCGTCCGGCGCCGGGTCGCATGATCCCGACTGACTTGCCGGCCCGTTTTCGGGACCGTGCGAACGACCTGGAGCCGTTCGCACCGGCCGCGGCTGAGGCGTTCCGCCAGGCGGCGGCGGAGTTGGACGCCGCGCTCCGCGAAGAGGCCGACGCGGTCCTGACGCTGGAGGAAGCGGCGGCGGAGGACGGCCGGTCCGTCCGGCGCCTCCGCGAGCTGATCGCGGCGGGCGAACTTCCGAATGCCGGTCGGAAGGGCCGCCCCCGGGTTCGGCGCGGCGACCTGCCCCGGCGC